>NZ_CP016448.1:1312396-2624793 GCF_001713355.1 Methyloversatilis sp. RAC08 | reverse complement strand
CAGCAGCGGACGGATGAAGCCGAGCACGAGATAGAGCCAGATCGCCGCGGCGAAGGCCCAGGCCACGTGAGTGCCCATGCCGAGCGCCTTGGCGCGGCGGTACATGCGCAGCCACCACAGCATGATCGACAGCGTCAGGAAGAAGCCGGCCATCAGCCACCAGCCACCCTGATTGAGCGGCGGCAACTTCAATCCGTATTCCGGCGGCGGCGGCTCGAGCCCCAGCCAGAACAGCTGGCGCACGAACTCGATCGGACTCCAGTTGACCGACGCCAGCATGTTGAGGCCGATGATCTCGAACGCGACCAGGAAACAGACGATCGATGCGATACCCAGCCAGCCCAGATAGATCGGGCCGATCTGTGCATCGCCCAGCCTGCCGAACAGATGCACATCCGTGGGTTTGCCCATCCGCTCACGGTCGTCGCGACCGATCGAGACGCCCGGGAAGGCGGGTCCATGTACCTGGACCTGGGTGAAAATATTCTGGTATTCCGCCATGACTCTACCCTCTCTTTCTTCTGTTAGCGCCACACGGGGAGGTTGAGCCACCAGCTCCACCATTCGGGCCAGCCGCGCGTCCAGAACGGGCCGCTGATGATGATGCACACGGCACTCCAGAAGACCGCCGACAGCGCAAGGAACAGCCCGAGACGGTGCACACCGAGCGTGCCGATCGAGTAGCCGATCGCATCGCGGAAGAAAGTGTTTTCATGATCCGGCGTCTTGACCACTTCGCCCTTGGCAGGGTTGGTCGAGGACAGGATGAGCGCGCCGTGCAGCGACAGTGCGAGAGTGGTGGCAAAGAAGAAGCTCACCGCCAGCATGTGCGCCGGGTTGTAATGGAAGTGCAGATACTGGTAACCGGTATTCGAAACCCAGTCCAGGTGACTCATGATGCCGTAAGGGAATCCGTGGCCCCACGCACCCATCAGGATGGGCCGGAACACGACCAGGGTCACGTAAGCCAGGATCGCGAAACCGAATGCCACCGGAACGTGATAACCGATGCCAAGCTTGCGACATATTTCAACTTCACGCAGCGCCCAGGACACAAAGGCACCGATTGCACACACCGTGATCAACTGCCAGAGCCCGCCTTCCATCAGCGGCGCCATGCCCAGCCCGTAACTCAGGTCGGGCGGCGCAACGTTGATCTGCCACAGATTCCAGGTCGGTCCCTGCGAGGCACTCCAGACGATGAGCAGCGTTCCCACGAGGGAAAAGAACATCGTGGTGACGCCGAAGAATCCTACATAGAAGGGGCCTACCCAGAAATCGAACAGGTCTCCGCCTATCAGCGTGCCACCGCGGACGCGGTACTTTCTTTCAAAACTGAGCATGGACATGCCAACCCCCTTTTGGGAAGCCTTCGGGCCTCCACTTTTCAAACTTGGCTTCGCAACAAGCGAGGCCGGGCAGGCCCGGTCCTCGCCAGACTTGCGCCTTCCTCTTTACTGCACCTGATTCAGTGCAACCGGTGCCGGCATCGCGACACTTGCCGCAGCCATCGGCTTCTTGCTCGGTCCTTCGATCCAGTTGAAGCGATCGGTACTGAGAAGAATGAAATGAATCACGATCGCGAGCACGAACAGAAAGACGGCCAGAGCCACCAGTGATCTGCGCGGATCGAACAACATCCATATACGCCACATATTTATGCTCCTATGCCTGATAGATGTAGGGGATGACTGAGTACGTCGCTGCCCGGACGCCTTCAATCAGTGACGCATAACCTTCCGAACCCGGCAGCCACGGACGCCAGTTCCAGACGAGGATGTGTGCAACGATTGCGACGACGAGAAAAACGATGAAACTCGTCATGAAAATGGCGTGGAATTCACGCGCCTCGGAAGCTGTCAGTCCTGACAGGGATCCGCTATTGGCATCAGCCATAACATTTACCTCCTGATGGGCCTTTCGGCCGTATTACCACCGCGCAAACCCCGCGCGGCAGGGACTTTCGAGGCAGACCGCACCCCGGAAGATCGTGTTCCGGTCAGACCGGACGCATTTTCGTTTTCTGTCACTGCGCCTTCGCGGCCGGCCGCACTCATGTCGGCTCGAGCGCAAGGCGCGCATTCATTACCCGCTCCGCCGTGATGCGCGCTTCGTCGGCGCGGCGAGCGTCTTCTTCCGCCCGGTCGCGCAGGCGCTTGGCTGCCGAGATGCGGACCAGGAAGGGTTTTTCATTCACGTACTGGTCGAGCAGGCGCTGCGCCTCGTCGTCCCACGGACGCGTATCGGCGCGCGAGATGCGGGCAGGTGTCGGATCCACCCGGTCCATGTCGGTGGCCAGCGGCAGGATGTGGAACAGCGCGTCGAACAGCGCGTTGCACACCTCCTGCACCACATACGTCGCACCGGCGTAGCCCATGAAGGGCGTCCCGGTGTGGCGACGGATGATGGCGCCCGGGAAGGACGAAGGGATATAGCTCGCGCGGGCGCCGCATTCGGCCATGTACATGCGTTCGTTGTAGCTGCCGAACATCACCAGTGGCGTCTTCTCGCGCACCAGACGACGCACATCCGCGTTGTCGGTCTTCTGCCCCGGGCAGCGCGACACCGAGAAGTTGCACGGCAGGCCCATGTCTTCCTCGAGGAAGTGGCGCAGGCCGCGCGCGTAGGTTTCGTTGGCGACCACGGCAAAGCTGGCGGTACCGAAGAAATCCTGGGTGACCGAGCGCCACAGGTCCCAGATCGGCTTGATCGTGGTGTGCTTTTCGCGCTCGATGAAGGGCTCCGGATCGACACCGGTCAGTTCGCCCAGCTTGCGCAGGAAAAGGGTGGTGCTGTGCAGGCCGATCGGCGCCTGCAGGTAGGGACGTTCCAGCGTTTCGCACAGCAGGCGACCGAACTCCCGGTACATGCAGACATTGACGTCGGCATTGACCAGCTTCGGCACGTCGGCCAGGTGACTCCCGAGCGGGAACACCATATTGATCTCGCAGCCGATGCCTTCGACCAGGCGGCGGATTTCGGCCAGATCACTGGGCGTGTTGAAGGTGCCGTAGATCGGCCCGATGATGTTCACACGCGGCTTGTCGCCTTCGGCGCGCGGCTTGCGCTCCGGAATCTTCTTCGTGCCGTACTGCGTCCAGAGCCAGTTGATGGCGCGGTTTGCGCACTGCCACTGGTCCTCGTCGATGGTGCGCGGCAGGAAGCGCTGGATGTTCGTGCCTTCTGGTGTCACGCCGCCGCCGATCATTTCGGCGATCGAGCCGGTCACCACCACGGCCGGCATGTCGGGATCGAGCACCGCGTGGGCACGCTTCATCGCCCCTTCGGTGCCTTCGCGTCCGAGCTGCTCTTCGGCCAGTCCGGTGACCACGATGGGCAGTTCATGCGGCGGCAGGCCGTCGGTGTAATGCAGCACCGAAGTGACCGGCAGGTTTTCGCACCCGACCGGGCCGTCGATGACCACCTGCAGGCCCTTGATGGCGGTGAAGACGTACACCGCACCCCAGTAGCCGCCTGCGCGATCGTGATCGAGGACTAGCATGTCGTCCTCCGCCCGGCCGTCCGAAGGAGGGCGACTGCCGCTTCGAGGGGCTGCCGATGGTTGGCGAGGGGGCTCCGATTCGGCCTCATATGGCCTCCTCCACGCTGCGCGCCTTGGCCAGCTTGGCCATTTTCGCCTTGTAGGCGGTGCGGAACTCGGGATGGTCCTTCGGCGATTCCTGCCAGACACCGGCGGTGTGCCCGGCGCCGACCCCTTCAAAGAAGTCGCTCATGGTGTCGAAGCGCGCCTTGTTGGCGATGGCGCTGTTGATCACCGTGGCCAGCGAGCCGGCACCGGCCGGTCCCATCAGCGGACGGGCGGAAATGAGGTTCGTGAAGTACAGACCCGGAATGCGGGCCTCCTTCGCCGCCTGCACGATGGGCGTCGTGCCGATCGCGAGGTCGGGCTTGAATTCATGCATCGCCGCCAGATCCTGCTCCAGCGACGCGCGGTACTGCACATGCACGCCGCGCGCGTTCAGCCAGTCGAGGTCGGCCGCGCTGTGCACCGTCTGCGGGCAGGCCGTGCCGACGTAGCGCAGATCGGCGCCGCTTTCGACCAGCAGGCGGGCGACCAGCAGTTCCGATCCTTCGTAGCCGCTCAGCGTGATGCGACCCTTGATCGGATTGGCAGACAGCGCGCCACGGATGGCGGGCAGAAAACGGTTTCTGGCCGCGTCGATCTGCGCCTGTCCGACATTGCATGCGTTGCCGATGGCCTGCAGCCAGGCGTCTGTGCCGTCGTGCCCGACCGGCGCCGAACCGACGATGGCGCGCCCTGCGGTTTCGAATTCACGGAAACTCGCGGTGTAGAAAGGATGGATCCCCGCCACCACAGCGCAATCGAGGGCTGCATACAACTCGCGCCACTCGCGCGTCGGGACCACCGGACCAGCCGCCAGGCCAAGGGGTTCCAGCATCGCGCCGATGCCGACCGGATCCACCGGAAACATTTCACCCACCAGAGCGACCGTGGGCTTGTCGCTGATGCCGTTGCGCGGCGCCTGCACCGGGCCCTGCTCGGCTTCGGTGCGTGCGTAACGCAGCATCGCGCCGGCCAGTACATCCTTTGCCTCGGCATGGGTCGGCACGCCGAAACCCGGCACGTCGATGCCGATGATGCGCACGCCGTTGATGTCCTTCGGCAACAGCTGCAGCGGCACACCACTGGCGGTCGGCACACACAGGTTGATGATCACCACCGCGTCGTACTGCGCCGGATCCGCCAGCTTGAACACCGCTTCGCGGATATCTTCGAACAGCTTGCCGGTCACCAGCGATTCGCTGTTGAACGGCACGTAACCCACGCTGCGGCGCGCGCCGTAGAAATGCGAGGTGAAGGTCAGTCCATACACGCAGCAGGCCGAACCCGACAGCACGGTCGCGGTGCGGCGCATGCGCAGACCGACGCGCAGCGAGCCGAAGGCCGGACACATCGACTGGGGCTGATCGTGCGGACCTTTCGGATAATCCACCGCGTACTGATCCAGCACACCGCTCTTGCCGGCGGCGCGGGCGGCGCCTTCCAGCTGGTCGCGGCCGGCATGACAACCCAGACCGTCGCTTTTCAGCGCGTCGGCGTTGATGACCTTGATGTCGGATATGTTGGACATGGTGGCCACCTCAAACGGTGTCGTACACCACTTCGAGCGTGGGCTTGATCACTTCATCCTTGCCCAGCATGTCGGCCACGGTAGCCGGCGTCATCACGTAGTCACGCCCCGTGACATCGGCAGCAAACAGGCCCAGCAGGCCGTCCTGCGTCATGGGTTTCGGCCGTACCGGCGGCGCTTCGGCCACATTCATCGCCAGTTCCTCGAACAGCGGCGCCCACTGCGAGCCGGGCCGACCGATGATTTCGTAGCTGGCGCTCTTGCGGCGGATGTCGTCGTTGGCGGGAATGGTGGCCAGCACCGGAATGCCGGCTGCTTCGGCGAACTGAGCGGCCTCGCCGGTGCCGTCGTCGCGGTTGATCACCACGCCGGCCACACCGACGTTGCCACCGAGCTTGCGGAAGTATTCGACCGCACTGCACACGTTATTGGCGACGTACAGGCTCTGCAGGTCGTTGCTGGCGACGACGATGACCTTCTGGCACATGTCGCGGGCGATCGGCAGGCCGAAGCCGCCGCACACCACGTCGCCCAGGAAGTCGAGCAGCACGTAGTCGAAGCCCCAGTCGTGGAAACCGAGCTTTTCGAGCGTTTCGAAGCCGTGGATGATGCCGCGACCGCCGCAGCCTCGGCCCACCTCGGGTCCACCGAGTTCCATCGCGAACACGCCGTCACGAATGAAGCAGACGTCGCCGATCTTCACTTCTTCACCGGCGAGCTTCTTCTTGCTGCTGGTTTCGATGATGGTCGGGCAGGCCTTGCCGCCGAACAGCAGGCTGGTGGTGTCGCTCTTCGGGTCGCAGCCGATCAGCAATACCTTCTTGCCCTGCTGCGCCATCATGTAGCTCAGGTTGGCGAGCGTGAAGCTCTTGCCGATGCCGCCCTTGCCGTAGATCGCGATGATCTGCGTCGTCTTGGTCGCTTCACCGGTCGGGACCGGATCCGGATCGATGGCGGCTTCCGCACGCAGCACCTTGTTCAGGTCGAACTTGATCGGCGAAGTGCCGGACGATGTTCCGCAGGCGTCGCTCATGACATGGATCTCCAGTCGAGAATCATTTTCAGGCAGGCCGGATCGGAGAACGCCGTGCGGTAAGCCGCATCCGCATCGGTCGCACTCTGCCGGTGGGTAATCAGACCTTCGAGCGACAGCCGCCCGGCGGCTGCCATGTCGCGCACCGTCACCAGATCGGCTTCCTGCCACTGCGCGGCGATGCGCAGACGGGCTTCACGCATGAAGGCCGGCGGGAAGTTGAAGGACAGTGCGTCCTCGTAAAAACCGGCCAGCACAATCTCTCCGTGCGGGGCCAGCCGGGCAATGAGTGCGTCGAGCAGGCTGCCGTCGCCGCTGACATCGCAGATGCAGCGGTAATTGCGGCGCTCGTCGGTGGCGGGGTCGATGACGCGATAGCCTTCTGCGCCATCGGCGCGCGCCGGATTGCGTTCCCACACGATCGGGTCGCCACCTGCGGCAACGGTCAGGCGGGCGATCATGCGACCCAGAACGCCGTGGCCGATGATCAGGTCGGGCAGGTGATCGCCGTCGGCGATCGCATGCTGCCCGGTCGCCGCAAGCGCCAGCAGGATGCCGCGTTCGCCGAAGCTGTCGTCCAGCGTGACGGTGCGGGCAGCCGGCACCACCAGACGGGAGGCCGCACCGCCGAACAGACCGCGCACTTCGCCGAAGCAGCGTGCGCCCGGCACGAATACGTGATCACCGACATTCAGACCGGACGTGGCACCGGCGGCGCTGACGCGCCCCACCGATTCGTAGCCCGGTACCAGCGGATACCCCATGCCGGGGAACGGCGGCATGCGGCCGGACCACAGCAGGCGCTCGGTGCCGGTACTGATGCCGCTCCACTCGACGTCGACCACGACGTCGGCATCGCCTGCCGGCGTCAGTTCGAGCTGGCTCAGCTCCAACTGCTCCGGCTGCTTCAGTACTACGGCAATACTGTTCATCGCGCCTCCGCGTTGAGGACCCCGTCGTTCATGTGTCGCGACGGCTTGTCACCTTGAGTGTCATTCTAGGCTTACTCTGATTAGTGTCAACTAATCATTACATTTATGTCTGTAAATGTTTCGGACGCGCGACCAGCACGCATGTCTGCAAAGGAATACGGGTCGGAATCAGGCCGATCTGGCAGAAGCCTGCGGCACGCAGCATTTCGGTCAGACGGGCTTCGGAGCGCGGACGGCCGCGGCCCATCGCCATCAGGTAGAAGCCAAAGTAGGCATCGCCCACCGGCTCGGCGCCGCGCACCCCGGACATCTGTTCGGCAATAAGCAGCACGCCGTCGTCCGGCAGCGCACGATTGATAGCCCGCAGCAGCGCCATGACATCTTCGTCGTCGTGGTCGTGCAGCACGCGCACCAGCGACACCAGATCGGCACCGGTCGGCAGTTCGCCCGACTGGAAGGAACCGCCGAAGGCCGTGGCACGCGCCGCGAGACCGGCCGCATCGAAACGCATGCGTGCGCGCTCGGCGACCGCCGGCAGATCGAACAGCTGAAGTTTCAGATCGGGCGCGCGCTGCGCCGCTGCGGCAAGGAAGCTGCCGTCGCCACCGCCGATGTCGAGCAGGCAGCGATGCATGGCGACCGGATAGGCGTCGAGCACCTCGGACGCCACCATCGGCTGCGATGCCGCCATCAGCGCGGTGTAGTCGCGGATGCGTTCGCCTTCCAGCGCCGACGCCTGTTCGTTGCCGGCATACGGCCAGTATTGCGACAGCGCGGTGCGCTGCGACAAGCCGCGCAGCAGCGCCAGCGGATCTTCGAAATCACGATAGATGCGACCGTGGTGTTCCACCATCGCCGAGATGCCCGGATTGGCGACCATGGCCGTGCCCAGCATGCCCAGACCGTAGCGGCCGCCGGAACGACGGGTCACCAGGCGCAGCGCGACCGCTGCATCGAGCAGGCGGGTGGCCGCTTCGTCCGACATGCCGATGCGGGTCGCGATGCGACGCACATCCATCGGACCGCCAGCCAGCAACCGGAACAGATCGACCCGCACGCAGGCCAGCAATATCTGCGAATAGACGAAGCCGCCGCACAGATCGAACAGCGCACGCGCCTCGCGCCGGGCTTTCCAGCGGGTCAGCGGAAACGCGGACGCCCAGTGATGAAAGCGCGGGCTGCTGAGCAGGCGATCGGCGGCGTTACGCAGGCGTTCGGCGAGACCGGGCTTGCGATCGCCGTCGAAGGCCGACGAATCCATGCTGAACGGGGTACTCATTTCGTCTGTGCGCGGTCAGGAAGCGGGAAGACCCGGCTTCACAGGACGCTGTCGGCGAGTTCGCGCGGAATCAGCCGCGATGCTTCCATCGCGATCACTGCGCGCAGACCGTCGGCACCCGAACACACCGGTACCGAATCGATGGCTTCGGCCACCAGCAGGTTGAGGCGGCGGATCGCGCCGTGCAGACCCAGTTCGCGCACTGCGCTCGGACGACCGAGTGCCACATCACGACCCACTGGCTTGCCGATCTTGGACGCATCGGACGCCGCGTCAAGGATGTCGTCGGCGACCTGGAAGGCTTCACCCATGCAGTCGCCCAGCGCACGCCAGGGGCCGGGATCGGCGCCGGCAGCGGCGGCACCCGCCATCGTGGCCGACGCAAACAGCGAACCGGTCTTGGCCTGCTGGTACTCGCGCAGATTGACGTCGGACTCGCATTCCCACGCCTGACCGGCCACGATGCCCGACGGCACGCCGACACCGCGACCGATGATCGACAGCAGCGGCACCAGGCGATAGGGCGCGTTCGCACCGCCACGCGCCAGCGTCTGGAAGGCGAGCACGATCAGCGCATCGCCGGCCAGTACCGCAATGCGTTCGCCGTAGGCACTGTGCACCGAAGGCTTGCCGCGGCGCATCGGTGCATCATCGAAGCAGGGCAGATCGTCGTGCACCAGCGAAGCACAATGCAGCAACTCGATGGCGGCCGCGGCGTGATCGGCGACCGAGGTGTCGTCTTCGCCGCAGGCGCAGGCGGCGGCGAGACACAGCCGCGGACGGATGCGCGCACCACCGGGGAACACGGCATAGCGGATGGCCGATGCGAGCAGCGGCGGGCAGGTCGGACCGTCGGCATGCGACAGTGCGGCTTCCAGCGATTGTTCGACTGCAGCACTCAGGGCCTGCTCGATACGCTTCATGCCGTCCATGTCCGTCTCCTTTGTTGTCGTCGCGACTGTCAAGCTTGCTTGTCGCGTAGTAGTGTCATGTAATGTAGACATTACATACGGCAACGTCAATCACGATTTACAGGAGCTTCCGTGAGCGCGCATGACAAGGTTCGGAACAGGCGGGATGCGGAGCGCAGCCGGCGTGCAACAGGCGAACGCGCCTGCGCCATGACGGCCAGCCGATGAACGCGCGCGACTTCTCTGCTCGCGTGCCGCCCGGTGGCTACCAGTGGTGGTATGTGGATGCGATGAGTGATGACGGCCGCTACGGCCTGACCATCATCGCCTTCATCGGCAGCGTGTTTTCACCCTATTACGCGGCGGCGCGGCGACGCGCGCCGGGCGCCGCCGATCCGCAGGATTTCTGTTCGGTCAATGTCGCGCTTTACGGCGACTGCCGGCGCTGGGCGATGACCGAGCGCGGCGTCGGCGCGCTGCGCCGTTCGGCCCGTGAACTGGCCATCGGCCCGAGCCGCCTGCACTGGGACGGTGACATGCTGGTGATCGATCTGGACGAAATCACGACGCCGATGCCGCAGCGCCTGCGCGGACAGGTGCGCGTGCAGTCACCGGTGCTGTCGCGCAATGCCTTCGCGCTCGATGCCGAAGGGCGGCACCTGTGGTCGCCGATCGCGCCCTGCGCACGGGTCAGCGTGCAGCTCGATCAGCCCTCGCTGAACTGGCAGGGCGATGGCTATCTCGACAGCAATGCCGGGGAAACTTCACTCGAAGAGGCCTTCGTCCGCTGGCACTGGTCGCGCGCCAGCCTGCACGGCGGCGACACGGCCGTGCTGTATGACGTGACCCGGCGCGATGCATCGAGCGCCTCGCTCGCGCTGCGCTTCGATGCCGACGGCGGCTTCAGCACCTTCGAACCGCCGCCCGAACAGGTGCTGCCGACCACGATGTGGCGCGTCGGCCGCGCCACGCGCAGCGAGCATGCGTCGCCGCAGGCGCAAACGCTGGAAGACACACCGTTCTACGCCCGGTCGATGGTGCGCACGCAGCTGCTCGGCGAATCGGTCGGCAGCATGCATGAAAGCCTGGACCTCGACCGCTTCCGCAGCCGCTGGGTGCAGACCCTGCTGCCCTTCCGCATGCCGCGTCGCAGCGGCACGCGGGTACGTGCGGCGCTGTAAGCTCAGTGCGCGGCGCCGTTGTCCTCGTCGGTCGCATCGGCCCGCGCGCGATCGGCCCTGATCTGGCGTCGTACCGACACCAATTGATAGATGGCGAATCCGAGCACGCCGCCGATCACCAGCAACGCTTCGATCAGTTTCAACATCGTGGAACTCATGTCCTGCCCTCCTTCGGCCCTTCATTCTCGGTCCTTGTCCCGGTGGTGCTGACCCCGCCCCCCGGCACAGGTTCGGCTGCCGCACTGTCATGAAGGCGCTCGACTGGACACGCGACGGCGGCGACTGGCCCAACCGCACAGCCAGCCGCTTCGTCGAGGCCGGCGGGCTGCGCTGGCATGTGCAGGTCGCCGGCGACGGACCTGTCCTGTTGCTGCTGCACGGCACCGGCGCGGCCACGCATTCGTGGCGTGCGCTGCTGCCCGAGCTGGCGACACGCTACACCGTGGTCGCGCCTGACCTGCCCGGTCATGGCTTCAGTGCCACAGCCGCGTCGCACCGGCTGACGCTGCAGGGCATTGCGCGCGCACTGGGTGGCCTGCTGGCGGCATTGAAGGCGGAGCCACAGGTGGTCGCCGGGCATTCGGCCGGCGCGGCCATCATGCTGCGCATGAACATCGACGGCCTGCTGCCGGCACGCACGCTGGTCAGTCTCAATGGCGCGATGCTGCCGTTGCCCGGGCTGGCCGGACTGCTGTTCCCGCCGGCGGCACGACTGCTGTCCGCCCTGCCCTTCGCGCCGCAGGCGTTCGCCTGGCGCGCCACGCAGCGCGACGCGGTCAACCGGCTGATCCGCAGCACCGGTTCGGCGCTCGATCCGGCTGGCGTCGCGCTGTATCACAAGCTGGTCAGCACGCCCGGCCATGTCGCCGGCGCACTCGCCATGATGGCCAACTGGGATGTCGCGCCGCTGGTGCGCGACCTGCCGTCGCTGCGCGCACCGCTGACGCTGGTGGTCGGCAAGGGCGATGAAACGGTGTCGCCGGAAGAATCGCGACGGGTGCACCGCATGATCCCGGGCTCGCGTCTGGTGGAACTGGACGGTCTGGGTCATCTGGCGCACGAGGAAGCACCCGCGCTCGCCGCGCGGCACATCTTCGAAGCGGATGAAAGCGACGGCATCGCGCACCGCTGAATGACCCGAAAGTTTCAGTTGATCGGCGCGTGTTGAGGATGGAGGGCGACGCTGGCAAGGCACGGGGACGCGGCAGGATGGCACCCTGCGAGCCGTGCCTGCAACGTCGATCAGCTGAGGTTTTCAGGTTGGGCTCAGCCGGGCGTGCCCTGGGTATTGCGATTGCGTTCTTCGCGTTCGAGCCGCTCGAACAGGTCGATCAGCCACTCGATGCGCTGCTGCGGCGTGCGACGCGGAATGCCGATCAGTGCCGACATGTCGACGGTCGGCGCAGCGGCCACCGCGTCAGCCAGCGCCGACACCTCATCAAGCACGTGGTAATGCGCCGTGGCGGACAGGGTCGGCGCGCCGCTGAGCGCTTCGGCCAGCAGCACGCTCTTGCGCCAGGACGACACGATGCTGCGCGACGACACGGAGTCGTAGCCGCGGCGTTCGACACCGCGGCCGATTTCGGCATAGACGCTGCGCGCCGCACGGATGCCCGGTCGGCAGCCTGACGGCAGCTTTTCGATGCCGGGCGCGGCACGCGCATACAGCAGGTCGGCACACTGCAGCAGGCGGCGCACCACATTCGCGAGCCGGTCGTCGAATACCGGTTCGGCCAGCCAGCCCGCCGGATCGAGCCCGGCTTCGATCATCCAGTCATGCGGCAGATAGAGCCGGCCGCGCCGGGCGTCTTCGCCGACATCACGCGCGATGTTGGTGAGCTGCATCGCCAGCCCCAGATCGCAGGCGCGCGCCGCGATTTCACGGTCGCGCACGCCCATCAGCAGCGCCATCATCGCGCCGACCGTGCCGGCGACGCGGGCGCAGTACTCGAACAGTTCGGACTGCGTCATGTACTGACGGCCACGTGCGTCCCACTCGAAGCCTTCGATCAGTGCCAGCAGCAGCGACGCCGGAATGTTGAAGCGGGCCACCACGCGGGCCAGCGTGCGGTCGGCGGGTTCGGGATGCGGATGTCCGGCGCAGGCCTGCTCTACCCGCCAGCGCAGATGCGCAACCGCGTTCTCGTCCGCCTGGCTGTCATCAACCAGGTCGTCGGCGATGCGGCAGAAGGCATACAGCGAACAGGCCGGCTCGCGCACGGCGCGCGGAAGCAGCAACGAAGCCGCGAAAAAGGACTTCGAGCCGTTGCGCAGCAATTTGCGGCAGGCCAGCATGTCCTGCGCATGCGTCGGCTCAGCCATGCAGGTCACGCTGCGACGCACCGCCGGGGATAGACGACGCTTCAGCGGCCACGATGCGCGACGACGGGCGACCGATGAACACGGCAATTCCTGACAGGGCGGACGGGGACATCATTGTGGATCGAGTATAGGTATGTCAATTTGAATTGACAATAAATTTCTCGAAAGATTGACACTCGTCAGCCCGCCCAATCGTGCGCGGGTATACCGCATGGGCCCGCCGCAGCCGACTGCTCAGCCGATCGCGCGGACGATCTTCGAAATGCTGACCGCGTCGGCCGCCGACAGCGGCATGTACATCGCCGCCATGTCGAGTGCCAGTTCCCGCGCGGCAGGCTGCGGCCGTGGCGACGTATCGATGAACAGCGCACGGAAGGCGCTGGCGCGTACCCGGCGCGCGGCCGAGCGCGCATCCTCCTCGGCGCGGGCACGACCACCTGCACCGTCGCGCGCCACATTGGCACGACCGTCGGTCAGCAGCACCAGCGTCGGCGTGTCGCCCCGGCGCTGCACCGCGTCGGCCAGCAGCCAGCCGGCATCAATGCCGGCGGCCAGCGGCGTGCCGCCACCGCCGGGCAGACCGGCCAGACTGCGCTTGGCGCGCACCAGCGAACGGGTCGGCGGCAGCAGCACCTCGGCGCCGGTGCCGCGGAAGGCGATCAAGGCGACGCGGTCGCGCCGCACATAACAGTCCGCCAGCAGCAGTTCGACCGCACCCTTGGCTTCGGCCAGCCGGTTCAGCGCCGACGACCCGGAGGCGTCGACCAGGAAGATGGTCGTGGTTTCCGAGCGCTGTGCGAAGCGGGTGATGCGGAAGTCATCCGGCCGTACATCGATCAGGCAGTTCGACGGCGCAGAAGCGCGGGCGGCACGACGCAGTGGCTGCCAGGGCGCGGCCGCGCGCAGCGTTTCGATCAGGTTCAGGCGCGCGCCGTTGCCGGGTGTGCCGCGGCGGATGCCGGCCGGCCGGCCGCGCAGACCGCCGGCGCGCAGCGCACCGGCACGTCCGGCGCTGCGCGCGCGCGGCAGGCGCCCGGCCGCCGCCTGCAGACGCGCCAGCAGTCCCGGTGGAATGGCCGCCTGTGCAGCTTCCAGCACCACGTCATCCAGCGGCCGGTCGGCCGGTGGCTGCGCGTCGCTGTCCGATGCATCCTGCTCCGCCTCGGGTTCGGGCGGCGGCGTGTCTTCGGGGGGCGTGTCGTCCGGCTCCGGCGGCGAGGCATCGGCCTGTTCGGGCGCCGTTTCGCTGGTCGGAAACTGCGTGGCACGCGGCGCGAGCACAAGCTGGGCGGCCAGCGTCACATCGTCGGCGGCCACCGCATCGCGGCCATCGAGCGCCGCGGCCGCGCGCGCCACCCGCACCGACTGCAGCAACGCGCGCATCGACGTGACGCCAAGTGCGAGTGCAGTCGCCGCCAGTGCTTCGGTGGCACCCGGCGGCACGATGACCACCGGCAGACGCGCACGCGCCTGTTCGATGTCGGCGGCGCTCACCGGCAGTAGCGTACAGGTCTGCGCGCGCAAGCCATCGAGATCGAGATGGAAGGCCAGCCGGTCGCACAACGCTGTCGACAGCGGCTCGTCCTCCAGCCCTTCGTCGAGCGCAATCACGGCAAACGCCGCCGCGCTGGTCAGCGCAATGCCGTCACGCGCCAATGCCACTTCGCCCGCGTCCATCACCGCGGTGACACGGGCGGCGGTTCCGGGCGGCAGGCGCTCGGCCATCGCCAGCAACACGAACCCGCCGTGCGCGTCGACCAGCAGGCCGCGCTCGGCGACCGGCCGGCCGGCACGCAGCGTGGCGGTGAGGTCCAGCCCGCCCAGCAGACGACCGTCGGTGACGTTGAAGGGCACGCGGCGCATCGGCGTACCGGGCGGCAGCATGTCGCGCAATTGCGCGAGCCAGGCGTCACGCACCGGTCCTGCCTGGGCATGCAGGCGCACACCGCCGGTGCCGACCGGATCGACCGCACACAGCGCACAGGCCAGCGCAGCGCGCAACCAGGGGTCATCGACGACCGTCGCCTGCTCGGCGCCGGGTGTGGCGCTATTTTCCAAACAGCTCTTCCACCGCGCGATCGACACGCGCGCCGGAACCGGCGTCATCCAGCGGATCGCGGCGCAGGCGGTGGCGCAGCGCGGATGGCGCGATGCGGCGCAGATGGGCGTCGCTCACCGCGTCATCGCCGTCGAAGGCCGCCAGCGCGCGGGCGGCGCGAATGAGCGTCAGTTCGCCACGCAGGCCATCGGTACCGAGTGCCATGCACAGACGGGCTGCCTGCTCGACCACGCCATCAGGCACCTGCACGCCGGGCAGGCGTTCGCGCGCCGCGACGATCTTCTTGCGCAGCTTGTCGTCGTGCTTCTTCCAGTGCGCGACGAAGGCATCGCGGTCACGCTCGTACGCATCGCGCCGGCGCACCACCTCGACCCGGGTCGGCAGGTCGGTCGGCGTCGTCACCTCGACCGACAGGCCGAAGCGGTCGAGCAGCTGCGGACGCAATTCGCCCTCTTCCGGATTGCCGCTGCCGACGATGACGAAGCGCGCCGGATGGCGCACGCTCAGGCCTTCGCGCTCGACCAGGTTTTCGCCCGACGCGGCAACGTCGATCAGCAGGTCGACGAGGTGGTCTTCAAGCAGGTTGACCTCGTCGATGTACAGGAAGCCGCGGTTGGCACGCGCCAGCAGGCCGGGCTCGAAGGCCTTTTCACCGCGCGTCAGCGCGCGCTCGAGATCGAGCGCGCCGACCACCCGGTCTTCGGTCGCGCCGAGCGGCATGTCGACCACCGGCACCGGCACGAGGTGGCTCTTCAGCGTGCCCTTGCCGGCCGCACACTGCACGCAGCACGGCGCACCGTCGGCCGGATCGCACTGATAGGGGCAGCCGACGACCGCGCGCATCTTCGGCAGCAGTGCCGCCAGCGCGCGCACCGCGGTCGACTTGCCGGTACCGCGGTCGCCGAATACCAGCACGCCGCCGATGGACGCATCGACGGTGGCGACCAGGATGGCCAGTTTCATTTCGTCCTGGCCGACAATGGCCGAGAACGGGAAGGGTTGTGACATCGACAAACCTCGGGTCAGGGCCGCGCGCTGCGCGCACCCGGATTGAATGACGCGCCTGCGTCGCGGCGTGTCACTTTAGAGTGACACCTGAGGGCTGTCCAGCGCACTCAGGACACTGCGGAAGGCGAAGCGGGGCCGGATGAGGATCCCGGGGCGGTCCCTTCGGTCGTGTCCGGCAGGGTTCCGGATGTCGCCGTCGTCTCGTCCGGCGCATACAGCCCGACGTCGAGCGTGGCGACTTCGCCGAAGGTCGCACCGCTGCGGATCGACAGCCAGATGATCTGCGACGCGGTCAGCGGCATCGTGATGAAGGGCAGCGGATCGCGCCAGCGCCAGGTCACGTCGCGCGCGCGCAGGAAGCGCGAAAGGTTGCGCCTGAAGTCCGGCCCGAAGGCCTTCGGGCTGAACATCGACTTCTGCACTTCGGTCAGGCAGGGGTAGAACTGCTGCATCAGCAGCTGCCGGCGGAAACGAACCGGCTGCGTCCCTGCCAACACCCCGTCCGGCGCCACCACGGCGCGCGCCAGGTCGTCCGGATCGACGAAATGCAGGCCGCTGGTGGCGCGCGGATTGCACTCGATGCCGTGCGCCTGGCCGTCGGCATCCACCACCAGGTCAAAGGAAATGAAGCCGGTGAAGCCCGCTGCGGCGATGAACCGGCTGACCCAGTCGATGACCGGCCGGTGCTGCGGGTCGGCTTCGGTGACACGCTCGAAACACACGGACACGGTGCCCGACATGACCGCGCCGCGATACACCACGGTCACCAGCGGCTGGCCGGCGGCAGCGATCGAAAAGGTGCTCAGCACATTGCCCTTGACCCAGCGCTGCACGATGGCGGGCTGGCCAGGCGCGACCTCGGGCAGCGCCTCGCCCTGCCGGCGGAACAGCACGCCCCGACCGGAGCAGGAATAGACCGGCTTCACGATGTGGTCGCCCGCCTCGGCCAGGTCGACAGCGCCCGGTGTGCCCAGCGCACAGGTGGCCGGCGCGGCCACACCGTAATCGCGGCAGCGGCCGATGAACTGCAGCTTGTCGTGCAGCGGCATCAGCACCTCGGGCGGCATCGCATACAGCTGCACACCGACCGGCAGCCGACCGGCCAGATGGCTGGCGTGCATGATTTCTTCCGACACCGGCACCACGAGGTCGACGCCTTCCTTCAGCACGATGTCGCGCAACTCGTCCAGATAGCGTTCGCGGCCGAGCGCCGGCGCGCTCACCGTGTAGCGCCGCGCCACCGCATTCGACATCGCGCTCAGATGCCACCTGAAAGGTTCGGCCACGATGACGCGCCAACCGAGCCGGTGAAAGCTGCGCGCCAGATCCAGCCCCTTGGGCAGGCGGCCGAGCGTGATCAGCACGACCGGTTTCATGTGCCGGCCCGCTCGCGCAGACGCACGCGGCACATGATCTGGTGCTTCGGCCGCGTCGTCAGGCGCGCCACCGGTCGCACCGCATCGGCGTCGAGCGCGCTGAAATCGAAACGGCGTACCAGGCGCGCCAGGATCAGCGTCGCTTCGGTGGTCGCGAAGGCGGCGCCGACGCACACGCGCGGTCCGAGCCCGAATGGCAGATAGGCGCCGGGCACCAGTTCGTGCTCGCGTTCGGTGCTGAAACGGTCGGGATCGAAATGGTGGGCGTTGCGCCAGTAATTCTCGTTGCGGTGGATGGTCCACGGCGAAATCATGATCATCGCGCCCCGCTTCACCCGGTATTTGCCGATCTGCGTCGCCTCGGCCGCGACGCGCGGAATGAAAGTGATCGGCGGGTACAGCCGCATGGTTTCGCGGAACACGTTGCGCGTGAAGGTGAGCCGGCGGATGTGCTCGAAGCCGATGTCGCCTTCGCCCACCACGGCATCGACCTCGGCGCGCATGCGCGCCACCGTGTCGTGCTGCGAACTCAGGATGAAGAACACCCAGGTGAGCACGCTGGCCGTCGTTTCGTGGCCGGCGAGGAACATCACGCCCAGCTGGTCGATCAGCTCCTTGCGGTCGAATCGGTAGCCGGTTTCCGGATCTTCGGCATTCACCATTTCGGCGGCGATGTCGTTCCAGCGCGTGATCGGACCGGTCAGATGGGTATCGACCAGCTCGCCCAGCCGCTCGCGGATGATGTGACAGGCCGCTTCGACGTCCGGGCGCTGATCGACGCGCTGCCACGCCGGATCGAAAATGAGCCGCTTCCACTCGACCTGGGCCACGCTGCGCTCGAACAGCGTGAAGGCGTCGAACACCTCGCGCGACGCCCGGGTGTCGAACGAGGTCGAAAACACTGTGCGGCAGATGATGTCGGCCGTCAGGTGACTCATCGCCAGATCGAGCGAAAAGGCTTCGCCGGTCAGCGCATGCTCGCGCAGCTTGTCTTCATACGCATCGACGCCGGCCGCCATCGACGGAAAGGCCTGACCGAGACGCATGTGCGAAAAGGCGGGATCGATCATGCGGCGCTGCTTGCGCCAGGTGTCGCCGGACGACACGAAGATCGAGTTGCCGACCAGCGGTTCCAGCGCGCCCACCATCAGGTCGTTCTTCGGATAGATGTCGGTCGGATCGGTCAGGATGTTGCGGTAGAGCTGCGGATCATTGACGATCAGTATCTGCCGCCGCGAATAGCCCAGGTGGCCGACCGGCACGCGGTAGGCGTCGGCGGGCAGCAGGCTCAGCAGGTCGCCATCGCCCTGCGCGATCAGCCGGAACAGCGAAATGATGGGCGACAGCGCCTGCGGCCGTGGCGGAATGTAGGTCGGGCGGGCATCGATGCCCGCAGGAAAAGCTGTCACTTCGGCCGCTGTCCGTGTGCGTTGGTGTGTACGTTGCTGGGTCTGTCGGTCGGTCCGGCGGTGCAGACGACGCCCGGACGGGCAGCCCGCTCCGCGTTGCGGCCCGAGTATAGGTGCGGGACCCGGATCCGGCTTGCCGCACTGCACGATACCGAATCTGTCCGCCTGAGGTTACAGTGCGAAGTGTCAATGTCTCAAGCACCCGCCTGAGTCGACATGTGGATCCCGCCCCTCACCTTTGGCAAGGCCTGTCGAGCGCGCAACAATGTCCGTGTCCGAGCTGTTCCACCTCTTCGTCGCCAGTCACATCGTGACCGGCGCTACCGGCCTGCTCGCGTTCTGGGTGCCGGTATTCGCGAAGAAGGGCGGCACCGCGCATCGCACTGTCGGCAAGGTGTTCACGGTGACCATGCTGCTGACCGGCACGGCGGCGATCGGCATCAGCCTGTGCACGCTGGCCGACCCGGTGTCGACCCACCCGCACCTGACCGAACACGCCGATTTCCGCGACCCGGCACTGGTGCGGGCGATCTTCGGCTGGATGATGCTGGCACTGGCCACATTGACGCTGAACCTGGCCTGGTACGGCTGGCAGTGCATCCGCAACCGGCGCGACCACACGGCCAACCGGGAATCGGTGAATCTCGGCCTGCAGGCCGCAACCTTCATCACCGCCACGAACTGCGCCGTGCAGGGTCTGCTGATCGGTCAGCCCTTGATGCTCGGCGTGTCACTGATCGGCTGGGCGACGGTCGGCACCAATCTGTGGTTCCTGTACAAGCGCCAGCCGGCGGCCAATGACTGGCTGCGCGAACACATCAAGGCGCTGGTCGGCGCCGGCATTTCGGTCTACACGGCCTTCTTTGCCTTCGGCGCGGTGCGCACCTTCCCGACGCTGGCGCTGCATCCGGTGCTGTGGGCAATTCCGCTGACTGTAGGGCTGGCCATCATCCTGTATCAGTGGCGCAAGCTGGCGCGCCCGCGTGCCGCGCTGCCGGCCGGGCAACGCGCGTGAAGGGCGGGCGTGGCGTCTGAACGGGTGGTGGTCATCGGCGCCGGCATGGGCGGACTGTCGGCCGCGGTCGATCTGGCGCGTCGCGGTATCGACGTGCAGCTGCTCGAACGCGCCCCTGCGCCCGGCGGCAAGATGCGCGAGGTGAAGGTGGGCAGCGCTGCCATCGACGGCGGCCCGACCGTATTCACGATGCGCTGGGCCTTCGAATCCCTGTTCGCCGACGCCGGCGCCTCGCTGACCGACGCACTCACCCTGCACACCACCTCGGTACTTGCGCGCCACGCCTGGCGCGAAGGCGGCCGGCTCGACCTGTTTGCCGACATCGAACGCAGCGTCGAGGCGATCGGCGACTTCGCCGGCGCGCACGACGCCGCCGGCTACCGCGCCTTCTGCGCGCGCAGCCGCGAGATCTACCAGACCCTGCGCGGCCCCTTCATCGATGGTCAGCGGCCGTCGGCGATCGAGCTCACGCAGCGCGTCGGTTTCGCCAACCTCGGCGCGCTGTGGCGCACCCAGCCGCTGAGCACGCTGTGGAGCGCGCTCGGCGAGTACTTCCGCGATCCGCGCCTGCGCCAGCTGTTCGGCCGCTACGCCACCTATGTCGGTTCGTCGCCGCTGCGCGCGCCGGCCACGCTGATGCTGATCGCGCACGTCGAACAGGACGGCGTGTGGATCGTCGAAGGTGGCATGCGCCGCGTCGCCGACGCGCTGCAGGCGCTGGCCGAGCGGCACGGCGCCCGCTTCCGCTTCGACTGCCAGGTGGAGGAGATCGTCGTGCGCGGCGGTCGGGTCGCTGGCGTCCGGCTGGCCGGTGGCGAAGTCATCGACTGCGAACGCGTGGTGTTCAACGGCGACGTGTCGGCGCTGGCCACCGGCCTGCTCGGGCCGTCCGTGCGGCCGGCCGCACCGGTCATCAAACCGGCGGAACGCTCGCTGTCGGCCATCACCTGGTGCGTTCATGGCCGCACGCGAGGCTTTCCGCTGCACCACCACAATGTGTTCTTCGCCGAAAACTACCCGGACGAATTCGCTGCGGTGTTCCAGCGGCGCAGCATCGTCGACGCGCCGACCGTCTATGTGTGCGCGCAGGACCGCGCCGATACCCCCGATGGCGCAGAGACGCCGGCGCTCGACCGCGAACGTCTGCTGGTGCTGATCAATGCACCCGCCGACGGCGATTCGCGGCCCTTCGGCGAGACCGAGGTCGCCCGGCTGGCCGACAACGCCTTCGATCTCATGCGCCGCTGCGGGCTCGACATCGACCGCGCGTCGATGGACGCGGTCGCCACGACACCGCACGGTTTCGACCGGCTGTTCCCGGCCACCGGCGGCGCGCTGTACGGCCGCGCCAACCACGGTTCGATGGGCAGCTTTGCTCGGCCCGGCGCGGCCAGTGCCATCCCGGGCCTGTACCTGGCCGGCGGCTCGGTGCATCCGGGCCCGGGCATTCCGATGGCCCTGCTGTCCGGGCGCCGCGCGGCCGAACGGCTGGTCGCCGACCTCGACCATGCGCGCTGAACGCCGCGTCTGCACGCTTCCGGCCCGCCGGGCGGAGCTTTTGTTGACCTGCACGGTCAATCGCGGACCGACACCATGCAATGATTTCGTCGCCTCAGCCCTGAATCGACTTCGCCCCAGTGACCTTGCCAGACTGACCCGTCCGAATGACCGCCTCCATGACTCCCCCCTCTGACTCCGACCGTCCGCACGCACTCGTCATCGGCGCCGGCTTCGGCGGCCTCGCTGCCGCCGTGCGCCTCGGCGCCCGCGGCTACCGCGTCACCGTGCTCGAAAAACTCGATGCGCCGGGTGGCCGCGCCTATGTATACAGGCAGGACGGCTTCACCTTCGACGGCGGCCCGACCATCATCACCGCGCCCTTCCTGCTCGAAGAGCTGTGGGCTCTGTGCGGCAAGACCTTTTCGGACGACATCGACCTGCAGCCGGTCGCGCCCTTCTACCGCATCCGCTTCGACGACGGCGAGCACCTCGACTATTCCGGCGACCCGGAAACCATGCGGCGCGAGATCGCCCGCTTCGCACCCGAAGACGTCGACGGCTACGAACGCTTCATGAAGCAGGCCGAAGCCATTTTCGATGTGGGCTTCACCCAGCTGGTCGACATTTCATTCGCCGACTGGACGACGATGCTGAAGATCGCGCCCGAACTGGTCCGGCTGAAGAGCTACCGCACGGTGTACGGGATGGTCGCCAGCTACGTGAAGAACGAGCGCATCCGCACGGTGCTGAGCTTTCACCCGCTGCTGATCGGTGGCAACCCGTTCACGACCACCTCGATCCTGTGCCTCATTTCGCATCTGGAGCGGCGCTGGGGCGTTCATTTCGCGATGGGCGGCACCGGCGAAATCGTCAAGGGCCTGGTCAGACTGGTGGAGGGCCAGGGCAACACGGTGCGCATGAATGCGGAAGTCGCATCCATTGATGTGACCGACCGCCGCGCGCGCAGCGTGACGCTGGCATCGGGCGAAGTCATCGCGGCCGATGTGGTGGTGTCGAATGCCGATGCGGCGTGGACCTACCGCAAGCTGGTGGCGCCGGAACACCGCCGGCGCTGGACCAACCGACGCCTCGAGAAGTCGAAGTATTCGATGAGCCTGTTCGTGTGGTACTTCGGCACGCGCCGCCAGTACCCGGACGTGCAGCACCACACCATCCTGCTCGGTCCGCGCTACGAAGGCCTGCTGACCGACATCTTCCGCAACAAGGTGGTGGCCGACGACTTCAGCCTCTATCTGCACCGGCCGACGAAAACCGACACCTCGCTGGCGCCGGAAGGCTGCGACGCCTTCTACGTGCTGTCGCCGGTGCCGCATCTGGGCAGCGGCACCGACTGGCGCGACAAGGCCGAACCCTATCGCAAGGCGATCGAGAAATACCTCAGCGACTCCATCCTGCCCGGGCTGGCGGATGAGATCGTCACGTCGATGATGCTGACACCGCAGGATTTCCAGGACAGGCTGAATTCGGTCAATGGCGCCGCCTTCAGCCTGGAACCCGTGCTGACGCAGAGCGCCTGGTTCCGGCCGCACAACCGGAGCGAAGAGGTCGACAACCTGTATCTGGTCGGCGCCGGCACCCACCCCGGCGCCGGCGTGCCCGGCGTGATCGCATCGGCCAAGGTGCTTGACCGCGTGGTGCCTGATCCGCGCCGCGGTTGAGGCAGGAACGATATATAGGGCGACTGTGGGCAGGGTCCTTGTGGGAGCTGTCCTTGTGGGAGCTGTCCTTGTGGGAGCTGTCCTTGTGGGAGCGGCGGCCTCGCCGCGATACGCACTCTGCAATGAGACCATCGCTGCGCTGATCGCGGCGAGGCCGCCGCTCCCACACCCGACACCGCGCCTACCTCCACACAGGCCGCTGCTCCCACAAAACCGTCGCCACTGGCACGGAGAACCGGGCGAATCGCAGCAGCGCGCTCAGCGCTTCAGGAAGGCGCGCACCGGTTCGAGTGCACGCGCCGGCGCTTCTTCATGCGGCAGGTGGCCGACATCCGGCAAGGTCACCACGGTGGCATCGGCGATGGCCGCCTTGTAATCGGCCGCATTGGCCACCGGAATCATCGCGTCCTGCTCGCCCCACACGAGCAGCGTCGGCGCCGTGATGCGCCTGAGCAACGGTACCGGATCGACCAGCTTCACCTGGGCCAACCGCTGCATCATCGCGTCGCGCGCGCCGGGCGCCAGCAGCAGGTCATGGTAACGATCGGTCATTGCCTCGGTCAGCACGGTCTTGTCGGCATATGCCGGCTCAAGGCTCATCTTCAGCAGGAAACGCGGCAGCGTGTGCCGCATCAGCGACATCATCGCCGGCACCTCCGGCGCCTTGTCGTACTCGAAACCCCGGCTGGCGAATCCGTCGGGCGAAATCAGCACCAGCTTGTCTACGCGCGCCGGCTGCGTCGCGGCAAAGGTCCACGCGATGCGCCCACCCATCGAATTGCCGATCAGCGTCGCGCGCGCCACGCCGAGGCTGTCCATCAGCGCCGCTACGATCTGCATGCTGCGCGCGTCGGTGTAGTCGCCGGTCGCATCCGGCGGACTGAGGCCGCTGCCCGGCAGGTCGAAACGGATCACCCGATAGTCGCCCGCCAGCGACTGAGCCCACGGCTCCCAGGTGTGCAGGCTGGCGCCGAAGCCATGCAGCATGATCAGCGCCGGCGCGTCCTTGGGCCCGCTGTCCCGAACATGCAGACGGGTGCCGGCCACCTCCAGCATGTCGCCGGGTGCCGCGAGATAGCGCGCTTCGAGTTCAGCCAGCCGGCGGTCGGGCGTCCACAACCAGAACACCAGAACAGCCAGCAGCACAAGCGCCGCCCATAGAAATTTCACGTTTGACTCCCGCAGACAAGGCATGACGACCGGGCCGGACTGTAGCGCAGTTCGCGCGGGTAACGCCCTCGATGAGTGGCGGCCCGGGTGAGGGTCAGCCGGTGGCCTCGTCGACGGCCGCGCCGTGAAGTTCGCGCAGCGCCTGCGTCGCGGCCATGTAGCGCGCCTCGACGTCGAGCCGGTCGCCCGCTTCCGGCACGGCCTCGCGCGCCCCTCGGACGATCATGTCTGCGTGGCGGCGCAGGCAGCCTGCATCCCGCGCGCTGCGCACGTGGCCGGCGATCTGGGCGATCGCATCGAGCATGCGGATCGCCACGGCCGGGTTCGACCGCGCGTTCTGCCTGATCTGGTTGAAGGCCGTGTCCGTGACGCCTGCAAAGGTGTACCCGTTGGCCACCAGCCGAAGCTGCCCGAGATCGTCAAACCGGAAGGGCGATGGCATGTCACTCCGGGCCAGCCGGCACAGCGCCGATCCCAGTCTGTCCACACAGGCGATCGCCGTGAACGGGTCGTTGATGCCCGGGGACAGCGCGCGCACGGCGATCTCGACCAGCTGCAGGAAGGAGAACTCGATGTCCGCGGTGGCAGTGCGTTGGTTGCCGAGCACGAAGGCGGCGTTCAGCTGGCCCACCAGTTCCTCGGTCACGCGATCGCCCGGCCAGACCATGACCATCGTCTGTCCGCGAACGAGGTAGTGCCCGGGCCGGCATTCCAGCTGCAGCAGCAGATCCTGCTCGCGGGCCAGTTCCATCAGGGCGTCGGCATCGATCAACTGGAGATAACCGTCTTCGAGCGCCCCCACGGGACGCGCTTCGCGCGCGAACGCGGCCGGCAGTTCCGCTTCATCGGGTGGGTTCGGCGTTTCCGATCGGGACTTTCCGAGGTGTCCGGGAAACATCCTGCCGATCCCGTCGTGCAGCTCGTCGCTGACGCGGGCCACGACTACATCCGCCTGGATCGACACCGATACGTGATGGATGAAGTAGATCAGCACCCCGATGCTGAGCACGGCCAGCAGCACGCCGATGCTGACGGACAGCTGAGGCACGAAGGCGACCTCGTCGGCGCGCCGGATGGTGCGCAGCACGAGCAGGCAGTAGACGAAGGTGGCCACGAAAGTGCCCAGCACCACCTGGTTGGCGGTGTCGCGCATGAAATTGCGCAACAGGCGGGGGCCCAGCTGTGACGATGCCAAAGACATCGCGACCAGCGTCATCGAGAACACCGTTCCTGCGATGGCGATCATCGACCCGGCCACGGTGCTCAGCATCAGGCTGGCGCCCTCTGCACCACCGGAATAGCGCCAGCCCAGGCGCTCCAGCCAGTCATCGGTGACGGCGCGGTCGAGCGCGACGGCGCCGAACGCCAGCGCCACGGCAAAACAGGCCATCGCCGCGGGTACGAACCAGAAACTGGATCGGATGCGTTCCCAGTACTTCAGCAGCAGTGCCTTCAAGATGCGTCACCTCGACTGGCGAGCCGGGATCGAAGCGCCCTCGCCGGAGCCGGATGGACCGGCGTCGGTGTGCGGATTCAACCCGAAGCGCGCTTTTCGTTACCGCACAAGGCCCTGGATCGGCGTTCGAGTATAGCCCGGGCGCGGAGGGCGCCGGTTCCCTCACCCTCTCACCCGGGCGCTGCTGCCCGAAGCGTTCCCCCAGAGCGCGGTACGCGGGGAGAACACAGCGCGAGAAGCGAAACGGGGGCCGCAGCCCCCGTCATATGCACTCGATTCCTGAGCTCAGGCCTCGTGGTGCCTGCGGCGACGAACGCCCGCACCCAGCACGGCAAGGCCGGCCAGCATCAAGGCGTGGCTGCCGGGTTCTGGCACGGGCGCCGCCAGCGCAGTGACCTGGAAACCCTGCAGGCTGAGGTTGTCGGCGACGAAGATTTCCGCGCTGTCCGGGCCATCGGTGTTGAGGGTGAAGGTCAGCAGGCCCTGCCTGCCTTCGAGTCCGGTGATGTCGATGCTGAGCATCTGGATCTCGTCGGTCAGGTAATCGCTGCCATGGAAGGTCATCAGGGATTCACCTTCGAACGCGACATCCAGCGTGGCCTCCGTATTGTTCTTGATGAAGGCGATTGGAACGTCGATGAACGCGGTGTCTGGCAGCGTGACGTCGTAGGCCAGAATGCCCGGCGATGCGGTGTGCACTTTGAAGCCGGTGAAGGTGGCATCGCCGCGGATACCGGGGCCGCCGTTACGGGGTGGTCTGATGTACAGGGTGTTCGTGCTGCGCTCGGCATGCTCGGACTTTTCCTGCACGTACTCGCGAACCGTCTTTACGACGTACTCATACGCATTGAATTCCGACACGTTCTGCAGCCAGCCGAGGGCCGTGTCGAAGAAGGTATCGCTCCGGTAGGCAACGCTGTAGTTCGCCCTCAGCATGACAACACCTCTGGCGTCACCCTTGATAGCCAGCGGATTGGCGACGATGTAGTCGTCGATGCGCGCCCGCGGCGCCTCGGACACCACAATGGTGTTGTACTTCGTCGAATCGGGCTCAATGTTTATCGTGTAGGGCTGTTCAGCCTTGGTCGCGATGTAGAACACACCGGCGGTCAGCTGCTCGGAAAACAGGCTGCCCGCCGAAAACGCCTGGCTGCCATAGCCTGGCGAAACGTTCATCCCGATGATCAGCTCGTGGCGATAGTTCACGTCAAGCAAAGGGGCAACGATGTCGCCAGGTGCCTTCAGGAACGCACCGTCCAGCGTGACGGTAGAGGACAGCAACCGTCCGAAATTGGTGTCCGGCTGCAGAAGTATCGACAGTAACGCCTTGCCGGAATCGAATGTGTAGGGAACCGTCAGGGTGACGGTGTGATTGACCGAAAGATCGACTGCACCGGATGCACCACTGAAGGTCGTCAGGGCACCTGCCAGCGCCAGCGTGGCGCGTAGCTTATTTGTTGTCATTATTTGTCTTGGTAGGGGTTGGATTCCGCACACGTTCAAGGCGATTTCAGGCTGCGCCCTGTTCTGACACGCGGCTGCGTTGCGGCTGCATGATTCGGCGACGCGCCACAGCACCGACCAGCGCCATCCCGCCCATCATCAAGGCCCATGTGCCGGGTTCCGGCACTGCGGTCGCCAGCGCAGTGACCTGGAAACCCCGCAGGCTGAGATTGTCGGCCACGAAGATTTCCGCACTGTCCGGGCCATCGGTGTTGACCGTGAAGGTCAGCAGACCCTGCCTGCCTTCGAGTCCGGTGATGTCGATGCTGAGCATCTGGATCTCGTCCGTCAGGTAATCGCGGCCATAAAAGGTCATCAGGGATTCACCTTCGAACGCGACATCCAGCGTGGCCTCGATATTGTTCTTGATGAAGGCGATCGGAACGTCGAGCGTGGCGGCGTCCGGCAGCGTGACGTTGTAGGCCAGGATGCCCGGCGATGCGGTATGCACCGTGAAACCCGTGAAGGTGCCGTCGTTCCGGATGTTGTCGGGAGTCCGCGGCCCCCTTACGTTGATGTACAGCTTGTTCTCACTCGGTGCGACGTGCAGGGAGTTGCCCTCGACGTATTCGCGAAGGGTTCTCGCGGCGTTCAAGGCAGTGGTGTCCGATACGTTCTGCAGCCAGCCGAGGGACGTGTCGAAGAAGGTATCGACGGCGTACACGACGCTGTAGTTCGTGCGCAGGACCACGGCTCCTTCGACGTCACCGCGGATCGCCAACGGGTCGGCGACGGTAACCGTGTCGATGCGGGCCTGCGGCGCTTCGGTCACCACGATTTCCCCCGGTATCTTCGCGACGGAGCCGAGATAGATCCGGTAAGGCTGCGAGGGGCGCCCATCGTAGTACCTGACAGTGCCGTCGCCTTGCTGCTCGGCGATCAGGTTACCGGCGGAAAACACCTGCGGCTCGCCGTAGATGCCACCGTAGTCGGGCGACACCTTCATGTGCAGGTAAAGGTTGTGCACGTAGTTGACGGTCGGTTCGGGGGCGGCAATTTTGCCGCCGGTCTTACGGAAAACGCCATCAATCATGACGGTCGACTTCAAGAAGCGCCCGAAACTCGTGTCTTCCGTAAGCTGGATGGACATCAACTCCCTGCCCTGACTGAAGGTGTAGGGAACCACCGTGACAGCGGTGAAATTGACCGAAATATCGATCGCACCGGATGCACCACTGAAGGTCGTCAGGGCGCCTGCCAGCGCCAGCGTGGCGCGCACTCTCTTTGTTTTCATTGTCGGCTTCGGTGGGGGTTGGATTCTGCGAAGTCACGCCTGCAGCGGACGATTGAAGCGATCCGGTGCGGCGCCTTTTCCCGTCGCGCGCCTGTGCGCTCCGGTGATCGCGCGAGGGCTTCGCAAGATTCGAGCCATTGGGCGAAGGTCCATTCGAACAACGGGTTGAAAAACCGCTGTGACGCATACTGTCAAATCGATCGACGCTTTTCGAAGCGAACCGGACACGGACGGCTGACCCGCCAACCCTGCCCAAGGCGTCGATCCACCGGGGGGTTCAGATTGAAGCTCGATGATTGAACTACCGCTTGAGCGAATCGGCCTGAGCGTCATGCACACAACCCGGGCCCGCTCCCATGCAGTCCCTTACGTCCTTCGTATCCACCCGGCGCGGCCACGGCTGGCGCAAGCTGCTGGTCCCGGCACTCCTTCTGATCGGCCTTTCCATGCCCCTGCACGCCACGGAGGAACCCGAATACCGGGTGGTCCGCACATTCGCTGACTTCGAGGTGCGGCAATACGCCCCCTACACGGTGGCCGAGGTCGTTGTTCCCGGGCCCGCGGATGAAGCGGGCGGTCAGGCTTTCCCGATACTGGCGGGGTACATCTTCGGCAAGAACAAGGGTGAGAAGAAGTTCGCGATGACGGCGCCGGTTACCCAGGCTTCCGCGCCTGCGAAGCTGCCGATGACCGCTCCGGTCACCCAGACCGCCTCGTCTGCCGGCTTCCTCGTGCAGTTCGTGCTGCCCGGGGGCGTGACAGCGGCCGACGCGCCGGAGCCGCTGGATGCGCGCATCCAGCTCCGCGACGTGGCAGCCTTCGAGGTGGCCGTCATCCGCTACTCTGGTTTCTGGTCGGAATCGAACTACGCCGAGCATCTCGGAAAACTGCAGTCGGCATTGCGCGCCGCCGACATGGCATGGACCGGCGACCCGGTGTTCTCGCGCTACGACGCGCCATTCAAACCCTGGTTCATGCGGCGCAATGAAATCTGGTTGCGCCTGCCGTCGCAGCCGTGAGCTTCAGGTGTCTGTGTTCGAAACGGAGAAGTCCACCCGGCTGCATGTAAGCCACATGCGAACGGGGAACCCGCAAACGAAAACGGCCCCCATCGCTGGGAGCCGCTTGAATGCTGGTGGTGATGGGGGGACTTGAACCCTCGACCTACGGATTATGAATCCGTCGCTCTAACCAGCTGAGCTACATCACCCTTTGAAAGGCCGTGGATTGTCGTGGAGCGACCGGGTCTTGTCAAGAATGGCGGCCCGGCCGGACAATCGCGGGTCTTTCATCCATGCGGTCACTTCAGCGATGCAGCAGGATCTTCAGTTCGATGTGGTCATCGTCGGCGCCGGCCTGCCGGGGCTGGCACTGTGTGCGGCGCTGCGCCGGGCGCAGCTGTCGGTGGCGCTGATCGAGGGACGGATGCCGGAGTGGCCGGTCGGGAGCTGGGACGCGCGCGTGTATGCGGTCAGCCCTTCGAGCGCGGCCTTTCTCGAATCAGTCGGCGCCTGGGCGCACCTCGACCATGCGCGCATGCAGCCGCTCGCGCGCATCGAGGTGTTCGGCGACCGCGGCGCACGGCTCGACTTTTCGGCGTTCGACGTCGGCGTGGGCGAGCTGGCATGGATCACCGAATCCAGCCTGATCGCGCGCGAGCTGTGGGAAGGCGTGAAGCGGCAGGCCAATGCCACCTTGCTGTGTCCGGCGCGGCCGGCGAAGCTGGCACACGAGCGCGGCCGCTCACGGCTGACGCTGGAAGACGGTCGCACACTCGACGCCGCGCTGGTGGTTGGCGCCGATGGCGTCAATTCATGGGTGCGCTCGCAGGTCGGGCTGGACGCGCGCTTCACCGATTACAACGAACTGGGCGTGATCGCCAACTTCCACTGCGAAAAGCCGCATCTGGGCTGCGCCTGGCAATGGTTCCGGCCCGATGGCGTGCTGGCTTTCCTGCCGCTGCCGGACCAGCACATGTCGATGGTGTGGTCGGCGCCGGAAGCCAGGGGTCGCGAACTCCTGCAACATGACGCGGCGACACTGGCGATCGAGGTTGCCGCCGCGGGCGATCACGTGCTCGGCGCACTCGAGCTGGTGACGCCGGCAGCCGGTTTTCCGCTGCGCCTGATGCAGGTACCCAAGGTGATCGCACCGGGCGTGGCGCTGGTCGGCGATGCGGCACATGCCATCCACCCGCTGTCGGGTCACGGCGTGAATCTGGGTTTTGCCGACGTGCGCGTGCTGGCCGGCGTGCTGGCCGACACCGATCGCAGCGTGCTGGGTGACGTGCGCGTGCTGCGCCGCTACGAGCGCAAGCGGGCCGAAGAGGTGCAGGCGCTGCAGCTTACGACGCATGCGCTGCACGAGCTGTTCCGCCCGGCCTGGCCGGCGCTGGCCTGGCTCAGAAATACCGGGCTGAACCTGACACAGGGCCTGCCTGTCCTACGCAATGCGCTGGTACGCTACGCGCTCGGTTAATTGGCGCACGAATCAAAAGGCAGCCCATCAGGGCCGCCGACACAGCGCCCCAACAGGAGTTTTCATGTCCATCAAGCACACCGCCGCACTGATGTGCGCGCTCGCCGCCGCATCGGTTGCCTTCGCGGGTCCGGTTGAAGATTCGATCAAGACCGCCGTCGAAACCTCCATCGGCAACGGTTCCAAGGTCGAAGGCGTCACCAAGACACCCTACCTCGGCCTGTATGAAGTCCGCATCGGCGGAGAGATCCTGTACACCGACGAGAAGGCGAACTACCTCATCCTGGGTGAAATCCTCGATGCGAAGTCGCGCCAGAACATCACGCAGCAGCGGGTGAACCAGCTGTCGGGCATCAACTTCGCCGAACTGCCGCTCGAGCTCGCGATCAAGCAGGTACGCGGCACCGGCAAGCGGGTCATCGCCACCTTCGAAGATCCGAACTGCGGCTACTGCAAGAAGCTGGCGAAGGAACTGCTGACGATGGACAACGTGACGGTCTACACCTTCCTGACACCGGTGCTCGGCCCGGATTCGGTCAAGAAGTCGGAAGCGATCTGGTGTTCGCCGGACCGGCTGAAGGCCTGGAATGACTGGATGACCAGCAATGTTGCACCGGCATCAGCTGCCGCAGCGTGCGACACAGCCGGCTTCCAGAAGGCGGCGGCGCTGGGCGAGAAGTACCGCGTGCGCGGCACGCCGACCATCTTCCTCAGTACCGGCGAGCGCATTCCAGGTTACGTACCGGTCGCACAGCTCGAAAAGCGTCTGGCCGCGATCAAATAAGGCTAGGTCGGGACAGACGCCCGCAGAGGCGCCTGACCCGACTCACACCTTCTCGAAAATTCCGGCGGCGCCCATGCCGGTGCCGATGCACATCGTCACCATGCCGGTGCGTGCTTCGCCGCGCTGCATGGCGGCGATGACGGTGGCGGTGCGGATGGCGCCGGTCGCACCCAACGGGTGACCCAGCGCGATGGCGCCACCGAGCGGATTGACCTTTGCAGGATCCAGGCCGAGCGTGCGCATTACGGCCAGCGCCTGCGCGGCGAACGCTTCGTTCAGCTCTATCCAGTCGATGTCGTCCTGCCGCAGACCGGCCAGTTTCAACGCCTTCGGAATCGCCTCGACCGGGCCGATGCCCATGATTTCCGGCGGCACGCCAGCCACCGCGAAGCTGCGGAAGCGCGCGATCGGCGTCGCCCCGGTGCGCTTCACGGCCGCCTCCGACATCAGCAGCACTGCGGCCGCACCATCCGACATCTGCGAACTGTTGCCCGCGGTGACCGAGCCACGCGCCGAAAAGGCCGGGCGCAGCTTCGCCAGCGCTTGGGCGCTGGAATCGGCGCGCGGACCTTCGTCGGTGTCGAACAGCCGCTCGGTCAGGCGCACCGTGTTGCTCGCCAGATCGGGCAGATGGCTGCGCACGCTGTAGGGCAGCACCTCGTCGCGGAAGCGGCCGGCGGCGATCGCGGCCAGCGCCTTGTGGTGCGACGCCAGCGCGAAGGCGTCCTGATCTTCGCGCGACACGCCATATTGCTGCACGACCTTTTCCGCGGTCAGGCCCATGCCGTAGGCGATGGCGACGTGTTCGTCCGACTCGAAAGCGCGCGGATTGACCGTCACCTTGTTGCCCATCATGGTCGGCATGACGGTCATCGATTCGGTGCCGGCGCCGATGGCGATGTCGCACTGGCCGGTCATGATCTTCATCGCGGCATCGGCCACGGCGTTCAGGCCGCTGGCGCAGAAGCGGTTCACCGTGATGCCAGGCACCGACACCGGGAAGCCGGCCAGCAGCACGCCGATGCGCGCCACATTCATGCCCTGCTCGCCTTCCGGCATCGCGCAGCCGACGACCACGTCGCCGATGTCATTCAGGTCGAAGGCCGGCACGGCGGCCACCGTGCCGCGCAGCACGTGCGCCAGCATGTCGTCCGGCCGTACGTGGCGGAACGCACCGCCCTTGCGCGCGACGGCCGTGCGCTTCGCGGCGACGATGTAGGCGTCCTGGATCTGTCGTGTCATGACTGTCTCCTCAATTCCGCAAGGGTTTGCCGGTGTCCATCATGTGCGCGATGCGCGCCTGCGTTTCCGGCGTCTTCAGCAGATCGATGAACTGCGCGCGTTCGACTTCGAGCAGCCACTGTTCGCTCACCCGCGAGCCGGTTTCGATCTCGCCGCCGCACAGCGCGACGGCTGCCGCGCGCGCGACGCGATAGTCGTGCGCCGAAATCAGGCCCCCCTCGCGCATGTTCACCAGCATCATTTCCAGCGTGGCGATGCCGCTGCGTCCGGCCACCATGATGTTCGACGCCTGCAGCGCCGGCCGCCAGGCGCTGTCGGCCATGGCGATCGCGTTGCGGCGCGCGACGTGCAGCAACTCGTGCGCATGCATCACCACCACGTCATCCGGCTTCAGCAGCCCGAGTTCCTGCGCGTGACGCGCGCTTTTCGACACATTCGCCATGGCGATGGTCTGGAACACCGACTGCAGGAAGTTCATCGGGTCCTTCGTCGCCGACGATTCGGCGGCGCGCGATGCGCGCAGGGCGAACTCCTTGCAGCCACCGCCGGCCGGAATCAGCCCGACGCCGGCTTCGACCAGCCCGATATAGCTTTCCAGCGCCACCACGGCGCGCGGCGAATGCATGACGAATTCGCAGCCGCCGCCCAGCGCCATGTTCTGCACCGCGGCGATGACCGGCACCTGTGCGTGCTTGATCGCCTGCGACGCCTGCTGGAAGTCGTTGATGACGCGGTCCAGCGCCCTGAAATCACCGGATTCGAGCACCGGTCGGATCTGCTTCAGGTTGGCGCCGACCGAAAACGGCCCCTGCGGCTGCCAGATGACCAGCGCGTCGAAGTCGCGCTCGGCACGGGCGATCGCCTCGCGCACGCCTTCGAGCACCTTCGGGCCGATGGCCGACATGCGGCTCTTGAACGACAGCACCGGCGCGCGCGCGCCGTCGGCGTCATCCAGCGTCCACAAACGCACTTCGTCACCTTCCCAGATCGTGTGCGTGGCGCGCGGCGTCTCGCCGAGCACGAGTTCGGGAAACAGCTGGCGCGCGTGCGCCGGCAGTGCCGCGCGCGGCTGCAACGCGGCAGCCGACGCCGACCACGATCCGGCCGCCTCGTGCGCACCGTGCCGCTCGAATACCCAGGCTGGCAGCGGCGCATCACTCATGGTGCGGCCGGCGGCGATGTCCTCGCGCAGCCAGCCGGCAACCTGCTGCCAACCGGCGGCCTGCCAGGTTTCGAACGGCCCGGTCTGCCAGCCGAAGCCCCAGCGCATCGCGAAATCGACGTCGCGCGCGCAGTGGGCGATGTCGCCCAGATGCACGGCAACGTAATGGAATACGTCTCGGAAAAGCGCCCACAGGAACTGCGCCTGCGGATGGACCGACGCACGCAGCGCCGCGAGCTTCATCTGCGGATCGCGCTCGGCAAGGATGGCCTGCACCTCCTCTGCCACGGCGCCGGCCGAATCGCGGTAGTCCTGCGTCGCCAGATCCAGCACCTTGATCTGCCGACCATCCTTGCGATAGACGCCGGCCTTCGTCTTCTGGCCCAGCGCACCCTTGTCGACCAGCGCTGCCAGCCAGACCGGGGCGCGGTAGTAGCGCTGCCACGGGTCGGCCGGCAGCTTGTCGGTCATGGTTTTCACGACGTGCAGCAGCGTATCGAGCCCGACCACGTCGGCGGTGCGGTAGGTGGCCGATTTCGGCCGGCCGATCGCCGGGCCGGTCAGCGCGTCGACCTCGTCGAAGCCCAGGCCGAGGCGTTCGGTGTGGTGCATCGCCGCCAGCATCGAAAACACGCCGACCCGGTTGGCGACGAAGTTGGGCGTATCGAGCGCGCGCACCACGCTCTTGCCCAGCGTCGTCGTCAGGAAGGTTTCCAGTGCATCGAGCAGCGCCGCGTCGGTCGAATGCGACGGGATCAGCTCGACCAGCGACATGTAGCGCGGCGGGTTGAAGAAGTGCACGCCGCAGAAGCGGCTGCGCAGGCTGTCCGGGCAACCGTCGGCCAGCGCGTTGATCGACAGGCCCGACGTGTTGCTGGCGAAGATGGCGTCGGCGCGCAGATGCGGCGCCACTTTCGCGTACAGGCCGTGCTTCCAGTCCATGCGCTCGGCGATGGCTTCGATCACCAGATCGCACTCGCCCAGCCGCGCAAGGTCGCGGTCGTAGTTGGCGACCTCGATCAGCGCCAGCCGGTCGGCGGTGGCCAGCGGCGCCGGTTCGAGCTTTTTCAGGCCGTCGAGCGCGCGCCTGACGATGGCGTCCGGGTCGCCCTCCTTGGCGGCGAGGTCGAACAGCACGACCGATACGTTGGCGTTGGCGCAATGCGCGGCGATCTGCGCTCCCATGACGCCGGCGCCGAGCACGGCCACACGACGGATTCGGAACTGAAGCAGGATGGGACGGGACATGACGGTCTCCCGGAAGCGGCACGCCAGCCGCCGAGTGCGGCCGGGTCACCGAAAAGACAGAAGCAGCACGACGGCCGGCGCCTTGCGAACGCCAGCCGGTGCGACATCAGAAGGTCTGGTTGTACTGCACCGACAGCAGATCGGCGCTGGTGTCGAACTTGCCGCGAATGATCTGGCCGGTCGGCGTGGTGCCGACGATGGTGCGCCGGTCGATGCCTTCGCGGTCGAAGAAGATGTGCGCGTAGCCGACGTCGATCGTCGATTTCGGCGTCAGCGCGTAGCGCGCACCGATCGCCATCCAGTAGCGGTCGCTGTCCGGCAGCGTCAGCGTGCGCGTCGTTTCGTCATGCACCGGCGACTTGTCGAACGCGACGCCGAACCGAAGCTTGAGCGCCTCGGTGTATTTGTAGGCGGCGCCGTAACCGATGCGCCAGCTGTCGCGGAAGTCGTACTCCGGATTGGTCAGGCGGGCACCGGTGTTGTCATTGCGCACGTCGAGCGACTTGAAGGACGACCAGCCGGTCCAGGTGTAGTCACCCATGGCTTCCCAGCGGTCGGTGATCTGATGATGCACGGCAACCGAGAAGGTATCGGGCAATTCGATCCTCGCGAAAGCCGGCGTCACACCGGTCGCCGGACCGGCTTCCGTCGCAGTCGCCTCGCCCTTGAGCCGGAAGTCGATCTTCGAGCGATACGACAGGCCGACGCGCATCGCCGGTGTCACCTGATACATCAGGCCGACGTTGAAACCCATTGCCGTGTCGTCGGCTTCGAGCCGATTGCGCGCATTGGGCAGCAAGGGTGACACCGGCAACTGCTGCTGGATGTCGCCTTCGAGCTTGACGAAGCTGATGCCGGCGCCGATCGACAGCTGGTCATTGACGCGCCAGGCGACCGACGGATTGATGTTCAGCGCCTTCAGGTCGACATAGTTGCCCTGGAAGCGGCCAAGGAAGGTGGTGCTGTAGTCGGTCTTGTTGCCGAAGGTGGCCGACACGCCGACACCGATGCGGAAGCGGTCGTTGATCGCATAGCTGTAGTAACCGGCCGGAATCAGCGACAGGCCACCGCCCTCGCCACCATCATCGCCAAGTGGAAACGGGCCCAGCGCATTCGAGCCGCGGTCGTCGAACTTCAGCGAGCGGTGCAGCAGCGTGCCGGCGACCGAAATGCTGTGGCCCATCGGCAGATAGGTCATGCCGGCCGGATTGAAATAGATCGTGCTGGCGTCGTCCGCGACGGCGGCCGCACCGGCGAAGGCGGTCGCAGTACCGGCGCCATTCTGGTTCTGTACCGCAAAGCCGGCCGCCATGGCCTGGCCGGACACCGCCAACCCGATCAGCACGGCGAGGCGTGCGAAAGGCAGATCGGGACTTGCACATGTGTTGTGTGATGACATTTCAGCTCCTCGCCTGGTTATGCGTTGCACCGCCCCGCTTCACCGCTGAAGTCGGAGCCGGTATGACCGTACAGCGCTGTAACGGTCAATCTTTCGGAATATTCAGCTTCTGCCCCTCTTCGCCCACTGCAACATAGGTCAACGTCGCCTCCGCCACCTTCTTTATCTGTATGTTTTCGTAACCCGTTTCCGCATAGACCGTCACATCGACCGTGATCGAGGTGTTGCCGACCCGCGCCACCGACGCATAGAAGGACACCAGGTACTGGGTCGTGATCGGCTGCAGGAACACGAAGGAATTGACCGCCACCGTGACCACGCGCGAGCGGGTGCGGCGCATCGCCGCGATCGAACCGGCCACATCCACCTGCGACATGACCCAGCCGCCGAATATGTCGCCGGCCGCATTGAGGTCGCGCGGCATCGGCAGCAGGCGCAGCGCAGGTTGGTCGTCGGGCAGGGTCTGTACGGAATCGTTCATGGTTCTGTGCTCGAAAAAGTCAGTGAGAGGTCAGGCTTTCATGGTGCAGCGGGCCGCCGGTCCAGGGCGCGAAGCCGGCGCCGAAGATCAGGCCGGCATCGGCCAGATCGGCATCGGCGACCACCTGCTGCTCGACGCAGCGCCGGGTGACGGCAAGCAGCGGTGCCAGCAGCCGGTCGGTCAATCCGTCGGGCACGGACGATACCGCACCGCGCTGCGGCCTGCCGTCGGTCCACTCGTAAAAGCCGCTGCCGGTTTTGCGCCCGAGCCGGCCCGCATCGACATGGCGCTGCAGGCAGGCCGGCGCCTGCGCGCTGCCGGTCAGCCGCGCACCGGCGGCCAGCGCGATGTCGAGCCCGACGGTATCGATCAGTTCGACCGGCCCCATGGCCATGCCGAAATCCTGCGCGGCGCGGTCCACCACGTCGGGTGCGATGCCTTCGTCGATGCACCTCATCGCTTCCAGCATGTAGGGGCCGAGCACCGCATTGACCAGGAAACCCGGACTGCTGGCCACCGGCAACGGCAATTTGTCGAGCGCGCCGACGAAGGCCGCGGCGCGCTGCACGGCCAGCGGATCGCTGGCCGCCCCGCTCACCACTTCGACCAGCGGCATCTGCGCCACCGGATTGAAGAAATGGATGCCGACCAGGCGCGACGGCGTGCGCAGGCCGGCGGCGATGTCCTCGATGCGCAGGCTGGAGGTGTTGGTGGCGATCAGCGCATCGGGCTTTGCGCGCCGTTCGATGTCACGAAACAGCGCCTGCTTCGCGTCGAGGTCTTCGTAGATGGCTTCGATGATGACGTCGGCCCCCGCGATACCGGCGCCGGTCACGTCCGGCACCAGTCGGTCGAGCGCGCCGCGCAGACCGCGCCGGTCGCGCCGGAACTTGCGGCCCCAGGCCTTCGCGGAGCGCTGCAGCGCCGGGGCGATGCGCTCGGCACTGCTGTCCTGGAGCGTCACCCGAAAGCCGCGCAGCGCACACCAGGCGGCGATGTCGCCGCCCATGACACCGGCGCCGACCACATGCACGTGCCGGACCGCCGGGAGTACGACGCCCTCCGGCTTGCCGAAGCCGCGCAGGCGCTCGCGCAGGTGATAGACGCGCTGCAGGTTGGCAGTGGTCGGTTGGGCGACCAGTGCGCCCATCGAAGACGGATGACCGTCCGGCACGGCCAGCGCATTGCCGCCGAAATCGCGCCACATGTCGATGATGGCGTACGGCGCCGGGTAGTGCCGACGACTGGCGCGCTTCGCCACGCCGGCCAGCGCCTTCTTCGCCACCACACTGCGCAGCGGCCCGGACAGCAGGCGCTGCAGCAGCGGCAGCGGCTTGCGCGGCGCGCCCGACAGCACGGCGGCCGCCGCATGCTCGCGCATCAGCCGCGCCGGGGCGATGTCGTCAACCAGACCGAGCGATCTGGCGCGCCGCACGTCGAGCGCGCGGCCGGTGAGCATCATGTCGAGTGCGGCCGGCGCGCCGACGCGGGCCGGCAGGCGCAGCATGCCACCCCAGCCGGGCACGATGCCCAGCATCACTTCGGGCAGCGAAAAGCGGGTACCGGGCTCGTCCACCGCAACGATGCGGTCGCAGGCCAGCGCCAGTTCGGTGCCGCCGCCGACGCAGAAGCCGCGCACCAGCGCGCACGTCGGATAGGTCACGGCCGCCAGCCGGTTGAACAGGTTCCAGCCGCGTTCGATCAGCGCGCGCGCGCCGGCCAGATCGCTGACCTGTCCGAATTCGGCGATGTCGGCGCCGGCGATGAAGCCGCTTGCCTTGCCGGACAGGATCACCAGCCCACGCGGCGGCGCGGCGTCCAATGTGTCGAGCACACCGGCCAGTTCGCGCATGACTTCGCCGGACAGCGTATTCACGCTATGGCCAGCCCGGTCGAAAGTGAGCCAGGCGATGCCTTCGGCGTCGCGCTCGAGGCGCCAGTGCTCGAGCCCTTGCGTCATTTCGGCGCTCACGTCGTTTCCACCAGCATGGCGCCACCCTGACCGCCGCCGATGCAGATGGCCGCGATGCCGCGACCGCCGCCCTGCCGGCGCAGCACGTGCAGCAGATGCAGCACGATGCGCGCACCGCTGGCGCCGACCGGGTGACCGATCGCGATGGCACCGCCGTCGACATTGAGCCGGCGTTCGTCGAGCGCACCCAGCGCGCCGGGCAGACCCAGTTCGGTGCGGCAGTAGTCGTCGCTTTTCCATGCCTCGATGCAGCCGATGACCTGGGCGGCGAAAGCCTCGTTGATCTCCCAGGCATCGAGATCGTTCAGCCCGAGACCGTGCCGCTGCAGGATGGGTGTGGCGGCATGCACCGGCCCGAGTCCCATCTGTGCCGGGTCCAGTCCGGCCCACTCGGTGTCGACGATGCGGCCGAGCGGCGTCAGTCCGTGTTCCTCCACCGCCCTGCGCGACGCCAGCAGCAACCAGGCCGCACCGTCGGTCACCTGGGAACTGTTGCCGGCCGTGATGTGGCCGTGCGCGCGATCGAATACCGGCCGCAGCCTGGCCAGCCGCGGCACCGACGAATCGCGCCGCATGCCGTCGTCCTCCATATGGATGCGTCCACCGGCGTCGGCGATCGGCACGATTTCATCGAAATGGCCGGCGTCGAGCGCGGCGGCCGTGCGCTGATGCGAGCGCATGGCGTGGAAATCCATCTGCGTGCGGCTGATGCCGAAGCGCGCGGCGAGGTTTTCGGCGGTCTGCCCCATATTGATGCCGATGACCGGATCGGTCAGGCCCTTCAGCAGGCCGATGACCGGCACCAGCATGCCGGGGCGGAGTTTCGTCAGCAGCTGCGCCCGCGCGCCGAAGCTTTTCGCGCCGTACCACTGCGACAGCCAGCGCACCATGGCGTCGGAAAACAGCAGGTGGGCGCGCGACAGCGCATCGACGCCGCCGGCCAGCACCAGATCGGCGCGCCCACGCTGGATGTTGGCGATGCCCGAATCGAGTGCCTGCATGCCGCTGGCGCAGTTGCGCATCACCGTCCAGCCTGGCACGCGATCACCGCAGCCCAGGCGCAGCGCGGCAATGCGTCCGATGTTCGCTTCGTCGGCCGAGGGCGCTGCGCAGCCGAGGATGACTTCGTCGAGCTGATCCGGCCGGAAGCGTTGGCGCGACAGCAGCGCATTGCCGGCAGCCACCGCGAGGTCGGCGGCGGCGAACGGACCGGGCGCGTTGCGCGACTTCAGGAAAGGCGTGCGCGCGCCATCGACCACGAAAACGTCGGGCAGGGTCATCAGGCGGCGATCGCGGTGACGTTGTGCGATTCGGCGGGTTGCGTGCTCACCGCATCGACACCGAAATCCTGCGGGAAGTCATCCACCCGGACGACCCGGTCACGCAAGGTGTCGCGCCGGCGGATCAGCGCGAATTCGGCGTCGTCGATCAGGCCGGCGTCGAACGCCGCCTGCATCAGGCCGGCACCGCGCGCTTTCAGTACGCCCTTCTTCTGCGCCGCACGCACGCGCGCCTCGATGGCTTCGGCGGCAATGGTCGCGTTCAGCGCGTGTTCGATCACGCCGACCGGGTCGTGTTCGTCATCCGGAATGTACATGCCGGCGGTCAGCCGGTCGCGCGTCGCCGACGGTTCGATCAGCAGTTTCGCCACCTCGCCGCCAAGCCGGTCCGACGGCACCACATAAGGCCGGCCGAGCGGAAAGATGAGCCGGCGCAGCAGGATGGCGATGGCGCGATTCGGGAAGTTCGACATCACGCCTTCGAACGCGGTCTGGGCGTGGTACATGGCGTCCCACATGGCCCAGTGCATCAGCGGCGCATCGGCCGCCTGCCGGCCGTCTGCCTCGTAGCGCTTCAATGTGGCCGAACACAGATACATCTGCGAAAGAATGTCGCCCAGTCGCGCCGACAGCTTTTCCTTGCGCTTCAGATCGCCCCCCATGGTGAGCATCGCGGCATCCGAAATGAAGGCGAAGGCAGTCGAAAAGCGCGTGAGCTGCTGGTAGTAGCGGCGCGTTTCCGGCGCCACGCCGCTCGGCACGCCGACCCAGTGCGATCCGGTCAGGCCGGTCACCAGCGCGCGAATCGCGTTGCTGGCGGTGTAGCCGATGTGGGAAAACAGCGCATCGTCGAATTCGGCCAGCGCAGCCGGCGTATCGTCGGCCAGCGCCGCCTTCATTTCGCGCAGCACGTAAGGATGGCAGCGGATGGCGCCCTGGCCGAAGATGATCAGGCTGCGCGTCAGGATGTTCGCGCCTTCGACCGTGATGCCGATCGGAATCTGCTGATAGGCGCGGCCGAGGAAGTTCGACGGGCCCAGACAGATGCCCTTGCCGCCGAGGATGTCCATGCCGTCATTGACGACGACGCGCGCGCGCTCGGTGATGTGGTACTTCACGATGGCCGACACGACCGACGGCTTTTCGCCCAGATCGATCGCGCCGGCGGTCATGCGACGGGCTGCATCCATCATGTACAGGTGGCCGCCGATGCGGGCCAGTGGCTCCTGGATGCCTTCGAAACGGCCGATCGCGGTCTTGAACTGGCTGCGCACGCGCGAGTAGCCGCCAACCGTGCGTGCAGTCAGCTTGGCCATGCCGGTGTTCGACGCCGGCAGCGAAATCGAGCGGCCGGCAGCCAGGCACTCCATCAGCATGCGCCAGCCCTGGCCGGCCATCGCCGGACCGCCGATGATCCAGTCCAGCGGCATGAACACGTCGCGGCCCCAGTTCGGTCCGTTCTGGAACACCGCGTTCAGCGGAAAATGGCGGCGGCCGATCTCGACGCCCGGGTGATCGGTCGGGATCAGCGCGCAGGTGATGCCGAGGTCTTCGGTGTCGCCGAGCAGATGGTCGGGGTCATACAGCCGGAATGCCAGGCCAAGCAGCGTCGCGACCGGGCCCAGCGTGATGTAGCGCTTGTCCCACGTTACGCGCATGCCCAGCACTTCCCGGCCCTGGTACTCGCCCCGGCAGATGATGCCGAAGTCCGGAATCGACGCCGCGTCCGACCCGGCCTGCGGGCTGGTCAGTGCGAAACACGGAATTTCCAGCCCTTTCGCCAGGCGCGGCAGATAGTGGTCCTTCTGCGCGTCGGTGCCGTAATGCAGCAGCAGTTCGGCCGGGCCGAGCGAGTTGGGCACCATCACGGTGACGGCCGAAGCGGAGCAGCGGGTCGACAGCTTGGTCACGATCTGCGAATGCGCCCAGGCCGAAAACTGCTTGCCGCCGTACTGCTTCGGAATGATGAGGCCGAGGAATCCGGCGTCCTTGATGTACTGCCAGGCCTCGGGCGGCAGGTCCTTCAGTTCGTGCGAAATGGTCCAGTCGTCGGACAGGCGGCACAGCTGTTCGACCTCGTTGTCGAGGAAGGCCTGCTCTTCGGCGCTCAGCGTCGGTTCGGGATAGGCATGCAGCACTTTCCAGTCCGGATGACCGCGGAACAGTTCGCCTTCCCACCACACGGTGCCGGCTTCAAGCGCGATGCGTTCGGTGTCGGACATCGGCGGCAGAATGTTTCGATACACGTTCAGCAGCGGTTTCGAAATGACCGCTCGGCGCAGCGCCGGTACGTTCAGCAGCAGCGCCGGCACGCCGGCCAGCAGCGCGATCGCGACATTCACCGCCATCGGCCAGTCGAAATGCAGGCTGGCCGCCACCAGCCACGCGGCAGCCGCCGCGGTACCTGCGAGCAGCGGCGCGCGCAGATAGCCCAGCAGGACGATGCCCAGCGGCACCAGCAGCAACAGTATCCAGGTCATCATGTTCTTCTCCTCCGGTGCTTCGCTTCGGTGCGCAGGTCACAGTCGGACCGCGCCACCCTGTTCCGCTACGTCGTTCCTTCAGAACCGGCGCCCACCGGCAGCGGCGCCCGCAAGCCGCCGAGCAGGAAGCTCATTAGGCGCGGCCGCATGCGCTGCATGGCATCCGGTTCATCGATGCGCACGCCGGTCAGCACCTGCAGCGAATCGATGCCGGACACCGCGTACGACATGGCGCCCAGCATGAAATGCAGGCGCCACAGAATCTCCTCGACCGGCACCGTCGGCAGCGCGCGGCAGAATGCGTCGCGGTAACGGCCGATCACCGGCGCGTATTCCGTGGCGAGATATTCGCGCACCGTCGGTGACGGTTCGGTGAAGGTGCGGCCGAGCAGCTGCATGAATTCGCGCCCGGCAGCACTGCCCGACGCCAGATCGAGCGAACTGCTGAAGAACGCATCGACGATGCGGTGGGGCTTCACCGGCTGCTCGCCGGCTTCGGCCTCGGCCGCATCGAGCGCCTGCATGCGCTGCGCGTTCAGCGGCTGCAGGTGGCGTTTCAGCACCTCGCGCACCAGCACGTCCTTCGAACCGAAGTGGTAATTCACCGCCGCAAGATTGACGCCGGCGTCACCGGTGATCATGCGCATCGATGTCGCCTCGAAACCGTGCGCCACGAACAGGGCCTGCGCCGCATCGAGAATGCGGTTGCGGGTTTCGTGCGCGGTCAGCGAGGTGCGACGGACATCCATGCCTGCACAGCCTTCATTCAAACGTTCGTTTAAATTCTAGCCGGGAAAGCGCCGCTGTCAAGTGTGTCGGCCACCGATGCGCGCCGACGTCAGCCAGCGCGGATCAGCCAGACCGCCCAGGCGGCGCCGACCGACAGCAACACACCCGGTGCGACCTGGCCGGCAAACGCCCGGTCGCCGGCGGTCGCGGCGACAATGATCTTGCTGACCGCGTTGGTGGTGAAAGCGATCAGGATGGGCAGCACCGCGTGCACCGCATCGATCTTGCCCGAGGCATGGAGCGCGGCGACCGCCGCCGCAGACGAATGGGCATCGGCGAAACCGGCCAGCGCCACGGCCGCGTTCAGGCCGGCACTGCCGAAAGCTTCGCGCAGCAGCGACGTCAGCAACAGCATGCCGCCCATCGTGACGGCGAACAGCACGGCCATGCGCGGGTTGAAGGCGCGGCCCGGCGGCACGGACGCGCCCGCCATCGCATGCACGCTGCGCCACGCGACCAGCAGGCCGTATGCCAGCGCCGCGACGCCGGCCGCCAGCAGTGGCAGCGCCATTTCACGCAGCACGGCGATACTTGTCACGGCGAGCAGCAGCGCCAGCTGCAGCACCGTCGCCAGCGACGACAGCACGGCACCGGACACCGCTCCGGCACGCAATGCAGGCGTACGCACGGCCTGCGCGCCCATCGCCGCGATGGTGGCAGTGCTCGACACGAAGCCCGACGCGAAGCCGGCGAACGTCAGGCCGAGCGCCGGTCCGGCGGCGCGCAGCGCGATGTGGCCGCAGGCGTTGATGGCCATCATCAGCACGGCAAGCGTCCACAAGGTGCGCGGATTGATCGCATCGTAAGGATCGACCGTGCGATCAGGCGTCAGTGGCAGGATGACCAGCGCCGCCGCCGCCAGCAGCAGGGCATCGTGCAGTTCCTGCTCCGACATCACGCGCACGACGAAGCGGTGCAGATGGCTGCGTGCGGCCAGCATGATGGCCACCAGCACGCCGATGCCGGTCGCCAATGGTGCATCGACCTGCGCCAGTGCGCCCAGCGTGAACGTGAGCAGCAGCGCGACTTCCGTCGTCAGGCCGGGGTCGGTGACGGATGACTTGCGGTACGAAACCACCGCCAGCAGCCCGACCGCCGCCGCCAGCACCGCCAGCGTCAGGCCACCGCCGAGCAGCATGGCCAGCGCGCCGAGCAACGCCGCCAGCGTGAAGGTGCGAAGACCGGCGGCAGCGCGCGCCGGGCCTTCGCCCTTGCGCCGCTCGCGCTCCATGCCGATCAGCAGGCCGATGCCGAGCGCGGCAGCCAGGCCGATCAATCTGGGATCAACGGATTCGGACATGCCTCAACGATACGCGGGTAGGCGCCACCGACGCTCATCCGGTGCGATCCGGATGAATGATCGGGTGCATTGATTGCATGGCGGATGCTCCATGACGGTGCGTGACGGCACCCCTAAACCACGATCCGGAAAGGACATTTCGGCGACCGTGAAAATCTGTCAACGGCCACGGCGGGCGCGTGTGTTCATTGATTGCATGTTGATCGCAGGCGGTCACGGCGGCATGGCACGCAGCGTGCACAGGACCGGGGGCGCCGTCAGAGCGCGCTGACCCGGTCGATCACCCCACAGGAGAGTTCTCATGCCGAAAGTTACCAAGCCCGCCAATCAGAAAGGTGAATTCCTCGTCGATTACGAAGAGAAGGTGTTCGAGGACGTCAAAGCCGAGCCGGGCGAGAAGGCGCTGGTCACCTTCCACACGGTCGCATTCGAAGGCTCGATCGGCTTCGTCAATCTGCTGCAGGCGACCCGCCTGAAGCGCAAGGGTTTCGACACCTCCATCCTGCTGTACGGCCCGGGCGTCACGCTGGGCGTCAAGCGCGGCTTCCCGACGCTGGGCGACGAAGCCTTCCCCGGCCACCAGAACTTCAACAACCAGATCACCAAGTTCATCGCCGAAGGCGGCAAGGTGTATGCCTGCCGCTTCGCGCTGCAGGCGCTGTACGGCCACGGCGAAGGGTCGCTGATCGAAGGCATCACGCCGATCAACCCGCTCGACGTGCTCGACATCATCCTGCTGCACCGCAAGGACAACGCCTTCATCCTAGACACCTGGACCCTCTGAAAGTGTTGGCCCCCACGCTCACTTCGTTCGCTGCCCCCCGAGGGGGCTGCGCGCGCCCTTGGGGCGGCCCGGCGGACGCGCGGGCGTCCCGGCTGTCTGCATTACGGAGAAGCGCATGAATGCACGAGTAATCCGAGCCGCCGCGATCCAGATCGCGCCCGACCTCGAATCGGCCGACGGCACGCTGGCCCGCGTGCTGGCGGCGATCGACGAGGCGGCGGATCGCGGCGCGCGGATCGCGGTGTTTCCGGAAACCTTCCTGCCCTACTACCCGTACTTTTCCTTCGTGCAGCCGCCGGTGCTGATGGGCGCGGCGCACCTGAAGCTGTACGAACGGGCGGTGGCGGTGCCCGGGCCGGTGACGCAGGTGGTCGCCGAGCGCGCACGCTCACGTAGCGTCGTGGTGGTGCTCGGCGTGAACGAGCGCGACCACGGCAGCCTGTACAACACGCAGTTGGTGTTCGACGCCGACGGCACGCTGGCGCTGAAGCGCCGCAAGATCACGCCGACCTATCACGAGCGCATGGTGTGGGGTCAGGGCGATGCTAGCGGCCTGAAGGTGGTCGATACCGCCGTCGGTCGCGTCGGCGCTCTGGCCTGCTGGGAGCACTACAACCCGCTGGCCCGCTACGCGCTGATGACCCAGCACGAAGAAATCCACTGCGCACAGTTTCCCGGCTCGATGGTCGGCCAGATCTTCGCCGACCAGATGGAAGTGACCATCCGCCATCACGCGCTCGAATCCGGTTGTTTCGTCATCAATTCCACCGGCTGGCTGAGCGACGCCCAGATCCGGTCGATCACGCCCGACGCCGGACTGCAGAAGGCGCTGCGCGGCGGGTGCTGCACCGCCATCGTGTCGCCCGAAGGCGTGCACCTGGCGCCGCCACTGACCGAAGGCGAAGGCATGGTGATCGCCGATCTGGACATGGCGCTGGTCACCAAGCGCAAACGCATGATGGATTCGGTCGGCCACTACGCCCGACCCGAACTGCTCAGCCTCGCCATCAACGACCGCCCGGCCAGTCCGGTCGTGTCGATGGCATCCCCTTCAGAACCTGTCCGGAGCACCATCGATGAGCACCTTACCGATCCTCGAAGAGAACCGCGAATCGAACCACAAATCGACCGACCGTCAGCAGGCGACGGCGCTGATGACGGAACTGCAGTCGTTCGGCTTGCGGCTGGCTGATCCGGGCGCTGGCGCACCGAGCCGGCGCGGCGGTGCCGGGCCGTCCGATCACAAGGCGGTGACGGTGGACGGCACGACCATCATGGTGCCGGTGCATACGGGCTCCGCCTTCAACTCGCCCTTCATCGCCGAGGCGGCGGACGCCGATGGTCGCGTGCAACTGAAGCGCGGCAGCATTCCGATCGCGCAGATCAGCTTTCCGAAACAGCCGCGCTTCTATGCGCTGCAGACACTCGACGGCGTGCCCTACTCGCACATCGCGACGCTGCACGGCGCCGACGTGCTGGCGACCACGGTTTTGCAGACCTGCATCCGGTATGAAAGCCGGCGCAAGGCGTGCAAGTTCTGCTCGATCGGCCAGTCGCTCGCCGCCGGCCGCACCATCGCGCACAAGACGCCGGAACAGCTGGCGGAAGTCGCCCGCGCCGCCGTGCTGCTCGACGGCGTGAAGCACATGGTGATGACCACCGGTACGCCGGCCACGCCGGATCGCGGCGCGCAGGTGCTGTGCGAGTCGGCTTTCGCCGTGCGCGCCGCGGTCGATCTGCCGATCCAGGCGCAGTGCGAGCCGCCGGACGATGACCGCTGGTTCGCGCGCATGAAGGCGGCCGGCATCGACAGCCTGGGCATGCATCTCGAAGTGGTCACGCCGGCGCTGCGCGAGCAGATCATGCCGGGCAAGGCCGCCGTGTCCATGGAGCGCTACATGGAGGCGTTCGAAGCAGCGGTCGCGGTATTCGGGCGCGGCCAGGTGAGCACCTACATCCTGGCCGGCCTGGGCGATACGACGGACACCATCCTCGACATCAGCGCCAAGCTCATCGGACTGGGCGTGTATCCCTTCGTCGTGCCTTTCGTGCCGATCAGCGGCACGCCGCTGGAAGATCATCCGGCACCCAGCCCGGCCTTCATGCGGTCCATCCTCGAACCGCTGGGCGCGATGCTGTCCGACGCCGGCCTGCGCTCGACCGACATCAAGGCCGGCTGCGGCAAATGCGGCGCCTGCTCGTCGCTGTCGTCGTACGAAAAGCCGGAGGCCGCCCATGCGGTGCGCTGACCCGGTGGATTACTGCGAACTGCCGGCGCATTTCGCGCCCTGCGAATTCCGCATCAAATGGGCGGACAGCGCGTGGGAGCGAGATGAAGCCCATCGACTGCGGCGCGCGGTGTTCTGCGAAGAACAGGGCGTGTTCGAGGGCGACGACATCGACGCCATCGACGCACAAGCCCAGCTCATCGTCGCCGTTACCCAGGTCGGCGGCATGCCGGATCAGGTGGTTGGCACGGTGCGCATCCACGAAGACCGGCGTTCAGGCGAACCCGGCCTGTGGTGGGGCTCGCGCCTCGCAGTGGCGCAGTCCTTCCGCAGCCACGGCAAGCTGGGCGCCACGCTGATCCGGCTCGCGGTGACCAGCGCGCATGCGCGCGGCTGCCACACCTTCCTCGCCCACGTGCAGGCGCAGAACCTGCCACTGTTCCGTCGCCTGCACTGGAAGCCGCTGCAGCCGGAAACCCTGCACGGGCGTGCGCACTGGCTGATGCAGGCGGAACTCGATCACTATCCGCCGTGTTTCGATGTGTTCAGCGGCTTCGTCACACGCTCGACGGCTGCGCGCAGCGGAGTCGCCGCGTGAATCTGCACGCCCTCGTCGACGCGCTGCGCGGCAGCCCCGGCTTCGCGCACAAGCGCGACATCGGGCACGTGATGGACGCACTCGGCCGCGCACTGCCCGGCGGCATGAAGGACCTGACGCAGGCCGTGGCCGTCGGCGACGACTGCGCCGCGATCGCCGATCCCTCGGGCGAGGGCTGGCTGCTGTTCGCAATCGAAGGTCTGGTCGAACAGTTCGTCACGCGCATGCCGTGGTTCGCCGGCTACTGCGGCGTCATGGTCAATGTGAGCGACATCTGCGCCATGGGCGGGCGGCCGATCGCCGTGGTCGATGCGCTGTGGAGCGACGGCGCCGACGCCTCGTCGCCGGTGCTCGAGGGCTTGGCCGCCGCGTCGACGCGCTATGGCGTGCCCATCGTCGGCGGCCACAGCAATCACCGCGCGGCGCACGGCCAGCTGGCGGTCGCCATCCTCGGCCGCGCGAAAAAACTCATCACCAGTTTCGATGCGCAGCCGGGCGACGACCTGATCATGGCGGTCGACCTGCGCGGCGCGTACGAAGAACCCTATCCGTACTGGAATGCTTCGACCCGCGCGCCGGCCGAGCGCCTGCGCGGCGACATCGAACTGCTGCCGCAACTGGCCGAAGCCGGCCTGTGCGACGCCGGCAAGGACGTCAGCATGGCCGGCCTGATCGGCACCGCACTGATGCTGCTCGAGTGCTCGAAGGTCGGTGCGGCGATTGATCTTGACGCAGTGCCGCGCCCCGTCGGCGTGCCTCTGCTGCGCTGGCTGCTGTCCTTCCCCAGCTTCGGCTATCTGCTGTCGGTGCGCCCGGCCCATGCCGATCGCGTCATGGCATGCTTCGGCGAACGGGACATCGCCGCGGCGCGCATCGGCCGCGTGACTGAAGCGTCCGAGGTGTGGCTGACGCAGCAGCACGAACGCGCGCTGCTGTGGAATGTCGCCGAACAGCCCTTCATTCTCGCCACGGCAAACGCGCGGGCAGATGCGGAGACTGCGCATGTCTGACGCGCTGCAGGCAGTGCTGAGAATCGGGCTGCTGACCCATTCGGTCAATCCGCGCGGTGGCGTCGTACACACGCTGGAACTGGCGCAGGCGCTGCAGCGCAATGGGCACGATGTGACGATGTTCGCGCCAGCCGCGCCCGGCCAGCGCCTGTTCCGCACGCCAACGTGCCGCTTCGAACCGGTACCGGTGGCGGGCGTCCCGGGCAGCGTGATCGACATGGTCAGCGAACGCATCGGCGCCTATGTCGCTCATCTGGCGCCGCGTCTGGCGACCCGGCCGTTCGACATCCTGCATGCACAGGACAGCATCAGCGCCAATGCGCTCGCCGCGCTTGAGGATCAGGGCCTGATCGACGGCTTCGTACGCACCGTGCATCACCTCGACGAGTTCGACGACAGCCGGCTCGCCGCCTGGCAGGCGCGCGGCGTGCAGTGCGCACGCACCGTGCTGTGCGTCAGCGATCTGTGGCGCGACCGGCTGGCCGACGATTTCGGCATCGACGCGAAGCGCGTGAACAACGGCGTCGACACCGAACGCTACTCGGCACAGCCCGGCAACGGCGACCTCATCCTCGCGCATCGGCTGGGCATCACCGAAGCCGCCGGGCGCGGCCCGGTATGCCTCGCCGTCGGCGGCGTCGAAGAGCGCAAGAACACGCGGCGCGTGCTCGAAGCCTTCGCGCTGCTCAAGGCCGAACTGCCAGGCGCGCAACTGGTGATCGCCGGCGGCGCCAGCCTGCTCGACCACGAAGGCTATGCGCGCGCCTTCCAGGCCGACCTGCGCGACAGCGGCCTGACCGTGGGCTATGCGCGCGACGTGGTCATCGCCGGCACGCTGGCCGATGCCGACATGCCGGCGCTGTTCCGTCTGGCCGACGTGCTCGTCATGGCATCAACCTGCGAAGGCTTCGGCCTGGTGGTGCTCGAAGCGCTGGCCAGCGGCACGCCGGTCGTCGTGTCGTCGATCGCGCCGTTTACGGAATATCTGGGTGACACCGACGTCAGCTGGGCCGACCCGCAGGACGCCCTGTCGATCGCCCGCGCCATGCGCCGCGCCTGCGACCCACGCCGCGCCGACGCGTTGCGCGACGAACTGCCCGAGGTGTGCCGCCGCTTCAGCTGGCCGGCCAGCGCCCGGCGTCACGCCGACCTGTACCGGGCGTCGCGGCTTCTGCCTTTGTCCACATAGAGAGAACTGCGCCATGCCCGCCATGCACTTCCGGGTCCGCTGGCCCGACCAGACTGAAACCCGCTGCTATTCGCCCTCGCTGGTGATCAAGGACTACTTCGCGCCGGGCACCTGCTACCCGCTGGCCGAATTCTTGCCATCGGTGCGCGAAGCGCTGCACATTGCGTCCGAGCGGGTGCGTGCGAAGTACGGATTCGCCTGTTCGGCCGCGATGGACCAGCTGGCCGACATCGAACAGCGCGCTGCGCGCTGGGTCACCCATCCCGATGCGCAGATCGAAGTACTCGCCTTCGACGAGTGAGCCACGGAGTCCCTGCCATGTCCCCATCCCCCTCTTCCCATCTGCCGGTCATCATCGTCGGCGGCGGTCAGGCCGGTCTGTCGATGAGCCACTGCCTGCAGCAGGCCGGCATCGACCATCTGGTGCTGGAAAAGCACAGCGCGATGCATGTCTGGCGCACCCAGCGCTGGGACAACTTCTGCCTCGTCACACCGAACTGGCAGTGCGCATTGCCCGGCCATGTCTATGACGGGCCGGACCCGCACGGTTTCATGAAAAAAGACGAAATCAACGCGTATCTCGCCGCCTTCCGCCGCAAGGTCGCACCTCCGATCCGCGAAGGCGTGGCGGTGCGACGTGTCAGTCCGCGTGTGCAGGGCGGTTTCGACGTGATCACTTCGGACGGCGAATGGACTGCCGACCAGGTCATCGTGGCCAGCGGCGGCTATCACCAGCCCATCGTGCCGCGGCTGGCCGAGCGCCTGCCTGCCGGCATCGTGCAGCTGCATTCCGAGCAGTACCGCAGCGCGGCAGCACTGCCCGAGGGCGAGGTGCTGGTGGTCGGGTCGGGACAGTCGGGCGCACAGATCGCCGAAGACCTGCATCTGGCCGGGCGCAAGGTTCACCTCGCCGTGGGCGATGCGCCGCGCTGCGCGCGCTTCTACCGAGGACGCGACGTGGTCGACTGGCTGGCCGACATGAATTACTACGACATGCCGGTCACCGAGCACCCGTTGCGCGAGGGCGTGCGCGACAACACCAACCACTACGTGACCGGCCGCGACGGCGGGCGCGACATCGACCTGCGCCGCTTCGCGCTCGAAGGCATGGAACTGTACGGGCTGCTGCAGGACCTCGACGGATCGACGCTCACTTTCGAGCCCGGCCTGCGCGCCGCGCTCGATCACGCCGACCGCATCTACAACGGCATCAACGCCGCGATCGACAAGCACATTGCCAGCGCCGGCATCGACGCACCGCCGCCGTCGGTCTATGAACCGGTGTGGACGCCCGCAGCCGAGCGTACGACGCTCGACCTGTCATCGAGCGCCATCACGAGCGTCATCTGGTGCATCGGCTTCAGCCCGGATTTCCGCTGGGTGGACGCGCCGGTATTCAATGGCCGCGGCGACCCGGTGCACACGCGCGGTGTGACGCAGCAACCGGGCCTGTACTTCCTCGGCCTGCCCTGGCTGTACACATGGGGTTCGGGCCGCTTTTCCGGCGTGGCGCGCGACGCCGCCTGGCTGACCGAGAAGGTGACCGCCTTCGCGCCCCGGCATCTTCAACCGGAGGAGGCCGTCACATGCTGATGCAGGACGCGAACCAGTTGCAGCCGCGCGCCACATTGGCGTTGCTGCAGCACTATCAGGCCGGCATGCCGCAACTGGCACTGTACGGCCTGTCGGAAAACTGGCTGCTGAAGGAATGCGCCCACCTGCACTGGATGGCCATCGCACGTGCACAGGGGCAGGACGAACCGGCCTTCGCCGACATCGACGGCTGCCGCAGCTATGCCGCGCTGACCGCGGTGCGGCTGCGCGAGGCGCAACTCGACGCGGTGACCGAGCACGCGCCGTTCGCGCTGCTGGCGCGGCTGGTGCCGCATGGCCGCGCGCAGCATTACAGCGCGCAGACGGTGCGCATGGGCAGCACGCGCGTGGCGCGCCTGGAGCTGCTGTCGGCGCTGGTGCGACGCGCGCCGGGAGGCGGCAACCGCAGCGTGACGAAGGCGCAGATGCTGCCGGACAGCGAAGACCTGATGTCTGGCGACATCATGTTGAGGGCGGCCGCAGCCGAACTGAAATCGCTCGGCCGGACGCACCGCACCGCGGCGCACGACGGTGAAGTGCTTCGCAGCTTCGACTTCACGCCCTGCCCGAACAGCGATTTCAACGGCGCCGGCTTCCTGTACTTCGCCACCTTCCAGGCGCTGGTCGACCGCGCCGAGTTCGCCTGGTACGGCCTGCGCCCGGCGGTCACCGCCGAGCGCACGCTGTACTTCCACGGCAACATCGATCCGGGCGAAGCGGTGCGTGTCGAATTGCTGGCCGCCGGTGCGGAGCCCGACGGCTTCCATCATCGCTGTCGCATCGTGCGCCGGGCCGACGGCCTCCGGATCGCCGATGTCGTCACGCGCAAGCGCTTCACCCGACGAGCCGATTGATGGACAAGACCTCGCAGATCTGGCTCAAGCGCATCCGGTCGAGCAACAAGCCGGCCTACCTGCTGATCGCCGACCTGATCGCCGAGGATGTGCGCAGTGGCCGACTAGCCGCGCGCGACCGTCTGCCCACGCTGCGCGAACTGGCCGACTACCTCGAGCTGAATTACACGACGGTGGCACGCGGCTATGCCGAGGCGCGCAAGCGCGGCCTGATCGATTCACGCGCCGGCATGGGCACCTTCGTGCGCGGGGCCACGCCCGGCCTCGCGCTGCGCGGCGGCAGCGGCGCCGAAATGACGATGAACCTGCCGCCCGAACCGCAGGATCCGGCGCTGATCGCGCGCCTGCGCGACAGTGCCGCGCAGGTGATGGTGCAGTCGGACTGGTACGACCTGCTGCGCTATCAGGATTTCGGCGGCACGCGCGACGACCGCGCAGCCGGCGTCGCGTGGCTGCGCCGCCGGCTGCCGCTGTGCGCGGTCGAACGGGTGCTGGTGTGTCCGGGCATCCACGCCGCGCTGACAGCGCTGGTGTCGCTGCTGGCGCGGCCGGGCGAACTGATCTGCGTCGAGTCGCTGACCTATCCGGGCATCAAGGCTATCGCTGCGCAGCTCGGCGTGCAACTCCACGCGCTGCCGCTGGACGACGACGGCCCCAGCGCCGACGCCTTCGAACACGCGTGCCGGACGCTGAAACCGCGTGCGCTGTACTGCAACCCGACATTACTGAACCCGACCACCGCGACGGTCACGCGCGCACGGCGCGAGGCGCTGGCCGACGTTGCGCTGCGCTACGCCGTTCCCATCATCGAGGACGACGCCTACGCCATGCTGCCGCGCGACACGCCGGCGCCGTTGGCCACGCTGGCGCCGGCACTCACCTATTACATCACCGGCCTGTCGAAATGTTTCGGCGCCGGGCTGCGTTCGGCCTTCGTGCATGCGCCCGGCCCGCGCCAGGCGGAACGACTGGCCGGTGCGCTGCGCGCCACCACGGTCATGTGCTCGCCGGTGACCAATGCGCTGGCCACGCGCTGGATCACCGACGGCACGGCCGACACCATGCTGGACGCCATCCGCAGCGAATCCGTCTTCCGCCAGTCGCTGGCCGCACGCCATCTCGGTCGCCACGCGATGCGGGCACAGGCGGAAAGCTTCCACCTGTGGCTGCCGCTGTCTTCCGACTGGTCGATGGTGGAGTTCGCGTCCTATCTGCGCACGCAGGGCGTCGGTGTGGTCGCCAGTGCCGCCTTCAGCACCGACGGCACGCCGCCAGACGCGGTGCGCGTGTGTCTCGGCGGCCCGATGTCGCGCGACGACTGCGACATCGCGCTGCGCCTGATCGCCGACACGCTGGAACATCCGCTGCAGCCGCATTCGACGGTGATGTAGGGTGGCGGGTCCCGGGCTCGGTGCGTCCAGATCGCGCGGCGGATTTACATCGACCAAGACGGCCTCAGGACCAATTTCATACTACTCCCGTGTCATCATCCGCCCTTCGTCAGTCGGCGAGAACCACCTGGAGGCGCCGTCACGCTGACTTGCGAGCTCGAGGAGTCCGCTACAAGCCTGGCGAAACCACGATTGGCCTGACTCTGAATTGCAGTACCCCGCAGAAGCTCGAAGATGCGATCGTTCTCTTTGTCCATACCGCTTGCGGGATAGAAGTCGTCACAGACTGAAAACAAGGATCTAAACGTCGCTAATGCCCACGAAAAACGCAGAGTTCCGCATTGAGTAGGCGTCGGCGGGTGACAAGGGCGACTTCGCGGACACACAGAAACCGGTTTCGAAGGTGCATGTGCTTTTTGGCGAGATCCGGGCCGAAGAAATACTGATGTGCTGTGAGGCCGATAATCACTCTCGAAACAATCGGTTCGAGCGTACGCACGTCTGTCGGTTCGGATTTCACTCGAATGAAGTACACCGTGCTGTGTAAGACTTATTGACACATTTCGAACGGATGCCTGCCTCTACGCGCGTAATCTTGTTTCGGACAGAGGACTCCGGCGGTAACCGGAACCGCCGCTTGCGGCGCTGCTTCCGGGGCCGACGAAGACTGGATACTGGCTGGAGATTGCACCATGCACACCACCGTCATCATCGAATCAGGCATTGAAGGTCCCGACTGTGCGGCCGACATCGTCAACATCGTCCATGAGCTCCCGGGGATAGACAGCGTCGACGTGTCGCCCGAAACCGGTACGGTGAGCGTTGAGCACAGTCCTCTTGTGTCGGAAGACGACATTTGCCGCGCGCTTGAGGACGGCGGTTTTCCCGTGCAACGCTGAACGGACTGACCGGACCTGCGTCGATCGGCAGACGTGCTGCCGCGCTCCGCCTATATGGAAGCTCGCCAGGGAACATCCGGCCGATGCATCCATCAGAAACGGTCAATCCTCCTAGACGCTCCGGCCTGCTGCATGCGCCAGGCAGCAGACGAGCGCGCTGCCCGCTGCTGCCTGGCCGGACGCCCGGGCGTACATTTTCATAAACAACCGACATCCCCCCGCTTCTCCGGACATGACTTACGAAGGATCAAGCGCAGCAGTCTGCAGCATCGTCGTGATCGAAATGATCGGCTACGCGGACAGACCTGTGGCCGAACAGGCGCAGATGCGATCGCGCTTCAACGAGGTGCTGGGCACGGCGCTGGTCGGCGTGCGTCCGGAAACGCGCATCGTGCTCGATACCGCAGACGGCGCGGCCATCACGTTCATCGAATCTCCGGACGACGGGCTTCGCTTTGCCACCAGGGTGCGCGCCGCGACTGTCGCGGCGCGCAATGACGCGCTGCCTCTGCGCAGCGGTATTCACCACGGGCCGGTCAGACTGATAGGCGAATCGGGGGTACCGCCCAACCTCATCGGTGACGGCCTCGGGGTCGCACAACGCATTGCGGGCTTTGCCGATCCCGGCGGGGTGTTGGCGTCACGCAGCTTCGTCGATGCATTGGCAAGTCTGCACGAGGCGTACGGGCTGCTATTCGAGCCGGCCGGTGTGCGCACCGATGTGCAGTTGCGCGAACACGAGGTTTTCATGCTGTCCGACAGGCCGCTGCCGGACCGCCCTGTCGGGCCACCGAACAGTGGTCCCGAATCGGGCACGCTGCTGAAGTTGCCGCTGGCTGGCGTGCTTGCGCGCCCGCTGACGGCGACGGCGCTGGCCGTCGCCGCCATCCTGCTCGTGGCGCTGGCCATTCGTGCCGCGCTGCCCGGGCAAGACGTCACGGCCACGAACGGCGAGCATGCAGGCGTGGTACAAACGTCGATACCGACACCGCAGCGCATCTCTCGGGATGTCGAAGGCAGCGAGCCGGCAGCTGCTGTGCAGCTCGGCACCCTGCGGGTGAATGTACTGCCCTGGGGCGAGGTCAGCGTGGCCGGCGCCCACCACGGTGCGGCACCGCCGGAGCGCAACCTCATGCTGGCGCCAGGCTTGCATGTACTCGAAATCCGCAATCCGGCGTTTGCGCCGCATACACAGCAGGTCGAAGTCAGAGCCGGCGAGGAAACCAGGATCAGACATGATTTTCGTCAGTAAGCGTGCGCTGCACTGCTGGGCGCTCGTCGCGGTGATTTCGATGCTGTCCGCCTGTGCCACGGTGCAGAAGGGTGTCGACGGCATCGTGTCGGTATTCGATCAGGACGGGGCGAAGCCGGTAGCGAAGTCTGGCCAGCCAGCGCAGCCGAAGGCGCCGTCGGGCGACGCGCCGAAAACATCGCCGAAACCGGCGACCTCCCCGGCCGCCGCTCCGGCGCGCGCAACATCGGCAGATGAACTGCTGGCGGCCGGCGTCAGGCAGTACGAGGATGCGCGCTACCCGGAGGCGGCCGAGCTGCTGAAGTCCAGCCTGGGCGCGGGACTGCGCAACCGCACCAGTCAGGCACGGGCGCACAAGTATCTCGCCTTCATCCATTGCATCAGCGAGCGTGAAGCCGCCTGCCGGCAGTCTTTCGACCGCGCCTTCACCGCCGACCCGGCGTTCGCGCTGACGCCCGCCGAAGCCGGACATCCGAAGTGGGGACCGGTCTATCGCAGCGTCGCCGACGCACGCTGATCCGGCTGCCATGAGTCTTCCCGTGAATATCGGACGCTACGACGTGCTCGCCGAGATCGGGCGTGGCGCGATGGGCGTGGTCTATCGCGCATTCGATCCGCTGCTCGACCGCACGGTGGCGATCAAGACCATCAACATGGCGCACGATCCGGACGACATCGAATTCTACGAGCGGCGCTTCATGATCGAGGCGCGCGCGGCCGGCGGGTTGAATCACCCCAACATCGTCACCATTCATGACATCGGTCGCTGTGGCGAGCTGGCCTTCATGGCCATGGAATACCTCGACGGCCGCGAACTGAAGGACCTGATCAACCGTGGCGAACTGAGCTTCCATCAAGCCCTCGATCTGGCAGCGCGGATTGCCGACGGGTTGGCCTATGCCCATGCGCGCGGCGTCATCCATCGCGATGTGAAGCCGGGCAACATCATGGTGCTGGCCGACGGGCGCGTGAAGATCACCGACTTCGGCATTGCGCGCCTGCATGGTGCCGACGTACGCACCCAGACTGGCCTGCTGCTCGGATCGCCACGCTATCTGTCGCCGGAACAGGTGCTGGGCCGCACACCGGATACGCGGGTCGACCTGTTTTCGCTCGGCGTCATCCTGTACGAGATGATGACCGGCCGGTCACCCTTCGTCGGCAGCGATGTGCAGTCGGTGATGTATCAGGTCATCCACCACATACCGGTGGCGCCGGGCGTGCTGAATCCGGCATTGCCGGCTCTGGTCGATCTCATCGTGGCGAAGGCTCTGGCCAAATCACCGGACGCGCGCTACCAGAACGCTGCCGACATGGCGGACGACCTGCGCGCCTGCCGCCTGAGATGCGCGTCGGACACTGATTTCAGGCTGCCGGCGAAAGTCCGCTCGGCGCCCGGTACGACCGGCGCTGTCACCGAATCATCATCCGCGCCAGGTGCTGCGACCGTTTCACGCGGGCTGGCGCGCGAATTCGACTCCACGGAAGCCACCATCCGGCTCGCTGCACGATCCGCTGCCATCGCTGATCCGGATCGCCTCGCTGCCACCGTCGGTGTGTCGCGCGAGGTGGTCGAGGCCGCATTGAAGGCCGCCTCGTCGCATCCGTCGCCGGAACCGGAGGCCCGGGCAGTCGCACAGTGGTCGGCGGCCGATCGCAAGCGCCTGTGGGGAGCGGTGATGGTCGCACTCGGCATGTCGGCGTTGCTGATATACATATAGGCCATCCGCGCGAAACCGGTACCGACAGCCCGTGTGGCGCCTGCTCCGTACCTTACAATTGCGCGATGAGACACTCCGCTGCTGCACCGCTGCCCGCGCCCGAAGCCCCACCCGGCACCCGCCGCCGGGATCTCGACACCCTCAAAAGCCTTTTCCCTTACCTCTGGGCCTACAAGTGGCGCGTGCTGATCGCGCTCACCTTCCTGATCGGCGCCAAGGGCGCCAACGTGACGGTGCCGCTCATCTTCAAGCAGTTGATCGACGCGCTGACGCCGGCCGCCGCGATGCAGAAGAGTGCGCTCGAAGCGGCGCCGCTGCTGGTGCCGCTCGGCCTGCTTGCGGCCTATGGCGCACTGCGCTTTTCGACCTCGCTGCTGACCGAACTGCGCGAAATCGTGTTTTCGCGCGTGACGCAGCAGGCGGTGCGGCGCATTTCGATGCAGGTGTTCCAGCACCTGCATGCCCTGTCGTTGCGCTTTCACCTGGAACGCCAGACCGGCGGTCTTACGCGCGACATCGAACGCGGCACCCGCGCCATCGGCTCGCTGATCAGCTACACGCTGTATTCCATCCTGCCGACGCTGGTCGAGATGGGCCTCGTGCTGAGCATCCTCGCGGTGAAGTACGAAGCGGCATTCGCGCTGATCACGGCGGTCACGCTGGCGATCTACATCACGTTCACGGTGGTCGTCACCAACTGGCGCACCAAGCTGCGGCGCGAGGTGAATGAGCTGGATTCGGCAGCCAACACGCGCGCCATCGACAGCCTGCTGAACTACGAAACGGTGAAGTACTTCAACAACGAGGGCTTCGAGGCGCGCCGCTACGACGAACAGATGGCACGTTGGCAACGTGCTCAGGAGCGCAGCCAGGTGTCGCTGTCGTATCTGAACATCGGTCAGGCCTTCATCATCGCCATCGGCGTAACGCTGATGATGTGGCGCGCCACCGTCGGCGTGGCCGAAGGCCGCATGACGCTGGGCGACATCGTGCTGGTCAACGCTTTCATGATCCAGCTCTACATTCCGCTGAATTTCCTCGGCGTGCTGTATCGCGAAATCCGCCAGTCGCTGACCGATATCGAACGCATGTTCGGCCTGATGGACACTCATCGTGAAATCGCGGATGACCCGGACGCGAAGGCCTTGCCGCCGGGCCCGTGCGAAGTGCGTTTCCAGCAGGTGAACTTCAGCTACGACCCCGCGCGCCAGATCCTGCACGACGTCGATTTCACGATACCGGCCGGCGGCCGGGTCGCGGTGGTCGGTCAGTCAGGTTCCGGCAAATCGACGCTGGCCCGGCTGCTGTTCCGCTTCTATGACGTGGACAGCGGCGGCGGGCGCATCACGATCAATGGCACCGACATCCGCAAGCTCACGCAGGACAGCCTGCGCACCGCGATCGGCATCGTGCCGCAGGACACCGTGCTGTTCAATGACAGCATCCACTACAACATCCAGTACGGCAGGGTGAGCGCATCGGCGGAAGAGGTCGAAGCGGCGAGCCGCGCCGCGCAGTTGCACGACTTCGTCGTCCGCCTGCCCGACGGCTACGACACCAAGGTCGGCGAACGCGGCCTGAAACTGTCCGGTGGCGAGAAGCAGCGTGTCGCCATCGCGCGCGCGCTGCTGAAGGACCCGCCGGTGCTGATCTTCGACGAGGCCACCTCTGCACTGGACTCGAAGACCGAACAGGCCATCCAGTCACAGCTGGAGCAGGTGGCGCGCGGGCACACCACGCTGATCATCGCGCACCGGCTGTCAACGATCATGGATGCCGACCAGATACTAGTCATGGACGCCGGCCGCATCGTCGAACGCGGCTCGCACGCCGAGTTGCTGGCGCTTGACGGCGCGTATGCGCAGATGTGGGCGTTGCAGGCGCAGGAGGAATACGAGCCCGTTGCGTGAGGGTTTCGCAGGGCTGATGGCAGACGAAAAAAAACCGCGCCGAAGCGCGGTTTTCATCTCGTGCTGCTGATCATGCGGCCTTGCGACGGCGGACTGCAATCATGCCTGCCAGTGCCGTACCGACGAGCGCCAGGGACATCGGCTCGGGCACGGCGGGCGGCGGCGTGGTCGGTTTGTAGGAACCGGTAACGCCGGCCAGCTTGATGTAGTCGAACTTGTCCGAAGCAGGCCCCGGGGTCACGAGCCAATAACGGGAGTACGTGGAATTGGTCGTCAGGCGCGGATCGGTCGGACCGGTGAAATCACCGATCTTGGTCCAGCCGGTCAGCGTCGCGTAGTCCTTGGTCAGGATCGTGCCTGTGGAGAACGCGGCAGCGCTGGTGTAGGCATAGACCTGCACGTCCGAGTCCGTCTGGGTCCATCCGAAGTCAAGCTGTTCCAGCGTAAAATCAGACGAGAAGGAAAAAAGGATGGATTCCGTTGCACCTTGGTTGTCGAACGAGTGCTGCGGCGTACTCAGATAACCGTTATAAACCTCGTCGTTCGTGCTGCTGTCCCGGCTGGTCACGCCCAGACCGCTAGAACCTTGATAGTTCAGGTATGCCGCTTCGATCTTCGCGTTTGATGCGGTGTTCGCGAACGCATTCATCGTGACGGAATTGCCGGCACCGTTGGTGTAGGTCATCGAAGAAAACTCGGCAACCTTCGAAGCAAAACCGCTGGCGGAGACCGACGACGTCGCGTTGGACGTGAATGACCAGCTGGTCGAAGCAGCCGACGCGGCACCGCTCAGGCAGACGAGGAGCGCTGCACTCAGTGTTTTCAGGCTTTTCTTGTTCATCATTAATCCTTGGAAGTCATTGACTAGGCTGACTGTCAGTGTCTTTGTAGCAAAATCAAGGCCAGTTTTAAATACGCAATAAAAACAATGGCTTGATAACTGCAAAAATGTGTGGTGTAAATATATCCGACACCGTTCAGGGGGCGCCCAGTTCAGTCCTGAGCGCTCGCGCGTTTTCGACCTCCGGGAATGAACGGTCGGACTGCAGCGCGGCCTCCAGCTCCTGTCGCGCTTCCGCCTTGCGCCCCGATTTGGCCAGCGCCCAGGCGAGGTGAAAGCGGATTTCCGGATTCGCCGGATCACGCAGGCGCGCTTCGCGCAGATGACGCAAACCGGCATCGATCTGCGCGTTCTGCACCAGAATCCAGCCCAGCGTATCGAGTATCAGGGGATCGCCCGGCGCCAGCTTGAACGCGCGCTCGGCGGTCTGCTGCGCAGCAGGATCCTTGAGCTGCCACTGCAAATTGGCGAGGTTGTTCAGCACCGGTGCCGATTCGCCCGCCTTCAGCACGGTTTCCAGCGTCAGCTTCGCTTCGCGCAACTGGCCCGCGTCAGTCTGCGCCTGTGACAGCAGCAGCTTCATCTCCAGGTCGCGCGGGCGGGCGCGGACCAGCGACTCGACCGACGCCTTCGCTTGCGCTGCGTTCCCCGCCCGCCGGTGCGTCTCGTAAAGACGCCCTGCGACGGCAACGCCCGCGCCACGCGCGAGCGCCGTCCCGTAATGGCCGATCGCTTCCGGCCACTGACGTCGCGCAAACGCCACGTCGCCCGCCAGCTTGTAGGCGTCCGGCGGCGCATTCGCGCCCCGGATCAGCGTCTGCGCGAGCGCATCCGCCTTGTCCAGAGCCCCTTCCCCGAGCAGCAGTTCAGCCTGCATGATCTTCGCCGGCGCGAAATCCGGATCGCCCTGCAGTGCCTTTTCAATGCTGTACGCGGCGCCGGACGGATTGCCCGCGAGCAGTTGCAGGCGCGCGATCCGGTACTGGGCGAGCGCATCGAAATCCGCCACGCGCGTCATCGAAGTCAGGGTTGCGCGGGCGCCGGCCCCGTCGCCACGCGCCAGCTGCACGCGCGCCAGCGCCGCCTGCACGGCGAGATAGCCCGGCTGACTCGGAGTGCTGTCCTTGGCGACCTCGAGCGCCTTGTCCAGCGCACCGGTCTGAACATACATTTCGATCAGCGCGACCTGCCCGTCAACATGCTTTCGGTGCTTGTCGCGCAGCGTTTCCAGGCCGCGTATCGACTCGGCGAAGCGCTTCTCCCGCGCATCGAGCCGCGCCCGTTCGAACAGTGCCGCAGCGTGGTCGGGCTTTTCCTTGAGCAGTGCATCGAGGCGCCGGCGTGCGTCGGCCGGCTTGCTCTCGGCAAGATCGAGCTTCACCAGGTTGAGTTTGACGCTGTCGAAATTCTTGTCCTTGGACAGCGCCATTTCGTAGGCCTTGCGCGCCGCCGCAAAATCGCCGGCTGCGGCGCGTGCGACGCCCAGTACATTGAGGGCGGCCAGATTGTCGGGTTCGCGCTTGACCACCGCCTCCATCAGTTCGGCTGCGCGCTTCGGCTGCTGCTCGCGCAGTGCAGTCAGTGCAAGCGCCATGCTGGCCCGCCCCTGACCCGGATCCTGCTTGAGCGCATCGCGCAGCTGCGCAAGGCCCTGCTTTGTTTGCCTGGACCCGAGCAGACTCAGGCCGAGCGAGGTCTGGACCTCGGACGACTTGCCCAGCTTCGCCGCTTCTTCGAGCAGTTCGGTCGAGCGTTCATGCCGCTTGAGCTTGCCGTAGGCACTGGCCATGAGTACCAACACTTCCGGGTCGCGGGTGCCGCTACGCACCAGCGGTTCGAGCGTCACGATGGCAGACGCCGGATCGCCGCCGGCGATCTGCAACGAGGCAAGCGGCTTGCGTGCAGCAGGCTGCGACGGGAAGAACCGGACATGCAGTTCGAAATATTCCTTCGCCTTGACCGCTCCGCCCAGACTCTGATGTGCGAGACCGGCGATCAGCGCGAGGTGCGAGCGGCTGCTCAAGGCACTACGCGGCAGTGGATCAATCAGGCCCACCACTTCGCCGAGCAGCTTCCTGGCACCCTCGCGATCGCCTTCGAGATCTGCGATCACGGCGCGCAGATAGGCGGAACGCGGCTCCTTCTCGTCCGCCTTTGACAATGCGAGCAGCGAAATCTTGGCTTCCGGCATGCGCCCGAGATCCATCAGCACCGAACTTCGGCCGAGCAGCGCTTCGCGGTTGTCGGGGGCGAGTTTCAATGCTCGGTCGTAGTGCTCAAGCGCCACCTGCAACTGGCTCGTGGCGTAGGCAACAGCGGCACGCGCCGCCCAGGCATCGGTATCGGCGGGCCCGAGATTGGTCGCCTGTTCAGCCAGTGTCGCAGCCTCGTCGGCACGTCCCGCTTCCAGAGCCATGCGCGAATGCAGCGCCGGCGCGGCCGCGGCGTTCGGGTTGAGCGCGCGCGCTTCATTGATGACTGCAATGGCCTGCGCGTACTGGCTCGTTTCCTGATGGGCCCGGGCGCGAAGCAGCAACAGCTCGTACCGGATGCCGGGGGGAAGATCGGCAGGCTGCAGGGTTTCGAGCAGTTCCTTCTGCTGACCGATGGCCAGCAGCACATTGGCCAGCGGAACGACGTATTCGGCGCGCGAAGCGCCCCGGCGTTGCGCCTCGCGCAAGGCGACCTCGGCGGCAGCGAAATCGCCCTTGCGCAGACCGGCCCGTCCCATCAGCAGATGAGCCGCGAGCATGCCGGGATCTGCCTTCAGCGCATTCTTCAGCTGGATGATCGCGCCGGCATCATCCTTGCGGTCGTAGCGCACCAGTGCGTCTTCGTAGTAGCGACTGGCTTCGTCAGCCGCAAAAGTCGTCGAGGACGCCAGCGCACCTGCAAAAAGGATCGATGCAATCAGTGACCAGAGATGACGTTTCATGGAGTACGGAGATGCGGATCGACTCCCGATTATAGAAGTCGTTCGGCTGGCGGCACCGTGACCATGTCACGGCGGCTGCGGGGGAACGGCCGACTGCTGCCGCCTTAACCGCGCAAGCGCGCAGCAGCGCTGCCGATGCGCTGAAGGTGAAGATTTGTAGCGACGCTTTCCGCTGCAGCCGCGCTGTGCCACGCAAAGCTCAGGCTTGCCGCGTCGCCCAGCGCCTCGCGCCAGACCAGTGCCGGTGTCGCGTGATCGCATCGCAGCAAGGCGCCGCCGTCGTTGCGTGCATGAGGTGCAAACAGACCTTCGATGCTCGACGCCCCGGCACGGCAGGCGGCATCCGCCGGGTCGGCCAGGATGGCCTGCAGACTGTCGTATCCGTCGCGCACCGACAGACCATGGCGCGCCAGCACCAGAGGCAGCCACCGGCCGTGCCCTTCGCATTTGCCATCGGCGCCCAGGCTGGCAACGTACAGCGTGCCGTGGGGCAGTGCGCCGCTGCAGGCGGCCGGACCGACGAACTTGAACAGGTGCATCGGCCGGGATGCTTCGGTCAGGTAGAGCACGGTGCGACCGTCCTTGGCCTGTACCGGCTGACTGGCGAGATAACGCACCCCCGCCAGTTCGGCGACGCCCGTATCGGCGTTGAACACCAGCGGATGAAGCGGATCAGCGTGAAGTTCGGTCATGGCGGCAAGCCCGGGAAGGTCATTGCCTGCAATGTCGCCGCCCGAGGTTACCGCCTCGTGAAGGCGCTCAGCCGCGGCCGAGCGCCTGGTCGACCACTTCACGGCTGAGCGCGGACGCAAACTGCTCGATGAAGTCGTAGGTGTAGCCGCGCAGCCAGGCATTGCGGTGCAGGCCGATGCGGGTGGTGCTCGGCTCGAACAGATGGGCACAGTCGAGCGCACGCAAGGTGCGGTCCTGCTCCGGGTCGAACGCCATCTGCGCGACGATGCCGACGCCCAGACCGAGCGATACGTAAGTCTTGATGATGTCCGCGTCGATGGCGCTCAGCATGATGTTGGGCGACAACGACTGCGCGGCGAAGGCGCGATTGACCGTCGAGCCGCCGGTGAAGGCGAAGTCATAAGTGATCAGCGGCCATTCGGCGATGGCCGCCAGCGTCAGCGGCGTCTCATCGAGCAGCGGATGGCCGGGCGGGGTGATCAGGCAGCGGTTCCACTGGTAGCAGGGCAGGCTGACCAGCTGGTCGTATTCGTCGATCGCTTCGGTTGCGATCGCCAGATCGGCCTCGCCGGACAGCACGTATTCGCAGCACTGCGTCGGATTGCCTTGATGCAGCGCGACCTTCACCTCGGGGTGGGCGCGCATGAACTCGGGCAGGATTCGCGGCAGCACGTAGCGCGCCTGTGTGTGCGTCATGGCGATGGTCAGCCGGCCGCGTTCGCCGACCGCGTATTCTTCGCCCACCTGCCTGAGCGCCCCCATGTCGCGCAGCATGCGGCGCGCGATCGCCACCACTTCCTCGCCCGGGCGCGTCATTGCCACCAGCCGTTTACCCTGCCGGATGAACACGTCGACGCCCAACTCCGATTCCAGCAAGCTGATCTGCCGCGACACCCCGGATTGCGAGGTGTGCAACGCGCGCGCCGCTTCCGACACATTCAGGTTGCGCTGGGCGACTTCGGCGACATAACGCAGTTGTTGCAGGTTCATGGGCAGTCTTTAGCACTGGAAGTGATTTGAATCTTACTTCAAAGCATTTCCGATTATCTTGCTGTCCCACTAAGCTGCGCTCTTTCCGCGTGCCTCTGTATACAAACGCCCATGGAGTTCGGCTATTCCATCGCAGGTTTCTTCGTCGGTGCCATCGTCGGCCTGACTGGTGTGGGCGGCGGCTCGCTGATGACGCCGCTGCTTGTGTTGCTGTTCGGCATCCACCCGGCGGTAGCCGTCGGCACCGACCTGCTGTACGCCGCACTGACCAAGGCTGGTGGCGCGCTGGTGCACGGGCGCAACCAGGCCGTGGACTGGCGCATCGTGACCGGACTGGGTTCCGGCAGCGTGCCGGCAGCGGCATTGACACTGTGGTGGTTATCGACGCATTCCAGCTCAGCCTATGGCAGTGCGTCGATCATCAGCGGTACGCTAGGGATTGCGCTCGTGCTGACGGCGTGTGCATTGCTGTTTCGGAAGAAACTGCAGGCGGTGGCCGAAAGGCCGGGCATTCGCGAATGGCGGGAGCGCAATCTGCGCATGCTGACGGTGGGTACGGGTGCCATACTTGGCGTACTGGTCACGATCTCTTCGGTCGGTGCCGGCGCTCTGGGAACGGCGGCGCTGGTATTCCTTTATCCGCGCCTGTCGGCGGTGCGCATCGTCGGCAGCGACATCGCCCACGCCGTACCGCTCACGCTGGTTGCCGGGCTCGGACACTGGTGGCTCGGCAACGTCGACTGGGCGCTGCTTGGCGCACTGCTGATCGGTTCGCTACCCGGCATCGCGATCGGCAGCCAGGTCGCCGCGCGTCTGCCGGAGCGTTTTCTTCGGCCGCTGCTGGCAACCATGCTGTTCGGCATCGGCGGCAAGCTGAGCCTGAATCTTCTAGGCTGACTCATTGACATGGTGTCCCGGCGTGCCGGCGGGCGCCGACGGACGGAAGATCGCATCCATGTATCACTACGACGAATACGACCACACGCTGGTGCTTGAGCGTGTCGCGCAGTACCGGGACCAGTTGCAGCGCAACCTCGCTGGTGAGCTGTCGGACGACGAGTTCAGGCCGCTTCGCTTGCAGAATGGCCTCTACATCCAGCGTCACGCGCCGATGCTGCGCGTCGCCATTCCATACGGCATGCTGTCGAGCACCCAGTTGCGCAAGCTGTCCGACATCGGTCGGCGCTACGACCGCGGCTACGGCCACTTCTCGACCCGGCAGAACATGCAGTTCAACTGGCCGAAGCTGGAAGACACCAGTGACATCCTCGCCGAACTGGCCACGGTGGAAATGCATGCCATCCAGACCTCGGGCAACTGCATCCGCAACATCACGACCGATCCGTTCGCCGGCGTTGCGCCGGATGAAATGGTCGACCCGCGCCCGTACTGCGAAATGCTGCGCCAGTGGTCGACCTTCCATCCGGAATTCGCCTTTCTGCCACGCAAGTTCAAGATTGCCGTCAGCGGTACGCTTGAAGACCGTGCCGTGACCTACGCGCACGATGTCGGCCTGCAGCTTTACCGCGACGTCCAGGGCGAGGTGCTCGCCCGCGTCATCGTCGGCGGCGGCATGGGCCGCACGCCGATACTGGGCAGCGTCATCCATGAAGCCCTGCCCTGGCAGCACCTGCCGACCTATCTCGACGCCGTTCTGCGCGTGTACAACCGCTATGGTCGTCGCGACAACGCCTACAAGGCGCGCATCAAGATTCTGGTGAAGGCCATCGGCGCCGAGGCATTCGCACGCCAGGTGGAAGAAGAATGGCAGCTCGAACGCGATGGCATCGCCACCGTGACACAGGCCGAACTGGATCGGGCGCGCGCCGCATTTACGGATCCGGACGCCCCGGTCCTTCCGGCGACGGACGCAGGCTTCGATGAGAAGCGCGCATCCGACCCCGCTTTCGCCCGCTGGGTGTCGCGCTGCGTGCGCGGCCACAAGCGGCCGGGCTACCGCGCGGTTACGCTGTCGCTGAAGCCGACCGGTGTCGCGCCAGGTGACATCTCCTGTGACCAGATGGACGCGCTGGCCGATCTGGCAGACCGCTACAGCTTCGGCGAACTGCGCGTATCGCACGAACAGAATGTGGTGCTGGCCGACGTTGCACTGGCCGACCTGCACGAACTGTGGCTGGGCGCCCGCGCGCACGGACTGGCGACGCCGAACATCGGGCTGCTGACGGACATCATCTGCTGCCCGGGTGGCGACTTCTGCTCGCTGGCCAATGCGAAGTCGATCCCGATCGCGCAGGCAATCCAGGAAGCGTTCGACAATCTCGACTACCTGTACGACGTCGGCGACCTTGAGCTGAACATTTCCGGCTGCATGAATTCCTGCGGCCATCATCACGTCGGCCACATCGGCATTCTCGGCGTCGACAAGACCGGGTCTGAATGGTATCAGGTGTCGATCGGCGGCTCGCAGGGTAACCAGACATCGATCGGCGACGTCATCGGCCCGTCGTTTGCGGCCGAAGAGGTGCCGGGCGTCATCACGAAGCTGGTCGAAACCTACGTCGAACACCGCACTCCGGAAGAGCGTTTCATCGATACCGTGCGCCGCCTCGGCATGGCGCCGTTCAAGGCACGCGTCTATGGCGCATCCACGAAGAAGGCCGAGGTGACTCATGGCTGAATTGATCCGCGGTACCGAGGTGGTTGCCGACGACTGGACCTGGGTGCGGCTGCCCGAGACGAATGAACCCGTGCGCAAGTCGGCCGGCAAGGTGGTGCTGTTCAAGCTCACCGGCGAAAAGGCGGCGTCGGAAGACGTGATTGCAGCCTGCGATGTTCCGACTGGCAAGGTGCTGCTGCCGCTTTCGGTGTGGCTCCGCCATCGCGATGAACTGGCAGGCCGCGCCGACGATGGCGAGATCGGCGTCTGGCTGGACAGCCATGAAGAGCCTGCCGAGCTGGCAGAAAGCCTGGGCTGGAATTTGAACAGGTTGCCGTTGATCGGCGTTAACTTTCCGAAATTCATCGATGGCCGAGGCTATTCGATCGCCTTCATCCTGCGCACGCGATACGGCTATCGAAACGAGCTGCGGGCGCTTGGCGACGTGCTGCGCGACCAGATGTTTTTCTTCCACCGCTGCGGCTTCGACGCCTATCTGCTGCGTGCCGATCAAAAGGCAGACCGATGCATCGGTGCGCTGAAGGACTTCACGACGCCGTATCAGACTTCGACCGATGGCCAGCCGCCGGTCTTTCGCAGGCGATCCGCTCTGGGTGACCGAACGTGAGCAATCCGATGATCCATCCGAACGTGAGCGACGCACTGCGCGCGAAGGTGGCTGAAAGAACTCTGGCCACGATAGCCCGGCTGCGCCAGGCCGCAGCTGAATTTCAGCCCGTCGGCTTTGCGAGCAGCATGGGCGCAGAGGACATGCTGCTGATCGATATCATCCAGCGGCACGCCATCGACATCGAAATCTTCACGCTCGACACGGGTCGCTTGCCCGCCGAGACCTACGACCTGATGGCGAAGGCCGAGACGCACTACGGGATGCGGCCAGTCACGTGGTTTCCGCGCCATGAAGCGGTCGAGGAATACGTGCGCAAGCACGGCATCAATGCGTTCTACCGCTCGGTCGAGCTGCGCAAGGCTTGCTGCGGCATGCGCAAAGTCGAACCGCTGAAACGCGCCTTGGCCGGCAAGAAGGCCTGGATCACCGGCATGCGTGCTCAACAGTCGACCACGCGAGCGGATCTGCCGCTGCGCGAGTTCGATGAGACACACGGTATCGAGAAATTCAATCCGCTGTCCGACTGGACCGAACGTGAGGTGTGGGTGTACATCCAGACCGAGGGCGTGCCGTACAACGTCCTGCACGAACAGTTCTTTCCGAGTATCGGCTGCCAGCCTTGCACGCGTGCCATCTCGCCCGGAGAAGACATCCGCGCGGGTCGCTGGTGGTGGGAGAACGCGGATAGCAAGGAGTGCGGTCTGCATGTCAAAGACGGCTGACTCGAATCTACCCGGCAAGGTATGGCTGGTCGGCGCCGGCCCGGGTGCGGCCGACCTGCTGACTCTGCGTGCCGCAAAGCTGCTTGCCGAAGCCGATGTGGTTCTTCACGACGCACTGATCCTCGAAGAGGTGCTGGCGCTCGCCAGTCGGGCGAAACGTATCCCGGTTGGCAAACGCTGCGGACGCCATTCGACCGCACAGCGCTTCATCAACCAGCAACTCATTCATGCAGCACGCACGCACGCCGTAGTGGTTCGCCTCAAGGGAGGCGATCCGATGCTGTTCGGCCGCGCGCAGGAAGAAATGGATGCCCTCGCCGACGCAGGCATCGACTACGAAGTGGTGCCCGGCATCACCGCAGCGAGTGCCGCCTGCGCTCAACTGAGGGTTTCGTTGACGCGGCGCGGCCTGTCACGCAGCGTCGCATTGCTTACACCGCGCGCGGGCACAGGCGAAAACCCATCGCAGGCGCTGCGAGCGAATGCCGATGTACCGACATTGGCGCTGTACATGGCGTCGCACGAATCGATGGCCATCGCACATGAACTGCTGACCTGCGGACGCGCCCCCGAAACGCCGGTCGCCATCATCGAGAACGCCAGCCTTCCGTCGTCGCGCGAAAGCTTGACCACTTTGTCCGGCCTCGCTGCACGACCGGTGTCGGAACTGCTCGGTACGGACGGCCCCCCGGAAGGCGCGGTACTGGTCATGCTGGGCGAAGTGTTTCGGGAAGCGCTGGCGCAACGGAATAATCAAATTGCACCGCTGTCAGGGCACGCATCTAACGCAGCCTGATTTCACCTTTCAACTGTTGGCAGCACAAAAAAAAGCCTCGCAGAGCGAGGCTTTTTCGGGGAATGCGCGAATTTACTCGGCGATTTCAACCGCTTCCGCACTTTCGTCCGGACGATCCATAAGTTGCACGAAAGCCATCGGTGCGTTGTCGCCCTGGCGGAAACCCATCTTCAGAATGCTGAGATAGCCACCGTTGCGTGTAGCGTATCGCGGGCCAAGCACATCGAAAATCTTGCACACGACTTCACGATCACGCAGACGCGAGAAAGCGAGGCGGCGATTCGAAAGGTTGGGCGTCTTGCCGAGATTGATCAGCGGCTCGACGACGCGACGCAATTCCTTGGCCTTCGGCACTGTAGTCTTGATCGCTTCGTGACGAAGCAGCGACACCGCCATGTTGCGGAACATCGCTTCACGATGCGAACTGGTGCGATTGAGTTTTCTGAGACCGTTACGATGACGCATGATGACTCCGTAAAATTATGCGGCCACCGCGGGTCAGGCAAGTGGCCGGTTCATATTGTGACCGGGCGAACCCGGCTGGGGGATTAGCCCCGATCGAGGCCAGCCGGCGGCCAGTTCTCGAGCTTCATACCCAGCGTCAAGCCGCGAGAAGCAAGCACTTCCTTGATTTCGTTGAGTGACTTGCGACCCAGATTCGGGGTCTTGAGCAGCTCGTTTTCGGTGCGCTGAATCAGATCGCCGATGTAATAGATGTTCTCGGCCTTCAGACAGTTAGCAGAGCGAACCGTCAATTCGAGATCATCAACCGGGCGCAGCAGGATGGGATCGATCTGCGCCGGACGACGTGCTTCGACAGCTGGCGCCGTACCTTCCAGTTCGGCGAAGATCGACAGCTGATCCACCAGCACTCGTGCCGCGTAGCGAACCGCCTCTTCAGGTTCTACAGCACCGTTCGTTTCGACGTCCATCACCAGACGGTCAAGATCCGTACGCTGTTCGACGCGTGCCGACTCTACCGAGTAGCTGACACGACGAACCGGGCTGAAGCTCGCATCCAGCAAAATGTGGCCGATCGCCTTGCTTTCCGAGGTGTGCTGACGCAGCGTGCCAGGAACATAGCCACGGCCCTGTTCGATCTTGAACTGGAGCTCGAGCTTGCCACCCGGTGCAACGTGGGCGATGACATGTTCCGGATTGACGATCTCGACGTCATGCGTGACTTCGATATCGCCCGCCGTGACTACACCTTCGCCGGTCTTCGACAAGCGGAGATAGGCTTCAGAACGGTTGTGCAGCTTAAGTACGACGCCCTTGAGGTTCAGCAGGATGTCTACCACATCCTCGCGAACCCCATCGAGCGTCGAGTACTCGTGCAGCACACCTTCAATCTGCACCTCAGTCGGCGCGAAGCCGGGCATCGACGACAGGAGAATGCGACGGAGCGCGTTGCCCAGCGTGTGCCCAAATCCGCGCTCGAACGGCTCCATCACAACACGTGCGTGAGCCGGTGAAAGATTTTGTACGTCAATGATGCGCGGTTTCAAGAGAGCATTGCTTTGCATCTGCAGTCCTCAGTGACGTCAGCGAGCTGATCGCACACGCGATCAGCGGGAATACAGTTCGACAACCAAACTTTCGTTGATCGTCGACGGGAGGTCGGTGCGAGCCGGCAGAGCCTTGAACACGCCGCGAGCCGCCTTGGAATCGACATCGATCCAATCCGGGAAGCCACGCGATGCCTGGGCTTCGAGCGCACCCTTCGAACGTAGATGGCCCTTGGCGCGTTCGGTCAGTTCGACCACGTCGCCCGGACGCACTTCGTACGACGGGATATTCACGCGCTTGCCGTTGACCAGAACACCGTTGTGACGCACCACCTGCCGCGATTCGGCGCGCGACGCGCCGAAACCCATGCGATAGGCGACGGTGTCCAGGCGGCTTTCCAGCAGCTGAAGCATGTTTTCGCCGGTCTGACCCTTGCGACGCACGGCTTCTGCATAGACGCGACGGAACTGGCGCTCGAGAACGCCGTAGATGCGGCGAATCTTCTGCTTTTCACGCAACTGCTGGCCGAAACCGGACAGGCGCTGGCCGGATTTCTGCCCGTGCTGCCCGGGCGCATAGGACCGACGTTCGATCGCGCACTTGTCGGTGAAGCACTTTTCGCCCTTCAGGAAGAGCTTTTCGCCTTCACGACGGCACTGACGACATTTCGGGTCGAGATTACGAGCCATTCTCTACTTCCTCTCAGATACGCCGGCGCTTGGGCGGACGGCAGCCGTTGTGCGGGATCGGCGTGATATCGGTGATCGACGAAATCTTGATACCGAGCGCGTTTAGCGCACGCACAGCCGACTCGCGGCCGGGGCCAGGCCCCTTGATGCGCACTTCAAGATTCTTCACACCACACTCGACTGCCACCTTGCCAGCCGCTTCAGCAGCGACCTGCGCGGCGAAAGGCGTGCTTTTGCGCGAGCCCTTGAAGCCCGCTCCGCCGGACGTTGCCCATGACAAGGCATTGCCCTGGCGGTCGGTGATCGTAATGATCGTGTTATTGAAAGAAGCATGAATGTGCGCGATACCTTCCGCGACGTTCTTCTTGACTTTCTTTCTTACTTTTGCAGCACTCTTGACCATGATCGTGTCCTGTTAGCGGGCGCTTACTTCTTGCCGCCGGAGATCGACTTGCGCGGTCCCTTGCGGGTACGTGCATTCGTGCGGGTACGCTGACCACGAAGCGGCAGGCCGCGACGATGACGAACACCGCGGTAGCACCCGAGATCCATCAGGCGCTTGATGTTCATCGTCACTTCGCGGCGAAGGTCACCTTCAATCGTGAACTTGCCGACCTCTTCCCGCAGCCGATCCATTTCGGCCTCCGAGAGGTCTTTGATCTTGGCGGTGCGGGTTACCCCAGCAGCGTCACAGATCTTTTGTGAGCGGGACCGACCGACGCCGAAAATCGCGGTGAGAGCGATCTCGGTGTGCTGGTGGTTAGGAATGTTTACGCCGGCGATACGGGCCATGCAGTCACCCCGAAAAGCGAAACCTTAAATTTTATCAAAAACCACTAGCAAGCGTCAACCTTGACGCTGCTTGTGACGTGGATCCGCGCAAATGACACGCACAACCCCGTGGCGACGAATCACCTTGCACTTGCGGCAAACGCGCTTTACAGAAGCTTGGACTTTCATCCTATTTCTCCAGCTGAACCAAACGCCTACTTACTTGGCGCGAAACACGATGCGACCTTTTGTGAGGTCATAAGGCGTGAGCTGCACCGTTACCTTGTCTCCGGGAAGAATCCGGATGTAATGCATCCTCATCTTTCCGGAAATATGCCCGAGAACCACGTGTCCATTTTCGAGCTTCACGCGAAACGTCGCATTAGGCAGGGTTTCAACAACTTCCCCCTGCATTTCAATGACATCTTCCTTGGACATAAGTACCTAGCGCGTCGGGAATCCAGTCCCGCGGAAATTTGCTTTCTTCAACAAACTTTCGTACTGATGCGACATGACATAGGCCTGAACCTGCGACATGAAATCCATCGTCACAACAACGATGATCAGCAACGACGTGCCGCCGAAATAAAACGGCACGTTCCATTTGAGGATCAGAAACTCCGGTAGCAGACACACGAGCGTGATATACACCGCGCCCACAAGCGTCAGACGCGTAAGAATCTTGTCGATGTAGCGCGCCGTCTGCTCACCAGGACGGATACCAGGCACAAAGGCGCCACTCTTTTTCAGGTTGTCTGCAGTTTCTTTGGCGTTGAACACCAGCGCCGTGTAGAAGAAACAGAAAAACACGATCGCAGCCGCGTACAACAATACATACACCGGCTGACCGGGAGAAAGCGTTGCTGCGAGATCCTTGAGCCAACGCGTGCTTTCGGTCGTAGCGAACCAACCAGCCAGCGTAGCCGGAAACAGTATTATCGACGACGCAAAAATCGGCGGGATGACGCCTGCCATATTGAGTTTCAGAGGCAAGTGCGAACTCTGCCCACCGTAGACCTTGTTTCCCACCTGACGCTTTGCGTAATTGACCAGAATCTTGCGCTGACCACGTTCTACGAAGACCACGACCGCGGTGACCGCAATGACGAGCGCCACGATGAACAATGCCGTCAGTTCGTGCATTGCCCCGGTATTCACCAGTTCAAGCAAGCCGCCTATCGCACCTGGCAACCCTGCAGCGATACCTGCAAAAATGATTATTGAGATACCGTTGCCCACACCGCGTTCAGTGATCTGTTCGCCCAACCACATCAGGAACATTGTGCCGGTTACAAGCGTCGAGATCGTCACGAACCGGAACATCATGCCCGGATCGAGCACCAACCCGGGCTGAGACTCAAGTGCAATCGAAATCCCGATTGCCTGGAACAACGCGAGCACCAGCGTCCCATAACGCGTGTACTGTGTGATTTTCCTGCGTCCGGCTTCGCCTTCCTTCTTGAGCGCTTCAAGTGTCGGAACGGCTACCGTAAGCAACTGCATGATGATCGACGCCGAGATGTACGGCATGATCCCAAGGGCGAAAATCGTGAATCGAGAAAGCGCCCCCCCGGAGAAAAGGTTGAACACTCCAAGAATGCCGCCCTGCTGCCCCTGGAACAATTCAGCAAGACGCGCAGGGTCAATGCCGGGAACAGGTATGTGCGCGCCAAGTCTGTAGACGATCAGCGCCCCTGCAAGAAACCACAGGCGACGCCAAAGATCTCCGAACTTGGCGCTACGACCAGGCTGCTGGGCGGCAGTGACCAAAACTTACTCCCCGACCTGGCCGCCAGCCGCTTCGATAGCAGCCCGCGCGCCCTTCGTAGCACCGATTCCACGCAGCGCGACTTTCCGAGTGATCTCGCCAGACAGAACAACCTTCGCAGCCAGCGCATCACGCGGCACGAGATTGAATTGCTTGAGCACGAGCAGATCGATCTCTTCAACCGGCAGGCGCGAAAGCGAAGACAGGTTCACCTCTGCATTACGTGCCCGGGTCAGCGACTTGAACCCACGCTTCGGGAGACGACGCTGGAGGGGCATCTGACCGCCTTCAAAACCAACGCTCTTCCAACCGCCCGAACGCGACTTCTGGCCCTTGTGACCACGTCCACAAGTCTTGCCCAAACCACTACCAATGCCACGACCAACACGACGACGGGCGTGCTTGGAGCCCTCAGCGGGCTTGATATCGTTCAGTTCCATTTACGCCTCGAGCTTCAGCAGGTAGACCACCTTGTTGATCATGCCGCGAACCGCAGGCGTATCTTCAAGGACAACGGTGTGGTTGATACGACGCAGACCCAATCCGCGGACCGTCGCGCGGTGATCCTGCTTGCGACCGATCAGGCTCTTGATCAGCGTGACCTTCAGAGTTTTTTCAGCCATGTGCGACCTCAGCCGAGAATTTCCGCAACGGTCTTGCCGCGCTTGGCGGCAATGTCGGACGGAGTGCTCATGCGCGAAAGGCCATTCAGCGTCGCACGCACAAGGTTGTAAGGATTGGACGAACCAAGCGACTTCGCCACCACGTCCGTGACGCCCATGACTTCAAACACGGCGCGCATCGGACCACCTGCGATGATGCCCGTGCCGGGCGCAGCAGGTTGAATCAGCACCGTCGAAGCACCATGGTGCCCAATGATCTGGTGATGGAAACTTCCATTGCGAAGGCTGACGCGCGACATCTTGCGACGCGCCTCTTCCATCGCCTTCTGGACGGCGACAGGCACTTCACGCGCCTTGCCTTTGCCCATGCCGATGCCGCCATCACCATCGCCCACGACGGTCAGAGCTGCAAAACCGAGAATACGACCGCCCTTCACCACCTTCGTGACACGGTTGATCGATACCATTTTTTCACGCAGGCCATCATCGCGTTCTTCCTGGGCCTGGTGTTGCTTGCGTTGTGGTTTAGCCATCGCTTTAGTCGCCTGAACAGTTAGAACTTAAGACCGCCTTCGCGGGCGGCCTCAGCGAGCGCCTTGATACGGCCGTGATACTTGAAACCGCCACGGTCGAAGGCAACCTGCTCGACACCCTGAGCGCGTGCGCGCTCGGCGATGAGCTTTCCTACCAGCGTCGCTGCCTGTACGTTCCCGCCATTGCTCAACTCTTTGCGCACCGACTCTTCCACTGTCGATGCCGCTGCAATGACGCGAGTACCGCAGCCCGAATAGACCTGGGCGTAAATGTGGCTGTTGCTGCGGTGAACCGACAGTCGAACTGCCTTCAGTTGCGCAATCCGTGCGCGAGTCTGGCGGGAACGACGCAAACGGGATTGATTCTTGTCCATGTTCGTCACCCCTACTTCTTCTTCGTCTCTTTGATCACCACCACCTCATCCGAATAACGGACTCCCTTGCCCTTGTAAGGCTCGGGTTGGCGGTAAGCCCTGATTTCGGCAGCAACCTGACCCACCAGCTGCTTGTCGATACCCTTGATGCGAATTTCCGTCTGCACAGGCGTCTCCACCTTGATACCGGCCGGCATTTCATGCACAACCGGATGCGAGAAGCCAAGAGACAGATTGAGCTTGTCGCCTTGCGCCTGAGCCTTGTAGCCGACGCCGACCAGCATGAGCTTGCGCTCGAAGCCTTGCGTCACGCCCTGAACCATGTTCGCGACAAGTGCGCGCATGGTGCCGGACAACGCCTTGGTATTCTCCCGGCCTTCAATCTGCGCGAAGCGCACTTCGGCGGCATCTACGGACACCGCTACAGCCGGATTAATGACTCGACTGATTTCTCCGAGCGGGCCCTTGACCGAAAGCTCACCGTTGTTCAGCGCAACAGTCACACCTTTAGGAACGACAACCGGGTTTTTCGCTATACGTGACATGTCAGTTTCCTCAAGCCACGATGCAGAGCACTTCGCCACCGACCTTCTCGGCGCGTGCCTTGCGATCGGTCATGACACCGCGCGGCGTCGATACGATGGCTACACCGAGGCCATTCATGACACGCGGGAGATCATCGGAGCCGCGATAAACACGGAGACCGGGGCGGCTTATTCTTTCGATGCGTTCAATGACTGGACGCCCCGAGTAATACTTGAGAACCAGCTCAAGATCGGCTTTTTGCCCGTTCGCACGGACGGAAAAACCTTCAATGTAGCCTTCGGACTGCAGCACCCCGGCGATCGCTACCTTGATCTTCGAGGAAGGCATGACAACAGAGCCTTTCTGCGCCATTTGTGCATTGCGGATGCGGGTCAGCATGTCCGCAATCGGATCACTCATGCTCATCTTGTACCCCTGTTACCAACTAGCCTTGACCATACCGGGCACTTCACCCCGGAAGGCCGCTTCACGCAACTTCATGCGACACAGACCAAACTTGCGAAACACTCCGCGCGGACGACCGGTCTGTTCGCATCGATTGCGCAGACGCGTCGGATTGGCATTACGCGGCAGCGCCTGCAGCTTGAGGCGGGCGGATGCGTGGTCCGAGTCGCTCGCCGACATGTCGGCAATGGTTGCTTCGAGTGCAGCGCGCTTGGAAGCAAACTTGGCGACCAGCTTTTCGCGCTTTTTCTCGCGGTTAATCAATGACAACTTGGCCATGGCAACCTCAATTCTTGAACGGGAATTTGAATGCGGCGAGAAGAGCCTTGGCTTCTTCGTCGGTCTTGGCGGTGGTCGTAATGCTGATATTCATCCCGCGGAGTACGTCGATCTTGTCGTACTCAATTTCCGGAAAAATGATCTGCTCCTTGACGCCCACGTTGTAATTGCCGCGACCGTCAAAACCTTTGCCGGAAACACCACGGAAGTCACGAACGCGCGGCATTGCCACAGTGATCAACCGGTCGAGGAACTCAAACATCCGCGGACCGCGCAGCGTAACCATGCAACCGATCGGATAACCCTGGCGAATCTTGAAACCGGCGATCGCCTTGCGCGCCTTGGTGATGACCGGCCGTTGACCAGCGATCTTGACCATATCGCCCACTGCATGCTCGAGCACCTTCTTGTCACCAATCGCCTCACCAACACCCATGTTGAGCGTGATTTTGGTGATTCGCGGCACTTCCATCACCGACTTGTAGCCAAAGCGGGTCGTCAATTCGCCCACCACGGCTTCTTTGTAATACTGCTGCAAGCGCGCCATCGTCATTCCTTATCCCAGACTGCCGGAGGAGAGGCCTTCAGGCCTTCACCAACTCGCCGTTCGACTTGAAGAAACGCACTTTCGTACCATCTTCAAGAGTTTTGATACCGACCCGATCACCCTTGCTGGTGGCTGGGTTGAACAGCGCCACATTGGAAATGTCGATCGGCATTTCCTTTTCGACGATGCCACCCTGCTGCCCCTTCATCGGGTTCGGCCGCTGATGCTTCTTGACGCGATTGACGCCCTCAACGAGCACGGCTCGCTCGTCGACGCGACGCAACACGGTTCCGCGACGACCACGATCCTTACCGGCCAGCACGACCACTTCGTCGCCCTTGCGAATCTTTTCCATCAATATTCTCCCGCGGGCCTCAGAGGACTTCTGGCGCCAGCGACACGATCTTCATGAACCGCTCGCCACGCAACTCGCGCGTGACGGGCCCAAAAATGCGCGTACCGATTGGCTCCAGCTTGTTGTTCAACAACACAGCTGCGTTGTTGTCGAACTTGACAAGCGAACCATCCGGACGCCGGACACCCTTGGCGGTGCGCACGACGACGGCATTGTAGACTTCGCCCTTCTTGACGCGACCACGGGGCGCTGCGTCCTTGATCGTGACCTTGATCACGTCGCCGATGCCCGCATAACGGCGCTTGGAACCACCAAGCACCTTGATACACATCACCGACCGCGCGCCCGTGTTATCGGCCACGTTCAGGATGGATTGCATCTGGATCATTTAATTTCTCCAACTTATCCCGCTCATCGAGCGGTCAGTCTTGGACCCGTCAGGGTTTAGGACGAGCCCAACAGATTCAAGGCTCGTTAAGCACAGCACGCAACGATAGCATGCCGGGAGGAGGCGAGCAAGCCCCTCCCGTGCCAAATCAGATGATTCGCGCCACTTCCATAACCTGCGTCACCTTCCATGCCTTGGTGCGGCTGATCGGACGGCATTCGACAATCTGAACCAGATCACCCTCGTGCGCCTCGAGGCCTTCGACATGTGCGTGGTATTTCTTTGAGCGCATGATGACCTTGCCGTAGAGCGGGTGCTTGACGCGGCGCTCCACCAGGACCGTCACGGTCTTGTCCATCTTGTCACTGACCACACGCCCGACCAGCGTGCGATTGACCTTTTGATTGGTCTCGCTCATTTCGCGTCCGCCTTTTCCTGCAGCAGCGTGCGCACACGAGCGATATCGCGGCGAACGTTCTTCAGCTGGTTGGTATTCGTCAACTGCTGGGTCGCCTTCTGCATGCGCATTGAAAACTGCGCCTTCAGGAGTTCGATCAGCTCCGTATTCAATTCGGCGGTGTCTTTGACCCGCAGATCCTTAGCTTTCATCACTTACCCCAGTTGTCGTATGACAAAGGTGGTTTCAAGCGGAAGCTTGGCTGCAGCGAGGCGGAACGCCTCCCGCGCCAGTGCTTCGTCGACGCCATCCATCTCGTACAGCACCTTGCCCGGCTGGATCTCGGCAACCCAGTACTCCGGGTTACCCTTGCCGTTACCCATGCGAACCTCTGCAGGTTTCTGCGAAATCGGCTTGTCCGGGAAAATCCGGATCCAGATGCGACCACCCCGCTTGATGTGACGGGTCATTGCACGGCGCGCTGCCTCGATCTGGCGAGCCGTCAAACGGCCGCGCGCGGTAGCCTTGAGACCATACTCGCCAAACGAAACCTTGGTGCCGCGGGTGGCGAGGCCCTTGTTGCGGCCCTTTTGCTCCTTACGATACTTCCTTCTCGCCGGCTGCAGCATTATTAGCTCCTGACTTTCTGACTCGTTTCGAAGTGCCCTTCACGTCGGCATCTGCCGGCGCTGCAGCACCTTCGGGCTTGGCATCGCGGGCCGGGCGACGGCCTGCCGGCGGGCGGTTATCGCCTTCCGGACGGCGACCATCGCGACGCGGACGGCGTGCATTGTCGTTTTCCTCGGTAACCGCCGGGGCTTCGCCACGGGCGAGCATCTCACCCTTGAAGACCCAGACCTTGATACCGATGACACCATAGGTCGTCTTGGCTTCCGACGTACCGTAATCGATGTCTGCGCGCAGGGTATGCAGGGGCACGCGGCCTTCGCGATACCACTCACGCCGTGCGATCTCGATACCGTTCAGACGACCCGACGACATGATCTTGATGCCTTGGGCTCCAAGACGCATCGCGTTCTGCATCGCACGCTTCATCGCGCGACGGAACATGATCCGCTTTTCGAGTTGCTGGGCGATTGAGTCTGCGATCAGTTGAGCATCGATTTCCGGCTTGCGGATTTCTTCGATGTTCACATGTACCGGTACGCCCATCATCTTGGCGAGTTGTGCCTTGATCAGTTCGATCTCTTCACCCTTCTTTCCGATCACGACACCTGGTCGAGCAGAAAATACGGTGATGCGGGCATTCTTCGCGGGGCGCTCGATGATCACGCGTCCCACCGAAGCGTGCGCGAGCTTCTTCTTGAGAAATGCGCGAACTTCGAGGTCCTGGTTCAGCATGCGGCTGAAGTCCTTGCTCGAAGCGAACCAGCGTGAGGTCCAGTTGTGCGTGACCGCCAAACGGAAGCCGGTCGGATGAATCTTCTGTCCCATAACCTTCAGTCTCCAACCGTGACGAACACGTGGCAGGTCTGCTTCACGATCTGATTGCCGCGACCCTTTGCACGAGCGGTGAAACGCTTCAGCACCGCGCCCTTTTCCACGTAGATGGTCTTCACCTTCAGGCTGTCGATGTCAGCGCCGTCGTTATGTTCAGCATTGGCGATTGCAGATTCGACGACCTTCTTGATGATCTTGGCGCCCTTTTTCGGGCTGAAAGCCAGAATGTTAAGAGCCTGACCAACCGGTTTGCCGCGGACGAGATCGGCAACCAGCCGACCCTTCTGCGCCGACAGGCGCACGCCGCGAAGATTTGCACGGGTTTCCATAGTCATCGCTCCTTACTTCTTGGCTTTCTTGCCGGCGGTGTGACCCTTGAACGTCCGGGTCAGCGCGAATTCGCCGAGCTTGTGACCGACCATGTTTTCCGAAACATAGACCGGAATGTGCTGACGACCGTTGTGTACCGCGATGGTCAGGCCGATGAAATCCGGCAGCACCGTCGAACGACGCGACCAGGTCTTGATCGGGCGCTTGTCGTTGGAGGAGCGTGCCGTATCCACCTTGGCCAGCAGGTGGGCATCGACGAACGGGCCCTTCTTGATTGAACGTGCCATTGCCTACCTCTTATCGCTTGTAACGGCGCTGCACGATCATGCTGCTCGTGCGCTTGTTGCTGCGGGTACGGTAGCCCTTGGTCGGCTGCCCCCACGGACTGACCGGCACACGGCCTTCGCCGGTACGGCCTTCACCACCACCGTGCGGGTGGTCGATCGGATTCATCGCGGTACCGCGGACAGTCGGACGGACACCGCGCCAACGGGTTGCGCCGGCCTTGCCGAGCTTGCGAAGATTGTTCTCTTCGTTTCCGACTTCACCGACAGTCGCGCGACATTCCACATGCACACGACGGATTTCGCCGGAGCGCAGCCGCAACTGGGCATAACTGCCTTCACGCGCCAACAGCTGAACCGAAGTGCCTGCAGCGCGCGCAATCTGCGCGCCCTTGCCCGGCATCATTTCGATGCAATGCACCGTAGAACCGACCGGGATATTGCGCAGCGGCAATGTGTTGCCCGACTTGATCGGTGCTTCGGAACCGCTGAGCAACTGCTGCCCCACGACAAGGCCCTTCGGCGCAATGATGTAACGACGCTCGCCATCTGCGTAACACAGCAGCGCGATGTGCGCCGAACGATTCGGGTCGTATTCGATGCGCTCGACCTTGGCCGGGATGCCGTCCTTATTGCGACGGAAGTCGATCACGCGATACTGCTGACGATGACCGCCACCCTTGTGACGGGTCGTGATGTGTCCGTGATTGTTGCGACCAGCCGTCTTGCTTTGGCTTTCGGTCAGCGAATCCAGCGGGCGGCCCTTGTAAAGGCTCGAATTGACAACCTTGACGACGGCACGGCGGCCGGCCGACGTCGGCTTGACTTTGACGAGTGCCATCAGACAGCTCCTCCTTCAGCAAACTGGATGTCCTGGCCGCGCTTGATGCACACGAATGCCTTCTTCCAGTCACTGCGCCGGCCGAAACTGCGGCCGAAGCGCTTTACCTTGCCCTTGACGTTCAGCACCTGGACCGACACCACCTCGATCTTGTTGTCACCCTTGCTGAACAGCAGTTCAACGGCCGCCTTAATTTCCGGCTTGGTCGCATCAGATGCCACCTTGAACACCACCTGATTGTTGCGGTCGGCGATGAAGGTTGCCTTCTCGGAAATCTGCGGCGCGAGCAGAACCTGCATCAGCCTTTCCTGCGAAAAGTTGCTCATGCCCACATCTCCTCGAATTTGCTCATCGCGTTGCGCGTGATCAGCACCTTGCCGAAACGGATGAGCGACACCGGGTCTGCCTCATGCGCCTCCAGCACCAGCACGTTGTGCAGGTTGCGCGACGACAAGAACAGGTTCTCATCAAGTTCGTCCGTAATCACCAGGACCGAATCGAGCCCCATCTCCTTGAGCTTGCTCGACAGCAGCTTGGTTTTCGGCGCATCGATGCTGAAGCTCTCGACAACTGCAACGCGATCTTCGCGCGCCAGCTGGGACAGAATCGCCGCAATGCCTGCGCGATACATCTTGCGGTTCACCTTCTGCGAGAAATTCTCGTCAGGCGAATTCGGGAAAATGCGACCGCCTCCGCGCCAAAGCGGGCTTGAGGACATACCAGCGCGTGCGCGGCCGGTGCCCTTCTGGCGCCACGGCTTGCGAGTCGTGTGCTTGACCAGAGTGCGGTCTTTCTGGGCACGCGTACCCTGGCGAGCGTTGGCTTGATACGCCACCACCACCTGATGAACAAGTGCTTCGTTGTATTCGCGGGCAAACAGTGCGTCGGGTGCCTGCACCGTCGACGACTGCTGACCTGCATCATTCAGTACTTTCAATTCAGCCATCGCGCTCTCCTCAGCCCTTGACCGCGGGCAGGACGATTACGTCACCACCCTTGGAACCCGGAACTGCGCCCTTGATGAGCAGCAACTGACGGGCTTCGTCGATACGCACGACTTCAAGGCCCTGCTGGGTGCGCTTGACGTCACCCAGGTGGCCGGCCATGCGCTTGCCTGGGAACACGCGACCCGGATCCTGCGCCATGCCGATCGAGCCAGCAGAGTTGTGCGAGACCGAATTACCGTGCGATGCGCGGTTTGACGAAAAGTGGTGACGCTTGATGGCACCGGCGTAGCCTTTACCGATCGTCGTCCCCGTCACGTCCACCTTCTGGCCAACAGCAAACACTGCTGCCGGACTGATGGTGTCACCCGCCTTGAACTGTTCGAGCTGAGCAGCATCGACGCGGAACTCGCGCAGCACTTGCCCTGCCTCGACACCTGCCTTGGCGAAGTGACCTGCTGCGGCCTTGTTCACGCGAGTAGCGCGACGCTTGCCGAAAGCGACCTGCACCGACGAGTAGCCATCGGTTTCTGCTGTCTTGATCTGGGTGACGCGATTGTTCGACACATCGACCACTGTCACCGGCACGGTCTGGCCGTCATCGGTGAAAATGCGCGTCATGCCGACCTTGCGACCCACAAGGCCTAAAGTCATGTTTATTCTCCTCATCCCGGTTGCGATTGACTGGGATTCGTTTCAACTGCCACCGGAACCTCCGGTAACCCTTGCCCGGCAAAAAGAACGCCGGAAAAAGACTGCACTAATTCCTACTGAAGCTTGATTTCCACATCGACGCCAGCCGGCAGATCGAGCTTCATCAATGCGTCAACAGTCTTGTCGGTCGGATCGATGATGTCCATCAGACGGACGTGGGTACGAATTTCGAACTGGTCACGCGACGTCTTGTTGACGTGTGGCGAGCGCAGGATGTTGAAACGCTCAATGCGCGTGGGCAACGGAACCGGGCCACGGACAACGGCTCCGGTACGCTTTGCGGTATCCACGATTTCAAGAGCCGACTGATCGATCAAGCGATAGTCGAAAGCTTTGAGACGGATGCGGATTTTCTGGCTTGCCATTTTATTTCCTAAAGAGCGAAAGAGCTGACCCGGCCTGCTCGCGCAGACCGGGGCACATCAACCTGATTAAGCGATGATCTTGGCAACCACGCCCGCGCCCACAGTACGACCGCCTTCGCGGATCGCAAAGCGCAGACCTTCTTCCATCGCGATCGGCGCAATCAGCTTCACCGTGATCGATACGTTGTCGCCCGGCATCACCATCTCCGTGCCTTCCGGCAGTTCGATCGACCCCGTCACGTCCGTCGTGCGGAAGTAAAACTGCGGACGATAACCGTTGAAGAACGGCGTGTGACGACCGCCTTCGTCCTTCGACAGCACATAGATCTCCGCCGTGAAGTGCGTGTGCGGCTTGATCGAACCCGGCTTGGCCAGAACCTGACCACGCTCGACATCTTCACGCTTGGTGCCGCGCAGCAGCACGCCGACGTTGTCGCCTGCCTGACCCTGGTCCAGCAGCTTGCGGAACATTTCAACGCCGGTACACGTGGTCTTCACCGTGTCCTTGATGCCGACGATCTCGATTTCCTCGCCGACCTTCACAATGCCGCGCTCGATACGCCCCGTCACCACCGTGCCGCGACCCGAAATCGAGAACACGTCTTCGATCGGCATCAGGAAGGCGCCGTCAATCGCACGCTCCGGCGTCGGAATGTAGCTGTCCAGTGCATCGGCCAGCGCCATGATCGCGCCTTCGCCCAGCTCCGTCTTGTCGCCTTCGAGCGCCTTGAGTGCCGAACCCTTGACGATCGGTACATCATCGCCCGGGAAATCGTACTTGCTCAGCAGCTCGCGCACTTCCATTTCGACCAGCTCGAGCAGCTCGGCGTCGTCGACCATGTCGCACTTGTTCAGGAACACCACGATGTACGGCACACCCACCTGGCGGGCCAGCAGGATGTGTTCGCGCGTCTGCGGCATCGGGCCGTCAGCGGCCGAACACACCAGAATGGCACCGTCCATCTGCGCCGCACCCGTGATCATGTTCTTCACATAGTCAGCGTGGCCCGGGCAATCAACGTGCGCATAGTGACGCTTCGCCGTTTCGTACTCGACGTGCGCCGTGTTGATCGTGATACCGCGCGCCTTTTCTTCCGGCGCCGCATCAATCTGGTCATACGCCTTCGCCTCGCCGCCGAACTTCGACGACAGAATCGTCGTGATCGCCGCCGTCAGCGTCGTCTTGCCATGATCAACGTGCCCAATCGTCCCCACGTTCACGTGCGGCTTGGTACGCTCAAACTTTCCCTTTGCCATGTCTAGCCCCTAAATCCCAAAACTCACTTCTTGTTGATGATCGCTTCGGCGACGTTCTTCGGCGCTTCGGCGTAATGCTTGAATTCCATCGAGTAGGTCGCACGACCCTGGCTCAACGAACGCAAAGTCGTGGAATAACCAAACATCGCCGCTAGCGGAACCTCAGCCTTGATGGCCTTGATGCCACCCGGCAGATCTTCCATGCCCTGAACAATGCCGCGACGACCCGAAAGGTCACCCATCACGTTGCCCATGTAGTCTTCCGGCGTTTCCACCTCGACCGCCATCATCGGCTCGAGCAACACGGGACTCGCCTTGCGCATCGCGTCCTTGAACGCCATCGACGCGGCCATCTTGAACGCATTTTCATTCGAATCGACGTCGTGGTAGGAGCCGTCGAACAGCGTCACCTTGACGTCGACGACCGGGAAACCAGCAAGAACGCCGTTCGGCAGCGTTTCGCGCAAGCCCTTGTCGACTGCCGGGATGAATTCTCGCGGAACGGTACCGCCCTTGATCGCATCGACGAATTCGTAACCCTTGCCAGCTTCATTCGGCTCAAGCTTGATCCACACGTGTCCGTATTGGCCACGACCGCCCGATTGCTTGACGAACTTGCCTTCCTGCTCAACCGATTTCCGGACCGCTTCGCGATACGCGACCTGCGGCGCACCAACATTCGCCTCAACACCGAATTCGCGCTTCATGCGATCAACGATGATTTCCAGGTGCAGCTCACCCATACCCGAAATCACGGTCTGACCGGATTCTTCATCGGTACGCACGCGGAACGACGGATCTTCCTGCGCCAGACGCGACAGCGCCAGACCCATCTTTTCCTGATCACCCTTCGTCTTCGGCTCGACAGCAACGTGAATCACCGGCTCCGGAAATTCCATGCGCTCCAGCGTCACTGCATTGTCCGGATCACACAGCGTTTCGCCGGTGGTCACAGACGAAAGGCCGATCGCAGCTGCGATGTCGCCTGCACGCACTTCCTCGATTTCCTGACGGTCATTGGCGTGCATTTGCACCAGGCGACCGATGCGATCCTTCTTGCCCTTGATCGGGTTGTACACCGTATCACCCGACTTCAGCACACCCGAATAAACGCGGATGAACGTAAGCTGACCGACGTATTTGTCCGACATGAGCTTGAAAGCCAGCGCCGAAAATTTCTCGTCGTCGGCTGCGCGGCGTTCGACCGGCTTGTCATCGTCATCGAGACCCTGGACCGGCGGAATATCAACCGGCGACGGGAGAAAATCGATCACGGCGTCCAGCATCCGCTGCACACCCTTGTTCTTGAAGGCGGTGCCGCACAACATCGGATGTATTTCACCCGCGATGGTGCGGGTACGCAGCCCAAGAATGATGTCCTTCTCGTCAAGGTCACCGTTCTCGAGGTAGCGGTTCATCAGCTCTTCGCTGGATTCCGCCGCCGCCTCAACCATCTTCTCGCGCCACTCGCTGCAAACATCCGCGAGTTCTGCAGGAATCTCTTCGTACGAGAACTTGATGCCCTGAGACGCCTCATCCCACAGGATCGCCTTCATCTTAATCAGGTCGACAACGCCCTTGAAGCCTTCTTCTGCACCAATCGGCACAACAACCGGCACCGGATTGGCGTGCAGACGAGTCTTCAACTGCTCATAAACCTTGAAGAAGTTCGCACCGGTACGGTCCATCTTGTTGACGAAGGCGAGGCGCGGCACACCGTACTTGTTGGCTTGACGCCAGACGGTTTCCGACTGGGGCTGCACACCACCCACAGCGCAATAGACCATGCACGCACCATCGAGCACACGCATCGAGCGCTCGACTTCAATCGTGAAATCCACGTGACCCGGAGTGTCGATGATGTTGATGCGGTGCTCGGGGTAGTCGCCCGCCATACCCTTCCAGAACGTGGTAACGGCGGCGGACGTGATCGTGATGCCACGCTCCTGCTCCTGCTCCATCCAGTCCGTCGTGGCAGCACCGTCATGCACTTCTCCGAGCTTGTGGTTCACGCCCGTGTAGAAAAGAATGCGCTCGGTGGTCGTCGTCTTGCCGGCGTCGATGTGAGCGGAAATGCCGATATTCCGGTAGCGCTCGATCGGTGTCTTGCGTGCCACGATACAGTCCTTTGAAACAAGAGGCCGCCACAAGTGGCGGCCATTCGATTAAGCGGGATGACTCAGAAACGGAAGTGCGAGAAAGCCTTGTTGGCGTCCGCCATCCGATGCACTTCGTCGCGCTTCTTCATCGCGGCGCCGCGACCTTCGGAGGCTTCCAGCAACTCAGCCGCAAGGCGCAGGCCCATCGACTTCTCCGAGCGCTTGCGAGCGGCTTCACGCAACCAGCGCATCGACAGCGCCATGCGGCGCGACGGACGCACTTCGACCGGAACCTGGTAGTTGGCACCACCGACGCGGCGGCTCTTGACCTCGACAACCGGCTTCACGTTGCTGATGGCCTGGGCAAAGACTTCAAGCGGATCCTTACCGCTCTTGGTCTTGATCTGCTCGAAAGCCCCGTAAACGATGCGCTCAGCGACCGACTTCTTGCCGGCCGACATCAGCACATTCACAAATTTGGAGAGCTCAACGCTACCGAATTTCGGATCGGGCAGAATGTCTCTCTTGGGTACTTCACGACGACGTGGCATGTTTAAACCCTTAACTTCTTGCTATTACACTGCAATGAGCACGCGCTGACAGAAACCGGTCAGGCCTTCTTCGGGCGCTTCGCGCCATACTTGGAGCGCGACTGCTTGCGATCCTTCACACCCTGCAGATCAAGCGACCCGCGGACGATGTGGTAACGCACACCCGGGAGATCCTTGACGCGACCGCCACGGATCAGTACGACCGAGTGCTCCTGAAGATTGTGACCCTCACCACCGATGTACGAGATCACCTCGAAACCGTTGGTCAGGCGCACTTTCGCAACCTTGCGCAGCGCTGAATTCGGCTTCTTAGGAGTCGTGGTGTAGACACGCGTGCAAACGCCGCGCTTTTGCGGACAAGCCTCAAGGGCCGGCACTTTTGATTTGCTTACCGGCGACGTGCGCGGCTTGCGAACAAGCTGATTAATGGTTGGCATTTTTCGAGATTCCAAAAGACCGGAGGCGACGCCTTTTACGGTCGGCCCGCCTCCGTGACTCGTTCGCCCCGGGCCCGCTACGGTTGGCGGACCCACAAAGAGGCCGGATTATAGGCATACTTAACAGGAGGGGTCAACCACCTGCGGACCTTTGCCACTGGTGGTTGACCCTCCCACGGGTTGCTGCGTTGGTTACTGCGCTTCGCCGGTTTCCGCTTCTACCGGTATCGGATCGTCGCCGAACAGCACGCGATCCGCCGCGGCCGCATCGTCGCCGCGCGTCTGGCCGCGACGGGTGCGGTGATAGGCCAGACCGGTACCGGCCGGAATCAGTCGTCCGACAATCACGTTTTCCTTCAGACCACGCAACTCGTCGCGCTTGCCCATGATCGCCGCCTCGGTCAGCACGCGCGTTGTTTCCTGGAAGGACGCCGCGGAGATGAACGAATCGGTCGACAACGAGGCCTTCGTGATGCCGAGCAGCATGTACTGGTACTCGCATGGACGCTTGCCCTCGGAGACCAGGCGATCGTTCTCGTCCAGCACCTCGGAACGTTCCACCTGTTCCTCGCGGATGAACTTCGAATCGCCCGAGTCAACGATGACAACGCGACGAAGCATCTGGCGGACGATGACTTCGATGTGCTTGTCGTTGATCTTCACGCCCTGCAGTCGATACACGTCCTGCACTTCGTCGATGATGTAGCGCGCCAGTTCCTCGACGCCCTTCAGACGCAGGATGTCATGCGGTTCGACTGCACCGTCGACGATCACCTCGCCCTTGTTCACCACCTGGCCGTCGTGCACCGTGACGTGCTTGTCCTTGGGAATCAGGAACTCGTTCACCGTGCCATCCGGCTCGGTGATCACGAGGCGCTGCTTGCCCTTGGTGTCCTTGCCAAACGACACCGTGCCGGTGACTTCGGCCAACAAGCCGGCGTCCTTCGGTGAACGCGCTTCGAACAGTTCTGCCACGCGCGGCAAGCCGCCCGTGATGTCGCGCGTTTTCGCCGATTCCTGCGGGATGCGCGCCAGCACGTCGCCCACGCTGACTGTCTGACCATCCTTCACGGTGATGATGCAACCCACCTGGAAGGTGATCGACACCGGGGTTTCCGTACCTGCAACCTTCACTTCCTCACCGGTTTCGGTCAGCAGCTTGACCTGTGGGCGCAAACCCTTGGTCGTCGTGCTGCGGCGCTTCGGATCGATGACGACCAGCGTGGTCAGGCCGGTCACGTCGTCCACCTGTTTGGCTACGGTCACGCCTTCCTCGACGTGCTCGAAGCGGACTACGCCCGAGTACTCGGTGATGATCGGACGGGTGTGCGGATCCCAGCTGGCGAGCGCGGTACCGGCCTTGATGGCCTGGCCTTCGTCGACCTGCAGCGTGGCGCCGTACGGCACCTTGTGGCGCTCGCGCTCGCGGCCGTGATCATCGGTGATGATGACTTCGGCACTGCGCGCGATGACGATCTTCTCGTTCTTCGCGCTGGTGACATAACGCATGTTCAGCGTAAAGCGGATGATGCCGGAGCTCTTTGCTTCGACTCCGCTTGCCGCCGCGGCCCGTGATGCCGCACCGCCGACGTGGAAGGTGCGCATCGTGAGCTGCGTACCCGGCTCGCCGATTGACTGCGCAGCGATCACGCCGACCGCCTCGCCGGTATTCACCAGCTGGCCGCGGCCGAGATCGCGGCCGTAGCACTTTGCGCACAGGCCGTAACGGGTTTCGCAGGTCAGCGGGGTGCGAACCTTGACTTCATCCACACCGAGCGAGTCGATCAGATCGCACTTGTCTTCATCCAGCAGCTCTCCGGCGTAGATCACCGTTGCCTGCGTCTCCGGATTCACCACGTCGGCTGCCGTCGTGCGGCCGAGGATGCGATCACGCAGCGGCTCGATCACTTCACCGCCTTCGACCAACGCCTTCATCACGAAGCCTTCGCTGGTGCCGCAATCGTCCTCGGTCACCACCAGATCCTGCGTCACGTCGACCAGGCGGCGCGTCAGGTAACCCGAGTTCGCCGTCTTCAGCGCCGTGTCGGCCAGACCCTTGCGGGCGCCGTGCGTCGAGATGAAGTACTGCAGAACGTTCAGACCTTCGCGGAAGTTGGTCGTGATCGGCGTTTCGATGATCGAACCATCCGGCTTCGCCATCAGGCCGCGCATGCCGGCAAGCTGACGGATCTGGGCGGCGGAACCGCGGGCACCGGAGTCGGCCATCATGTAGATGGAGTTGAAGGACTCCTGCTTGACCGTATTGCCATCGCGATCGACGGTGTCTTCCTGGCCGAGCTGATCCATCATGGCCTTTGCGACCTGATCGCCAGCACGACCCCAGATGTCCACCACCTTGTTGTAGCGTTCGCCGTCTGTCACCAGGCCCGACGTGTACTGCTGGGCAATTTCCTTCACCTCGGCTTCGGCTGCGCTGATCAGGGTGTGCTTGGCGTCAGGCACCAGCATGTCCTTCACGGCAATCGAAATGCCGGCACGGGTCGCGAGTGCGAAACCGGCCTGCATCAGCTTGTCGGCAAATATGACCGTTTCGCGCAAACCGCAGCGGCGGAAGCTGTTGTTGACCAGACGCGAGATTTCCTTTTTCTTCAGCGCCTTGTCGAGCACGCTGAAGGGCAGCCCCGGCGGCAGGATTTCCGACAGCATGGCGCGGCCAACCGTGGTTTCGTAACGGGTCACCTTGTCGCGCTTTTCGTCGTCGATCACTTCGACTTCGCGGATGCGCACCGAAATCTTGGAGTGAAGTTCGACGAAGCCATTGTCGTAGGCGCGGCGCATTTCATTCACGTTGGCGAACATCATGCCTTCGCCCTTGCCGTTGATCTTCGAACGGGTTGCGTAGTACAGGCCGAGCACGATGTCCTGCGACGGCACGATGATGGGCTCGCCGTTGGCCGGCGACAGCACGTTGTTCGACGCCAGCATCAGCGTGCGCGCTTCCATCTGCGCTTCCAGCGACAGCGGCACGTGGACGGCCATCTGGTCGCCGTCGAAGTCGGCGTTGAACGCCACGCAGACCAGCGGGTGCAGCTGAATGGCCTTGCCTTCGATCAGCATCGGCTCGAAAGCCTGGATACCGAGGCGGTGCAGCGTCGGTGCGCGATTCAGCATGACCGGATGTTCGCGGATCACCTCTTCGAGGATGTCCCACACCTCCGGCACTTCCTGCTCGACCAGCTTCTTGGCGGCCTTGATCGTGGTCGCCATGCCATTCAGTTCGAGCTTGTTGAAGATGAAGGGCTTGAACAGTTCGAGCGCCATCTTCTTCGGCAGGCCGCACTGGTGCAGCTTGAGCTGCGGGCCGACCACGATGACCGAACGGCCCGAGTAGTCGACGCGCTTGCCCAGCAGGTTCTGACGGAAACGACCGCCCTTGCCCTTGATCATGTCGGCCAGCGACTTCAGCGGGCGCTTGTTGGCACCGGTCATCGCCTTGCCGCGACGACCGTTGTCGAGCAGCGAATCAACCGCTTCCTGCAGCATGCGCTTTTCGTTGCGCACGATGATTTCCGGCGCCTTCAGTTCGAGCAGGCGCTTCAGGCGGTTGTTGCGGTTGATGACGCGGCGGTACAGGTCGTTCAGATCGGAGGTCGCAAAGCGGCCACCGTCCAGCGGCACCAGCGGACGCAGATCCGGCGGCAGCACCGGCAGTACTTCCAGAATCATCCATTCCGGCTTGATGCCCGAGTGCTGGAAGCCTTCGAGAATCTTCAGCCGCTTGGAAATCTTCTTCATCTTCGCTTCGGAACTGGTCGCTTCCAGTTCGCCGCGAAGCTTTTCGACTTCACGGTTCAGGTCGAGCGAACGCAGCATGCCGCGCACGCCTTCCGCACCCATGAATGCGGTGAAGTCGTCGCCATACTCTTCGACCTTGGCCAGGTAATCGTCTTCCGACAGCAACTGGCCGCGGGCCAGCGGTGTCATGCCCGGATCGACAACGACGAATCCTTCGAAGTACAGCACGCGTTCGATGTCGCGCAGCGTCATGTCGAGCACCATGCCCAGACGTGATGGCAGCGACTTCAGGAACCAGATGTGCGCGGTCGGGCTGGCCAGCTCGATGTGGCCCATCCGTTCGCGACGCACCTTCGACAGCGTGACTTCGACGCCGCACTTCTCGCAGATGACACCGCGATGCTTCAGGCGCTTGTACTTGCCGCACAGGCACTCGTAGTCCTTCACCGGGCCGAAGATCTTGGCGCAGAAAAGACCATCGCGCTCCGGCTTGAAGGTGCGGTAGTTGATGGTTTCCGGCTTCTTTACTTCGCCGTAGGACCAGGAACGGATCTTGTCCGGCGACGCGAGACCGATGGTGATCGCATCGAACTCTTCTTCCTGGGTGACCTGCTTGAACAGATCCAGCAATGCTTTCATGGCAACTCCTTTGGGGCTAGTGGCTAGGGGCTAGGCGGGGTTGGCTTTCGCGCCCTGTCCTAGAACCGCTCCAAATCAATGTCGATGGCCAGCGACCGGATTTCCTTCACCAGCACGTTGAACGACTCCGGCATGCCGGCATCGATCTTGTGCTCGCCCTTGACGATGTTCTCGTACACCTTCGTACGACCCGTGACGTCGTCGGACTTGACGGTGAGCATTTCCTGCAGCGTGTAGGACGCGCCGTAAGCTTCCAGCGCCCACACTTCCATTTCACCGAAGCGCTGACCGCCGAACTGCGCCTTGCCGCCCAGCGGTTGCTGGGTGACGAGCGAGTACGGGCCGGTCGAACGGGCGTGCATCTTGTCATCGACCAGGTGATGCAGCTTCAGCACGTGCATATAACCTACGGTCACCTGACGCTCGAAGGCCTCGCCGGTGCGCCCGTCGTACAGCGTCATCTGACCGCCGGACGGCATGTCGGCAAGCTCCAGCATGCGACGGATTTCGGACTCATGCGCGCCGTCGAACACCGGCGTTGCGAACGGCACGCCGTGCTTCAGGTTGCTCGCCAGCTCCAGAATTTCATCGTCGGTCAGCGAGGAGATTTCTTCCGGCTTGCCGCTGCTGTTGTAGATATCATCCATGAAACCTCGCAGCTCGGCGAGATTCGCCTGACGACGCAGCATGCCATCGATCTTCTTGCCCAGGCCGCGCGCAGCCATGCCGAGGTGGGTTTCGAGAATCTGGCCGATGTTCATCCGCGACGGCACGCCGAGCGGATTGAGCACGATGTCGACCGGCGTGCCGTCTTCCATGTGCGGCATGTCTTCGATCGGAGTGATCTTCGACACCACACCCTTGTTGCCGTGACGGCCTGCCATCTTGTCGCCCGGCTGCAGGCGGCGCTTCACGGCCAGGTAGACCTTGACCATCTTCTGCACGCCTGGCGGCAGCTCGTCGCCCTGCGTCAGCTTCTTCTTCTTCAGTTCGAACGCAACGTCGAAGTCGGTACGGGTCTTTTCCAGCGACTCGCGCAGGCTCTCGAGTTGCGCCGCGATCTCTTCGTCCGCCATGCGGATGTCGAACCAGTTGTGGGGTTCCACGCCGTCGAGGTACTCGCGGGTGATCGTCGTGCCCTTGGCCAGACGCTTCGGGCCGCCATTGGCGACACGACCGGCGAGCAGTCGCTCGATACGGGCGAATGTGTCGCGTTCGACGATGCGCATCTGGTCGCCCAGATCCTGGCGATAGCTGCGCAGCATGTCATCGACGATCGACTGCGCGCGCTTGTCGCGCTCGATGCCTTCGCGGGTGAACACCTGCACATCGATCACCGTGCCGTTCATGCCGGACGGCACGCGCAGCGAGGTATCCTTCACGTCCGAAGCCTTTTCGCCGAAGATCGCGCGCAGCAGCTTTTCTTCCGGCGTCAGCTGGGTTTCGCCCTTGGGCGTCACCTTGCCGACCAGCACGTCACCGGCTTCGACTTCGGCGCCGATATATACGATGCCGGACTCGTCGAGACGGCCGAGCTGGGCTTCGCCGAGCGACGCGATGTCGCGCGTGATTTCTTCCGGGCCCAGCTTGGTGTCGCGTGCGACGACCGTCAGCTCCTCGATGTGGATCGACGTGAAGCGGTCTTCCGCCACCACGCGTTCCGAAATCAGGATCGAATCCTCGAAGTTGTAGCCGTTCCACGGCATGAAGGCGACCAGCATGTTCTGGCCGAGCGCCAGTTCGCCGAGGTCGGTCGAAGCACCGTCGGCCACGACGTCGCCCTTGGCGATGATGTCACCGCTCTTGACCACCGGACGCTGGTTGATATTCGTGTTCTGGTTCGAACGCGTGTACTTCACCAGGTTGTAGATGTCGACGCCGACTTCGCCCGGCACGGTTTCGTCGTCATTGACGCGCACCACGATGCGGTTCGCATCGACGTAGTCGACCACGCCACCGCGCAGTGCCTGCACCGCGGTACCCGAGTCGACCGCAACCGTGCGTTCGATGCCGGTGCCGACGAAGGCTTTTTCCGGACGCAGGCAGGGCACGGCCTGACGCTGCATGTTGGCGCCCATCAAAGCGCGGTTCGCATCATCGTGCTCGAGGAACGGAATCAGCGACGCGGCGACCGACACGATCTGGCCTGGCGCAATGTCCATGTACTGGACCTGATCCGGCGTCGACAGCATGAATTCGCCCTTGTGACGGCAGGACACCAGCTCGTCGGACAGACCACCCTTCTTGTCGAGCGACGCATTCGCCTGCGCGATCACGTACTTGCCTTCTTCGATCGCCGACAGGAAATCGATCTGTTCGGTGACATGGCTGCCATCGACACGGCGATACGGCGTTTCGAGGAAGCCGTACTTGTTGGTGCGGGCGTACAGCGCGAGCGAATTGATCAGGCCGATGTTCGGGCCTTCAGGCGTTTCGATCGGGCACACACGGCCGTAATGCGTCGGGTGCACGTCGCGCACTTCGAAGCCTGCGCGTTCGCGCGTCAGACCGCCCGGGCCCAGTGCGGACACGCGACGCTTGTGCGTGATTTCCGACAGCGGATTGGTCTGGTCCATGAACTGCGACAGCTGGCTGGAACCGAAGAACTCCTTGATCGCTGCGCTGATCGGCTTGGCGTTGATCAGATCGTGCGGCATCAGGTTATCCGACTCGGCCTGCGACAGACGCTCCTTCACGGCGCGCTCAACGCGCACCAGACCGGCGCGGAACTGGTTCTCCGCCAGTTCGCCGACCGAACGCACGCGGCGATTGCCGAGGTGGTCGATGTCGTCGATCTCGCCCTTGCCGTTGCGCAGATCGACCAGGATGCGGATGACGTCGACGATGTCCTCATTGGACAGCGTTGCTGCGCCTTCGATTGCATCGCGGCCGACACGGCGGTTGAACTTCATGCGGCCCACGGCCGACAGGTCGTAGCGCTCTTCCGAATAGAACAGGCCGTGGAACAGCGTTTCCACCGCATCTTCCGTCGGCGGCTCGCCCGGACGCATCATGCGGTAGATGGCGACGCGCGCCTGCCACTGATCAGCGGTTTCGTCGGTACGCAAGGTCTGCGAAATGTACGGGCCGCGGTCCAGGTCGTTCACGTACAGCGTCGAAATCTCGCCGACGCCTGCTACGCTGAGCTTGGCCAGCAGTTCTTCGGTGATTTCATCGTTCACGTTTGCCAGCACTTCGCCGGTTTCCGGATCGACCACAGCACTCGAGAATACGCGTCCGACGAGGAAGTCTTCCGGAACCACAATGGCTTCGGTGCCCGACTCGGCGAGTTCGCGGATGTGCTTGGCGGTGATGCGCTTGTCCTTCGCCACAACGACCTTGCCTGAACCGTCGATGATGTCGAATTTGGCGACTTCACCGCGCAGACGTTCCGGCACCAGCTTCATCTGGATGCCGCCCTTGGCGGCCAGGTCGAAGGCGTCGAATTCGAAGAAGGTCGACAGGATCTGCGTCGGCGTCATGCCGATCGCCTTCAACAGGATCGTGACCGGCATCTTGCGGCGACGGTCGACGCGGAAGTACAGGTAGTCCTTCGGATCGAATTCGAAGTCCAGCCAGGAGCCGCGGTAGGGAATGATGCGGGCCGAGAACAGCAGCTTGCCGGAACTGTGGGTCTTGCCGCGGTCATGCTCGAAGAACACGCCCGGCGAGCGATGCAACTGGCTGACGATGACACGTTCGGTGCCATTGATCACGAAGGAACCGGTAGTCGTCATGAGCGGAATTTCGCCCATGTACACTTCCTGTTCCTTCACTTCCTTGATGGTTTCCTTCGGCGCTTCGCGGTCCATGATGACCAGGCGCACGCGGGCGCGCAGCGGGCTCGCGAAAGTCAGGCCGCGCTGGTGACATTCCTTCACGTCGAATGCGGGTTCGCCCAGCATGAAGTGCACGAATTCAAGGCGCGCATTGCCGGAATGCGAACTGATCGGGAAGATCGACGTGAATGCAGCCTGCAAGCCCTGATTGCGACGGGATTCGGCGGGAATCTCGGCCTGCAGGAACTGGGTGTAGGACTCCAGCTGGGTCGCCAGCAGGAACGGCACGTCGAGCACCGCATCGCGCTTGGCAAAGCTTTTGCGGATGCGCTTCTTCTCGGTGTAGGTATAGGCCATGAAATCTCCGGGCATAGAGTGCGATGGCCGGGGAAAACGGAGCGTGCGCCACCCGGCGCGCGGCCCGCGTTTTACCACGGAATGCGATCAGGACAACGTTACCGGCGGCTGGCCTCTACCAACCCCTGGGCTGACAACGAAAGCGCGGGCATGAGCACCCGAGGCGGGACTTTCGTTCGACCGGAAACGGTCTTCCGTGATCGCTTCGGAAGACAAGGAAAACACGTTCGCTCACGCGCTTTCCTGGTATCCCCAAACGGCGACGGGAGTACGGCCCGAAGGCACGCACTCCCGCCAATCGGGTCGGAATTACTTGATTTCGACCTTGGCGCCTGCGTCGTCCAGCTGCTTCTTCAGGGCTTCTGCGTCGGCCTTCGAAATGGCTTCCTTCACCGCCTTCGGCGCGCCATCCACGAGGTCCTTCGCTTCCTTCAGGCCCAGGCCGGTTACGGCGCGAACGACCTTGATGACTTCAACCTTCTTCTCGCCAGCTGCCAGCAGCATGACGGTGAATTCGGTCTGCTCTTCAGCGGCCGGCGCGGCAGCGGCTGCCGGAGCTGCAGCAACGGCAACCGATGCAGCGGCGGACACGCCGAACTTCTCTTCCATGTCCTTGATCAGTTGCGACAGTTCGAGAACCGACATTGCAGCAACAGCTTCCAGGACCTGCTCTTTGCTAATCGACATTTAAAAAACTCCTGATTCAAGCGCCGGGATGAATTCCAGCGGCGCGGGATGGTATGTAGTCGTTCGTGAAGCCTGAACTCAGGCAGACTGCTTTTCGCGTTCGTCGCGCACCGCTGCGAGGGTACGGACGAATTTCCCCGGCACCTCGTTGAGGGTTTGCACAAACTTTGCGATCGGCGCCTGCATCGTGCCCAGAAGTGTTGCGAGCAGTTCATCGCGGCTCGGCATAGTGGCCAGCGCCTTGACGCCTGCGGCGTCCATGACGTGGTTGGCCAGTGCGCCACCCTTGATGACCAGTTTGTCATTGCCCTTGACGAATTCCTGCAGGACCTTTGCCGCCGATACCGGATCGGCGGACATGCCATACAACAGCGGTCCGGTCATGTCCTTCGCCAGCCCCTCGAAAGGGGTACCCTCGACAGCGCGACGTGCCAGCGTGTTCTTCAGAACGCGCAGGTAGACACCCTGTGCTCGGGCCTGGGCACGCAAACGCGTGACATCGCCCACTTCCAGACCGCGGTTCTCGGCGATCACGATCACCTGCGCGCCCGCAACTTCAGCGGCCACACCGGCGACGACTTCCTTCTTCTGATCGAGATTGAGTCCCAAGGTCTACTCCCATGATTACGGTCGTCAGGCACACATCGCTGCCCACCTGACGAACCACCTGCGGCGACCGTATCAGGAGAAGAAACTGTCCGTGAGGACACCATCCATCCTGTGTCGGGTAACGCCATCTGCGCAGGCGGAGTGTTTGCTCCATTACGCCCGAACGGGCACCTGCGGTCTTTGACAACCTGCCACCCCATGCGGGCGATGGCAGCCCAAAGTTCTTTTGCGCGCCCGGCGAGCCGGGCGCAAATGCTTACTGCACCGACGCCTGATCGACGCGGATGCCGACACCCATCGTCGAAGTGACTGACACCTTGCGCAGATACACGCCCTTGGCCGCAGCCGGACGCGCCTTGTTCAGCGCTTCGATCAGTGCCTTGATGTTGGTGGTGAGCTGTTCCGGCGTGAAGGACGCGCGGCCAACGGTACATTGCACGATGCCACCCTTGTCGGTGCGGTACTGCACCTGACCGGCTTTCGCGTTCTTGACCGCCGTGGCGACATCCATCGTCACGGTACCGACCTTAGGATTCGGCATCAGGCCACGCGGGCCGAGGATCTGGCCCAGCGCGCCTACAACGCGCATCGCATCCGGGGTCGCGATCGCGACGTCGAAATTCAGATTGCCTTCCTTGACCTGGGCGGCCAGATCGTCGAAGCCGACGACGTCCGCCCCGGCGGCACGGGCTTCGTCAGCCTTGGCACCCTGGGCAAACACCGCAACACGTACCGACTTGCCGGTACCTGCCGGCAGCACGACCGAGCCACGGACCAGTTGATCCGACTTCTTCGCATCGATACCGAGGTTCACCGCCAGGTCGACCGATTCATCGAACTTGGCGTTCGCGGTTTCCTTGACCAGCGCGAGCGCATCGGCCAACGGGTAGCTGCGGTTACGATCGATCTTGGCGCGCAGCGCCTGAACGCGTTTGGACAGTTTCGCCATGATTACAGTCCCTCCACCGTGATGCCCATGCTGCGGGCCGAACCGGCGATCGTGCGCACCGCAGCGTCAAGATCACCCGCCGTCAGATCCTTGTTTTTAACCTTGACGATCTCTTCCAGCTGAGCGCGGGTCACCTTGCCCACCTTGTCGGTGTGCGGCTTGGGCGAACCCTTGGTGATGCCGGCAGCCTTCTTGATGAGAATGGTCGCCGGAGGCGACTTCATCACGAAGGTGAATGACTTGTCCGCGTAGGCGGTGATGACCACCGGAATCGGCAGGCCCGGTTCCATGCCCTGGGTCTGCGCATTGAAAGCCTTGCAGAACTCCATGATGTTCAAACCACGCTGACCCAACGCGGGACCGATCGGGGGCGACGGATTCGCCTTCCCGGCCGGCACTTGCAGCTTTACATAGCCGACGATTTTCTTCGCCATGATGACTCCTGATGTGAGTGATAGCGTGACGCGCGGTCACCGGACCGTCTGTCACTCCTCGACCGGTGCAAACACCGGAAACAATTGCACGATGCTGCCATCAGGCTGCGCCGCGCACCCGGACACCGCCTTCCGGCGCTGCCTCAATTCCTGAATACGGCTCCGATCCGCTTGGGATCAGACCTTCTCGACCTGCGCGAATTCGAGCTCGACCGGCGTAGCGCGGCCGAAAATGGTCACCGAAACATGCAGGCGACTCTTGTCGTAATTGACGCTCTCGACCGATCCGTTGAAATCGGTGAACGGGCCATCCTTGACCCGAACCAATTCACCGACTTCGAACAGCACCTTCGGACGGGGCTTTTCAACCCCTTCCTGCATCTGCTGCATGATCTTCTCGACTTCCTTCTCGGAGATCGGTGTCGGCTTGTTGGCACTGCCACCCACGAAACCCGTGACCTTCGGTGTGCTCTTCACGAGGTGCCAGCTATCCTCGTCCATGTCCATTTCGACCAGAACATAACCCGGAAAGAATTTGCGCTCCGACACGGCCTTCTGGCCGCCACGCATCTCGACGACCTCTTCCACCGGAACGAGGATCTGGCCGAACTTGTCCTGCATGCTCGCCCGGGTAATCCGCTCGACGAGCGCGCGCTGCACCGATTTTTCGAAACCGGAATAAGCATGTACGACGTACCAACGCTTGCTCATGATTTTTTCCAGCCCAGGATGAGGTCGTACAACACCCACTCGAAGCTCTTGTCAGTCAGCCAAAGAAAAACGGCCATGACGAACACGAAGCCAAACACGATCGCTGTCGTTTGCACTGTTTCCTTGCGGCTCGGCCACGCAACCTTCTTCGCCTCCGCCACCGACTCGTTGGCAAATTCGAAGAAGCGACGACCCTGTGCCGTGTACCAGGCGACGGCGATACCTGCCGCGATGCCACCGACAACGGACAGCACACGCACCGCCATGATCTGGTCGGAGAAAACATAGAAGCCGGCCAGCCCTGCTATCAGCAGTGCAATGGCCAGCGCGAGCTTCAGCTGGTCGGTCATGAATGTCCGGGAACGCTCAGGCGCCCCACAAAGTTACCCGTCCTGATTACCGGGATGGCAGGGGCAGAGGGAATCGAACCCCCAACCTTCGGTTTTGGAGACCGACGCTCTGCCAATTGAGCTATGCCCCTGCAAAACAAACCCGGCCTGCTCGCGCAGACCGGGGCACTTCAACCTGATTAAGCGATGATCTTGGCAACCACGCCCGCGCCCACAGTACGACCGCCTTCGCGGATCGCAAAGCGCAGACCTTCTTCCATCGCGATCGGCGCAATCAGCTTCACCGTGATCGATACGTTGTCGCCCGGCATCACCATCTCCGTGCCTTCCGGCAGTTCGATCGACCCCGTCACGTCCGTCGTGCGGAAGTAAAACTGCGGACGATAACCGTTGAAGAACGGCGTGTGACGACCGCCTTCGTCCTTCGACAGCACATAGATCTCCGCCGTGAAGTGCGTGTGCGGCTTGATCGAACCCGGCTTGGCCAGAACCTGACCACGCTCGACATCTTCACGCTTGGTGCCGCGCAGCAGCACGCCGACGTTGTCGCCTGCCTGACCCTGGTCCAGCAGCTTGCGGAACATTTCAACGCCGGTACACGTGGTCTTCACCGTGTCCTTGATGCCGACGATCTCGATTTCCTCGCCGACCTTCACAATGCCGCGCTCGATACGCCCCGTCACCACCGTGCCGCGACCCGAAATCGAGAACACGTCTTCGATCGGCATCAGGAAGGCGCCGTCAATCGCACGCTCCGGCGTCGGAATGTAGCTGTCCAGTGCATCGGCCAGCGCCATGATCGCGCCTTCGCCCAGCTCCGTCTTGTCGCCTTCGAGCGCCTTGAGTGCCGAACCCTTGACGATCGGTACATCATCGCCCGGGAAATCGTACTTGCTCAGCAGCTCGCGCACTTCCATTTCGACCAGCTCGAGCAGCTCGGCGTCGTCGACCATGTCGCACTTGTTCAGGAACACCACGATGTACGGCACACCCACCTGGCGGGCCAGCAGGATGTGTTCGCGCGTCTGCGGCATCGGGCCGTCAGCGGCCGAACACACCAGAATGGCACCGTCCATCTGCGCCGCACCCGTGATCATGTTCTTCACATAGTCAGCGTGGCCCGGGCAATCAACGTGCGCATAGTGACGCTTCGCCGTTTCGTACTCGACGTGCGCCGTGTTGATCGTGATACCGCGCGCCTTTTCTTCCGGCGCCGCATCAATCTGGTCATACGCCTTCGCCTCGCCGCCGAACTTCGACGACAGAATCGTCGTGATCGCCGCCGTCAGCGTCGTCTTGCCATGATCAACGTGCCCAATCGTCCCCACGTTCACGTGCGGCTTGGTACGCTCAAACTTTCCCTTTGCCATTTTTGATCACCCTGATAACTGATTAGAGATCTGCGTCAAACCTCGACAGGCAAGCGCGCCTTTACGCGACATGCCGCACGCCAAATACCGTGGTGCCCATGGGCAGGATTGAACTGCCGACCTCTCCCTTACCAAGGGAGTGCTCTGCCACTGAGCTACATGGGCACGAAAAACCTTCCTGCAGACATTCATCGAGGACACAGCCCCGGCAAACGCCTTATATATATGCACACTTCAATTCGTGGAGCGGGAGACGGGAATCGAACCCGCGTCATTAGCTTGGAAGGCTAGGGTTCTACCATTGAACTACTCCCGCCCGACCATTCCAAACACATTGACCCGCCGTGACCGGCCACCATGATCGGAACCTTCACTTGCACGTTTTTCGAGGTCACCTCAACATAACCTTCAGAAACAAAAGGTTATGGTGGAGGGGGAAGGATTCGAACCTTCGAAGGCAGAGCCGTCAGATTTACAGTCTGATCCCTTTGACCGCTCGGGAACCCCTCCGGCGACCAGCGAAACCCGCGATTATGGTGAGCGTTTCGTACTCTGTCAAACACTGCATCGAAATATTCAGCCTGCGCCGTCCAGCAACGCGCCGAAATCAAGTGCTGCAGCGGCCATCCGCGGGTCGGCCGAAGCGAGGCGAGGTAGCGTGCCCAGCCGCGGTGCGCCAAGCCTGCGTGACAACGCTGCGATCGTCGCGTCCTGCTCCAGCATACCGTCAGGCATGGCATTGGCCACCCAGCCCGCCAGACACAAACCCCGCGCACGAATCGATTCGGCTGTCAGCAGTGCATGGTTGATGCAGCCCAACTTCAGCCCCACTACCAGAACGACGGGAGCGGCAATCGCAGCCGCCAGATCGGCGGTGGTGAAATCGTCGTTCAAGGGCACCAAAAACCCCCCGACGCCTTCGACCACCACATGCTGCGCGCGCATCGACAGCGAGCGGAAGGCGTCGAGGATGACCGCCGACGCTATCGTTTGCCCCTCGAGCTGCGCCGATACATGAGGAGCCAGCGGTGCTTCGAACAGATAAGGACTGGTCAGCGCCTGCGGAAGCTCCGACCCGCTGACTGCCGCCAGCGCATCGGCGTCCTCGTTGCGCATCACCCCGTTCGAATCGCGCCAGGCACCGGATGCCACCGGCTTCATGCCGACCGCGTCCAGCCCGCGTGCGCGCAGCGCATGCACGAGTGCGCAGGCCACCAGTGTTTTACCGATGCCGGTGTCCGTTCCGGTCACGAAATGAGCGCGCCCCTCCATCATCCGGAATCTCCGTTACCCGGGCGGTGCGCGACCACCCAAGCCAGTTCATAGGTCAGCGGAATGCCCTGCGGCGTCCGCTGCGCGTCGAATGCGGCGCATACCGACTGCCAGGCAGCGCGGCCCAGTGTCGTACGCCGGGTCTGCAGCGGCACACGCGAGGCGCCGATATCGCGGTTGGACTGGAGCAGGCTGCGGGCGTCATCGAAATACTCGACCTGCCGCGATTGCTCGACATGGTCAACGACAAGCCCGGCCTCACGCATCAACGCAGCCAAGGATGGCTCGTCAAGGAAGGGTAGCGTGTGACGATGCCGATCGACCGCCCCAAAGGCCAGATCGATCTCTCGCAGAGTTCCGTCGAGCACAGTAGCAAAACACATCGGGGCGCCCGGCCGGAGTATCCGGCGACACTCCGGCAACGCTCGCGAGAGGTCGCACCACTGCAGCATCAGGCTGGAAAAGATCAGATCTACGCTGCCGTCTCGCAGCGGCAGCGCATGCGCGTCGGCGCATACACGGGCGTTGTCAGCCATCGGTGCATGCGCACCGAGCATGGCTGGCGCGAAGTCGGCCGACAGCAGCAACGCATCCGGATAGCGGGCACGCAGTCCGGCTGACGCGAATCCTGTGCCGCAGCCGACATCCAGCACGCATCCCGCCGCAATCGGCGGCAACATGTCGAGCAAGCGGTCGCTGACCTGTCGCTGCAGGCTTGCCGACGCCGCGTAGCGGTTGGCCGCGCGGGAAAAACTGCGGCGGACGGCGGCAAGTTCAGTCATCGGCAGCCACCCACTCGCACAGATCCGCGACACCGCCCTGCAGCCAGGGCAGGTGTGCCGCCCCCGGCACGCGCACGCAGCGCGCTCCCACAGCAGACGACATCCAGTTGCATGCTGCGGCATCGACCACCCTGTCCTCCACGCCATGCAGGCAAAGCACGCGGGCAGACACGCCCCGTACGGCCGATCGCAGATCGACATCGTGCAGCCAGTGCAAACCCTGGTCGAGCGCCTGCCGGCTGGGCAGCGGCGGTTGTTCGACCAGTCCGGCCATCGCTGCGCGTACCTTGCGCGCATCGTCATCACCCAACGCAGACAGCGCGGCAAAGCGCGTGCGTGCCTTCATCGGCGCATCGTCGAACGCATCGGCAAAGGCGTCGAAGCGTTCGGCGCTCATGCCATGCGGCCAGTCCGATGCCTGCATGAACCGCGGTGTCGCACCGATCAGCACCAGCTTGCGCAGCGGCGCGCGGGTGGCCCAGGCCAGCGCGAGCAGGCCGCCAAGCGACCAGCCGACGACGACTTCGGCATCCGGCATGCTCGCCATCAACTGATCGACACAGTCATCGAAGCCTGTGCAGTCACGCCCGGCATTCAGCCCGTAACCGGGCAGATCAGGCTGAAGGACGTGCGCATGGCGGCCGAGCGCTTCGGCAAGCGGCGCAATCAGGCGGCCGTCCCAGCCCCAGCCGTGCAGCAGCGCAACGCGCGGCCCGCGCTCGCCGAAAACCCTGGTGTGCAGCGGCTCAGTCATGCCCGGCCTCGATGAGCGCGCGACACAGCGTGTCGAGGTGCTCGGCAGTGTGCGCTGCACTCAACGATATGCGCAGACGTGCCGTGCCGGCCGGCACCGTCGGCGGGCGAATGGCCGGCACCCACAGACCCCGCGCCCGCAACTGCGCCGCAAGCGTCAGCACATCGGAATTGGCACCCACCTGCAGCGGCTGGATCGCTGTGTGCGAGGGCATCAAGGGCCAGCGCGCACCGGCCAACCCCTGCTTGAGCCGATCGCGATGTGCCGCCAGCGTCGCCCGCCTGTCATCCGCCGAATCGATCAGGTCGAGGCTGGCAAGCAGTGCGCAGGCCAGCGCCGGGGGGGCGGCCGTGGTGTAGCGGTAGCTGCGACCGGTCTGCATCAGCCACTCGATCAGGTCCGCGTCCCCGGCGACGAAAGCCCCCGCCACGCCAGCCGCCTTGCCGAGCGTGCCGATGTAGACGATGCGCTGCGATGCCAGCGCAAAGTGCGACAGCACGCCACGGCCGCGCTCGCCCAGCACGCCGAAACCGTGCGCATCATCGACCACCAGCAGCGCATCATGCTGTTCGCAGAGTGCCAGCAGGTCTGTCAGCGGCGCGATGTCGCCATCCATGCTGAACACGCCGTCGGTCACCACGACCTTGCGGCCCTCGGCCGCTTCGAGCAGGCGCTCCACCATGGCAAGGTCACCATGCGGGTAGCGACGCACCGTGGCGCGCGACAGCAGCGCGGCATCGACCAGCGACGCATGGTTCAGCCGGTCGGCGATCAGCGTGTCGCCACGACCTGCGAGCGCCGGCAACAGCGCCAGATTGGCCATGTAACCGGTGGAGAAGAACAGCGCGCGCGCCAGCCCGGTGAAGGCGGCGAGCGCCTGCTCCAGTTCGTCATGCGGCGGCTGGTGACCGCTCACCAGATGCGATGCGCCGGCACCGGCTCCCCAGCGGGATGCGCCTTCGCGCAGCGCTTCGACCACCTCCGGGTGATTCGCCAGACCCAGATAGTCGTTGCCGGCGAAGGCAATCAGGCGCTGCCCGTCGACGACGGCTTGCGGGCCGCAGGGTGCGTCGAGCACCACACGCGTACGCGTCAGATCGTCGCGCGCCAGTGCAGCCAGACGAGCGCGAAAGTCAAAGGCACTCATGCGAGTGCCGCGTCCAGCGCTGCCCGCGCGCCGTCGGCCAGCTGTGAAGTCTGCGCGGCGTCGAGAATGTAGGGCGGCATGAAGTACAGCGTGTTGCCCAGCGGCCTGAGCAGCAACCCGCGTTCGAGCGCCTCGCGGTAATAGCGGCGGCTGAAATCGAGCTGCGGGGCGTCGATGTCGACCGCCCAGATCATGCCGGCCTGGCGGAAATGTCGCGCTGCGGGGTGCGTCGCAAGCGGCGCCAGTGCGTCGGTGAAGTCCTGCGCCCAGGCGCGGTTGCGCTGCAGGATGTCGAGCTGGTCGAACAGCTCGAGCGTAGCCAGCGCGGCGCGGCAGGCCAGCGGATTGCCGGTGTAGGAATGCGAATGCAGGAAACCGCGCGCCATGGTGTCGTCGAGGAAGGCGTCGAACACCGCCGGCGCAGACAGCACGAGCGACAGCGGCAGCGTGCCGCCGGTGATGCCCTTGGACAGACAGATGAAGTCGGGCCAGCCGTCACCCGCCTCGTCGAGCGACTGTTCGCAGGCGAAGAAGGTGCCTGTACGGCCACAGCCGACCGCGATCTCGTCGGCGATCAGGTGCACCGCGTAACGGTCGCACAGCCGGCGCGCATCGCGCAGCCAGGCGGCGTCATGCATCGCCATGCCGCCGGCGCACTGCACGCGCGGCTCGACGATCATTGCCGCGATGCGGTCATGGTGAAGCGCGAGAAAGGCGTCCAGCGCCGACAGCGCCGCCGCTTCGCCTGCAGCCGGGCTGGGCAGCACATGCGCACCGCGCACCATCGGCGCATAGGCATCACGGAACAGCGCGACATCGGTCACCGCCAGCGCACCGACGGTTTCGCCGTGATAGCTGCCGGCGAAGCAGATGAATTCGTTCTTGTCGGCCTGCCCGGTATTGCGCCAGTAGTGCAGCGACATCTTCAGCGCGATTTCGGTCGCCGACGCACCATCAGACGCGTAGAAGGCGTGACCGAGCCGACCGCCGGTCAGCGCCGACAGTCGCTCCGACAACGCCACGACCGGCTCGTGCGTAAAGCCGGCGAGCATGACGTGGTCCAGTGTGTCGAGCTGATCGCGCACCGCCTGCACGATCGCCGGATGGCTGTGCCCGAACAGATTGGTCCACCAGGAACTGATGCCGTCGAGGTAGCGGCTGCCGTCGGGCGCGTACAGCCACGCGCCCTGCGCGCGCGCGATGGCGAGCAGCGGCAGCGATTGGTCGGCGTGCCACTGCATCTGCGTGCAGGGGTGCCAGACGGCTGAAAGACTGCGGGATACGAGCGAGGGTTCTGGTGCGGACACGTGCGGATACCGGCTGCGCGCCGGCACAGGGCATGAGCAACTACCGGCGCATCAAGCCGCCTATTCTAACCGTCCGCCCGGCGTGTCGTCCGGGCGGACGGATGGATCACGCGTCGGCGAGCTTCGCCGCTGCGTCGCGCAGAGCGGTGCGCAGGCCTTCTTCCACCACCGGGTGATAGAAGGGCATTTCGAGCGCGCGCTGCACTGTCATGCCCGACTGCATCGCCCAGGCCAGCAGATGAGCGAGGTGTTCGACATCCGGGCCGATCATTTCGCAGCCGAGCAGGCGTCCGGAGCCCTTTTCGGCATAGACATGCAGCAACCCCTTGTTGCGCAGCACGACGCGCGCACGGCCCTGGTCCTCGAACGACACCTCGCCGGTGACGAAGCTGTCGGGCGCCAGATCCACGAAGCGGCGGCCGACCGTTGCAAGTTGCGGATCGGAAAACACCACGCCGATCGGCTCGCGCCGCAGACCTCGCTGCACCTGCGGGAAGCGCGCCGCGTTTTCGCCGGCGATGCGACCTTCGTCGGCCGCTTCGTGCAGCAGCGGCACATCGTTGTTCGCATCGCCGGCGATGAAGATGCCGGTGCTGCCGCACTGCATCGTCGTGCGGTCGAACTCAGGCACGCCATTGGCGCCCAGCGTCACCGAGGTGTTCTCGAGGCCGAGGTTCTTCACGTTCGGCGCACGGCCGGTGGCAGCGATCACCCAGTCGAATTCCTTGACGGCCGACGAGCCGTCGTCGAAATCCTGCATCAGGCGCACGCCGTCGCCGACGCGTTCGATCGAGCTGACGCGCGCATCGGTGAACAACGGAAACTCTTCACCGAAGGTGCGCGTGGCGTATTCCTTGAGCGCCGGATCCGAAAAAGGGCCAACGAAGTGACCGCGGCCGAACATTTCGACCTGCACACCGAGCCGGTGCAGCGCCTGCCCTATCTCCAGGCCGATGACGCCGGGGCCGAACACGGCCGCCGAACGCGGCAGTTCGGTCCAGTCGAATACATCGTCGTTCACGATCAAGCGGTCGCCAGCGCCTTTGAGCACCGGCGGAATCGCGGGCGACGAGCCGGTCGCGATCACCGCGCAGCCGAAGGTGACGACCGTGTGGTCATCGACCTGAAGGCTGTGGTCATCGACGAACTTCGCATGGCCGCGCAGCTTGTGCTCAGCCGGAATGTTGTCCACGCCCTTGAGCACGAAGCCGACGAAGCGGTCGCGTTCGCGGCGGACGCGCTCCATCACGGCCGCGCCATCGATGCGCACCGACCCTTCGAGGCGGATGCCGAAGGCGTCCCACTTTTCCGTCGCATGGGCCGCTTCGGCCGCGGCGATCAGCAGCTTGCTCGGCATGCAGCCGACGCGTGCGCAGGTCGTGCCGTACGGGCCACCTTCGATGATGACGGCGCGCCGGCCGGCGGCGATGGCCGCACGATAGGCTGCAAGGCCGGCGGTGCCGGCACCGATGACGGCCACATCCACATTCACTTCTTTCATGTCGTTCTCCCTGTATCGGTCGATCAGGCCTGCACACCGTTCGATGTGCAGGCCTGATCGGACGACGGGTTGCCCCGTCATCCGGTCATTTCATGCTGCGCTTAGTTGGCTGCCCACTTTTCCAGCTCTTCCCAGCCGCCGATGTGCTGGCCGTTGATGAACACCTGCGGCACCGTCCTGGCACCGGCGATGGCGCCCAGTGCGCGGGAGCGCTCGGTGTGCGGCAGGTTGATCTCCGCGTAGTGGTAGCCGCGTTCGGTCAGCAATGCCTTGGCCTTGGCGCAGAAGGCGCAACCTTCGCGGGTCAGGACGGCGACCTGGTCCGGCTTCTTCGCGTTCGGGTTGATGAAGTTGAGCATCGTGTCGGCGTCCGACACCTTGAACGGGTCACCCGGCTCCTGCGGCTCGGAGAACACCTTCTGCACGACACCGTCCTTCACCAGCATCGAATAACGCCAGCTGCGCTTGCCGAAGCCGATGTCCGACTTGTCGACCAGCATGCCCATGCCTTCGGTGAATTCGCCGTTGCCGTCGGGGATCAGCGTCACGTTGTCCGATTCCTGGTCCTTCGCCCACTCGTTCATCACGAAGGTGTCGTTCACCGACATGCACACGATGCTGTCGACGCCGTTCGCCCTGAAGGCCGGAGCCAGTTCGTTGTAGCGCGGCAGGTGGGTCGACGAGCAGGTCGGTGTGAAGGCGCCGGGCAGCGAGAACACCACCACGGTCTTGCCCTTGAACAGATCGTCGGTCGTGACGTTCGTCCATTCGTTGTTCTGACGAACGCGGAACGTGACGTTCGGGACGCGTTTGCCTTCCTGGTTGTGCTGGCTCATTTCTATTCCTTTCAGAGAGATGGATCGTAAAGTCCGGAGATGCGCCGGGTGTTGTTCGCCGTTCAGCGCATCGACGGAATGGAGTGTGGGCGCATACACATCAATCGTCCAATGGATTAAACTTGTCGTGTTGATCGAAGGTTTCGATGAAGCGTGGTGGTTTCTCCGTCGACGTCCCCCAACATAGGCTCCGATCTACATGTCTTCCCTGCCCTCACTTCGCCAGTTGCGCTATCTGATCGCAGTGTCCGAAAAGCTCAACTTCACGCAGGCCGCCGAATCCTGCTTCGTCACCCAGTCCACGCTGTCCGCCGGCATCAAGGAGCTGGAAGCCACGCTGGGGGCGCATCTGGTCGAGCGCGAACGCCACTCGGTCGTGATGACGCCGATCGGCATCGAAATCGTCGACCGGGCGCGCAGCCTGCTGTCCGAAGCCGAAGATCTGAGCGAGTGGGCACGCAGCGCCGCGGAGCCGATGAGCGGCCTGCTGCGGCTGGGCGTCATCCCGACCGTTGCACCCTTCGTGCTGCCGACGGTACTGCCCGCGCTGCGCCAGCGTTATCCGTCGCTGCGGCTCGCGCTGCGCGAAGACCTGACCGGTCATCTTCTGACCCGCCTGGCTGCCGGCCAGCTGGATTTCGCGCTGATCGCATTGCCCTACGACACCGGCAATCTGCAGGTGAAGCCGCTGTTCGACGAAGAACTGCGCCTGATCGCGCCGGCGGATCGCGAAGCGGACATGCCGCGCGAAATCTGCAAGATCGATCCGGACGAACTGTTGCTGCTTGAAGAGGGGCACTGCCTGCGCGGCCACACCCTGGGTGGCTGCGGTCTGCGCGAACCGCGGACCCGCGGGATGGAAGCCACCAGCCTGTTCACACTGGCACAAATGGTCGAGGGCGGTCTCGGACTCGCATTGCTGCCGGAAATGAGTTTGCGCTCAGACATCCTGTCGCACATGAAACTGGTGTCGCGTCGCTTTTCCGAGCCCCGGCCAAGCCGTACCATCGCGCTGGTGGCGCGCAGTTCGAATGCGCGACAGGAATCATTCGAACGCATCGCCGAGCTGATCGTCGCACAGGCGCCGCTGCACCTGTCAGACTCGGCCAACTGGGGCGGAACTGCCGGGCAAGGTCCGGACTCCGACCTGCACGAACACGAGAACCTGGAAAGGAAAGCATCATGAGCAGCATCAACATCGGCATTTCCGAAGAGAACCGCCGTGCCATCGCGGACGGCCTGTCGCGCCTGCTGGCCGACTCCTACACGCTGTACCTGACGACGCACAACTTCCACTGGAACGTCACCGGCCCGATGTTCAACACATTGCACCTGATGTTCGAGGCGCAATACACCGAACTGGCGCTGGCGGTCGATCTGGTGGCGGAACGCATCCGCGCGTTGGGCTACCCGGCACCGGGCACGTATTCGGCCTACGCAAAGCTCACGTCGATCAAGGAACCGGAAGGCGTGCCGTCGGCCACCGACATGATCCGCCAGCTGGTCGCCGGCCAGGAAGCCGTGACCCGCACCGCACGCAGCATTTTCCCGGCCGTCGAAGAAGCGCACGACGAGCCGACCGCCGACCTGCTGACGCAGCGCATGCAGGTGCATGAAAAGAACGCCTGGATGCTGCGCAGCCTGCTCGAGAGCTGAGAGCGACGAGAGCGACCGCACGGCGCCCGGCCGCTTTGTTGGGGTCAGGTGCTGCTGTTGGGCATCGCTGCGCTCACCCCAACCTACGGGGGAGCAGCGACACGCCTTTGTAGGTCGGGGTGAGCGCAGCGATGCCCAACGACCCAATCATGCATCCGGCAACTTGACGCTACTGTGCGGCTGCAAGAATCCTCACCCCCCTCCCACCGTCATCCCGCCGGCGGGCGCATGACGATTGCCGCGCCCAGCACCGCAATGGCGCACGTGGCGGCGGCAAGCAGGATGTGCGACGGGAAATGCGCGCCACGCACGACCTGCACCATCCCCGCCAGTCCACCCAGAATCAGCACCGCGAACAGCGCACGCCGCCGCGCCGTGCCGCACATGACCGGCAGCACGGCCAGCCACATGAAGGCGCTCGCGGCATGGCCGCTGGGCAGGCATTTGCCCGGACCGGAATTCGGCGGCACCCCATCGAACAGCCGGAACAACTGCGCCTGGCCGCCGAAATCCGCCAGATACCACGGGCAGCTATGAGCCGACTGCATGCGCAGCAGGTTGACCGCCACCACCGCTGCCAGCGAGGCACAGAGCACGAAGGCGACGCGCGCGCGGCAGCGTGGTTCGCGCGCCCGCAGCCGCAGCGCGAACCAGCTCGCGAGCAACACCAGCCATGCCGCCACCGACAGCCACTTGACGCCGTCGTGCAGCAGCACCGACCACAGCCAGTCGCGGCGCAGCGTGAAACCGCCTGTTGCGGCATCGAAGAAATGCGCCGAAACCCGCAGATCCAGGCCACTCCAGCGGTTGCTTAACAGGGCCAGTGCGGCAAAGGCAAGCGTAAGCCACAACAGATCGGCGTCACGCGCCGGACCCCACCGGCTCACTTGGCCTCAATGGCGTGCAGCCGCCCCTGCTTGAACGCCGACGCGGCCGTCTGGTAGTAGGCGATCGCCTCGCGCGCACGCTGCGGATCCACCTCGGTTGGCGTCGATTCGAACGTGACCGGGTCGACCTTGTAGGCGCGCACCACACGGCGCGGCGACAGCACGGTCAGCAGGTCGCCGCGCAGATAGCCCAGATCCTGATAGTTGGAAATGAAGGCACGATCCAGCGGCGCGTCCGCTTCGAAGAACGAGCGGCCGAAGAAATGATCGTCGCCGTTCTTGCCCATGACCTCGATCAGCGTCGGCGCGAGATCGATCTGGCTCACCCGTTCCGCGTACTCGCCCGCCTGCAGCATGTCCGGCGCATAGAAGATCAGCGGGATGCGGTATTTGGCGACCGGCAGGCGGGTTCGGCCGGCGACGGACGCACAGTGGTCGGCGACGAATACGAACAGCGTGTCGACGAACCAGGGCTGCTTCTTCGCCTCGCGGATGAATTCGCCGATCGCCCAGTCGGTGTACTTCACGCCGCCACGCCGCCCGCCCGGTGATGCAATGTCGATGCGACCATCCGGATAGGTGTAGGGGCGGTGGTTCGACGTCGTCATGATCTGCGCAAAGAACGGCTTTCCCGCGGCCGCCTTGTCATTCAGTGCCTTCAGGGCATTGGCGTACAGCACTTCGTCCGCCACGCCCCACACATTCTCGAAAACGATGCTGTCCTTCGGAAAGTCGGTCCGGTCGACGATCAGGTAGTCGTTGCCGCGGAAATAGCTGTTCATGTTGTCGAAATAGCCATAGCCGCCGTATATGAACATCGGCACGACACCCTGCGGCTCGAGCAACTCGCCCAGCGTGGACAGATTGTTGTTGTGGGTGCGCCGGACGATGGCCTGACCCGGTACCGGCGGCGTGCCCAGCGACAGCGCTTCGAGCCCGCGTACGGTGCGCGTGCCCGTGGCATACACCTCCTTGAAGCGCAGACCATCGGCCGCGAGGCGGTCCAGTTCGGGCGTCAGGCCCTCGGTCGAGCCATAGGCGCCGACGAACTCCGCCGACATGCTTTCGATCGTCACCAGCACGACATTCCGCGGCCGGCGGCTGAACGGCACCTTGTCGTGCGGCGGATCGTCCATCGCACTCGGCCTGTCCGGCGACGACAGCGGCAGTCGTTCGACATGCAGGTCGAGCAGCACCTCGTCGGCCTCCTCCTGCGGCAAGGTGGCATACCAGCGCTCGTAATCGAGCTCGTTGCGGCGCATTGCGGCCGCAAATGCGTACAACCCATTGCCGGCCAGCTCGTCGGCATAGGCATTGCCGCTGCCCTCCATCTGTTCCAATGCCGCGAAGTGCCAGGAGGCGGCCGGCAACACCAGTGCGCCAACCAGCATCGCCAGCCGTACGACCGGCCGGCGCGCCGCGCTGACGAACCCGACCACACGGCTCACCCCGAACACGATGAATGCCGCGACAAGCGCGATGCCGCCGACAATGAGGCCGACCGGGTAGGACTGCATGATGTTGCCGATCACTTCCTGCGTGTAGATCAGGTAATCCACCGCGATGAAGTTGAAGCGGGTCGAAAACTCCTCCCAGAACACCACCTCGGACACCGCGCCGAACAGCAGCAACGCGACCATCAGCCACAACGCCCCCCAGCGCAGCCGGGCCATGAAGCGGCTCGCGCGAAGGCGCGCCGGCAGCAGCGCCGACAGCACCAGCAACGGCGCCATCAGCCAGGCCAGCACGGACAGGTCAAACCACAGGCCGCGCGCGAACACGTGCAGCGCTGCCGAACCGATGTCGGCCGGGCCGGCGATGCCCCACAAAAGCACACGCAGCAAGGTCCAGACGGAGAGGGTCAGAAGGGCAGCGACAAGCAGGAACGGCAGTGCGCGCCGGCGCGGCGCAGGTCGTATCGATGTCATGAAGGGGCGGATGCCGTGGCAGGACGCTCACCGAACCTTTTGTACAGGATGGGTAGCAGCAGAAGTGTTAACGCCGTACAAGAAATGAGCCCGCCGATCACCACGATGGCGAGCGGCCGCTGGATTTCCGAGCCCGGGCCGGTGGCGAACAGCAGCGGCACCAGACCGAGTGCGGCCATCGACGCGGTCAGCAGCACCGGGCGCAACCTGCGCTGGGCGCCATTGACCACCGCGTCGAGCATGCTCTGACCGGCCGCCCGCAACTGATTGAAGTAGCTCACCAGCACGACGCCATTGAGCACGGCGATGCCGAGCAGCGCGATGAAGCCGACCGACGCCGGCACCGACAGGTACTCGCCGGAAATGCCCAGTGCAAAGACGCCGCCGATCATCGCGAACGGCACATTGGCCATCACCAGCGCCGCCTGGCGCAATGAATCGAAGGTGCTGTAAAGGATGAGGAAAATCAGCACCAGCGCCAGCGGCACGACCAGCGCGAGCCGCTGCGCCGCGCGCTGCTGGTTCTCGAACTCGCCACCCCAGGTGAGGCGGTAGCCGCTGGGCAGTTCGACCTTCTGCAGCACCTGGGCGCGCGCATCCTCGACGAAGCCGACCAGATCGCGACCGCCTACATTCGCGATCACGACCATGTTGCGACTGCCCAGCTGACGGTTGATCTGCACCGGGCCGCCCACGCGTTCGAAGCGCGCCAGCTGGCCCAGTGCGATGCGGCCGCCACCCGGCAGTGCCACCGGCATCTGGGCCAGCTCTTCCGACGCGCCGGCGCTGCCGGTGGAGCGGATGATCAGCGGGTAGCGCCGGTCCAGCTTCTGGATCAACCCGACCCGTTCGCCCTCGATCTGCATGCGCAGGCTGGCGGCCAGCGCATCGACATCGAGACCGGCGCGGGCCAGCGCATCGGTGTCCGGCAGCACGCGCAGATACTGAACGCCCTCGTTGCGCACGAAGAACACATCCTCGGCGCCCGGAATCGCGCGCAACACGTCGGCAATTTCGCCCGCCTTGTGATTCAGCGTGTCGATGTCAGGCCCGAACAGGCGGATCGCCAGATCGCCGCGCACGCCCAGAATCATTTCCGACACGCGCATTTCGATCGGCTGGGTGAAGGCATAGGCCACACCGGGGAATTCGGCCAGCAGATCGCGGATGCGGTGGATGATGGCCGGCTTGTCGGCGCCGGGGGCGAGGCTGATGAAGGTGTCGGTCTGGTTCAGGCCCATCGGGTCGAGACCGATTTCGTCCGATCCGGCGCGCGCGACGATCTGAGTCGCTTCGGGCACGATGTCCTTCAGTGCCTTCTGGAAGCGGGTGTCGATATCCAGCGAGGCATCGAGGCTGATCGACGGCAGCTTTTCCAGCTGCACGATCAGGCTGCCTTCATCCATGGTCGGCATGAAGGTTTTGCCCAGGCCCGTGTAGACCACGACCGCCGCGACGAACAGCAGGCCGGCAATGCCGCCGACGATGAGCGGGGCGGCCAGCGCACGCTGCAGCAACGGCGCATAGAGCTTCGACAATGTGCGCGGCAGCCACGGGTCGGCGTGCGAGCGGGCATTCAGCATCAGGCGCGCCAGCAGCGGAATGACGGTGAGCGACAGCAGCAGCGAGCCGGCCAGTGCGAACACGATGGTCAGTGCCACCGGCGCGAACAGCTTGCCTTCCAGTCCCTGCAGGCTCAGCAGCGGTACGAACACCAGCGCGATGATGACGATGCCGGCAGTTGTCGGCACAGCCACCTCGCGCACCGCCTCGAGCACCACGTCACGACGCGGCCGGTCCGCCGCACCCGGCTCGTGGAGATGGGCGACCACGTTCTCGACCACCACCACCGCCGCATCGACCAGCAGACCGATGGCGATCGCCAGCCCGCCCAGACTCATCAGGTTGGCCGACAGGCCGGCGAAGTGCATCAGCATGAAGGTCCACAGTGCCGACAGCGGCAGCACCACCGCCACGGCCAGCGCCGCACGCACATTGCCGAGAAACAGGAACAGCAGGATGAGGACCAGCACCACCGCCTCGATCAGCGCCTTGGTCACGGTGCCGACCGCACTCGACACCAGCTCGCCACGGTCATAGAAGGGAACGACCTTGACGCCTGCCGGCAGGCTGGGCGCGATCTCGTCGAGCCGCGCCCGTACGCCGCGCACCACCTCCTGCGCATCGGCGCCGCGCAGGCCGAGCACCAGCCCCTGCACGGTTTCGCCCTCGCCGTTGTGCGTCACCCCACCCATGCGGGTCAGCGCGCCGAGCCGCACCTCGGCCACGTCGGCGATGCGCACCTGCGCCTGAGGCGTTGCGTGCACCACCAGCCGGCCGATGTCGTCGAGCGACTCAAGCCGTCCCTGCACGCGCACCAGCAGGGTTTCCTCGCCTTCGTTGATGCGACCGGCACCGTCGTTGCGGTTGAAGCGTTCGAGCGTGGCGCGCAATTCATCCAGCGTGATGCCGGTGGCCGCCATGCGTGCCGCGTCGGGCACCACCTCGTAGGCGGTGGCCAGCCCGCCCAGCACATTCACGTCCGCCACGCCGCGCACCGTGCGCAGCGCCGGGCGGATCACCCAGTCGAGCAGGCCGCGCCGTTCGGCCAGCGACAGGTCGCCTTCGACCGTGAACATGAACATTTCGCCCAGCGGCGTGGTGATCGGCGCCAGCCCCCCGGTGAGTCCGGGCGGCAGGTCACCCATGATGCCGGTCAGCCGCTCGCTGACCTGATTGCGCGCCCAGTAGATGTCGGTGCCGTCCTCGAAATCGATCGTGATGTCGGTCAGTCCGTACTTGCTGGTCGAGCGCAGCATGGTCTGTTTCGGCAGACCGAGCATTTCGATCTCGACCGGTGTGGTCACCCGCGCTTCCATTTCTTCCGGCGTCATGCCGGCCAGCTTGACGATGATCTTGACCTGCGGGGCCGACACGTCAGGAAAGGCATCGATCGGCAACTTCGTCATCGACCAGGCGCCGGCCGCCATCAGCAGCAGCGCGGCCAGTATCGTCAGCAGCGGTCGCGCGAGCGCGCCGCGCGTCAGGGCGTCGAGCATCATTCCGCTCCCTTGCCCAGCCACACCGCCTTCAGCGCGGCCACGCCGCTGACCGCGACCGCGGCCTTTGCGTCCAGTGCGCCGCTGACCGTGGCGCGACCCGCGTCCTGCGACAGCGCCTGCACCTCGACTGCGCGGAAGCCCTTCGCGGTGCGCGAAAACACCCAGGTCCGGCCGTCGTGATGGGTGACTGCCGCAGCCGGCACGGTCCACGCGTCGGTCGCCGGCTGCGAGCGCCGCGCCTTGACCCACAGGCCCGGCCGCAGCGAAGACGGCGCAGGCGGCAGTGCGGCGCGCACACGCACCGTCTGCGTCGTGTCGGCAGCGCCCCAGCCGATCTGCGTCACGCGCGCCTGCTCGCCCGACGGCTCCACCAGCAGGACGTCACCTTCGCGCACGTCCTGTGCCTGCGCCACCGTCAGGTTCAGTTCGAGCATCAGCTTGCGTGCATCGGCCAGCCGCAGCAGCGCATCGGCCTCGTCGACGCGCTGACCGGGCAGCACCATGCGTTCGAGCACGGTTGCCGCCGCTTCGGCACGCACCTGCACGCGACCGCTCGACGCGTCGGCGGCCGACACGCCCAGCAGGCGCAGTCGCGACTGCGCGGCGCCGTGGGCGGCATCGGCCTGCGCGGCCGCGTTTTCGGATTCGCGTACCCGGCGCTCGGCGATCAGGCCTTCGGCATGCAGCGCCCGGTCACGCTCAAGATTGCTGCGCGCCAGTGCTGCGGCGGAGCGGGCCTGCGCCAGCGCGGCACCCTGCTCGGGCAGACCGGCGCTGCGCAGTTCCACCAGCACCGAATTCGCCGCGACCTGCTGGCCTTCGACCACCGGCACGCGCACCACCACGCCACCGGCGGGCGCGGTCACCACCCACTCGGCGTCGGCCGACGCCACGACGCGCGCCGACCACGGCGCCGCGCTGGCCTGCGCCGCCGGCACCGGTGCCGCGTCGCGGATGCCCAGACGTTCGATCTGTGTCGCATCGAGCACGATGTCGGCTGCGTGAAGGGAAGACGTCAGCGCGAGCAGACAGGACAACACGAACGCATGTTTCACGGCAGGATTCCCAGACTGGTGTTGTAGCGCGCCACGGCGCGCTCATGGGCAATGTCGGCCAGCGCGGCCGCGCGGCGTGCGTTGGCGGCGCGCGCCTCGACCAGCAGGCGCTCGGCGAGCGAACTTTCGCCGAGCCGGTAGGCGCGGCGCCCCAGTTCGACTTCGCGTTCAGCGACCGCCTTCTGGCCAGCGGCCAGTTGCAGCGCCTGTTCGCGGGCATGCAGTTCATGTTCGGCTTCGTGCAGCACCAATGTGGCCATGCGCAAGGCCAGCGCAAGATCGTCCTCGGCGCGGGCCAGATCGAGCTGCAACGGCGACAGGGTGGCTGCGCGATGCACCGCGCCACCGAAGGGAATCGACAGGGTGGCGCCGACGCTGTCCGTCACCGGGCTGTCGGGCGACTTTTCGGAACGCATGCCGACCAGGATGCGCGGCGCGCCACTGCCCTGGGACTGCACGCTGGCCAGCGCGCTGCGTGCCCGTTCGAGGGCAGCCTGTGCCGTCAGCACCGGCGGATAGCCGGTCGCTGCGTCGGCCACCGGCTCGCGTGCAACCGGCTCGCGTACGGTCGCCGGCAGCGCCGGCAAGCCGGTCAGCGTGGCCCACCCGAACACGCTGTGCGCCAGTTCGACCTGTGCCTCGTAACGCGCGGCATCGCGCTCGCGCCGCGCCGCTTCGGCCGACAGTATTTCGACCGGCGCCGCATCCCCGGCACGAACCCGTTTCGACACATCGTCTTCCAGCGCGCGGTACAGCTCGACGTCGGCGTCGGCCAGCTTCACTTCGGCTTCCGCCTGCAGCACGCGCCAAAGCGTTTCACGCAGATCGCCGGCCACGCGCCAGCGGTGGATGCGCAGTTCTTCGTCAGACAGCAGGCGGCCGGCGTCCGCCTCGCGGCGCAGCGCATCACGCTGGCCGGATCGCCACAAGGGCAGATCCAGCCCGGCTTCCAGTTCGCGCACGCCGGCGGCGCGGCCGGGCAGACGATCGGTCTGGTAGCGCATGTGCAGCGCCGGCGGTGCCGACAGCACACTGCCGGCCCTTTCGGTCAGCACCCGCGATTCGGACAGCCGCGCCTGCGGCAGCTGGGTGCCGGGCGCCCGGCCCAGTGCGGCAGACAGGGCGCCGGACAGCGTGAGTGCGGCGTCACGCACGACGGTCTGTTCATGTTCTTCGGCATGCGAAGCCGCGGCGACGGGCACAGATTGCGCAGACAGCGGTGGCGTCAGCCACAGCATGGACAGCAGGCAGCACAGCAGGGCGGAACGCATGGGCGCACGGCGGACGGATGAGGACATGCGTCAGCTTGCCCGGTGACGGATTGCCTACAGGTGGACACAACATGAACATCCGTTCATGTTGCGGCAAGGTGGCTCGACGCAGGCAGAATCACGGCTCGCGCACCCCGACCCGGGCGGTGCGCAGCGCTTCCAGAAAAGGTCCGACATGCACATCCTCGTGGTCGAGGACGACCCCGAAATCGCCGGCTTCATCTGCCGCGGCCTGCGTGAGGCCGGGCATGTCGTCGACCACGCCGCCAATGGCCGCGACGGCCTGTTTCTGGCGACCGGCGATGCGTTCGACGCCATCGTGCTCGACCGGCTGATGCCGCAGATGGATGGCCTGGCGATGCTGGCCGCACTGCGTGCCACGGGTTCGCGCGTGCCGGTGCTCATCCTCAGTGCGCTCGGCCATGTCGATGAGCGCATCCGCGGCCTGCGCGCCGGGGGTGATGACTATCTTGTGAAGCCGTTTGCGATGTCGGAGCTGCAGGCGCGGCTCGACGTGATCACGCGGCGCGGCCTGATGCCGGCAATCGAAAGCGTGCTGCGGGTGGCCGATCTCGAACTCGACCGCATGACGCACATCGTGCGCCGCGCCGGCGAGGACATCACGCTCAAGCCGCAGGAGTACCGGGTGCTCGAATTCCTGATGCGCCACGCCGGTCAGGTGGTCACCCGCACCATGCTGCTGGAGGGCGTGTGGGACTACCATTTCGATCCGCAGACGAATGTCATTGACGTTCATATTTCCCGCCTGCGCGCTAAGGTCGACCGCGCCGGCCGGGCGCCGTTGATCCATACGCTGCGCGGCGCCGGCTACTGCATGCGGGCGCCGGCATGAACGACCGCCGATCGCCGTGGGCCGGCAGCGCGCCGGGCGCGCCCTTCGTGCAGGACGACGAGGGAATGCTGACGCTGCATTTCGACGGCGCCGCGGTGCAGAGCAGCATGGATCCGGCGCGACCGATCGATCTGGTGCTCGACTATTCGCGCCTGATGATGGCCGCGCTGCTGTTCGTGCCGGCGCCGTCGCGCATCGGCATGATCGGTCTGGGCGGCGGCTCGCTGGTCAAGTACTGCCACCATCACCTGCCCGACGCACGCATCGAAGTGGCCGAAATCTCGCCCGAGGTGATCGCGCTGCGCAACCGCTTCCATATCCCGCCCGACGACGAGCGGCTGCGCATCGATTGTGCCGACGGCGCCGAGTGGATCGCGCAACATGACAATGCCTTCGACCTGCTGCTGGTCGATGGCTTCGACATCGGCGGCCAGGCGACCGCACTGTGCACACAGCGCTTCTACGATCACTGCCACGCCGCGCTGACGCCGAACGGCCTGCTGGCGATCAACATGCATGCGGACGACGCGCTGCACGGCGCCTACATCGGCCGCGTGCGTGCCAGCTTCGCCAATTCGGTCAGTGTCGTCACCACCGATGACGGCGTGAATGAAATAGTTTTTGCCGCGCGCGGCGATGCATTCCGGCTGTCGGAAAAACAGCTATTCCAGCGCGCGGCGGCATTGCAGGCGGCGCAGGGACTCGATTTGCGCAGGCTGGCACGCCCGCTGATCGATGGCCGGCGACGCGACTTTGCGCCCGCGGGTCGCGCGGCCGTACGTCACGTCATGGATGGCGATGACTGAGCCGACACCTCCGGTCGCGCTCCGCGCGACGCGCGGCCTGAGCACGACGGCGCGACTGGCGCTGGCCAACAGCGTTCTGCTGGCGACCGGCTTCGGCCTGATGCTGCTGCTGGTGACTTGGCTGGCCGGGCAGTACATGCTGGGTCACGTCGAAGAGAGCGTGGACGCCGAGCTGGACATCCTGAGCGCCGAGTACCGGGTCGACGGCGTGCGTGGCGTCAGCGGCCTGATCCGCCAGCGGCTGGACATGCGCTCGCCGAATCACGACCGCCTGTACCGGCTGGAAAGCGCCGACGGCGTCATGCTGATCGGCAACCTCGATGCATGGCCAGCCGCGGCGACGCGCGATGGCGTGCTGGTGCGGCTGCCCAGCCTGCGCCATCCGGGCCTCACCGAAGTCGTCGCACGCTGGGCGCGCCTGCCGGACGGTAGCCGTCTGCTGGTCGGCTTCGACGAGTACGAGGTGGAGCAGGTGCGCAGCGACATCCGGCGCGCCGCACTGGCCAGTTTCGGCGTCATGCTGATTGCGTCGCTCATCGGCGGCTTTCTGATCACCCGCGCCGCGCTGCGACCGGTGGAAACCATGCGCCGCGCGGCGCAGCAGATCATGGATGGCGACCTGCGCCACCGCATTCCGGTGCGCGGCACGGCGGACGAGTTCGACCGCCTGTCGCAGACGCTGAACGGCATGCTCGACCGCATCGACCGGCTGATCGCCTCGGTGCGCGGCGCCACCGACAACATCGCGCACGACCTGCGTTCGCCGCTGACCCGCCACCGCGCGCGCATCGAAGCCGCTCTGGCCTGCCCGCCGACGGGCGACGAACTGCCGGCCTTGCTGGAGCGCAATCTGGCCGACATCGATCAGGTGCTGTCCACCTTCCAGTCGCTTCTGCGCATCGCCAATGTCGAGTCCGGCATGCTGCGCAGCGAATTCCGCGCGCTCGACCTCGCGGCGCTGACGCGCGACGCGATCGACTTCATGGAGCCGATGGCCGACGAACGATGCATCACGCTGTCGGCCGGCGTGCCGGCACAGGCACCGATGAGCGGGCACCGCGACCTGCTGTTCCAGGCCGTCATCAACCTGATCGACAACGCGATCAAGTTCAGCCCGGCCGACGGCACTGTGGCGGTCAGCCTGCAGCCGGCGCCGGACGGCTGGCGTCTCGAGGTCGCCGATCAGGGGCCGGGCATTCCGGATGGCGAGCGGGCGCGCGTGTTCGAGCGGCTGTACCGGCTCGAAGGCGCACGCAACACACCCGGCCTCGGGCTCGGGCTCAGTCTGGTGCAGTCGGTGGCACGCCTGCACGCCGGGCGCATCGAACTGCAGACTGCGACACCCGGTCTGTGCGCCGTGCTGACTTTGCCAGCGGGCACATGAAGGACATCCAGGAGGCTTGTCACGCAGTTGACACGAAGCGATAACGCAAAGACGATGCGCTTAATGCGTGCGCGAATCTACCCCCGAAGGGGCGCGTGCGGATGGCCTCGGCGGATTGCGGCCATGGACGACAGCGCGCGCTGCGCCCTCGTCGCAACGGTTGATTTTGAGCTATGGAGTCACTTCAGTGCCGAAAACAAACAAGCCGAGCATCGCGCTCACATCCAAGCTGCTGCGACGCTATCGCGACGCCTCGATCGACAACGCCCGCGAGTTGCTGTATGAGGCGGAACTGCTGCTCAAGCACAACCACTATGCCCGTGCCTACTACTCTTCGGTCGCCGCGATCGAGGAGGTCGGCACGTCGGTGCAGGTGTTCGATGCGCTCGGCCGCAACGTACGCGACCCGGACGTGGCCAACCGCGTCGTGCTCAACCTCGGTGACTACGCGCGCAAGGTGACGGCGGCCGTGTTTCCGTGGCTGCTGATCGTGCCGGGCCGGCGCGACGAGGTGATGCCCTACATCAGCAAGATGATCAAGCGGCAGATTCCGAAACTCGATGCGATCCACACCGAACTGGACGGCAAGGGGCCGCAGGGCCCGCAGATCAACACCCCGAACTACCGCGTCACGCTGACCGATGCCGAAATCTGGCTCGGTCTGGCGAAGGACATCTACACCCACGCCGAAGCCTATGTGCTGTTCGCCCCTACCAAGATCCGCACCAAGGCGGAAGACGAAGTGTTCGCGATGAAGTCTGCCGCGCTGGCTGCGGTGACCAGCAGCCCGGAATTCTGGGAGTACTACATTTCCTGCATGAAGACCGGCAACGCGACCTTCGAAGCCGCCGTGGCCGACTACGTGCGTGCGCAGACCAGCGGGGGTTCGGAAGTGCGCAACGGCTACGACGACGAGGAAGCCTGAACCGGCGTGTTCCCGCGGCACTCCGGGCCAGAAAAAAAGCCACCTTCCGGTGGCTTTTTTTCTGGCTGCGGATCAGGACGGATTGCGCAATGCAATCGCTGGCGCGTACCGCGGCGTTCAGCTCACCTTGATGACTTCCACCGGGTGTTCGTACACGTCCTTGCGCTTGTCGTACAACGGGATGGTCGTACCGTTCAGGCGGTTGCCCTGCAGGTCGTTCAGATCGACTTCGGCGACGATGATCTGTTCGATGTTCGGCGTACCTTCGGCGGCGATGCCGTCGCGCGCGAACGGGAAGTCAGACGGCGTGATGATGCCGGCCTGACCGTAATGCATGCCGAGCCCTTCGACCGGCAGATTGCCCACCGTGCTGGTCTGCACGACGAACACCTGGTTCTCGATCGCCCGCGCGTGGCAGCAGTAGCGCACGCGCAGGAAGCCCTGCCGGTCGTCGGTGCAGGACGGCACGAACAGGATGTCGGCCCCCGCCTCGCACACCATGCGCGACAGCTCCGGAAATTCGATGTCGTAACAGATCAGGATGGCGATCTTGCCGAATGGCGTGTCGAACAGACGCAGCTGGTCGCCGGCGTCGGTGTCCCATTTTTCGCGCTCCCAGCGCGTGCGGTGGATCTTGTCCTGTTCGAACACCTGACCGCCCGGCGTGAAGTAGTAGGCCGTGTTGGTCAGCCGACCGTCTTCGCGCACCGTCGGGTGACTGCCGCCGATCAGATGCACATTCCACTGCGCCGCCAGTTCCAGCATCAGGTCGCGGTAGCGCTTGGTGTAGTCGTGCATGTTGCGCACGGCGGCGTGCAGATCACCGGTATCCATGAAGGACAGCAGCTGTGTCGTGAAGATTTCGGGCAGCAGCACGAACTGCGGCTTGTAGTCGCCGGCGGCCTTCATGATGAAGCGCACCTGGTTTTCGAAACCCGACCAGTCGTGGATGGGGCGCAGCAGGTACTGTACGGCGGCGATGCGGACGATCATGGCAGGATGTGCTCCGGAAAATGGGTGGGGCGGGCCGGATCGTGGTCCGGGTTGAGCCAGACGATGACCGAGGCATAGCCCAGGGATTCGGTGTCTTCGGGAAGATAGTCCGGCACCACGCTGAGGTAGCTGAAGCCTTCCTTCAGCTGGAAGCTCAGCACCGGGTCGCGCAGGTCGCCCCAGACCACCTTGCGGGCGTACAGGTCGGCCGTCATGTCGGCAGCGTGGCGGTGATAGCCGGGCAGGCGACCGCAGGCGATGATGCGCTTCAGGTTCATCGCCCGGCACAGCATGCGCCGTCCTTCGTACAGCAGGTGACCGACGCCGGCGCCGCGCAGATCCGGGTCGACGAACACTTCCGCACCGTACAGCGTGCGGCCATCGGGGTTGTGGTGCTCGAAGGTGCCGGAACCGGTGATGTCCTGCCAGCTGTGCGAGTCGCACCAGTCGTCCCACAGCACGACCAGCGCGCTGGCACAGCCGACGATCGCGCCGTCGATTTCGGCGACGATCTGGCCCTGCGGAAAGACGTCCAGCTGTTCGCCCAGCTTGCGGCGGCTCCACGGCGGAATGGTCGGATACACGCGCGCCTGCAGGGCGATCAGCGCGGGGATGTCAGCCGGCCGGGTATGGCGTATGCGTGGTGTGATCACGCTGTTCTCCCGTCCAGTCGGACGCCGGTCGGCGGACGCCGCCGGCATTCAACAATCAGGAGGCAGTGTAGGCAGCGCCACGCCGCCTGTATGTCGGACGGCGACTACCCGGCGATCTGTGCCACCCTTCCCGGCTTCACATCGAAGGCGATGCAGATGCGTTCTTCGTTCGATTCGAATGGAATCGTGCGGTGGAACAGCGACGACGGAAACAGCACGATGTCGCCGGCGACCGGCAGCAGCGTCTTGCGCGGAAAGTCGTCGTGCTCGCGCGGGTAGTCGTCGCCGTCGGTGCTGAATTCGATGCCGCCGGCCAGACTGCCGGCCGGCCGGTCGCGCGGAATCGCGAGATACACGACGCCGCTCAACCAGCCGGTTTCGTGGATGTGCGACGTCAGATGGCCGCCCTTGCTCATCTTCACGTACCAGGCGCTGCTGAACACCGTGTCGGGCGGGAAATCCTGCGCGAACAGGCAGGTCTCGCCGGCCAGCCGCGCACGGTAGCGCGCGACCTGTTCGCCGATCAGCGCGGCCAGCCGCGCGAACGAGGGCTCGCTGCGCCGGAACAGATTGCCGGCCGACTGGATGCCGTGATGCAGCCGGCCCTGCTTGCGCGCCTCGATCTCGGTATGCGTCACGTCGCGCAGCAGGTCGGCCAGCAAGGCGTCGGACGCATCGGACAGCGCGTCGATGTGGCTGTGGAACACGAAATCGAGCGGCGCCGGACAGAAGCCGTAGTCGTCGGCGACGCCGAAGTTGGCGGCGTGGTGCGCCGACAAGGTCGCCAGCATCGGCGAGTTGTGGCGAACACCGCGGCGGCCAACTTCAGGCTGAGAGGCGCCGATCATGGCCAGCAGCCGCTCACGGAAGGCGTCGAAGCGGCGCGTCTTGTACAGGCAGTACAACACCCGCTCCTGCCAGTCGCGGATCTGCGCACGCTCGAAGTACGGCATGGCCTCGGCCAGTTCGCCCATGTCGTAATGCAGCAGGCCGAGGTTGTAATTGGCTTCGCCATGCGCCGGGTCGATCGCCAGCGCGGCGCGGAAGGCGGCGATCGTCGCGGCCGCATCGCCCTGATCGCGCAGGATTTCGCCGAGATTGCTGTGCGCATCGGCGTAGTCGGGCGCCAGCGCCAGCGCCTGCCGGTAACTGGCGGCCGCGTCGCCGAGCAGGCCCTGATCGCGCTGTGCCGTGCCCAGGCTGAACCAGGCCGTCGCCGTCGGCTGTATCGCGAGTGCCTTGCGATAGGCGGCGACCGCCTCGTCATGCCGGCCCTGCTTCTGCAGCGCCGCACCCAGATTGGCATGCGCTTCGACAAAACCGGGTTCGACCGTCACGGCTTCGCGATAGGCGGCCAGCGCGTCGTCGGTGCGCTGCAGACGTTCGCACACCGTGCCGAGGTTGAACCAGGCGACTGCAAAACGCGGCTGCAGCCTCAGTGCGCGACGGTAGCTGGCGGCCGCGTCATCGAGCTGGCCCAGCGCGTCCTGCACCACGCCCATGTTGTACAGCAGCTCCGGAAAGTCCGGCTTCAGCGCGAAGGCGCGGCGATAGGTGGCCAGCGCCTGTTCGTTGCGTCCGCGCTGCTGCTGCACCAGACCGAGATTGCTCAACAGTTCGGCCGAGCGCGGATCGGCCGCCACCGCCTCGCGAAACGCCTGTTCGGCCTCGTCGAGCCGGCCCAGCCCGGCCAGCGCCGAACCGCGCACGCTGTGCAGCACGATGGCCGCCGGATAGCGCTTGAGCAAGTGCTGCGCCGCGCTGGCCGCGTCGGCCAGCCGACCGCCGTTGTACGCCGCGAACACCGGTTGCAGTTCGGCCGGCGACGGTTGGCGCGATGGGGTGGGCTTGTTCTTCATCGTTCAGATCTTCGGGTCAGGAAACGGACGAAACCGGCTTTGCATATATATATGCAATGCGGAATCAGACCGGCAGTTCATCCAGTGCGCCATCGAGATGCGACACGTCGCCCCAGCGTTCGACGCGCCACCCGCTTTCGTCGTGGCTCACCCAGTTCAGCGCGCAGTTGGCGATGTCGAAATCGCGCGCACAGACGAGCCCCAGCCCGCGCACCCGCCGGGCCACGATGTCGAGCACGCCGCCGTGCGTCACCAGCAGCACGGTCTGGCCGGTGTGGCGCCTGCGCAGCGATTCGACGAAAGCCCACACACGGGCGTCGAAGGTTTCCAGCGACTCGCCGCCGCGCCCCGGAAAACCGGCGCCCGGCTCGCGCGCCTCGAAGCGCGCAAAGGCCTCCGGGTGCTGGCTGCGCGCCTCGGCATAGGTCAGGCGCTGGAAGCCGCCGTAGTGGCGCTCGCGCAGCGCCGGCTCCGGCATCACCGGCAGTCCGCGCGGCACCGCGATGCGCCCGGCGGTCACCCAGGCACGGCCGAGGTCCGAGCCGTAGATCGTGTCGATCCGCTCGCCCAGCAGCGCCTGCGCCGTGGCCTGCGCCTGCGCGAGCCCGGTATCGTTGAGCGGAATGTCAACCTGGCCCTGGATGCGGCGATCGACGTTCCACGTCGTTTCACCGTGCCGGACCAGACAGAAGCGCGTGCGTGCAGTCATGAGTGTTCCTTGTAGAAGCCGGATGTTACCTGCAGGGGACAGCACGAAGTGGAGGTGAAGCGCAACATCCGAGGTTCAGGCCGCTGCACTGGGGCGGTGGTTCCGGGCTGCTGGACTGGGCTGGACTGGGCTGGGCTGGGCTGGGCTGGGGCTGGGGCTGGGGCTGGGGCTGGGGCTGGGGCTGGGGCTGGGGCTGGGGCTGGGGCTGGGGCTGGGGCTGGGGCTGGGGCTGGGGCTGGGGCTGGGGCTGGGCTGGGCTGGGCTGGGCTGGGCTGGGCTGGGCTGGGCTGGGCTGGGCTGGGCTGGGCTGGGCTGGGCTGGGCTGGGCTGGGCTGGGCTGGGCTGGGCTGGGCTGGGCTGGGCTGGGCTGGGCTGGGCTGGGCTGGGCTGGGCTGGGCTGGGCTGGGCTGGGCTGGGCTGGGCTGGGCTGGGCTGTGGGAGCGGCGGCCTCGCCGCGATGCGCACGCTGATCATCGACCATCGCTGCACTGATCGCGGCGAGGCCGCCGCTCCCACAGGCCGCCGCTCCCACAGGCCGCTGCTCCGACAGGGGCCCCTCCCACCCGCGCCACTGGAACCACCGCGGCCGGTTACCATCGCTCACCCGCTGCTCACCCGCCTCCCGATGCGCCTGCTGCTCCCGCTTGCCGACCTGATCGACCGCCTGAATGAAGCCTGCGGCCGGGTGCTGCCCTGGGCGGTACTCGCCGCGGTGCTGCTGGCCGTAGGCAACGCACTGGCGCGCAAGTTCGATGCCGGGTCCAACGCGCTGCTCGAAGCACAGTGGTATCTGGTGTCCGCGGTGTTCCTGCTCGGCGCCGGCCGCGTGCTCAAGCTCGACGAGCATGTGCGCATCGACCTCATCACGTCCAGGCTCGGTCCGCGCGGCAGGCTGTGGGCGGACATCGCCGGCCTGCTGACCATGGTGCTGCCGGTGGCACTGCTGATGCTATGGCTGTCCTGGCCGTGGTTCGTCGCGTCGTGGGCCAGCCACGAAGTGTCGGCCAGCGCCGGTGGCCTGCCGCTGTGGCCGGCGCGCCTGCTGGTGCCGGTGGGTTTCGCGCTGCTCGCCGCCCAGGCCGTCGCGCTGCTGATCCGCCGCATCGCCGCGTTGTCGGAGCCCGCAGAATGAGCGCCTGGCTGGCCGCCAACCTCGCGCCGGTGATGTTCGCGGCGATGGTGCTGTTCCTGCTGTCCGGCGTCCCGGTGGCGTTCGCGCTGGCCGCCTGCGGCATCGTGTTCGGACTGATCGGAATCGAACTCGGGCTGCTGTCGGCGTCGCTGGTACAGGCCATGCCCGACCGCGTGTGGGGCGTCATGAGCAACGACACCCTGCTCGCCATTCCCTTCTTCACCTTCATGGGCCTGGTGCTGGAACGTTCCGGCATGGCCGAAGACCTGCTCGACACGGTCGGGCGGCTGTTCGGCACGCTGCGCGGCGGACTCGCGGTGGCGGTGGTGCTGGTCGGCGCGCTGCTCGCCGCAACGACCGGCGTGGTCGCCGCGTCGGTCATTTCGATGGGCCTCATCTCGCTGCCCATCATGCTGCGCGCCGGCTACGACGCACGGCTGGCCAGCGGCGTCATCTGCGCCTCGGGCACGCTGGCGCAGATCATTCCGCCGTCGCTCGTCCTCATCGTGCTGGCCGACCAGCTCGGCCGCCCGGTCGGCGACATGTACCGCGGCGCGCTGCTGCCCGGACTGGTGCTGACCGGCCTCTACCTGATCTACGTGCTGGCCGTCGCCTGGCTGCGTCCGCACAAGGCGCCGGCGCTGCCCGAAGCCGATGACCACAACGCGGCCGAACGACGCGGCGTGTGGGCGCTGTTCGCCGTGGCGGTGCTGGCCGGCATCGCCGCCAGCCAGTTGCCGGCGCTGCAGGCGCACACCGCCGACGCGCGCGCGCTGTTCGCGGTCACCGCCGGCGGCAGCGTCGCCTGGCTGATCGCCGTGGCCGACCGCCTGCTGCATCTGAACCTGCTGCCCGACCTCGCGCGCCGCGTCGCCTTCGTGCTGATGCCGCCACTGGCACTCATCTTCCTCGTGCTCGGCACCATCTACCTGGGCCTCGCGACACCGACCGAAGGCGGCGCGATGGGCGCCACCGGCGCGCTGCTGATGGCCGCCGCTCGCCGACGCCTGAACCGCGACCTGCTGCAGCAGGCGCTCGACCGCACGGTCCGGCTGACCACCTTCGTGCTGTTCATCCTGATCGGCTCGCGCGTCTTTTCGCTCACCTTCTACGGCATCGACGGCCACCTGTGGGTCGAACACCTGCTGCTCGGCCTGCCCGGCGGCGAAACCGGCTTCCTGATCGTCGTCATGACGCTGGTGTTCGTGCTCGCCTTCTTCCTCGACTTCTTCGAACTGGCCTTCATCGTCGTGCCGCTGCTCGCCCCGGTGGCCGACAAGCTGGGCATCGACCTGGTGTGGTTCGGCGTGCTGCTGGCGGTGAACATGCAGACCTCATTCATGCACCCGCCGTTCGGCTTCGCGCTGTTCTACCTGCGCTCGGTCGCCCCGAAAACCCTGCCGACACGCGACATCTACTGGGGCGCCGTGCCCTTCGTCGGCATCCAGATCGTCATGGTCGCGCTGGTGCTGGCCGTCCCGCAACTGGTGACGGCGAATCTGGGTACCGTGCAGCGCGCAGCCGGCGACGCGGTGACGACCGACGCCGACTACCGGCGCAGCTCGAGCGCGCCCCGATTGCCGGCCGGCCATCCCGACGCCGCACTGGAAGCGGCGATCGAGAAGGCGGAGGCTATGGTGGAACCCCTCGCGGGCGAGGACGTGGAGTGATCAAGCAGCGTGCTGACGTGCAGTTCAGAGACGGTATTCAAGGGCAACGAGCGCAACGACGTCGTCGACTCGTGATTGGCTCACGGATGCCGCATATGCCGAGTGATATCGCTTTGCGCCTTCGCGCAAGCGTCAAAACACCGACAAGACCAAACAGCATCGTTGCATGCGCACCCGGTTCTGGAACCGAACTGACCAAAAAGCTCCCGTATGAATTGTTCGCCTGGTTGCTGAACGGATGCCCACCTGTGAAATGCGCTTCTCCGTACGTCGTCAGGTAATCGATCTTGCCAAGCCGCGCGCTGAATACTTGACCAACAGGATGACTCGCAAGCGTAATGTCTTGGCCGAGAAAGTCGGTGCCGAGAAAGCCCGCTACTGTCACGCGATCACGGTCGACGAGGGTGGGCCCGAGTAGTTGTGCCAGTTCAAGCGTTTCCGCGGGGTGACTGATCGCTAGATTGAATCCGTCGTCAGGCGTACCCGCGTTCGCGAACAGCGTCCTCAGCTCTTCCTTCGTGGCATGACGGAATCCCTTTGAGTACCACGCCCCCGTTCGCACCTCATCAAACGTATGCCCGACGGTGAGGGATACGTCCAGCCATTTCAAGCCTGTTGATGAGTCAATGGTTATCCAGCCATCACCGGATCCCGAGGCGTAGTCAGCACTAAAAACCGCTGCGCTTGCCGGACCAGAAAGAACGAAGAAAACAAATGCGAAAGTGACACCCATTCGATGAGCAGCGAAATGCATTACTACCTCCTGCGAGCGAAGACGATTTCAATGAAATTCAAATCTGTTGATGAATTTGTCAGCGGCGACCCATTCGGAAAGCAAGCAAACCCAGGCCCGCCACGAGCAACGAAATGGTCGACGGTTCAGGTACCGGCGCCGCAATCAGGGCCAGCGTGCCCTCCGTCACATCAAGTCGATAACCCGCCTGCGTGAGGTCACCCGACAGCGCAAGCCGGCCAGCCTCGGCGAACACGATGTCGTTGGCCCAGGCCAACTCGATGCGTTGCGCGCGGTGCGCGGGATCGAAGCCGCTCAGAGTGAGCTCGACGGACTGCGAAATCATCAGCGTGCTGGCGGCGAGCAGGGGGCCGGTGCGCAAGCCACCGGCGAGGTCGAAGTTCAGCGTGCCGCCGAGATCGATCCGGCCAGTTACCGACAGGACCTCACCCGTCAAGAAAAGGCTGCCGCCTTCGCTGACCGAAATGTCGCCTCCGAGCAAGCCCGAAGCGACCAGCCGTGCGCCGGCCAGCACTTCGAAGCTGCCCTCCAGCGCGCCGCCGAATACCAGTTCGCCGGCGGCGACCACGGTGTGACCGGCGTAGTCGTAATCGCCCAGCAAGGTAAGCCGGCCGCTACCCGCCTTGGTGAGTCCGCCCGGCCCGTCGATGCGGCCGATCAGCGTGATGTCGAAGCCGTTGCTGTCGAGCGTGCCGCCGTCGGCGCCGAGCGCGATGTGCCGGCGCAACGTGAGATCGTCGAGCGCCTGCAGCGTGCCCCCGGCAATGAGAAAGCCGGCGCGTGCGTCACCCAGCCGGGCATCGCTGTCGATACGCAAGGTGTTGCTGATGGCGGTGCCGCCGCTGTGCGCGTAGGTGCCGGCCAGCGTCAGCGCGCCGCTGCCATAGCTGTACAGCACGCCCGCGCCGCGGACCGTGCCGTGGTGCGTGTCGTCTTCGTCGATGAAGAAGCCCACGCCGGCACCGTGGGCCACGTCGATGTCGCGGCCGAGCGTGCTGCTGCGACCGACCAGCACGCCTTGCTGAACCTCGACAAACGCCTGCGCGTTGGCACCACGCAGCCAGAGCAGGCCTTCGCCTGATTTCACGAAGCGGCCAGCGCCGGACAACTCACCCGACCACGCAGCCGTGTCGGCGGTTGTCATGCGCAGCACGCCCGCGTTCTGCACGCGCTGGCTGGCGAGCCCGGGGCTGACCGACAACTCGCCTGCGAGGATGCGCGTGGTGCCCGTCCAGGCCGCGTCGCCAACGACCAGGGTGCCACTGCCGTCCTTCTCGAACGCACCGGCGCCTTCGATGCGACCGTGAAACTGTGTACCCGTGGATTCGTGGACGCGCAGGGTGTTGCTGCCCAGCCTGACGGTGGCGCCACCTTCGACATTCGACAGACCGGCCAGCGTGCGTGCGCCGTCGGCTGCAGCGAGGTCGAACACCGCATCGCGCGCCAGATCGATGTGGCTTGCATCGCCGGTGCGGCCGCGCCCCTGCAGCGCCAGCGTGCCGGCCCGCACATTCACCGTGCCGGTGAAGCGGCCAGCCTGCGTCAGCGCGAGTTCGCCGCTGCCAGTCTTGTCGAGCACACCGCTGCCGGACAGACCTTCGGCGAGCGTGAGCCGGTGATCGCCCAGATCGACAGTACTGCTGCCGGTGCTGTGCAGCGCACGCGCCAGTTCAAGCGCCGACGACACCTGCAGCCGACCGCCATCAAGACGCAAGGCCTGCCCGACTGCGCCCAGACTGAAGTCGCTGCCGGCGATCAGTGTGCCGCGCACCAGGGTGCCGCTGGCCTGCGTGTTGTGCCCGGTCAGTTCGATGCGCGCATTGCTGCCCACCTCAAGCATGCCGGCGCCGGACAGCCGACCGGCGAAGGTGTCGTCCAGCTGTGGCACGCCGCTGATCAGCAGCGCGCCGCTGCCGAGAACCACATCGCCGGCACCCGCCACACTCGACGCTTCGGTTGTCGTCGTCCGGGCAGCAAGGTCAAGCGTGGCATCCAGCTCTACCAGGATGCGCGGCCTCTGACCGGGGTCGGCATCTGCGGCGAAGGTCAGACGACCTTCGGCTACATGCAGATCGCCGGTGAATGTCTGAGCGCGGGTCAGCAGCAGTTCGGCGCTGCCCGCCTTGACCACCGTGCCGGTGCCCGACACGACGTGATCGAAGTGACCGGCGTCCGACTGTTCGAACATCAACGCGCCACCACGCAGCAGCACATCCGTCTGCAGGCTCCCGGCGTGTGCAGCCAGCACCCCGTAACTGACCACAGGCGCGGCATGCCAGACATTATTGGCGTGCGTCAGGCGCAGCGTGCCCGCGCCCTGCTTGTACAGCGTCTGGTGAGCCGTGACCCGGCCGTGGATGCCGAAGGTATTGCCCTGCGTATCGATCCACGCCGGCCCGGCCGGTCGGGGGGTGACCGGCGCGGGGTCCGGCGCAGGCACGGGCGTGCCATCAGGCGTCAGAATCGGCAGTACGACGTATTCGATGCCAGACTGCGACGTGGTGAAGCCGATGACGACATCGCGGAAGGTGTCAAAACTGGCCCCGATGACGAGCAGCTCCGAACCCAAGTAGAGCGTTGCACCGGGTTCGCCCAGATCGGCGTCGCTGAATGCGGACCAGGAGTGCAACCACGGCCAGAAGTGGGGTTCGTAGCGCTCGCCACTAAGAACGCCGTCGTGACTGCAACAAAAGTAGACCCCGCCGCCGTAAGTGGCCCCGTTGTTCGGGACGATGAGGTGCACCTCGTCCTTCAGCTTTCGCCAACCATCGTAAGCGGCCGCGAGCGCCGCCGGATCGACCGGGCCATCGTAAAGCCCCGCCGCCACCGGCAGGGGCGCCGCGAGAACCAGCGCCAGCAGAACGCAGGGGTATTTTCCCGAAGACATGTCGAACCGTTACGCATATTGGATGCGTTCCAGTTTCGCCCGGATACGCTACCCGGGCGTGACAGTTGCATGACACCGGACCCGATGCGACATCCGGTCCGGCGGTGGCGGTGTAGAAAGCCGGCATCGCGCGCCAGCGAAGTTGCTGCGCAAAAAGTCGGCCTGCTGCCCTACTCCGGCTGCGTGCCCACCGCGAGCGGGGCGCCGTCGTCGTGACGGGCCAGCCAGTCGAGGGTGGTCTGGCGGTAACGCACCAGGCCCTTGTATTCGGCCAGTTCGTTCGGCAGCGAGCCGAGCACGCGGTTGAGGCGTTTGGCCCAGCGCGGGTAGGTGGCCAGCTCTTCCATGCTGGCGAGGTAGCCGCGGATCGAGAACAGCATGCCGTTGCTGCGCGGCAGGCGAAACAGCGTCTGCAGTTCCACCCGCAGATGCACCTTGGCGCCGACGTTGTCTGGCGTGACGCTGGCGCGGTCCTGGCCCCACTCGGGGTAGGTTTCGGGCGCGGTGTCGAGGCGCGGGTTGATCGTCATGGTCCAGTTCAGGCGGCGCACCGGGCGGCCCTGCTGCAGCATCAGCAGGTATTTGAGCGCGCGTTCGAACACGCCCAGTTCGTGTGCCAGCGGCACCGGTCCGTGCCATTCCATGAAGCTCATGCCGACGTCGAAGGTGAGCGACCAGTCGGCCTGCGACGTGATCATGCCGGCGTCGGCGAACAGGTCGCTGTTGCGCTGATCCATGATGACGAAATCGCCCTGGGTCTGGCGCGTGATGTATTCGAACGGCGGGCACGGCAATGTGGCGGCGTCGCCGAAGGTGAAGGTCTGGTCGATGCCCAGCGGCTTGTTCACCCAGTGCCAGCGCTCGCCGTCCTTGTTCAGCACGAACAGATCGGGGTAGTCGCGCGCCATCGATTCCATCAGCAGTTCGAGCGTGTCCCACTCGGCGTCCATCATGTGCGGCAGCGACACGCAGCGTCCGGGGTCGCGCTCCAGCGTGATCGCGCGGTCGCGCATTTCGGCGATGTAGTGCTCGTCGATGTCGAACGCATGCTCGTACACCGAGCCGGCCGGCCCGCCGGCGTGTGGTTCCATGTTGACCGAGTACATGTACTGGTCCTGATGGAAGGGGAACGGGAAGCGGCGGATGGCGGCCGGAGAGTTGCGATAGGTGTAGTCGTCGCGGAAGGTTTCGTCCGGCTTGAAGGCTAGGGTCATGTCGTCGTCCTCACAGGTTCAGGGTCAGGCAGCCGCCCTTCAGGCGCGACACGCAGGGCATGATTTTCGTGCCCGACGCGCGCTCGTCGGCGCTCAGATACAGGTCGTGATGGATGAGCTCGCCATCGGCGCCGAGCACCTCCAGTTCGCACTGGCCGCAGGCGCCGCCCCGACACAGATAGGGCGCGTCGACGCCCTGCTGCTCGATCGCTTCCAGCAGCGACAGGTCGCTCGGCACGCTGAAGGTCAGGCCGCTGAGCGCGAGCTTCACGTCGAACGGTTCGCCGCCGCTCGGCGCGAGGAACTGTTCACTGTGCAGATGGCTGTCCGGCCAGCCCAGCGACTTGCCGGCATTCAGGCTGGCGGCCACCATGCCGGCCGGGCCGCAGATGTAGAAGTGCGTGCCGAGCGGACGACCGGCCAGCAGCGAGCCGAATTCGATCTGTTCGCGGCGCGACTGCACGTAATGGTGGATGCGGCCGGGCGCCAACGCTTCGAGTTCGTCGGCGAACACGCCGAACTCCGGCGCGCGGTAGGCGTAATGCACTTCGAAGTCGGCGCCCAGGCGCGCCAGTTCGCGCGCCTGCGAAAGTATCGGCGTGATGCCGATGCCGCCGGCCACCAGGATGTGGCGCCGACCGGTGCGGTTCAGCGCGAACAGATTCACCGGTGCCGAAATGTCGAGACGCATGCCTTCGCGCGCGTCCTCGTGCAGCCAGCGCGAACCACCGCGCGACGTCTCCTGCAGGCGCACGGCAATGCGCCAGGTGTCGCGCACCGACGGATCACCGAGCAGCGAATACGGGTTGCGGTGCACGCGCTCGCCCAGCGGCAGCGACAGCACGGTATGGCTGCCGCCGGAAAAGACCGGGAAGTCGGCGCCGTCGCTGCGCCGGAAACTGAACTCGCGGATGCCGGGTGCCAGATCGCGGATGCGACGGATCTCGACGTTCAGGGATGCGTGACTCATGGGTAGATCACCTCCGCGGCCGGGATGTCGCCCGGCGCTTCGGCGTCGATCTGGAAGCCCATGTAGGCGCCCAGACGACGCGAAAAATGGTCGCGCACGAACAGCGCCCGCCCACAGCCGCTGCACGGCACGATATGGGTGTGCACGCCGCGCGTGACGGTGCGGCAATGCACGCAGAACACGGGCCGGGCGCGTGTACCCGCCTGCATCAGCCGCATTTCGTCGCGGCTCATGCCGAAGCCGTCGGCCAGGCACGCTGCCTGCCAGATGGCGTCTTCCGGCCCGACCAGATACAGCCGGGTGCCCATCTGCGCGGCGCGCAGCGTGTCGGCCAGCGCTTTCAGGGCGAGATCCAGCGTGGTGGCCGCAATCGTGTGCACGCTGGCCGGCCGCTCGGCCAGCCAGCCCGCCATCGGCGCGCCATCGACGTGCTGGAGGATGAGCGTGATCGGGCCGACGGGCGGCTGCGCCCACAACCGACGCGCCAGCGCCGCGTCATCGGCGGCGACGAACAGCACGTGATGGGTGCCGGCGCGGTCCCATTCGAGCGCGGGGTAGACCGGCTGGCTTTTGATGGCAGGGGTGGACATGCGGCGTCTCGTGGCAAGAGGATGGAGCAGGCCGACCCGCCGCGCGTCTGGGCGCAGCGGGTCGCCGTCGATGCGCGATCAGCGCTTCCTGTCGGGATGGGTACGCTGACGCAGCGGGTCGTAGAAAGGCGTCGGCACCACCAGTGCGGCCAGATTGCCGGCCTCGCTGCGGATCGTCAGCCGGGTGCCGATCGACGACTTCGCCGGCTTCAGGTGCACCATGGCCAGCGACTGCATCAGCAGGCGGCTGTAAGAGGCCGACGTGACCACGCCGACTTCGGTGTCGCCGTCATAGACCTTCGCGCCCGCTTCGACCGCTTCGTGATGCAGCACCGTCATGCCGGCCTGCTTGACCCGCTCGCGCCCCTTCAGGTGCAGCACCGCAGCCTTGCCGATGTAGTCGCCCGCCTTGTCGAGGTCGACCGCCCAGTCCATGTTCACTTCCCACGGCGTGGTGTCGCCTTCCGGCATTTCGAACGGGAAGAACAGCAGCGCGCCTTCGACGCGCGTCAGATCCAGCGCGGTCCACGAACACGGGATGACGCCCTGCGGCTTGCCCGCTTCGAGGATGGTGTCCCACAGGAACACGGCGTCGGCTGCGGAGCAATACACCTCGTAGCCGCGCTCGCCGGAATAGCCGCCGCGCCCCAGCGTCACCGTCTTGCCGAACAGCGTGGTGTCGACGTGGTTGAAGTAGGGCAGCGCAGCCAGGTCGGCCGGCGTGTGCGGCTTCAGCACTTCGAGCGAAACCGGCCCCTGCAGCGACAGGATGTGCACGTCCTGATCGGAGGTAATGGTTACGTTCCTGCCGGCAGCCAGCGCGGCCAGCGTCTTCGGCGTGGCACCGCTGCCGTGCGAAATGCGGAATCTGTCGGCGGCGTCGCGAATGATCATGATGTCATCGACCAGCGCGCCGCTTTCATCGACCTCGCCGCCAAGACGCGCGGTGCCCGGCTTCAGCTTCGTGACGTCGATGGTGACCAGGCGGTCGATGACCGCTTCGGCGTCCGGGCCGGTCACGTTGACGATGTTCAGCGCCGACACGTCGTACAGCCCGGCGCGCGTGCGCGTGGCGACCACTTCATCGTGCGGACAGCTGCTGTAACTCCACGGGATGGGCATGAAGTTCCACGTGTCGCCGTCGAGCTTGGAGCCGAGCTGGCGGTGCCGCTCGTTCAGAATCGAATTCCTCTGCATTTCCCGGTGTCTCCCTGTCTGACATGTCGCCGCGCAACGCGGTCGATCCGGGATTGATTCTGTTGTCCGGGTGGGTGCGGGACAATTCTCACGAGGGGTTACCTACTTGGAGGTAGAAGCGGGCCTTGCCCGCGCGAGGCAAGTCGAGCGACCGCGCGGGCACCGCACGCACAAAGGAAACGGGGATGAAGGCACGATGCCCGCATCCCCGTTGTCCCTGCAGCTCCCTAAAACGATACTCAAGTCAGGCTGACGTCGCGATCAACGTTCCCCCTTGCACCTTGCACCTTGAATCTTGAATCTTGATTCTGCCGTCAGGCCCGGACGCGCGCCTTCTCCGGGTCGTAGTGCGAGAAACGCACCTGCTTCGCCTGGATGCGTTTCTGGTGGCCGTCGAGCTTGCCGATCTCGACCGTGGCGCCCGGTTCGGCGGCCGACACGTCCAGCCGCGCCAGGGCGATCGTCTTGCCCAGGATGGGCGAACGGGTCGTGCTGGTGATCTGGCCGATCTGTGCGCGACCGCTGTAGATCGGGTCGCCGTGCGCCACCAGCTCGCTGCCTTCGATGTCCAGCCCGACCATGACGCGCGCCGGGTGGGCCTTGCGGCGTTCCAGCGCGGCCTTGCCGACGTAGTCGTCCTCCTTGTCGGCCGCCACGGCGAAGCCGATGCCGGCTTCGAACGGATCGGTCTGGTCGCAGAAATCGTATTCGGCGAACATCAGCCCGGCTTCGATGCGCAGCATGTCGAGCGCAGCCAGACCCATCGGCGCGATGCCGTGCGGCGCGCCGGCCGTGGCCACCGCGTCCCACACCTGCACGGCGTGCTTCGGATGGCACCACACCTCGTAGCCCAGTTCGCCGGTGTAGCCGGTGCGCGACACGACGACCGGGCAGCCGTCGATCTTGCCGACCGAGAAGCGGAACCACTTCAGTTCGTCCATCGAAGCGTGGGTCGGCGGCGTGACCACGATGTCGCGCAGGATGTCGCGCGACTTCGGTCCCTGCACCGACAGGTTGTGCAGCTGGTCGGTGGATGAACGCACCCAGGCGCGCAGGCCGTGCTGCGCCGCCAGCTCGCGCAGCCACACGCCGCACCAGTCGTCGCCGCACACCAGGCGGAAGTTGTTCTGCGCCAGGCGGAACACGGTGCAATCGTCGATCATGCCGCCGTGCTCATGGCACAGCGCGGCGTAGACGATCTGGCCGACCGCCAACTTGCGGATGTTGCGCGTGGTGGCCCGCTGCAGCAGGGCTTCGGCATCCGGGCCGGTGATTTCGAACTTGCGCAGCGCCGACAGATCGATCATCGCGGCGCGCTCGCGGCAGGCCCAGTATTCGTCGATCGGGCCGTTGGCGGCGAACGAGGTCTGCAGCCAGAAGCCGCGGTACTCGACCAGGTTGCGGGTGAGTGCGGCGGTGCGGGCGTGGAAGCCGGATTCGCGCGTCAGTCGGGGGGTGGCGTCGGGCGTCATGCGGTGTGCGATCCCTTTGGAAAAGTTGTTCGAGCCGTCATACACGCGCACATGGATGTCGGTCGGGTACCAGCCATTGGCCGGATCGATGTCGTCCGGGCAGGACGACGACGCGCAGACCAGATCGGTCAGTGCGCGCATCAGCACGTAATCGCCGGCGCGCGACCACGGCTCGTCGAGACCGATGCTGTCGTCGTGATTGACGATGGTGTTGTAGAAGAAGTTGATCGCCGGCCATCCGGCACGGCGCGCGATGCCCAGCGGTTCGAGCGCGTTGTTGAAGTTGTCGCTGCAGTTGGCGTGACCGGGGTAGCCCATGTCGTCGTAGTACTTGGCGCTGCAGGCAAGCATGAAGGTGTCGTGCCGGCCGACGGTGTCGCGCACCACTTCGACCAGCGCCACCTGCCGCTCGTCGTAGTACTTCGACAGCAGGCCCGGGCCCGGATTGGCGGTGCCGGTCAGCGTGCGCGTCGTGGTCGGGTCGAGGTCGTACTCCTGACCGCGTGCCAGCGCGGCCGCGTCGAAGGCGAGAAAGTCGGAGCACTGACGGCCGTCGACGTCGATCACCTGGATGTAGTCGCCGGCCTTCACGCGGTAGGCGTGCGCCGTGCCGGCCGCGACGCGCAGGTCGAGCACCGGTTCCGCCAGCGGCGGCGGCGCCTGGCCGCTGAGCGGTTCAGCGCAGACGATGTCGGCGATCAGTTCGGTCGGTGCGTCCTGCGCATCGGGCGCCATGTCGGAGCCCGGCGCGTGCAGCAGACAGCGCACGGCACCCGGCGCGGTGAAGTCGAGCCGGGTGCCGGGCAGGCTGTCGGTGCCGAACAGGCGGGCGCGCAGCAGACGCCAGCCGGCGGGAGCGCCGTGCATCAGCGCAGCGGCCGGAGTGCCGGCTGCATCAACCGGGTCAAGGGCCACGCCGGGCAGCATGGCGGCCGCGAGGCCGGCCGGTCCGGCGATATAGAAGTCGCCGGGCTGCAGGCCTTCCGGGTCGATCAGCGTGACCCGGTCGCCGGCTGCGAGATCGAACGCGACCGTTGCACCGCCGGGTGCGACATGACGGACATGCGCCGGACGCGGACGGGCGGCGATCGACGGGTTGAAAGAAGGTTCGACTATCGTGTTCATCAGATGCGGTCACCCGCAGTCCGGCGCCGTGCTGCAGGGGCGCGACGGACCGCAACGGGGTTCATCGGATGCGGGCTCATCTGCGTTGATGCCGCCCGCACGCTGCAGCAGGTCAGGCGTGTTCCTGGTCGGCCGGTTCGTTCAGGTAGGCCTCGAGCGAATCGTCGAGCGCGTCGAGCCATGACGTGTGGTGCGGCGTCGCCATGGTGCCGGTCATCAGGGAAGCGTAGCACTTGTTCCGGTAGCCCATGATGTCCTCGTACTTGTCGTTCTTCCACTCGAGGAAGGTCTTGTTGACCGCCGCGATGTCGAAGCTCGGATAGTCGGTCGCTTCGATCAGCTGGCCGATGTACTTGCCCTGGAATTCGAACATTTCCTGCGCCGTTTCCAGCGTCAGTTCCTCTTCGCGCCAGGCCATGTCCTCGGCGTGCATGGCTTCCGGCGACGGCAGCGGGATGCGGCCGAGGATGACGTCGCGTGCATACCAGGCCTGGGCGTCGAACATGTTGAAGCTGTACCACTGGTCCTGCATGCCGAGATAGATCAGCGCCGGGTTCTCTTCCCAGAACACGCCCTTGTAGAGGTTCAGCGGCCACAGGCGGTTGTCGGTCTTCAGGCGCAGCTCTTCCGGCAGGAAGGGGAAGTGGTGCTTGTAGCCGGTGCACAGGATGACCGCGTCGATGTGCTTGCTGCTGCCGTCGGCGAAATGGGCCATATGGCCGTCGACGCGCAACAGCTGCGGCTTTTCATCCCAGTTGTCCGGCCACTTGTAGCCCATCGGGTTGGTGCGGTAACAGCTGGTGATCGAGCGTGCGCCGTACTTGTAGCACTGCGAACCGATGTCCTCGGCCGAGTAGCTGGCGCCGACGATGAGCACGTCCTTGCCCTTGAATTCGAGTGCGTCGCGGAAGTCGTGGGCATGCAGCACGCGGCCGCCGAAGGTTTCGAAGCCCGGGAAGTACGGCACGTTGGGGGTCGAGAAGTGGCCGCTGGCCACCACCACGAAGTCGAAGGTTTCCGAGTAGGTGAGGTCCTGCTCGTAGTTGTGCACGGTGACCGTGAACAGTTTTGTCCCCTCGTCCCAGGTCACGTTGCGCACCGAGGTGTTGAAGCGGATGTGCTTGCGCACGCCGGCCTTTTCGACGCGGCCCTTGATGTAGTCCCACAGCACTTCGCGCGGCGGGTAGGAACCCATCGGGCGGCCGAAGTGTTCGTCGAAGGTGTAGTCGGCGAACTCCAGACATTCCTTCGGGCCGTTCGACCACAGATAGCGGTACATGCTGCCGTGCACCGGCTCGCCGTGCTCGTCCAGCCCGGTCCGCCAGGTGTAGTTCCACATGCCACCCCAGTCCGACTGCTTTTCGAAACACACCAGTTCGGGAATGTCTGCGCCCTTGGCCGCCGCAGACTGGAAGGCACGCAGCTGGGCCAGCCCGCTCGGGCCGGCGCCGATGATGGCAACACGCTTGTTCATGCTGTGGATTCCTCTTGTCAGTTCCGTTCGGGATACGGCTGCGACGGCGCCGCTTGCGCCGGGTCGCCCGCCGGACGCCCGGCATCAAGCCGACCGTCAGGTGCGGCGAATGATGCGAAGCGCGACCGGTGCGGACAATTCTCAAGAGGAGTTACCCATTAGGGGGTAGGGCCGGTCTGTCCCTGTGGGAGCGGCGGACTTGTGGGAGCGGCGCCTGTGGGAGCGGCGGCCTCGCCGCGATCAGTGCAGCGATGACCGTTGATCAGCGTGCGCATCGCGGCGGGGCCGCCGCTCCCGCAAAACCGGTGCCGCTCCCACAGAACGCCTTCGTCCGCGCCTTACCCATTAGTGGGTAACCCCTTGTGAGAATTGTTCGCGCGGCAGCGACGTTTCAATAATCGGTCCCACATCACGACTTCCGGGCGCACTGGCGCGACCGGTTCGTCACACCCCGCAGCACCCTCATTCCCGAGCATCAATGCACCGCAGCCGGATTCGATGCCGACTGCCGTGACGCAGAACAGGCGGACGGCGCTGGGCCCGTCGTCCGTCGTACAGATCGCCCGACAACCGTGGATCACAGGAGAGCACCATGCATGAACGTTTTCGTCACAAGACCCTGAGCGCGCTGCTGCTGGGCCTGCTCGTCGCACCGTTCGCCGCACAGGCGGAAGAGGCGCCGGCGCCGTCGTACACGATCAGCGCCAACGTGGGCGTGTTCTCGCAGTACATCTTCCGCGGCATCAGCTACACGCAGGAAAAGCCGGCTGTGCAGGGTGGCTTCGATCTGGCGCACGAGTCCGGGCTCTACCTCGGTGTGTGGGGCACCAATGTGAGCGACCTGGCGCTGTCGAACGCCACCGGCGAAATCGACGTGTATGGCGGCTATGCGAAGACGATGGGCGACTTCCTGTTCGATGTCGGCTTCCTGCAGTTCATCTTCCCGGGCGGCAAGTACGATCCGTCCGGCGAAAGCCTGAACACGCTGGAACTGAACGCCGCCGTGACCTGGAAGTTCATCCAGCTGAAGTACTCGTACGCGGTGACCGACTACTTCGGTTTCAGCAAGAAGGCGTTCGGCGCCGATTCGGACGGCTCCGACTATCTGGAAGCGAACGCGAACTACGAGTTCCTGCCGGGCTGGATCGCCAACCTGCACGTCGGTCATCAGAAGGTGAAGAACTACGACGACTACGACTTCACCGACTGGAAGGTCGGCATCACGAAGAACTTCGACGGTGGCTGGCAGGCGGCGCTTGCCTATGTCGACACCAATGCCGACAAGAATTTCTACACCATCTGCGACAACGTCGGCGGCGCGGCAACGCGCTGCAAGGACACCGGCGACAGCAAATGGCTGCTGTACGTCAAGCGCACGTTCTGATGACCGAAGGGCTGCCGCGACGCAGCCCTTCTCGCTAAAGGGGATATGACATGAGCAGCAATGCGGATGTGATCGGAGCGGCGCCGGTACGGTCGGCCAGCCGCGCCGAAAGTGCTTCACTGCACCGGAAGATCGACTGGACCGGTGCGTTCTGGGTAGCCAGCGGCGTGCCGGCGCTGGTGCTGTTTTCCATCGGTGCCATCGCGGCGACCGTCGGCAAGCCGTCATGGATGGTATGGGCGCTGTCGATCGGCTTCGGCTTCATACAGGCCTTCACCTACGCCGAAATCGCCGGCCTGTTCCCACACAAGTCGGGCGGGGCGTCGGTGTATGGCGCGGTGGCCTGGGTGCGCTACAGCAAGATCATTGCGCCGGTATCGGTATGGTGCAACTGGTTCGCCTGGTCGCCAGTGCTGGCCATCGGCTCCGGGCTGGCAGCGGGATACATACTGGGTGCGCTGTTCCCTGCCGACGCGGCGATCAACACCTGGCAGCTGACGCTGCTCGATCTGGGCTTCATCCGGTCCGGCCTCGAGCTGCGCATCAACGCCACCTTCCTGGTCGGTGTCGTGCTGCTGCTGGCGGTGTTCGGCATCCAGCACGGCGGCATCCTGCGCTCGGCGCGCACGACCATGGTGCTCGGCATCACGGCGCTGATTCCGCTGATGCTGATCGCACTGGTGCCGCTGCTGTCCGGCGACATGCCGTCGACCCACTTCTCGCCGATGGTGCCCATCGCATGGGAGAACGGTGTGGTGGTCGATGGCTCATGGAATATGGCGGGCGTCACGCTGATGGCGGGCGGCCTGTTCATCGCAGCGTGGTCGACCTACGGCTTCGAAACGGCGGTCTGTTACACGCGCGAATTCAAGGATCCGAAGAAGGACACCTTCAAGGCCATCCTGTTTTCCGGCCTGCTGTGCATCGTCGTGTTCACGCTGGTGCCGCTGGCCTTCCAGGGTCACCTCGGTCTGGGTGAAATCGTCACGCCGCCGGTGGTCGAGGCGGATGGCACGGTGACCTCGCCGGCGGTCTACAGCGGCATGCTCGCACCCGAGGTGTACAGCGGCATGGGTGTGGCCAACGTGATGTCGCACATGGTGGGCGGCGGCGAAATGGTGGCGAACGTGCTGGTGGTCATGCTGGTGCTGGCGGTGCTGCTGTCCATCATGACGTCGATGGCGGGTTCGTCGCGCACGCTGTATCAGGCGTCGGTCGATGGCTGGCTGCCGCGCTACCTGTCGCACGTCAATGAACACGGCGCGCCGACACGCGCGATGTGGACCGACCTCGGCTTCAACCTCATCCTGCTGATGCTGTCCGACTACGTTTTCGTGCTCGCCTGCTCCAATGTCGGTTACATCATCTTCAACTTCCTGAACCTGAACTCCGGCTGGATCCATCGCATCGACCGTCCGGACTGGGAGCGTCCGTTCAAGGCACCGAACATCATCCTGGGCATCGGCGTCGTGCTCGCCTTCGTCAATCTCGCGCTGATGGGTCTGGGTGCCGACATCTACGGCGCCGGCACGCTGACGGCCGGTCTGGTGTTCGCGTCGCTGATCATCCCCGTGTTCCTGTACCGCCACTACGTGCAGGACAAGGGCAGCTTTCCGGACGCGATGGTCGAGGACATGCACCTGAACGACCAGCTGCCCTCAGGCGGCAAGCGCGCCGGGGTGCTGCCCTATGTGACGCTGGCTGCCGGTGTCGTCGTGGTGGTGGTGTCGCACAGCCTGGCCGTGTATTGAGCATCCGCCAGCGCTGGTGCAGCACAGCCGGCAGCGGCAGCCCCCGAGGGCTGCTGTCTGCCGGTTTTCCTTTCAGGGGCCGGCGCAAGCCGGCGACGCGCACCTCAGTCGTGGGCGGCAGCGCGTCGGAACTGCGGGTTCTGCAGCGCCCACACGGCCGCCTCGAGGCGGCTTTTCATGTTGAGCTTGCTGAGCACATGCTTGATATGCACCTTCACCGTTGCATCGGAAATGCCGAGTACACGGGCAATTTCCTTGTTGCTGCGCCCGTCCGACAGCAGGCCGAGAATTTCGCGCTCGCGTTCCGTCAGGTCGGTATGCGTGGCGGCCGGCGGCGCGTTCAGCGCATGCGCCAGCAGGCCGGCGACGCTGCCGTCGAGCACCACGGTGCCGGCCACCGACTGCTTGATGCGCTGGCACAGCTCTTCCGGTTCCATGTCCTTCAGCAGATAGCCGTCGGCACCGGCCTTCATCGCATCCAGCACGTCGCGTTCGTCATCGGACACGGTCAGCATGACGCAGCGGCCGCGCACGCCTGCAGCCTTGAGCCGGCGCAGCGTTTCGATGCCATTCACCGACTTCATGTTGAGATCGATCAGGATCAGGTCGGGATCGGTTTCGGCGGCCAGCGCGAGGCCGGTCACGCCGTCGCTGGCTTCGCCGGCCAGTTCGAGTTCTTCGTCGGCGCGCACCAGTTGCGCCACGCCCTTGCGAAACAGCGGATGGTCGTCGATCAGCAGTATGCGTATGCTCATGTCGTCACGTCTGTAAGGGTGTCGGCCGGCAGCTTCTGCGGCGCAAATGCCAGCTGCACCCGGGTGCCGCCGCCCGGCCGGTGTACCACGGATACCTCGCCACCGAGCGAGCTGGCGCGCTCGCGCATGATGGACAGGCCATAGTGGTTCGTTTCCGCGTAGGGATTGGTCAGGCCTCGACCGTCGTCGTCCACGATGGCGGTGAGCAGATGTCCGGGCCCGTAATGCATGCTGATCCAGACATGGTAAGCCCGTGCGTGGCGCACCGTGTTCGACACCGCTTCGCGGATGACCTGCATCACGTGGAACTCCTCGTTCACGCCAAGCTGGCAGCGGCCCAGATCGTGCACGAAACTGATGTCGAGACCGCTGCGCTGCGCGAACTCATCGACCGTGGCCTGCACCGACGACAGCAGCCCGCCCGGGCCCATGCGCACGCGGAAGGCGGCGATCAGGTCGCGCACCTCACGGTAGGCGGCCGACAGCCCCTCGCGCAGTTCGCGCGCGGCCTGAGCGACGTCGGCCGGATGCTTTTCACGATCGAGACCGCGCTGCAGCCGGGCCACCTGGATCTTCATGTAGGCGAGCGACTGCGCCAGCGAATCGTGCAGTTCGCCGGCGATCGCCGTGCGTTCCTCCATCAGCGCCACCCGCCTTTCCTCCTGGCTGCGACTGACGCCGGACAGCGCGAGCGCAGCCAGATGGGCGAAGCTTTCGGCCAGCTTGACCTGCGGGTCATCGACCCGCGCATGCTCGGGAAATTCGGCGACCAGCGTACCCAGTGCGAGATCGCCGCGGCACACCGGCAGCACCAGCGAACAGGTCGGGCCGGTTGCACCCGGCGGCACCACGCGCGCGGTGATTTCGCGCGCCGCCGGCTGGTCGGCCAGTTGAGCCATGATCGCGGGCTCGCCATGGGTCGCCAGTACGGCGTCGGCACCCAGCGCCTGCCGCGCGGCGGCGCCCAGGCTCAGCGCGACGGTGCGCGCGCCGAGCGCCGATTCCAGTTGGGCAAGGCCGCCGAGCAGGCTGAACGCCGACACTTCGCTGTTGGTGAAGGTGCGCGCCACCTGGTGCAGCGTCTGCAGTTCCAGCGCCTTGCGCCGCAACTGTTCCGCCGTGACCTGCTGGCGCCAGCGCACTTCCGCCTCCAGCCCGGCCTGGCGCGCGGTCATTTCGGCCAGGCTTTCGACCAGCCGCTCGATCTCGTCGCGCCCGCGTGCGCGGCTGCTTTCCGGCATCAGGCTCAATGCGGCCTCGCTGCGGCACACGAGCAGACGATAGGCCCGATGTGCAATCAGTACGCAGCCGACGACAATCGCGAGCAGGCAGAGCCCCTGCAGCAGCAGCATGACGGCCACCCGTTCGAGCAGCGCACGCTCGACGCCGGCCACCACGTCGCACAGCGCGCCTTCGGCGGCCGCAGGCGCGGCGCACAGCGCGACCAGGCGGCCGAATACCTGCGAAAACTGCCGCTCCGTTTCGACGCTGCCCCAGAAGGCCAGCACCGCGCACAGCGCGCAGCCGGCCAGCATGACCGTCAATCCGGTATACAGCGGGTAGCGCCTCCCGGCGCCTGAAAGGAATCGAATCACGATGGCCCTGTATCTGTTTTCCGCATGGACGCTCGCCCTGATGTTTGCTGCCGTGGTCGGCACCTGGCACGGCGGCAGCGCGGCCTACGGCCTACCTGCCGCAGTCGGACTGGGCGGACTGCTGCTGGTGCTGCTGTTGCGGCGACAGACATGGTCCGACGCACCGCTGCGGCGGCGCCCAGATGCCACTGCACAACAGACGCAATGGGCGGGTGAACTGTGCCACAACATTTCATCGCCCTCGGTCACGATAGAAGGACCGACCATCAGTTTCGCCAACCAGGCCTTTCTGGCGCTGCTCGACTACCGCGGGCGTGCCGATGAAGTGGTCGGCCTGCCGTTCACCAATCTGCTGCATCCGGTCGATCATGCCCGCTTCGCTTCGCTGTTTGCGATCGCTGCCGGCAGCACTCCGACGGCCGCCGACAGCATGCTGCGCATGGTCAGCGCCACGGGCCTGCCGGTGAAGCTGCACGCCAGCATTTCGCCGCTGCCGGCAGTACCCGGCAGCCTGCTGATCCAGTTCAGCCCGGATGCCGCGGCCGTGCCGGCACGCGACGACAGCGAACATGACATGCCGGTGGTGCTGGACCAGATCGATCTTGTGCTGTTCAAGACCGATACCGAGGGCCGAATCGGCTATCTGAATCGCGCGTGGGAGCGGCTCACCGGCCGCAGCGTCGCCGACTGCCGGGGGCGCCTGCTGAGCGCGGCCGTGCACCCGGAAGAGCGCGACGGCGTGCAGAGGTCGCTGCTGTCGGTCGCCAGCGGCCAGCTCGACCAGCTGGTCAGCGAAGTGCGTCTGGTCGCCGCCAGCGGCAACGTGTTCTGGGTCATGCTGCGCGCGCAGTCATGCACGCTGCCCGACGGCGACCTGGCCGGCGTCGTCGGCACGCTGACCGAGGTCACGCGCCGGCGCCGCAGCGAAGAGCTCGGTTCCAGCCGGCGCTACCTGAACACGCTGCTCGCCAATGTACCCGGCATGGTCTATCGCGGCCGCAACGATCCGGACTGGACGATGGAGTTCGTCAGCGACGGCTGCGTCGACCTGACCGGCTACGAACCGTGGGAACTGGTCGACAACCGTCGCGTGGCCTTCGGCAGCCTGATCCACCCGGAAGACCGCGAATTCGTCTGGTCTCAGGTGCAGGCCAATCTGGCGCAGCACAAGCCGTATCAGATTTCCTACCGCATCGCCGACGTCAATGGCGTCTATCTGTGGGTGTGGGAACAGGGGCGCGGCGTGTTCTCGTCGCAGGGCGAGCTGCTGGTGATCGAAGGTTTCATCACCGACGTCAGCGAGCGACGCGGCGCCGAGGAACGCGCCCGTCGGCGCATGTGGTTCGAAGCGCGCACCGGCATGACCAGCCGGCCCATCTTCGACGCGCTGCTGGCGTGGACGCTGCACCAGTTCCAGGTCGGCGGCGCCCCGTTCGCACTGCTGTGGGTCGATGTGTTCGGCATGGAAGACCTGGTGCCGCAGTACAGCCAGGAAGTGTCCGAACAGGTGCTGGCCGAGGTGGCGCGGCGTTTCCGTCCGGTCAGCTATCCGGGCGCCGCAGTCAGCTATCTGGAAAAGCACCAGTTCGCGGTGCTGCTGACCGACTTCCGGGCCGGTCAGGCGGCGCGCGAACTGGCCGGCTCCAATGAGCTCATTCCGGCCGTATCAAAGCTTGCCGCCCGCCTGCTGCAGGAACTGACCGCGACCCTGCGCGTGGGCGACAGCGAGGTGGTGATCGCCGCAGCAGCCGGCATCGCGCTGGGCGACGCGCGCTACATCGGCATCGAATCGATGTTCGAAGCCGCGCGCCGCGCCGCGACCCAGGCGGTCGAACTGGGTTCCGGGCACTGCGAGTTTGCCGACGAATAAAGACGTACCGTCGGTCGGTTACGCCGGGCAGATGCCCACGCACGGCGGCGTGCAGAACACGGCAATGGTTCAACGTTCGCCGAGCAGCGCCTGCACCACAGCGGCACACGCTTGCGGTGCTTCCATCGGTACCAGATGACCGGTGTCCAGCTCGCGCCAGTCCTCACCCCAGAAGGCGCGGTTGGCGTCGCGGCCGGCGAGGCGCAGTTCTTCCGACTGGCTGCCGGCGACGAAACCGATGGGCGTGCCGCGCCGGCGCAGCGTGCGCACGGCACGCAGGGCGGCGCGGTGCGCCAGCGTGGCGTAGATGTCGCGCTCGGCTTCGCGTGCAATGGTCAGCGTGACACCGCCATCCGGGTGATCGGTCAGCGCAGCGACCAGGAAATCGTCGAGCACGCCGGGCGCCCAGCGCTGCACGAAAGGTTTGTCGGCCAGGTGTCGCCGGGCGTCTTCGCGCGATGGCCAGTGCATGCGCCGGCGGGCGGCGATCGGCGCCGGACCCGCCTTGCGCGACAGGCCGCTGAAGTGTGACGCCGACAGGAAAGCGCCGCGCCAGCCGCGGACCAGCGGCGCGTCGATCAGCACCACCTGCGCCACGCGCATCGGCCGGCGCGCAGCGGCCATCGCCGCGAGATAGCCGCCCATCGAATGCCCCACCAGCGCGAGCGGTTCATCCGGCAGCGCGTCAACCCGGGCCAGCACCTGCGTCAGCAGGTTGCGCCAGCCACGGCCGGGGCCGTGTGCGGCGGCGATCACGTCGATCGCCCCGACCGGGTGGTGGCGCGCCAGGGCAGCGAGAAACTGGCGGTACACGCCGGCCGGGTAGCCATTGGCGTGCAGGAACAGGACGGGTTGGGCGGGCGGCATGGCGCGACGAAGAATACGCCGCGCACCCCACCCGCGTGTCGCGACGACCGGTTGCGCGCAATGCTTTTGAGTCAGGTCAATGCGTCAAGCGCGTGCGAGGCGCACACTGGCTGCAATCACTCACTACCGGAAGGAAGCAATCATGAACAGGATCTGGGCCGCTCTGGCACTTTCCGCGTTGTCCTGTACGACCGCATGGGCCGACGGCGCGTCGGGCCATGCCGGTTCGCCGCATCCGGCCGATGCACTGAAGGACAAGGCACCGGCCAACGTCGGCAGCAAGCCGGCGTTGCCGCCCGGCGTCACCCCGTCGACACGCAAGGTGCACGCCGGCCACGAACACCCGGTGATCGAAGGCCATGATCACGAACAGCCAAGCGCCACCGAAACGAAACCTGCGCTGCCGCCGGGCGTCAAGCCGTCGACGCGCAAGGTGCATGCCGGCCAGGAACACCCGGTGATCGAAGGGCACGACCATGTACCGCAGAGCGCGACCGAGCAGAAGCTGGCGATGCCGATCGGCGTTCAGCCGTCGACGCGCAAGGTGCATGCCGGACAGGAACATCCGACGATAGAGAGCCACGACCACGTGCAGCCGAGTGCCACCGAAATGAAGCCGGCACTGCCGCCGGGCGTGAAGCGCTGACGCAGCGCGACCACGCTCAGTCGGCGCTGCGGCGTTCGGCGTCGATCAGCTCGCTGCGCTGTGCCGGCGACACATCCAGCTGCGCCAGCACGTGATCGCCCAACTGGAGCGCTGCTTCCAGCGCCTCCGGAATGACTTCGCTGGCGCCCGCTGCCCGCAGTTCGGCAGCATGGGCGCCATCGCGCGCGCGCGCGATCAGCGGCAGCGCAGGAAATTCGCTGTGCAGGCTATGCACCACATGCCGAGCCGCGGCAGGATCATCCATCGTGACGACCAGCGCGCGGGCCCGACCGGCACCCAGATGATGCAGCAGTGACGGGCTGCCGGCATCGCCGACAATCACCGTCCGACCTGCCGCATGATGACGCGCCGCCGCGGCGACATGCCGTTCGATGGCGACCCACGGCAGACCGGCGCGGTCCAGCACGCGCGCCACCCGCTGTCCGACCCGACCGAAGCCGGCGATGATGACCACATCTTCCCGCTCGGGCAGGCCCTGCGCGGTCGCACCGTCACCCGCCGTGTCCGCAGCGCCATCGAAGCGCCGATGCAGCGCACCCCCGGCCTTTGCCGCAAGCGGCGTCATGAACATGCTCAGCGTGGCCACCAGCAACATGAAATTGCCGGTACGGGCATCCAGCAGACCGGCGCTCAACGCGATGCCGATGACGATCAGCGCGAATTCGCCGGCCTGACCGAGCAGCAGCGCCGCTTCGGCCGCGTCACCGCGTGCCAGGCCGAACAGGCGGAACAGCGCGAACAGCACGGCGCTTTTCAGTGCGTAAAGGCCGATCACCGATCCCGCTAGCCACAGCGCGTCGGCTGCCACGGTCACCAGATCGAGACTCATGCCGACCGACACGAAGAACAGCCCCATCAGCAGACCCTTGAACGGTTCGATGGCCTGCAGCGCGGCATGGCGGTATTCGGTTTCGGACAGCATCAACCCGGCCAGGAAGGCGCCGAGCGCCATCGACAGCCCGGCACTGCCGGTCAGCGCCGCGACGCCGAGCGCGGCGAGCAGTGTCAGCGCCATGAAGCTGTCGGCCTGCGTGGTCACCGACACGCGGCGGAACAGCGGCGTCAGCACGAGCCGGCCGAGCAGCAGGATGAGCGCCACCGCCAGCGCCGCCTTGGCCAGCGCGGTCAGCAGCAGCCATGCAAAGCCGCTCGCCGTGCCGCCCGCGCCAGCAGCGGTCATCAGGCCGAGCAGGATGAGCAGCGGTACGACCGCAATGTCCTGCAGCAACAGCACGGCGAAACTCGTGCGACCGACCGTCGAGCGCGTCTGACCGGATTCGCCGAGGAGTTGCATCACCACCGCGGTGGATGACATGGCGAGCCCGAGTCCGAGCACCAGTGCCGTTTCATGGCCGTGCCCGAAGGCCAGCGCAATGCCGGCGATCAGCGCGCCGGTGCCCAGCCACTGCGCGCTGCCGACGCCCAGCACCCAGCGCCGCAGCGACCACAACTGGCGCGCCGACAGTTCGAGGCCGATGACGAACAGCATGAACATGACGCCCAGCTCGGCCAGACCGCGCACGCCCTCGCCGTCGGCGATGGTGAGCGCACCCAGCCAGGGCTGGTCAGCGGCCAGCCGGCCCAGACCATACGGACCGACCAGCGCGCCGGCGCACAGGAAAGCCACCACCTGACTGACCCGGGCGCGCGCCAGCAGCGGCATCACCAGACCCGCGATGGCAAGAAACAGCAGCAGCGGCTGCAGGTGCGGCAATCCGGCGTGGGCATCCATCGGTCAAGCCTGCATCAGACGCAGCCGGGCCGTATTGACGCAGGTCGTTCAGTCAGCGGGCGCGAACACGTTGCTGAGCGTGCCGACCCCGGTGACGGTCACTTCAACCGTGCTGCCCGGCTTCATCGGCAGCACGCCGACCGAGGTGCCGCAGCAGATCACGTCGCCCGGCAGCAGCGTCATGTCGCGCGAAATCATCGCCACCAGCTTCACCGGCGGGATGATCATGTCGGACACCGGATAGCGCTGGCGCTCGCGCCCGCCGACCGTGGTGACCACTTCGGCATCGGCCGGCAGCGCATCGGTTTCGATGACTGGACCGAAACAGCCGAAACCGTCGAAGCTCTTGGCGCGCGTCCATTGCGCGAACGACGGGTCCTTGTCCACCAGTTCCAGCGCGCTCACGTCGTTGACGCAGGTGTAGCCGAAGATGGCGTCGGCCGCCTGCGCCTCGTCAAGGTTGCGAGCGACCTTGCCGATGACCACGCCCAGTTCGCCCTCGTAGAACACGCGACCGTCGAAGGCCAGCGGTTTCGGAATCGGCTGGCCATGCCAGTTCAACGCAGTCGGCGAGCGCACGAGGAACAGCGGCTCCGCCGGCACGCTGCCGCCTGCCTTCTGCACGGCTGCGTGGAAGTTGTTCACGATGATGATCATCTTCGGCGGCACGCAGGGCATCAGCCATTCGACGCCGGCCAGCGGCACGGTTTCGCCGGTCGGGCGCGGCGCACCGAACAGGTCGCCATCAAGAAGTTCAACAGAGTCGCCGGCAATGCGGCCCAGCCGTTCGGCGCCCTGATGGCGCACACGCAGGTATTTCATTGTTGCTTCCTGGAGTCGGACAGAAAATCAGCGGAAAGAAATCAGGGGCGCAGGCGCGCCGCCACATCGACCAGACGCAGTGCGGTGCGGTCCAGCATCTGCTGCAGCCGCTCGTCGGCCAGACGGCCTTCGGATGTGAAGGCCGTGGACGCCCCGCCGACGGCCACCTGCTCAGACAGCACCAGCGCGCCGACCGACTGCAGCACCGCCCTCAGATGCACCAGACCACGCAGGCCGCCCAGCGCACCGGGGGAGGCGGCGGCGAGCGCGGCAACCTTGCCGGCATACGGCACCGTGCCGGCTTCGTCACCGGCCGGGCGGGAAATCCAGTCCAGCGTGTTTTTGAGTACCGCACTGAACGAACCGTTGTACTCGGGCGACGCGATGAACAGGCCGTGGTGCGACTTGAACAGTTCCTTCAGTGGGCGCACCCCCAGCGGCAGGCCGGCCGACGCTTCGAGATCGCCGTCGTACAGCGGCAACGGGTGGTCGCGCAGGTCCATGAAGGTGGCTTCACCGCCGGCCTCTTCGACGGCACGGGCAGCTGCCAGCGCAAGTCTGCGGTTGAACGACGCCTCGCGCGTGCTGCCGGCAAAGCACAGGATGCGTGCCTTCACGCCTTCTTCGTCGGAACTGTTGCGGACGACGGCCAGACTTTTGCTGTTCGGGTTGTTCATGGGGAATCCAGCCAGTCGATGATGGGTTGCCACTGTTCGCGGTCGGTCTGCGCGCGCGAGCGCGACAGGTCGAAAATGCTCATGCCGTGCGCAGCGGTCTGCACGTACAGCTGGGAATTGCGCAGATAGCCCAGCACCGGCAGATCGAGCCCGGCGCAGAAACGCTCGAGCTCCTGCGCCGCACGGGTGCGCGTGTCGACCCGCATGCCGACGATGCCGATGCGCACCCGCGCCGAACTGATGCGCTTGTGCTGCGCCAGCTCGTTCAGGAATTCGCCGGTGGCGAGAATATCGAAGATAGACGGCTGCACCGGCACCAGGATGCGGTCGACGCTGCGCAGCATGGTTTCGAGCCGCTTGCCGCGCAGGCCGGCCGGTGTGTCGATGACCACATGGGTGGTACCGCGCGGCGGGCGGGCCGGCAGGTCAGGTTCGATGTCCCAGCCGGAAATGGGCGACAGCAGTGGCGATCGCAGGGCCAGCCAGTGGCGCGCCGACTGCTGGCGGTCGATGTCGCCCAGCATGACACGAGCACCCTGGGTGGCGTAATGCGCCGCGACGTTGGTCGCCAGCGTGCTCTTGCCGGCACCGCCCTTGGGGTTCGCAACCAGTACGCTATACATGCAGCGGCCTCAGGAAAGTACGCTCAGGAAAGTACGATTTCCCGCGCGAACTGGCCGCCGGGCTGTGAATGCAGGGTCCAGAACGCGTCGGCCACGCGGGCCGAATCGAGCAGGCTGCCTTCGCGCAGCACACCGGCAATCGTGACGATGGCGGCATGCACGCCGGCCGGCGAAAGCTCCTGATGCAGGCTGAACACCAGATTGCGCAACGCCGCCTTCTGCACTGACAGCGAGGCAGCCGCGGCGACCGGTTCCATCGCCAGTCCGCCGCCGGTGAACAGGATGCTGCCCTGGCCGGCAGCACGCATCGCCGGCAGCACGGCGCGCGCCGCGATCAGCGCGCCCAGCACGCCGATGCGCAGATCCGCCGCAAGCGCTTCCGGGTCGAGCACCGAGGGCGCGCTTTCGCGCGGCACCGCGGCGTTGAACACCAGCACCTCGGGCGGCGGCATCGCGTGGCGCATGCTTTCGATGGCGCACACGATGGATTCGTCGCTGCCTGCGTCGGCCACGAAGCCCTGCGCGGTCACCCCGCGCGCGGCCAGTTCGTGTTCATAGCGCTCGAGCTTGCCGGCATTGCGCGAAATCATCGCCACGCAATAGCCTTCGGCGCCGAAGCGCCGCGCCACCGCGGCACCGACCCCGGTTCCCATGCCGACAATGGCGCACACCTTGGATCCCATATCGTTTTTCTCCCGGCCAGCGCTGCTGTGATGGCTATTTGATTTCGCTGTTACCTGTCACGGCCATGTTGCTGGCCTTGTGCTGCCTTTGCCCGATCTACCCGCGCGCCGCGGCTACTTGTCCTTTGCTGCCGCACGCGCCGCGACCAGCGCACTGCGACGTTCCTCGTCGGCCTGCGCGATGGCCTGCTTCTGCTCGTCACTCAGTGGCTGGCCACGCTGCTGTTCGATGGCCGCGACCACGCGCGCGGCCGGGTCGGTGATGCGGCCTTCCGCCGGCATCGCCGAACGCACCTGTGCGTCGGGCAGGCGGGTGATATCGACGATGCGACGTACGAACTGATCTTCGATCCTGCGCGTTTCCGCCTTCAGAAAGGCCGTCTGGGCAGGCGTCTGCGCGATGGCGGATGAAAGCATGCAACAGCAGGCCAGCAGCGACAACAGAAACTTCATCGGGAACGCTCCGCTTGGTCAATCGGTAAACGACGTGCCACGCCGGACACAGTGTGTTCCGCCCGCTCCTTCCTCATGCCTCAATCCGGCGTGAGCAAAAGGGAACCGGTGGTAAGCCGTGCAGCGAGCGCTTCATGCGCGCGTGCGCAGTCCTTCAACGCATGACGCTGCCCGATGGCGACACGCACGGTGCCGTCGGCCACCCGGGCGAACAATTCGTCCGCAGCGGCCAGCAGGTCGGCGCGCTGCGCGACGTAATGGAACAAGGTCGGGCGGGTCAGGAACAACGAACCCTTCTGCGCCAGCATGGCCGGTTCGAAAGCGGCGACCGGACCCGACGCGTTGCCGAAGCTGACCATCATGCCGAGCGGGGCGAGGCAGTCCAGCGAAGCCATGAAAGTGTCGCGGCCGATGCCGTCATACACCACGCGAACGCCCTTGCCGCCCGTCAGCGCCCGAACCTGCGCCGGCAGGTCGGCCGGTGCCACATCGGTCAGCACGTGAGCGCAACCGTGGGCACGGGCCAGTTCGGCCTTGGCCAGCGTACTGACCGTGCCGATGACCGTCGCGCCGAGCGCCTGCGCCCACTGGCTGGCAATCAGACCGACGCCACCGGCCGCGGCGTGCAGCAGTACGCTGTCACCCGGTTCGATGCGGCAGGTCCGACGCAGCAGATACTGAGCAGTCAGCCCCTTGAGCATCAAGGCAGCGGCGGTGTCGAAATCGATCGCATCGGGCAGCCGCACCAGACGGTCGGCCGGCAGGTTGCGCACCGAGGCGTAGGCACCGGGCGGCCCGCCGGCATAGGCCACGCGGTCGCCGGGTGCGATGCCGGTGACGCCAGCACCGACCGCCTCGACCACGCCCGCAGCCTCCAGACCCAGCCCGCCGGGCAGCGGCATCGGGTAGAGCCCGGAGCGATAGTAGATGTCGATGAAATTGACGCCGATGGCGTGCTGGCGCACCCGCGCCTCGCCTGACGCGGGGTCGCACGGCTCGACCGCCTCGTACTGCAACACCTCGGGGCCACCGGTACGGTGCATGCGTACAGCGAAATCAGTCATCGGGAGGGCAGGTTCCGGAACATGAGCCCGGATTCTACCGGCCAAGTTCATGGTGCACTGCACCGTCGGTTTTGGCAGAATGCAGGATCGAATCCACCGGAGTCCGTCATGCGTCGTGTCGTGTTCAACCAGAAGGGTGGCGTCGGCAAGTCCACGATCACCTGCAATCTGGCCGCCATCAGTGCCGCGCGCGGCCAACGCACGCTGGTGATCGATCTCGACACGCAGTGCAACTCCAGCCATTACCTGCTCGGAGACGCCGCCGACAAGGTGGAACTCGGCGCGGCCGACTTCTTCGACCAGATCCTCAATTTCAAGCTCACGCCACGCGACACGGCCGAATTCATCAGCGACACCGGCCACCCGGGCCTGTCGGTCATGACCGCCAGCCCGCAGCTGGCCGAACTCGAAAACAAGCTGGAATCGCGGTACAAGATCTACAAGCTGCGCGAGGCGCTCGAAGCGCTGGACGACTTCGACAACATCTACATCGATACGCCGCCGGCGCTCAACTTCTACTCGCGCTGTGCGCTGATCGCCGCCGAATCGGTGCTGATCCCGTTCGATTGCGACGATTTCTCGCGCAAGGCGCTGTACACGCTGATCGAAAACATCGAGGAAATCCGCGGCGACCACAACGAAGGGCTGAAACTCGAAGGCATCGTGGTGAACCAGTTCCAGGCGCGCTCCAGCCTGCCGGTGCGCGTGGTGCAGGAATTGCGCGACGAAGGCCTGCCGGTGCTCGAAGCCGCGCTGTCGTCATCGGTCAAGGTGAAGGAATCGCACGAAGCGGCGCAGCCGCTGATCCATTTCGCCCCCAGCCACAAGGTCACCCAGGAATTCGTGGCGCTGTACGAGCTGCTCGAAAGCCACTGATCGCCGTGGTCGCGATGATCGCGTTCGATGCGCCGCAGCGGCTACGAGGGCGGTGGCAGCGGTGACCGAGCGGTCGAACTCGCAGCCGCTTCACCCTGTCTGAAGGGCCATGCTTCGCCGCCTCCTCTTCCTCCTGCTTTGCCTGGGTGCCGCTTCCGCCGGCGCGGCCGGCAGCTATCGCGCGGTGGTCGGTCTGGACAGCGGCTGGCCCCGCCGCTGCGGCAGTGCGGTGTCGATACAGGGCTGGGACATCCAGATCCTGCGCGAACGGGTCGGTGACGACGTGGCGGCACGGGTGGAAGTCCGGCCACCTCCCGGCGGCGGTGCGCTGCCGGTGCTGGCCCGGCTCGAGATCGGCCAGTTCAGGCCAGCCGTGCTGCTGATACCCAACGAAGGTCTGCTCACGCTGCCCGGCTTCGAAGCCGACGCGCGGCTGGATTGGGCGACGCTGATGCGCAATTTCATGTTCTTCGGCGGCACCCTGGTGCTCGGGCAGGTCGGCGGCGACATCGAAATTCCGTTCACCGGCCCGGCGCCGCGCGACGTCACGGCGCAGTACCTGAATTGCTCCGGAGACCTGGCGGCGCCACTGCGCGGCGGCAGCTAGGCTTCGTTGGCGCTCAGCCTGTCAGCAAGCGCCAGCCGTACCGCCTCGACCACCGCCGCTTCCAGTGGCCCGCCGCGCAGGCGGTCGCTCAATTCCAGCTGCACCCCCTGCCCGCTCGCGCCGCGGTTGCAGACATTCGCGGCATCGCGGCCGGGATACCGGTGACCCGACACCTGGGCACGTACGCCGCGCACGAACAGCCGATCGGCGATCGCGCAGGCCAGGTGGCTGTCGCGTCCGCCGAGCAGCGCCCGCTCACCGGTATCGGCAACGCCATGTACCGCCAGCACCGTGTGGCAGCCGTCGATCAGCGCCAGCGCACGCGGCTCGTCAAAATGCCGGCTGGTCAGATGCAGGGTTTCGAAATTGAGTGACGGCAGGCAGCCTTCGAACAGATAAAGATCGAACGCCTCGCCGGCAATTGCCCGCGCCACGTCGGATGTACCGCGTTCGATGCGCCCACCGTGCGGTGCGATCACCGCGATACCGCTGCCTCGGTACAGCACGGTGACGCGATAGTCGCGCCCCTCGACCTGTTCGGCGGCGAGTTCAGCGTAGCGACGATAGCGATCCCGATGCACCGCCTGGCGGCTCACTGCGGGTCGGCGCCGATGGCGAAGAGCTTCTCGATGCGCGCCATCGCCGGGTGCGCACGGCCGGAGCGGCGCAGTTCGGCGAAATCGTCGCGCAGGATGCGACGGAACTCGTCTTCGCCGCGCAGCGTGAGGTTGGCGGCATAGACCTCGCGCGCATTGCCGATCTGGCCATTCAGCAACAGCGCGTGCGCGCGGTTGATCTGCGCCGCCTTGTACTCGGCCGCTTCCTTCGGCACCTGATCGGCGGCGCGCAGCACATCGTCGTAGCGGCCAAGATTCAGACAGGCCCATGAATAGGCCACCCATACGCCGTTGTCCTTGTAGCCTGACTCGATGGACCGGTCGAGCCACTGCGCCGCCTTTGCGTAATCGGTCTGCGCGCCGCCGCCGCTGTACAGCTGCGCCAGATGGACAAAAGCCGGGGCATAGCCGGCTTCCGCCGAACGGTTGGCCCAGGCCAGCGCGACATCGGCCGCAACCGGATTGCTGGTATCGGCTTCGAGGTGGCGCGCCAGCAACAGCATGGCTTCGGCATCGCCGGCGTCGGCCGCCAGCAGATACCAGCGGCGCGCCTCTGCGTCATCGCGCTCGACGCCCAGCCCGCTGGCGTACAGCTGGCCAACGACCGCCTGGGCGCGCGGCAACCCGCCCTGCGCCGCCTGCATCGCAAAACGCGCCGACGCAATGTCGTCCTTGTCCAGACAGGTGCCGAAAAAATGCCAGTCGGACAGCTGAAGCAGGGCCTCGGCGCTGCCTGCGTCCGCGGCGGCACGCGCCTCGGTCAGGGCCGATTCGCATTCGCCGCGCAGATGCGCAGTGCGCCACTGATCGCTGGCCGCGACCTGCCTGGCTGCGCCGCACAGCAGCGCCGACAACAGGAGGGCGACGCGCCAGTTCATGTCAGACCGCGCTCAGCTTGGCCACCGCCAGCGCCAGCCACTTGACGCCTTCGCGGCCGAAATTGACCTGCACCCGGGCATCCGAGCCGGAGCCTTCGGCGTTGACGATGACGCCACTGCCGAACTTCGCGTGGTTCACCTGCTGACCGATGCGAAAGCCGCTGTCATTGCCGGACGGCGACTTGCGGCCGCTGCCGAAGGTGCGCGGGTTGCTGCTGGCCGGCGTCGGCGGCACCGTCGCGTTGCCGAAGCTGCCGAAACCACGCGCCGTGGCCGGCGGCGTCAGCCACTTCATCAACTCGGCCGGTATCTCGTCGAAGAAGCGGCTGCGCAGGTTGTAGCGGGTCTGGCCGTGCAGCATGCGCGACTGTGCGAATGACAGGTAAAGACGGCGGCGCGCGCGGGTGATCGCGACGTACATCAATCGTCGCTCTTCCTCCAGCCCTTCGCGTTCGAGGATGGAATTCTCGTGCGGGAACAGCCCTTCCTCCAGTCCGCCGAGGAATACCGCGTCGAATTCCAGCCCTTTGGCCGAATGCACCGTCATCAGCTGCACCGCCGCCTGGCCGGCATCCGCCTGGTGTTCGCCCGCTTCCAGCGACGCGTGCGACAGGAAGGCTGCCAGTGGATCGGGTGGCGCGGCTTCGTCTTCCGCCGCCACCTGCGCGTAACCCTCTTCGGAACTGAAGTTGCTTGCTGCGTTGATGATCTCGTCCAGGTTGGCGATGCGCTCCTGACCTTCCTTCTCGGTCTTGTAGTGCGCGCGCAGGCCCGACAGCTCCAGCACCTGCTCGACCATTTCCGGCAGTGTCAGACCCTCGCACGCGAAGCGCAGCTGATCGACCAGATCGATGAAATGGCCGACCGACTGCGCCGCCTTGCCGGTCAGCAGGTTCAGCGCGCCGTACAGACTGGAGTCGGACGCCTTCGCCGCGTCCTGCAGCTGCTCGAGCGAACGGGCACCGATGCCACGCGTCGGGAAATTCACCACGCGGGTGAAGGCGGTGTCGTCGTGCGGATTGGCAATGAGGCGCATGTAGGCCAGCGCGTGCTTCACCTCCTGCCGCTCGAAGAAGCGCAGGCCGCCATACACGCGGTAGGGAATCGCGGCCGAGAACAGCGCGTGTTCGAGCACGCGCGACTGCGCGTTGCTGCGGTAGAGCAGCGCGATGTCGGAGCGCGCCGCGCCGTCATTGATCAGCGCCTTAATTTCCTCGACCACCCAGCGCGCTTCCTCGATGTCGTTGAACGCCTCATAGACGCGCAGCGGCTCGCCGCTGCCCGCTTCGGTCCACAGATTCTTGCCCAGCCGGCCGGTGTTCTGCTTGATGACGGCATTGGCCGCGTCGAGGATGTTGCCGTGCGAGCGGTAGTTCTGCTCCAGCCGGATGACATTGTCGACATGGAATTCGCGTTCGAAGTCGCGCATGTTGCCGACCTCGGCCCCGCGGAAACGATAGATGCTCTGGTCGTCGTCGCCGACCGCCATCACCGCGGCCTGATGGTCGGTGCCCAGACCGGCCAGCAGCTTGAGCCAGCGGTACTGCAGCACATTGGTGTCCTGGAATTCGTCGACCAGCAGGTGGCGGAAGCGCCGCTGGTAGTGCGCGCGGATCGGTTCGTTGCGCGTCAGCAGTTCGTAGCAGCGCAGCAGCAGTTCGGCGAAATCGACCACGCCCTCGCGCTGGCACTGCGCTTCGTAGGCCTGGTACAGCTCGACGCGCCGACGTGCAAAATCGTCGAAGGCTTCGACTTCGTGCGGCCGCAGGCCCTGTTCCTTGGCCGAATTGATGAAGTAGCTCAGCTCGCGCGGCGGAAACTTTTCGTCGTCGATGTTCAGCGCCTTCAGCAGCCGCTTGATGGCCGACAGCTGGTCGGCCGAATCGAGAATCTGGAACAGCTGCGGCAGCCCGGCTTCCTTCCAGTGCGCGCGCAGCATGCGGTTGCACAGCCCGTGGAAGGTGCCGATCCACAGCCCGCGCGTATTCATCGGCAGCATGGCGGTCAGCCGCGCCAGCATTTCCTTGGCCGCCTTGTTGGTGAAGGTGACCGCAAGGATGCCGTGCGGCGACACTTGGCCGGTGGAAATCAGCCAGGCGAGCCGGGTGGTCAGCACGCGCGTCTTGCCGGAGCCGGCGCCAGCCAGGATGAGGGCCGATTGCGAGGGCAGCGTGACCGCCTGGAACTGCGGTTCGTTCAGACCGGCGAGGAGCGGATTTGCGTTCATCCGGCCGATTCTAACCGCGCAGCCCGCCACTTCAGCGGCGGGCGATGGCCGGCCTTCACACTGCTCGGCGTCTGCTTTCGATGTCGTCATGACGGGAACCGACACGACATGGGGGTGTCCGGAAGGATGACTTCACTGCAAGGGAGAACACAACAATGGCCGAATGGACGCAATGGACCACCTGGTTCTACGGCTGGGCGATGGAACGCCTGCCGCTGCTGCTCGACCTGTCGATACGGCTCGGCTTCATCCTGCTGCTGGCGTGGGGGCTGCGCCTGGCGGCGCGACGCGCGATCAATCTCGTATACGCCGCGCTGAAGAATCGCACCGACTGCATCGAAGACGTCAAGCGCATCGACACGCTGGTGCGCGTGGCGCGCTACGCTGCATCGGTGGTGGTGTTCGTCATTGCCGGCGGTCTGGTACTCAGTGTGCTCGGCGTGTCGGTCGCACCGCTGCTGGCCACTGCAGGCGTCGCCGGCATCGCCATCGGTTTCGGTGCGCAAAGTCTGGTGAAGGATCTGTTTGCCGGCTTTTTCGTGCTGCTCGAGAATCAGATCCGGGTCGGCGACGTGGTGAGCATCGCCGGCCACGATGGCGCAGTCGAAGAAGTGACCTTGCGCTACGTGCGACTGCGCGATTACGAGGGCAATGTGCATTTCGTGCCGAACGGTGAAATCACGACCGTCACCAGTCGCTCGCGTGAATTCGCCCACGCGGTGCTCGACGTCGGCGTGCACTACCGCGAGCGGGTGGATGACATCTTCGAGGTGATGAAGTACGTCGCCACCGGACTGCGCGAGGATGAACAGCTCGGGCCGAAGATTCTGGGCGATCTGGACATCGCCGGCGTGCAGTCGTGGGACGACTCGACCGTGACGCTGCGCGCCCGCTTGAAAGTGGTGGCACTGGCGCAATGGGAAGTGAAGCGCGAATTCCTCCGCCGGCTGAAAGCGGAATTCGATGCGCGCGGACACGAAATCCCGTATCCGCAGGTCACGCTGTCGTTCGCGCGCGAGACCGAAAAGGCGCTGATCGATCAGATGAGCAGCCGGCTGGCGCCGCGCAAGCTGTCCTCTGCCTAGGGTCTGCACAGCCTATAATCGCGGGTTTGCACCCTTAACCTCGCCGCAAACCCGCGCCATGCAACAGAAACAGACCTCCGCCTACACGCCGTCCGCCGTCGAGGCCGCTGCCCGGCAGCACTGGGACACGACGCACGCCTTCAGGGCGGTCGAAGACGCGAGCCGCCCGAAGTACTACTGCCTGTCGATGTTCCCCTACCCGTCGGGCAAGCTGCACATGGGCCATGTGCGCAACTACACCATCGGCGACGTGCTGACCCGCTTTCACCGCATGCGCGGCTACAACGTGCTGCAGCCCATGGGCTGGGACGCCTTCGGCCTGCCGGCCGAGAACGCGGCAATCAAGAATGCGGTGCCGCCGGCGAAATGGACCTACGACAACATCGCCTACATGAAGCAGCAGCTGCAGTCGCTGGGCTTCGCGATCGACTGGAGCCGCGAACTCGCGACCTGCCAGCCGGCGTATTACAAATGGAATCAGTGGCTGTTCCTGCGCATGCTGGAGAAGGGCATCGCCTACAAGAAGACGCAGGTCGTGAACTGGGACCCGGTCGACCAGACCGTGCTCGCCAACGAACAGGTGATCGACGGCCGCGGCTGGCGCACCGGCGCGCCGGTCGAGAAGCGTGAAATTCCCGGCTACTACCTCGGCATCACCCAGTACGCCGATGAACTGCTGAATGATCTCGACACGCTTGAGGGCTGGCCCGAGCGCGTGAAGACCATGCAGGCGAACTGGATCGGCAAGAGCACCGGCGTGCGCTTCGCCTTCACGCACGACATCCGCGACGACGCGGGCACGCTGATCGACGACGGCAAGCTGTGGGTGTTCACCACCCGCGCCGACACCATCATGGGCGTCACCTTCTGCGCCGTGGCCGCCGAACACCCGCTGGCCACGCACGCCGCGCGCAACAACCCCGCACTGGCCGCCTTCATCGAAAAGTGCAAGCACGGCTCGGTGATGGAAGCCGACATGGCGACCATGGACAAGGAAGGCATGCCGACCGGGCTCACCGTCGTGCATCCGTTGACCGGCGAGGCGGTGCCGCTGTGGGTCGGCAACTATGTGCTGATGAGCTACGGCGACGGCGCAGTGATGGCCGTGCCGGCGCACGACGAGCGCGACTTCGGCTTCGCGAGGAAATACGACCTGCCGATCAGGCAGGTCATCGCACTCGGCGACAAGGTGTTCTCGACCGACGCATGGGCCGAGTGGTACGCATCGAAGGACGGGCTGTGCACGGCCAGCGGCAAGTACGATGGACTGGGTTATGAAGCGGCGGTCGACGCGGTCGCAGCCGATCTCGCTGCGCAAGGCGGTGAGAAGAAGATCCAGTGGCGGCTGCGCGACTGGGGCGTGTCGCGCCAGCGTTACTGGGGCTGCCCGATACCGATCATCCACTGCGATCACTGCGGCGATGTGCCGGTGCCGGACGACCAGTTGCCGGTCGTGCTGCCGGAGGACTGCATTCCGGATGGATCCGGCAACCCGCTGCTCAAGCGCGACGACTTCATCCACGTCGCCTGCCCGACCTGCGGCGCGCCTGCAAAGCGCGAAACCGACACCATGGACACCTTCGTCGATTCGAGCTGGTACTACGCGCGTTACTGCTCGGCCGGCAACGATGGCGCCATGGTCGATGAGCGCGCCAATTACTGGATGCCGGTCGACCAGTACATCGGCGGCATCGAGCACGCCATCCTGCACCTGCTGTATTCGCGCTTCTGGTGCAAGGTGATGCGCGACATGGGGCTGACCACGGTGACCGAACCGTTCGGCCGCCTGCTGACCCAGGGCATGGTGCTGAACCACATCTATTCGCGCCGCACCGACAAGGGCGGCATCGAGTACTACGCGCCGGAAGAGGTGACACCGCTGCGCGACGAGGCGAGCCGCATCACCGGCGCCACGCTGATCGCCGATGGCCAGCCGGTCGACTTCCAGGGCATGGGCACGATGTCGAAGTCCAAGCGCAATGGCGTCGATCCGCAATCCATCATCGATGAATTCGGCGCCGACACGGCGCGCTTCTTCATGATGTTCGCCAGCCCGCCTGAACAGACACTGGAATGGAACGACGCCGGCGTCGAGGGCGCGCACCGCTTCCTGAAGCGGGTGTGGGCCTTCGCGCAGGGCTTCGACGCCGACCTGCGCGCCCGGATGCCGGCCCGCCCCACGCTCGACGGCGCGAAGCTGCCGACTGCGCTGGCCGATCTGCGGCGCGAACTGCATCTGGTGCTGAAGCAGGCCAGCTACGATCTGGGCAAGCAGCAGTTCAACACGGTCGCGTCGGGCGCAATGAAGATGCTCAATGCGCTCGAGAAGGCACCGCGCGACGGCGCGCTTGCTGCAGCAGTGATCGGCGAAGGCCTGTCGATGCTGCTGCGCGTGCTGTCGCCGATCTGTCCGCACATCACGCACGTGCTGTGGCGCGATTGCGGCTTCGGCGACGACATCCTGAACTCGACCTGGCCGGAGCCGGCCGCCTCGGCGCTGGTGCAGGACGAAATCGAGCTGATGCTGCAGGTCAATGGCAAGCTGCGCGGCAGCCTGCGTGTGGCGGCCGATGCGGCTAAGGACGTCATCGAGGCGCAGGCGCTGGCCAGCGAGGCGGCGCAGAAATTCATGGAGGGCAAGCCGGCAAAGAAAGTGGTCGTGGTGCCCGGCCGCCTGATCAACATCGTGTGCTGATGCGGGAGAAACGTGTGACAGCCCCAGAATTCAAGGTCCGCCGCAGCCTGATCGCCGCCACCGGCAGTGCGCTGCTGCTCGGCGCCTGCGGCTTCCATCTGCGCGGCGTGCGCGACCTGCCCTTCGCAACAGTGTTCATCAATGCCAGCCCTTACGCCGAAATGACGGCGCAGATCCGGCGCGCCATCGACGCCCAGAGCACGACCCGCGTCACGGATGAGATCAAGGAAGCCGAGGCGGTCATCGACATCACGGAAAACCGGGTCGAGAAGGTGATCCTGAGTCTGAATTCCGCCGGGCGGGTGCGTGAATACCAGTTGCGACAGCGCTTCGGATTCAAGGTCAGAACGGTGAAGGGAGAAGAGATCGCGCCGGTGTCGACGATCGAAGTCCGACGCGACCTGACGTCCAATGACGTCGAAGTGCTGGCCAAGCAGGAGGAAGAACAGTTGCTGTACGCCGAAATGCAGGGCGACGTCGTGCAGCAGTTGCTGCGCCGGCTGCAGGCGATCAAGAAGAAACCCGCCTGACGCGCATGCAGCTTCGCGCCGAACAGCTCGACAGCCACCTGAAGGGCTCGCTCGCGCCGCTGTACGTGCTGCACGGCGATGAGCCGCTGCTGGTCATCGAAGCGGCGGATTCGATCCGCACCGCGGCGCGGGCGCGCGGCTTCACAGAGCGCGAAGTGCTGGTGGTGACGCAGTACTTCAAATGGTCGGCGCTGGCCGAAGCGGCCGGCAACATGTCGCTGTTCGGTGGCGACAAGCTGATCGACCTGCGCATTCCGACCGGCAAGCCGGGACGCGACGGTGGTGACGTGCTGACGCGCTTCGCCGCCAGTCCGCCCGCCGGCACGGTCACGCTGATCACGCTGCCGCAGATGGACTGGAAGGCGCAGAAGAGCGCCTGGTTTGGCGCGCTGTCGGCGACCGGCGTGGTGATGGAGCTGAACGCACCGCCGCTCGATCGCCTGCCGGACTGGCTGGCCGCGCGGCTGGCACGCCAGCAGCAGAGCGCGGATCGGGAGGCGCTCGACTTCATGGCGACCCATGTCGAAGGCAATCTTCTGGCCGCCAATCAGGAAGTGATGAAACTCGCACTGCTGCATCCGCCGGGCGAGCTGACGCTGGAACAGGTGCGCAACGCGGTGATGGACGTCGCGCGCTACGACGTGGAAGACCTGCGTCAGGCGCTGCTGGCCGGCGATGCAGCGCGCGCCAGCCGGCTGCTCGACGGCCTGCGCGCCGAAGGCGTGGCGGCACCCCTGGTGCTGTGGATCATCGTGGCCGAGCTGCGCACGCTGGCCATTGCGCGGGCTGAAATGGACGCCGGGCGCAGTGCCGACGAAGCACTGGCCACCGCCCGCATCTTCGGCGCCCAGCAGTCACCGTACCGGCGTGCGCTGGCAAGGCTGTCATCCGGAGCCACGCGCACGGCGCTGATGCAGGCGGCCCGGCTCGACCGCATGATCAAGGGTGTTGCGCGCGGCGACGTGTGGGACGAGTTCCTGCAGATCGCGCTGCGGATTTGCGCCCGTTGAGGTTTGCCGCGGGCGGGGGTGGTCGGGCGTGGACGGCAGCTTGTTGGGCATCGCTGCGCTCACCCCAACCTACCAACTGGGCGCGGGCAGTGGTGCTGCGCATGGTTCGACGATGCGATGCCGTGTCGCGGGTTGTAGGTTGGGGTGAGCGCAGCGATGCCCAACAACCCCACCCCGGCCCCTCGCTTGCCAGAAACCGGTGGCACGCCGCCGCGCTTTCTGCTTTCATCCGCCTTTACCCGCAGTCACCGCGACCGAGCACTCCAGGACACGAGATGGACATCAAGGACTACATGAACACGCTGGGCCGTCAGGCCCGCGCCGCGTCGCGCATCGTGTCGCAGGCGTCGACCGCCGCCAAGAACGACGCGCTGATGCGCATCGCCGCACTGCTGCGCGAGCGCGCGCCACAATTGCTCGAAGCCAATGCGGCAGACGTGGCCGCGGCGCTCGAGAACGGCCTGGACGCGGCGATGATCGACCGTCTGACGCTGACTGCAAAGGGCGTCGAAGCGATGGCCACGGGGCTCGAGCAGGTGGCCGCCCTGCCCGATCCGGTCGGCGAAATGACCGATTTCAAGCGCCGCCCTAGCGGCATCACGGTAGGCCGGATGCGCGTGCCGCTGGGCGTGATCGGCATCATCTACGAGGCGCGGCCGAACGTGACGGCCGATGCCGCGGCGCTGTGCCTGAAGAGCGGCAACGCGGCCATCCTGCGCGGCGGCTCGGAAGCGGCGCGCTGCAATCAGGCGGTCGCCGCCTGCGTGCGCGACGGTCTGGTCGCCGCCGGCCTGCCGGAAACCGCGGTGCAGGTGGTCGACACCACCGACCGCGCTGCCGTGGGTGAGCTGATCACGATGCCGCAGTTCGTCGATGTGATCGTGCCGCGCGGCGGCAAAGGGCTCATCGAACGCATATCGCGCGATGCCAAGGTGCCGGTGATCAAGCACCTGGACGGCAATTGCCATGTCTACATCGACGAGCAGGCGGATGACGACAAGGCGGTGCGCATCGCCGACAACGCGAAAACCCACCGCTACGGCACCTGCAACACGATGGAAACGCTGCTGGTGCATGTCGCCGCAGCACCGCGCGTGCTCGGCCGGCTGGCCGACATCTATCTCGGCAAGGGTGTGGAACTGCGCGGCTGCGAACGTTCGCGCGCGCTGGTGCCGGCGATGACGGCAGCCACCGACGACGACTGGGCGACCGAATATCTGGCGCCCATCCTCGCGATACGCATCGTCGATTCGCTCGATGAGGCGATCGATCACATCAACCGCTGGGGTTCGCAGCACACGGACGCCATCGTCACCGAAAACCACACGCGGGCGATGCGCTTCATCCGCGAAGTCGATTCGGCGTCGGTGATGATCAACGCATCGACCCGCTTCGCCGACGGCTTCGAGTACGGGCTGGGTGCCGAGATCGGCATTTCGACCGACAAGATCCACGCCCGCGGCCCGGTCGGCCTGGACGGCCTGACCAGCCAGAAATGGGTGGTACTGGGCGACGGTCAGGTGCGGACCTGAAAGTCTCTGCCCCGACCGGGGTGCATGACTGTGCTTCGGCGAGCGGGGAGTGTTGTTGGGCAATCGCCTGCGGCTCACCCCAACCTACGGATCCGCGCCTGTTGTAGGTTGGGGTGAGCCGCAGGCGATTGCCCAACACCCCCACTCACGCACACATCCTGATTCCAGAAAATGTCCGACAGCTTCCTGTCCGCCAGCATCCTGCTTCTGCTGCTGTTCGATCCGTTCGGCAATGCGCCGGTGATGACGGTGCTGATGAAGGACGTGCCGCGGGAGCGGCGCCGGCTGGTCGTGCTGCGCGAGTGCTTCGCCGCCTGGCTGGCGCTCGTGCTGTTCATGTATGCCGGCGAATCGGTCATGCGCGTGCTGCAGCTGTCGGAAACGTCGCTCGGCATCGCCGGCGGCGTGCTGCTGTTCCTGATCGCGCTGCGCATGATCTTCCACCAGCCGGACGGCGTGTTCGGCGAGTGGTCAGGTGGCGAGCCGTTCATCGTGCCGCTGGCGATTCCGCTGATCGCCGGCCCGTCGGCGATGGCCATGGTGATGCTGCTGGTGTCGCGCGAACCGGAGCGCTTCTACACCTGGCTGGGCGCGATGAGCGCTGCCATGGCCGTCACCACAATCGTGCTGCTGGCCGCCGGCCCGCTGATCCGCCGGCTCGGCGAACGCGGCACGGCTGCGCTGGAGCGTCTGATGGGGCTGCTGCTGTGCGCGATTTCGATCGAAATGCTGCTGGCCGGCATCCGCAACTTCATCGACACCCTTTGAGACGCCCTTTGACTCAGACCATCGCGTCGATGACCCGCTGCGCCATGCCGCGCGCGATTTCGGTTTCACCGATGATGGTGTGGGTCGCGCCGTGCTTTTCCAGGTGCGCCAGTTCGGCGTCGGTGTAGGCACGCGCGATCACTTCGATGTCCGGGTTGATGCGCCGCGCGTGCTCGATGATCTGGCCGGCTTCCAGTGCATCCGGAATGGCCACCAGCAGGAAGCGCGCACTTTCGATGCGCGCCGCCTCCATCATGCCGGGCGCTGCACCGTTGCCGTACAGCGCCGGGATGCCGTCACCGTTCAACGCCTCGACCACTTCCGCATGGTCTTCGATGACGACCACCTTGTGCCCGCTGTCCAGCAACGCCATCACGATGCGGTGACCCACCTTGCCGAAGCCGACCAGCACGACGTGCCCTTCGATTCCGGTCGCGGTGGAGGTATCCGGCGCGACGGCGCTCGCGATGCCTTCGCGTGCTTCCAGCCACGGCTTGAGCCGGTCCAGTGCAACGAACAGCAACGGATTGAGCAGGATGGAAATGATGGCGCCACCCAGTATCAGGTCGCGTCCGGTTTCCGGCAGCAGCCCGAGTGACAGACCCAGCGTGGCGAGAATGAACGAGAACTCGCCGATCTGGGCCAGGCTGGCCGACACCGTCAGCGCGGTGCTCAGCGGATGGCCGAAGGCGCGCACGATGGCCGCCGCGGCAATCGACTTGCCGATGACGATGATGAAAACGGTGGCCAGCACCAGCAGCGGTTCCCGCACGATGATGGACGGATCGAACAACATGCCGACCGACACGAAAAACAGCACCGCAAACGCGTCGCGCAGCGGCAGCGACTCTTCGGCTGCGCGGTGCGACAGTTCGGATTCGCTCAGGATCATGCCCGCGAAGAAGGCGCCGAGCGCGAACGACACGCCGAACACATAGGCCGAGCCCAGCGCGAATCCGAGTGCGATGGCCAGTACGCCGAGCCGGAACAGCTCGCGCGAGCCGGTATCGGCGATGCGTTCCAGCGTCCAGGGAATCACGCGGCGTCCGACCACCAGCATGACGACGACGAAAGCGGCCACCTTGCCGAGTGTGATGGCGAGGGTCTTCAGCAGCGCATCGCCGCTCAGCGCATCACCCTGGCCGCCAAGCAGGCCGCTGAAGGCGGGGATCAGCACGAGCGCCAGCACCATGGCAATGTCTTCGACGATGAGCCAGCCGATGGCAATGCGTCCACGGCGTGTGGTTTCGAGCCGCCGCTCCTGCAGCGCCGTCAGCAACACAACCGTGCTGGCGACCGACAGCGCCAGCCCGAACACGATACCGGCTCCGACCGTCCAGTCCATCGCCCAGGCCAGTGCCATGCCGAGCAGCGTGGCGATGCCGATCTGCGCGATCGCCCCCGGAATGGCGATGCCCTTCACCGACATCAGGTCCTTCAGCGAAAAATGCAGACCGACCCCGAACATCAGCAGGATGACGCCGATTTCGGCCAGTTCCTGCGCCAGCGCGACATCGGCGACAAAGCCGGGCGTGAACGGGCCGACCGCGATGCCGGCGACGAGGTAGCCAACCAGCGGCGGCATGCGAAAGCGGTGCGCCAGCGAGCCGAAGATGAAGGCCAGTACGAGACCGCCGACGATGGTCGTGATCAGCGGGGTGTGGTGGGGCATTGTGCGTGGTGTCCGTTTTTATCTGCCGACGGAGCATGACCGCGCGGCGCGGAGATCGTTCGCGCAGCAGCGGAACACGACGCAAAAAGCCGGGGGGTGACGACCCGGGCCTGCCGGGCTGGCAAAAAACCGCCGCGCGAGGCAGCTCCGCGAGCCGTCAGTCGTCGAGACCTGACACGCCTCTGGTGAACACCGCGGCGCCAGTCACCTTGTCGATGCCGCCGATGGAACTGTCGAACGAGTACACAACCCCCGCCCGCTCGGCTGCAGGCCCGGCGAAGAAACCATGGAAGCTGCCGTTCGGCGTGCTGCCGCATCCGCTGCAGTTGTCGAAGGAGCCGGCGAAGGCGGCCGTACCGGAATTGATCGACCCCGAACCGGAAACATTGAACGTGACCGCGCTGACGGTGACGCCGAGATCCAGATCAGCCGTGTAGCTTGAGAAGTCGGCGAGCAGCGTACCGCTGACTGCGCCACCCGGCGCGCCTCCCGAGGCGGTCGGCGTCGTTGCGCCACTGAGGTTGTAGGTCGCGCTGATGCCACCTAGCGCCGCCAGATCCGGCGTGGTACGGCCGGTGACGTAGTGCAGGTCGACGATGTCGTCGCCATCGCACGAGAAGCCGGCGCATGACGCGCTGGCCCAACGGCCCCAGCCGATGATGCCGTCCTGCGCCGATTGCGCGACGGTACCCGCAGTCAGCACTCCGCCGTCACCACTGTCGGCTGACTTGAGTGCGCTGCCTTCGATGACCGTGGTGACACCGCTCAGTGTGACCAGGCCACCATAGCCGCCGTACTGTTCGGTGTATTGCCCATAAACGTAATAGCCGTCTCCCGACTGCAGATCGCCCTGCGGATCCAGCCCGTCCAGCGCGACCAGATCACCGTCGTCGTCGCGTTCATCGCCGACGAGAAACACCTCGTCGCGCACCGGCGGCTCGACGCCGCCCGACGCGTTCGACGGCGGCGCCGGCGGCAGGTCGGTCTTGACCTCGATGATGACGGGTATCGTGTTCTGGTCGGCCACGTAGGCGCTCTGGCCATCCTCGACCGTCAGGCAGCCGGCACCGTTGCAGACATCGACGGCGCCATCGCCGGTCGTGACATTGATGCTGTTGCCGTAGGCCACCGAGAATTCAGTGCCACGGATGCCGATGGTGGCGACCGAGGTGGTGAGCTTGTAGTTGCTGCGATTCGCCTTGCCGACCAGTCCTGTGATGGTGCGCAGGCCGCCCTTGATGAGGTTGAAGAAACCACGGTCTTCGTCCGGCTTGCCGGCGAATGCGTACTGGTCGATGCGGAATTGTGTCTGCGGCTGCAGCGATACCAGCGCACCGTCGGTGAAGCGCATCTGGGCGCGCCCGCTGCCGGTGTCGATGGTGTCGCCGCTGCCGACCTGCGCGCCGCGCGTCAGCGCACGACTGCGCCCATCGGCCGCGACCGCGCGGACTTCGCCGGCAGTGAATTCGACGCGCGCCGCACTTTCGGCAGTCACGGTGAGCGGAAACGCGGCCGCCATGGCGAGCGCCAGCGGAACTGGCCTGAAAATTCGGGTCATGGCGATCTCCTAGAACGTACGGCGCACGGCGAACTGCGCAACGCCGCGGCGATAATCGTTGATGCTGAAACTGGAATCGTTGCGCATCAGCGTGACCGACGGCGTCAACAACCAGCGCTCGGTCAACGCATAGGTCGCACCGAGCGACAACGTGGTCAAGGTATCGTCGCGTACGCGCTGGAACAAGGGATCGGCATTCTCGTAATCGCGCGCTTCGTGAGCGAGTGCACCGAACAGCAGCCAGCGTGGATCGAGCGTGTGCTGAGCGCCGACACGGAAACCGATCACGTCGTTGCCGGCGATGTTGACGCCGGACGGCAGGTCGTTGCGGCCGGTTTCGCTACCCAGATAGAAACTGCCGAACATCATCGTCTTGCCACCCTGCAGCACATGGGCGTGGCCGACACCGTAGATGTTGCGATTGACGTCTCGCACATCGTTGCTGCCGTCGTAGCGAAGCCGTACATGCTGCATGAAGGCGGTCGTCTGGTTGCGCGCGTTGTGCGTGTGCTGCCACTGCAGGCTCAGCCCGGTGTAGTCGCGCAGCTTGTCGCTGTCCACCTCGAAGATGCCACCCTGCAACGCCGCGGTGACGCGGTTGGCGCCGCGCGTCCAGGCGACGCCTGCATTGCCGTCGACCGCCGTCGTGTCGAAGCGCGATTCACCACCATTGAATCGACCAGCCCCGGATACGCCACCCACCACCGCCCATTCGCGGTTGACCGGAATGCGCGCATTGAAGCCGCCGGCGAGCGACGAGAACCACGCGTCGCGACTGCGGCTGTCGCCGGTCAGCGTGAAGTCGCCGATCAACCCCGGAATCGCGATCGAGCCAGCCGACGTGGCGCTGTTCACATTGGTATCGCGCCCGACTGCCGCCTCGATGAAACCGGCGAATGACGGCTTGGGCTCTGTCGGCGCGCGGTCGATCGCCGACAGCAGACGGTCTAGCGAGCGGGCGACCTCCGGCGGAACATTCTGTCCGCGCACTGCCTGCAACTCGCGTTTTGCGCTCGCCGATTCGCCGAGCGCGAGATAGGCACGACCGATTTCGGCGCGGGCACGCGCATTGTCCGGCTGCAGCGCCAGCACCCGCTCGAGTGCGAACACAGCCAGCGTATGGCGACCGGTCTCTACCGCAGCGATGCCGAGCAGCAGATCGAACTGCGGGTCGCCAGCACGTTCGCTTTCCTGCGGCGCCAGCAGGGCGTAGGCCGCTGCATGACGTCCCGCTTCGATGTGTGCCGCCGCCTGTTCGGTGACCGACTGCGCATGGGCCTGACAGCCCAGCCACAGCACGACAGCCGGAAGGTAGAGCCATCGTCGCAGACGCGAAGCGGACGTCCGACGGGTACGCCACGCTGACCTTTTCATTGTTCTCATGTGCTCTCCCTGCCGCCGAAACATGCGGCAACTGAATATTCAGGCCTCTAATCTTTGCACCTCAAGACATAAAAAACAATATGTTGCGAATGCTTTTTAAGGCTCTTTCCTACACAAATCTGTCATCTTCCTTACTTTGACATTGCCATGTGCCGACTGCGCGGGATAATCGGGAGTCCGCCAAAATGGAGTTCTGCATGCCGGCACGCGTCCTCACACTGGTCATTGCCCTGTTTTGCCTTTCGGTTCCGCTGCACGCCGCAGAGCCCGCGACGCAGCGCTTCGAACCCGTCACCCGCGTCGCCGACGCGCCACTGAAGCTCAATGGCGAAGGCATTCGCAGCCTCTACTCCCTCAAGGCCTACGCGATCGGGCTTTACCTGGGCGCCCCGGCAGACAGCCTCGACAGTGCCATGAAGGTCCCTGGGGCCAAGCGGATCGAGATCGTGTCGATGGTCGATGTACCGGCCGAGCACTTCAACAAGCCGCTGATCCGCGGCATCAAGAAAAATCTGCCGCGCGACGAGTACGAAGCGATGCAGCCGCGCATCAAGGCTTTTTCGGAACAGGTGCTGGCCATCGGATCAGTGAAATCCGGCAGCCGGCTGGCGCTGGACTGGATACCCGGCCGCGGTACGCGCATCGTGGTCGATGGTCAGCCGTCGACCACGATGATCAAGGGCGAAGATTTCTATCGCGGCCTGCTCGCGGTGTGGATCGGCCCGGTGCCCACGCAGGACGATCTGAAGGCACAGCTGCTGGCGGGCCGTAGCGCGCCATGAGCAAGGTGGAAGATGACTGGGACGTCATCGTTGGCGCACCCGGCTTCGCACTGGGCGTGCGACTGGCGGCCGACGCCATCGCCGGCATCGAGTTTCTGCCCGCCGGGTCGGCGCGCGCTGCGCGCAACGCCCTCGGCCGCGAGGTCGATGCCCAGCTCACAGCCTATCTGCGCAATCCACTGACCCCATTCGACCTGCCGCTCGCCGCCAGCGGCACGGCACACCAGCGCGCGGTATGGCAGGTGATGCTGACCATCGCGCCGGGCTGCACATTGACCTACGGCGAAGTCGCTACGCAGGTCGGCAGCTCACCGCGGGCGGTCGGCGGCGCCTGTGGCGCAAACCCGTTTCCGGTCGTGATTCCCTGCCACCGCATCGTTGCGGCCGGCGGCAGGCTGGGCGGCTTCGCACATTCAACCACCGGCTTCCTGCCCGGCATCAAACGCTGGCTGCTGGCGCACGAGGCCGCAGCGGGCGGCTTCAGGCTGTCGGCGAACGGCCGCGCTCTATCGTCACGCCGACCTGACGCACATCCTTCATGATGCCGGTCTTGGCGATCGATATCTTGACCCATGGCGCCTTGAAGTCTTCGAGCATCATGTGGATGACGAATTCGCCCAGCGTTTCCAGCAGGTTGAAGTGGCGCTGGCCCAATTCGGCGCGGATGCGATTGACCACTTCGGCGTAGTCGATGGTGTCGTTGATGTCGTCGTTTTCGGCCGCGGCGTCCGGCACACCAAACGTCATGCTGATTTCCAGCTGTTGCGTATGCGCTTTTTCGCGGGCGTAGATGCCGACCGAAGCGGTCACCTTCATGCCTTCGATGAATATGCAGTCCATGACTCGCGTGCTGCCTGTGTGGAACTAGAATGACCGGATTCTACGTCGGGCCCGTCACATATCGTGAATACCGCTTCAAGCATCGCCCTCGCTCTCGTAATCGGCTACGCATTCGGATGCATCCCATTCGCCGTCATCACCAGCAGGATCTTCGGACTCGCCGATCCGCGAACCTACGGCTCGGGCAATCCCGGTGCCACCAACGTACTGCGTTCCGGCAACAGGAAAGCAGCGATTCTCACGCTGCTCGGTGACGCGTTGAAGGGGTGCGTTGCAGTATGGGTGGTGCGCGCACTGGGCATGGGCGACACCATGGCCCTGCTGGCCGGCGTTGCGGCTTTTGTCGGCCATGTCTTTCCTGCCACGCTGGGCTTTCGCGGCGGCAAGGGTGTTGCGACGGCGGCCGGTGTCATGCTGGTTGCCGTGCCCCAGGCAGGCGTGATCGCGCTCGGCATCTGGATAGCGATCGCGGCAGTCACCCGCTATTCGTCGCTTGCCGCGCTGCTCGCCGCGTGCAGTGCGCCGATCACCGGACTGCTCTATACCGGCTCGGCGGTGGTGTGCGGTGCATTCGCCGCAATGGCCGGACTGCTGATCTGGCGCCACGCCGAAAACATCCGCCGTCTGATGAATGGCAGCGAAAGCCGCATCGGTCGCAAGAAAACGGCCGCCGGCTGACTCGACACATTCAGATCGTATCGAGCGCCCAGCGCGGCCGCACGGCGATTTCACCGCCCGTCGAGGTCTGCGTCAGGCCGGCCGCCAGCCGCAACGCGCCTGCGAAGGCAATCATTGCGCCGTTGTCGGTGCACAACGCCAGTTCCGGGTAGAACACACGGCCACGCCGCTGCGCCAGTTCGACATCGAGCCGGCTGCGCAGGCGCCGGTTTGCACCGACGCCTCCGGCCACGACCAGCTGGTTCAGGCGAGTGTGGCGCAGTGCGGCGAGACATTTTGCGACCAGCACGTCGACCACAGCCTCCTGGAATTCAGCCGCGAGATCTGCCCGGGCAGCGTCTTCGACCCCCTTGTTGACCGCATTGAGCACGGCTGTCTTCAGGCCTGAAAAACTGAAATCGAGATCCCCGCTGCCGAGCATGGGGCGCGGCAGCTTGATGCGGCCAGCCACGCCATGCTCCGCCAGTGCAGCGAGCACCGGACCACCCGGGTAGGGCAGGCCGAGCAACTTGGCGGTCTTGTCGAACGCCTCGCCAGCCGCGTCGTCCAGTGTTTCGCCCAGCAACTCGTAGGCGCCTACGCCGGTCACCCGCATCAGCTGGGTATGACCGCCCGACACCAGCAGTGCAACGAACGGAAACGCCGGCGGGTCGGCCGACAGGAGCGGCGACAGCAGATGCCCTTCGAGGTGATGGATGGGGATGGCGGACCGACCGAGCGAAAGCGCGAGCGACTCCGCAAACGCTGCACCGACCAGCAACGCCCCGGCCAGACCCGGTCCGGCGGTGTAGGCCACCGCGTCGATGTCGCCTGCGGTGATACCTGCCTCGGCCAGTACCTGACGGTATAGCGGCACGATGCGCCGCACGTGGTCACGTGACGCCAGTTCCGGCACCACGCCGCCGTAGGCCTGATGCAGGTCGATCTGAGAATGCACGACGTGCGCCACCAACCCGCGCACGTCGTGGTAAAGCGCCAGACCGGTTTCGTCGCACGACGATTCGATGCCAAGTATCCACATGACCGATATTGTAAGGGCGCAACGTCGGTCAGGCTTGGCACACTGCCAACTAGGCGATATACTCATCGGCTTTCCGTTATGCGTTCGCTTCCATCCAGAGAAGTGGGCGCGCCATTGAGGGCTGTTGCATGCCGGGTATTCGCGTCAAGGAAAACGAGCCGTTCGAAGTGGCAATCCGTCGCTTCAAGCGCACCATCGAAAAAGCAGGCACGCTGACCGAACTGCGCTCGCGCGAGTTCTATGAAAAGCCCACCGCCGAGCGCAAGCGCAAGCTGGCTGCCGCGGTCAAGCGCCACCACAAGCGGCTGCGCAGCCAGACCCTGCCGCCGAAGCTGTACTGATCGCCGGGCCCTGCAAGGCTGCAGGGCTTGAAGCAAAAAGCCGGATGCGCTCCACAGCGCCTTCGGCTTTTTGTGTTTGTTGCGCCCGTTCAACCGTTTTCGCTGCGAGTACCCGACCATGAGCCTGAAGGACCAGATCACCGAAGACATGAAATCGGCGATGCGCGCCAAGGACAGTGCGCGTCTGGGCACGATTCGGCTGCTGCTTGCGGCGATCAAGCAGAAGGAAGTCGACGAGCGCATCGTTCTTGACGACGCACAGGTCACGGCGGTCATCGACAAGATGCTCAAGCAGCGACGCGACTCGATCAGCCAGTTCGAAAGCGCCGGCCGGCAGGATCTGGTCGACGCGGAAAAGGCCGAGCTCGAAATCCTGACCGCCTACATGCCGCAGCAAATGGGCGCGGACGAAGTTCGCGCTGTCATCGCCGAGGTGATCGCGGCTGTCGGCGCAAACGGTCCGGCCGACATGGGCAAGGTCATGGGTCCGCTGAAGGCGAAGCTGGCCGGCAAGACCGACATGGCCGCCGCATCGGCACTCGTGAAGGCCGCACTCGGCGGCGCTGGCGGCTGACCGGGCGCGGGCATGATCCCGCAGTCCTTCATCCAGGAACTGCTCAACCGGGTCGACATCGTCGATGTGGTGGAGCGCCACGTGCCGCTGAAGAAGGCCGGCGCCAACTACCAGGCCTGCTGCCCCTTCCACAGCGAAAAATCCCCGTCCTTCACGGTCAGTCCGACCAAGCAGTTCTACCATTGCTTCGGCTGCGGCGCCCACGGCAGCGCCATCGGTTTTCTGATGGAGTATTCCGGCCTGCCCTATCCGGAAGCGATAGAGGAACTGGCGCGCCAGGCCGGCATGACTGTGCCGCGCGAAGATTTCACGCCGGAAATGGCACAGCGCCGTCAGCAGGCCGCGTCGCTGACCGAGCTGATGGCACGCGCCGCGAATCACTACAAGCAGCAGCTCAAGAAGACGCCGCGCGCCATCGAATACCTCAAGGGGCGCGGTCTGTCAGGCGAGGTCGCCGCGCGCTTCGGCATCGGTTACGCACCCGATGGCTGGCAAGCTCTGCGCGACGCCTTTGACGACTACGAGGCGCCCGGGCTAAACGAGTGCGGTCTGGTCATCGACGCCGAGGCGTCCGACGGCCAGGAAAAAGGACGGCGCTATGACCGCTTCCGCGACCGCATCATGTTTCCCATCTTCGACGCCCGCAACAACGTGATCGGCTTCGGCGGCCGCGTGCTCGACAAGGGTGAGCCGAAGTACCTGAATTCCCCTGAAACCCCCCTGTTTTCGAAGGGCCGCGAGCTTTACGGCCTGACGCAGGCGCGCGCGGCGATCCGCGATGACGGCTTCGTGCTGGTGGTCGAAGGCTATATGGATGTGGTGGCTCTGGCGCAGTTCGGCGTCGGCAATGCGGTCGCCACGCTCGGCACCGCCACCACAGCCGACCACATACACAAGCTGTTCCGCCAGACCGATCGCATCGTGTTCTGCTTCGACGGTGATCGCGCCGGCCGCAAGGCCGCCTGGCGTGCGCTCGAATCGGCGCTGACGGAACTCGCCGACGGTCGATCGGCATCCTTTCTGTTCCTACCACCCGAACACGATCCGGACAGCTTCGTGCGCGAACAGGGCGCGGACCGCTTCCGTCAACTGGCGCTGTCGGCTCAGCCGCTGAGCGAATACCTGCTGCACGAACTCGAAGCACGCTGCGACACGCGCAGCGCCGAAGGGCGCGCGCAGCTGGTGACGGAGGCGAAGCCGCTGGTCACGCAGGTGCCGGCCGGCGCATTGCGCACCCAGTTGCTGCATCTGCTGGCGCCGGCGGTCGGCCTGTCCGCGGCGGAACTGGCCGAGGCGTGCGGACTGCGCATGCCGCGACGCGGCAGCTATCCGGCGCGCGCGCCGGCAGCGGCACCACGCACCGCGCCGTCATCGCCTGCCCGCAAATTGCTGTGCATCGTGATGCAGCGCCCTGACCTGAGCCTGCGGCTGGGTCATCTGGAATTCGTGGAGGACGACAGCTGGCTGCAGGCGGTCCAGGCCGTGGCGGACTGCCTCGAACATGGCGACATCGAATCGCCGAATGCCGCGGCACTAATGGAATTTTTCCGGGGCAGCCCGCACGGAGCGCTGATGACCGAAGCCGCAGCCAGCTCGCTGGAGGATGTAGCCGATGAAGGCGCACTGCCACACATGTTCGACGACACCATCCTGCACCTGCGACGTGCCGGAATATCGAATTCGATCAAGCGTTTGACTGAGCTGAGCCGGCAGTCCGGGCTGACCCCGGCACAGCAGGAAGAGCTGCATCGCCTGTTGAAGGAAAAGGCCGGCACTTGAAACAGGCCGACGCGCGCCCTAAAACACGTATAATGACGGGTTCCCCTATTGAACGTTCGTCTGCGGCGCTGGCGCCCTTCCGGGCACCGCCGAACTCGTCGGGCGCAACGTACTCGAACCGTAGAGCGAGCCGAACCGTAGCGCGAATCGCAAAACGTTAGCCGGATGCCCTTGCAGCATTCCGGGCCGCCACATCGCGGGGTGTCTCATCGATGCCGGCGGACGATATTCCGATGGTCGGAAGATCGTTGGTAACACGCAGATCTGAGGAATTACATGGTCGCCAAGGACAAGTCGAAGGATACACGCAAGCAGGTAGCGGTCGAAGAAACACCTGTTGCCGCCCCCAACCCGACTGAAGCAGCCGCACCGAAGCCCGCCGCGGCACGCGCCGCAAAGCCAGCCAAGGCCGCCACCGCCGCCAGCAAGGCGAAGGAACTGAAAGCTGCCAAGGCAGCCGGCGCCGTTGCAAATGCACTGCCGATGGACGCCGACCAGCGCCGCCTGCGCCTGAAGACGCTGATCGCGCTCGGCAAGGAACGCGGCTACCTGACCTACGCCGAAATCAACGACCACCTGCCGGACGACATCGTCGATGCCGAGCAGATCGAGTCGATCATTTCGACCTTCAACGACATGGGCATCCGTGTCTTCGATGAAGCCCCGGCATCGGAAGACCTGCTGATGGGCGAGAACGCCCCGGCTGTGGTCGATGCATCGGAAGTCGAGGAAGAAGCCGAACAGGCGCTGTCCACGGTGGAATCGGAATTCGGTCGCACGACCGATCCGGTACGCATGTACATGCGTGAAATGGGTACGGTCGAACTGCTGACGCGCGAGGGCGAGATCGAAATCGCCAAGCGCATCGAGGACGGCCTGCGCCACATGATCCAGGCCATCTCCGCCTGCCCGACGACGATTGCCGAAATCCTCGACATGGCAGACAAGGTGGCGCGCGAGGAAATGCGCATCGACGAGCTGATCGACGGCCTGATCGACCCGAATGCGGTGGAGGAAGAAGCCGCCGCGGCACCGGAGCCGGCAGTTGAAGAGGACAGCGAAGACGACGAAGAGGAAGAGGAAGACGAGGCCGGCGCGATGAGCGCTTCCCTGATCCAGCTCAAGGCCGACGCGCTTGAGCGCTTCGAGAACATCCGCGCCTTCTACACCAAGATGCAGGCGACGCTGGACAAGAAGGGCTCGCAGGACAAGATCTATCTGAAGCTGCAGAAGCAGTTGTCAGACGAACTGATGAACATCCGCTTCACCGCCCGCATGATCGAAAAGCTGTGCGATTCGGTGCGGGGCATGGTCGAGTCGGCGCGCAAGCACGAGCGCAAGATCCTCGAACTGTGCGTGGACAAGGGCAACATGCCGCGTTCGCACTTCATCAAGGTGTTCCCGGGCAACGAGGTGAACATCGACTGGCTGAAGGGCGAGATCACGGCCGCCAAGTCGAATGGTGCGCAGTTGCTGCGCGCCGCGCCGGCCATCATCGAGGAACAGGGCAAGCTGATCGACATCCAGGACCGCATCGGCCTGCCGCTGAAGGAACTCAAGGACATCAACAAGCAGATGTCCACCGGCGAAGCCAAGATGCGCCGCGCCAAGCGCGAAATGACCGAAGCCAACCTGCGGCTCGTCATTTCGATCGCGAAGAAATACACCAACCGCGGCCTGCAGTTCCTCGACCTGATCCAGGAAGGCAACATCGGCCTGATGAAGGCGGTGGACAAGTTCGAATACCGCCGCGGCTACAAATTTTCGACCTATGCGACCTGGTGGATCCGCCAGGCCATCACGCGTTCGATCGCCGACCAGGCGCGCACCATCCGCATTCCGGTGCACATGATCGAAACGATCAACAAGATGAACCGCATTTCGCGTCAGATCCTGCAGGAAACCGGTTCCGAGCCTGATCCCGCGACGCTGGCCATCCGCATGGAAATGCCGGAAGAGAAGATCCGCAAGATCCTGAAGATCAGCAAGGAGCCGATCTCGATGGAGACGCCGATCGGCGACGATGATGATTCCCACCTCGGCGACTTCATCGAAGACACCGCAACGCTGGCGCCGACCGACGCCGCGCTGTTCGCCAGTCTGCGCGACATCACGAAGGAAGTGCTGGACAGCCTGACGCCGCGCGAAGCCAAGGTTCTGCGCATGCGCTTCGGCATCGAAATGAATACCGACCATACTCTGGAAGAGGTCGGCAAGCAGTTCGACGTGACGCGCGAACGCATACGTCAGATCGAAGCCAAGGCGCTGCGCAAGCTGCGCCATCCGTCGCGTTCGGAGAAGCTGCGCAGCTTCCTCGACACGGAGACCTGATTTCGGGTGCATCCTCATCCGGAGTCTTGATCGACAACAGGGAGGAGCACCATGAAAACGATAGCTCAGGTACTGGAAGGCAAAACCGCCCCGGTCGCGACCATGGAGGCAGATCGCACGGTGCTGGATGCATTGCGCCTGCTTGCGGAGCACGGTATCGGCGCTGTGCTGGTGACCGATGCCGGCAGGCTTGCCGGCATCTTCTCGGAACGCGACTACGCCCGGCGTGTGGTGCTCGAAGGCAAAAGCTCTTCGACGACACCCTTGCGCGAGGTGATGACGAGCAAGCTCATCCATGTGGCACCAGCCAACACGGTGGATGACGCCATGCAGTTGATGACCGACAAACGCATCCGTCACCTGCCGGTGCTTGACGACGCCGGCGCACTGGTTGGCGTCGTGTCCATCGGCGATATGGTCAAGGAAACCATCGCCTACCAGCAGTTCCTGATCCGGCAACTCGAAAGCTATATCACCAGCTGAACCAGCGGCACCCGCATTTCATCGGCGTGCGTCCCGCCGTGGACGCCGACGAGGCGATGCCCGCGCTCGCCGGGCATCGTGTCGCGCAGCGTCCAGTCGTCACGCATTTCCAGCGTGAAGTCGCCAATGCGCGACAGCAACCCAGGATGCGCCGCGCCCGGCCCGAACCGCCCGGCCGCCTGCAGATCGGCCGATCGCCACACGGTGCAGGCGTGATCAAGTGCCTGCAACCCTCGCTCGAAATCGCGCAAGCGCCCCGGCTTCACGTGACAGAACACCGCCCTTCGCTCGCCGGACAGCGGACCGGCGAGACAATCGGCAAGGAATGGAAATTCCTCCATCTCGATCAGGCGCTGCGGCGGCCCATCGATGAAACCGTGGTCGGCGGTCACCAGCAGCAATGTGTCGCTTCGTGGCTGCGCCTGCACCCAGCTGCCCAGTGAGGCATCGGCCGCGCGCAGCAGGGCTCGCGCCTCGTCGGACGCCGCGCCGAGTTGATGGGCGCAATGATCGAAATCCGGCCAGTAGGCATAGAGGTAGGACGGCGGTGACGGCGCTCGCAGCGCGCGATCGATCTGGTCCAGCATGTCCGAAAAACCATCATGGCCGATGCGCCGCGCCCCCGCGCTGTGCCGCAGGTTGAACGGCGAATCGACGATGTCGGCTGGCGAAACGACGCAGCTGTCGCCGGGCAGCGAAGCGAACATCGATGGCGTGCGGCACACCCGCGTCAGCACATCGTCCGGTGCCAGCGCCAGTTCCGACGCATCGCGCGGCCCGCGCGGCGTGACCGGCAGGATGGCCAGCACCCGACCGTCGAGGCCGGGTTCGTCGAAACGCACGTGCCAGCCGGTCAAACCGTGCACCGCAGGCGCACGCGCCGTCATGAAGGTGGTGATCGCCGCCGCCGTGGTGGAAGGAAAAACCGATGTCAATGCGTGCGCACAGTGGCGCCGCAGAAAGCTGTCGTCCGGCAGCAGATCCAGCTGCGCCATGCCGACCCCGTCGAGCACCAGCAGCAGCACGGTGCGTGCATCGCGCCAGCCCGACGTCACGACCTCGCGCAAACCCTGCCCCGCTGCAGTGCCGCCACGCGCACGCACCACGCTGTCCATCAGGTCGACGATCGATCCGCCTTCGAAATCCGGCCACATGCCGCGCTGCATCCTCCACAGGACACGCCATCCAGATGTCCGGTTGTCCGAACCCCAAGGCGCTTTGATATAGTACGCGCCCTTGCCGGGCCTCTAGCTCATGCTTGGTTAGAGCAGCGGACTCATAATCCGTTGGTGCCGAGTTCGACTCTCGGGGGGCCCACCAGACACAAAAGCCCCAGCCCTGCGCGGTTGGGGCTTTTCCATTTCAGGAAAAGCGGAAGAAGTCGCTTTCACGCCGGATCGCCCGGACGTTCTTCTGCCACGGCCAGCGCATTGTCGATCCGCCTCACGCCGGCGACTGACAGGGCGGTCTGCAGCACACGGGCGAGTTGCGCGGCATCGCGCACGGTACCCGACAGGGTCACGTCGCCGGCGTGCGAAGACACCGCAACATCAATGCCATCGAGCGCGCGGTCGGCTCGAAGGGCGATCTGGATCGCGTTCTGCAAAGAGCGGTCGACATCACCGGTGACCGGCTCGTGCGCCTGCAGGCGCGCGGCACCCACCAGACCTGCTGCCTGGGTGGGCGAACAGATCGAGTAGGCGATGGCGGTAGTGGTCAATACGGTGACGATGCGCTGTCGGGTGATCATGAGGTCTCCTCCTTTTGATCCGGTCGTGTAGCTGGAACACCTGCCTGATCCTCAAGCAGATGTCGCGCCAACGCGCTTTTTCCTTTTAAATCAGATTGTTGACAATTCCGGTTGCAGCTCTGGCGTCGCTCTGAGGCGACACTGGCCCGGTCAGCCCGGGCGGCCGATTGCCGCGTCCGCTGCGTCGTTGCGGAACAGCACGGGATCAAGTCCGCAGCGCTGCAGCAGCCGGTAGAACTCGGTGCGGTTGCGCCCGGCGATGCGCGCCGCATCGCTCACGTTGCCGGCCGTGAGCTTGAGCAACTGCACGAGGTAGTTGCGCTCGAAACGCTGCTTGGCTTCGGCGTAGCCAAGCGCTTCCATCGGCTTCACACGCAACGCCCGGTCGACCAGGGCGCGCGGCACAAGTGCCGTGGTGGCCAGCGCGCACGCCTGTTCGACCACGTTCTGCAGCTGACGCACATTGCCGGCCCAGCTCGCAGTGGCCAGCGCTTCGAGCGCATCGGGCGCGAAGCCGGTCAGGGGCTTGCCGTACTTCTTCGCCAGCGTGCGCAGGAAGTGATCGGCGAGCAGCGGGATGTCTTCCCGCCGCTCGTCGAGCGACGGCAGCATCAGGCTGACGACATTGATGCGGTAGTAGAGGTCTTCGCGGAACTGGCCCTGATCAAGTGCGGCGTCGAGGTCGCAGTGGGTGGCCGACACGATGCGCACGTCGATGGCCTCCGCCTGCGTGGCACCGACCGGGCGTACCACACGCTCCTGCAGCACGCGCAGCAGCTTCACCTGCAGCGCCAGCGGCATGTCGCCGATCTCGTCGAGGAACAGCGTACCGCCGTGCGCTGCGCGGAACAGGCCGGTGTGGCGCACGGTTGCGCCGGTGAAGGCGCCCCGCTCGTGGCCGAACAGTTCGGATTCGAGCAGCGCTTCGGGAATCGCACCACAGTTGATGGCGACAAATGGCGCCGCTGCACGCGGGCTGGCGCGGTGGATGGCGCGAGCCAGCAATTCCTTTCCGGTGCCGCTCTGGCCGCGGATCAGCACGCTGGCGTCGGACGCCGCGATCAGCCGGGCTTCGTCGAGCAGCGTGTTCATGCGCGCGCTGTGGCTGATCAGGTCGGCGCGCCAGGCTTCGTCGATGGCGGCACTTGCGCCGGGCGGCGCCGCATGCTCGAGTGCGCGCGAAATCTGCGCCAGCAGCACCGCACTGTCGAAAGGTTTGGTCAGATAGCCGGCAACGCCTTGCGAGGTCGCTTCGACGGCGTCCGGAATCGTGCCGTGCGCGGTCAGCAGGATGACCGGCAGCGCCGGATGCTGATGGCGGATGTCGCCGAACAGCGACAGGCCATCGCGGTCGGGCAGACGCACATCGCACACCACGAGACTGAAGCGTTCGACCGCCAGCCGCAACAGCGCTGCTTCTGCGGTTTCCGCGGTACTTACCGCATAGCCGCTGGCCTTGAGCCGCATCGACAGAAGACGCAACAGACCCGTATCGTCGTCAACAAGTAGCAGCCGGTGCGCGCCGCTCATCGTGCCAGCGCCCGCTTCGGTGCGCGGGCCGGTGGCGTGCGTTCGATGTCGGCCAGCGCGTCGATCTTGCGCTGCAGCTCATCGGTGCGCAGCTGGCTGTCCTTGAGCTGCTGGTTCGTGCGCTCCGCCAGCTGGGAGAGCCGCTGCCGTTCATTGATCTGGTCGAGCAGGGTGCGCGCGTACGGATGCTGCGCGCGTGACGCATCGTCCGTCGCCGCAAGCAAGGTTTCGAGCATCGCCTTCGCGCGGGCGGCATTGCCGGTGCGCGGGTGCGCCGCCTGCATGGCCTGCTGCAGCGGCGACGACTCGATCGGGTGCGGACGGACTTCAGGCTGTACCGGTGCAGGTCCCGGCACTGCGCCGATGGGTGGCGTCGATGTCGCGGCGCAGCCGCTCAGCAGCGCGGCGAGTATCAGCAGGTACGCAAATGGAAGCGCGGAACTGCGGGCGGGATCAGACGGCTTGAGGGGCATGAGGCAGTTCTATCCTGAAGTGGGCGCCACGGTCGGCCGGCATCACGCAAGCCGTGCCGCCGTGGGCGGCGATGAACTCGCGCACGATGGCCAGACCAAGGCCGTTACCCTTGTCCGGTCGCGGTGCGCGGCGGGTGCCACGGAAAAACGGTTCGAAGATGCGATCGACCTCGTCCGGCGCAACACCCGGTCCTTCGTCGATGCAATCGATGCGGGCGTTCTGTTCATCGGCGCTCAACTCAAGCCGAACCGTACCGCCATGCGGGCTGAACGCGATGCCGTTGCTGATCAGGTTGCTCAGCGCGATGCGCAGCTTGGCGGCGTCGCCGCGCACCGGCGGCGCGTAGCCCGACACGTTGATCTGCACGTCCTTCACCATGGCCTGCAGCTTGAGGTCGGCGGTGACGTCGCGCACCAGCGCGCGCAATGCGGTCGGACGCAGGTCGAGATGCTGTGCGTCGAATTGCGTGGCGTTATAGCCGATCAGTTGCTCGATGCGTTCCTGCAGCGCGCGCGCGTTGGTGTCGAGGATGCGGCTCACCTCGAGCTGTTCCACGTTCAGGCCGCCGAGCACGCCGTCCTGCATCAGCGCGATGCCTTCGCGCAGCGATGCGAGCGGCGTCTTCAGTTCGTGCGAAACATGGCGCAGCACCCGATTGCGGTGCGTTTCGAGCTCAGCCATGCGCTGGCGCAGCCATTCCAGCCGGTCGCCCAGTTGACGCAGATCGGCTGGCCCGCTGACCGCCACCGGTAACGCAAAACTGCCTTCGCCCAGTCGCGTGATCGCTCGTTCGACGTGTTTCAGCGGTCGCAATATCCACCAGCCGATGGCCAGCGCCAGCAACATCGCAAGCACGACAGCGGCCAGCATCTGCAGGGCGAGCCGGTCGCGACTGCGTTCCAGCGTATCGAGCAGCGTGGTGTTGCGCTGGTCGATGTGGCTGCGGACTGCGGCCGCCAGCCGGTCGTTGACGCTGGCCAGATCCGATTCTGCGTCGACCGCGTCCGTCGGGGGCACCGTCTGCTCGAATCCGGCGGCGAGCCGGCCGGCACGTTCGAGCCATTGCGTCGTGGCGGCTGAGACAGGCAATTCGGCTTCGATGTCGACCAGCGCGGTCTGCGCCTGCTCGTAGGCCTCGTCGAAGCGTTCGCGCAGCGCTGGCGCCTGCAGCACTGCGTACTGGCGCGCACTGCGCTCCATGTCGGCGCTGCGTTCGTCGATCTGTTGCATTGCAGCCGACAGCTTGAGGGCGCTGACGCCTGCCTGCCTGCTGGCGAGCGCGAAGTCCTGCAGCATCATCCAGCCGCTGCCGGCCGCTGCGCCGAGCGCGCCGGCGATCAGCAGCACAGTGATGAAAAGGGTGCTGCGGAAGGAGAGGTGCGGCATGCGCGGACGAAGTACGGCCAAGATGGAGCCGCGAGTCTAGGGAGGGCGCAGAGCCCGCGCGGTAAGCCGTCGTAAGCAAATGCAAAATAAAGTAAATGGCAAGCGCATGATCTGCATCGGGTTCGCCTTGGGGTTGTCGTGCCGAGGCGACAGACGAACGGCGATTGCGTACATCCACCCGCTCGAAAGCTTCTCAAGCCATTGAACAAATTGGATATTTTTCTCCGGGCACAAGCATTGCTGAATGCTGTCGGGCACCGCTTCGATGGCCCGATCATTCAAGGAGAACGCATGTTCAACAGCAAACCCGGTCCGTTCCCGAAACCCGCCGAAAACCAGACTGGCCGTACCTTGCGGCCGGGCGGTCAACCTTCCCTGTCAGGTGGCTTGCCGGCTGCGCAGTCAGCCAGCGCACCGCCAGTGTCGCTCTCCGGCGACACCCCTGCCTCACTCACCGCCACGCCGGCCGCCCGTGAAACGGCCAGTGCGGGTTCGACAGAACAGGGCAGCCGCCTCATCGTCGGGCCGGACGTGAAGCTCAAGGGCGCGGAAATTCTCGACTGCGACACGCTGGTGGTGGAAGGCCGCGTCGAAGCGACGATGGACAGCCGCGTCATCCGCATCGCCGAGCACGGCGCGTACTCCGGTACGGTGGGCATCGACATCGCGGAAATCCACGGTCACTTCGATGGCGAACTGACCGCGCGCCAGCGGCTCATCGTCCATGCGACCGGCCGGGTCAGCGGCAAGATCCGCTATGGCTCCATCCTGATCGAGGAGGGCGGTGAGATATCGGGCGACGTGAAGTCGCTGACCACGGCAAGCAAGGACGCCTCGCGGCCGACGAAGGAACAGCCGGCCGACGAGCGCCGGGTACTGAGCGCGCTCGCTGGCTGAAACGACAAGCCGGACTGGCTGGAAATCAGGGTAAGGCCGCTGCGGCCTTGCCCTGCTCCGCGGTCGCGTCGGCCCAGCCGCCGCCGAGCGCGACATACAGATTCACCACTTCGGCCAGTTGTGACTGGCGTGCCCGCACCAGCGCGAGCGATGCGTCATTCGCACTTCGCTGCGCATCGAGCACTTCCAGATAGCGCGAATAGCCCGCGTCGTAGCGCTTCTGCGCCAGCGCCAAACTGCGTGCCGCGGCGTCGAACTGCGCCTGCAGCGCAACCACGCTCTGCGCGTACTGCTCGCCCGCCACCAGCGCATCGCGCACATCGGTGAAGGCACTGCGCACTGCGGACACATAGCTCGCCAGCGCCTGCTTCTGCTGCGCACTGGCCTGATCGACGCGCGCACTGCGCCGACCGGCGTCGAACAGCGGCAGATCCAGTCCGACGCCCAGCGACCAGATATTGGCCGGGCCGCTGAACAGGTCGGACAGTTCGCGACTTTGCGAGCCGTAGTTGCCGGTCAGTGAAATCGACGGGTACAGCGCCGCCTTCGCCACGCCGATCTGCGCGCTGGCTGCAGCCAGATCGGCTTCGGCCTGACGGATGTCCGGCCGCGCGTCGAGCAGCGACGACGGCAGGCCGGCCGGCGGCTGCAGCGGCAAGGGCAACGTGCGCAGGTCTCCGGGCGCGATGGACAGATCGAGCTGACCGCTCAGCAGACCGAGCTGGTTTTCGGCAATGGCCCGACTGCGCGTCAGATCGGCGATCTGCGCATCGATGGCCGCGACCGCGCCCAGCGCCTGCTGCAGTTCGAGATCATTGGTCAGCCCGCGCTCTGCGCGCGTGCGCAGGATGGCGGCGTTGTCGCGCCGCGTCGTCAGCGTGTCGCGCGACAGCGCGAGCTGGGCATCGAGTGCGCGCAGGTTCAGATAGCTGCCGACCAGCTGGCTCACCAGCGTCAGCTCGACTGTGTCCTTTGCATAGCGGGTGCCGAGCGCTTGCGCCCGCGCCGCCTCGCTGGCGCGGCGCAGCTTGCCCCAGAAGTCGATCTCGAACGAGGTCGAGATCGCGGCCTGGTAGTTGTTGCGGTACAGCGGCGCACCGGTCGGGAGTGGCGTACCCACGCCGCTGATGCGCGAGCGGCTCGCGGCGGCGCCCACACCCACGTCGGGGAACAGCGCCGCGCCGACTTCGCGCAGTACCGCATCGGCCTGTTCGATACGCGCGACGGCGCGCTGCACGTCGCTGTTGTCGGTCAGCGCGCGGTCGACCAGCGCGTTCAGCGTGTCGTCATTGAACAGCTTCCACCAGCCGCGCGCCACCGCGACCTGGGGCTGCCCGTCGGCCGACGCCGCAAAGCGCGCGGGCAGCGGCAGTTCCGGTCGTACGTAATCCGGGCCGACCATACAGCCGGACAGCAGCCACGCAGCGAGCATCGTCAGGACCGGAGTGCGGAATGCAGTCTTCATTGCACCGCCTCCGGAGATACTGTGTTGCGCGCTGCCGACTTGCGGCCGCTCAGCCAGCTGTAGAACAGCGGGATGAAGATCGTCGCGACAAAGGTTGCGGCCAGCATGCCACCGAATACGCCGGTACCCATCGAACGGCGCGCCGATGCACCGGCGCCGGTGGCGATCACCAGCGGCACGACGCCGAGGATGAAGGCGAGCGCGGTCATGCAGATCGGGCGGAAGCGCAGCCGTGCCGCCTCGAGCGACGCCTCGATTGCGCTCATGCCCTCGGCCTGCTTCTGCGCCGCGAACTCGACGATCAGGATGGCGTTCTTCGCGGCCAGCCCGACCAGCACGACCAGCCCGATCTGGAAGTAGATGTCGTTCGGCATGCCGCGCACCCACACCGCCAGCAAGGCGCCAAGGATGGCGAATGGAATCGCCAGGATGACCGCCAGCGGCAGCGACCAGCGTTCGTACTGCGCAGCAAGGATCAGGAACACCATGATGATGCCGAAGCCCATCGCGATGACAGAGGTAAGACCGGTGCGCTTTTCCTGATACGCCTGACCGGTCCATTCGAGTGCGTAGCCCGCCGGCAGGATATCGCGCGCCACCTCTTCGACGATCTGGATGGCCTCACCCGAACTGCGGCCCGGCGCCGTATTGCCGAGAATCTTGGCGGCGATGAAGCCATTGAAGCGCTCGACCATCTCCGGACCGACGACAGACTTCACGGTGATCACCGCCGACAGCGGAATCATTGCGCCGGTAGTCGCACGCACATACGGTTTGCCCAGATCTTCCGGCTTCATGCGGTAGGCGGCATCGGCGCCGAGCTGCACCTTGTAGGTCTTGCCCGAGCGATTGAAGTCATTCACGTACAGGGTACCCATCGTCGCCTGCAGCGTCGAATACAGCGCATCGATCGGAATGCCGAGCGCGATCGCCTTCGCCTCGTCCACCTCGACCGCCAGTTGCGGCGAGGACACGCGGAAGAAGCTGTTCATGCCGGTCAGCTCAGGCCGCGCCTTCAGCGCGTCGAGCAGCTGCGTGGTGATGGCGGCGAGCTTGCGCGGATCGGCCTCTTCGCGCGCTTGAACGTAAGCTTCAAAACCGCCTGCCGTACCCAGACCCTGAATCGGTGGTGGATTGAAGATCAGTCCCATGCCATCGCTGAGTTTCATGCCGGCAGCGGCGATCTTCTTCTGCAGGTCGTCGGCGGTTTCGGTGCGCTGGTCCCATGGACGCAGCACGACGAACATCATGGCGACACTCGACCGGTTGTTGCCGGTGATGAAATCGATACCGCGCACCATGAAGAGGTTTTCGACCGCCGGCTCGTCGTTGATCACCTTGCGCAGCTTCTCGAACGACTGTTCGGTGCGCTCGGCCGACGCGCCATCGGGCAGCGTGACGAAGCCGAACAGATAGCCCTGGTCTTCCGATGGCACGAAGGCGCCCGGCACGACGCGGAACATGAAGCCGGCGCCGGCGAACAGCAGGCCGACCACCAGCACGCTGATCAGACCATGACGCAGCGTCAGCGACACCGTGCCGGTGTAGACCTTCGTGAGCCAGTCGAAGCCGCGGTTGAACGGCCGGAACATTTTCGATTCACCGTCGTGCGGCTTGAGCATCAGCGCGCACAGGGCCGGGGTCAGCGTCAACGCGACGATGCCCGAAATGGTCACCGACACCGCCACGGTGGCGGCGAACTGCTGGTACAGCTTGCCGGCAATGCCGCCCAGGAAGGCGACCGGCACGAACACCGCAACCAGCACCAGCACCATGGCGACCAGCGCGCCGGACACCTCGCGCATCGCTTCCAGCGCCGCATCCTTCGGCGTGCGGCCGAATTCGCGCATCTGCCGTTCGACGTTTTCCAGCACCACGATGGCATCATCCACGACGATGCCGATCGACAGCACCATGGCGAACAGCGTCAGCGTATTGATCGAAAAGCCGAACATCCACAATCCGGCGAAGGTGCCGACCAGCGACACCGGCACCGCGATCAGCGGGATCAGCGTGGCGCGCCAGTTCTGCAGGAACACGAACACCACCAGCACGACCAGCACCGTGGCTTCGAGCAGCGTGTGTGCAACCGCCTTGATCGATTCACGGATGAAGCGCGTGGTGTCGTTCGGAATGATGAATTCGAGCCCGTCCGGCAGCCGCGCCGACAGTTCATCCAGCTTGGCGCGCACCAGATTCGCTGCTTCCAGCGCATTGGCCCCGGACTGCAGGTAGATGCCCATGCCGGACACCGGCGTGCCGTTCACCTTGGTCGTGCGGTCGTAGTTCTCCGCGCCAAGCTCGATGCGCGCGACGTCCTTCAGGCGCACCACGCCGCCCGGGCCATCGGCGCGCAGCAGGATGTTCTCGAATTCCTCGATGCTCAGCAGACGACCCTTGGCGCTGACCGTATAGGTGAGCTGCTGACCGTTGAGCACCGGCTCCTGACCGATGCGACCGGCCGCGTTCTGCGCGTTCTGCACGCGGATCGCCGCCGCCACGTCGGAGGTGGCGACGCCCAGGCGTGCCATCACATCGGGCTTGAGCCACACGCGCATCGCGTATGGCGCGTCGAAGGCGATCGCGTCGCCGACGCCGCGCAGTCGGCGCAGTTCGTCGAGCACGTTCACCGCGACGTAATTCGTCAGAAAAAGCGTATCGCGCTGCCCATCGGTCGATTTGAGCGCAGCGATCATCAGCAGGTTGTTCGAGCGCTTGCGCACCACCAGACCGTTGCGCCGCACGTCTTCCGGCAGTCGCGATTCAGCGACCGAAATGCGGTTGTTCACCGCGATCAGCGCGGTATCGGGGTCGGTGCCGACTTCGAAGGTGAGCGTGATGCTGACGGTACCGTTGGACGTCGACGTCGAGTTGAAGTACAGCAGGCCTTCAACGCCGGACAACTGTTCCTCGATGGGTGCCGCGACCGTGCGCGACAGCGTTTCCGCATTGGCGCCCGGATAGGTCGCGGTGACGATGACGGTTGGCGGCGAAATCTCCGGGTATTGAGCCACCGGCAGCGACAGCGACGCCACCAGACCGGCAATCATGATCACGATGGAAATGACGCCCGAAAAGATCGGGCGGGTGATGAAGAAGCGGGCCATGGCTGCGCGCTCCGTCAGGTCTTGGGCTGCGCGGCGGCTGCCGGCGGCGCGTTGGCTGGAGCCTCACCCGGCGCGCGCGGGGCAACCGGCGCGCCCGGACGCAGCTTGATCAGGTTGTCGACGATGACGCGCTCACCCGGCTTCAACCCATCGGTGACCACCCAGTTCTTGCCCTGCCAGTCGCCCAGCTTGACCGGGCGCGGCTCGACCTTGTCATCAGCCCCCACCAGCATCAGCACCGGGCCGTTCTCGGTCTGCGTCACGGCGGCCTGCGGCACCAGGAACACATTGTCCTGCTCGCCGACGATCACGCGGGCACGCACGAACTGGCCGGGCAGGATGCGGGCATCGGCATTGGCGAATTCGGCGCGCATTTCCATCGTGCCGAGCAAGGCATCGATGCGGCTGGCCGAAAAGTTGATCTGCCCGCGCAGCGGATAGATGCTGCCGTCCGGCAGCTGCAGTTCGACATCGCGCAGGCTGCGCGCGGCGGCGCGGCCACCCGGCAGCTTCTGCAGGTCGCCATCGGACAGGCTGAAACGGATCCAGATCGGATTGATCTGCGAAATCGATGTCAGCAGACTGTCGGTGCCGGCATTGACCAGCGACCCTTCTGAGCGCTGCGCCCGGCCCGACATGCCGGACACCGGCGCGGTCACATTCGTGTAGGACAGGTTCAGTTCAGCCTGGCGCACCGCCGCTTCGGCTGATTTCACCGCCGCCTTCGACACCGCACTGGCCGACTTCGTGTCGTCGAATTCCTTCTGGCTGATCGCCCGTTCGGCCACCAGGCCCTGCAGACGCTGCAGCTCGCGTGCTGTTTGCTCATCGAGCGCCTGCGCTTCGGCCAGCTGGGCGCGCGCCTGGGCGAGCGCAATCTCGAATGGCGCGCGCTCGATGCGGAACAGCGGCTGGCCGGCCTTCACGGCTTCGCCCTCGCCATACAAGCGCCTTTCGATGATGCCGGTTACGCGCGCCCTGACCTCAACCTCGCGCGCGCCTTCCGCCTGCGCAACCGATTCGATCAGCAGCGGCGCGCGCGTGCTCTCCGCCACCACGATGGACACCGGCAGGGGTTTGGGTGCCGCCGCTGCGGCCGGTTGGTCACCGGAACACGCACTCAGGAAAGTCGCCGCAATCAGCAGTGGCACGACCAACAGGGAAAAACGCAGGGCAGCGGGAGAACGATGCAGGGGCGCCGGCGACATGGCGGCGGACGGAACTGCGGGGCGGGCGGGCATCAATGCTCTCCAGATCTCGGCCTGCAATTATATACACGCACGAATGTTTGTAAATTACAGGGGGCCAGACACTCCGCCAGACCGCCCGCAAAGGTCAGACCCGCGGGGCGGCAGGGTCGCCGGCGGCGACACCGGAGGTCGACAGGTCTGCCGGCACGACGTTCTCGGCCAGCCCCTGCAGGCGCCGGCGCACCATGTGGATGTGCGCACGCAACTGGTAGTGATAGTCGGCATGCGACAGCGGTACGCCGATGCGTGCAACCGCGATTTCGATGCGGTCAAGATCGTGCAGCCATTCGGCGCGCGAGCGCGTCGTGTCCTCCTGCAGCGCCTGGCGCTCCAGATCCTTCAGCTCGCCGTACCAGCGATACAGCTTGCTGCGCACGCGCCAGACATACAGCTGCGGCAGGATGCGGAACAAGGGCACGGCGAGGGCAAGCAGCGGTACCAGCAGCACGATCATGCGGTCGAGCAGATTGGCGATCGAAAACGGCAGGTAGCGCTGCAGGAACGGCGGGCCGACCTCGTAGAAGCGCGCCGCGCGCGGGTGCAGCTCGAAATCGCCGCCGTCGGACTGCGGAAACTCGCCCGGATGCTGAAAAACCGTCGCTTCGGCGTGCGCCGGCTTCATGGCGCCCAGCATCAGGTCGATCAGCGCCGGGTGCGTGTCCTCGCGCGCCACGACGTAGGCGCGGGTCGCCACCATCGAAATGTCGCGCGACGGAATATCGCGCACGAAATCGATCGCACCGCGCGGCAGCGTCACTTCACTCAGATGGGGAAAACGGCGCGCGTAGGCCGGCGACTGCGCCATGCTCATCAGCGAGATACCGTCGGCGTAAAGCAGGGACCACACGCTGGCGGAATTGACCGCGCCGACCACGATCAGCGCATCGATCTTGCGCGACAGCAGCGCCACCACGCCCGCGGTGCCGCCGAGCGGCTTCAGCAGTTTCGCGTCACCGACGAGTGCATGCGCTTCGAGCAGTTGCAGCGCCAGATGACGCGTGCCACTGCCTTCGGCACCGACACCGATGCGCAGGCCCTTGAGCTGATCCAGCCGGTCCAGACCCGGCCGGCCGCGATAGAACACCCACACCGGCTCGTAATACGCGGCACCGAGCGACAGCAGGCCGGGCGGATGGTCTTCGGCACTGCCACCCTGGACGAAGGCGAAATCGACCGACTGCTCCGTATCCATCAGCCGCTGCAGGTTCTCGATCGATCCGGCGCTCTGCCGCACATCGACGCGCACACCGAACGGCTCGATCAGCGGTTTGTAGCGCGCACAGTAGGTCTCGTAGGCCGAGCCTTCGGCGCCGCATGAGAAAGTCGTGAAATCGGGCGGCGCCGGCTTGATGTAGCGCGCGGCGAACCAGAAGCCGGCGCCGACGATGAGCAGTGCCGGCAGGACGAGCACGAACATGTCGCGGAAGGACAGCTGACGCAGCCAGTTGCGCAGCGCGGACGCGCGCAGGGTGTAGGGCGGGGGTGGCGAAGTCATGCGGGTCGGATCAAGACGAAGTTTGCGACGGGCTAAAGTGTGCAACGGCTGCATCCGTTAAACAGGCACGATGCAACATATTGAATGTACGGGCGAGCCGCAAGCTTCCACAAAAGACACTGACCAAAACTAGAGGTTTGTCCGATGAATGTAGTGGTGATCGACGATGCCCAGGTGAACCTGGTGCTGATGGCCGCGCTGCTGGGCAAGCTGCCCGACTGCACCTCGACCTGTTTCCTGTCGCCCGCCGAGGCGCTCGAACACTGCACGCGCGAAGATCCGGATCTGGTGATAGTCGATTACATGATGCCTGACATGGATGGCATCGAGTTCATCCGGCGCTTCCGCAGTCACCCTGCCCGCTCGCAGACACCGCTGCTGATGGTGACCGCCGATCACGAACGTGAAGTGCGCTACCGGGCGCTCGAATCCGGTGCCAACGATTTCCTGAACAAGCCGCTGGACCGCATCGAATTCACCTCGCGTGTGAAGAACATGCTGTTCCTGCGCCGCAGCCAGGTCGCGCTTGCCAACCACGCTCGGACGCTGGCCGACGAGGTGCGCCGGGCCACCGCCGAAATCTACGGGCGCGAACGCGAAACGCTGAACAAGCTGGCGCGCGCGGCCGAGTTCCGCGATCCGGAAACCGGCGCTCATATCCTGCGCATGGCGCACTACTCTGCACTGATCGCACGCGCCATGGGGCTGGATGCCGACATGGAGGAATCGCTGTTGATCGCAGCACCGATGCACGACGTCGGCAAGCTCGGCACGCCCGACCACATCCTGCTGAAGCCGGGCCGGCTCGATCCGGACGAAATGGTGATCATGCGCAGGCACGCTTCCATCGGCCACGAAATCCTGAAAGATTCGGCATCGCCCTACATGCAGCTTGCCGCGACGATCGCCCTGACCCATCACGAGAAGTTTGATGGAACCGGCTACCCCAACGGACTGGCCGGGGAAGACATTCCACTGGTCGGCCGCATCGTGGCCGTGGCCGACGTGTTCGACGCACTGACCTCGCCACGTCCCTACAAACCGGCCTGGGACCTGGAGAAGGCACAGGCCTTCCTGGTCGAGGGCCGCGACAGTCATTTCGATTCCGTCTGCGTGGATGCACTGCTTGGCCAGTGGGATCAGGTACTGGGCATTCGCGCCCGCTTTCAGGACGAAACCTGAGCCATGGAAGACGCACTGACTCCGGGCGGCGGAGGCCTGCTGCAACGCATCGCCGGACTGTTCGCGCTGGTGTTCTGCGTCAGCGTGGTGGGCAATGCGCTATACACCGCGCACGAACAGTCCCAGCAAACACTGCAGCAGTTGCACCGCAATGCGCTGGCCGAAACACGCGTGATCGGCGAACGGATCCAGCAGGCCACCCGACTCGACCAGGGCAACCTCCTGCAGCGGCTGCCGGGCGACACCCGGCTGCAGGGTGCGGCACTGATCGACATCGATGGCACCACATTGGCGGCATTCCGGCACAACGGTGCACCCGGCTGGGTACGAACTGCCCCGACACAGTTCGAACCGCCGCCAGCGAGACCGCAACCGGAAGTCCGCACCCTGCCGGCGAGCGAAAGCCGCACCGGCGCAGTCAGTCAGACGCGCGTCGTCAGCTGGGTTCCGCTCGCCGGCGATGCGGGGCTGCGCTGGCTTCGCACAGAAACCGACAGTGCCGAAGCACGCGAGGTGTGGCAACACATCCTGGCTGACAGCCTGCTGCACGGATTGATCGCCATGCTGATCGGCATCGTCGCGCTGTACGCGCTGCTGCGCCGTCCGCTGGCCGCATTGCAGCAGTGCACCGACTTTGCCGAACGACTCGACCGTTCGACGGGTGAAACCCTGCCGGCTGGCACCGGTTCGCACGAAACCGACCGGCTGGCACAGGCACTGAACTGGGCGTCACTGAGCCTGTACGACCAGCGCAGCGCGCTGGCCGAAAGCGAGGCGCACACCGGCGCCATCATGAGTGCCGCGATCGATGCGGTCATCACCTTCGACACCTTCGGCAACGTCATCGAGTACAACCCGGCGGCCGAACGCATGCTCGGCTGGACGCTGACCGAGGCGAGGCAACGACCGGTGATCGAGCTGCTGGTCACGCGCAGCGAGCGCCAACGAGATGAGACGGATCTGGTGCAATGGCTGAGCCGGCGCTTCGACGCCGTCGTGGGCCATCACCTTCAACTTGATCTGTGCCGCAAGGACGGCAATCTGTTTCCTGCCGAACTGGCGATCACCGCGTCACAGATGAAGGGGCGCACGCTGTTCACTGCCTTCGTATCCGACATCAGCGAACGCAAGGCAATACAGGAACAGATCATGCACGCACGGGACGCCGCCGAAGCGGCCAACCGCGCCAAGAGCGACTTCCTCGCAAACATGAGCCACGAAATCCGCACGCCGATGAACGCCATCATGGGCATGACGGAGCTGGCGCTCGACACCGACCTGACCGCCGAACAGCGCGAATACCTCGGCCTGGTGAAACAGTCCTCCGACGCATTGCTGACGCTGATCGACGACATCCTCGACTTTTCGAAGATCGAAGCCGGCCACCTGGATTTCGAACAGATACCGTTCAGCCTGCGCGACGTCATCGGTGGTGTCGTACGCACCTTGCGACCGAAACCGGGCAAGCCGGTGCAGTTGCGCTGCCACATCGACCCTGCCGTGGCCGACGCGGTGCTGGGTGACCCGATGAGGCTGCGTCAGGTGCTGACCAACCTGCTGTCGAACGCGCTGAAGTTCACCGAACGCGGACAGGTGGACGTGTCAGTCACGCTGGACGAACTCACGCCCGAGGCGCAGGGGCTGCGCTTTGCCGTTCGCGACACCGGCATCGGCATTCCGCTCGACAAGCAGACGCTGATTTTCGACGCTTTCTCGCAGGCTGATACCTCGACCACACGCCGGTTCGGCGGCACCGGCCTCGGACTGGCCATCTGTACGCGCCTGGTGCAGTGCATGGACGGCACGATAGGCGTCACCAGCACACCCGGCGAGGGCTCGACCTTCCATTTCACCGCCCGTTTCCCGCGCGCCCTCGGCAGCGATCTGGCGCAACCCGACACCCGTTCGCTGGACAACATGGCCGTGCTGGTGATCGAACCCGACGCAGCGGCACGCGAGGATCTGGCGGCCCGACTGGCGCACTGGCATGTCGTACCGAAACTGTGCGCCGACCTCGACGCGGGCATCGGCGCCATCGTGTCGGCGGAAACCGAGGCACGCTGTTTCCAGGCTCTGCTGGTCGACCTGCAGATCGCATGTCGCGACGAATGGGCGCTGGTGCATACGCTCGGCAGCGAATACAGCCCGGACCTGCCCATCATCGTGCTGCATGACGGCACAGCGCCGGACGCGAGGACGGTACCGGCCGGCGTGAGCGGCCTGATAGCACGGCCGGTTGAGTCAGCACAGCTGCTCGATGCACTGATGGCGGCGCTCGGCATGCGCCCCGAAACGTCCGCCGGAGTGCCTTCCGATGCGCTGCCCCCGCTGCGCGACAACCGACCGCTGAACATCCTGCTGGCCGAAGACAACCCCATCAACCAGACGCTCGCACTGCGTCTGCTGGAACGGCTGGGCCATCACGTCGAACTGGCCAGCAATGGCGCCGAGGCCGTGGCACTGGCAGCCCGGCAGCGCTTCGACTTGATCCTGATGGACGTGCAGATGCCGCAGATGGGTGGCTTCGAGGCGACGCGGCACATCCGCGCCCAGGACGGCCAGCGGCACACGCCCATCGTCGCGATGACCGCGCACGCAATGGCCGGCGACCGCGAAAAATGCATCGAGGCCGGCATGGACGGCTATGTGTCGAAGCCGGTACAGGTACCGGCGCTGCTGCGTGCGCTGGACGAAGCACTGGGTCCAACCGCTGCACCACTGGTCAGCCGCCCGCCCGACACGCCGGCGGAAGCAACACGGTTCGACCGCCTGTTCATGCTTGGCAACCTCGGCGGCGATGAGGGCCTGATGCACGACATCATCACGCTTTTCCTGCGCGACTACCGCAGCACACTGGACGCGCTGGTGCAGGCCTTTGCCGGCGGCACCCGGGAAGAACTGGCGACGCAGGCGCACACACTGAAGGGAATCGTCCGCAACTTCGGCGCCACCCGGGGCGCCGGCATTGCCGCACAACTGGAACGCGGGGGCGGCGGCACGCCGTCGGAAGACCCGCAGTGCGCCGCATGGGTGGAGCAGCTGGTGGACGAGACCGAAGCGCTGGCCACCGAGCTTCGCGCCGTACAGCAGGCAGCGCGCAAGGTCGCGTGAGCGGCGCCCGGGTTCAGCCGGCGCCCGATGTGCCGCGCTGGATGAATTCGATCTTGTAGCCGTCCGGGTCCTCGACGAAGGCGATCACGGTCGTACCATGCTTCATCGGACCGGCTTCGCGCACCACGCGACCACCCAGTGCCCTGACCTGATCGCAGGTTGCATAGGCGTCATCGACTTCCAGCGCAATGTGGCCGTAGGCGTTGCCCATCTCGTAGGCGTCGGTGTCCCAGTTGTGCGTCAGTTCGAGCACGGCGCCTTCCGATTCGTCCTGGTAGCCGATGAAGGCGAGAGTGAACTTGCCGTCCGGATAGTCCTGCCGGCGCAGCAGGCGCATGCCGAGCACCTTGGTATAGAACTCGATCGAACGGTCGAGCTGACCGACGCGCAGCATGGTGTGCAGGATTCTCATGATGTGACCTCGCAGTTTGGGCGTTTCAATGGGCGACGATGCGACCCGGATGCTGGGTACGCAGTTCGCGTCGCGCGGCTTCGAAGCCGGGCAGGATAAGCGCCACGGTATCCCAGAAGGCGCGCGAGTGATTCAGTTCCTTCAGATGTGCCAGCTCGTGTGCGATCACGTAATCGATCATCGCAGGTGAGAAGTGGATAAGGCGCCAGTTCAGCCGTATCACGCCCTGCGCAGTGCAGGTGCCCCACAGCGTATTGGCCGAACTGAGCATGACGCGCGAGGGCGACACGCCGATGCGCTCACCCAGTTCTGTCGCCCGCCGGGTGAAACGCGTGAGCGCTTCACGCTGCAGGAAGGCACACACCGCATCGCGCACGCGGTCGTGATCGGCGTCGGCCGGCAGCGGCAGACGCAGCACGTCATCGTCGATCATCGGCCGGGCGCAGGTGTCGCCAAGGCGCAGCGTCACATGGCCGCCCAGCCAGGGCAGCCGGGCGCCATCGCGCCAGTCGGTGCGCACCGGTGCACGGCGCGCGCGCACTTCGCCCAGTTTGGTGAATATCCAGCGCTGCTTCTCGCGCAGCGCCTCCTCGATCTGCGGCAGCGTCACCCAGTGTGGCGCGGTCACGCGCAGCCCGGACTCACCGATCGAGAAACCGATCGAGCGGCGACGCGAACGCCGCAGCGCGTACTCGACGATCTGCTGACCAAGCACGATGTGACGCCCGCGCAGCGGCGGCGGCGCGGTGTGTTCCGGCGTATCGAGGGCCAACTCAAGCTGCTGCGGACAGGTGTTCGGCTTCATAGTGATGCGGAAAAAGTCGACGCATTTCACTTTCGATCCAGACCTGAGCGTGCCCGTTGATCTGTTCGGTCGTCAAGCCCTGCGTCGCAATCGGGGGGCCGATGCTCACGACGATTTCGCCCGGATACTTCAGGAAGGCGTTGCGCTTCCAGTAGTCGCCCGCGTTGTGCGCAATCGGTACCACGAGCGCACCGGTCACCTGTGCGAGCCGCGCGCCACCGACCTTGTAGCGTCGTGTCTGCCCGGGTGGCATGCGTGTGCCCTCCGGAAAAACGGTCACCCAGAAACCCTGTTCGAGCAGCACGCGGCCCTGCTCTTCCACCTGCACCAGCGCGTCCTTGCCGGCCGAGCGGTCGATCGCGATCATCGGCATGCATGCCAGCCCCCAGCCGAAGAACGGGATGCGCAGCAGCTCCTTCTTGAATACGAAGGCGACGCGCGGCAGGATCAGCTGCAGGCTCAGTGTCTCCCACGCCGACTGATGCTTGCACAGCACGACCGCACTGTGCGAGGGCAGGTTCTCGCGGCCGATGACACGGTAATGCAGGCCGACGATGAAACGCAGCGCGAGCATCGTGAGACGGGTCCAGGCACCGATGATGCGATAGCGAACGCGCGGCGGCAGCGGCCTCACCAGGATGGCAATCAACGAGAACGGCGGCGTGATGACGGCGAGGAACAGGAAGAACAGGACGGAGCGAACGAGGGTCATCAGTTGGCATTCACCGTGAGTGCACGCACCATGGCGGCCAGATTGTCATAGATCCGGGCGCCGCGCGGCAGCGCCGGATCGGCTTCGGTTTTCGTGCCCTTGCCGGTGCGCACCAGCACCGGCTGCGCGCCGGCCGCATCGGCGGCCTGCAGGTCGCGCAGGCTGTCACCGACCACCGGCACGTCCGCCAGATCCACATTGAAGCGACTGGCGATCTCCAGCAGCATGCCCGGCTTCGGCTTGCGGCAGGCGCACTTCGAATCGGCCGCGTGCGGGCAGAAGAAGATGGCGTCGATACGGCCGCCGGTCTGGGCAAGCGAACGGTGCATCTTTTCGTGGATCGCGGCCAGCGTGTCCATGTCGAACAGTCCACGACCGACACCCGACTGGTTGGTCGCCACCACGACGCGCCAGCCGAACTGGTTCAGCAGCGCGATCGCTTCGAGCGAACCTTCTATCGGTCGCCATTCCTGCGGCGACTTGATGAACTGGTCGGAGTCGTAATTGATGACGCCGTCGCGGTCGAGGATGATCAGTTTCATCCATCAATCTTTCAATTCGAGCCGCGAAATATCCGCCACGGCATTCATTGCCGCGGCCAGCTGACCGAGCAGTGCAAGCCGGTTCGCACGTACGGCTGCATCGTCGGCGTTCACCATGACATCGTCGAAGAAACGATCGACCGGCGCACGCAGCATCGCCAGCGCGCTCAGCGCGCCGGCATAGTTGCCGCGTTCGATATGCTGATGCGCCATCATGTTCGCAGTGCTCAGCGCATGGTTCAGTTCGACCTCGGCATCTTCCGTGAACAGCGCAGGATCGATGACATCGCCGACTTCGCCCGCTTTCTTCAGGATGTTCACGATGCGCTTGTTGGCCGCTGCAAGCGACTGCGCTTCAGCCAGTTCGCAGAACGCAACGACGGCGGCGAGCTTGGCCGGCACCAGATCGATGCGCACCGGTCTGAGCGCCAGCACGGCATCGATTGCGCGCGCATCGTGGCCGCCCTCCTTGAGCAGGTTGCGCAGACGCTCCTGCATGAAATCGAGCAGCTGTGCAGCGAATCCGGCTGTTTCGCCGGTACCGATCTGGCCGGCACGGAAACCACCGGCCGCAATCTGCACCAGCTGACCGAGATCGAGCGGCAGCGACGCTTCCATCAGTATGCGCAGCACGCCAAGTGCCGCGCGCCGCAGCGCGAACGGGTCCTTGTCGCCGGTCGGAATCTGGCCGATGCCGAAGAAGCCGACCAGCGCATCGATCTTGTCGGCCAGCGATACGGCGCAGGCGACATCGCCTTCCGGCAATGCATCGCCGGCAAAGCGCGGGCGATAGTGCTGCTCGACCGCCGCCGCCACGGCATCGGTCTCGCCGTCGTACTGCGCGTAGTAGCGCCCCATGACGCCCTGCAGCTCCGGAAACTCGCCCACCATGTCGGTCATCAGATCGGCCTTGGCCAACAGCGCCGCGCGCGCCGTCGCCAGCACATCGGCATCGAGCAGATGCGCGATTTCCGTCGCCAGCCGCTGGATGCGCATGACGCGGTCGAACTGGCTGCCGAGGCGGTTGTGATAGACCACCGATTCCATCTTCGTGATGCGTCCGGCCAGCGGTGTCTTCTTGTCCTGCTCGAAGAAGAATCGCGCATCGGACAGGCGGGCGCGCACCACGCGTTCGTTGCCGGACACGATGTTGTGCGCATCGGCCACCTGCATGTTGGACACGACGAGAAAGCGGTTGAGCAGCTTGCCGGAGGCATCGAGCAGCGGGAAGTACTTCTGGTTGGCCTTCATCGTCAGGATGAGGCACTCCTGCGGCACCGCCAGGAATTCCGGTTCGAACTGCGCGACGTACACGACCGGATACTCGACCAGCGCCGTCACTTCGTCGACCAGCGCTGCGTCGTCGACGTGGTGCACGCCCTCGCCCAGCGCGGTGCAGGCCTGGGCCAGCTTCTGCGTGATGAGCGCGCGGCGCGCCTCGAACGAGGCCATGACCGAACCGCGTTCGTACAGCGTGCGCGCGTACTCGTCAGCGCCCGCCAGCGTCACCTCGCCCTCGCCCATGAAGCGGTGGCCGCGCGTGCTGCGGCCGGACGCATGGCCGAAAGCCTGACCCGGCACGATGCGATCACCATGCAGCATGACCAACCCGTGCACCGGGCGCACGAACTGGAAGTCGCAATCGGACCAGCGCATCAGCTTGGGAATCGGCAGCTTCTTCAATGCGTCGAGCACGATGCCGGCCAGTACGTCGTCGAGCGCGGCGCCGGGCACCGTCATCGCGTAAAACAGGGTTTCGCTCTTGCCGTCCATCCGGCGCGTGAACTGCGGCAGCGCCTCGACCGGGATGTTCTTCGCCTGAAGCTTCTTCAGCAGCGCCGGCGTCGGCCTGCCGTCGGCATCGAGTGCGACGGCGACCGGCATCAGCTTTTCATCGACCACGGCATCGGGCGCGCGGTCGGTCACGTTCTGCAGTGTGAGTGCAAGGCGGCGCGGACTGGCGTAGCGGTCCATGCGCGCATCGGCGGCGACCAGCTTGCGCTCGACCAGCGCCTTGAAAACGCCGTCGGCGAACACTTCGCCCAGTCGCGACAGCGCTTTCGGCGGCAACTCTTCGGTCAGCAGTTCGACCAGTAATGTGGCGTGCATAGTCAGTCCAGAATCAGCCGCCGTGACCGGCGGTGTCGAAGCAATCGATGATCAGGCGGCGCGCAGCGCTTCGATGCGGCTGCACTCTTCTTCGCCCAGCAGTGCGCGCAGGCGCGGGCTCGTCAGGTCGGCCATCGGAAAGCCGCGCTGCTCGCGCGACGCGTAGTAGGCCTGCGCCACCAGTCGCGCCAGTGCGCGTACGCGACCGATGTAGGCGGCACGCTCGGTGACCGAAATCGCGCCGCGCGCATCGAGCAGGTTGAAGCTGTGCGATGCCTTCATGACCATCTCATAGCCGGGCAGCGGCAGGCCGACTTCGATCAGGCGCTTCGCTTCCGACTCGTAGTCGCCAAATTGCCTGAACAACCACTCGACATTCGAATGTTCGAAGTTGTAGGTCGACTGCTCGACCTCGTTCTGATGATAGACATCGCCGTAGCGGATGCCCGGCGCCCACACCAGGTCATACACGTTCTCGACACCCTGCAGATACATCGCCAGGCGCTCGGCGCCGTAGGTGATCTCGCCGAGCACCGGCTTGCAAGGAATCGACCCGACTTCCTGGAAATAGGTGAACTGCGTGACTTCCATGCCATCCAGCCACACTTCCCAGCCCAGCCCCCAGGCACCCAGCGTCGGCGATTCCCAGTCGTCCTCGACGAAGCGGATGTCGTGCTGCGACGGGTCCAGCCCCAGCGCACGCAGGCTGTCGATGTACAGCTCCTGGATGTTCGGCGGCGATGGCTTCAGCGCGACCTGGAACTGGTAATAGTGCTGCAGCCGGTTCGGGTTCTCGCCATAGCGACCATCCTTCGGACGGCGCGACGGCTGTACGTAGGCGGCGCGCCAGGGCTCGGGGCCGATGGCGCGCAGGAAGGTGGCGGTATGGAAGGTGCCGGCACCGACCTCGATGTCATAGGGCTGCAGCAGGGCGCAGTTCTGGTCGCCCCAGAAGCGGGACAGACGCAGCAGGACTTCCTGGAATGTGGGTGCGGCGGACATGGGCACTGAGCGAATCGGAAAGCGCGGATTCTACCGGCTCGCCTTGCGCCGCACCATCGCCGCCCCGATCAGCAGCAGCGCGCCGATGACCACCGGCGCATTGCCCCAGCGCATGAAGGGCGTCAGGCCCTGCTGGCCGGACAGTTCGACACGCAGTCCGGCACGCTCGAACGGCGGCAGCGCAGCGATGATGCGACCGTCGGCGCCGATCGCGGCCGTCATGCCGGTATTGGTGGCGCGCAGCATCGGCCGGCCCATTTCCAGCGCACGCAGCTGCGCGATCTGCAGATGCTGTGGCTGCGCCAGCGAATCGCCGAACCAGGCAGTATTGGACACATTGACCAGCAGCGTTGCATCGCGCGCCGCGGCGATCAGTTCCTCGCCGAACACGTCTTCGTAGCAGATGTTCACCGCGACCTTCTCGCCCGCCAGATCGAGCGGCGGCTGCACCGGCGCGCCGCGGCCGAAGTCGGACATTGGGATCGACAAAAGCGAAAGCGTCCACGCGAACAGCGGCGGCGTGAATTCGCCGAACGCCACCAGATGCGACTTGCTGTAGCGCGCATCGTCACGGCCCAGTGCGACCGCGCTGTTGAAGTAGCGGGCGGTGCCATCGTCATCGCGACCGATGGTGATGGCACCCATGAGCACATCGGCGCCGGTGCGCCGCACTTCGGCCAGCCAGGCCGGATCGATTTCGTCGTACGGCACCGGGATGGCGGTTTCCGGCAGCACGACCAGATCGGCGGGCCAGGTGCGCGCGAGCTCGAGATAGGTCTGCATCGAGTCGGGCAGACGTTCAGGTACCCACTTCAGGCTTTGCGGCACATTGCCCTGCAGCAGGCTCACGGTCAGCGTGCGGCCCGTGGGCTCGGTCCAGCGGACGGCGCCGAGCAGCGCGCCACCCGCCAGCAGCGCGACCAGCGACAAGATGGCCGGCCGCCAGGTCATCCGCTGCAGCGCCGCCGCCGCGAGCAGGGCGGCAATCAATGCAGCGACCCAGCCTGCGCCGTGCACGCCGAACACCGGCACGTACCCCGCCAGCGGGCTCGGCGGCGCGTGCGCATAGCCGCTGGCCAGCCACGGGAACCCGGTCAGCAGCGTGCCGCGCAGCCATTCGGTCAGTGCCCACAGACCGGCAAACAGCGGTGCGTAAAGCACGCGACCGGGGCGCAGCCAGCACTGTGCTGCGCAGGCCGCCGCCGGGAAGAAGGACAGATAGACGCAGAACAGGAAGGTGGCGAGCAGTGAAATCGCCATCGGCATGCCACCGAAGTCGTGCAGGCTGACATGCACCCAGGACACGCCGCCGAGGAACCAACCCAGACCGAACACGAAGCCGGTCAGCGCGGCAGTGCGCGGATCGCAACGGTCGGTCAGCCACAGCAGCGTGGCGAGCGACAGCAGCGGGAGCGCAAACAGGCCGAGCGGCGCGAATCCGGCAACCGCCAGCAGACCGGCCGCACCGGCTGCGGCCAGCCTGACCACCGGCTTCATTCGACCAACGCTGCGTCGATCGGCGTGGCCGGCTTGATGCGATCCACCATCAGCGTGTGCACGCGCCGACTGTCGGCGCGCAGCACGGTGAAACGCAGATCCTGCAGCTGGATGACTTCACCGCGTTTGGGCAGGCGGCCGAGCTGATGTATGACCAGACCGCCGACCGTATCGAAGGCGTCGTCTTCGAACTCGGTCGCGAAAACCTCGTTGAAATCCTCGATCTCGGTCGCCGCCTTGACGCGATAGCGCCCGGCCTGATCGATGCGGATATTGTCGGCCGACTCGTCGAAGTCGTACTCGTCCTCGATGTCACCGACGATCTGCTCCAGCACGTCCTCGATCGTCACCAGACCTGCCACACCGCCGTATTCATCCACGACGATGGCCATGTGGTTGCGGCTGGCGCGGAATTCGCGCAGCAGCACGTTGAGCCGCTTCGATTCGGGGATGAACACTGCCGGGCGCAACATGTCGCGCAGGCTGTCGTCGTGGCCGGCCACCAGCCGCAACAGATCCTTGGCGAGCAGGATGCCGATGACGTCATCGCGGTTGTCGCCGATGACCGGGAAACGCGAGTGCGCGGTGCGCAGCGCGGTGTCGACGATCTTTTCCAGCGGGTCTTCGATGTCTACGCAATCCATCTGGGCGCGCGGAATCATCACGTCACGCACCGGCATGTCGGACACCTGGAGCGCGCCTTCGATGATCGACAGGGCATCCGCGTCAAGCAGATTGCGTTCGAAGGCGGAGTGCAGCAGCGCCAGCAACTGGTCCCGGTCCTCCGGTTCGCGCATCAGAAGATGGCTCAGCCGTTCGAGAAAACCCGGGCGATGCGGGGCGGAAGGACTACTGTCCATGCGGGGCGAGGAGAACGAACACGGGCCAAGTGTAACCCGAGCCGCGTGCAGGTTTCGAGTCAGGCGTGCGTCGCAGGCCGAGAGCGCACCGTCGCAGGCCCGGTTTCAGCAGTCGTCGGCGTACGGATCAGGCAGACCCAGACCGGCCAGGATGCGCCGTTCTTCCGTCTCCATCGCCTCGGCGTCGGCGTCCGACGTTTCGTGGTCCCGACCCTGCAGATGCAGCGTGCCGTGCACGATCAGGTGTGCAGCGTGCTGTGCGAAAGGCTTGCACTGTGCGCTTGCCTCGGTCGCGAGCACCGGTTGGCAGACGACGAGATCACCCGCCAGATGCGCGCCCTGCTCGTACGGGAACGACAGCACATTGGTCGCGTAATCACGGCCGCGGTAGTCGACATTGAGCGCACGACCTTCATCGGCGTCGACGAAGCGCACCGTGATGTCGGCACGCAAGACGACCTCCTCGTCGAGTGCGGCACGCACCCAGCGCAGGACATCGGTGCGCGGTGGACAGCCGTCGCGCGCGCAGGCGTACTGCACCGACAGGTTCAGCCGCATCAGCCGCGCGGTCCCCTGCGCATGGCTTCTTCGGCCTCGCGCTGCGCTTCGAACCGTTCGTAGGCGGACACGATGCGCGCCACCAGCGGATGGCGTACGACATCCTCGGCGAGGAATTCGGTCGTGGCGATGCCGCGCACGTCGTGCAGCACCTTGCGTGCTTCGCCCAGCCCGCTTTTGTGTCCGCGCGGCAGATCGACCTGCGTCAGGTCGCCGGTGATGACCGCCTTGGAACCGATGCCCATGCGGGTCAGGAACATCTTCATCTGTTCCGGCGTGGTGTTCTGTGCCTCATCGAGAATGATGAAGGCGTTGTTCAGCGTGCGGCCACGCATGTAGGCCAGCGGCGCGATTTCGATCACCTGGCGTTCGAAGGCGCGCGCCACGCGCTCGAATCCCATCAGTTCGTACAGCGCGTCGTACAGCGGCCGCAGATAGGGATCGACCTTCTGCGCCAGATCGCCAGGCAGGAAACCGAGCCGCTCCCCGGCCTCGACCGCCGGGCGGGTCAGCACGATGCGCGCGACCGTTTCGCGTTCCAGCGCGTCGACGGCGCTGGCCACCGCCAGATAGGTCTTGCCGGTGCCGGCCGGGCCGATGCCGAAGGTGATGTCGTGTTCCTGGATCTGTTTGAGGTACTGCGCCTGGCGCGGCGTGCGGCTGTGCAGATTGCTCTTGCGCGTCAGCAGCGTCGGCGCTCCGGGTTCGGGCAGCCCGCGGTTCGACAGTTCGATCAGGCCGAGCTGGATGGCATCGACACTCAGGTGGTCCTTGGCGACGCTGTAGAAGTGGCGCAGCGCAACGATGGCCCGCTGCGACTGCACCGGATCGCCGCTGACGCGGAAATTTTCGCCGCGGCGGGCGATCTCGACGTCGTAGGCGGTTTCCAGCTGGCGCAGGTTTTCGTCCAGCACGCCGCACAGATTGGCCAGCCGGGTGTTGTCCAGCGGTTCGAGCAGCAACTCGAGCGGTTTGGTTTTCAAGCGTCGACCGCCTCTCGCGTGAGCACCGCGCCACGCAGGCTGTGCGGCAGCGCCGATTCGATGCGCACGTCGATGAAGTGTCCGATGAGCCGGGCCGGGCCGCTGAAATTCACGACGCGGTTGTTGTCGGTGCGACCGGCCAGTTCGCGCGCGTCCTTGCGCGACGCCCCTTCGACCAGGATGCGCTGCACCGTGCCGACCATGGCCTGGCTGATCGCCTGTGTGTGTTCCTCGATGCGCTTCTGCAGTCGCGCCAGCCGTGCCTGCTTCACCTCGGTCGGAGTATCGTCCGCCATGTCGGCGGCCGGCGTGCCGGGCCGTGCGCTGTAGACGAAGCTGAAGCTGTTGTCGAAACCGACATCGTCGATCAGCTTCATCGTCTTTTCGAAGTCGTCATCGGTTTCACCCGGAAAGCCGATGATGAAGTCGGAGCTGAGCGACAGGTCGGGACGCGCTGCGCGCAGCCTGCGCACCACCGCCTTGTATTCGAGCGCCGTGTAGCCGCGTTTCATCGCCGCGAGGATGCGGTCGGAGCCGCTCTGCACCGGAAGGTGCAGCTGCGACACCAGCTTGGGCAGGCGCGCGTAGGCGTCGATCACCCGTTGCGTCATTTCGCGCGGGTGCGAGGTCGTGTAGCGCATGCGCTCGATGCCGGGCAGGTCATGCACGCATTCGAGCAGGAAGGCGAAATCGCCGATGTCGTCCGAGCCGCGGCTGATCGGCGCACGCCAGGCATTGACGTTCTGGCCGAGCAAGGTCACTTCCTTTACGCCCTGCGCGACCAGCGTCGCCACCTCGGTCAGGATGTCGTCCAGCGGGCGCGACACTTCCTCGCCGCGCGTGTAGGGCACGACACAGAAAGTGCAGTACTTCGAGCAGCCTTCCATGATGGACACGAAGGCGGTGGCGCCTTCGACGCGCGCCGGTGGCATGTGATCGAACTTCTCGATCTCGGGGAAACTGATGTCGACCTGCGGCCGCCCGCTCTCGCGCCGCTTCGCGATCAGGTCGGGCAGACGGTGCAGGGTCTGCGGGCCGAACACGAAATCAACATAGGGCGCGCGTTCGACGATGGCCGCACCTTCCTGACTGGCGACACAACCGCCGACGCCGATCAGCAGGCGCGGGTTGTCCTTCTTCAGATGCTTGACCCGACCGAGATCATGAAACACCTTCTCCTGCGCCTTTTCGCGCACCGAACAGGTGTTGAACAGGATCACGTCCGCTTCTTCCGGGCGATCGGTCGGCGTCAGACCTTCGGACTCGCCGAGCACGTCGGCCATCTTGTCCGAGTCGTACTCGTTCATCTGGCAACCAAAGGTCTTGATGTAAATCTTGCGGCTCATCGGGGCGAATTCATCCGGATCGTCATGCTTGCCTACTGTTTGGGGGCCGGAAGGTCGATCTCGTCCGGCGACAGGATCCACACGCGGTACAGGTCACCATTGGCGTCCAGCTTGTAGCGCACGACCTGTTCGGACGTGATCATGACCGGCAGCATGATGCGGTTGTCGGTCGAACGTATGTGGGCACCGGGCGCCAGCCGGAAGACATGCTTGCCCATTTCGACCAGACCGTCCTGCGGCGGCTGCATCTTCGCCTTGATCGCGTCCGGCGGAATCGCCCGCAACTGGGCGAACGCGATCACCGGACAGCACATCAGCAGGAACAGGGCAGTCGGAATGCGCATCGGCGGTTTGACAGGACGGTGACTGATGAGCGGATTGTAGCGTGCCCCCCGGTCCAACCCCAAAGCGAGCCGTCGCAGTCGGCGCGCAGTGACCCGTTACATATTGCGACGCAATGAACCGATTCGACCGTTAGCACTCAATAGCGAGGAGTGCTAATCTTGCACGCAAGGGAGGAATGCAACATGACCCATGCTTTGATTGTTCCGAATCTGCCGGTGGCGGGCGCCCTCGGCAATATCGATAGCTACATCCAGGCCGCGAACCGTGTGCCACTGCTCACTGAAGAGCAGGAGCAGGCGCTTGCCCGGCGCTTCCGCGACGAGGAAGATCTGGAATCCGCCCGCGCGCTAGTGATGTCCCATCTGCGTCTGGTGATCGCCATCGCACGCGGCTACCTGGGCTATGGCCTGCCGCACGCGGACCTGATCCAGGAAGGCAATATCGGCCTGATGAAGGCCGTGAAGCGCTTCGATCCGGATCGCGGCGTACGCCTGGTTTCGTTTGCGATCCACTGGATCAAGGCCGAAATCCATGAGTACATCCTGCGCAACTGGCGCCTCGTGAAAGTGGCGACAACCAAGGCGCAGCGCAAGCTGTTCTTCAACCTGCGCAGCCTGAAGCACAGCAGCAACACGCTGAATCCGGCTGAAGTCCGCGAAGTGGCGAAGACACTGGGCGTCAAGCCGGAGGAAGTCGTCGAGATGGAAACCCGTCTGACCGGGCAGGACATCGCGCTCGAAGGCAATACCGACGACGACGACCGCGACAGTGCCCGCATGGCGCCGATCAGCTGGCTGACCGACAGCGCGGCCGAACCGCTGGAAGTGATGGAAGCGGCGCAGGATGTACGTCTACGCGAAGAAGGCCTGCAGTCGGCACTGGCCGCGCTCGACGACCGCAGCAGGACCATCGTGCAGCGCCGCTGGCTCGCGCAGGAGGGCGAATCGGCCACGCTGCATGAACTGGCCGACGAGTACGGCGTGTCGGCCGAACGCATCCGGCAGATAGAGGCGAAGGCGATGCAGAAAATGAAAGCCACCATGCACCGTGCGCTTGGCATGGCCGCCTGACCCGGACTACGGTCGCGACCCGTCGGCTGGACAAGAAAAAGCGACCTCCGGGTCGCTTTTTTTTCAGCTGGCTGCGAGCAGCGTTTTCAGGTCCTGCGCGATATTGGCAGCCGTCTCGCCGTGACGGATGAACAGCCGCAGTCGGCCCTGCGCGTCATGGACGTAGGTACCGGCCGAATGATCCATCGTGTACTGCCCTTCGGTACTGCCAGCAACCTTCTGGTAGAAGATCTTGTATTCCTTGGCCGTGGCGGCAGTCGCCGCAGCATCGCCGCGCAGACCGACGAAGGACGGGTCGAATTTCGGCACATAGCCGGCCAGCAGCTCTGCCGTGTCACGCTCGGGGTCGACCGTGATGAACAGCACCTGCACCTTTGTCGCATCCGGTCCAAGCAGCTCAAGCGCCTGCTTCATGGTCGAGAGGCTGGTCGGGCACACATCGGGACAATGCGTGAATCCGAAGAACAGCGTGACCAGCTTGCCCTTGTAGTCGGCCAGCGTACGCTGCTGACCGGTGTGGTCGGTCAGCGTGAAACCCCGGCCATATTCGGCACCGGTCACGTCGATGCTTCGATAGCTGGGGCCGGACGGACTGCAACCCGACAGTGCGACAGCAAATAGCGCGGTCGCGAAGAGGCGGCGGTTCATAGCGGGATGTAGTGATCGACCAGCAGCGCTGCAAACAGCAGGGACAAGTGCCAGAGCGAAAAGCGGAACGTGCGCTTGGCGAGATCGTCGGAGTAATTGCGCATCAGGCGCCAGGCGTAGGCGATGAAAATGCCGCCTAGCACGATCGCTGCCGCGAGGTAGATCCAGCCACTCATGCGCGAGGCGAACGGCAGCAGGGTGACCGCAAACAGGATAAGGGTGTACAGAAACACCTGCAGCCGGGTGTATTCGGCACCATGGGTCACCGGCAGCATCGGCAGCCCTGCCTTGGCGTATTCCTGCGTGCGATAGAGCGCAAGAGCCCAGAAGTGCGGCGGCGTCCACGCGAAAATGATCAGGAACAGCAGCAGTGCATCGGACGACACTTCGCCGGTCACCGCGGCCCAGCCCAGCACCGGCGGCATCGCGCCGGAAGCACCGCCGATCACGATGTTCTGCGGCGTCGCCGGCTTGAGTACGATCGTGTAGATGATGGCGTAGCCGATGAAGGTCGCAAGCGTGAGCCACATGGTCAGCGGATTGACCCAGTGGTAAAGCAGGGTCAGGCCGACACCGCCGACCACACCCGAGAAGATCAGCGTTTCGAGAGAATTGACCTCGCCGCGCGGCAACGGACGCGCCCGCGTGCGCGCCATCACGGCGTCGATCTTCTGTTCCACCAGACAGTTGATCGCGGCGGCGGCACCCGCCACCAGCCCGATCCCCACGGTGGCGGCCAATACCACACCCATCGGCGGCAGGCCCTGCGGCACGGCGAGAAACATGCCGATCACCGCGCAGAAAACGATCAGCTGGACGACGCGCGGCTTGGTCAGCTGCAGGTAATTGGCCAGCCTCAGCGACAGGGGCGGTAGATCAAGCCGCATGGCTTTCATGGAAAACTCCGGAATAGCGTTGCTGCGCGGTCGCGCGAAGGCGGTAGTTTATCAGCACCATCACGATCACCAGCGCCGCAGCGCCGCCGTTGTGCGCAGCAGCCAGCGGAAGTGGCAGGCTGAACCAGACATTGGCCAGACCGAGCAGCACCTGCAGCACCAGAATCACCAGCAATGCCGTCGAAAGCGCTGCGTGACCGGCTCTGCGCAGGCCGAACGCGAGGGATACCAGCACAAGTGTCGCAATGACCGCGCCGACCCGGTGCATCCAGTGGATCGCCGTCAAGGCCTCGATGGTCAGCGTTTCGCCATCGGCACCGACGCCCAGTTCTCGGATGACGTGGAAGCCGTTGGCGATATCCATCTCCGGCACCCAGGCACCGCGGCAGGTCGGCAGGTCGGAACAGGCCAGCGCCGCGTAATTCGTGCTGACCCAACCGCCCAAAGTGATCTGCGCTGCGAGCACCACGAAGGCCGACATGGCGAACAGGCGCAGCGCCGGACTGACGGTGATGCGGGAGGGTGCCAGCGTACGCGCGTACAGGCAGACCAGCAGCGCGAGCACGGTCAGGCCGCCGATAAGATGGCCGGTGACGATGGCCGGTTTGAGCAGCATGGTGACCGTCCACTTGCCGAACATCGCCTGCAGACCAACAACGCCTATCAGGGCTGTCGCCAGCCAGGGCGACGCCGCAGGATCGCGCCGGTTGCGCCAGGCAAGCGCTGCGATGCCGACGATGCACAAGCCAACGATGCCCGCAAAGTAGCGGTGGATCATTTCCTTCCAGGCCTTGGCAAAGGTCACCGGACCGTGCGGATCGGCCTCCTGCGCAGCGGATATGTGATCCGACGCCTGGGTTACGGTGGCGTGGCCGTAACAGCCGGGCCAGTCCGGACAACCCAGTCCGGCGTCGGACAGTCGCACGTAGGCGCCGAGCACAATCAGTGCGAAGGTCATCGCCAGGGTGGCGAGCAGCAGCTTGCGGTAGGTATTCATCAGCCGAGCCTCGAGTACTTCATCAGTCGTTGGAAATCCTTGATCATCTTCTTCGGGTCCGGCTCGTCCGGGTAGCGCATCATCAACTGCCCGAGCGGATCGATCAGGTAGATGGCTCGGGCATGCGCCGGCTCCCGGATCAACGCAGCCAGCGTGGCCGAGCCCTCGGCGCGCACGATGTGCATGCCTTCGACTGCTTCAACGAGCTTCGCCTGCGGCAATGTCGCGTCATTGAGCAGCCACACGCGCTCGATGCGGTCCTGGTGCTCACCCTGCGCCTTGCGTACCTGGCGGATGAAATAGAGCGATTGTTCGCAGCGCGCATCGCACGCGCCGCTGTCGGCGAGCACCAGCGTCCAGCGTCCCTTTAGGCTGTCGAAATCGAACGACTTGCCTGCGATCGACGTCAGCGCCTCTTTCGGCAGAGGCTGTGGCGACAGCAGCTGCCCGTAGTTGACCGTGCTGTCGGGTCGCCACAGATAGTAAAGCGCGTACGAGGCGATCAGTGGCAGCGTGCACACCAGACCGATTACAACCAGCGTCTTCTTGCCGTTCAAGACTTCTCTCCTGTTTTCTTCATGGCGGCGAACAGTCCGGACAACGCAGTGACGAGGGCGAAGGCGTACCACTGGCCGGCGTAGGCGATGTGCTTGTCGATACCGAACTCGGGCTTCAGGCGCTCGCGCGTCAGACCATCTTCGGGACCACCGTGCTGCGCGAAAATGAATGGCGCCAGTTCCAGCGAACTGGCGCGTGCGACGCGATCAACGGTCACGTTCTGCCACACCTTGCCCTCGACCGAATCCGCCGACAGTTCGACAAATCTCGACTCGGCACGCAGCACGACGCCTTCGATGCGCTGCACACCGGGTTCGGTCGGAACAGCCGGCAGGTCTTCGCGCAGGCGACCGCTGCGTACCCAGCCACGATCGACCAGCACACAGCGCACAGACGTCTGGCACAGCGGCATGAATACCCCGTAACCGACCTGACCATTGCGTACCCGGTTATCGGCGTAGATCAGCACGCTGGCCTTCCACACACCTTCGATCGTGGCATTCGAATACTCGGCCGGAGCGACCGGGCCCCATTGCGTGACATCGAGTGCGGGTGCGGACTGGGCGAGTTCATAGGCAGCGAGAAGCCCCTGCTTGTAGTGCGCGCGCGCGGTTTGCCATTGTGCCGCGGCTATCGTGACAGCGATGACCAGCGCGCAGATCAGCGCGGGCCAGAATCGGATCACGAAAGTGCGACGGGCGAAGGTGAACTGGGTCATTGCGGTGAGATGTCCGGGATACACTGGACATCTTGAAAAGGGAATCGTTTGATGCGCTATCTCGTAATCGTCGTCTTGCTGTTAATCATTGCCAGCCTGGGGTCGGCACTGTTCTTCCTGTTCCGCGATACGGGGAACTCAAGCCGGATGATGCGCGCGCTGGCGCTGCGGGTCGGCCTGTCGATCGCACTGTTCGTCGCGCTGACGCTGAGCTACCGCTTCGGGCTCATCGAAGGAAAACTGTGAGCCACTGCTTCGTGTCGCGGCCGGGCGCCCCAGCGCTCGTTTCACGAAGCAGTTCGGCACCGGATCGGATCCACGAAAAAAAGCGCCGCACGATGTGCGGCGCCGAGTATTTATTTTTTAAGGGCTCTTGTTTGATACCGGCCCACTCTCCTCCTCGCTAATTCCGTTCCATCAGATCCAGTAGACCACAACGAAAAGCAGCAGCCAGACGACGTCAACAAAGTGCCAGTACCAGGCAACGGCTTCGAAGCCGAAATGATTCGTTGAAGTGAAATGTCCGGCAAAGACGCGGCACAGTATCACGATCAGCATCGTTGCACCAATGGTCACGTGAAAGCCGTGAAAACCGGTCAGCAGGTAAAACAGCGATCCGAACACGCCGGTCGTCAGTTTGACGTTCAGGTCACTGTAGGCGTGCATGTATTCGTAGACTTGGAAACCCAGGAATACGACGCCGAGCAGGATGGTCAGAAACAGACCGAGCTTCAGCTGCCCGCGGTTGTCATGCAGCATGCCGTGGTGCGCCCACGTCAACGTGGCACCGGACGTGAGCAGCAGGAAGGTGTTGAGTGCCGGTATGCCCCATGCGCCCATCGGGGTGAACGGGCCGCCATCGTAGGCCGGACCCGGATTCGGCCATGCGTTCGTGGCTTCCGGCCACAGCAAGGCCTGATGTTCGAGCGACGCGAGATCCGGGATGGACAGCACACGTGCGTAAAACAGCGCGCCGAAGAAGGCCGCAAAGAACATCACCTCCGAAAAGATGAACCAGCCCATGCTCCAGCGGAACGACATGCCGACACGCTTGTTGTACAGACCGCCTTCCGACTCGTGGGCAACCTTGCGGAACCAGATGAACATCATGTACAGCAGTGTCAGGATGCCGGCACCCAGAACGTAAGCCCCCCCCTGGATCGCGTTCATCGTCAGCACCGATCCCAGTGCAAACAGCAGCAAGGCGACCGAACCGGTGATCGGGTAGGTCGACGGCGACGGCACGTAGTAATACGGTGCTTGGTGAGGCGTATTCGAACTCATTTTTTAATTTTCCTTCCCGTTATTCTCTCAAGCAATACTGATCAGAACTCTCACAACCACCAGCAACGTGATCACGAACAACGCGGCGGCCACGACGCCCGTGATGATAACTTGCACTGGCGTCAGCGACGCCGCTGCTTCGTCATGATTGCGCTTCCCCCGCACTCCGGCGAATGCGGACAATACGGTCACGACATTGCGGAAGATACTGGCCACGTTCAACCCCCTGCCCCTGCATTGCCATCACGCCCGACCGCTTCGGCTGTCGCACCGGGAACCTCGAAGAAGGTATAGGAGAGCGTGATCGTGTTGATGTCCTTCGGCAACGATGAAGACACCAGGAAGGCCACTGGCATTCGCCGCACCTCGCCCGCCGCGAGTGTCTGCTGCTTGAAGCAGAAGCATTCCATCTTCTGGAAGTACTGCATCGCCGCCGACGGCGTGTAACTGGGGATCGCCTGTCCGGTCACCGCGCTCTGCCGCGTGTTCGACACTTCATACTCGATCGTCACGACTTCGCCCGGATGCACCACCATCGAACCGGTCACCGGCTTGAAGTTCCACGGCAGCTTGTGCAGGTTGGCGTCGAACTCGACCGTCACGCTGCGCGAACGGTCGACCTGGGTGTTGAATGGCAGACTGTTGTCCTGCTTGTTCAGGTTGTTGACGTCAAGCACCTGACAAAGCTTTTCATAGAACGGCACCAGCGCGTAGCCGAAGCCGAACATCAGAAATGCGGACACGATCAACCGCACCAGCGTCGAGCGGTTGCGTCTTTCGGACACCGCCCCGCCCTGTTCCGGAGTTGTCATTGGCCGGACAACCCGTAACGAACCACGAAGGCCACGAACACCGCTACCGCGGTCCCCGCCAGCCACACCGCAGTGCGTACGTTGCGGCGGCGGAGCTCGTCTTCGCTTGAAATCACAGCCGCGCTCACTTGAAGACCGGGGGCGTTTCGAAGGTGTGATGCGGCGCCGGCGACGGCACCGTCCACTCAAGGCCTTCAGCGCCATCCCACGGCTTGGCGGAAGCTTTCTCGCCACCCTTGATGCACTTCAGCACGACGATCAGGAACACCAGCTGCGACAGACCGAAGCCGAAGGCACCGATCGACGAGATCATGTTGAACTCGGCGAACTGCAGCGAGTAATCCGGAATACGACGCGGCATGCCGGCGAGGCCGAGGAAATGCTGCACGAAGAAGGTCATGTTGAAGAACACGATGGACAGCCAGAAGTGCAGCTTGCCCAGTTTCTCGTCGTACATGTGGCCCGTCCACTTGGGCAGCCAGTAATAGGCACCGGCATAGGCGGAGAACAGCGCGCCCGCGACCATCACGTAGTGGAAGTGCGCCACGACGTAGTAGCTGTCGTGCAACTGGATATCCACCGCCGTCATCGACAGCACCAGACCGGAGAAGCCACCCAGCGTGAAGAGGAACAGGAAGCCTATCGAGAAAAGCATCGGGGTTTCGAAGCTCAGCGAACCGCGCCACATGGTGGCCACCCAGTTGAACACCTTCACGCCGGTCGGAATGGCGATCAGCATCGTGGCGAACATGAAGTACAGCTGACCGGCGACCGGCATGCCCACCGTATACATGTGGTGAGCCCACACGATGAAGGACAGGATGGCGATCGACGAGGTGGCATAGACCATCGATGCGTAACCGAACAACGGCTTGCGCGAGAAGGCGGGAATCACCTGCGACACGACGCCGAAAGCCGGGATCGCGATGATGTAAACCTCGGGGTGGCCGAAGAACCAGAAGATGTGCTGGTACAGCACCGGGTCACCACCACCGGCCGCGTTGAAGAAGCTGGTGCCGAAGTGACGATCGGTCAGGATCATCGTGACCGCTCCCGCCAGCACCGGCATCACTGCGATGACCAGATAGGCCGTGATCAGCCAGGTCCAGCAGAACAGCGGCATCTTCATCAGCGTCATGCCCGGCGCCCGCATGTTCAGCAGCGTCGTCACGATGTTGATCGAACCCATGATCGACGAAATGCCGAGGATGTGGACCGCGAAGATCGCCATGTCCATGCCGATACCCATCTGTACGGTCAGCGGCGGATACAGCGTCCAGCCTGATGCCGCAGCACCACCCGGCACGAGCAGTGACGACGTGAGCAGGATGGCAGCCGGCGGCAGCAGCCAGAACGACCAGTTGTTCATGCGTGCGAACGCCATGTCGGACGCGCCGATCATCAGCGGAATCATCCAGTTCGCGAAGCCGACGAAGGCCGGCATGATCGCGCCGAACACCATGATGAGACCGTGCAGCGTCGTCATCTGGTTGAAGCGGTCGGGATCGACCACCTGCAGGCCGGGCTGGAACAGCTCGGCGCGGATGACGAGCGCCATGACGCCGCCGACAAGGAACATCGCAAAGCTGAACCACAGGTACATCGACCCGATGTCCTTGTGGTTCGTCGTAGTCACCCAGCGCATGATGCCGCTGGGCTGATGGTGGTCGTGATCGTGCGCGTGGTCGGCACCGCCCGGAATCGCAGCCATGTTGATCTCCTGAAAATCTAGAATGTTGACTGAAGGTTCGGAGACGGTCGCTTACTCGCGCGCCACCTTGATATCCGACGGCTGAACGACTTCGCCGGTGGCGTTGCCCCAGCTGTTCCGGGTGTATGTGATCACGGCTGCCAGCTCGGTGTCGCTCAGATGCTTGAAGGCTGCCATCGCCGTGCCCGACTTTCCGTTCAGCAGGATGTCGATCTGTCCGTCCTGCGGACCGAGCACGACCTTGGAACCGACAAGCGCCGGGAAGGCAGGCGGCAGGCCCTGACCGTTTGCCTGATGACAGGCTGCGCAGTTGGCAGCAAACACCTTTTCTCCGCGCGGGGTCAGTTCTTCGACGAGGTACATCTTGTTCGGATCGTCGGCTGCAGCCGCCATTGCCTTCATCTTGCCGTCGACCCATGCCGCGTACTCTTCCTCGGTCACGATCTTGACGACGATGGGCATGTAGCCATGTTCCTTGCCACACAGCTCCGCACACTGCCCGCGGTAGGTGCCCGTCTTTTCGGCGCGGAACCATGTATCGCGGATGAAGCCCGGTACCGCATCCTGCTTGACCGCCAGCGCAGGCACCCACCACGCGTGGATGACGTCGTTCGCGGTCGTCAGAATGCGGATCTTCTTGCCGACGGGGACGACGAGCTCGTTGTCGACCTCGAGCAGGTAGTTCTCGCCCTTGGGGACTTCATTCCGCACCTGCGGCTGCGGGGTGGACAACGTGCTGACGAAGCTGATGCCTTCGCCCTCGCCCTTCAGGTAGTCATAACCCCATTTCCACTGATACCCCGTTGCCTTGATCGTGATGTCGGCGTTGGTGGTGTCGCGCATGGCGAGGATGGTTTTCGTCGCGGGCCACGCCATGCCGAGCAGGATGAAAACTGGAACGATGGTCCAGAGAATTTCGACCGTCGTACTTTCATGGAAGGTCGCTGCCTTGTAACCGGCGGACTTGCGGTGCACAAACACCGACCAGAACATCACACCGAAAACGGCGACGAAAATGACGCCACAGACGATGGTCATCAGCAGGTGCAGGTCGTATACGTCGCGACCGAGCGCCGTGATCGGCTCCTGCAGATTCAGTTTCATTTCCGCCCGGGCAATGCCCGAAAGCAGAAACAAACCCATCGCTGCCCAGGCCCGACGGGCAATGGGCAAGCCACCTCTTGATAGCGCCATAGTGCAACCCCAGATTTATGTTGTGATTGGTTCTGTGAAACGGTGATTCCAGACAACGGCCAAGCAACAAACAGCTAAAAACGTCTTTCCCGCAATTTTCCAGCGAGGTCACGTGCAAGTTTCGCACGACCTTTTTCGTCGAGGTAGCGACCGACCGTCACTTGTCTGTCGCGACACCGCACAACGACTTCCGAACCGAAACCGACCTTCCGCGTTTCAACTTTTGCCCATGCCGGTGCGAACTCGTATCGGCTCACACGCGTTTTTTCGCACACCTCGACGAGCAAACGCTCGTCGTCGAGATGAATGCGTTCAAAGTCACCAACCCTGCGCCCGTACGCAATGAACGCAAGCCCGAGCGCGCTGATCTCCAGCCCGGCAAACGGGAACACCCACCACACGCCCACTGCCGCCCACGCAGCCGCTATCGCCATCGACAGCGCACATGTGACCAGGAAAAAAGTCAGGAGCGCGCGCGGCGACATCGAACAATTGCGGCGGGCTTCAATGCTGAACTCGCTGGATTGGCTGAGAACTGCAGACAAGTGGACTGCCTCGGAAGTGGAGCTCCCCTGATACGACCACTGCGGGCCGCTTGGCAATCGATAAGCTAGCACACGCCCCCTCGCTTATCAATATCGCAGCGGCGCAAAACGCGAGACGCAGACCTCACACCGCTGACGGATCAAGTCGATTCAGCAACTTGCGGTGGATGCCGCCGAAGCCGCCGTTGCTCATCACGAGCACATGGTCGCCGGGATGCACCGCATTCATCAACTGGTCGAGCAGCGCATCGACCGATGGCGCAACCCGCGCGCGCCGCCCCAGCGGAGCCAGCGCAACGACAGCATCCCAGCCCAGGGAATCGCCGCCGAGACAGAAGGTCAGGTCGGCACATTCGAGCGCAGCCGGCAGGCGGGCCTTCATCACGCCGAGCTTCATCGTGTTCGATCGCGGCTCGATGACGGCCAGGATGCGCGCCGCACCGACCTCCGTGCGCAGCGCGCGGATCGTTTCTTCGATCGCGGTCGGGTGGTGCGCAAAGTCATCGTAGACCGTCACGCCGGCCGCCTCGCCAATACGCGCCAGCCGCCGACGGATGCCCCGGAATGTCGCCAGCGATTCGAGCGCATGCTCGGGCCGCACGCCGGCATGGCGCGCCGCGAGCATGGCCGCCAGCGCGTTGTTCGCGTTGTGCATGCCGGGCATCGCAAGCCGGCCCGCAACGTCCTCGCCTGCCGGCCCGCGCACGTGCAGCACCTGTCCGGCCCCCGTAACCTGCCAGCCAGCCGGCGTATTGAACCACTCGACGTCGCTCCAGACGCCGCGCGCCAGCACGCGGCGCAAGGATTCTTCAGCGCCATTGGCAATGATGCGGGCGCTGGCAGGCATGGTGCGCACGAGGTGGTGGAACTGAGTCTCGATAGCGGCCAGATCAGCGAAGATGTCAGCGTGATCGAACTCGAGATTGTTCAGGATGGCGGTACGCGGCCGGTAATGGACGAATTTCGAGCGCTTGTCGCAGAACGCGGTGTCGTACTCATCCGCCTCGATCACGAAGAACGGCGCGTCGCCCAGTCGCGCCGAGACACCGAAATTCAGCGGCACGCCGCCGATCAGGAAACCGGGCTTCAGTCCGGCATCCTCAAGCATCCAGGCCAGCATCGAAGTCGTCGTCGTCTTGCCGTGTGTGCCGGCGACCGCGAGCACCCAGCGCCCGGCCAGCACGTGTTCCGCCAGCCACTGTGGCCCGGACACATAGGGCAGCCCGCGATCCAGCACGGCTTCCAGCAGCGGATTGCCACGCGACACGGCATTGCCGACGACGAACAGGTCGGGCTTTAGATCGATCTGCGCCGGATCGTAGCCCTCGATCAGGTCGATACCCAGCTGTTCGAGTTGCGTGCTCATCGGTGGATAGACGCCTGCATCGCAGCCGCTGACCTGATGTCCGGCCTCGCGCGCCAGCGCGGCAACACCGCCCATGAAGGTGCCGCAGATGCCGAGGATGTGAATGTGCATGGCTGGGTGATGTGACAGAATGGCCGCAGATTCTATCAACCCGGGCACGCGCCCACCCTCTGCAGCATCCGCCATGCGCCCCAGCAACATGAGACGGCAGATTGCAAGCACTGCCGCGCGACTGATCGCCGAAGAAGGCATTCGTGACTACGGGCTCGCCAAACGCAAGGCAGCACGTCAGCTCGGCATCGGCCCGAACGAGGAGCTGCCGACCAACCTCGAAATCGAGGAGGCAGTGCGCACCTACCAAGCACTGTATCTGGCCGACGAACAGCCGGAGCAATTGCGCATGCTGCGCAGCGCCGCCGTTACGCTGATGGCCGAACTCGTGCGCTTCAACCCCTACGCCACCGGCGGATTGGTGGATGGAACAGCGGGACGCTTCACGGCAATCGAACTGCAGGTATTCGCCGACAGTGCAAAGGAAGTCGAACTGTTCCTGCTCAACAACGGTGTCGATTTCGATTCGCGTGACCCGCGCCGTCCTGACCGGAACAGCCCCGAAACCACGCTGCTGTTCGAGTGGGATGACCTGCCGGTGGAACTGGCGGTTTTCCCGGCCGGTCTTGAACGCTCGAAAGGGCGCGAGCGGCTGCGCGCCGAATCGCTGCGCGCCCTGCTGGATAACGAGGAGATCGAGGAATGAACATCTGGCTGCGACGCACCCTGATCGCCGCCGTCGTGCTGGCCGCCGGCGCCGCTGGCGTATGGAGCGCCCTGTCGCGGCAACCGAAGCTTGACGCAGCGGCGACCACCATTGGCGCCAACCGTCTCGAAGTGCTCCAGCTGGCCGACGCCAGCGGCACCGAAATGCCCTTCTCGGCATGGCGCGGCAAGCTTCTGGTGGTCAATTTCTGGGCCACCTGGTGTCCGCCGTGCCGCGAGGAAATGCCCGGTTTTTCGCGCATTGCCGGACGACTGCGCGATCGCGGCGTGCAATTTGTCGGCATCAGCATCGACAGCGCAGACAACGTGCGCCAATACCTGCAGGAAGAGGCAATCGACTATCCGCTGCTGATCGGCGGTTCAGACGCCATACAGATTTCCGCAGAACTGGGCAATTCAGCTCAGGGCATGCCATTCACGGTGATATTTGCACCCGACGGCAGTGTGGTCGAACGCAAGCTGGGCACCTACAAGGAAGAGGAACTGGAAGCCATTCTGCTGGCACGGTTGCGCTGAGCGCACTTTCGCCGGCTGGACAAATTGCAGCCAAGTCCGGCAAACTTGCAGCCATGCAGCCTACAACTCGCCGCAAGGCGTCAAAAACTGCCGCGCAGCCGGACAGCATTGAGAAGCTGGCCGAGAAGCGTCGCATACTTGTCCTGCACGGCCCCAACCTGAATCTTCTGGGCTCGCGGGAACCCGACATCTACGGTCATCTGACATTGGCCGACATTGATGCCCGGCTGAAAGTGACTGCGCTGGAGCGCGGTGTGGTCATCGAATGTTTCCAGAGCAACCATGAAGGCGAACTGGTCACGCGCATCCAGCACGCGCGGGCCGAACACATCGATTTCATCCTCATCAACCCGGCCGCCTACACCCACACCAGTGTGGCCATTCGCGACGCCCTCGCGTCGGTCAGCATCCCGTTCATCGAGGTTCACCTGTCGAACGTCCATGCACGGGAAGCGTTCAGGCACCACTCCTACCTGTCGGACATCGCCGTCGGCGTCATCTGCGGACTCGGTGCCTACGGTTATGAAGCCGCTCTGGAGTTCGCACTCCGCCGGCTCGACACCACAAAATAATTAAACATGCACAAACACCGCGCCACGCACGTGGGCGGTTCTTGCGGGGAAAATCATGGATTTGCGCAAACTCAAGAAACTGATTGATCTGGTACAGGAATCGGGTATTTCGGAACTCGAAGTCACCGAGGGCGAAGAAAAGGTACGCATTGCAAAGCACCTGCCACCCACCATGCAGACCACCTACGTATCGAGCCAGCCGCAGCAGCAGCAAGCGGCACCGGCCGCTGCCGTTGCCGCCCTGCCGGTCGTGCCGGTCGAGGCAGCACAGCCCGAGGGCCACGTGGTGAAGTCGCCGATGGTGGGCAGCTTCTATCGCTCGTCCTCGCCCGGCGGAAAATCATTCGTCGATATCGGTCAGACCGTCGTGGTCGGCGAAACGCTGTGCATCATCGAAGCGATGAAACTCATGAACGAGATCGAATCGGACGCCGCCGGCGTCGTGAAGGCGGTACTGGTCGAGAACGGCCAGCCGGTCGAATACGGCCAGCCGCTGTTCATCATCGGCTGAGCGCGGACCCAATACGATGTTTGAAAAGATACTGATCGCAAACCGCGGTGAGATTGCATTGCGCATCCTGCGTGCCTGCCGCGAGCTGGGCATCCGCACGGTGGCGGTGCATTCCGAAGCCGACACCGAAGCAAAATACGTCAAGCTGGCCGATGAGTCGGTATGTATCGGCCCGGCGCCGTCCAGCCAGTCCTACCTGAACATCCCGGCCATCATTTCGGCGGCCGAGGTGACCGATTCGGAAGCCATTCACCCGGGCTACGGGTTCCTGTCCGAAAACGCCGACTTTGCCGAGCGGGTCGAGCGCAGTGGTTTTGTGTTCATCGGTCCGCGTCCTGAAACCATCATGCTGATGGGCGACAAGGTGTCGGCCAAGGACGCGATGAAGGAAGCCGGCGTGCCGGTGGTGCCGGGTTCCGAGGGCGCCCTCGGCGAAGACCCGAAGGAAATCATCCGCATCGCGCGGGGGATAGGCTACCCGGTCATCATCAAGGCGGCCGGCGGTGGCGGCGGACGCGGCATGCGTACCGTACATACCGAAGCGGCCCTGCTCAATGCGGTGCAGATGACGCGTACGGAAGCGGGGGCTGCGTTCAACAACCCCTCCGTGTACATGGAGAAGTTTCTCGAAAACCCGCGCCACATCGAAATCCAGGTGCTGGCCGACGCACACCGCAACGCCGTCTATCTGGGCGAGCGCGACTGTTCCATGCAGCGGCGGCACCAGAAGATCATCGAGGAAGCACCGGCGCCCGGCATTCCGGCGCGCATCATCGCGCGCGTTGGCGAGCGCTGCGCCGAGGCCTGCCGGCGCATCAACTATCGCGGTGCCGGCACCTTCGAGTTCCTGTTCGAGAACGGCGAGTTCTATTTCATCGAAATGAACACCCGCATCCAGGTGGAGCACCCGGTGACCGAACTGATCACCGGCATCGATCTGGTACAGGAGCAGATCCGCGTGGCGGCCGGCGAAAAGCTGCGCTTCAAGCAGCGCGACATCAAGCTGACCGGCCATGCGCTGGAATGTCGCATCAACGCCGAAGACCCGTACAAGTTCACGCCCAGTCCGGGCAAGATCACCGGGTATCACCCGCCGGGCGGCCCGGGTGTGCGCGTCGATTCGCACGTCTATCAGGGCTATACCGTGCCGCCCTACTACGACTCGATGATCGGCAAGGTGATCACCTACGGCGACACGCGCGACCAGGCGATCCGCCGCATGAGCATTGCCCTGTCGGAAATGATCGTCAGCGGCATCAAGACCAACATCCCGCTGCACCAGGAGTTGATGCAGGACGCACGCTTCGTCGATGGCGGCACCAGCATCCACTACCTCGAACAGAAGCTGGCGGATCAGGTCCTGGCCAAAGCGAAATGAACGTCGACGAACAGCCCGTGGATACGGCAGGCGGCTGGACCACCGTCACACTGCTGGCTGATTCGCTTCACGCAGAAGCGCTGTCGGACGCGCTGCTCGATGCCGGCGCACTGTCGGTCGACATCGAGGATGCCGATGCCGGCACGCCGGATGAGAAACCCCAGTTCGGCGAGCCAGGCCTGCCGGTGGCGGTCGAGTTGTGGCCGCATTCGCGTCTGCATGCGCTGTTCGAGCGTGACGCCGACCTCGCCTCCGCCATGGCCGAAGCGGCCGAGGCGGCCGGTCTGACCGCGCCGCCGCCCTACACGACCTCACAGCTCGACGAGCAGAACTGGGTGCGCCTCACACAGGCCCAGTTCGACCCGATCCGCGTGTCGGACCGGCTGTGGATCGTGCCCTCCTGGCACGCCCAGCCCGATCCGGCGGCGATCAACATCACGCTCGATCCCGGCATGGCCTTTGGCACCGGTTCGCACCCGACAACCCGTCTGTGTCTGGAATGGCTGGACCACGAAATCCGCGGCGGCGAAACCGTCATCGACTACGGATGCGGTTCGGGCATCCTGGCGCTGACGGCCTCGCGGCTCGGTGCGGCACGGGTAACGGGCACCGACATCGACCCGCACGCCCTCGACGCCGCGCGGTACAACGCCGAGCGTAACGGCGCCACGCTCGAACTGATGCATTCGCGCGAAACCATCGACCATCAGGCGGACATCGTGGTGGCCAATATCCTCGCCAATCCGCTGACCGTGCTGGCGCCGCTGCTTTGCAGCCTGACACGCAGAGGCGGGCGTATTGCGCTGTCCGGCATCCTGTCCGCCCAGACTGGCATGGTGCGCGATGCCTATCGCCCGGCCTTCGAACTGGAGGTTGCCGGCGAGCGCGACGGCTGGGTGCTGCTGACCGGGATACGCCTCTGATGTTGTCCCGCTGCCCGGCCTGCGCTACCGTCTTCCGCGTCGATACGGTGCAGATCCGGGCACGCGAGGGCCGCGTGCGCTGCGGCCGCTGCCACGCGGTATTCGATGCGCTCGACGCGATGGTCGACATCACCGCCCTGCGCGCGGCCGGTCCGGTCGCCACGGGCAGCACGCCGGTGATCCCACCGATGTCGCCGGCGTTGGCCACGTTCGCTGCGGACACGGCCGCTGAAGTTGGCGATGCGCCCGTCAGCGACTTTTCACGCATCTTCGCGGCCTCAGCGACTGACGAGACTGACCGCCCGCCTGCACCACCCGAAGAAAGCCATGCCACGCTGAACGTGGTCGATGCGCCCGAGGTCCGGGTGAGCACCGAGCCGTCTGCCGTCACCACGGAACTGTTGACCGAGCCGGCTGACCTTGCGGAGCCTCCCGGCCAGCCAATGCCCGAACCGGGTGGCAGCATGGACGCGCTGGTCGCACGCACCACCGACTACTGGGGCATGCCCTCGCTGTCCGAACCGTCGCCGGTCACGCCCCCCGAACCGGCTGCCGCGCACGAACCCGACCCGGACGTCACCCAGCCGCTCGACATTTTCGAACTGGACGCTGCCGACGAGCCGGCCCCGACGGCGGATTTGACAGATCCGGCGGATACGTCACTTCCGCAAGGTTTGCCGGCAGAAGACGCGCTGGTCGCGGCAGCCGTTGAGGGTGCTGCAGACACTGCAGTCCGCTCGCCGGACTACGCCGTCGTCGGCACCGCACGCGACGAGGTGCCTGCCCCGACCCCTGCGCCTGCGCAAGACCCGCTGCTCGATCCGCCGCCGGCGCTTGAACCGGTGCGCGATCCGGCCATGCAGCGCATCCGGCGCGAGCTGTACGGCGACGAAGCGCCGGCGACGCGCGGCGGGCTCCGAACGGCCCTGTGGATTGCCGGCTGCGTGCTGCTCGTGCTGCTTGCGGCTGGCCAGCTGGCCTATCACTTCCGCACCGATATTGCAGTGGCCCAGCCGACGCTCAAACCTTTGCTCGAGCAGGCCTGCGCACGCGTCGGCTGCAGCGTGCCGGCGCCGCGCGAACCCGACAAGGTGAGCATCGAAGCGTCGGAACTGACGCCGGAACCGGGCCGCGAGCCGCTGCTGCGTCTGTCGGCGCTGCTGCGCAATACAGCCGCCTTCGAGCAGGAATGGCCGCATCTGGAATTGACGCTGACCGATACCGGCGACCGTGCCGTCGTACGGCGCGTGCTCACGCCGGCGGAATTCCTGCCCCCGGACGTCCGCACGAAGGGTTTCGCCCCGGCTTCGGAACAGATGGTCGGTGTGCTGGTCGACCCGGCGGCATCCGGCGCCAGCGGCTACCGCCTGTACGCCTTCTATCCCTGAACCCGGCGCACCCGCGCCGGACCCTCAACCGCCACCGAGGACACTGCGATGACCCAGACCGTATTGCTGGCCGGCACGCCCATCCATCTCGCCGGTCATTTTCCCGCTCCGGGATCGCGGGCGCCCTCGTTCACGCTGGTCGGTACCGATCTGGCCGACGTTGCACTGGCCAGCTTCGGCAGCCGGCGCAAGGTGCTCAACATCGTGCCGAGCCTCGATACGCCGGTCTGTCAGGCATCGACACGTCGCTTCAACGAGCAGGCTGGCAAAATGAACAACACGGTTGTACTGGTGATTTCGGCCGACCTGCCTTTCGCGATGAAGCGCTTCTGCGAAACCGAAGGCCTGTCCAATGTGGTGTCTTTGTCCACGTTGCGCGGCCGCGAATTCATGGCGAACTACGGCGTCGAGATACTCGACGGACCACTGGCCGGGCTGACTGCTCGCGCCGTCATCGTGCTCGACCCGAATAACGGGGTGCTCCACGCCGAACTGGTGCCGGAGATCAAGCAGGAGCCCGACTACGACGCCGCCCTGGCCGCGCTGAGGTAGGCGGCCACCCAACCACCCGGTCACCGCAGATGGAAGAAAGTCCGTTCAAGGGCAAGACCGGCCTGCGCCGGCTGCTCAACGCCACCCGCTACTCCGCAGAAGGGCTGGGCGCAGCGTTCCGCCACGAAGACGCCTTCCGGCAGGAAGTGATCGCCGCCGCCGTGCTGATTCCGCTCGCGATCTGGCTGGGCAACACCGGCATCGAGCGCTCGCTGATGGCTTTTTCGGTGCTGCTGGTATTGATCGTGGAACTGCTGAATTCGGCGATCGAAGCCACGGTGGACCGCATATCGCTGGAAAACCACCGCCTCGCCAAACGCGCCAAGGACATCGGCTCGGCGGCGGTCATGCTGGCACTGCTGAACCTGGTTCTGGTGTGGGGGCTGATACTGGCGCAGCGGATCTGAACATCACCGGCCCTGCGCGGCGCGAGCGCTGCGACAGACGCCGGCTCAGACCAGATCCAGCCCTGACGTCACGTTGAGGTTGCGGTCCTGCGCTTCCTTGCTGTTGAGCTTGATCTGCAGCCGCAGGTCATTCACCGAGTCGGCGTTGCGCAGCGCGTCTTCATAATTGATGCGACCGGCCTCGTACAGATCGAACAGCGCCTGATCGAAGGTCTGCATGCCGATCTCGCGTGAGCGCTTCATGACGTCCTTGATCTCGCCCACATTGCCCTTGAAGATGTGGTCGGCGATCAGTGGTGAATTGAGCATCACCTCGATGGCGGCCGCGCGCCCCTTGCCTTCCTTCATCGGCACCAGACGCTGCGAAATCATCGCGCGCAGGTTCAGCGACAGGTCCATCAGCAACTGTTCGCGCTTGTTCTCGGGGAAGAAGTTGATGATGCGGTCGATCGCCTGATTGGCGCTGTTGGCGTGCAGCGTGGCCAGGCACAGGTGGCCGGTTTCGGCGAACTGGATCGCGTGTTCCATTGTTTCGCGGTCGCGGATCTCACCCATCAGGATGACGTCGGGCGCCTGGCGCAGCGTGTTCTTCAGCGCGATTTCCCAGTCTGCCGTGTCGAGCCCGATCTCGCGCTGCGTCACGACGCAGTTCTTGTGTTCGTGCACGTACTCGATCGGGTCCTCGATCGTGATGATGTGGCCGTAGCTGTTCGTATTCCGCCAGTCGACCAGCGCGGCCAGCGACGTGGTCTTGCCGGTACCGGTACCGCCGACGAAGATGGTCAGCCCGCGCTTGGCCATCGCGACGTCCTTCAGCACCGTCGGCAGGCCCAGTTCGTCCAGCGTCGGAATCTTGGCATTGATGGTGCGCAGCACGCAGCCGATCTTGCCTTGCTGCACGAAGGCATTGACGCGGAAGCGGCCGATGCCGGCCGGCGAGATCGCGAAATTGCATTCCTTCGTCGATTCGAATTCCGCCGCCTGACGGTCATTCATGATGGCGCGCGCCAGTTCGGCCGTGTGCTGCGGCGTCAGCGACTGGTTGGACTGCGGAATGATGCGGCCGTCGACCTTGATGGCCGGCGGGAAGCCGGCCGTCACAAACAGGTCCGACCCGCGTTTGGTCGCCATCAGACGCAGCAGGTCGTACATGAACTTCAGTGCCTGATCTCTTTCCATCTACGCTCTCCGCTGCGATTGACGCAATTGATGCTGCCGACGTGTCCAGTGTAGCCGGCTGTACGTCCGGTCGACGCCGGTCACCCGGCGAAGGCGTCCTTGTTCTGTGCGCGGGTGCGCGCTTCGGCGTTCGATATCACGTTGCGGCGCACCAGATCGGTCAGATTCTGGTCCAGCGTCTGCATGCCCACGTTGTGACCGGTCTGGATCGCGGAATACATCTGCGCGATCTTGTTTTCGCGGATCAGGTTGCGGATGGCCGGCGTACCGACCATGATCTCGTGCGCCGCAACGCGGCTGGCACCATCCTTGGTCTTCAGCAGCGTCTGCGAAATGACGGCGCGCAGCGACTCGGACAGCATGGCCCGCACCATTTCCTTCTCTTCGGCCGGAAACACGTCAACGATACGGTCAATCGTCTTGGCGGCACTCGAGGTGTGCAGGGTGCCGAACACCAGATGACCGGTTTCGGCGGCGGTCAGCGCCAGCCGGATGGTTTCCAGGTCGCGCATTTCGCCCACCAGGATCACGTCCGGATCTTCCCGCAGCGCCGAGCGCAGCGCGTTGGCAAAACTGAGCGTATGCGGCCCGACTTCGCGCTGATTGATCAGGCAGCGTTTCGATTCATGCACGAATTCGATCGGGTCCTCCACCGTCAGGATGTGGCCGTAGTCGTTTTCGTTCACGTAATCGACCATGGCCGCCAGCGTCGTGGACTTGCCGGAGCCGGTCGGTCCGGTCACCAGCACGATGCCGCGCGGCGTATTGGCGATCTCCTTGAAGATCTTCGGCGCGTTCAGCTCTTCCAGCGTCAGCACTTTCGACGGAATGGTCCGGAACACCGCGCCGGCGCCACGGTTCTGAACGAAGGCATTGACCCGGAAGCGCGCCAGATTGGGCACCGCGAACGAGAAGTCGCACTCGAGGTGCTCTTCATACACCTTGCGCTGGGTGTCGTTCATGATGTCGTAGATCATGCCGTGCACATCCTTGTGCTCCATCGGCGGCAGGTTGATTCGTCGCACGTCGCCATGCACGCGGATCATCGGTGGCAGGCCGGCCGACAGGTGCAGGTCGGACGCCTTGTTCTTGACGGAAAACGCGAGCAGTTCGGTGATGTCCATGCGTGACCTCGGAGCTGTTGCGACGCGCCGGGCAGCACGAACAGGTGCTTTCCGGCCAGAGATAAATCGATGAAATTCAGGGCATTATGATGAACATTTCAGACAACCTGCAAGCAGTTCGGCACCGCATCGCGGCAGCGGCTCACGCCTGCGGTCGCGATCCGGCGAGCATTTCGCTGCTGGCGGTCAGCAAGACCAAACCCGATGCGGACATCCTCGCCGCAGCGGCAGCCGGTCAGCGGGCGTTCGGCGAGAACTACGTGCAGGAAGGCTGCGACAAGGCGGAGCGGCTGACCGCAGCGGGTCACGCGCTCGACTGGCACTTCATCGGGCCAATCCAGAGCAACAAGACGCGGCCGGTGGCGACCTGGTTTGACTGGGTGCACGCTATCGACCGCGAGAAGATTGCACAGCGGCTGTCCGAGCAACGACCGATCGACAAACGGCCACTGTGCATATGCATACAGGTGAACGTCAGCGGCGAGGCTTCGAAGAGCGGCGTGACGCCAGCCGACGTGCGCGCGCTCGCTGACGCGGTGGCGCGACTGCCCCGGCTGAAACTGCGCGGCCTGATGGCCATTCCCGAACCGACCGACGATGTCGTTCTCCAGCGTCAACGTTTTGCCCATTTACGGCAGGTGCTCGAAGAACTGAACGCGGCCGGACATGATCTGGACACACTGTCGATGGGCATGTCGCAGGATCTGGAAGCCGCCATCGCCGAAGGCGCGACCATCGTGCGCGTTGGCAGCGCACTGTTCGGTGCGCGCGTATGACCCGCTGGCGATTTCAGGTAGAAGTGCGTAGCCAAATCAGGCAGCTTGTCGGCCGATTCAAGGTAGATTAGAAATGACCGAAAGGCGCGGTCCGTTCAGTCAGGGGCGCGGGATCTGTCGACATTCATTCACGGAAGCGTCATGAGCCAGACTGATCACGCAGAGCGCCGCCGGCTTGAAGCACTGACCGCCTGCGCAGTGCTCGACACCCCTCCCGACTTGCAGATAGACCGCCTGACCCGGCTCGCTGCCCAGGTGTGCGGCACGCCGATCGCGTTCACGAGTTTCATCGACGCATCCCGCCAGTGGTTGAAATCGGTGGTAGGCATTGCCGGACCACTCGAGTTTCCGCGCGCGGCAGCTTTCTGCGAGCGCACGCTCAGCACCGGCAGTCCGTTCGTGATCTCCGATATCGATCAGTCAGCAGGCTTGTCAGACCACCCGCTGGTGCGTGGCGAGCCGCATGTCCGGATGTACGCCGGCGTGGCGCTGCGCACGCTGTCCGGTTTCGCGATCGGCACCCTGGCCGTGATGGACACCCGGCAGCACACACTTTCACCTGAACAGCTCGATGCGCTGGACACGCTGGCGACCCAGATCATGGCGCGCATCGAGCTTCAGCAGCAGAACAGGCAGATCGAGGCGCAGCGACAACGCCTCGCCGACCAGCTTCAGGCCACGCAGCGGATGGCCGGAATCGGCACCTGGGCGTTCGACGTTGCAACGCAGCAGCTGAACTGTTCGGACGAGGTGTATGCCATCCATGAAGTGCCGCGTGACACCCGGTTTACGGTCGACCAGGCGCTTGATTTCTATGCGCCGGAGTGGCGCTCGCTCATCACGGATGCCTTCGATGCCTGCCTTGCACAGGGCCGACCCTTCGACGAGGAACTGCAGATCATCACCGCCCGCGGGCAGCGGGTGTGGGTGCGTTCCATCGGACGTGCCGGCCTTGACCGGGAGGGTCGCGTGGTTCAGGTGCACGGCGCATTCCAGGACATTTCAGCGCGCAAGCGTGCCACCGAAGAGACGAGGCGCCTGGCCAGCCGGCTGTCGGCCACGCTGGAAAGCATGACGGACGGCGTGTTCGCGCTCGACGAGAACTGGTGCTTCACCTACATGAACCGCGAAGCGGGGCGCCTGCTGACGCGCGACACGAACGCCATCGTCGGCAAGCGCCTGTGGGACGAATTTCCCGGCACCGAAATCTCGGAGATCGGCGATGCCTACCGGCGCGCCGTCGCGCACAATGTGACGGTCGAGTTCGATACCTATTACACGCCGCTGGCGTCCTGGTTCGAAGTTCGCGCCTATCCATCGGACGATGGCCTGACGGTCTATTTCCGCGACATCACCCAGCGCAAGCAGCTCGAACAGGAGCGCGAGCACGAACGTGAATTTCTCGATGCGCTGCTCGAAAGCCTGTCGGAAGGTATCGTGGCCTGCGACGAACACGGCACGCTGTCGGTGTTCAACCGCGTGACCCGCAATCTGCACGGCCTGCCACAGGAGCCGTTGCCTCCGGAAGAGTGGGGCGCGCATTACAGCCTGTTCATGACCGATGGCGTGACACCGCTTGCCAAGGCCGACATTCCGCTGTTCCGCGCCCTGCGTGGCGAAATCGTCAAGGACGCGCCCATGGTGATCGCACCAGCCGGTCGTCCGCCACGACTGGTCCAGTGCAATGGACAGGCCATCTCAACGGTGTCCGGGCGAAAACTCGGTGCCGTGGTGGCGATGCGCGACATCACGGAACGCGACCGTTCCGAGCGACTGCTGATGCAGCGCACGCGTGCATTGCATCTGCGCAGCCGCTGCAGTGAGGCACTGATACGCATCCAGAACGAACAGGACCTGTTGCACGAAATCTGCAACATCGCGGTGGACGGCGCTGGCTACAGGATGGCCTGGGTCGGCTACGCGATGGATACCCCGGAAAAACCCGTCACCGTGCAGTGCCAGGCTGGCTGGACGGATGGCTACCTGAACAGCATCCATCTGTCATGGGACGAAAACCGCATCGACGGAAAGGGTCCGGCGGGTCGCGTGATTCGCAGCGGAAAAGCCATCGTCAGCGATGACCTCAGCCGTGACGATAGCTTCCGTACCTGGTCGGCCGCGGCCGCAGCGCGAGGCTACAAGGGCGGCGTATGGCTGCCGCTGAAGAACGAGCGGCGGACGTTCGGCGTGCTGTCCCTCTACGCCGACGAAGTGAGACCGATCGCCGAAGAAGAACTGGCCCTGCTGCAGGGGCTGGCCAACGATCTCGCATTCGGCATCGGCAGCATCCGTGCGCAGGAGGAGCGACGTCGTCTGCAATCGGCGGTACTGAAGGTGGCAGCCGCCGTGTCGGCCAGCTCCGGCAACGAGTTCTTCGAACAGCTCGTTCGCAACATGACGGAGGCGCTCGGTGCCGACGCGGGCTTCATGGCTGTCCTGCAGCCTGGTGATCCACCGATGGTGCGGATCATCGCCGGGGTGCGTGATGGCGAAACCATGCCGGCAGCCGAATACGACATCCGCCAGACGCCTTGCGAGGCCGTGCTGCACGACGAACAGTCGGTGATGCACAGCGGTGTCTCGGCGCGTGCGGGCATGTCTGCCTCGCTGATCGACCCCGGCGTGGAGGCCTGTGTCGGGCGTCAGCTGGTCGATTGCGAGGGCCGGGTGATCGGCTGCCTGTTCGTGCTGTTCCGTCACCGCCTCGATGACGCCGACTTCGTGAGCTCGACGCTGCGGATATTCTCGACCCGCGCCGCGGCGGAGCTGGACCGCCAGCATGCCGACGCGCGCATCCGCGAGCAGGCCTCCCTGCTCGACAAGGCGCAGGACGCAATCATCGTGCGCAGCGTCGATCACCGGGTGCTGTACTGGAACAAGAGCGCCGAGCGCATCTACGGCTGGCCAGCTCACGAAGCGATCGGACAGCGCATCAACGACCTGTTTTACCCGGATGACACGGCGTTCCGGATCGCCACGCAGCAGGTCATCGTCACCGGCGAATGGACCGGCGAGATCACGCAACGCCGCAAGGACGGCAGTTTGCTGACGGTGGAAGGCCACTGGACGCTGCTGACCGACGCCGACGGCAATCCCAGGTCAGTACTGGCCATCAACACCGACATCACGCACCGACTCTCCGTGGAAGCGCAGCTCGAGCAGGCACAGCGTCTGGAAGCCGTCGGCCAGCTGACCGGTGGCGTGGCGCATGACTTCAACAATCTGCTGACCGTCATCCTGGGCAACGCCGAACTGCTGATGGAAAAGCTGGGCGACAACGATCGCCTGCGCTTGCTGGCCGAAATGACACGTACGGCCGCGCAGCGAGGCGCCGACCTCACGCATCGCCTGCTCGCCTTCTCGCGCCGGCAGGCGCTGGAACCCAGATCGGTGGATACGTATGCCGTGCTGCTCGGCATGCACGACATGCTGCACCGTACGCTGGGCGAGAACATCGAGATCGAATTCCGTCACGGGCCCGGCCTGTGGCGCGCGCTGGTCGATCCGTCACAACTGGAAGGCGCCGTGCTCAACCTGTGCATCAATGCGCGCGATGCCATGAAAGGCGGCGGGCGGCTCATGATGGAAACGACCAATGCCTGGCTCGACGAGGCGCATGGCACCCCTTATCCGGATCTGTCGCCCGGTCAGTACGTGCTGGTCGCCGTGTCGGACACCGGCACCGGCATCGCGCACGAACATCTTGCACGCGTGTTCGAGCCCTTCTTCACCACCAAGGAGAAGGGCAAGGGCACCGGACTGGGGCTCAGCATGGTATTCGGCTTCGTCAAGCAGTCGCGTGGCCACGTAAAGGTGTACTCGGAGGTCGGCCAGGGCACCACGGTCAAGATGTATTTGCCGCGCGCCGACCTTTCGGACGACTGGTCGGACGACCGACCCCACGACGCGGGTACTGACGGCGAAGCCCAGGGCGGCCACGAAACCGTGCTGCTGGTCGAAGATGATGAACTGGTGCGTCAACATGCGAACAACCTGCTGCTCGGCCTTGGCTACACGGTGATCGAAGCGACCAACGGACCGGATGCATTGCAGATCATCCGTGCCCGGGCGCACATCGACCTGCTGTTCACCGATGTCATCATGCCGGGCGGCATGAACGGCCCGCAGCTCGTCGAAGCGGCGCACAGCGTCCGACCACAACTCAAGGTGCTGTACACCTCAGGCTACACCGAGAACGCGATCGTGCATCAGGGGCGGCTCGACAAGGGCGTGCACCTGCTGAACAAACCCTACCGGCGCGCCGAACTGGCGTACAAAGTCAGGTTGGCACTGTCCGGCTCACGATGAACATGCTTCTGTCAGAAAGCACCGCAACATGTTGAACGGCCGACTGCTGGTACTTGACGACGACCTCGCGGTCGCACAGACGATTGCATGGATCGCTGAAGAAACCGGTCTGGAAACCCGGATCGCCTGCGAACCGGTGCAGTTCTTCGAGGCATGCGATCAGTGGCAACCCACTCATATCGCGATCGATCTAGTCATGCCGGACATGGATGGCGTCGAGGTCATGCGCATGCTCGCCCTCAAGGGCTGCCGGGCACAGATCATCATCACCAGCGGCGTCGGCGGTCGCATTCTCGATGCCGCGAAACGGTCGGCGACCGAACATGGCCTGAACGTGACCGGCATCGTGTCGAAACCCTTTTCACCGGCCGCGCTGCGCAGCCTGCTCGCCATCGAGCCACCGACCGCGAGGGCGCCGGACGGCACCGCCGCCGGTGACGCAGCCTTCGTGCCCGATCGGGCCGAACTGCGCCGGGCGCTCGAAGCCCGTGAATTCGTGCTCGCCTATCAGCCCAAGATCGTCTGCGGCAGCCATCAGCTCGCGGGTTTCGAAGCACTGGTGCGCTGGCAGCACCCGCAGGCAGGGCTGATCATGCCGGACCGCTTCATTCCGCTTGCCGAAACCACAGGTCTGATCGACCCGCTGACCGAACAGGTGTTCGAACAGGCGCTGGCGTGGTTTTCCGGTACCTGTCCGGGCACCCGGCTATCGCTGTCGGTCAACTTGTCCGCCCGCAGCCTGATCGACTTCCAGCTGGCTGAGTTCATTTCCAGCCTGTGCCTCACCTACGGCGTGTCTCCCGGCCAGTTGATTCTCGAACTGACCGAAACCAGTGCGATGGACGACCCGGTCACTTCGCTCGATCTGCTGACCCGGCTGCGCATGCGCGGCTTTCAGCTGTCGATCGATGACTTCGGCACCGGCTACTCGTCGATGGTGCAACTGGTCCGACTGCCTTTCTCGGAAATGAAGGTCGACAAATCCTTCGTCATGAACGCCATGGCATCGCAGGAATCGCGCACCGTCATCCGCTCCATCGTCGACCTCGGCCACAGCCTCGGCCTGCGACTCACGGCAGAGGGCGTCGAGGATCAGGGCGCGCTCGACTACCTGACGTCGATCGGTTGCGACCTCGCGCAAGGCTATTTCATCGCACGCCCGATGACCGGTGATGCCGCTCGGCACTGGCAGCCGGCGCCCGGCCCGGCCTGAATCCGGCGCCCCGGTCTGCTCCCGACGACGCAGCGAGAACACATGCGCCGACAACATCGGCTATCGTCATGGCCTTCCAGTTGAACGACTGGCTACCGATTCCAGCACCGATGGACCGAAGCCATCAGTTTCTGCCCCCGTCCGCTGACCGCCACGTGCGCACGTTGGCGGTGATCGCCGCGATCAGCTCGATCGTCGGCCTGTGGCTGACCATCGAATGGCTGGCGCGCGCCGACCTGCCGGAGCCCACCGTCACGCAGCCGACCGAGGTGACGCCGGCTTCACCGGTACCGTCCGCTGCACCTCCGCAGGCGAATGCCCGTCCGACTCCGCCGACCGAACCCGCCATTCGCGGCGACGCGATCTACAAATGCACGGTCGCCGGCCGCACGGTGTACGCCGATACTCCCTGCGGCGAGCAGGCCCGGACCGTGGCGCTTCCACCGCCCAGTGCCGGCCTGTCACCCGACCGCAGCTACGCCGAGCAGCTGGCCCGGGTGCGCGCGGAGCGTGCCCGGCATGCCGCGACGCAGTCGGTGCCGGGTGCAGACGTCGCCCGCCGCCCGTCGACCGACAGCCGCTGTGCGTCGATCGACGAAACCGTGAAGGCCATCGACGCCGCCACGCGACAGCCGCATGACGTGCCGGCGGCAGAGCACTTCCGTGCCCGGCGCAGAGCCCTGATGGACGAGCGTTTCACATTGGGCTGCAACGGCTAGGGCGTGTTCGCATTCGATGAGCACGTCACACGCGCAGCCAGCGCGACGCAGGGCAAGGCGCGCCGACGGCACAGCGCCGGACCTGTGCGCCCGCACTGTCCAGCGGGCTGACCCGCTAGACTGCGACCTTTGTTGCGCTTCCCCAAGCTCCTGACGTGGCCGCCTCCGACTTCCTGATCCACCCCACGATTTCCCCGATCGCCTTCGAACTTGGCCCACTGGCCGTGCGCTGGTACGGGCTGATGTATCTGCTGGCCTTCGTCGGCTTCATGCTGCTCGGCCGCATGCATGCACGACGGCTGGCCGCACAGGGCGTCCCCACGCTCGACACGAAGCAGATCGATGACCTGCTGTTCTTCGGCGTGCTGGGCGTGGTGCTGGGCGGGCGACTCGGCTATGTGCTGTTCTACAAGCCGGCGTACTACCTCGAGAACTGGCACGAAATACCGGCCATCTGGTCCGGCGGCATGAGTTTCCACGGCGGCTTTCTCGGCGTACTGATCGCGGCAGCGCTGTTTGCGCGCCGCATGGACTGGCGCTTTTTCCAGCTGACCGACTTCATCGCGCCGTTGGTACCGCTCGGACTGGCGGCCGGGCGTATGGGCAATTTCATCAACGCCGAACTGGTCGGGCGCGTGACCGATGTGCCTTGGGCCATGATCTTTCCGACCGTCGATGCACTGCCGCGCCACCCGTCGCAGCTGTATCAGTTCGCCGGCGAGGGACTCGCGCTGTTCGCGCTGCTGTGGTGGTTCGCACGCAAGCCGCGACCGATGGCGGCGGTCAGCGCCCTGTTCCTGATCGGCTACGGCGGCTTCCGTTTTCTGGCCGAGTTCGGCCGCGAGCCGGACGATTTTCTGGGCCTGCTGGCCGGCGGCCTGTCGATGGGCCAGTGGCTCAGCCTGCCGATGGTCGCCGCAGGCATCGTGATGATGACTCTGGCGTATCGCCGTACTTGAGGAGTGAATCCATGAACCGACCTTTCCGCATCCTCGGCCTGCAGCAGATCGCCATCGGCGGTCCGGACCGCATGAAACTGAGGCATCTGTGGGTCGATGTGTTCGGCCTCGATCTGGAAGGCGACTTCACGTCGGAACGCGAGAACGTCGTGGAGGACATCGCCGTGCTCGGCACCGGGCCGACCCGGGTCGAAGTCGATCTGATGCAGCCGCTCGACCCGTCGAAGAAGCCGCGTGTCGACGAGCCGGCGCTGAACCATGTCGGTCTCTGGGTAGATGATCTACCGAAGGCGGTCGAGTGGATGACGGCGCAGGGCATGCGCTTCACGCCGGGCGGCATCCGCCGCGGCGCCGCCGGCTTCGACATCGTGTTCATCCACCCGAAAGGCAACGAGCAGTTTCCGCTGTGCGGCGAAGGCGTGCTGATCGAACTGGTGCAGGCGCCGCCCGAGGTGATCGCCGCGCTCGGTTGAGGTCACGGCATGTGATGAGGGAGGCTTGCCGCTTCGGCGAGCCTGCGGCACCATGAGGCCGCAGCGGCGCGATGCGCGACGCCCGGATCACCGCGTTACAGGGTGACCTTCATAACGACGGAGACTGAAGACCATGAAAAAACTGCTCTGCCTGCTGTTCAGCGTTCTTGCGCTTGCCGCCTGTTCGCCGATGAAACCCACGCCGGCCGGGCAGTGGGACTATCAGGTCCTCGAAACGCCGGAAGGCGACGTGACCGGCACGCTGACGATCACCGGCCCGAACGCCGATCCCAAGTCCTTTTCGGTGCTGATGAAAGCCAATGGCAGCGAACTGGCAATGGACCGCTTCACCTTCGACAGCGAAACCAACAAGATCGACGGCGAGTTCATCTATTCGGGCATGAAGGTGAAGGTCGACGCCAAGCAGCACGAAAGCGGCGACGAAATCACCGGCGCGATGTGGGTGTCCGGCCTCGACTTCCCGTTCAAGGCCACACGCAAGAAGTAAGCGTCAGGCGGGGGTGCGCCCCCGCAGCTACCGGCTGCCGATTCAACGCCGGTTCGCAGGGTCAGCGCACTTTCGTCGTGCGGGCTCTCCGTCGCAGAGCGGTCGCTCAGCTTCGACGCTCGCAGTGCCAGACGCCTGCGCGGGGTGCAGGTCCTGCGCGGTTTGCCACGCGGCAGCCAGATCGTCGAGCCGCGTCCTGATCATCTCCCCTACGGCCATCTGCGGTTCCGACGGCTCCAGCCCTTCGGCCGCTTCGCGCTTGGCGACTGCGGCGCGCGCGCGTTCGAAGGCCTCGGTGAAAGACGTGGTTTCGCGCAGCGCCTCGTCGAAGAAGGCACGGCCGAAAAAAGTCCAGTCGGCCTCGTGCGAGCAGCCGTGCGAGCTGCGGTCGGCGCGTGCGGCGGCCATCACCAGCGTGTCGGGACCGGCCAGCGGCCGCACGAAGCCGCCCGAGTAGCAGGCCGACACCAGGATCACGCGATTGCGGATACCCACTCCATCAAGCAGTCCGGCCAGCCGTTGCGGCGTCAGCTGTTCCAGCTCCCACGGCCAGAGGCTGAGGTCGAACAGGTGGTTTTCGGCGCCGTGGGATGTCAGAAAGACGAACAGCACGTCTTCATCATCGTTCATGCGCTGCGCGATGATCTGCAGGCTGCGTTCCAGCGCGCTGACCGTGGCGAGAGGGCGCGTCAGCACGGTGCCCGGGTTGTTGGCCAGCACGACACTGCGCCCGCCGGTGCCGAAGCGTTCCGCAAACAGACGCTCGACCTTTTCCACCTCGCGCAGGAACACATCCTGCGCGCCATGGCCGGCGACCGCCAGCAGGAACAGGTCGGTCTTGCCCGGCTGACCGGGTTCCAGCCGCGCCAGCGCCTCGGTCAGCAGCAAGGGCTGCCGGTAGATCAAGGTTTCGCTGCGTGCCTGCTGCCAGCGTGCGGCTTCGGCCGGATCCTGTGCGGGCGCATTCGCCAGCCAGAGTGGGGCCTGCGGGCCGACCGCAATCTGCGGCAGTATCAACAGCAGCAGCACCGCGCTCAGCACGCCGGCACGCCGGAAGCCGGTCGCGCCCTGCAGCCGGCACAGCGCGACGGTCGACGCCACGATGCCCCAGCCCAGCGGCGCCCACCACAGCCACTGCGCATGGTCACCCAGACTGTCCCAGAACCCGGCCGGCAGCAAGGCAACCAGATTCCACATCACGTCGATCCATATCCACAGCGCGGCCAGCACCACCACGGCCTGCATCAGCGCGTCAGTCCGATGCGGCCGGCGGGTCACCAGCCAGGCACACAGCAGCAGCCAGGGCAGGTGAAACAGCTGACCGGGCAACGCGCCCGGGTCGATACGCCCGTCGCTGCCGCTGCGGGCGGCTTCGAAGCCAAGACTTGTCATCAGACCGACGATTTCCAGCATCACCCATGCCAGCACGCCGGCGCGGACAGCGACCGGAGCGCGAGCCGACAGCAGGAGACTGCCCAGCCCGGCGGCGAGGTTGCGGATGAGATCGCCGAGGACGTGACCGGCAGGGGGCGACGCTGCCATGGGTGTCGCGCTGCTGGAAATGTCGTGATTTTCGTGATTCATGCTCAAGTTGCGCTCGGTGATGCCGTAAATGCGGACGTGTCGGGAACGTATTGCGGTTTTCGCCACTCTGTTGCCAGCGTCGCATCATTGGCGCGGGCAAATGCCCGAGTCGATGGCCGGTGCGACGTTATAATCGCTTGCTTCCGAGGAGCGCTGCGAGGTGCCGCAAGGCCCCCAGGCTCGGACCCCGCCAGACCGTCGCCGGTCGCGGGCACATTTGTAACGGCGCTCACCTGAACCCGCAGTGCCGGAATTGTCCGGTGGCGGATGGCAGGTGAGCACACCTGCCCTTGCAAAGGAGCCCGTAGATGAATGCCCCCAATGATCTGAAGGATTACGTGATTGCCGACCCGTCGCTGGCCGACTGGGGACGCAAGGAAATCGCCATCGCCGAGACCGAAATGCCCGGTCTGATGGCGATCCGCGAAGAGTACGCGACACAGCAGCCGCTGCGTGGCGCGCGCATCACCGGCAGCCTGCACATGACGATCCAGACCGCCGTGCTGATCCAGACGCTCGAAGCGCTGGGCGCCGAAGTGCGCTGGGCGTCGTGCAACATCTACTCGACGCAGGACCACGCCGCTGCAGCGATCGCTGCCGCCGGCACGCCGGTGTTTGCCGTCAAGGGCGAGTCGCTGGTCGAATACTGGGATTACACCCATCGCATCTTCGAATGGCCGGACGGCGGTTTCAGCAACATGATCCTGGACGACGGCGGCGATGCCACGCTGCTGCTGCATCTGGGCACCAAGGCGGAAACCGATCCGACCGCGCTGCACCACCCCGCGAGCGAAGAGGAGATCTGCCTGTTCAATTCGATCACCGAAACGCTCAAGCGTGATCCGAACTGGTATTCGAAGCGCCTGAAGCACATCAAGGGCGTGACCGAAGAAACCACCACCGGCGTGCATCGTCTGTACCAGATGCACAAGGAAGGCCGTCTGGCTTTTCCGGCCATCAACGTCAATGACTCGGTCACCAAGTCGAAGTTCGACAATCTGTATGGTTGCCGCGAGTCGCTGGTCGACGGCATCAAGCGCGCCACCGACGTGATGATCGCCGGCAAGGTTGCCGTCGTCGCCGGCTACGGCGATGTGGGCAAGGGTTCGGCACAGGCGCTGCGCGCGCTGTCGGCACAGGTGTGGGTCACCGAAATCGACCCGATCTGCGCACTGCAGGCAGCGATGGAAGGCTACCGCGTCGTCACGATGGATTACGCGGTCGAACACGCCGACATTTTCGTGACCGCCACCGGCAACTATCACGTCATCACGCATGAGCACATGCTGAAGATGAAGGATCAGGCCATCGTGTGCAACATCGGCCACTTCGACAACGAAATCGATGTCGCTGCGCTCGAAAAGTACGAGTGGGACGAAATCAAGCCACAGGTAGATCACGTCATCTTCCCGTCCGGCCGTCGCATCATCCTGCTGGCCAAGGGTCGTCTGGTGAATCTGGGTTGCGGCACCGGCCATCCGTCGTACGTGATGTCCAGCTCGTTCGCCAACCAGACCATCGCGCAGATCGAGCTGTTCACCGAAACCGAGAAGTATCCGGTCGGCGTCCATGTGCTGCCCAAGCACCTCGACGAGAAGGTCGCACGCCTGCAGCTGAAGAAGCTGAATGCGCAACTGACCGAACTGAGCGACGCGCAGGCGCGCTACATCGGCGTGCATCGCGAAGGTCCTTACAAGCCGGATCACTACCGCTACTGATCGACGTCCGGTCGGGCTGGCGGGGTTCCCTCCCGGCCCGGATCGACCCGGATAACGATCGCCTCCATGACGGTTCCAGCGGACCCGTCATGGAGGCTTTTTCATTTTCGACGCAGCTGACCGACTTGAAGGCAGCGCTGGCTGGATTCGATGCAGGGCCGGGACGAGGAAGTACACGCCCGAGTTGCGCCATGCGCCATGCAAACGACCGCGCCGAGGCCCTCTACCGCGACTGCTTGATCAGCCTCGAATTCGCCGCCTGCACCGGCCGCGCATTGTTCCTGTACAGATGACCGAACACACCGATCTGCTCGGCCGACACGAGGTGCGGCTGCTTGAGCACGATCCAGGTCACACCCTCCGAACACGGCGGCGTCGTCAGCGAACCCATGTAGGTGAAGTATTCGCGCTTTTCCGGCAGCAGTTTCGCCAGGTCGATGCTCACGTCCGGCGTCGACTCCACGTTTTTCTGCAGCGGCAGATAGGCCCACAGCGTGTTGAAGATCGCGCTTTCGTCGCCGCGGTCCAGCAGAACGGCAACCACCGCGAGCTTGTTGTCCACATCGCGATGCACGAGATGGGCGACCATTTCGTAGCTCTTGCCATTGATGCGTTCTTCGGCCGGCTTGTGAAAATGGAACTGCACCAGGTCGTAGCGCTTGCCCGACAGGGTAAAGCTGCTGCCCTCGCCGACATTGACCTGCACCGTATGGCCGTTGTCGATGATGGTGAAGTAACTTGTCTTGTAGTCGAAGCTGATCGGCGGCAGGTCAACCTTGATGCCTTCGCGGATGTCGATCGGCGATTGCGTGCGGCCTTCGCTGCACTGCGCCCATTCCGGCTTGAGCTTGCCCCAGTTCTGCGGTCCGAACTCGCCTTCGTAAGCCCAGTGAATGTCGCCGTGCGCAGCCGGGTGCGGGGACTCTTCCGCCGCTGCCTTGGGTTTCGGCTTGGGCCCCGCATTGACGTCGGGCGACAGGGCAGCCATCTGCATCGGCCTCGGTTTTGGCCGGTACGGCGGCGGCAGCGGAATCTCGCTGCGCATGACAGGCGGTGCGGGCTTCGCGGCCGGGGCGATCGCCTTTTCAGCGACCGGTTCGACCGACCGGGCTGGCGCCGGCTTGTCCGCTGCAGCCAGCTTTTCCTTCAGACCGGCCGGGGTAGTCACCCTCTCGGCGCTGTCCGGCTTCGGCGCAGCAGCCTTCGGAGCCGCAGCCATTTCGCTGCGCGCCTGCGCCGCAGCTTCCCGCAGGTCGGGCTTGATGCTGACCATTTCGGTACGCTGAATACCGCCCTGCCCCTCGGCCGCATTCGCCGCCGTCAGTGCTGCGCGGCCCGCCTGCTCGGCGACCTGCCGCAATTCCTCGGCACCCGGCGGCTGACACACTTCGCGGAACAGCTTTTCGTCCAGTGTGCCGGGCAACAGCGCGATATCGCTGTCCGAGCCGGCACGTTCCTCGCGCAATATCTTGTGGTTGGCGTCCAGATAGACGCGCTTGATCGTGGCGAAGCGCAGGCTCTGGCAGTCGTAGCGGTTCAGCGCCTGCACCATCGCGTAGCCGGTCTTCTGCGCGTCGGCGTCGCTCAGCACCAGCCGGCCCCAGGCCACCTTCTTGCCGCTTTCGGCACGCAGCACACTGTCGCGATCGATTTCGATCGTCTTGCCGCGGTCGGTCGCCACGACGTGCCAGTCGGCCGCATGGGAAACGCCCAGCGCGCTGCACAGCACGGCAGCGATCAGGGAGGAAGTCAGAGCGGGTGTCTTTTGCATGGCAGGTCTCGCGTCAGCCCTGTCCCGTTCGGGACGATGATGGGTTTACGGCACGCTAGACCGCCCGCTTGAACTGCGCCGCTTGCGCTGGCGCCGCGGGCAGGGTACTTTGAGCTCGCACACGTTAGGGGTGCCGCCTGGCGCAAGCTGGCGGCTGAGACACACCCTCAACACCTGATCCGGATCATGCCGGCGTAGGGAAACGGGCAGCTCCACCTCCGGGCGCTGGCGTTCCTTTCGCCCCACAGGAGCTTTCATGAACGCCAAAGACCCGCTTTCCCCCGCCTCCCGCGATTCCCGCGACACCTTCCTCGCCGCGCAGGCGCACGTCGACTCGGCGGCCATCGCGCCGCTGCCCAATTCGCGCAAGGTCTACATCGAAGGTTCGCGCCCGGACATCCGCGTGCCCATGCGCGAGATTTCCCAGTCCGACACCCCCGCCTCCTTCGGCGCCGAGAAGAACCCGCCGGTCTATGTCTATGACTGCTCCGGCCCCTACTCCGACCCTGCCGCCGCCATCGACATCCGCTCCGGCCTGCCCGGCGTGCGCTCGGGCTGGATTGCCGAGCGCGGCGACACCGAACAGCTGTCGGGTCTGAGTTCATCCTTCGGCACCGAGCGTGCCCTGGATGCCGCCACCGCCCACCTGCGCTTCCCCGGCCTGCACCGCGCCCCGCGCCGTGCTGTGGCGGGTGCCAATGTTTCGCAGATGCACTACGCCCGCCAGGGCCTCATCACGCCCGAGATGGAATACATCGCCATCCGCGAGAACCTGCAGCGGCGCGAATACATCGAGTCGCTGAAGGCCTCCGGCCCGACCGGTGCCAAGATGGCCGCCCTGCTCGGGCGCCAGCACCCGGGCCAGAGCTTCGGCGCGTCCATCCCCGCCGAAATCACCCCCGAATTCGTGCGCGATGAGGTCGCGCGCGGGCGCGCCATCATCCCGGCCAACATCAATCACCCGGAGTCCGAGCCGATGATCATCGGCCGCAACTTCCTCGTGAAGATCAACGCCAACATCGGCAACTCCGCACTGGGCTCGTCCATCGGCGAGGAGGTCGACAAGATGACCTGGGCCATCCGCTGGGGCGGCGACACCGTGATGGATCTGTCCACCGGCAAGCACATCCACGAAACCCGCGAGTGGATCATCCGCAACTCGCCGGTGCCCATCGGCACCGTGCCCATCTACCAGGCGCTGGAGAAGGTCGACGGCAAGGCCGAAGAGCTCACCTGGGAAATGTTCCGCGACACGCTCATCGAGCAGGCCGAACAGGGCGTCGACTACTTCACCATCCACGCCGGCGTGCGCCTGCCCTACATCCCGATGACCGCCAACCGCATGACCGGCATCGTCAGCCGTGGCGGCTCCATCATGGCCAAGTGGTGCCTGGCGCACCACAAGGAGAGCTTCCTCTACACGCACTTCGAAGAGATCTGCGAAATCATGAAGGCCTACGACGTGAGCTTCTCGCTCGGCGACGGGCTGCGTCCGGGATCGATCTTCGATGCCAACGACGAGGCGCAGCTGGCCGAGCTCAAGACGCTGGGCGAGCTCACCCAGGTCGCCTGGCAGCACGACGTGCAGGTGATGATCGAAGGCCCGGGCCACGTGCCGATGCAGCTCATCAAGGAGAACATGGACCTGCAGCTGGACTGGTGCGACGAGGCGCCCTTCTACACGCTGGGCCCGCTGACCACCGACATCGCGCCGGGCTACGACCACATCACCAGCGGCATCGGCGCGGCGATGATCGGCTGGTACGGCACGGCCATGCTCTGTTACGTCACGCCCAAGGAACACCTGGGGCTGCCGGACAAGGACGACGTGAAGACCGGCATCATCACCTACAAGCTCGCCGCCCACGCCGCCGATCTGGCCAAGGGCCACCCGGGCGCGCAGATCCGCGACAACGCGCTCTCCAAGTCACGCTTCGAATTCCGCTGGGACGACCAGTTCAACCTCGGGCTCGATCCGGACAAGGCGCGCGAATTCCACGACGAGACCTTGCCCCAGCACGGCGCCAAGCTCGCGCACTTCTGTTCGATGTGCGGCCCGCACTTCTGCAGCATGAAGATCACCCAGGACGTACGCGACTACGCCGCCGCCCAGGGCCTCACCAACGAGGCCGCGCTCAAGCAGGGCATGGAGACGAAGTCGATCGAGTTCGTCAAGCAGGGTGCCGAGGTGTACAGAAAGGTGTGAGGCGCGCGGCGGCGGTCCTTGCGGGGGCTGTTCCTGTGGGAGCCTGCTGTGGGAGCGGCGGCCGCGATCCAGTCGGCGAGAAGCCGCCGTAATCCTGTCGATCGGACATGTCGCCGCGACTTGCACTGCGCTGACGATATGTCGGCTTTTTTTACACAACGCGTTCATCAAGACAGTTCGGCGCTCGCGAATTCATTGACCACAGCAGACACCGCTCGACGCCAGCCCCATATGACATACGCCGATGGAATTTTCAATACATACAGTAACGCGATAACCCGTTCTCGAAAATAGAGATTCCTGAGCCGCTGCGTTGGTCGAAGCAGTGGCCCACCGGATCGTCAGGGCCGGCCAAGCCCTTGCGACTCAACTCTTCCTGCACGAAGGAATGCCGCTTGCTACCGGCGTCTCCGGGCGAAAACATTTGTCGCCATTCAGACTCGGAGATCACCAAAAATGAAAAAACGGGGTCGTCAGTTCCTCGCGCTTGCGCTGTCCTGCAGCAGCTTTGCCTCCGTGGCGGCCGACCAGCTGGTGTGGTCGGAAACGTTTCAGCGCTTCACGCCGACATTCGCCACGGTCGGTTCGATCAACACGGCAACCGTACCCGGCGGCATGTCCAGCGCGCTGGTGACCGATCCAACCCGCGTCAAGGGGCCGAATGGCGTCGAGTTCGTCGGCGGACGCATCTGGTGGCCGGACCAGCAGCTGAATCGCGTCGTGTCTTCGCTGCCTGACGGTTCGGATCTGAAGTCCTACAACATTTCCGGCGCCTACGACATCGATCTTCAGGGCGGTCTGCTGTACGTGACGCGGCAGAATTCGGGCGACATCCTGACGCTCGACCCATCGTTGCAATTCCCGCCCGCCGACGTATTCAAGAGCGGCCTGACATCGCCGTTCGCCATCGACGTGACCGCGGACAGCGTTTTCTGGAGTCAGGTCGGCACGTCGAACCGCCTGATGCGCTCGAACCTCGACGGCTCGAACGTGCAGACGCTGCTGACCGGCCTGACCTCGTATGACTTCGAAGTCACTGCCAGCCACATCTACCTGACGACGACCGATGGCTTCGTGAAGCGCAGCAACCTCGACGGCAGCGACCTCACGACGCTGGCCAGCGGGCTGGGCTTCCTCAATGGCATCGACGTCACCGACGACACGATTTACGTGTCGGCGCTGCAGGCGCTGTTCACAACGCCGGCCGGCAACTCCACGCTGGGCGCCGGTCGCATCCTCAGCATGACGCTCGATGGCAGTGGTGTGGTGGAAGTGATCCGCGCGCAACAGGACTTCGATCCCAACCTGCCGTTCAGCCCGTCGCAGATGCGCGGTGTGGCGGTGCTCGCCGTGCCCGAGCCGTCGTCGTACGCACTGCTGCTGGCCGGACTGGCGCTGACCGGTGTCGCGGCGCGGCGTGTCCGGCGCGGCTGAGCCAACCCGATGTACTTGAAAAGGGGCCGCGAAAGCGGCCCCTTTTCATTCCTGCCACTGCTGTCGTGTTCAGTCGCCGGCCACCGCATCGAGGTGGCGCGTCAGCGCAGAACGCACGCCCTGCAATGCGGATACAAGTTCGGACAGTTCGCGCGCCGAGCAGCCGGTGGCCGGGCCGAGCGCCACCGGAACCGCCCGGGCGCGCCGGCACGTGTCCTGGCCGGCTTCGGTCAGACTCAGTTCGACGTGGCGTTCGTCGACCGTCGACCGGCAGCGGTTGAGCAGCCCTGCCGATTCCATGCGCTTGAGCAACGGTGTCAGCGTGCCGGAATCGAGAAACAGCTGTTCGCCCAGCGCCGACACGGTCAGCGCCCGGCCGGCGTCCCCGAGTGCAAGCAACACCAAGTATTGCGGGTAAGTCAGGCCGATCTCGTTGAGCAGCGGCTTGAAGGCCTTGGTCATCGTCAGCGATGACGAATACAGCGTGAAGCACAGCTGCGCCGTCACCGGCGTGAGGTGCGTCGTTTCGGGGCTTGCGTCAGAGGCGGCTTCGGAACCGGAAGGGCGGGATTGGCGGGATTTCTGAGGCATCTTTCAATCGTATCAGCAAACAAATGCTCTTCTGCCGGGTTGTCGGACCCGTTCAACCGCTGGTGCGCGCGGCCGATTGTGCGACGACACAGTTGTTGTCGAAGTTCCGGTCAAGACGCCTTCCGGCAGGCCGAAAACAATGCTGAATCTGAAAAAGGCAAGCCCGCGCGAAAGCCGGGTACGCAAAGTTACCGGTCTAATCCGTGCTCGCACGGGATGACAGCGGGACCGCCAGTCATCATCCGCTCCGTCCCGTGACGTGGCGGGCACGCGCGGGCCGCACCGGTAACACCCTGTCACCGGTCTGGAGTGTGTCCGCCATGGTTAATCGTCATCTGCCCGCAAGATCCTCTTTCCGCCTCGCTCGCACGGCGCCGTCGCGCCTTGTTCTGGCATGCGCCCTCGCGCTTTCGTCGTGGTCTGCCTGCGCGGCGACGCCTGCAGTCCTCACGCAAGCGCCTGTGCTGGATGCCGTTGCCGATGCCGTGTCGGAAGGCGGCATGTGGCCGGTTCGCATTGACCTCGCGCGACTGCGCGCTGCGCGCAGCGGCGACTCACTACGCTTTGCACTGCCCGACGGTGCAAGGCTCGACGTGGTATTCGATTCGACGATCGACCAGCCGGATGGCGTGCAGTGGATCGGCCATCTTGCGGCCGGCCGGCAGTTTCCGGTTCGTCTGCGCCTTGATGGCGCGCTCGCCTCGGGCGTCATCCGCACGCCGGATGGCGGCTATGTGCTGGGTCATGTGGACGGGAGACAGCTGGTCGGTGCTGACCTTGCGGCGCAGGCCGATCCGGTGACCGTCGAAAGCCTGCCGGCGATGTTCGCCCCGTCTGTCGCCGTCCTCGATGAAGCGCGCGACACCAGGCGCGGCGCCGACGAACCGGAACCGCGAAAGCCGGCCGACGTAGCCCACCCGGTCACGGTCGATCTGGTCGCCATGTCGGCGCTCGAGCCCGGCGCCGACATGGCCTTGTCGATTCCGGACCACGGCGACTATCGCGTGGCCTATGACCGCACCGAACCGGGCGATACCGACAGCACGACGTGGGTCGGTCACCTCAAGGATTACGGCCAGGAGTTCCGCGTCATCATTACATCGGGTCCGAACGGCAGCGTCGGCAACATCCTGACGCCGTCCGGCGAAATCCTGCTGGTCAGCGATGGCGGTTCGCAATGGCTGGTCGATCCGCAGCGCTCCGGTCTGTCGCAACTGGAGCCGGACCACGCCGATGCGGTGGGTGAAGTCATTGCCGGTGGCCCGATGGAGGCCGAAGGCGCTGCCGGGGACGGGCCGACCGCCGCGGCAGCCAGCAGCACCACGACCGCCGGCAGCGCCACCACCCCGACAACCCAAACGTCGGCCAGCGCCACCACGGTGGATGTGCTGGTGCTGTACACGGCCGGCTTCAAGACACGCAACGGCAGCCTGTGGGCGACCCGCATCGCGCAGTTGGTCGCGCTGTCGAATCAGGCTTACATCGACAGCGGCGTTGCCATGCGCGTCCGTCTGGTCGGCAGCGAGCTGGTCGGCGAGCCAGATACCACGTCCAACTCGAACGCACTGACCGCGCTGGCGCGCGGTACCGGAAACTTCGCCGGCGTACCGGCGCTGCGCAAGAAGTTGGGTGCCGATCTGGTAACCCTGGTGCGCCCCTTCAACATGAACGCACAAGGCGGCAATTGCGGTGTCGGCTATGTCGGCGGCTATAACGGCGCACCGGTTTCGGCCTACGCCGCCTACGGCTATTCGGTGGTCAGCGACGGCCGTGATGTAGCGGGTACCAGCTACTACTGCACCGATTACACCTTCACGCACGAGCTCGGCCACAACATGGGCCTGATGCACGACCGCGATACCGTCGCGCGGCAGGGCGGCGGCAAGGGCAGCCACGACTACGCCTTCGGCTTCGGACGCAGCGGCAGCTTTGGCTCCGTCATGAGCTACATCTCGCCGGTGATCGGGCGCTTTTCCAACCCTGACCAGAAGAACTGCGGCGGCAGCTTTGCCTGCGGTGCACCGGTCGGTACGGCAACCAGTGCGCACAACACGCTGGCACTGAACAACAATCGCAGTGCAATCGCCGCCTTCAGTCCCGCCATGGTGGCCGGTACCTTCCAGATATCGGGCACGATTTCCAGCGTCGGCAAGCCGGTGGCCGGTGTCGCGCTGAGCGCCAGCAACGGTGGCAACTGCACGCCCAGCGGCAGCACCGGCGCCTGGGCCTGCGTGGTGCCGCAGAACTGGAGCGGCGTCATCACCCCGAACGTGCCGGCCGGCCGTGCAACGCCGGGCAACTTCAGTTTCAGCAAGATCAGCGCGGCGCAGACCGGCCGCAACTTCGTGCTGCCCGGACAGACCATCAGCGGCACCATCAGTCGAGCAGGCAAGCCGCTACCCAATACTGCAGTCATTGCCAGCAATGGCGTCTCGTGCAGCGCGACCGATTCCGGCGGCACCTATCGCTGTACGGTTCCATGGGACTGGAGCGGTACGGTGGCGCCCAACATGCCGGCCGGGGCTGTCACGCCGACCTCGCGCACGCTGACCGCGGTGAAGACGACGCAGAACGGATTGAATTTCATCAGTACCACAGTACAGATCAGCGGGACGGTGACGCGCGCCGGAAAACCGGTCGCGAAACTCGTCATGCTCGGCAGCAACGGTGCAAATTGCGGTGCAAGCGCCGCGAATGGCAGCTATGCCTGTACCGTACCGAACGGCTGGAGCGGCATCATCCTGCCCTCAGCCGCAGCGAACCCACCCTATCTGTCGGTGACTGCCGTGAAGGCTGCGCAGCCGGGTCGCAACTTCACGCTGCGCTGATCCGCCCGGCGGGCGGCAAAGGTCGTTCCGCCCATCCGCCCGCTGCGGTTACCATATTGTTCTTCGGCCCGCTTTTTGCGGGCCGTGACCTTTGACGGGGTGGGCATGCAGATCACTTTCATCGGCGGCGGCAATATGGCCAGTGCGCTGATCGGCGGCTGGGTCCGACGCGGCGGCGACGCGGCGGGTATCTGCGTGGTCGAACCGCAGGCCGAGGCGCGCGCCCGACTGGCACACGACTTCAGTGTGCGGGCGATCGAAGCGGCGGACGCGGCCGCGCTGCGTTGCGACCTGATCGTGCTGGCGGTCAAGCCGCAGCAGATGCGTGAGGTGTGCGCCGGACTCGCGCCCGGGCTCGACCACCAGACCGTACTGAGCATCGCGGCCGGCCTGCGCGCGGCCGACCTGTCGCGCTGGCTCGGCGGCTACCCGCGCATCGTGCGCGCGATGCCGAATACGCCGGCGTTGATCGGCCAGGGCGTGACCGGCCTGTACGCCGACGCAGCCGTCAGCGACAGCGAACGCGCGCAGGCGGAGCAGGTGCTGGCCGCCGTAGGCAGCACGGTGTGGGTGGAAGAAGAACGCCTGATCGACGCCGTGACCGCGCTGTCGGGCAGCGGTCCGGCCTACGTATTCCACTTCATCGAAGCCATGGTGCGCGGCGGCGAGGCGCTCGGCCTGAGCGCCGATCAGGCGCACCGCCTCGCGGTCGCCACCTTCACCGGCGCCTCCGCGCTGGCGGCGCAAAGCCCGGAGTCGCCCGGCACGCTGCGCGAACGCGTCACGTCGAAGGGCGGTACGACCGAGGCGGCGCTTAAGTCGATGTCTGCCGACGGTGTGGCGGACTCGATCGTGCGCGCACTCGCGGCTGCAGCAGCACGCGGCGCCGAGCTGGGTGACCAGCTGGGTGCGCAATAGGCGCCGAGCGCCGCCCCATCATCCTTCCTTGCTGAATCACCTCAACACGAATCCATGCTGACCGACCTGATCCTGCTCGTCCTGAATGCCGTCGCCGGCTTCGTCACCACATTGCTGCTCGCCCGTTTCTACATGCAGTGGGCGCGTGTCAGTTTCCGCAACCAGCTGGGCCAGTTCGTCATCCAGACGACAGACTGGGCCGTGCTGCCGGCGCGCAAGGTGATTCCGGCGGTGTTCGGGCTCGACATGGCGACCTTCGTCGTGGCCTGGCTGCTGCAGGTCGCGCTGCTGTTGCTGGCGGCCACACTGCAAGGCGGCCTCGGCGCAGACAACCTGATTCCGCTGGTTTTCCTGCGCGGGCTGTTCGAAGTGGCGCGTCTGTCGGTGTGGTTCCTGATCATCGCGCTGCTGATCTCCGCCGTGCTGAGCTGGGTGTCGCCCGGCAATCCGCTGGGCAGCATCCTGGGCGCGCTGACTCGGCCCTTCCTGCAGCCGATCCAGCGCGTCATGCCACCGATCGCCAACGTCGACCTGTCGCCGCTGGTGCTCATCCTGCTGCTGCAGATCGTGCTCTACCTGATCGATGCGGCGTCGCGGCAGATCTTCGCACTGGTCATGTGACGCGGGCGAAGACCGGCGGCATTCCACCGGGGCGGGGGCACAGCGGGATGTGTTGGGCATCGCTGCGCTCACCCCAACCTACGGTCGACGTGCCGCGGCGGCTCGCCGGGCATCGCTGCGCTCACCCCAACCTACGGGGCAGCAAGTAGGTTGGGGTGAGCGCAGCGATGCCCAACAACAGGCCTTCGATCATGCACTTCGGGAGGCGCGTGGCCGCCTCTACCTGGCGGCCCTGTCGTTCGCGGGCGTCTCGTACACCACCTGACCCGACACCAGCGTCGCGCACACCTTGCCCAGCAGTTCCCGGCCGATGAAGGGCGTGTTGCGGCCCTGACTGCGCAGCGTCGCACGGCTGATCATGACCGGCGCATCGGCGTCGAAGATGCATATGTCGGCCGCGCTGCCGATGCGCAGGTGTCCGGCGTCCAGCCCGAGCACGCGTGCCGCGTCCGACGTGATGCGGGCGAGTGCCAGCCGCAGCGGCAGCTGCATTTCGCGCGCCCATGACAGCGTGAGCGGCAGCAGCAGTTCCAGCCCGGTGGTACCGGGTTCGGCTTCGGCGAACGGCACCTGCTTGGCGTCGTCATCGACCGGCGTGTGGTCGGAACACAGCGCGTCGATGCGGCCGTCGGCCAGCGCGGCGCGCAGTGCCTCGCGGTCGAACTGCGCGCGCAACGGTGGAATGGTGCGGCACTGCGGATCGAAGTAGCCGATGTCGACATCGCACAGGTGCAGCGAGTGGATGGCGACGTCACAGCTCACCTTCAGCCCGTCGAGCCGCGCCTGATCGATCAGCATCAGCCCGGCGCGGCTTGAAATGCGCGCCAGATGCAGGCGGCAGCCGGTGGCGCGGGCCAGTTGCAGCATCTGGCCGATGGCCAGCGTTTCAGCGAGTATCGGTATGCCGGTCAGGCCGAGCCGCGCGGCCACTTCGCCTTCATGCGCCACGCCGTCGGACGACAGGTGCAGGTCGGTCGGCTGCAGCCACACGGTGTAACCGAAGGTAGCGGCGTACTGCATGGCGCGGAACAGCACCTGCGTGTCGGCCACCGGCACGTTCGCCTGGCTGAACGCGATGCAGCCGGCGTCGAACAATTCGCCCATTTCGGTCAGCCGCTGACCCTTCAGGCCCATGGTCAGCGCGCCGTGCGGATACACGTGCGCGAGGTTGAGCATGCGTGCGCGGTGCTTCAGCATTTCGACCAGTCCCGGCTCGTCGAGCACCGGGTCGGTGTCCGGCGGGCAGGCCAGACTGGTGATGCCACCGGCGACCGCGGCGGCCATTTCCGATTCCAGCGTGGCGCGATACTCCAGCCCCGGCTCGCGCAGCCGCGCGCACAGGTCGATCAGGCCCGGCGCGACGATGCGCCCGGTTGCGTCGAGGACGCGGTTGGCGTGGAAGCCGTCCGGTGCGTCGCCCAGCGCCACCACCTTGCCGGCGGCGATGTAAAGGTCGGTCGGCGCATCGATGTCCTGCGCCGGGTCGATCAGGTGACCGCCCTTGATATGGATTTTCATGCATTGCCCCCCGCCAGCATCGCCATGACCGCCATCCGCACCGCAATGCCGAAGGTGACCTGCGGCAGGATGACGGCCTGCTTGCCGTCGGCCACCGCCGAATCGATTTCGACGCCACGGTTCATCGGCCCCGGGTGCAGCACGATGGCGTCCGGCTTGGCCAGCGCCAGCTTTTCCTGCGTCAGGCCGAAGAACTTGAAGTATTCCTGCGGGCTGGGCAGCAGCGAGCCCTGCATGCGTTCGTTCTGCAGCCGCAGCATCATCACGACGTCGACGCCGCGCAGGCCTTCGGCCATGTCGTGGAAGACACGACAGCCGAGCCGGTCGATGTCGGCCGGCAGCAGCGTCTTCGGCGCGATGGCGCGCAGGTCGGGCACACCCAGCGTGGTCAGCGCGTGGATCTGGCTGCGCGCCACGCGCGAATGCAGGATGTCGCCGACGACGGCCACCGACAACTGCGTGAAGTCGCGCTTGTAGTGGCGGATGGTGTACATGTCGAGCAGGCCCTGCGTCGGATGCGCGTGCCGCCCGTCACCGGCATTGATCACGTGGATGTGGTCGCGGCCGGTCGCTTCGAGGTGCTGCGCGATCAGGTAGGGCGCGCCGCTGGAGGCATGGCGCACGACGAACATGTCGGCCTGCATCGCGGCGAGGTTGTCCACCGTGTCGAGCAGGGTTTCGCCCTTGTTGGTCGAACTGGTCGCGATGTTCAGGTTGATCACGTCGGCCGACAGGCGCTTGGCGGCAATTTCGAAGGTGGTGCGGGTGCGCGTGCTGTTTTCGAAGAACAGGTTGAACACGCTCTTTCCGCGCAGCAGCGGCAGTTTCTTCACCTCGCGTTCAGCCACCACGGTGAACGGCTCGGCGGTGTCGAGGATGCGCGTGATGACGTCGCGCGGCAGGCCTTCGGTGGTCAGCAGGTGCTGCAGTTCGCCGTGCCGGTTCAGTTGCGGGTTGCGCGCCATGGTCAGCTCCCGGTCAGTCGCAGCGAGAGGGTGTTGCCGTCCTGCGCCAGTTTCACGCGTTGCCCGGGCGGCAGGTTGAGTGTCGCGGCGCAGTAGGTCGGCGCCACCGGCAGTTCGCGGCCGCCGCGATCGACCAGCACGGCCAGTTCGACCCGCAGCGGACGGCCATAGTCGAACAGTTCGTTCAGCGCGGCGCGCACCGTGCGGCCGGTGTGCAGCACATCGTCGACCAGTATCAGGTGGCGGCCTTCCACCTCGAACGGCAGCGCCGACGAGCGGGTATCGCGCGCCAGCCCGCGCTTGGCGTAGTCGTCGCGGTAAAAGCTCACGTCGAGCGAGCCGATCGGATGGGCCAGGCCGAGCAGTGCGTGCAGTCGTTGCGCCAGCCACACACCGCCGGTGTGCAGGCCGACCAGCGCCGTGTCGTCGGTGACCTGCGGGCGTATCTGGTCGGCCAGTACGACCAGCAGGTGTTCTGCGTCAGGCAGTGACATCGAAATAGTCCTTGAGGATGAGCTGGGCCGCGTGTGCGTCCAGTTTCTGCTTGCGGTCGCGCCAGTCGCGCAGGCCACCTTCGTCGCGCAACTGGCTGTCGGCTTCGGCCGAGGTGTAGCGCTCGTCCTGCAGCACCACCGGCAGGCGGTAGCGCCCTTCGAGCTGGCGCGCGAAGCGTTCTGCGCGCGCGGTCATGTCGTGCGGTACGCCGTCGGGCGACAAGGGCAGACCGACCACCAGTGTGACCGGCTTCCATTCATCGAGCAGTCGGCCGACCGCCGACCAGCGGGCGTCATTGGTTTCGGCTTCAAACGTGAGAAGCGGGCTGGCGCTGCGCAGTTCGCACTCACCGACTGCGACGCCGATGCGTTTTTCGCCGAAATCGAACGCCAGCACGGTACCGCGCGCAGGAAGACCACCCGGTTCAGGCATGCCCGGCCACGTCGGACAGCGACGCGAAATCGACGCCGAGCAGCTGCATCGCGGCGACCAGACGTTCTTCCGGCGGCAGGTCGAAGATGATGCCGCTGTCGGCAGGCACGGTGAGCCAGGCGTTCTGCGCCATTTCCCATTCGATCTGGCCCGCCTGCCAGCCGGCATAGCCGAGCGTGACCAGCACGTCGTCCGGCTCGATCTCGCTGCCCAGCGCCTGCAGCACGTCGCGCGAAGAGGTCAGGCCGAGGCCGTTGCCGACGTCGATCGTGGATTGCCATTCGCCGACCGGGCGGTGCAGCACGAAACCGCGGTCGGTCTGCACCGGGCCGCCGAAATAGACCGGCTGGCCCTGGAAGCGTGGTGATTCGAGCGTGAGCTCGATGCGCTCGAACAGGTCTTCTAGCGACATGTCGATCGGCCGGTTGACGATGACACCGAGCGCGCCCTGATCATTGTGTTCGCACACCAGCGTGAGCGTGCGGGCGAAATTCTTGTCCGCCATGGCGGGCATGGCGATCAGGAAGTGACCGGTGAGATTCACCGTGGAAGTCGATGCGTGCGCGTGCATGGCGGGATTTTATCCGTGTTGTGCGTTTGTCGCAGAACCTGTGCGACTCTCGGGACTCGAAAACGCGATCGGATCCTGGAGGTGGGTGTGGCAAAGAGTTCGTCTCGGCTGGTGTGGTTCCGTCGCGACCTGCGCGTGGATGACCACGCGGCGCTGTACCACGCGCTGCGCGAAGGCGGGCCGGTGTGGTGCACATTCGTGTTCGACACCGAAATACTGGACGAACTGCTGCGTGAAGGCTGGCGCGCCGATCGGCGGGTGGAATTCATCCATGCCGCCATCGTCGAGCTGGACGCGGCCCTGCGCGACCTCGGTGGCGGCCTCATCGTGCGCCACGGCCGCGCGCGCGACCTGGTGCCCGCGCTGGCGCGCGAGCTGGGTGTGGACACCGTGGTCTGCAACCGCGACTACGAACCGGTGGCACAGCAACGCGACGCCGAAGTCGGCGCCGAACTGGCGCGCCATGGCATCGGTTTCGAGCAGTACAAGGATCAGGTCATCTTCGAATGCGACGAGGTGCTGACGCTGGCGCACAAGCCGTTCTCGGTATTCACGCCGTACAGGAACGCCTGGCTGAAGAAGCTCACGCCGTATCAGCTTCAGGCCTATCCGGTACGCCGTTACGCAGCCGCATTCGCCGTGCAGCCGGCAGCCGCCATTCCGTCGCCGGCGGACATGGGGTTCGAGCCGACCAATCTGGCAACGCTGAAACTGCCTACCGGGGCATCCGGCGCCGAAACGCTGTTCGACGAATTTCTCGACCGCATCGACCGCTACAAGCAGACGCGCGACTTTCCGGCGACCAAGGGACCGAGCTATCTGTCGGTGCATCTGCGCTTCGGCACGATATCGGTGCGCCGGCTGGCGCGTGAAGCGCATGCGCGCGGTGGCGCCGGTGCCGAAGGCTGGCTGAACGAACTGATCTGGCGCGATTTCTATTTCCAGATCCTGTGGCACAACCCGCACGTGCTCAACGGCAGCTTCCGGCCCGAATTCGACGCCGTGCGCTGGGTGGACGACGAGGCGCGCTTCGCCGCGTGGTGTGAAGGCCGCACCGGTTATCCGCTGGTCGATGCGGCGCAGCGCCAGCTGGCGCAGACCGGCTACATGCACAACCGGCTGCGCATGGTCAGCGCGTCCTTCCTGACCAAGGATCTGGGCATTTCCTGGCGGCGCGGCGAGCACTGGTTCGCGCGCACGCTGAACGACTTCGATCTGGCGGCCAACAACGGCGGCTGGCAGTGGGCCGCGTCGACCGGCTGCGACGCCCAGCCATGGTTCCGCATCTTCAACCCGGTCACCCAGTCGGAGAAATTCGACGCCGATGGCCAGTTCATCCGCCGCTACTGCCCGGAACTCGCGAAGTTCGACCGGAAACGCATCCACGCGCCCTGGCTGGCGACGGCGCTGGAACAGCAGATGGCCGGCTGCGTGATCGGGCGCGACTACCCGGCGCCGGTGGTGGACCACGCGGCGGCGCGCGAGGCGACGCTGGAACGGTTCAAGGCAGTGAAAGGGGGCGTGGAGTAGAGGCGGTGGCGTTGGGCATCGCTGCGCTCACCCCAACCTACGGGTGTGGCAGGCGGGCGGTGCGACAGTCCTGAACGGCGCCTCAGTCGTGGCGGAACACGTCGCGATAGCTGGCGTAGATCGCGCCGAAGGTGACCGGCAGCAGCACCAGCCAGCCCAGCATGGCCGGAATCGACGCCAGCACGACCAGCACGATGTAGATCAGCGCGAACACCAGAAAGGCCGGTGCATTGCGCAGACAGGCGTAGAAGCTGACGCGCATCGCCTCGATGGCGGTCATGCGATGGAACATCACCAGCGCGGGTGCGAACCACACGGCCATCAGCACGGGCGCCATCAGCATCACCGCAATCACCAGCAGCAGCGAGGTCGCGGCCGATACGACCAGCAGCGCAGCGAATGCAGCGAGCCCGGCCAGCCCGGCGACGATGGCCGACATCAGCAGCACGAACAGGGTGACCGCCACCATCGCACCCAGATACCAGCCGCCCAGCGCGAGCAGCGGATTGACCCGTTCGCCGAAGCCGGCCCAAAGATGCGACAGCGCGAGCGGTTCGCCGCGCGACAGCGCCTGGCAACCCTGCATGATGCCGCCCAGCGTCACCATCGCCAGCAGCGTTGCTGCGATGGTGCCGAACAGCGGCACCACATTGAGCGCCACCAGCACGACCGTCCAGATGACGGTGATGACGATCCACAGGCCGGGCGCGGCCAGGAAACACTGCCAGCCCTGACGCAGCCATTCAAGGCCGCGGCCGGCCGGCAGGCCGCGCGATTCGGGTGCCGTCACGTCCGGCAGGGCGACCGGCTGCGGCGCCGGCTCGAAGGGGTTGTGGCCTGAACTGTTCATGCTCAGCATCATTCCACATCCGCGCGCCATGTCGTGCGCTGGCTGTCGCGCGCCGTCCACAACCTCTGCGGCGCGCAGGCAAGACCGCACACGACGCGCGCGCTTGTAATGAGCGCGCGGCGCATGTTCCACTAGACTTCAGAAGTGTTTGGCGACGCTGCAGCGGATCTGTGGCGTCGCCCCCCCTCCGGGAGACCTTCATGAAACTGACCACCCTGTGCGCCGTGTCGGCGCTGCTGACGTCGTCCGCCGCGCTGGCCGGCGGCATGGGCCACGTGCCCGTCACGCCGATCGGCGGCGACCCCTACGGTCAGGGCGCCGGTATCGGTGGTGCCGGACCGGGCGGCATGATAGGCCAGCATCCGCGCGACCTGATCCGGCCGAATGCGCGCAGCCGCGCGACCCACATCTATCCGACTCTGCGTGGCACGCAGATTCGCGACTATTCGCGACCGGGTGTGCGCATCGAGGAAGATGCCTACGGCACCAGCGTGTATCCCACGGCTCCGTATGGCAATGTGCGCGACTACCGTCAGCCCGGCTGGCGCATCGAACAGGATCGCTGATCCGCAGCCGCCCTCCCCGGCGGCGATTCCTTCCACCTCACGACTCACCGGCCGCGCGGCCGGCGCCCTTCCACGATGACCGAACTTCCGAAACACGAACTGACGATGACGGTGCTGATGACGCCCGACATGGCGAACTTCTCCGGCAATGTGCACGGTGGATCGCTGCTCAAGTTGCTCGATCAGGTGGCCTACGCCTGCGCCGCGCGCTTTGCGCAGACCTATGTGGTGACACTGTCGGTCGATCAGGTCATCTTCCGCAGCCCGATCCACGTCGGCGAACTGGTCACCTTCCTCGCGTCGGTCAACTTCACCGGTACGACGTCGATGGAAGTCGGCGTCAAGGTGATGACGGAAAACATCCGCGAACACACGACGCGTCACACCAACACCTGCTACCTGACCATGGTGGCGATGGACGAGGCGCGCCGCCCGTGCCGCGTGCCGCAACTGACACCGGCCACGCCGGACCAGCGGCGGCGCCAGACCGCCGCCAAGGTGCGCCGGCAGATGCGCCTCGAGTTTGATCAGCGCTTCCATGAATTGATGCAGGCCGAACAGGCGAAAGCCGGCGAGGTGAATGAATGATCGATTACGAGCACGACATATCCGCCATCGACGCTGCACTGCTCCGCCACGGCATGGCATCCATCCACCTGCTGCGCGCCGGTGACGAAGCGGCGCTGGTCGACTGCGGCACCGGCCATTCGCTGCCCAATGTGCTGGCCGCACTGGCACACAAGGGCATCGCCGCCGACAAGCTGCGCTACGTCATTCTGACCCACGTGCATCTGGACCACGCCAGCGGCGCCGGTGCAGCGATGCGCGCCTTTCCGAATGCGCAGCTGGTGGTGCATCCGCGCGGCGCGCGCCACATGATCGATCCGTCGAAACTGATTACGGGTGCCACGGACGTCTATGGCGCGCAGGCGATGGCCGACATGTATGGCGACATCCTGCCGGTCGACGCGGCGCGCGTGATCGAAACGCATGACGGTTACGTGCTCGACTTCAACGGCCGCACGCTCGAATTCATCGACACGCCGGGCCACGCGAAGCACCATCACTGCATCTGGGACGCGCGCTCGCAGGGCTGGTTTACGGGCGACACCTTCGGCCTGGCCTACCCGGAATGCACGGTCGATGGCCGCGCCTTCATCTTCCCGACCACGTCGCCGGTTCAGTTCGATCCGGTCGCGATGCGCGCGTCGGTCGAGCGTTTGCTGTCGCGGCAGCCGGAGGCGATGTTCCTGACCCACTACGGCAAGGTGACCGGCGTACCGACGCTGGGCCGCGCGCTGCTGTCGCGCATCGACGCCCACGTGGCGATCGCCAGGGCGGCCGCCAGTGCCGGTGACGGCCGCAAGCAGGCGCTGCTGGCCGCGCTGTCCGCCTATCTGATGGACGAACTGCGCGCCCACGGCAGCCCGCTCACGCGTGACGAGGCGATGGCCGTATGGGGGCTGGACATCGAACTCAACGCACAGGGGCTCGAGGTTTGGCTGGACTCTGAAAAGACCTGATGACGTGCGCCTGATCGCCGCTTGGCGCGGCGATCAGTCGCCGCACTCGAAATGACGCTGCCAGCGCGCGCACCCCTCGCGGATCATCGTGAGCTTGTCATCGCGCAGACCCGCCAGATCGGCTTCGTCCAGCCAGCCCTCTGCGCGCAGCAGCACAAACAGGGAAATCAGTTCCGAGTAACGGAATTCATACTTCCTGCCCATGTAGCCGTCCCGCTCGGCCAGAAACCGGTAGACCGCCCACATGTCATCCTGCGTCGCCGCCGCCGCGGCGCGCGCCTTGAAATCCGCCAGCAGCGATGCCTCTTCGCGCGACAGCGCCGTGTAGAAAGCCTGTCGAGCAATCTTCCTCTCGCTGTTCGACCAGGTGACGGGGTCCATGCAGCATGCACCTGTCCGGATCGGGAAGAGCTCGACGTCACACCGGTGACGACTGGGCTATCCTCACGCTGCGCGGCATGTCTGCGCACGCCGACCGCCCGCCCTCGATGGCCGGCGCGAAAAATATAAACAGGAGATTCCCATGCTGCAACGTGTCACGTCGCTGTCCGTCCGGCTGGTTGAAAGATGGCTGCCCGATCCGTTCGTGCTGGTGCTGCTGCTGACGCTGCTCGTGTTCGCGGCCGGCATCGGTGTCGAGGGACAGTCGCCGGTGGCGATGCTCGAGCACTGGGGCAAGGGGTTCTGGAACCTGCTGCAGTTTTCGATGCAGATGGTGCTGATACTCGTGACCGGCTGGGTGCTGGCGACGACGCTGTTCTTCCGCCGCATTCTCGAAGCCATCGCAGAACTGGCGCACACGCCGGGGCAGGCCATCCTGCTGGTGAGTGTGGTGTCGCTGCTGGCGAGCTGGCTCAACTGGGGATTCGGCCTGGTCATCGGCGCGATGTTCGCGCGCCAGCTGGCGCGCGGCGTGGCGGGCGTCGACTACCGTCTGCTGATCGCCAGCGCCTACAGCGGCTTCGTCATCTGGCATGGCGGTCTGTCAGGCTCGGTGCCACTCACGCTCGCCACGGCCGACCACTTCCTCGCCGCCCGCACCGGCGTCATCGCCACCGGCGACACGATCTTCTCGACCTTCAACCTGCTCATCGTGCTGGCGCTGTTCATCTGCGTGCCGATACTGAACCGGCTGATGATGCCGCGCCCCGAAAACACGGTGACGGTCGATCCGGCGCTGCTGGTCGATGTCGAATTCGTGCCCGACACCAGCACCGACACGCCGGCTGCGCGGCTTGACAACAGCATCCTGCTGGCGCAGTCGGTCGGCATCATGGGTCTGGTGTTTTCCGGCTACTACTTCCTGGTCAGCGCCGGCACCTTGAACCTGAACATCGTCAATTTCATGTTCCTGTTCCTCGGCATCATGCTGCACGGCCGACCCAGCCGCTTTCTGGCGGCGATCGGCGACGCCGCGCGCGGTTCGGGCGGCATCATCGTGCAGTTTCCGTTCTATGCCGGCCTGATGGGCATGATCGTCGGCTCGGGGCTTGCGGTGACGATCTCGAATGTGTTCGTTGCCGTGTCGACCGACACCACGCTGCCGCTGTTTGCATTCCTCAGCGCCGGTCTGGTGAATATATTCGTGCCGTCCGGCGGAGGTCAGTGGGCGGTACAGGGACCGATCATGGTCGAGGCCGCCGCCAGCATGGGCGCCGACCTGCCGCGCGTGGCCATGGCGGTGGCCTGGGGCGACGCCTGGACCAACCTGATCCAGCCCTTCTGGGCCCTGCCCGCGCTGGCCATCGCGGGCCTGCGCGCGAAGGACATCATGGGCTACTGCCTGATCACGCTGTTCATGTCGGGCGTGGTGATCGGCCTCGGACTGACATTCGTGCCGTGACGCAGCGCGGGGTCCGATGACATCAGCGATAGCGGGCGGCGGTGATGAACTGGCCGAAGGACTCGCACCAGACGATGACTGTCGTGTAGCGCGCGACATCGATAGCAGGCGGTACCTCGACGACGAAGTTGTCGAAGGTGCGCACGTCGCCCACGCGCACCATGGCCGATTTCAGGCGCGCGAAATCGACTTCGGTCTCGACGAACTCGGGCGACAGGTAGAGCTTGTAATCCGGCCCGGGTGCCAGCCGGCCGGTCAGCGCGATGCGCTCGCGACCGATCGACACCCTGCCTTCGCCCCAGTGCAGCAGATCGCTGTCCTTCAGGTCGCGCCGGAACTCGCCGGTGAACATCGCGCCACCCGCAGCCGACGCGGCTTCGGCCGCGGTGGGTGGCGCGGGTGCGGTCAGGATGGGCAGCGCGTAGATGCCCAGCGCAAAGCCGATGCCGAGCACGGCAGTATGGGAAGCGAGAAGCAGGACGGCGGATTTCATGGGCTGGAAGCGTAACGCGACAGTACTCAGAGGGATAGCCGTCAAGACCGGACGCGCAGGCGATTGCTGTCAGGCGGCCTCGGATGTCGGCGTCGGCAGAAAGATATCCACCCGGAGTCCGCCGAGTTTCGCGCAGTCCAGCAGGTCGAGATGACCGCCGTGGGCGAGCGCGATTTCGCGCGCAATGGCGAGCCCCAGACCGCTGCCTTCCCGGCGCTCGCCCTTGCCGCGGCCGAAGCGGCCGAGCACGAGCGTTCGCTGGGCCGGCGCGATGCCCGGACCGCTGTCGCTGACGCTGATCAGCGCGCCCTTCTCGTGTGCGTCGGCCCGGATGACCACCTGGCCACCCGACGGTGTGTAGCGCAACGCGTTGTCGATGATGTTGGCCAGCATTTCCGGCAGCAGCACGCGATCGCCGTGCAGCAACGGCAGGTCGGACGCGGATTCCATCCGCACGTCGGTGCCGCACGCGACTGCAGTGGGAATCGCGGCGGCGACCACATCCTCGACCAGCTCGCGCAGGTCTATCGGATCGCGCGCCACCGCTGCACCGGCTTCCGCCCGACTGAGGTTGAGCAACTGATTTGCCACGCGCGACAAGCGCGCGCTGGCCGCTTCCAGATCGCGCATCACCTGCTCGCGCTGCGCCCCGTCGGGCGTGCGCAAGGCCAGCTCGGCCAAGGTCCGCAACACGGTGACCGGCGTACGCAACTGATGGGTTGCATCGGCGATGAAGCGTCGCTGGGCAACGATCGTGCGACCCAGCCGGGCCATCAGCTCATTGATCACATGGACCTGGTCATACACTTCCGCCGGCAGGTCGGTTTCGTCGATCGGTCCGAGATCGGCGTGGCTGCGCTGGGCAATCGAGCGACTGATGCGATGCAGCGGCGCGATACCCCGGCCCACGCCGTACCAGAGCAGCAGGATCAGGCCGGCCACGAACACGGCCTGCGGCGCGAGCATGTACGCGGTGGCCTCCTGTGCCATCACCTCCCGCTTCTTCAGCGTTTCGGCGACCCGTACGAACAGTTCCTGACCGGCTTGTTCGCTGCGCACCACGAACTCGGCCAGACGCACCCTCTGACCCTCCACGCTGCCGTCGTAGATGACGGTCCCGCCGCCGGAGTCGGCTGAATTGCCGGGCAGTATGTGACTGCCGGCCAATGCACGCCCACTGCGGTCGGTGACGCTGTAATAGACGGTGTCGATCTCGTCGAAAACGAGCATCTGCCGTGCGGCCGGCGGAAGATCGACATCAACACCGCCAAGCGCCGGCCGGATGCGGCCGGCCAGCGTGCGCACCGTGTCTTCCAGTGCGCGGTCATAGGCCAGGTTGGCGAAGTGCAGCACGATGCCGTGGGTGGCCCAGATCCACAGTGCGGTCAGCGCGAGCACCGGTGGCAGCAGCCAGCGCAGCAGACGCAGTCTGAGCGGGGTGCGTTCAGGGCGCATCCGGCTTCTCCAGCAGATAGCCCAACCCGTGCAGCGTACGAATGCGGATGCCATGCGGTTCGAGCTTGCGCCGCAGACGATGGATGTAGACCTCGATCGCATTCGATCCCAGTTCGCTGTCCCAGTCGCTCAGCTTGCGCACGAGGCGCGACTTGATGACGGCTTCGCCGGCACGCTGCATCAGTGCATCGAGTATCGCGGCCTCACGCGCAGACAGATCAAGCGGGACACTGCCGGCACTGGCCTGGCGGGTCGCCGGGTCGAACTCCAGCGCACCGTGGATCAACCGACTCACGCCGCCACCGGTCCGGCGGATCAGTGCGGCGATGCGCGCTTCCAGTTCCGGCAGCGCGAAGGGCTTCGTCAGGTAATCGTCGGCGCCATGCCGCAGCCCCTGAACCCGCTGATCGACACTGTCGCGCGCCGACAGCACCAGCACCGGCGTGACATTGCCGCGCTCGCGCAGCTGCGCCAGCAGGCGCATGCCGTCGATGTCCGGCAGCCCCAGATCGAGCACCACCAGCGCATAGTCGCTCACCTGCAGCGCAGCGAGCGCGCTGCAGCCGTCGCCGACGGCGTCCACGGCATAACCGGACAGCTTGAGTGCGTGGGTCAGCGTACTGCGCAAGGCGCTGTCGTCTTCCACTACCAGTATGCGCATGACTCTCCCGTGTCAGACCCGCCGGTCGTCGCCGTTGCGATTTCTGTTGCAATAACGCAGGGCGAGCGGCTGAAAGAACTTTGTAAGGCCTCGGCGCCTAGTCTCGAGTTCCTCATTTGTGTCACATCCCGGGCATTGAACACCGTCGCCGTCCCATCGCCTCCAGCCTGTACAGCAACCGGTTCGAGCCTGCGCCGCTCGCGCGCAATCATGGCGACCGTCATGCTGGCGCTTGCACTGTCCGCATCCGGCGCCCTCGCGGCCGCCGCGCCGCTGGATCTGCGCACCGCGCTGCGCCTGGCACGTGATGCCGAATTGCGCAGTGCGCTTGATTCGGCTGCGGTCGCTGTGGTCGAGGCGGATCAGCGCAGCGCGCGCGCCTGGCCGAATCCGGTCGTGAGCTACGGTCAGTTGCGGCCCGGTCGCGCGAGCACAATGTTCGACGGATCGCGCCAGCAGGATGTAGCCGTCGAGCTGCCCCTGCTGCTCGGCGGCAAGCGCGCGGCGCGGATCGATGCCGCGAGCAGTGCACTCGACGCGGCGCTCGCACGCAAGGCAGTCGCCCGGCTGGAACGCGCTTCCGAAGCGGGTCTGGCGTTTGTCGCCCTGCAGGCCGCCCAGGCCAGGCGTGCCGCCGTGGACGATGCAGAACGTACGCTCGCACAACTGTCCGAGCGCCTGCGCCTGGCCGACAGTCGGGCGCAGGCCTACCGGAATTTCCGGCTCGACTTCGAATCGGCCGACTGGCGGGCCGAACTGTCGGCGGCCGACGCCGAACTGGCAGCCGCGCAGCAGCGCCTGGCCGACATGCTGGACATTGACGACTGGCGCAGCGTCGTCGTCGAACCCCTGCAGCCTCTCGCGCCGCCGACCGACGCCGGGGTGCCGGCTGAGCATCTGGCCATCCGCGCTGCCCGGCTTGACGAATCCGCTGCACAGGCCGCGATCCGCGCCGCACGCGCCGAACGCTCTCCGCAGGTGTCGGTCGCACTGGTCCGCAGCTGGACCAACGATCCCTATGGCACTGCAGATGGGGTGGGCTTGGCGGTCGAGCTGCCCCTCTTCGATTCGCGCAGCGGCGCCGTCGACCGTGCCAGCGCCCTCGCGGCAGGTGCGCGACTGCGGCGCCAGCTGCTCGAAGTCGAAACCGATACGGATGTCCGTAGCCAGCAGACCGAGGTGGACCTGCGGCTGGCTGCGCTAGGATCGTTTGACGCCGAGGTGGCGCCGCGCCTCGCTGCACTGTCGCAGCTTGCCGGAGACGCCTATGCGGAGGCGCAGACAAGTCTGGCCGATGTGCTCGACGCGGTACGCACGCAGCAACGGGCGCGGCTGCGCCGCATCGAGCTGGAAGCCGGTCTGGTGCGCGCACAACTGCGCCTGCTGGTGGCGCGCGGCGAACTGTCACGCCTCGCCGACTGAAATCATCCCGCCGCGCGGGTCAGCCGAGCGCCCGCTCGATGAAGTGTCGCGGCACACGCGCCTTGGGCGTGCGGTCGCCGAACCAGCTGCGCACGTCCTCGTCGAGCCCGATGCCGTGCATGTAGTTGTACAGCGCCTTGTTGAGCGCGATACCCAGCGTGTCGTGATCGGCGCCGACCGGGTCGACGAAGCCGACGTCATTCTTCGCAAAAGTCACCGGCGGCAGCGGCAGCAGCGTAACGCCGTACTCTTCGGGGTTGAGGCCGACCGGCGAATGCACGGTGCACACGAAGCGGTGGAAGAAGCCGGACTGGATGCAGCCGGCGGCGAACAGCTGGCGCACGTATTCGAGCGCATCCACCGTGTCCTGCACGGTCTGGGTCGGAAAGCCGTACATGAGGTAGGCATGCACCAGGATGCCGGCGTCGGCGAAGCCCTTGGTGACGCGCGCCACCTGATCGACCGACACGCCCTTCTTCATCAGCTTCAGCAGACGGTCGCTGGCCACTTCCAGCCCGCCGGAAATCGCGATGCAGCCGCTGTCGGCCAGTTCCAGGCAGAGCTCGGGCGTGAAGGACTTTTCGAAGCGGATATTGCCCCACCAAGAAATGCTGACGTCACGCCGCTGCAGTTCGGCGGCGAAGGCACGCAGCGATTTCGGCGGTGCGGCTTCATCGACCAGATGAAACCCGGTCTGGCCGGTTTCGGCGACGATGGCCTGCACGCGGTCGACCAGCGTGGTCGCACTGGCCGCGTCGTAGCGCGAAATGTAATCGAGGCTGACGTCGCAGAAGCTGCACTTCTTCCAGTAGCAGCCGTGCGCCACGGTGAGCTTGTTCCAGCGTCCGTCCGACCACAGCCGGTGCATCGGATTGAGCATGTCCAGCAGCGAAAGGTAACGGTCGAGCGGCAGGCCGTCCCAGGTCGGCGTGCCGACGTCGTCGAAGGCGATATCGGGCTCGACGAAATTGACGTACTGCACCGCGCCGGCATCGTTGCGCACGTAGGTGCGCACCAGCCGCTGCGCGGAACGCCGGCCGGCCAGATGATCGAGCAGCGCGAGCAGCGGTCGCTCGCCTGCGTCCAGCGTGACATAGTCGAAATAGTCGAACACGCGCGGCTCGGCCAACGCGCGCAGTTCGGTATTCACGTAGCCGCCGCCCAGCACGGTGATGATGGACGCGTCATGCGCCTTGATCGTCTGCGCGATGCGGAAGGCGGCATACACGGCGCCCGGGAACGGCACCGACAGCAGCACGATGCGCGGTGCATGGCGAGCGATCGCAGCCTGCGTGAGCCGCTGCAGCGCGCGGTCGATCAGCGTGGGCGGGGCGGCCAGCGCCTGCGCCAGCGGATCGAAGGTGGGCTGACTCTGCGCCAGGGATTCGGCATAGCGCACGAACTCGAAGCGCGCGTCGACCGCCAGTCGGATCGCGTCGGCGACATCGTTCAGGTACAGCGTGGCGAAGTGGCGGGCGCGGTCCTGTACGCCGAGCGCGCCGAATGCCCAGCCCAACGGGTCGCCGCCGTCTTCATCGATATAGACGTCGAGCGATTCAAAACGCGGCCCCTCGGGCAGGAAGCCGCGCGACACGATGCGATGCGCCAGCGTGGGGTCGCGACCCTGCAGGAAACCGAGGGTGGCGGCCATCGTCGCGGCGTAGCGATCGAACTGCACGGCAAAACTCGTCAGGCTGGGCGGTCGCTCATGTTCCGGCAGGTCGGCGACGGCGTCGCGCACGGCGCGCAGACCGTCGGCCGACAGCAGATCGAGCACCAGCGCAAGCGCCAGGTCCTCCTGCACCGCGTCGACACCCTGTGCGCGCAGAAAGCCCGTCAGATAGGCGGTGGACGGATAGGGCGTGTTGAGCTGCGTCATAGGCGGGATGACGGACAACACGCGCGGCGGCACCTTCGTGATGGCAGGTTGAAGCGGAATCATGGGACGCAATGGGTCACGGCGAGTGCCTTGTCAGGGCGCGAGCGTACCCGATGACCGATCCGAGTGCGGATTTCCTCACGACAGTCGGCATGCCACGCCGACACATTCATCGGGTTGCCAATTCGTAACGATGCGCATGCCGCGGGCTGCTTAATATGAGATCGATTTCGTATAACCATCGGGGCTGTTCGGATGACGCCGAAGACGGCGGACCGATCGATGGCGGGCCCACCTTCGCTGCCCGTGCAGACCCGTTCTTACGCAAGGTACCCATGCCAGCAACCTTTCACTCTCCGGCGCAGATCCATCGTGTGTTCGACGCCCCGCAACCGTCCTCGGCGGACCTGCCGGCACTGCTCGACATCAATGGCAACAGCGTGTCGCATGCAGCGCTCTCGGCACGCATGCGTCGACTTGCCTCCCGCCTGAACGAGGCCGGTATCGGCACTGCCGACCGCGTGGCCGTCATCGCTCCGAACAGCACGGACATGGCGTCGGCCCTGCTTGGCGTGATGCACGCCTCGGTCTGCGCGCCGCTCAACCCGGGCTATCGGCAGGCGGAGCTTGAATTTTTCCTGCACGATCTCGAAGCACGTGCACTGGTCGTTACGCCGGATAGCCCGCCACTGGCTCGCGCTATCGCAGCCCAGCGCGGAGTGCCCGTCATCGAGGCTGGCCCGTCGCTATGGGATGCCGCGGAACCGGCTCCCGAGCGGCCCAGAACCCTCCCCCGAAACGACGATATCGCACTCGTGCTGCACACCTCGGGGACGACTTCGCGGCCCAAGCAGGTGCCTCTGAGCCACGCGAATCTGGCGGCCTCCATGGCAAACATCGTCGCCTCGCTTCGTCTGACGCAAGCCGATCGGGCACTCAATGTGATGCCGCTCTTTCACATTCACGGTCTGATGGCCGGTTTGCTGGCGCCACTTGCCGGCGGTGGCAGCGTCGTCTGCGCGCCTTCGCTTCAGCTGCCGGCATTCTTCGAGTGGCTCGAACGCTTCGGTGCGACATGGTATTCAGCTGTGCCGACCATGCACCAGGCCATCATCGGTGCCACTGCGAGCGGGAGCATTCGGCAACCGTCCGCACCCCTGTTGCGCTTCATACGTTCATCGTCCGCCGCCCTGGCACCTGCCACACTGGCGCAGCTCGAAACGTGGTTCGCCTGTCCGGTGCTCGAAGCCTACGGCATGACCGAAGCGACACATCAGATGGCCAGCAATCCGCTGCCACCCGCTCAAAGAAAGCCCGGCTCTGTCGGCCTTCCAGCCGGGCCCGAGATGGCGATCCTCTCGGCCCACGGTGTTCCGCTGCCTTCCGGCGAGTGTGGCGAGATCGCCATCCGCGGCGACAACGTGATGCGCGCCTATCACGCCAATCCGGAAGCGAACCTTGCCGCATTTACGAACGGCTGGTTCCGCACCGGCGATGAGGGCTGCTTCGACGCGGACGGTTACCTGCGCATTACAGGCCGCCTCAAGGAAATGATCAATCGCGGCGGCGAGAAGATTGCGCCGCGCGAGATTGACGAGGCCCTGCTCGCCCACCCAGAGGTCAAAGAGGCGGTGGCGTTCGCTCTGCCGCATCCGACGCTTGGCGAGGACCTTGCCGCAGCGGTGGTTCTGCACCCTGGCAGTACGGTCGGCCCCGATACCTTGCGTGAGTTCCTGTTTGGTTGCCTTGCCGGCTTCAAGGTACCCAGCGAAATCATCCTGCTGCTCGAGATTCCGAAAGGTCCGACCGGCAAGGTGCAGCGCATTGGCATGGCCGAGCGTCTCGGCGCAGCGCGTCAGCACGCTTTCGTCGCACCGAGGGACGCGATCGAGGCCATCCTCGCGCAGGTGTGGAACGAGGTGCTGGAGGTCGACGTCATCGGCATGGACGACAATTTCTTTGCCCTCGGCTGCGATTCACTGAAAGCGACACGCGCTGCGGCGCGAATCGCGTCGATGCTGCCGATCGAGCTATCCGCTACCGACATCTTCCACCAGCCCACCGCAGCCGGGCTGGCCCGAACGATATGCGACCGGCTCGGGCCGGACGTCATAGCCGAGGTGGAGCGCATCCTCGACGAGATCACGCCAGTTCCCGATTGATCAAGTACCGAGGTCATGCCCGATGAGCACACGCCCTGACAACGGCAAACCCGGTTTGCCCGCAGACGCTGTCATCGAACGTCTGCAACGCCTCGGTCCTACCCAGCGCAAGGCTTTCGAAGTCAGGCTGCGTGCGGGCCGCGTGCGCGGCCACGACATCGTCGCGCGCAGCCTCCACTCCCTCGGCGTGACCCATCTTTACGCCATGCCGGGCCTGCCGACCGACGAAACGATCGGCGCCTGCGCGCGCGCCGGCATGGATACGACAGGCGTTCGCCATCAGCAGGCAGCCGTGATGATGGCAGCGGCGCACAACTACATGGCGGGGCGCCTCGCAAGCGTAGCCATGGTGTCCAGCGGCGTTGCCGTGACGAACGCGTTGACGGGCCTGCTCGTTGCGCAAGAGAACTGCTGGCCGGTCGTACTGCTGGCCGGCGCTGTCGAACGTTCGGCCCGCGGCACCGGCGCCTTCATGGAGCTTGACGGCGTCGCTGTCGCAGGCCGGATCGCCAAGGCATGCGTGTGCATCGATTCTGCGGGCACGATTGCAGCACAGCTCGCCGATGCCGTGCACACCGCGATGGAAGGTCGTCCCGGTGCGGTCTACGTTGAACTGCCCGACGACTGTCTGTCCGGCTCTGTTGCCGAAAAGCCCCGTTTCGAGGCCGCGCGCGTGCGCAACAACACCGTGACGAGCGAACTGTCCGCGATGGTCGGACGGGCCGCTGATCTTCTGCTGGCGGCACAACGGCCACTCATGCTGTTCGGCAAGGGTGTGCGATGGGACGATGCCTACCTCCATCTACGTGAGCTTGCCGAACACCTGGCGTTGCCCTTCGTGGCATCGCCGATGGGGCGCGGATTGTTGCCCGATGACCATCCGCTTTCGCGCACGGCAGACCAGAGCCGATTACTGGCCGATGCAGATGTGGTGCTTGTGGTCGGAGCCCGCCTGAACTGGACCTTCCGCTATGGCAGCGAGATCCGGCCTGACGCGCGCGTCGTCCATATCGACTGCGCCGATGAAGCCTTCCATGGCGGACCACCACGGACCTTGACACTCCGGGGTGCCGCGTCGGCCATCCTGCCGGCGCTGCTGGAGGGCTTGCGCCAGCGCGAACACGCCGGTACGCATCGCAGCAGATCGACAAGCTGGCCGCCCGATGCACCGCTGGTCCGGAACGTTCAGCGCCCGCCCTGTCGCCCCCCGACTCCCGACGAGCTTGCAGCAGTACTTGCGCGGGTGCTGCCACAAGACGCCATCGTGGTGCTTGATGGCAACATCACTTTGCTTGCGGTGCAGAAGCACCTGTCCGCCGGCATTCCGCTGTCGCGCCTGACCCCCGGTACCAGCGGCTGCATGGGTACGGGGCTGCCGTTCGCGATCGGTGCTGCGCATGCCTGTCCGGAACGTCCGGTAATCGTCGTCACCGGAGACATGGCGCTGAGCCTCAACTTCTTTGAATTCGAAACAGCGGTACGACATGGCGTGCCGGTCGTCGTGGTACTGGCGAACAACGATGGCCCTTCCGGCGCCCGACGCCAGCGCAGCGCGTTTCCGGCCGGTCACCACGAACGGATTCTTGTCTATCAGGCGGGACTGCGTTACGACGAAATGGCGCGCCAACTCGGGGTGGATGCCGTCTGTCTGGACGCGATCGATGCATTGCCCGAGGCGCTGGCGCGCGCGCTGAGCTTGCGACGACCGGCATTGATACAGATACAGATCGACCCGCTTGAAGGTTAATCACAGGTGAATCGGGCGGAATCAATGCACACGAAACATGCACATGCAGCAAGCATCCAGACAGTCGATGCCCGAGAGCCTACGTCCAATGAGTGACCCCAGCTCCCGCTTTGCATCCCTGAGCACCGGGCAACTCGATGCCTTGAGGGCACGAATGCAATCGCATGCTGCCCGGCATTCGACGATATCCGTCCGGCCGCAGTCTCAATGGACCGAACAGCAAGACGGTCGGCGGGAAGATAGGCAACCCTGCTCCTGGGCACAGTCCCGACTGTGGTTTCTGGAGCAGTGGGAGCCGGGCACATCGCTGTATCACATCGTGCAGGAGCTGGAGGTCCGTGGCCCGCTCGATGTCACCGCGCTGCAGAACGCGCTCGATGCGCTGGTCGCACGCCATGAGTCGCTGCGCACCGGTTTCATCGAGGTCGCCGGCGAACCGGCACAGCGCATTGTGCCCTCGGCACGCTGCGTGCTGTCCGTCCAGGACCTGCGCAGCATCGACGCACCCGAGCGCGCGCGCGCGCTTGCGTCACGCATGCAGTCACACGGTGCGCACCCCTTCGATCTGGGCACCCCTCCGCTGATGCGCGTCGCGCTCTGGCACGTGGGCCAGGACGAGCACGTGCTACAGCTGGTCATTCACCACATCGGCTCCGACGGCTGGTCGCAAGGCGTGCTCAACCGCGAGCTCGGTGCGCTCTACTCAGCCGCGCTGCAGGGCGGTGACGCCAGGCTGCCTGACCTGCCGGTGCAGTACGCCGACTACGCGTTGTGGCAGCGCGAAACGCTGTCCGGACCCATCCTACAGAAGCAGCTCGATTACTGGCGTACCCAGCTGGCCGATCTGCCGCTGCTCGCCCTGCCGACCGATCATGCCCGTCCCGCGCAGCCAAGCTACCGCGGCGCCGTGGTGCCCTTCGAGATCGCCACCGAGCTGACCTCGCGCCTGCGCGGACTCGGTCGGGACGCCGGCGGCACGCTCTACATGGTGCTGCTTGCTGCCTTCAAGGTCCTGCTCGCTCGCGCGAGCGGGCACAGCGACATCGCCGTGGGAACACCCGTGGCCGGTCGCGGACAGGTCGAGCTCGAGACGCTGATCGGCTTCTTCGTGAACACGCTGGTGCTGCGCACCAAGTTGCCGATCCATGCCAGGTTTCGGGAGGTGCTTGAGCACGTGCGCGAGACAGCACTGGGCGCCTTCGACCATGCGCAGATGCCTTTCGAGAAGCTGGTGGAGGCGCTGCGACCGGTGCGCGACCCGAGCCGAAACCCCCTGTTCCAGGTCATGTTCTCGCTTCAGAACACGCCTCACGTTGCGCTCGAACTCGACGGCGCACACTGCCATCGGCTCGTGCGCGAAAGCGGCATCGCGAAGTTCGACCTGACGCTGGAGCTGACCGAGACGGCAGACGGCCTGTCGGGCTTGTTCGAGTACGCAACCGACCTCTTCGACGAGCGCCGCGTCCGGCTCATGGCCGGCCACTTCCAGACGCTGCTCGAGTCCGTCGTGGCACAGCCGGATACGCCGATCAGCCGGCTACCTTTGCTCACGTCCGCCGAACAGCAACGCATGCTGGTCCAGTGGAACGCAACGCAGACCGATTACCCGCGCGATGCCACCCTCGCCTCTTTGTTCGAAGCACAGGTCGCACGCACGCCCGATGCCATCGCGCTGGTCTGCGCCGAACAGTCCCTCACCTACACCGAACTCAACGCCCGGGCCAACCGCATCGCCCACGCCCTGCGCGCGCACGGCGTCGGGCCCGACGTCATGGTCGGGCTCCATCTGCAGCGCTCCATCGAACTGGTCACCGGACTGCTCGGAATAGTGAAGGCCGGCGGTGCCTACGTACCGCTCGATCCCGCCTATCCGGTAGCACGGCTCGCCTACATGCTCCAGGACACCGCAGCACCCGTCGTCCTCACCCAGCACGCCCTGATGTCGAAACTGCCACGGCATCCAGGCCATACGCTCTGTGTCGATGACCATGCCGCACTCGATCAACAGCCTGACGACAACCCGCTCCACTCCGCCTCTTCCGAAAACCTCGCCTACGTCATCTACACCTCCGGTTCAACCGGTCAGCCAAAAGGCGTGATGGTCAGTCACGCAGCGGTCAGCAATCGCATGCACTGGCTGATCGACACATTCGGAATCAGCGATGTCGACGGAATACTGATGCAGGCTTCGATCAATTTCGACGTGTCGGTCGGTCAGCTATTCGCCTGCCTGTTTACCGGTGGCCGATGTGTGATTGCACTCGACGACGAACGTACCGACAGCGCAGCGCTGGTTGAACTGACGCGCGTCAATAGCGTATCGATATGGGATCTGACGCCGTCGACATTGAGACCCATGCTGGACGAACCCGGCGTCACAGCCTGTGCTGCCCTGCGCCACGTGTTCTGCGGCGGTGAAGTACTCGATCCTTCCCTGGCACATACCTTCCGCAGCCGCACGAAGGCAACACTGCATAACGTCTACGGCCCAACGGAAACCACCATCGATGCGACTTGCCGGACTATTGTCGGGACCGAGCAGAATTCGATCCCGATCGGTCGGCCGATCGCGAACACGGAAGTGTTCGTGCTCGATGCCTCGCGCCAACCCGTACCGGTCGGGGTCGAAGGCGAGCTCTACATCGGCGGCGCAGGCCTCGCACGCGGCTATCTGGGACGACCCGACCTGACCTCGGAGAAATTCGTCGCTCACCCCTTCAGCGACCGGCCAGGCGCCCGACTCTACCGCACAGGTGACCGGGTACGCTGGCTACACGACGGAAACATCGAATTCCTCGGCCGCTTCGATCAACAGATCAAGCTCCGGGGTTTCCGCATAGAACCCGGTGAAATCGAAGCCGCACTCACCACGCTTCCCGCCGTGAATCAGGCCACCGTGATGCTGCGTGAAGACCGGCCCGGCGAAACACGTCTCGTCGCCTACGTCGCCGGCGACAGCATCGAGCCAACCCGGCTGCGCGCACAACTCGCACTGACCCTGCCTGCGCACATGCTCCCTTCTTCCTTCATCGTCCTCGACGCCTTCCCGATCACACCCAACGGCAAACTCGATCGCGACAAATTGCCGAAATCGGAATCGAGTCTCGCATCCGATGACTATGCGGCACCGCGTACGCCCATCGAGGAGGCGCTGACCGACATCTGGGCAGACACACTCGGCTTGCAGCGGATGGGCATACACGATCATTTCTTCGAGCTGGGCGGACATTCCCTACTGGCGGCGAAGCTCGTCAGCCGCCTGCGCAGCGTGTTCAACTGCAACCTGACACCACGCAGCGTGTTCGATGCGCCGACCATTGAAGGCATGGCACGCCTGCTGCAGAAAGCACGCACGGACGGGATTTCCGACGCCATTCCACCGGTCGCGCGGCCCTTCCCGGCGCCAGTGCGCTGCTCGTTCGCACAGTCCCGACTGTGGTTTCTGGAGCAGTGGGAGCCGGGCACATCGCTGTATCACATCGTGCAGGAGCTGGAGGTCCGTGGCCCGCTCGATGTCACCGCGCTGCAGAACGCGCTCGATGCGCTGGTCGCACGCCATGAGTCGCTGCGCACCGGTTTCATCGAGGTCGCCGGCGAACCGGCACAGCGCATTGTGCCCTCGGCACGCTGCGTGCTGTCCGTCCAGGACCTGCGCAGCATCGACGCACCCGAGCGCGCGCGCGCGCTTGCGTCACGCATGCAGTCACACGGTGCGCACCCCTTCGATCTGGGCACCCCTCCGCTGATGCGCGTCGCGCTCTGGCACGTGGGCCAGGACGAGCACGTGCTACAGCTGGTCATTCACCACATCGGCTCCGACGGCTGGTCGCAAGGCGTGCTCAACCGCGAGCTCGGTGCGCTCTACTCAGCCGCGCTGCAGGGCGGTGACGCCAGGCTGCCTGACCTGCCGGTGCAGTACGCCGACTACGCGTTGTGGCAGCGCGAAACGCTGTCCGGACCCATCCTACAGAAGCAGCTCGATTACTGGCGTACCCAGCTGGCCGATCTGCCGCTGCTCGCCCTGCCGACCGATCATGCCCGTCCCGCGCAGCCAAGCTACCGCGGCGCCGTGGTGCCCTTCGAGATCGCCACCGAGCTGACCTCGCGCCTGCGCGGACTCGGTCGGGACGCCGGCGGCACGCTCTACATGGTGCTGCTTGCTGCCTTCAAGGTCCTGCTCGCTCGCGCGAGCGGGCACAGCGACATCGCCGTGGGAACACCCGTGGCCGGTCGCGGACAGGTCGAGCTCGAGACGCTGATCGGCTTCTTCGTGAACACGCTGGTGCTGCGCACCAAGTTGCCGATCCATGCCAGGTTTCGGGAGGTGCTTGAGCACGTGCGCGAGACAGCACTGGGCGCCTTCGACCATGCGCAGATGCCTTTCGAGAAGCTGGTGGAGGCGCTGCGACCGGTGCGCGACCCGAGCCGAAACCCCCTGTTCCAGGTCATGTTCTCGCTTCAGAACACGCCTCACGTTGCGCTCGAACTCGACGGCGCACACTGCCATCGGCTCGTGCGCGAAAGCGGCATCGCGAAGTTCGACCTGACGCTGGAGCTGACCGAGACGGCAGACGGCCTGTCGGGCTTGTTCGAGTACGCAACCGACCTCTTCGACGAGCGCCGCGTCCGGCTCATGGCCGGCCACTTCCAGACGCTGCTCGAGTCCGTCGTGGCACAGCCGGATACGCCGATCAGCCGGCTACCTTTGCTCACGTCCGCCGAACAGCAACGCATGCTGGTCCAGTGGAACGCAACGCAGACCGATTACCCGCGCGATGCCACCCTCGCCTCTTTGTTCGAAGCACAGGTCGCACGCACGCCCGATGCCATCGCGCTGGTCTGCGCCGAACAGTCCCTCACCTACACCGAACTCAACGCCCGGGCCAACCGCATCGCCCACGCCCTGCGCGCGCACGGCGTCGGGCCCGACGTCATGGTCGGGCTCCATCTGCAGCGCTCCATCGAACTGGTCACCGGACTGCTCGGAATAGTGAAGGCCGGCGGTGCCTACGTACCGCTCGATCCCGCCTATCCAGTAGCACGGCTCGCCTACATGCTCCAGGACACCGCAGCACCCGTCGTCCTCACCCAGCACGCCCTGATGTCGAAACTGCCACGGCATCCAGGCCATACGCTCTGTGTCGATGACCATGCCGCACTCGATCAACAGCCTGACGACAACCCGCTCCACTCCGCCTCTTCCGAAAACCTCGCCTACGTCATCTACACCTCCGGTTCAACCGGTCAGCCAAAAGGCGTGATGGTTGAACAACGCAACGTCGCCCGACTGGTCTGCCATACCGATTACGCATCGTTCGGGCCGGAAGAAACCTTCCTGCAGCTGGCACCGATGGCCTTCGATGCATCGACCTTCGAAGTGTGGGGCGCGCTGCTGCACGGCGCACGCTGCGTGATTTATCCGGATGAGCTGCCGACCGCCGCCGGTCTGGAGGCTGTCATCTCGCGCAATGGCGTGACCACGCTATGGCTCACGGCTGCACTGTTCAACGCCGTGATCGACGAGCGCCCGGAGGCGCTGCGCGGTCTGCGCCTATTGCTGACGGGCGGAGAGGCGTTGTCGGTGGCACACGTTCAGCGGGCGCTTGACGCACTGCCAGGCGTGCAACTGATCAATGGCTACGGCCCGACCGAAAGTACGACCTTCACCTGCTGTCACCGGATTCCATCCGGTTTGTTGACTGCACGCGGCTCGATCCCGATCGGTCGGCCGATCGCGAACACGGAAGTGTTCGTGCTCGATGCCTCGCGCCAACCCGTACCGGTCGGGGTCGAAGGCGAGCTCTACATCGGCGGCGCAGGCCTCGCACGCGGCTATCTGGGACGACCCGACCTGACCTCGGAGAAATTCGTCGCTCACCCCTTCAGCGACCGGCCAGGCGCCCGACTCTACCGCACAGGTGACCGGGTACGCTGGCTACACGACGGAAACATCGAATTCCTCGGCCGCTTCGATCAACAGATCAAGCTCCGGGGTTTCCGCATAGAACCCGGTGAAATCGAAGCCGCACTCACCACGCTTCCCGCCGTGAATCAGGCCACCGTGATGCTGCGTGAAGACCGGCCCGGCGAAACACGTCTCGTCGCCTACGTCGCCGGCGACAGCATCGAGCCAACCCGGCTGCGCGCACAACTCGCACTGACCCTGCCTGCGCACATGCTCCCTTCTTCCTTCATCGTCCTCGACGCCTTCCCGATCACACCCAACGGCAAACTCGATCGCGACAAACTGCCGCCACCGCAGGACAGTCCGCGCGCCAAGGGCATTCCATCGTCGCCCGACACCGGTCGCCCGGGAGACATCGTCGAACGGCATCTGCTCGGGATATGGGAGTCCCTTTTTGAACGCAGTGACATCGGCCTTGATCAGGACTTCTTCGAAATCGGTGGCCATTCGCTGATGGCTGTACGACTGGTCGATGCGATTGCCCGCACGTTCGGCGAGCGCCTGCCTCTGGACACACTGTGGTTTCGCGGCAGTTCGATACGCGACATCGCCGCTGCGGTGCGCAGTCAGACCGTCGGTACCCGCTGGCCGCTTCTCGTTCCGATCAAGCCTGGCGGCGACAAGCCACCTCTGTTCTGCGTGCACACCATCGGCGGCAACCTCTTTCACTATTTCGAGCTGGCGCGCGCGCTTTCGCCCCGACAGCCCGTCTTCGGCCTGAACGCAAGGGGCGCGGGCGGAAGGGAAACACCTCACCACAGACTGGCGGACATCGCTGCCGACTGCGTGGCGTCGATGCGCGAGGCACAGCCATACGGGCCTTATCGCCTTGCCGGTTTTTCCAGCGGCGGAACCGTTGCATTCGAAATGGCACAGCAGTTGAGCGCCGCCGGCGAAACCGTCAGTGTGCTGGCGCTGCTGGATACCTATGCCCCCGGCGTACATCTGCGCCCGCGCGGCCCCGGCGTGCTTGACTGGTTGCGCTGCAGGGTACGCCCCTACATGAATCGTCAGCGCCTCGCACATGCGGCGCTGAGTGCCCTCGGCAGGACGCCATCACGCGGCTTTCCGGATGCGGCCTCAGCGCACTGGTGGGCACACTGGGGATATCATCCTTCGGCTTATTCGGGTGAGGTCGATCTTTACCTTGCCGAGGAATCACTACGCGAGGCAAGCGAGCCGAGCCTCGGCTGGTCGACCTTTGTCACGCACCTTTCGGTTCACAACGTCCCGGGCACTCACGGTCTGATGGTGAAACCACCACTGGTCAACGAACTGGCCCGTCAATTGCAGAATCGCCTTGATGAGGCCGAGACGATGTTCCAGGGTGTCGCTGCACCATGAAAGATTGTCTCTGGGATGTGCCGGCGCATTTCCCGCAGATGACGGGCGACGACATTCATCTGTGGCGCGCGCACCTCGACGAAGCGTACGGTAACGAAAGTCTGATCACCCGCATTTCGGCGGACGAGCGGTGCCGGGCGGATCGTCTGCAGAAGCCGGGCGACCGGGCGCTGTTCGTGCTGGCACATACGATGCTTCGAGAGGTGCTCGGATGCTATCTGGGTCTGACGCCATCGGAAATCATGCTGGAAACCGGTGCTTGCGGGAAACCGCGGCTCGCGTGGCAGCACGGTTCCAGCCTGCAGTTCAGCCTGTCCCACTCCGGCCGGCTGGCATTGCTGGGAATTTCGCAGCGACGAGAGATCGGCGTGGATGTGGAAGCCGCGGTGCCGCATGATGATCTGGCCAACGTTGCCGCCCATTTCTTTTCGCCGGGCGAGCGCACAGCCCTAGCGCGGGTGGGGGACACCGATCGCTCCGATCTGTTCTACATGCTCTGGACGCGCAAGGAGGCCTGCGTCAAGGCTTGGGGAAAGGGCCTGCAGATACCTTTGCACGGCTTCAGCGTGCTGCCCTCGACCGACGCATGGACGGAATCTCCGATACTTTGCCCGGACGTCGATACACAGACGCTGGGCTACTGCAGAAGCGTACCTGTGCCTGAAGGCTACGCGGCGGCCGTTGCGGTCGCGGGTTCCGGCAGCAGGCTGTCCTGCCGGCACTGGTCAGCCGTGTCTTTGCGTCAGCGCTGATGAGCCTGTGCGGCGACGAGGGCTTCTGAAACTTCGCGCGCCAGCGCATCGACCAAGCGGCCGTGAGCGGCGGTGAGCGCGCCGTAGTCGGGCGAGCTGACGGTTTCGCTCGCGGCAAAGCGGCGGCCAGCGATGTCGCGGCCTGCCTTGCGCAGCGTCCAGACGGCTTCCAGCGTCACGCGATCAAAGCCTTCGGCGTCGAAGCGCTGGATGTCGATGGGTACTGTGAGCGTGGGCACCGCGAGCGTGGACTGCGGCCAGGCGACGACCCGGCCGATGCCGGTCTGCCGCACGATGCCGCTGGCCAGACGGCGCGTGACTTCATCCTTCAGCGAACCGGCCCAGCGGTGGCTGTCGGCAATCTCGACGCGCGCACCGTCGACGGTGCGCACGATCTGCAGCCGGTCGATGCCTGCAGGCAGGCTAACCGGCCCGACCACAATACTTGTCAGGGCATCGGTTTCGGCAGCGACCGGCGCAGCCGAGGGAGCGACAACCACCGGACCGAGCGAATAATGACGGATCGGCGGCGTGCTGCCACAGGCGGCAAGCAATGCCGCGATTGCGCAGAAGGCGGTAACGCGCCAGAAAGAGTTCGACATCACGGTTTCTCCTCGGGCTTTCCGCGCAGCAGCGCTTCGGGGTGGCGTTCCAGCGTGTCGGTCAGGTGGCGCAGCGACTGCGCCGCACGCGAAAGTTCCTGCAGGCTGTCGCGCAGGTCCTGCTGCAGCGGCGCATCGCTCGACAGCAGATGGCGCGTATCGGCGATCGCCGCGCGCGCCTCGGCCATCGTGCGCTGCGTTTCGGTCGCGGCGGCGCTCACTTCGTTCGACGCAAGGCCGTCGAGCCGCTGCATCAGCTGATCGGTGCGCTCGACCGCGCGCGCCAGCCCGGCAATCGCGGCGCGGGTCTCCTGTGCGATGTCGTCCAGCGGCAGGCGGTCGAACTTGCCGGCGATGCGCGACAGCGTGGCCTGCAGTTCGTCCAGGCTGCCGCGCTGGGTCGGCAGCTGCGGCGGACGCGCGGCCCAGTCGACCTTCTGCTTGCCGACCGGAGGGAAGAAATCCATCGCCACATAGAGCTGCCCGGTCACCAGATTGCCATTGCGCAGCTGCGCGCGCAGGCCGCGCGCCACCAGCCGGTCGACGAAGGTGCGGAAGGCGGCTTCATCGAAGTCGTCGTCCGCCTTGCCGCCCGCGCGTGGGCGCATGCGATCGGGGAATACCGCGATATCGACCAGCAGGCCGACGTCTGCGGTGTCGAGATCGACATCGGGTTCGAGCGCGATCACTTCGCCGATCTGGGTGCCGCGGAAATCGACCGGCGCGCCGACCGACAGGCCGCGCACGCTTTCGGTGAAGCGAAGCTGCACGATCTGGGCATCCGATCCGGGCTGCTTCAGGGCTTCGGCGCGCGAGCCGAACAGCCTGAAATCCAGCCCGGCAGGCGCCGGCTCGGCATCGCCAGCGTCCGGTGTTTCGAACGCCAGCCCGCCGGCCAGGATGGAGGTGGCCGATTCGGTGTTGATCTGCAGCCCTTCTGCACCGAGCTTCACATCGATGCCGCTGGCGTTCCAGAAGCGGCTGTCGGTGGTCACGTAGCGGTCGTACGGCGACTTGATGAACACCTGGATGTCGAGATGCTGGCCGGTGTCGTCAAGCTTGAAGCCGGTGACCTGACCGGCCGGGATGCGGCGGAAGTAGATCGGCGTGCCGACGTCGATCGATCCCAGCGTTTCGGCATGCAGCGCAAAGGCGCGCCCGGGCACGTCCAGCGTGATGACCGGTGCCTCGTCCAGCGCGACGAAAGTGCGGCCGGGCTCGGTCGACTGACCGGCGTCCATGCCGACATAGGCGCCCGACAGCAAGGTACCCAGACCGGTCACCGCGCTCCCCGACACGCGTGCGCTGACCACCCAGAAACGCGTGTCCGTCACCAGCAGCCGATCGGCTTCGCGCACCAGTTGCGCGGTGGCGATGACGTGGGCGCCATCGTCGGCCAGCGCCACCGCGCTGATCTGGCCGACATCGACATCCTTGTACTTGATGCGCGTCTTGCCCGGCTCGAGCCCGGCGCCGCTGTTGAACTGGATCGTGATGGTCGGCCCCTGTTCGTACCAGGCACGCGCGGCGAGGAATACGCCGATCAGCAGCGCCACCAGCGGGATGATCCACACCAGCGGAATGTGGAAGCGGCGCGGTGCGTCGACCGTGGCGGTCGGCAGTTCGGGTTCAGTCATGGTGTGCAGTGTGGGCGTCGGCAGACCCGCTGGCCAGCGGGTCCCAGATCAGTCGGGGGTCGAAACTCATGGCGGCAAACATGGTGAGCACCACGACGGCGCCGAAGGCAATCGCGCCGGGACCGGCTTCTATCGTTGCCAGCCCGCGGAAGCTCACCAGTGCCACCAGCATCGTGATCACGTAGATGTCGAGCATCGACCAGCGGCCGACGAATTCGACCAGCCGGTACAGCCGGGTGCGCTGCAGCAGGTTGTGCGTCGAGCGACGCTGCACCGACAGCGTCAGATACACCAGCGCGACGATCTTCAGCAGCGGCACCATCACGCTGGCGAAGAACACCACCGCTGCCAGCGGCCAGGAGCCTGACTGCCACAGAAAGATGACGCCGCTCATGATCGTGTCCTGCTGGCTGCCGAGCAGCGATGTGGTAGTCATGACCGGCAGCAGGTTGGCCGGAAGGAACATGACGATCGATGCGATCAGCAGCGCCCAGGTGGTCGACACACTGGCCGGCTTGCGCAGGTGCATCGGTGCGCGGCAGCGCGGGCAGCGCAGGCTGTGTGCGCCCTCTGCAGGCGGACGCGCCAGCTGACCGCACACATGGCAGCTCAGCAGCCCGGCTTCGCGGGCGGTCAGCGCGCGGCGCCTCATCGGTCCGTCACCAGGGCGTCTTCAGCCTCGTCTGGCAGCGGCGTCTGCCACAGCAGTCGCGTGTCGAAAGCCCGGCCGGCGAACGTGAGCGCAAGGATGAGTGCAGCCGTGGCCCAGAAAGCGGTACCCAGAATGACCGAGGCCAGATGCGACAGCTTGACCAGCGACACCAGCATGCCGAGCAGGAACACCTCGACCATGCCCCACGGCTTGAGCGAACGGACCAGCCGGAAGAAGGGCGCCATGCGCGGTGTCACGCGGCCCAGCCGCAGCGGCACCAGCACAAGCAGGATCATCACCAGTTCGAGCAGCGGAAACAGGATGGCAGTGCCGAACACGAGGGCGGCGACCGGCATCATGCCGTCGCGCCACAGCACCTGCACCGCCTCGAACAGCGTCACCGCGACCACGCGGCCCTGCATGTCGAGGCGGACCAGCGGATACACGTTGGCAATCACGTACAGCACCAGCGCGGTCAGCGTCAGCGCCAGCGTGCGGTCGAGGCTGTCCGGCGGGTTGCGTGCAAGAAAGGCGTCGCAGCGCACGCAGCGCGCGCTCTGCCCGGGCAGCAGTGCCGGCTCGGTCTGCAGCAGGTCGCACTCGTGGCAGGCGACCAGGTCGGCAGGCAGTTTCAGGTGCGCGGCGGGTGCAGGCATGACCGATGGTGGCAGGAAGAACCGCGATTCTGCGGTGCAGCGCAGGCCGGTGCAATGACCCTGGCGTGGCGATCAGGCGGCCGCGGCCGCGTCGCGCGCTCGCAGCTTGGCGGTGATGTAGTCGGCGTGCGGGATGTAGAGCAGATCGGCCACCTTGCGCATCACATGCGATTCATGCGCGTGCAGGTGGCCGTCGGCGTACGCGACCTGCCACATCAGCTCGACGATGTGCGCCTTGCGCTCGGCGTCGAAGGCCCGGTTGATCAGCGCCGTGAAGCGCTGATAGTCGTAGGCCTCGCGCGCCGTGGTGGTCGCCAGCTCCATCAGGCGCTCGATTTCGTCCTCGGTCAGCGCGAACTTGCCGCGCAGCGCGGTCATGGCCGCGGCGCGCTCGGCGTCGCCGATGTCCGGGTCGGCGCGCATCACTTCGACCAGCAGCACCGCGGTGGCGAGCTGCAGCTGGTGTTCGGTGGCAGCGGCGTCAAGTGGCGCCGGTGCGGCAAAACTGTCGAACAGGTCTTTCAGGGTACGCAGCATCGTGTCTTTCGTCGGCGGAACGCGGGCGCACCGTGCGCCCGCGTCACAGCGGACCGGTGAATGCCGGTCGGCGTTCCCGATGCTGCTGTGCCCGGATGTTACGGCAGCGGCGTCACGACGGCACCCGGCGCAATGGCGCCGCCGTCGAGCACCTGCAGGTAGACGCCCAGTTCGCGGTGTCCGTAACGCTCCATCATGGTCGCCGGCAGCGTCATGTCGCGCTCGGCGGTCACCGGATTCACGTTGGTCGCGCTGCAGCGCGGCGTGCGCATGACGACCCGCGCGCGCACCTCACCCACCGTGACCTCGCGGTCCAGCCAGCTTGATTCCTCCCACGGCTCGCCACCATCCATGTAGATGTTGGCGCGAAAGCGCATCGGGTCGATGTCCGTACCGAGCGCCGCGCCGACTTCGCGCACCGTGGCCAGATTGATCAACGACACGGCATTCATCATGCCGTGCGACAGCACGCTGACGTCGGTGAAGCGGAAGCCCTCGCCGCTGACGAAGGCAGGCGGGCCTTCCAGCCGTGCGTTGATGTGCTGCGCGATGAAGCGCGCCAGTCCGCCACAGGCGGCCGGGTCATCGACATCGATGCGCAGATGGCGTCCGTCGGGTGCGCTGACGTGCAGGCAGTTGTCGGCGTCGTCGTAGCGGGTGGCCAGCGACGCGAGTGCGGCGTGATCCATCAGCGCGATGAAATCGGTCTTCGGGCGCGGCGTGTAGCTGCCTGCGTCGAACGTCCAGCTGCCGTTGGTGAGCGCCCACTGCCGGTCCAGCGGCACGCCCTCGCCAGCGCGCAGCGCGACTTCTGTGAGAGGTTCGGCCGACAGGCCCTTGACCGGATACCGGTACAACTGACGAACGGTTCTCATGGCAACTCCAGCTTGAAAGGTTGGCTGGATGCTCGGTCGGGCGGGCCGCGGGGGCAATAAGTCGTTTGCCGCAGGTGAAGCCGAAGTTCAGAACCGCCCGGCCTGATAGCGCTGGCCGAGCACGCTCTGCAGGGTCTGCACGACGCCGAACGCGTTCTTCAGCTGGCCGCGTTCGAAATTGGACAGTTCGTCCGGCTTCAGGAAGTTGTCGGCGCCGGCACCACCCGCCATCTGGCGCGCCTGGTGCTGGATGCGCAGCGTGGCGATGTATTCGAGCGCGTCGCGCAGGTCGTGCGCGCTCTGTTCGCTGATTTCGCCGCTGGCCGCCGCCACCGCCAGACGGTCGTGCGTGTTCACCGCGGCGTGGCCGCCGGCCAGCGCATACACGCGCGCCAGATCGACGATGGGCACGATGCCGCTGTGCTTGAGATCGAGCGTGCCCCGGTGCTCACCCGAGCGCAGCGTGGACATGCGGTTGAACAGGCCAAGCGGTGGCTGGTGCTTCAGCGCATTGCCCACCATGTAGGCGAGGAAGATGCGGTTGCCGCGGGTGCGCGACAGCACGTCCTCGCGCAGCGCGTCGAGCAGCGCCGTCTGCCCGTGAATGGCGCGCAGGTCGAAGAACACGCAGGTGAGCATCAACGCCTTGGGTTCCGGCTCCGCCGTCCATTTGCGGAAGTACTGTTCCCAGCGCGCCTTCGGCTGCCGCCACGGATCGGTCATGGCCATCATTTCGCCCGGGCAGTGGATGTAGCCGCAGGCGTCGAGACCGTCGCACACGAAGGTGGCCAGCGCGCGGAAGTATTCGCCGTGAGCAGCGGGATCGTAGGCGTCGTCGATGACCAGACAGTTGTCCTGGTCCGACTTCGCGGTCTGTTCGTTGCGCGCCTGCGAACCGGCGGCCACCCACACATAGCCGACCGGCGGCGGGCCGAACTGCGCTTCGCCCAACTGCAGCAGGCGGCAGGTCAGCGCATCGGTGATGGCGGTGATGATGTGGCCAGTGCTGTAGGCGGTAGCGCCGGCACCGGCCAGACTTTGCTGCAGCGCGCGTACCTGCAGGGCGGCCTCGGCCAGCCCCTCGATGCTCGTCTGCTTGTAGATGTCGCCCGCCAGATGCACCGCCGACAGGTTCTGCTGCGCGCTGACGTCAGTCGCCGTGATCATGCCTACCACGCTGTCGCCGTCCATCACCGGCACGTGGTGGATGTTGTGGCGCGCCATCAGCAGCAGCGCGTCGAAGGCCGGCTTGCGCACATCCATCGTCAGCGGATCGAGCGTTGCGATGTCGAGCACCGGCCGCGCGCTGTCCAGCCCCTGCGCGACGACGCGGTTGCGCAGGTCGCGATCGGTCACCACGCCGATCAGCCGACCCGCCTCGACCACCAGCACCGACGACACCCGCTGCGCGCTCATCTGCGTCGCCGCATCGCGGATGGTGGTCGAGGGCGACACGCTGATCGCTGGGCGCCGGATCAGGCTGCGCACCGGCGTGGTGATCAGGTTCAGGTGCGGATCGCTGCCGTGTGCGGCGTCGGTCGAAACGGGCAGATCGGATGTCATCGGATTCGCTTCATCGGTTCGTGAGGAGGCAGCCATGCGCATCATCGCGCTGAACGGCCGCTTGCGCGACCGTGGCACATTCCTTCAATATACTTAAAGATAGTTTATTTACTGATATATTGTATGGATGGGTAGCACATCCGTTACGGCCATCGATCTCGACACGCTGCGCGCCGCTGCCGGCCGTGCATGCGCGCTGCTGCGCGCACTGGCGCACGATGATCGGCTCGTCCTGCTGTGCCAGCTGGCGCAGGGCGAACATTCGGTCGGCGAACTCGAAGCACGCCTGGGCATTGCGCAACCCACGCTGTCGCAGCAGCTCGGCGTATTGCGGCGCGAAGGGCTGGTCAGCACGCGACGCGACGGCAAGCACATCCATTACCGCATCGCCAGCGACGACGCGCTGGCGCTGATGCACACCCTGCATGCGCGCTTCTGCGCAGATCCACACGGAGAATGAACATGAACATTGCCTGGGACGCCTTCACGCCCTGGAGCTCGCTGGCCGGTGGCGCCCTGATCGGCCTCGCGGCCGCGCTGCTGATTCTGGGCAGCGGCCGCATCGCCGGCATCAGCGGCATTGTCGGCGGACTGTTCAGACCGGCCGCGGGTGACGCGGGCTGGCGGATCGCGTTCGTCGTCGGCCTGATTGCGGCACCGCTGGTATGGGGGCTGTTCGCCGCCCTGCCCGCCGTGCAGTCCGACGCCGGCACGGCGACCCTGATCATCGCCGGCCTGCTGGTCGGCGTCGGCACCCGTTACGGCTCGGGCTGCACCAGCGGTCACGGCGTATGCGGCCTGTCGCGCCTGTCGCCGCGTTCGCTGGTGGCGACGCTGGCCTTCATGGGCGCCGGTTTCGTCACCGTATATCTCGTCCGTCATCTCGCGGGAGCCTGACATGAAAACCTTCATCGCCCTGCTCGCAGGACTTTTGCTGGGTATCGGCCTGCTGCTGTCGGGCATGGCCAATCCGGCCAAGGTGATCGCCTTCCTCGACCTCGCCGGTGCGTGGGATCCGTCGTTGGCGCTGGTCATGGGCGGCGCCATTGCGGTGGCTTTCCCCGCCTTCACGTGGGCGAAGTCACGGTCCGTGGCCTGGTCGGGCGAACGCCTGCAGCTGCCGACCGCGCGCCAGATCGACGCGCCGCTGGTGCTCGGCAGCCTGACCTTCGGTGTCGGCTGGGGCTTGGCCGGATACTGCCCGGGACCCGCGCTGGTGTCGCTCGGCATGGCGTCGCAGCCGGCCATCGTGTTTGTTGTCGCAATGGGGGTCGGCATGACGGCCCACGCCATGCTCACGCGGCCAAAGGCGTAAGCAGGTAGTCGATAAGCGCGCGCACGCTGGCGATGCGCTTGCCGAAAGGCAGCGCGCCGCGACCGCGGAAGAACAGGCCGGTCTTGAGGTCGCCGCGCAGGGCGGCGGCCAGCTGGTGGTCGATGCAGAACTGACCCCAGCCGACCAGACCGTCGCGCAGACCGCACTGCGCCAGGCAATCGAAATGCTTGGCACAGCGCGAGCGCTCATGCACGACGGCCTGCGTGCGCTCCAGCACCGCCAGATACTTCTGCAGCCAGGGCGTGCGCACCGCGCGCGCCGGCAGGCCGGCCACGCTGGTGAATTCGACCAGGTCATCGTCGGCGGCGTCGGCCAGAACATGCTTGAAAGCGTCAGAGGCGTCGCACTCTTCGGTGACGGCAAACGCGGTACCGAACTGCACCGCCGCGGCCCCGAGCGACTGCATGCGCCGGATGTCGTCATGCGTGCGCAGCCCCCCCGCCACGATCAACGGCACGCGACCTTCCAGCCCGGCGCTGCGCAGCCAGGCGAGCGTTTCCGGCAGCACGCGCTCGAAATCGAAGCGCTCGTTCGACACGTCGGCCACCTTTGCAGCACCGAGGTGACCGCCCGCCCAGCCCGGGTGTTCGAGCACGATGGCATCCGGCACGCGCTGCTTGCGTTCCCACTTGCGCACCACCAGCTGCACGCCGCGCGCATCCGACAGGATGGGGATCAGTGCCGCCGACAGGTGTTCGCGCGCGAGGTCGGGCAGGTCGAGCGGCAGGCCGGCACCCACCACGACGGCGTCGATGCCGCCTTCGAGCGCGCAGCGCACCTGCGCCGCGTAGTCGCTCACGGCGCGCATCACGTTCACCGCCAGCAGGCCATTCCTGCCGGCGATCTGTCGCGCCGCACGGATTTCCCGCGTCAGCGCTTCGAGGTTGTTGGCGTTGATTTCAACCTTGGCGTGTTCGCCCGACAGGCCGCGCGTGCGTTCCATCAGATCGGGGTGCAGCCGGCGCAGGTCGACCGACGAAATCGTGCCGACGGCGCCGAGCGCTGCGACGCTGCCGGCGAGCCGGTGCGCCGATACGCCCACGCCCATGCCGCCCTGCACGATGGGCAGCAGGGCGCGACCCGCGAGCATCAGCGGCGCGAGCCCGCTGTTGAGCAGGCGATCGACAGGTGGTGTGAAAGGCTGCGGTGCAGCCGGAACGGATACGGGAGGCGGGAGGCTTGCAGTCGACGTTTCTGTCATGGCAATGCTGGGCGGCGGTCAGGCGGAAAATGGGCTGCTCCACCTTAACCGCCTGACCGCCGCCCGGGCTTGACCTTGCTCAAGCCCGGGTGCCGGGATGTTACAGCGATGTTTCAGCCACGACGACGGCGTGCTGCGAGGCCGATCAGGCCCAGGCCGGCCAGCAGCATGGCGTAGGTTTCCGGTTCCGGCACCGGCGTGATCGAGAACAGCGACGTCGTGCCCGACACTTCGTTCGCCACCGCGAGGAAGTACTTGCCGCCGAATTCGTAGGCGGACAGACCTTCCGGAGACAGCGAATCCGCATCGACGATGAAATCGACGAAGGTGGCGGCCGTCGGGTTGGTCACGTCGTAGATCGCGATGACACTCTGCCGCGTGCGTTCAAAGCCGATGAAAGCCAGCGTGCGGTCACCCAGTTCGAGCACCGTGACGCCTTCGGGCTCGACGCCCTTGTTGTCGCTGCGGCCGTCATCGATCAGCGCACGCAGGGCCGGGTCGGCGAACAGCAGCGCTTCGAGCTGGTTGCCGCTGTCGAACACCTGGTTGCCGTTCTCGTCGAGGATGGAGAACGAGCGGCCACCGAACACATGGATCTGGTCGTAGTCGCCGTCGCCATCCAGATCGCCGCCCGACGTCGTGACCGTCAACCGGCCGAGATTGCTGGTCGCCTTCAGCGCAGCGGCATCCGGGAACGCCGTCGGATCGAGCACATAGCTGCTGGACCCCACGCGCACTTCCTCGTTGAATTCGCCATTGACGAAGTCTTCGAGATTGCGCGAATCGCCTTCGTTGGCGGTGATGTAATAGGTCTTGCCGCCCGACGCATACGAGGCGATCGTGTCCGGCATGTACATGCCGAACACCGGCGCATTGCGGTAGTTGCCGGCCACCGACACGTTGCCGGGAAGGTCGCGGTCCGTGGTGTCGAGTTCATTGCCCGGAAGGCTGTGATCCTTCAGGCCGAGCGAAGTGACCGACACGATCTGCTGCGACATGAGGTCGATCTTGGCGACCGCATTGGCTTCCTGCAGCGTCACCATGGCGAACTGGCCGTCCTTCGACAGGGCGATGTACTCCGGCTCCCAGTCGATCGACGGCTTCGCGCCCGGCGACACGATGCGGCCGAGGCCGGTCGTGCCGTCATAGCCGCTGAAGCCCAGCGTGGTGACCGAATCCTTCGTGGTGTCGATGATGCTGATCGAGCCGCGTGCCTCGATGGTGGCGAAACCCGGGCGGGCCAGCGGCTCGCCTTCGTTGGCGGTCATGATGCGGCCGTCGGCGGTGAAGGTGACCATGTCGGGCAGCGCACCCACCAGATAGCTCTGCTGGAAGCTGCGGCTCGTGGTGTCATAGGTCAGCACCGAACCGGCGTCAGTCTTGATCGGCGCGGCGATGGCGAAGGCGGCCACACCGTTGCGGATGGCCACACTGTTCAGTTCGCCGAAGGCGGTGGTGTCGATGTGCTGCACGAAGCTGCCGGTGGCGGCATTCAGGATGTCCACACCCTTGAGCCCGGCCACCCACAGCTCGTTGTTCAGGCTGTCGAAAGCGAGGATTTCCGACGTCTGGCCGGCGACGCTGGTGCCGGCGCCGTGCTCGAAGGTCCACAGTTTTTCCCAGCCGGCCGCCTGCACAACCGGTACAAACAGTGCCGCAATCGCGGCGGCTGCAATCTTTCTGACCATTATTGATTCTCCTGTTGTCAGCGGGCCGGCAGTCCGGCCGCATTGACCCGACACGACAACAGGGGAAGGTTGCAGACGTGTTACAGCGTTGTCACGTCACTGAAATTTACATTCGTTCGCGCGCGAACCGGATCTGGCCGCGCGGGAGTTGTCCTTGTGGGGAGCTGTCCTTGTGGGAGCGGCGATCCACTGCTGGCCCTGCATGGCCAGCCGGCTCTGCGGGCGGCGAGCAGTGAGGTTTTTGTGGGAGCGGCGGCCTCGCCGCGATGCGCACTTTGCAATACGACCATCGCTGCACGATCGCGGCGAGGCCGCCGCTCCCACAGGGCCGCTCCCACAGGGCCGCTCGCACAGGGCCGCTCCCCAGGGGCCACTCCCGCAGGGCGGCACCCGTTGCCGCTCAGCTCGCCGCCTCGTACTCCGACATCGGCGGGCAGGTGCACACGAGGTTGCGGTCGCCGGCGACGTTGTCGACGCGCGCGACCGGCGGCCAGTACTTGTCGCGGTCGATCGACGGGTGCGGGAAGAAGGCTTCGCGACGGCCGTACGGGCGGTTCCACTGGTCGGCGATCAGCAGCTCGTGGGTGTGCGGCGCGTGCTTGAGCAGGTTGTCCTCGCGATCGGCACGGCCGGCTTCGACCTCGGCAATTTCAGCGCGGATGTGGATCATCGCGTCGCAGAAACGGTCGATTTCGGCGCGGTTCTCGCTCTCGGTCGGCTCGATCATCATCGTGCCGGGTACCGGGAACGAAACGGTCGGCGCATGGAAGCCGTAATCCATCAGCCGCTTGGCGACGTCTTCCACCGTGATGCCGCACGCGTCCTTGATGGCACGCAGGTCGATGATGCATTCGTGCGCCACGCGACCGTGCTTGCCGCTGTACAGGATGGGGTAGTGCGGCGCCAGACGGTGTGCGATGTAGTTGGCGTTCAGGATGGCGACCTGGGTGGCGCGGCGCAGGCCGGCCGCGCCCATCAGCGCGATGTAGGCCCACACGATGGGCAGGATGCTGGCCGAGCCCCACGGTGCCGCCGACACGGTGCCGATGGTGCCGTCCGCCCCGGCCACCGGATTGACGCCCTGCACCACCGGATGGTCGGGCAGGAAGGGCGCCAGGTGCGGCGCCACACCGATCGGCCCCATGCCGGGCCCGCCGCCGCCGTGCGGAATGCAGAAGGTCTTGTGCAGATTCAGGTGGCACACGTCGAAGCCGATGTCGCCCGGACGCACCAGCCCGACCATGGCATTCATGTTGGCGCCATCCATGTAGACCTGACCGCCGTACGCGTGGATCAGCGCGCAGATGTCGCGCACGCCTTCTTCGAACACGCCGTGCGTGGACGGGTAGGTCATCATCAGCGCGGCCAGCCGGTCGGCATGCTGTTCGGCCTTGGCCTGGAGATCCGCTGCGTCGATATTGCCGAGCGCGTCGCAGGCGACCACGACCACCTCCATGCCGGCCAGCACCGCGCTGGCCGGGTTGGTGCCGTGCGCGGAGGCCGGGATCAGGCAAACGGTGCGATGCAGGTCACCGCGCGTGCGGTGATATTTGCGGATCACCAGCAGGCCGGCGTATTCGCCCTGCGAACCGGCGTTCGGCTGGAACGACATCGCGGCGAAGCCGGTGATTTCGCACAGCCGCTCTTCCAGTTCCTCGAACAGCTGCTGATAGCCCTGCGCCTGTTCCAGCGGCACGAAGGGATGCAGTGCGGCGAACAGCCGGTAGGTGACCGGCGTCATTTCGGTGGTCGAATTGAGCTTCATCGTGCACGAGCCGAGCGGAATCATCGCCCGGTCGAGCGCGATGTCGCGCGTGGCCAGCCGGCGCAGGTAACGCATCATTTCCGTTTCGGAGTGATAGCGGTTGAACACCGGGTGGCTCAGGATGGCGCTGTCGCGCTGCAATGCCGGCGGAATGCAGTCGACCACACGCGCGTCGAGCTGCGCCAGATCGAGCAGTGCATCGGCGCGCGTCGAGAACACGGCCAGCAGGTTTTTCAGCTCGCTGCGCCGCGATGTTTCGTCGAAGGCGGCCGACAGGTGGTCGGCATCGATGACGTGCAGATTGAAGCCGGCGGCGCGGGCGCGCGCCGATATGCGACGCGCGACCCCGGGCACACGCACCTGCACCGTGTCGAAGAAGCAGTCATGCACGACGTCGAAACCGAGTTCGCGCAGACCGAGCGCGAAGATCGTCGCCATGCGATGAACCCGGTCGGCGATCGTGCGCAGGCCTTTCGGACCGTGATACACCGCGTAGAACGCGGCGATCACCGCCAGCAGCACCTGTGCGGTGCAGATATTGCTGTTCGCCTTTTCGCGCCGGATGTGCTGCTCACGCGTCTGCAGTGCCATGCGCAGCGCCGGCTTGCCCTGTGCGTCGGTCGACACGCCGATGATGCGGCCGGGCATCTGCCGCTTGTGTTCATCGCGGCAGGCGAAGAAGGCGGCATGCGGGCCACCATAGCCCATCGGCACGCCGAAGCGCTGCGCGCTGCCGAACACGATGTCGGCCCCCATGCCGGCAGCGCCCATCGCGCCCGGCTCCTTCAGCAACACCAGTGCCAGCGGGTCGGCCGCGATCGCCGACAGCGCGCCGGCGGCGCGGGCTGCGGCGATCACCGGCTCCGGATCGCGCAGCCGCCCGCTCGAACCCGGGTAGCTCGCCAGCACGCCGAAGTAGTCGCCCTCGACGCCGGCCCACGGATCGCACACGACGACTTCGATGCCCAGCGGCTCGGCGCGTGTGCGCACCACGGCCAGTGTCTGCGGGTGGGTGTCGGCATCGACGATGAAGCGCGGCGACTTCACCTTCGAAATGCGATGCGCCATGGTCATCGCCTCGGCCGCCGCCGTCGCCTCGTCGAGCAGCGACGCATTGGCGACCGGCAGGCCGGTCAGATCGATCACCATCTGCTGGAAGTTCAGCAGCGCTTCCAGCCGGCCCTGCGAAATCTCGGCCTGGTAGGGCGTGTAGGCGGTGTACCAGCCCGGGTTCTCCAGCACGTTGCGCTTGATGACATTGGGCGTGATGGTGTCGTGATAGCCCATGCCGATCAGGCTGGTGTGCAGTTCGTTGCGCGCGAACATGCGACGCAGCGCGTCATCAACGACCCGCTCGGAACGCGGCGGCGGCAGGTTCAGCGGCGTGTCCGACAGGATGTCGTCCGGGATGGTCTGGGCGATCAGTTCGTCCAGACTGGCGACGTCGAGTGCCGCCAGCATGACGGCGAGATCGCGCTCGTCCGGACCGATGTGGCGGCGGATGAAATCTCCACGGTCTTCCAGCGCTTCGAGGGTGGGGCGTTTGGTCATGGTCAACAGTCCTTTCCGGGCCGCTTCTGGCAGTCCCTGTGTGAAGGTACCGGTCGCCGCCCCCCGTGAAGGGCGTTGACCGGAGTCGAGTGGGCAGTGTGGCGCTTCAGCGTCGGTAGCGGGTGGGTACGAAGGGCATCGAGGTGAGGGAAACGGATACCGACTGTCCGCGCGAATCAATGTGCAGCGCTTCGCCGGACAGTTTCACCGCCCGGTCGAGATAGCCCATGGCCACCGGCCGGCCCAGCGTCGGGCTGTGGTTGCCGCTGGTGATGACGCCGACTTCCCGGCCGTCTGCGCCGAGCAGCTTCGTGCCGGCGCGCTGTGGCGCGCGGCCGTCCGGCAACAGTCCGACGCGCACGCGCGGCGGCGGTTCCTGAAATTCGCCGAGAATGACGGCTGCACCGGGGAACCCTCCGGCACGCGCACCACCGGCGCGGCGCGCGGCACCGACCGCCCAGCCGATCGATGCCGACACCGGCGTCGTCGTGTCGTCGATGTCGTTGCCGTACAGGCACATGCCGGCTTCGAGGCGCAGCGTGTCGCGCGCGCCCAGTCCGGTCCAGCGTACGTTTTCGTGGTCGAGCAGTCGCTGCGCAAACCGGGCAGCCGACGCCGCAGGCAGCGAAATTTCGAAGCCGTCCTCGCCGGTGTAGCCGCTGCGGCTGATGCGCAGCGCCACGTCGCCGTACAACGCGGTGCGCACATCCAGAAAGCGCATGACGGCCACGTCAACCAGCGGCTGCAGCACGCTTTCGGCCAGCGGGCCCTGCAGCGCGAGCAGCGCAAGGTCTTCGCGCAGCGCGTACTGGCAATCGGCGCCAGGCAGGTGCGCGGCCAGCCAGGCCAGCACGTCGGCGCAGCGCGAGGCGTTGCACACCACGTGAAAGCCGTCGCCCAGCCGCTGGATCATCAGATCGTCGATGAGGCCGCCGGCCGTGTTGGGCAGCAGTGAATAGGTCTGGCGGCCGGGCGGCAGCGCGGCCAGATCGGCGGTGGTCAGCGATTCCAGCCAGGCGCAGGCGCCACTTCCGGTGACGTCGATCTGCCCCATGTGCGACACGTCGAACAAGCCGGCCTGGCTGCGCGTGTGCAGGTGCTCCTGGAGGATGCCCGGCGCGTACTGGATCGGCATCGACCAGCCGGCGAACGGCACCATCTTCGCCCCGGCGGCGAGGTGAAGGTCGTGGAAAGGCGTGCGCTGCAGTGCGGCCTGATCCGGGATTGCCATCGTCAGAATCTCCTCGGTGGCGGGCCGGAGGGTGACCGGTCCGCGGGTCTGCCGGCCGGGTAGGCCAGCGAGGGCGCGATGATGCCACGCCCGGTCGGCACGCAACGAATGCCGCTTCATATTGACGCGACCCGGTTATTAACTGAACATTCAGTCATTAAAAGCGCGTCACCCTATGTCAGAGCACTCGCCCCTGCTTCCCGTTCCGGATTCCGCAGACTCGCATCCGCTCGTCCGGCGCGGCCGGCCGGCACTGGTCGACCCGGCCACGCTGGTGGCGTGCGCGCTCGACCTGTTCGTCGAAAAGGGCTACGCCGCGACCCGCCTCGAGGACGTGGCGCTTGCGGCAGGCGTATCCAAGGGCACGCTCTATCTGTATTTCGATTCCAAGGCCGCACTGTTCGCCGCTGTCGTGCGCCAGGGGCTGGTGCCGGCCCTGGCCGGCGGTGAGGCCTTGCTGGACAGCCATCACGGCAGCGGCGCCGACCTGATGCGCGAACTGCTGTGGGGCTGGTGGCGACTGATCGGCGCCACGCGGCTGGGCGGGCTGCCCAAGCTGATGGTCGCCGAAGCACGCAACTTCCCGGACATCGCCGAGCTCTACCACCGCGAAGTGATGGCGCGCGGCTGCGTACTTGTCGGCCGCGCCATCGATTACGGCCATGCGCGCGGCGAGTTCCGCGTGGCCGGCGACCCCTGCACGGTGCAGGCCGTCATGGCGCCGCTGCTGCTGCGCGTGCTGATGAAACATTCCTTCGGCTGTGTCGATCACGCTGCGCCTGCGGGGGATGCGTCTGCTGAATCGACCGACATTGCCGCTTCCATCGAATTCGTCATCCGGGCGCTCGAACATGACTGATTTTTTCCGGCAGGCCGCGCGCGCTGCCGCGTTCTGCCTCGGCTTCACCGTCTTCGCCGGCCACGCGCAGACCACGGCCACGCCGCCGACTTCGCCTGCCGTCGTCTTCAAGCCCTTCGCCGAGGTCGCCACCTACCCCGGACGCGACGCGCCGGCGCAGGCAGTGGCGCTGAACCGCACCCAGCTCGCAGCCGAAGTGAGTGCCCGCGTGGCGTCGACGCATGCCGACCCGGGCGAACGGGTGAACAAGGGGCAGGTGCTGGTGCGGCTCGATACGCGTGACTACCAGCTCGCGCTGGAGCGCGCGCTGGCGCAGCGCAAGGCGGCCGAGGCGCGTCTGGCGCAGGCCGACGCGCAATTGCGCCGTACGCGAACGTTGCAGGCACAGAATTTCGTGTCGCCCGAGGCGCTGACCCAGCGCGAAACCGAAGTCGAAGTGGTGCGCGCCGACGTGTCGGTGGCGGCCAATGCGGTCGATCTGGCACAGCGCAATCTCGACAAGTGCGTTCTGCGTGCGCCCTACGACGCCATCGTGCGCACGCGTGACGCATCGGCGGGTTCGCTGGCCGGCGCCGGCATGGTGCTGATGACGCTGGAAGATGCGACGCGGGTCGAGGTGAGCGCCCGCGTGGCGCCGCGCGACCTGGCGTCGCTGCGCGCCGCGAAGTCGGTCGAGTTCGTGTCGCCGGCCGGACGCAGCGCGGTGCGCATCGCCCGCGTGTCGCCGGCCATCGACGACGCCAGCCGCACGCACGAGGTGCGCGCCGCCTTCACCGGCACGCGTGCGCCGGCGGGGGCAGAAGGCCGGCTGGCCTGGACGGATCCGGCGCCGCACGTGCCGGCAGAACTGGTGACCCGGCGCGACGGTAATGGCGGTCGCAGCCTGCTCGGCGTATTCGTGCTGCGCGACGGTGCAGCCCGCTTCGTCGAACTGCCGGGTGCGCAGGAAGGGCGCCCGGCCGCGACCGATCTGCCGCTCGACGCCCGCATCGCAACCGAAGGCCGCAACAGCCTGCGCGACGGACAGAAAATGCCATGAGCGCCTACGCGCGTTTCATCAGCAATCATCCGCTGGCCAACATCACCTTCGTCGTGGTGCTGCTGCTCGGCCTGATCAGCTACCTCGGGCTGCCACGCGAGCAGGACCCGGAAATCAATTTCAACTGGGTGCAGATCACCGCCGCACTGCCCGGCGCGTCGCCGGAAGACGTCGAGAAGCGGGTGCTGCAGCCGCTGGAGGACGCGATCAAGAACGTGTCCGACATCCGCTTCATTTCGTCGGCGGCGCGCGACGGACTGGCCGGCATCCTGGTGCGTTTCGACGACATCGAGCCGGCGGTGTTCGACAAGCGCATCAATGACCTGCGGCGCGAAATACAGAACAAGGCGCGGGCCGAACTGCCGGTCGAGGCGAAGGAACCGCAGATCATCGAGGTGACCAGCTCGAACGGATTCCCGACGGCACAGGTGCTGCTGACCGGACAGGCGGACGACGAGGTACTGCGCGCGATCGGCCGCGAACTGCGCACCGATCTCGAACGCATGCGCGGCGTCGACCGCGTGTTCGCGCTCGGCCTGCACGACCCGGAACTGCGCATCGAGTATTCAGCGCAGGCGGCGCAGGCGCGCGGCCTGCTGCCGACCGACATCGCCGATGGCGTGGCCGGCTGGTTCCGCGACGTGTTTGCCGGCCGGCAGCGCGCCGGCGAGCAGGAATGGCTGGTGCGCGTGGTCGGCCAGGACGCCGATCCGGCCTGGCTGGCCGACGTCGGCGTCGCCGCGTCGACCCGGGGCGGCGCGATGGTGAAGCTCGACGAGGTGGCGGGCGTCGTGCGGGCGCGGGCGCGCCCGACCCAGATGGTGTCATCCGGCGGTCAGGCCAGCGTGCTTTTTTCGGTCAGCAAGAAGGCGGGCGTGAATACGCTGGCCATGGTCGAGCGCATCAACGACTACGTCGAACGCAAGAATGCGGTGCTGACTCCGCAGGGCCTGAAGCTCGAACTGATGGACGACCAGACCGTGCCGACGCGCGAAGCCATTTCCATCATGGAGTGGAATGCGCTGTTCGGCCTGATGTGCGTCATCGGCCTGTGCTGGATTTTTCTCGGCACGCGCATCGCGCTGCTGGTCGGTCTCGGCGTGCCGTTCTCGCTCGCCGGCACCTTTGCCGTGCTGTCGGCCACCGGCGACACGCTGAACATATCCGTGCTGCTGGGCGTGGTGATCGCGCTCGGCATGCTGGTGGACGATGCCGTGGTGGTGGTCGAGGCGATCTACTACCGGCTGCAGCGCGGCGCCTCGCCGATCGAAGCGGTCGCCGACGGCGTGCGCGAGGTGTGGACGCCGGTCGTCGCCTCCGTCGCCACGACGATGGCCGCCTTCCTGCCGCTGATGCTGCTGCCCGGCATCGTCGGCGACTTCATGTTCGTCATTCCATTCGTCGTGACCCTGGCGCTTGCGATCAGCCTGATCGAGGCGTTCTGGATGCTGCCGGCGCATGTGCTGTCGCTCGGCCCGGTGGCACGGGCGCCCGGCCGCGAACAGCGCGCGCGCATCGCCTTCACGCGCGTGCTGCGCCACCGCTACGCGCAGGCGCTGGCCTGGGCGGTGCGCCACTGGATCGTGCTGTGCCTGATCGTTGCCTCGCTGATCGCCGGCGCCATCGGCGCGGCCGCGACCGGCCTGATCAGGGTGCAGTTCTTCGCCTTCGACCCGATGCGCATCTTCTACGTCAATGTCGACATGCCGGCCGGCAGCCCGATCAGCGCCACGCTGGCGCGGGTCGAACAGCTCGAAACCGAAGTACGCCGGCAGATGCAGGACGGCGAGGCACGGCGCATCGCATCGATCGCCGGCGCCAAGTTCACCGACGCCGAAGCCCTGTTCGGCGATTCCTACGGTCAGGTGGTGGTCGCACTGCTGCCGCGTGCCGGGGACGGACGCGAAGTCGGCGACATGGTCGAAGGCATGCGCGCCGCCGTCACCGCCCTGCCCGGCCCCGGCACGATCAGCTTCACCCAGCTGTCGGGCGGGCCGCCGGTGCAGAAGCCGGTCAAGATCCGTGTGCGGGGCGACGACCTGGCCGAGTTGCGCGCCGCCACCGCCGAGGTGCGGCGCATCCTGGAATCAATGGATGGCACGCGCGACATCACCGACGACGACACGCCGGGCCGCCCGCAGCTGGCACTGCGGCTGGACCGCGATGCGCTGCGCGACGCGGGGCTCAGCGCGTCGCAGGTGGCGCGCGCGGTGCGCCTGCAGGTCGAAGGCGAAATCGTCGCCATCACCCGCGATCAGGGTGCAAAACTGGAGGTGCGCGTGGCAGCGGCCGGCGTGACCGACGACGACGTGATGCGGGTGCTCGACGCACCGATCGCACTGCCGAATGGGGGGGCCACCACGCTGCGCGCGCTGGTCGGCAGCGAATCGACGCGGGGCCCCGGCGTCATCAAGCACTACAACCTGCGCCGCACCATCACGCTGGAAGCCAACCTCGATACCGAAAAGCTCAATTCGATCGGCGTCGCCGAGTCGGTGCGCGTCGCGTGGGAAGCCCAGCGCACGCGCTTCCCGCGCACCGATCTCGACTTTTCCGGCGAACTGGAAGACGTGCAGGAAAGCCTGGACGCGATGAAGGTGCTGTTCCTGCTCGGCCTCGGCCTGATCTATCTGATCCTCGCCGCGCAGTTCCGCAGCTACTGGCAGCCGATGATGATTCTGGCCACCGTGCCGCTGGCGTTCACCGGCGTGGCGGTCGGCCTGCTGGTCAGCGGGTCGCCGCTGTCGCTCTACACGCTGTACGGCGTGATCGCGCTGACCGGCATCGTCGTCAATTCGGCCATCGTGCTGATCGACGCCGCCAACGAGCGCCTGAAGGCCGGCATGAGCGTGATGCACGCGGCGATCTACGCGGCGCGCCGGCGCGTCGTGCCCATCATCATCACGACCAGCACGACGGTCGGCGGCCTGTTTTCGCTGGCGGCCGGCATCGGCGGCTATTCGATGCTATGGGGGCCGGTGGCGGGCGCCATCGTGTGGGGACTGGGCGTGGCAACCGTGCTCACGCTGTTCGTGATGCCGGCGCTGTACATCGCCTGCATGCGGCGCAGCGTGCTGCTGCGCCGGGTCGCTGACGCAGCGCAGCAGGCTACAATCACGGCTTGACCGAGGGGATGGAAACAATGGATATCGAGCAGGCTCGCTTCAATATGGTGGAACAGCAGATCCGGCCGTGGGACGTGCTGGATCAGGACATTCTCGACCTGCTGTTCGTCGTCAGACGTGAAAACTTCGTGCCGGCCGCGTTGCGCGATCTGGCCTTCGTCGATACGCCGATTCCGCTCGGCCACGGCGCGGAAATGCTGGAACCCAAGATCGAAGCCCGCGTGCTGCAGGAACTGCACGTGCGCAGCACCGATACGGCGCTTGAGATCGGCACCGGCTCCGGCTACATGGCGGCACTGCTCGGCGCACGCGCCAGTCAGGTGACGACGGTCGAAATCGAACCGGCGCTGGCCGAGCGTGCGCGCGAAAACCTGATCGCCGCCGGCGCGCTGAACGTGCGTGTCGAAGTCGGCGATGCGGCGCAGGGCTGGCCGGTGCATGCGCCGTACGACGTGATCCTGGTGTCAGGCGGCCTGCCGGTGCTGCCGCAGGAACTGGTCGCGCAACTGCGTCCGGGCGGCCGGCTGATCGCTTTCATCGGCGAAGCACCGCTGATGAATGCCACGCTGGTGACGCTGAACGCCGACGGCAGCCAGACGCAGGAAATCCTGTTCGAAACGCTGTTGCCGACGCTGCGCAATGCGCGCGGCGCCCAGCGTTTCGTGTTCTGAGACGCCGTCGATGAAGCAGATGACGGTGGCCGAGCTGGCGGCGTGGCTGGCAGAACCGCAGGGCGAGAAGCCGCAGTTGCTCGATGTGCGCGAAGCGCACGAGTGGGCGATCTGCCGGGTCGAAGGCAGCCAGCACATTCCGATGGGCACCATCCCGTCGCGCCTCGATGCGCTCGATCCGGCGCGACCGCTGGTGTGCATCTGCCACCACGGCGGGCGGTCGATGCAGGTGGCGATCTTTCTTGAGCGCAACGGCTTCGGCGAGGTGTACAACCTGGCCGGGGGCGTCGACGCCTGGGCGCTGCAGGTCGATCCGTCGATGGCGCGGTACTGATGCAATGACCCTGTTGCGACGTCTGTCGCTGTACGCCGTGCTGTCGGCCGCGTTTCCAGCCAGTTTCGCAGTCATGCCGGCGGCGCACGCGGCCGACGATCTGGTCGCGATCGCGCGGGCGGCGCTCGCCAACGATGCGCAATACCAGTCGGCGCGCTCGCAAAGCCTGGCGACCTCCGAGAAGCTGCCGCAGGCGCGCGCCGGCCTGCTGCCCAGCCTGACCGTAAGCGGCACCACGCAATGGAACGACGTGACCGTGAAGCAGCCGGTCAATGCCGCCTCGCAGCACAACTCGCACAACTTCAACTTCCAGTTGACGCAACCGCTGTTCCGCTGGGCCAACTGGGTGCAGTTCGAACAGGGCAAGCTGCAGGTCGCGGCGGCCGAGGCGCAGCTGGCGCAGGCGCGGCAGGACGTGCTGCTGCGTGCTGCACAGGCCTACTTCGATCTGCTGTACGCGCACGACGTGCTGGCGTCGATCGAAGCCCAGAAGGACGCCGCATCGCAGCAGCTCGCACTGGCGCGCAAGAGCTTCGAAGTGGGCACCGTCACCATCACCGACGTGCATGAAGCGCAGTCGCGCTTCGATCTGGCGAACGCGCAGGGCATCGCGGCAGCGAGCGACATCGAAGTGAAGCGCCACGCGCTGTCGCTGATCACCGGTGGCGCACCGGCCGAGCTGCGCCGCATGCGGCGCGACGTCGCGTTCGCGATGCCGGAGCCGGCGCGCATGGACGACTGGGTGGAACGTGCGCAGACCGACGGACTGGCGGTGCTGACCCAGCTGGCGAATCAGGAGATCGCGGCGCGCGAAATCGAGCGCCAGCGTGCCGGCCACTATCCGAGCGTCGATCTGGTGGCGACCTATGGCCAGAACAAGAACGTGGTCACCTTCGCCGGCAACCCGATCTCGAACCAGACCGAAACCGCCACCGTTGGCGTGCAGGTGTCGGTGCCGATCTTCCAGGGTTTCGGGCAGGAATCGCGCGTGCGCGAGTCGGCCTACCTGCTCGACCGGGCGCGCGCCGAGGTCGATCTGGCGCGGCGCAACGCCGCTCTGCAGGCACGTCAGGCCTATCTGGGCGTGGCCAACGGCATCGCGCAGACAGCGGCCCTGCGCGCCGCGCAGGTGTCGTCGCAGTCCGCACTGGATTCGAACAAGCTGGGTTACGAGGTCGGCGTGCGCATCAATATCGATGTGCTCAACGCACAGCAGCAGTTGTTCGCCACGCGGCGCGACATGGCGAAGGCGCAATACGACACGATGCTTGCGCAGCTCAGGCTGAAAGCCGCCGCCGGCCAGCTCGGCGAAGAGGAAATCGCCGTGGTGAATGCGTTGCTCGAGTAGCGCGCGCCCGCGGCCTTCAGCTTGCGGTGCCGCGACTGAACCACCACCACGAAAAGCCGATCGCCATCAGCGCCACGACAGCGATGGCGATATTGCGCTGCATCGGGTAGCGCTCCAGCTTCACCAGCCCGGTGTGAAAGCTGATGTACAGAAAGCCGCCGACGAACAGCGCCAGCACGCCCAGCAGCGTCCACCGGTTGCCCAGACGGCCGGCCGCACGCAGCAGGGTGCCGCACACCAGAATCAGCACGAAGAACGACAGCAGCGACAGCGGCGTGATGCCGGTGCATGAGCGCCCGCCGCAGGCCGGGCAGATCGCCGGCGCCCTGGCGCGCGCCATCAGCTTGACCAGACGCGCAATCGTGTCCTGTCCGCAGTGCGGACAGCGCGAAAGTTTGGCCACCGCTATTTGCCCGCGACGAACGCGGCGCGCTGCACCGGATCGGGAATGTCGCGCGCCAGCTCTTCCAGCAGTGCCTGTTCGGTGCCGGTGCGCTTGAGCGCGCGACCCACCAGAATGCGCGCCACCGGACCGATCAGCCGCGCCAGACGGCGCTCGATGTCGGCGATCACCGCGTCGTCGAGCGGCCGCGGCGCGGACGATACGTAGCGGCTCGACGTGGCGGTCGACGGCAGGCTGCTGCGCGAGGTCGATATGGCACCGGAAGCCGCGGCACCGGACATCGACTGCGATGAGCGCGACGTCGTCGCGCCGGTCTGCACGACGTGGCGCTTCGCCTCGATCAGGAAGCCGGCGCGCTGCGCGTCGTTCGGAATGTGCGCCGCCAGCTGTTCGATCAACTGCGGCGCCGATGTTGCCTGCGGCGCGATGCGCGTCACCAGCACGCGTGCCATCGGCCCGATGTGGCGTGCCAGCAGCGATTCGAGCAGCGGCGTCAGCGCGTCCGGCGCCAGTACAGGTTGCGCGACGTCAGTGCGCCGTGTGATGCCGCTGCGGCTGTCGAGTTCGAACACCTCCTGGCTGCGCGACGCAATCTCGACCCGCTGGCCGGTGATGTGCAGGCCTTCCGGCGCACCGCTGCCCAGCGCCGACACGGTTTCGTAGTAAGCGCGCGACACCAGCACCTGGCCGGCATGCGCCAGACTGGCCAGCGCGCGAGCGGCGTCCAGACCGTCGCCATGCAGGTCGAGCGCACCGCTGCCGGAGCGCGACACGCGCACCGGGCCCAGATTGATGCCCTGCTTCAGACCCTGGCCCGTCGGGCCGCCGTCATCGGCGAAGTCGAGCTTGCGCAGATGCTGGGCGACGACGCAGGCGTCTTCCGGCTGGCCGAGCAGGCACAGCGCGGTGCCGTCCGGCGTGTCGAGAATGAGCCGGCTGTCGGCGTCGACCGAGCGCGCGGCACGCGCCAGCGCATCGTCGAGCTCCGACTTGCAGGCCAGCCGCTGCGCCGTGTCCAGCCGCTGGCTGTCTCCGATCTGCGCATACAGCACGCTGCACACGATGGTGCGCCGCTCTTCCGACGCGCCGATCGCGCGGACCGGCGCAGCGACGGGTGCCGATGCAGCGCCCGCCGCCAGCGGGCCGCGGGCGGTTGCCGGCGCGGCGGTAAACACCCGGCGGAAATCGGCGATGCTGCGCGGTCGCTTGGAATCGTGCGGCTCCAGCCCCCAGTCGATGGCGCGCAGCAGCGAGGCGCCGAACACCGAAGCGTCGGCCAGCCGCGACGCAGGAATCAGCGGGTCGTTCTGGATGCGCGCAGCCGATTCGATCGGACGCTGGCCGGTGACCAGCCAGTACATGACGGCCGACAGCGAATAGATGTCGGTCCACGGCCCCTGATTGCCGTGCGAGTGGTACTGCTCGAATGGCGCGAAGCCGGGCGTGACGATGGCCGTCAGTGTGTGCTCGGTGTCGTGATAGCGGCGGGCGGCGCCGAAATCGAGCAGCACCGGCGTACCGTCGTCGCGGATGCAGATATTGGGCGGCTTGATGTCGCGATGCAGGAAGCCGCCGTCGTGGATCACCTGCAGACCTTCGAGCAGCGGCCGTACGATGGCCAGCAGCGTGACGCGGTCGATGCGCGCGCCACGCTCGCGCACCCACTGGTTCAACGGCCGGCCCCGCTCGTAGTCCATCACCATGTAGGCGCTGCCATTCGCCTCGAAAAAACGGCTGACGCGCACGATGTGCGGATGACGGAAATTGGCCAGCGCGCGCGATTCATCGAGAAAGCGGCGCAGCCCCTGCTCGAACATTTCGACCGCCGGACCGCTGCGCGGCAGCACGCGCTGGCCGTCGCCGCGGATCGCGATGTCGGTCGGCAGGAATTCCTTGATGGCGACCTTGCAGTCGAGCAGCGTGTCGTGCGCCAGATAGGTCAGACCGAAGCCGCCGCCGCCGAGCAGCGATTCGATGCGGTATTCGTTCAGCGCCCAGCCGGCCGGCAGCGCGCCGGGGCTGGCGTTGGCAGTCGGCAGGAAGCCGCTGCCCGCCAGCACCTCGGCGTTCACGCTGTCTTCTGTGAACGACTCGTCCCCGTCACCCGACGGCGGCTGCAGACCGGTCGTCACGGTCAGCTGTCTATCATGCGCATCGCCGTTTCAAGGCTGCGCCGCATGCGGTTGAAGGACGCTCCGAGCACCGACACTTCGTCCTTGCCGGAATCGCGGAACTCGGGCACCGAAAAGTCGCCGGTGCTGATCTGGTCGGCCGCGGCCGACAGGCGCGCCACCGGACGGATGATCAGCCATTCGAGCATCAGGTTGAGCGCCACCATGACGAACACGAACACGCCGAGCAGCGACAGCATGAAGGTGTTGAAGGCACGGTCGGCGTTGGTTACCGGCAGCGTCATCGGCACCGACACCACCTGCGCGCCTATGATTTCATTCAGCTTCCAGCCGAAGCCATTCGCCTCGCCATACACCTTCACCATCGTCGGCGGCGCCGTGGCGGCCGTGTTGTGACAGGCCAGGCAGGCCGGATTGGTGATCTTGATCGGCCGTGCGATATACATGTGGCGGCCGGTCGGTGTTTCGCGCACGCCGGTCAGTTCCTTCGTGTCCTCGGCGTTGCGGAAGCTGGTGACGATGTCCGTTTCCCAGTCCGACGCGCGATCGCGCGGATTGGTCGGGTTCAGCGTCGCCTCCTTGTAGGCGTACTCGGGGTGGTTCTTGCGCAGCTCGTTGATCGTTTCGGTCGCGGCATAGGCCGGCACGGTCTGCGGCAGGAACTGCTCGGACAGCAGCGGATCGAGGTGCGGCTTGATCTGGCTGACCGTGTAGGCGCGAATGGCGAGCGCGGTTTCCATCATCAACCGCGCATTGCGCTCGACCTCGGCGCGCGCATTGTCGTGCAGCAACTGGTGCGACAACGCGGCGCAGGCCGCCAGACCGATAGCGAACACGCCGATCAGCACCAGGTTGAACTTGAGTCTGAGTCCCATCTTCGCAAGGCCTTTCGGTCAGGTGTGGGTGATTCGCAGCGCGTTCCCGGCACGCGCATCACCCACCCGCATTCGACCCGCGGACATGGCGACGCCGGATTGTAAAAGATTGACACCCGGGGAGTAAGGCCGCCGCCCGTCGATGGGCCACGGCAGGAAACAGAAGGCGGGCAGCGCCGCCCGGCTGCCGCTCAGCTATCTGCTTGACCGGCGCCCTGATGATTCATCCACCACCACACGATGGCCGCGATGCTGGCTGCCCACAGCAGCAGCACGATCACGCCGGCGATCCAGTTCGCCGGCAGCTTGCCTTCGCGTGCCCGCGCCCGCGCCGCCTCCATTACATCCGGCGGAATCATGCCGACCACGATCCAGACACCGATCGGCAGCAGGACGACCTCGTCGAGCAGACCGAGCACCGGGATGAAGTCAGGAATAAGGTCGATCGGGCTGGCCGCGTAGGCGAGCAGGAAAAGCAGAAGTATTTTCGCTCGCCGCGGCGTGCGCGTGTCCTGCGCTGCAATCGCAAGCGCCATCAATTCGAGCTTAATAGCGCGGATGCGGTCCTTGAGTCCCATGGCAACCAGGTTTTGTCAGTGTTTTGAGCCCGAATACGATCAAACCACAAAACACGCCCCGGCGTCAGCCATTGCGAGGTGGAATCGGTGACCGTCTGTCACGCATCGGGGCGATGGAGCGGCCGGAGACGTCCGGGGCCCTAGAGCAGCACGATGTCGAACTGCTCCTGCGAATAGCTCGATTCGGCGTGCAGCGAGATCGGCTTGCCGATGAAGTCCGACAGCATGGCCAGTGCCTGCGACTCTTCTTCCAGGAAGAGGTCGACCACCTTGGGGTGGGCGAGGATGCGGAATTCGCGGGCGCTGAACTGGCGCGCTTCGCGCAGCAGCTCGCGCAGGATGTCGAAACTCATGGTCTGCGCGGTCTTCACTTCGCCGCGGCCGCCGCAGGTCGGACAGGCTTCGCACAGCACATGGGCGATCGATTCGCGGGTGCGCTTGCGGGTCATTTCGACCAGACCGAGCGAGGTGAAGCCGCTGACCGAAATCTTGGTGTGGTCGCGCGACAGCGCCTTGTTCAGTTCGGCCAGCACCTGGGTGCGGTGCTCGTCGTTTTCCATGTCGATGAAATCGATCAGGATGATGCCGCCCAGATTGCGCAGCCGCAGGTGGCGCGCGATCTGATGCGCCGCTTCGAGGTTGGTCTTGAAGATGGTTTCGTCGAAGTTGCGCGAGCCGACGAAGCCGCCGGTGTTCACGTCGATGGTGGTCATCGCTTCGGTCTGATCGAAGATCAGGTAACCGCCCGACTTCAGGTCGACGCGGCGCGCCAGCGCCTTTTCGATTTCCTCTTCGACGCTGTGCAGTTCGAACAGCGGCCGCTCGCCGGTGTAGTGCTCCAGCAGCTTGGTCAGCTGCGGCATGTATTCCTCGGCGAAGGCGCGCAGCTTGACGTAGTTTTCGCGCGAGTCGACCTGGATGCTCTGCGTGTCGGCGCACACCAGGTCGCGCAGCACGCGCTGGCCCAGCGTCAGGTCTTCGAACACCAGTGACGGCGGCTTGGCGGTCTTGGCGCGGTTGCGGATTTCCTGCCATATCTTGCGCAGGTAGGCGATGTCGGCCGACAGCTCTTCATCACTTGCGCATTCGGCCATGGTGCGCACGATGTACCCGCCCGGATCTTCCTGTGGCAGCAGCGCCTGGATGCGCGTGCGCAGCGCCTCGCGCTCTTCGGTCACCTCGATGCGCTGCGAAATGCCGATGTGGCGGTCCTGCGGCAGATGCACAAGCAGCCGGCCGGCGATGCTGATCTGGGTCGACATGCGCGCGCCCTTGGTGCCGATCGGGTCTTTCAGCGCCTGCACCAGCACGCTCTGGCCTTCGGTCAGCAGGCGCTCGATCGGTTTCGGCGCGTCACCGTTCTGGCGCGCTTCCCAGATGTCGGCCACATGCAGGAAGGCGGTGCGTTCGAGCCCGACGTCGATGAAGGCCGACTGCATGCCGGGCAGCACGCGCACCACGCGGCCGAGATAGATATTGCCGACGATGCCGCGCGCGCTGCTGCGCTCGATGTGCAGCTCCTGCACGGCACCCTGCTGCAGCAGCGCCACCCGCGTTTCCTGCGGCGTGAAGTTGATGAGGAATTGATCGTTCATGACTGCACGGACCGGGAAGGGTGGGATGGCGGAATCTCGCTCGAAAATTCAGTCAGAAATGGAGGCCGAAGCGGCGCAGCAGCTGCCAGGTTTCATTCAGCGGCAGGCCGACGATGCCGGTGTAGGAGCCGTCGATGTGTTCGACGAACGCACCGGCGCGGCCCTGAATGCCATAGGCACCGGCCTTGTCCATCGGTTCGCCGGACGCGACATAACGTTCGATGTCGCGCGCGTCGAGCGCAGAAAATCGCACGGTGGAGATCGACAGCACGTGTTCGAGCCGGCGTCCGTCGCTGACCGCGACCGCGGTCAGCACGCGGTGACTGCGGCCCGACAGCAGCCCGAGCATGCGGGTGGCGTCGGCCGCGTCGGCCGGCTTGCCCAGTATTTCGCCATCGACTTCGACCGTGGTGTCGGCCGACAGCACCAGCCCGGAAGACAGACGCCGCCAGGACAGGCGCTGCTCGCCGCCAAGGGCCTTGGCGCGCGCCACGCGCACGACGTAGCCTTCCGCGTCTTCGCCGTCGCGCACATCTTCCAGTACGTCGATGTCTTCGCGCGGCAGGCCACGAAAGGGCAGTACGAGGAAGGGTGCGCCGATCTGGGTCAGCAATTCACGCCGGCGCGGGCTGCGCGATGCCAGATAAAGCGCGGGCGGTACGGTGGTCGACAGACTCATTCTCTGTGATACGGATGGTTGGATTCGAGGCTGGCTGCACGATACAACGCTTCCGCGAGCAACAGGCGGGCGAGTGCGTGCGGCAGGGTGAGGCTGGACAGGCGGATCAGCTCGTGGGCACGCGCCTTGAGCGCTGGCGCGAGGCCGTCCGGACCGCCGATCAGCAACGCCACGTCGTCACCGCCGTCACGCCAGCTGCGCAGCCGCTCGGCCAGCGCCACGGTGGTCAGGTCGTCGCCGCGTTCGTCGAGAGCGACGATGCGGGCGCGCGGCGGAATCGCCTGTTCGATGCGCACGCGCTCGGCGTCGAGGAGGGCCTCGACCGGCTTGCCCTGCGTTCTCGGCTCGGCCTTGATTTCGGTGACGACGAATGGCGACTCGCGCGGCATGCGGCGGGCAAATTCTTCGACGCCGGCATCGACCCAGCCGGGCATGCGGTGCCCGACACAGATCACCCGCAGCTTCAACGCGCGTCCGGTCCGCGACCGCGTACGCCCGGGCTGCGCGCGGCAGCGGCCGAACGATCGGACGGCTTGGCCGAGCCCGACCACAATTCTTCCAGGTTGTAATAGGCACGCACCGCCGGCTGCATGACATGCACCACCAGATCGCCCAGATCGACCAGCACCCACTCGCCGGTTTCTTCGCCTTCGACGCTGATCACGTGCGCGCCGGCTTCCCGGGCCTTGTCCTGCACGTGGCGCGCCAGTGCGCGCGTCTGCCGATTCGAGTCACCGCTGGCGATGACCAGCCGGTCGAACAGGGCATTGAAGTTCGAGGTATCGATCACTTCGATGTCCTTGCCCTTGATGTCTTCCAGCGCGTCGACCACCAGCGCCTGCAATGCATTGATTTCCATGAATTCTCTCAGTAAAGCCGGTGATGGCGGATGTAATCGAGCACGCCTGTCGGGGCAAGATAGCGGCAGCTGGCGCCGCGCGCCAGTCGTGCCCGCAGATCGGTGGCCGAAATGGCCAGTGCGGTCATGTCGAACGGTATAACGGCGCCGGCCGGTGCCGCGCACAGCGCCGCCGGGTCGCGCTGCAGACGGGCGGAAAGTTCGGTCGCCAGCGCGCCGTCGAGCGCGGCCGGATCGACCGCCTGCCCGGCACGCGTCGCCAGTCCGATGTGCGCCAGTTCGAACAGCGACTTCCAGCGCTGCCAGGTATGCAGCTGGCTGAACGCGTCGGCACCCAGGATGAGCACCAGCGGACGCTCAAGGCCCAGCTCGGCGCGCAGCGCCTGCAGCGTATCGGCCGTGTAGCCCGGTGCGCCAGCCTCCGCTTCGCGCGCATCGACCTCGAACGCGGGGTTGGACGCGGTGGCCAGTCGCACCATGGCGAGCCGATGCGCCGCGTCGGTGCGCAACGCATCGCGGTGCCAGGGCTGACCGGCCGGAATCCAGCGCACACGCTCGAGCTGCAGTGTTTCAAGCGCTTCTTCGGCCAGCCGCAGATGGCCCAGGTGCACCGGGTCGAACGACCCGCCGAAAATACCCAGAGGCATGCCGGAGCCTGCACCGGCCGGCCGTGGCTCACTCATCGGCGGCGTCTTTGCGCGGTCCGGAATCCGGCCCGGATCGGGCGTCGGGCTCGAGATCGGGCTCGGAATCGGCTTCTGCTTCTGCTTCGGGCTCAGGCTCCGGTTCGGGCAATTGCGCGAACACCTGCTGGAAGCTCACGTACAGGCTGGCTGCCAGCGTCGGCACCAGCACGAACAGCAACGTCATGCGCACGCCGATGCGCAACAGGCTGGCGATGCCTTCGTCGTTGCCGATCAGCTGGATCACCAGCACCGGCAGGCCGACGCCGAGAACCGCCGCGCCGGCGAAATACACGATGAAGGCACCGGCATTGCGCAGCACCGCAACTGCGCCGAAAAACAGCGCCTTGCCGAGCTTGATGCCCTGGGTCGCGATCAGATAGGGCGGAAACCACATGATCAGGATCAGCGGCAGCACCAGCGGCAGCAGTTGCATCAGCGTGCGCGTGAACGCCTCCTCGTCGGCTTCGGCCAGCGGCACGTCGGGCGCGGCGAACAACAGGGTATGGATCAGCACCACGACCAGCGAACCCGCCAGATGCACGAAGCCGAGCTGGACCAGCGGCCGTAGGTTCTCGGCCAGTCCGGTCTTGAGCACTTCGGTCGATACATCGAGCTGCTTGTCGAGCAGGCGGGCGCCGTTGAATACGATGACCGACATGACCGGCAGGCAGACAGCGACCAGCACCGGGCCGATCAACGGCACGATGTTCAGGAACACCATCACCAGCAGATAGCCCATGGTGAGCGCGGTCATCAGCGGCGGATTGCGGCGGAACAGCGCGAAGCCACCGCTGATCCAGGACCAGCCGGCCAGCGCCGGCAGCGCGCGTGCCTGCAGATTCACTGCCATGGCAGGGCGTCGCCGGCATGGATGCGGGCGCGCAGGATGTCGCGGAAGCGCTTCGGGTCGTGCTTGTGCACCATCTCTCCATCACGCGGCAGGTGGAAGTCATAAAGGCGCGACAGCCAGAAGCGCAGCGCGGCGGCGCGCAGCATCAGCGGCCACGCACCGTGTTCGGCGTCGGTCAGCGGACGCTCGTCGCGGTAGGCTTCAAGCATCGCTTCGGCGCGGTCGGCCACCAGTTCGCCGGACTCATCGGAGCACCAGTCATTCATCGTCACCGCGAGATCGAACAGCAGGAAGTCATCGCCGGCGAAGTAGAAATCGATGATGCCGCCGATGCGCTCGCCGTCCATCAGGCAGTTGTCGCGAAACAGGTCGGCGTGCACCACGCCGGCCGGCAGCCCGGCGCAGGCGCCCCCCTCGCGCGCCGCGATCTGGAACGCCATCTCGGATTCGAGCAGTGCGCGGTCATCGGCGTCGAGGAAACCCAGCAGCTGCGGCGCGGCGGCGCGCCACCAGTCGTAGCCGCGCGGATTGGCGAAGCGCCGCCCGTAGCTCTGGCCGGCCACATGCATCGTCGCCAGCATGCCGCCGACCGCAGCGCAGTGCGGCGCCTGCGGTGCCATCTGCGATTTCCCGGCCAGTCTTGTGGCGAGCATCGCCGGCTTGCCGTTGAGCGTGCCGAGGTATTCGTTGTCGCGATCGGCGATCGGCGCGGGGCACGGAATGCCGTGGCGCGACAGGTGCGCCATCAGGTGCACGTAGAACGGCAGTTCGGCGCGCGTCAGCTTTTCGAACAGCGTCAGCACGTAGCGACCGTTCGAAGTGTCGACGAAGTAATTGGTGTTTTCGATGCCGGCCGGAATTCCCTCCAGCGACAGCAGATGGCCGATGGAGTAATTCTTCAGCCAGTCGCGCATCTCGTCTGCGGTGACGGTGGTGAAGACAGACACGTATCAGTTTCGGAAGTTGGGCACGCGCCGACGGCGCATGCAGGTCAGTCGAACGAGAAAATGACCCATTTCGGGACGCGCAGACCCTGATCGAGATCGTCGTAGCGTGTCATCACGCCGCCACCGTTCTCGTCCATCAGGTAGTAGGGCACGCCGTGCGACGGCGTCACCTTGATCATGTAGAGCTTGCCGTTCATGCGGTACTCCTCGACCCGCTCGTCCGCCTTCTGGATGATGGTCACCTGCGGCTCGGTCGTCACGTCGCCGCCCTCGAGCGGCAGCGGCGGCGGCGGTGGTTCCGGAATGGGCTGCAGATCTGCCGGCCGGTCGGCCTGGGCGAAAACCGGCGGGGCAGCAAGCGCCAGCGAGGCGGCGATCAGGGCGGCAGATAGGAGCAGTCGCATCGAAAATCCTTTGTGATTCGGCAGTTTAACAGAGGCCCCCGCGCTTCCCGGTGACGCATGGACCGGCCCGTTGTTTCCTTGCATCTTTGATCCTGCGTCCTGAACCTACAGATTCAGCATGGCTTCATGCTCCTCAGGCAACGGCAGGAAGCTGCGGTTCTCGTAATGACGGAAGATCGCCTCGACCACCTCGGCCGGATCGTCGATCAGCTGCACCAGATCGATGTCGGACGCGGAAATCATGCCTTCGGTCACCAGCGTGCTGCGGAACCAGTCGATCAGCCCCTGCCAGAACGGTGTATGCACCAGGATGATGGGAATGCTGCGGCTCTTGCGGGTCTGGATCAGCGTCAGCGCTTCCATCAGCTCGTCCAGCGTGCCGAAACCGCCGGGCATCACGACATAGGCGGCGGCGAAGCGCACGAACATGTACTTGCGGGCAAAGAAGTGCTCGAAGGAATGCGAAATGTCCTGATAGACGTTCGCGCTCTGTTCCATCGGCAGCTGGATGTTCAGCCCGACACTGGGCGATTTGCCGTGGAAGGCGCCCTTGTTGGCGGCTTCCATGATGCCCGGGCCGCCACCGGAAATGACCGAAAAGCCGGCGTCCGACAACTGGCGCGCGATGCGCTCGGTCAGGTCGTAGTAGGGGTGCTCGCGCGGCGTGCGAGCGCTGCCGAAAATGCTGACCGCCGGGCGGATGGCCTGCAGCCTTTCGGTCGCCTCGACGAATTCGGCCATGATGCCGAAGATGCGCCAGGCCTCGCGCGCACTGCTGGCGCGTGCCGCGTCACCGGGGTCGATCATGCCGGGAAGTTTGTCTTTCGCGCTCATGGGGAGGGGGTCCGGGGTTGATAATGGCGCGCTGAGCAATCACGGAATCCGCCATGCCCACGCTGCTGCTTGTCGATGGTTCGTCCTACCTGTACCGCGCCTTCCACGCCATGCCCGACCTGCGCAATGCCCAGGGCGAGCCGACCGGCGCACTGCGCGGAGTCATCAACATGCTAAGGCGGCTGGCAAGCGACTACAAGGCGGACTACCGCGCCTGTGTGTTCGACGCCAAGGGTCCGACCTTCCGCGACGACTGGTATCCGGACTACAAGAGCCACCGCCCGCCGATGCCGGAAGAACTCGCGGCACAGATTGCACCCATCCACGACGCGGTGCGCGCGCTCGGCTGGCCGCTGCTGATGATCGACGGCGTGGAAGCCGACGACGTGATCGGCACCTTGTCGGCCCAGGCCACCACACGCGGCATCGACTGCGTCATTTCCACCGGCGACAAGGATCTGGCGCAGCTGGTGAACCGGCACGTGACGCTGGTGAACACGATGAGCGAGGAAAAGCTGGACGAAGCCGGCGTGCTGGCCAAGTTCGGCGTGACGCCGGCCGGCATCGTCGACTACCTCGCGCTGATCGGCGACAGCGTGGACAACGTGCCCGGCGTAGACAAGTGCGGTCCGAAGACCGCCGTGAAGTGGATGCAGCAGTACGGCTCGCTCGACGACATCGTCGCGCATGCCGACGAAATCAGCGGCAAGGTGGGCGAAAACCTGCGCGCCCACCTGGGCTTCCTGCCGCTGGCGCGCCGCCTGCTGACGGTGAAGTGCGACGTCGAACTGCCGCAGCCGCTCGAATCGCTGACCTCGGACGGCGAAAACGCCGACGCGCTGAGGCCGATCTACGAGCGCTACGGTTTCCGCGGCCTGCTGGAAGAACTGGCGAAGGGACCGAAGAAGACGATCAACGCGCCGGCGCCGGCCGCGGACGCCACGCCGTCCACCGAACCGGAAGGCAGCCACCGTACGCACTACGAAACGCTGCTCGACTGGCCGGCGCTCGAGCGCTGGCTGGCGCTGCTCGACGCTGCCGCGGTGGTGTCGCTGGACACCGAAACCACCAGCCTGGAGCCGATGGAGGCGCAACTGGTCGGCATGAGCTTCGCGCTGGAAGCAGGCGTCGCGGCCTATCTGCCGCTGGCGCACTGCTATCCGGACGCGCCGGAACAGCTGCCGCGCGACGAGGTGCTGGCAAAGCTCAAGCCCTGGCTGGAATCGGCTGCACACGGCAAGCTCGGACAGAACCTCAAGTACGACCGCCACGTATTCGCCAACCATGGCATCCGGCTGGCCGGCGTGGTCGATGACACGCTGCTGGAAAGCTATGTGCTCGATGCCGACCGCAGCCACAGCCTGGATGCGCTGGTCACCCGCCACCTCGGCATCAAGGTGATCAGCTACGACGAGGTGACCGGCAAGGGCGCGTCGCGCATCGGCTTCGATCAGGTCGCGGTCGACCGCGCCACCGACTATGCGGCCGAAGACGCCGACGTAACGCTGCGCGTGCACGCGGTGCTCGCGCCGCGCATCCAGTCCGACCCCAAGCTTGCCTATATATATAGAGACATCGAACTGCCGGTGTCGCAGATCCTGTTCGACATGGAGCGCACCGGCGTGCTGCTTGACGTCGGCTCGCTGGCCGCGCAGAGCAACGAGCTGGGTCAGAAGATGATCGATCTGGAAGCGCGCGCCCACGCGGCAGCGAAGCAGCCGTTCAACATCAACTCGCCGAAGCAGCTGGCGGAAATCCTGTTCGAGCGCGAAAAGCTGCCGGTGATCAAGAAGACGCCGAGCGGCACACCCTCGACCGACGAAGAAGTGCTGTCGCAACTGGCGCTCGACTACCCGCTGCCGGCGCTCATCCTCGAATACCGCAGCCTGGCCAAGCTCAAGGGTACTTACACCGACAAGCTGCCGCGCATGGTGCGCGCCGACACCGGCCGCGTGCACACCAGCTTCAGCCAGGCGGTCGCGGTGACCGGTCGGCTGTCGTCGGTCGACCCCAATCTGCAGAACATTCCGGTACGCACCGCGGAAGGCCGGCGCATCCGCTCCGCATTCATTGCGCCGCCCGGCCATGTACTGGTGAGCGCCGACTATTCGCAGATCGAGCTGCGCATCATGGCCCACCTGTCGCAGGACGCACGCCTGCTGCAGGCCTTCGCCGATGGCGAAGACGTGCACCGCGCGACCGCGTCGGAAGTGTTCGGCGTACCGCCGGGCGAGGTCAGCAGTGAACAGCGCCGCTACGCCAAGGTGATCAATTTCGGCCTGATCTACGGCATGAGCGCGCACGGGCTGGCGAAGAACCTGGGCATCGAACGCGCCGCGGCTGCGGGCTGGATCGACCGCTATTTCGCGCGCTACCCCGGCGTCGCACGCTACATGGACGAAACCCGTGCGCTGGCGCGGGAGCAGGGCTGGGTCGAAACGGTGTTCGGCCGCCGGCTGCAGCTGCCGGAAATCCGCGCCGCCCAGGTCGCCCGCCGACAGGGCGCCGAGCGGGCCGCGATCAATGCGCCGATGCAGGGTACGGCCGCCGACCTGATCAAGCTGGCGATGATCGCGGTATCAGGCTGGCTCGACCGCGAACAGCTCGGCACGCGGCTGGTGCTGCAGGTGCATGACGAACTGGTGCTCGAAGTGCCGGACGTCGAAATCGACCTCGTGCGCGAGCGCGTGCCGGCGCTGATGGAAGGCGTGGCCCAGCTGTCGGTGCCGCTGAAGGTCGAAGCCGGTGTCGGCCTGAACTGGGACGAGGCGCACTGAAGGGACCCGCCTGGCAGCAGCCAAGGAAGCCGCTGTCGTGACCGCAGAGGCGTTGAGCATAGCTCCGGCCATGGGAGCTCTTCTGTGGGAGCTCTTCTGTGGGAGATTCTATGTCTGAGCACAAGTGTTTTTGAGCCCTCCGGGTTGGTATTGAGTGCCGGTTTTCATCAGAGAGAAGGCAACGCGAGCGATCTTTCGTGCCAGGGCGACAAGGGCCTGGGTGCGGGAGAAGCCGCGGGCGATGAAGGCTTGGTAGGTAGGCTTCCAGGTGTCGGATCGGCTGGCTGCCATGGCGGCGTTGTGCAGGAGTCGGCGTAGCTCCGGGTCGCCCTTTTTGCTCAGGGTGCCGCGGGCGTGCTGGTTGCCCGATTGGCGCACGCACACATCGAGGCCGAGATAGGCGATGAAGGCGTCTGCACGGGTGAAGGCGCCCCGATGGAAGGTCGCGCACCTCGCGCTTGAAGCCGGGCAGATCGGACAGGCTCTGGCGCAAGATGACGGCGGTCCGGACCAGGGTGGCGCGACGACGCAGCAGTTGCTGCACGCGTTGCGTGGCCTCGGGCGGCAGCGTGTAGGGGCGCAGGTGCGTGCCCTCTTTGGCGACGTAGCGGGCGATGAGCCGGGCGTCGATCGGGTCGGTCTTGGCCCGCACGCTGGTGGCGCCGCGGTAGCGCGAGAGGCGGTAGCCGTCGATCAGGTAGAGCGGGTGCCCGGCCTTGATCACGGCGTCGCGCAGCGCGAGGTGGTAGGTGCCGGTGGCCTCGCAGCCGATGTGCAGCGGGCCGCTGGGCAAGGTGCGCAGCCAGGCCCGGATGGCTAGAGGGGTGTTGTCGATGCGCTGCACCGGGCCGTGCTCGCCCAGTGCGATATCGAGGCTGGCTTTGGATACGTCGATGCCGATGTGAATCGGCGAAGGCTGACTTGTCATGAACAGGCGCTCCCGACTAAGGTTTAGGGACTTGTCGGGACTCACCAGGCAATCGCTTGCAGGATATGGTCGATCAGGGCCGGCGAGGGCCGCGTCGATGGATTCCTCATGGGTGCTCGATGGTGAGGGGCGGGACGATATCTCCCACGGTCTGTGCAAAAGCCAGAAGCGGCGTTAGTCCCTCCACCCCGACAAGTTCTCACTACAACTTGCCGAGGCAGAACATACAAGCGGCGCCTGTGGGAGCGGCGGCCTCGCCGCGATTGATGCCGCGATGATCGTTGATCAACGCGCCGATCGCGGCGAGGCCGCCGCTCCCACAGGCCGCCGCTCCCACAGGCCGCCGCTCCCATAGGCCGCCGCTTCCGCAGTTGCCCACAGCCTCTGCATCCAGCCCTTTTCAGGTGCGCAAATGCTGCGCGAAGAAATCCAGCGTGCGCTGCCAGGCCAGTCTGGCGGCGCGCTCGTCGTAGCGGGGCGTGGTGTCGTTGTGGAAGCCGTGCAGCGTGCCCGGATAGACATAGGTCTGATACGCCTTGCCGGCAGTGACCAGCGCAGCGTCGTAGCGGGTGGCGCCGGCATTCACCTTTTCGTCCTGGTCGGCGTAGTGGATCAACAGCGGCGAACCAATCGCCGGCACGTCTTCCAGCGGGGGCTGGCTGCCGTAGAACGGCACCGCGGCATTCAGGTCGGGCAGTTTCGTCGCGAGGAAATTGGCGATGGCGCCGCCATAGCAGAAGCCGACCACCCCCAGCCTGCCGTTGCCGAGATCGTGCGCACGGAAGGCGAGCGCCAGTGACACGAAGTCTTCGCGCGTCTTCTTCTGGTCCAGCTGCTGGAACAGTTCGCGCGCCATGTCTTCATTGCCCGGATATCCCCCGAGCGGATGCAGCGCGTCGGGTGCCAGCGCGAGATAGCCCTCCAGCGCGAGCCGGCGCGTAACGTCTTCGATGTGCGGGTTCAGGCCGCGGTTTTCGTGCACCACGAGAACCGCCGGCAGCGGGCCGGTCGCCTGCGCCGGTTGTGCGAGGTAACCGCGCACCTTGCCGTAGCCGCCACGCGTGGCGTACTCGACGTAGTCGGTCTTCAGCGCCGGGTCGTCCGGTTTCACCTGCTGCGCCTGCGCGAAGTTCGGACTGAGCGCCTCGAGCAGCATCGACGCCGTCACGCCACCCACCGCGAAGCGCGCGGCGGCATCGAGAAAGCCGCGCCGGTCGATGGCGCCGTGCACATAGTGATCGAACAGCGCCATCACTTCGGGCGCGAAATCCTTGGCTGTCTTGCGTTTCATGCTGAATCTCCTGCGTAGCCGTGCGGTGTGGCCGGGGCACGATGCACCGGGCCGCCCGCGGGTGCAAGCGGGTATCGCGCTGATCGACATCGATGTGCCGCCGGAATTCCCCGGTGTTGCAGCAGCGACACATATTGTTATGCCGAAGTCATTTCTCATTGTCATATGTATATACTCCGCCGCTCCATTCCAAAGGAGTATTCGATGATGACCAAACCTTCGCTGCTGTGTGGTGCCCTGCTGTCGCTCGCCGCGTCGTCCACGCTGGCGGGCGACTTCTATGTCGGCGCCTCGATCGGCCGCTCGAACGTCGACATGGGTCGCAGCGAGACCGATGCAGCACTGGTATCGGCCGGTGCCACCGGTCTGCGTTCCAGCGTGGATGAGCACGACACGCACTACGGCGTGTCGCTCGGCTATCAGCTCAACCCCTATCTGGCATTCGAACTTGGTTACGCCGACTTCGGCAGCGCGCGCTACCGGGCCGGCTTCACCGGTGGCAGTGCGCGTGCGCAGATCGATGCCCATGGCTGGACCGCATCGGTACTGGGCATCCTGCCGGTGGGCGAGAAGTTTTCGGTATTCGGCCGGCTCGGCGGCATCCACGCCAAGGTCGAAGCCGATGTCGACGTAACCGGCCCCGGCGGTGCGGCCGCCGGCACGGGACAGGACCGCGACTGGAGCGGCCTGTATGGCCTGGGCGTGGGTTATGCGCTGACGCCATCGATCGGGCTGCGCGGCGAATTCACCCGCTACGACAGCCTTGGCGGCAGCAACACCGGCAGCGGTGACGTGGACACCTGGTCACTCGGCGCGCTCTTCCGCTTCTGATCCGCCCACCTTCCGGCAGCCAGCCCGCTCCCGCACCCGGCCCGCACGGCCGGGTGTTCCGCTGGGGTATCCTCCACCGGCGCCCGGGCACCGGATGCGCGCGACGGCTGACGCCGTACGCCGGAACACAGACCTCAGGAGGAGACATGGCTTCAATCTACGCCGACGAACACCGCGCGCTGCAGCAGGAATTCGGCACCACGAAACTGGCCGACATGCTGGACCAGAACTGGATCCACGAAACGATCACCGACGAGGAAAAAGCCTTCATCGAGGGGCGCGACATGTTTTTTCTGTCGACCGTCGATCCCGAAGGCAACCCGACCGTGTCGTACAAGGGCGGGCCGACCGGCGTCGTGAAGGTGATCGACGCACAGACACTGGTGTTCCCCGGCTACGACGGCAACGGCATGTTTTACTCGATGGGCAATATCGTCGGCCAGGCGCGCGTCGGCCTGCTGTTCATCGACTTCGAAACGCCGCACCGCGTGCGTGTTCAAGGCACCGCCGAATTTCTGCGTGACCATCCGCTGATGGCCGAATACACCGAAGCGAAGTATCTGGTGCGGGTGACCGTCACGAAGGTGTGGGTGAATTGCCCGCGCTACATTCATCGCTACAGGAAGCTGGATCAGTCGAAGTACGTGCCCAGGGCCGCCTGCGAAACGCCGCTCGCGCTGTGGAAGCGGCTCGACATGGTGCAGGACGTGCTGCCCGGACACGAGGTCGCGCGCGCTGAAAAGGAAGGCGTCATCACGCTTGAAGACTACGAAGCGAAGGTGGCGCGCGGCGACGGTTGAAAGGCCACCCGCCCGCACCGGGCGGCGTCACCGTGCGGGCGTGATCCGGGGCGTCGCACCCGGTGCGTCCGTGGCCCCGACCTCGGGCCTGAGCCACGCCGGCAACTGACCGTAACGCCGAATGAAGGCGTCGCGCTGTTCGTCTTCGGAAAACACGAAGTCCAGCATCAGCACCGACTGTTCGTCTTCCGACAGCAGCACCGTGATGCCCCGGGCGTCCCAGCTCCGGTAGAGTCTGACGCCGTCGTCCGACAACCCGCTCGCGTCCCACCGGCCGTATTTCGCGACCACGTCCTGCACCCGCAGCGGCGTGGCTGGCACCCATCTCACCCATCTCACGCGCAGCGCCTGGTCGTCGCGCTCGGCCGCGAGCAACTTCAGCGCATCGAGATCGTCGGCGAAGCCATCCGCGATTTCACGCCGGTAGTCCGGGCGCCCATCGATGAACAGCACGAGGAGCTGGCCCTGAAGCGCACCGCCGGTGAGCGAGAACAGCACCTGCGACTCGTCGGCCCAGTCTGGCGCCATACGCACGAACTGCGCATCCGGGAAACGCGCCCGTACCTCGCCCAGCGAATCGAGCGGCCGGATGCCCAGATGGGTTTCGGCCAGCACGCCGGTGCAGATGACACAGGCAACAGCGAAGTAAAGAAGTGACTTCACGGACTTGAATGATGAAGCGGCAAATTGCGGATTATCGATCACCGGGTCCGGCGCCCGCCGACGCTGTCAGAAGCGCTGCGTGAACCGGACGTAGACATCGTCGTCGACACGCTTCCGGGCCGCATCGGTTCGCTGCTCCAGATCGCGCCGCTGGCGCACCCGTGTCTCGATCGACTGCGTGGCGGACAGTTTCCACTGGTAGCGCAGTTCCAGCAGTTCCTGATTGTTGCCGAAATCGGGTGACAGCAGCCAGCCTCCGCCCGCCTGACCATAGACGAGCCCGACACCATGGCCGGGTGCGAAATCCACGAGATTGACCGAGGTCTGGAAAGCCAGCCCGCTCGCATCTCCGGAGCCCGACAGACGCAGCGCCGCTTCGGTCGATGTATTGGGCGCGAAGCCGGCTTCACCTGCCCAGACGAACCGCATCCCACCGGCGAGCCGCCATTGCAGCGCCATGCGGCCGGCGATGCCCAGATAATCGTCGATGCGACCGGCTGCGGTGCCGTCCGTGCGCAGCGCGCTGGGTATGTAGGTGATATCCCATCCGAGCTGCAGGAAGCGACCGTTCGGGTCCTTCCGTTCCATGCCGAAATAGTAAGTGGCGTGGCTGGCCGACTCCGTGAACGCCAGCGGACTGCGCCGAACGGTGGTGGGGCCGTCGTCCTCGCTGCGCTGGAGGATGACGTGGTAGTTCCAGCCTGCGGCGTCGACGTAGCGGGCGTGAATGCCGTCTGTCCACGTGATGTCGGTGTTGGGCGAATCGTTGCGGCTCAGCGATTTCTTCGCGATGCCCTCCAGTTCGAAGCTGGTCTGCATGCGACCCACCTTCACGTCCCAGTTGCCGGGCTTGTAACGCAGATGGAGCTCGTCGATGGTCGAATCGCCGAAGCCCAGGCCGTCGCTCTGCGGGATCGCGGTGAAGAATTCGTAGTGGTTGTCGTTGCTGTCGTCGGTCGAGTAGCGCCCCGCGAAGCGGGCCTTGGCGCTCAGTTCCGTGGTCACCTGCCAGAGGACACCGGGGCGAACCCGGATACGCCAGTCACTTTCGTCGCTGCGACTGCCGTTGCGATCTTCGCGCTCGCGACCGAAGTAGCCCAGCCGCGCGTCGCCGCTGAAGGCAAATTCGCCCGGTGCGGGGTCGGCAGCGCCTACGGCAAGTGGCAATGCGACGATAAGCGAAAGGGTCGATGCGAGCAGCGTGGATTTCATGAAGCCTTCGTCCCGCCTCTGTCGCGAGGCTGCAGGGTGTCTGGAAGAACAATGCGATTCATGTTGACGGCGCGAATCGTGGGGCGAATACGGAACGAATCCGCTGGTGGACATGACCGCCCGCGACACTGTTGAAAGACAAAAAGGGCCGGATCGCAAAGATCCGGCCCTTTCTTGAATCTGGCGCGCCTGGCGCGATTCGAACGCACGACCCCTGCCTTCGGAGGGCAGTACTCTATCCAGCTGAGCTACAGGCGCTTGGGTGTATCGGGGGCGGGGAGCCCCGGGGACCGACCGGAAAACACGATCAGAACGGTGCAAAGGATAGCGGCTTTGCCCGGACGCGTCCATGGCGCGCTGTTGCAGGTGAGGCGAAAGCGGCTCGCTGCCGCTATAATGGCGCGTTTTGTTTTCACCTGTCACAAGGTTTTCAAAGGAACGCACACCATGTCGGACGCGCACGAGGAACACGAGTCTTTCATCAAGACGCCGCAGCAGCTGGCGGCGGTCGTTGTACTGTCGTTTGTGGTGTTTGTGGGCATCGCAGTGCTGGTTGCCCAATTCGTGCTGTCGGGCTACAAGGGTCTTGACACGGCCAATCCGGAAATCATCGCGGCGGGTATCCAGCCGGTGGCGCGGGTCGAACTCGGTGAAGCGGATTCCGCCGCTGCAGGTCCGAAGACCGGTGTGCAGGTGTACAAGGCGGCCTGTGCGGCCTGTCATGACGCCGGTGCCGCAGGCGCGCCGAAGCTGGGCGACAACGCGGGCTGGGCCAGCCGCATCGCGACCGGTCTGGAAGCGCTGGTGCATTCGGCAGTGAATGGCAAGGGCGCGATGCCCGCCAAGGGCGGCAACGCTGCACTGACCGAAGCTGAAATCACCCGCGCGGTGGCCTACATGGCGAACGAATCGGGCGGCAAGTTTGCCGAGCCCGCGATGGAAGATGCCGCGCCAGCGGCTGCCGCACCGGCGCCCGAACCTGCGGCCGCGGCACCGGCCCCGACGCCGATCGAAGTGCCGGCGATCGCGGCCGCGGCCTACGACGACGCACCGGTTGCTGCCGCCGCACCTGCCGCTGCGCCGGCCGCCGGCATCGACGGTCAGGCGGTGTACAACAAGGCCTGCGCCGCCTGCCACGCGATGGGCGTGGCCGGTGCGCCGAAGTTCGGCGACAAGGGACAGTGGTCGGCGCGGCTCGCGACCGGACTTGATTCGATGGTTAACAACGCGATCAAGGGCAAGGGCGCGATGCCGGCCAAGGGTGGCAACGTGACGTTGAAGGATGCCGAGGTCAAGGCAGCCGTTGAAGTCATGGTGGCGGCCGTCAAGTAAGGCACCGCGCTTCCGGAAAAGCCCGCCGCGACCCGGCGGGCTTTTTTACGTCCATCCGGTGCCGGCGCTCCACGCCGTCGCGCCCACCTACGCCTTGGGCGGTGGCGTGCCGCCCAGCAAGGCCTTGAGCGATTCCAGCCGCGCCACGTTGGCGGCGCGCTGTTCGGCTTTGGGCGCGGCGTCGGTGTTCGGGCGCTGCACGTCTTCGCCCATTTCGGCGATGAAGCGCGACGGTTCGCAGTCGCGCGATTCGCGCCCGCTGCGCCGACGCTCGCAATGGCTCAGCGTCAGCGTGCGCCGGGCGCGCGTGATGCCGACATACATCAGCCGGCGCTCTTCCTCGATGCGCCCTTCCTCGATCGACTCGCGGTGCGGCAGGATGCCCTCCTCCAGCCCGACCAGGAACACGTGCGGGTATTCCAGCCCCTTGGACGCATGCAGTGTGGACAGCTGCACCGCGTCGCGCGCCTCGTCGTCGTCGCGCTTGTCGAGCATCGTGATCAGCGCGACGGTCTGCGTCAGTTCGAGCAAGGTCTTGCCGTCTTCCTCGCCCTTGCGCCCCATCCAGTCGACGAAATCGCGCACATTGTTCCAGCGCGTTTCCGCCTCCTTCGGTTCGAACTGCTCGAACAGCCAGGTTTCGTAGCCGATGCCGCGCAGCAGGTCTTCCAGCAACAGGCGCGGTGCTTCGGTGCGGGCACGCCATTCGAGACGGTTGATGAAGTCGCCGAATTCGCGCAGCGGCGTCAGCGCGCGCGCCGGCAGCGCGTGTTCGGCGCCGGTTTCGAACAGCGCGGCAAACAGGCTGATGTGGCGCTCGCCGGCATAGGTGCCGAGCGCTTCCAGGCTGGTGCCGCCGATGCCGCGGCGCGGCGTGGTCACCGCGCGGATGAAGGCCGGGTCGTCGTTGCTGTTGGCGACCAGTCGCAGATAGGCCATCACGTCCTTGATTTCGGCGCGATCGAAGAAGGACTGCCCGCCGCTGACCAGATACGGAATCTTCTGTTCGCGCAGCGCGGTTTCGATGACGCGCGCCTGATGGTTGCCGCGATACAGCACCGCGTAGTCGCCGAACTTGCCGCGGTGTTCGAACTTGTGCGCCGCGATGCGCATGGCGATGCATTCGGCTTCGTGCTCGGCGTCGCGCGCCACCATCAGCGTGATCGGGTCGCCGCGCCCCATGTCGGACCACAGCTTCTTCTCGAACAGCTTCTGGTTGCTGGAAATGAGCGTGTTCGCCGCTGCGAGGATGCGCTGCATCGAACGGTAGTTCTGTTCCAGCTTGATCACCTTGAGCTTGGGGTAGTCGGTCTGCAGCGTGCGCAGGTTTTCCACGTCGGCGCCGCGCCAGGCGTAGATGGCCTGATCGTCGTCGCCGACCGCGGTGAACGCGCCGCGGCTGCCGGCCAGCAGCTTCACGATCTGGTACTGACAGCGGTTGGTGTCCTGGTATTCGTCGATCAGCAGGTAGCGCAACCGCGACTGCCAGCGCGCCAGCAGGTCGGGGTCAGTTTCGAGCAGACGCGCCGGCAGACCGATCAGGTCGTCGAAATCGACCGCCTGATACGCGCGCAGCGTTCGTTCGTACTCTTCATAGACGCGCAGCGTGATCGCCTCCGCTTCGTTGGTGACGAGCGGCGCAACGGCCGCGGGGGTCAACAGCGCGTTCTTCCAGCCGGACATGCGCGACACCAGCGCACGCAGCCGCGCCTTGTCGGATTCCTTCGATATGTCCTGCACGACCGACAGCGCGTCGGACGCGTCCAGGATGGAAAACGCCGGCTTCAGTCCGGCCGCCTTGGCCTCGATGCGCAGCATCTTTGCACCCAGCGCATGGAAGGTCGATATGTTGAGCTGCCGGCCGGCGCGGCCGTCGAGCAGATGCGACGCGCGCTCCTGCATTTCCTTCGCCGCCTTGTTGGTGAAGGTGATGGCCGCGATGTGGCGCGGCTCGATGCCGCACTCGTTCACCAGATAGCCGATCTTGCGCGTGATGACGCGCGTCTTGCCCGAGCCGGCGCCGGCGAGCACCAGCAACGGACCGTCGAGGTATTTCACCGCCTCGCGTTGCGGTGCGTTCAGGTCGGACAGCATGGGGAGGTCGCGTCGGATGACGCTGGATACGGGGCGCCTTGATGTTAACCCGGTTATCCCGCCTCCCGGGTGCACGACTGCATCCATATACCGCTATCGCCCGTAACATTTTTGCACTATCCAGTAAGGACCGGATCCATGCAGGCCTGTCGGCACCCTGGGTCCGTTCATACCGTCTTCTGTCGTTTCACCCCTTCCGGAGGTCAGACCCATGAACAGGATTCGCGTTGTTGCCGCACTGCTTGCCGCCACCACCCTTGCATCGCCCGCCCTCGCCCAGGAAGTCGAATATTTCGCCACGCTCAGCGGCCCGGCAGAGGCGCCGCCCAATGAGTCGCCTGGGACCGGCAGCGTTACGCTGACACTGGATCTCGATCTGCGGATGATGACCATCGACGCCAGCTTCAGCGGATTGCTCGGTACGCTGACCGTGGCGCACATCCATTGCTGTACGGCCCTCGCCGGCGAAGGCACCGCAGGCGTTGCGACCCCGACGCCCACGTTTCCGGGGTTTCCGGCTGGCGTGACGTCCGGCAGCTACATGGAAACCTTCGACATGAAGCTGGCAACGAGCTACAACGCCGCTTTCATCACCGCGAACGGCGGCACAGCAGACAGCGCCTACAGCGCGCTGCTGGCCGGCCTCAACGACGGCAAGGCCTACCTGAACCTGCACAGTTCGGAATTCCCGGGCGGTGAAATCCGCGGCTTCCTTGCGCCGGTGCCAGAACCCGAAACGTACGCCCTCATGCTCGCCGGTCTTGGCCTGATCGGCTGGGCGGCGCGACGGGGCCCTCGCGCCGCGGCGTAGATGTCGGGACGGGGCGACCGTCAGGTCGCCCTGCCGCGGCGGCCGCTTCTCCGCTTGCAGCGTGCGGCTCGCTTGGGTAGGGTTCGCGCCTTCATCGCCGTTCCTGCCTGCCGCACATGCTCCCCTCGATCGAACACCGCCTCGCCGCCGAACTGGGCGCGCGCCCGCAACAGGTCAATGCCGCCGTCGCGCTGCTGGACGAAGGCGCCTCCGTGCCCTTCATTTCGCGCTACCGCAAGGAAGTGACCGGCGGGCTGGACGACACCCAGCTGCGTCTGCTCGAAGAACGCCTCTCGTACATGCGCGAACTGGAAGAGCGGCGCGCCGCCGTGATCGCCAGCATCGACGAACAGGGCAAGCTCACGCCGGCGCTGCGCGTCGAAGTCGAGAACGCCGACACCAAGCAGCGGCTGGAAGACCTCTACCTGCCGTACAAGCAGAAGCGCCGCACCAAGGCGCAGATCGCGCGCGAGGCGGGCATCGAACCGCTGGCCGATGAGCTGCTGGCCGATCCGACGCTGACGCCGGAGACCGAAGCCGCGGCTTACCTGAACGTCGAAGCAGGTTTCGCCGACACCAAGGCGGTGCTCGACGGCGCGCGCCAGATACTGATGGAACGCTTCGCCGAAAGCGCCGAACTGGTCGGCGCGCTGCGTGCGCACGTGGCCGAACACGGCATCGTGGTCGCGACGGTGGCCGACGGAAAGGAGAACGATGCCGACGCCGCGAAATTCCGCGACTACTTCGCCTACCGCGAAAAGCTGGCCGACATTCCGTCGCACCGCGCGCTGGCGCTGTTCCGCGGCCGCAACGAAGACGTGCTGCGGGTGAAGCTGGTGCTCGACACCGACCCGGAAGACGGCACGCGCAGCGCCGAACCCAACCCGTGCGAGCGGCGCGTGATGGTGCATGCCGGCATCCGCGACAACGGCCGGGCGGCCGACCGCTGGTTGGTCGAAACCGCGCGCTGGACCTGGAACGTGAAACTGTCGGTGCATGTCGAGCTCGACCTGATGAACGAGCTGCGCGCGCGCGCCGAACTCGAGGCGATCCGCGTGTTCGCCAAGAACCTGAAGGACCTGCTGCTCGCCGCGCCGGCCGGTCCGCGCGTGACCATGGGGCTGGACCCCGGCATCCGCACCGGCGTGAAGGTGGCGGTGGTGGACGCCACCGGCAAGCTGGTCGATACGGCGACGATCTACCCGCATGAGCCGCGGCGCGACTGGGACGGCTCGCTGCACGTGCTGTCCGGCCTCGCCACGAAGCACGGCGTGCAGCTGATCGCCATCGGCAACGGCACGGCCAGCCGCGAAACCGACAAGCTGGCGGCCGACCTGATGAAGCTCAAGCCCGAGCCCGGCATGACGAAGATCGTCGTGTCGGAAGCCGGCGCGTCGGTGTATTCGGCGTCCGAACTGGCGGCGAAGGAATTCCCCGGGCTGGACGTGAGCCTGCGCGGCGCGGTGTCGATTGCCCGCCGGCTGCAGGATCCGCTGGCCGAACTGGTGAAGATCGACCCGAAGGCGATCGGCGTCGGCCAGTATCAGCACGACGTGAGCCAGACCCGGCTCGCCCGCTCGCTCGACGCCGTGGTCGAGGATTGCGTGAATGCCGTCGGCGTCGACGTGAATACCGCGTCGGTGCCACTGCTCGCCCGCATTTCCGGCCTGAACGCCACATTGGCGCAGAACATCGTGGCACACCGCGACGCCCACGGCGCCTTCCCGTCGCGCAAGGCGCTGCTGTCGGTACCGCGGCTGGGCGACAAGACGTTCGAGCAGTGCGCCGGCTTCCTGCGCATCATGAACGGCGACAACCCGCTCGACGCCTCGGCGGTGCACCCGGAGGCCTATCCGGTGGTCGAACGCATCCTGGCCGACGTGAAGAAGAAGGCGCGCGAACTGATCGGCGACGCGGCGACCGTCAAGGCGCTGTCGGCACAGCAGTACGCCGACGAGCGCTTCGGGCTGCCCACGGTGCAGGACATCCTGCGCGAGCTGGAAAAGCCCGGTCGCGACCCGCGCCCGGAATTCCGCGCGGCGACCTTCCGCGACGGCATCGAACAACTGAAGGACCTCGAACCCGGCATGCTGCTCGAAGGCGTGGTGACCAACGTGACCAACTTCGGTGCCTTCGTCGACATCGGCGTGCATCAGGACGGTCTGGTGCATGTGTCAGCCATCGCCAACCGCTACGTGAAGGACCCGGCCGAGGTGGTGAAGGCCGGCGACATCGTCAAGGTGAAGGTGGTCGAGGTCGATATCGCCCGCAAGCGCATTGCGCTGACGATGCGCCTGGGCGACGAAGTGGCGCGCAAGCCGGCCGCGAAGGACGCCCGTCCGCCGGCACGGCAGGGCGACGGGCGACGCAGCGAGCGCGGGCAGGATGTCCCGTCCGCCAACAACGCATTGGCGGACGCGTTCGCGAAGGCAACGAAGCGCTGATCCGGACGCCTCCTGGCGCCCTGCCAGACGGAAAAATCGGGAAGCCCCGGCGCGTCGGGAGCCCCGCGCATTGCAGCAGCACAGCCCCCGCCACGCGGCGCGGCACCACGCTTTCAATTGTTGAAGAATGTGAAGTGCTGCGTGGGCTTTCGGCCCATCAACGCATTCGGCGGGGCGACTTATCGCCATACCCGTTCGATTAGCGCACGAATTATTCGGGAGATTTTCCCGACATTTTTCCGTCGGGAGTTTATCCCTGCCGTCACGCGCGGCCTGTCGGTAAAAGCGAGGGAAATAAACAGCTATCGATCGTGTAGGGAGCCGTCCTACACGCATTCCGATGAAACCCTCGCGCCCCCAGACATTTCGCCTGACCCCGGTCGCGCTCGCCCTGCTGAGCGCGAGTGCCGTCGTCTGCGCGCAGGAAGAACCGGTCAAGGAACTGCCGACGGTCGAGATCCGCGCACCGCGCATGATCACGCCGCTGCCAGGCGTGGTGTTCGACGAGCAGCAATCGACGTCGAACGTCCAGAGCCTCACCGGCGACGAACTGCAGCAGTCCGGCGCCGTATCGCTGACGGAAGCGATGAACCTGCAGTTCCAGTCGATCAATGTCAATGACTACGCGGGCAACCCGTTCCAGCAGGATCTGAATTTCCGCGGCTTTGCGGCGTCGCCGCTGATCGGCACGCCGCAGGGCCTTTCGGTATATCTCGACGGGGTGCGCATCAACGAAGCGTTTGGCGATGTCGTGAATTGGGACCTGATCCCCAATATCGCGATCCTGCGCATGGACCTCCTGCCCGGGTCCAATCCGATGTTCGGCCACAACACGCTGGGCGGTGCGATCTCGGTCAATACGAAATCGGGCTTTACCAGCCCGAAAGTGGAGTTTTCCGCTCTTGGCGGTGCGTTTGGCCGACGCCAGTACCAGCTTGCCGCGGGTGGCAATTCGGGCCCGCTGGCCGGATTCTTCGCGCTCAACAAGTTCGATGAAGATGGCTGGCGAACCAACTCGCCGACCAGCGTGCGTCAGTACTTCGGCCGTGTCGACATCCGCGGCAGGTCGACAGAAGCCACGCTGAGCCTGCTGAAGGCGGAGAACATTCTGGTCGGCAACGGCCTGATCCCGGAAGAACAGTGGCGTGAAAGCCCGAATTCGGTTTTCACGTCACCGGACGAGAACGTCAACGACCTGAACCACCTGACCGGTCGCATCCGTTTCGACGTCAGCGACTCATCCAGCATCGCCCTGCAGATGTATCGCCGTGACCTGAAGCAGAAAGGCACGGGTGGCGACGTGTGGGACGACTTCGACCAGGGTGCCAGCGCAAACCGGTTGGGCGTCAGTTGCCCGGACGGTTTCGGTTCGCCGAATGGCGCGCTGGACCAGAACATCGGGCCGACCTACCCGGGGTGTGCCGGGGTGGCGCCGAACGGGCTGTTCAATTTCAGCCGCTCGGATCAGCGCTCGGAAGGCGTCGCCCTGCAATTCACGCAGATCAGCGAAACGCACCAGATCGTCGTCGGCAGTTCCTTCGACTGGAGCGACGTCGACTTCCGGCAGAGCCAGCGGCTCGGCTTCATCGATTCCGAACGTTCCGTATTTCTCGATCCGTCGCGGGAAGCGGATCTGGGCCTGCTGGCACTGAGTCAGGACATCACGCGCAATAATCTGACCGGTTCGAGCCGAACGGCGGCGTTTTTCTTCAGTGACACGTGGACCGCTGCCCCCAACCTGTTCATCACCTACGGCGCACGGCTCAGTTACTCGCGGGTCAAGAACGAACTGCAGTCGGACAAACCGATTCCGCTCTATCAATTCACGTCCAATTTCTTCAACAGTCGAGAACCCGTGTGCGGGACCCTCTCGGACGTTGGCGCTCGATTTCTTTGTTCAACGGGCGACTACGGCTACCGGAGCCTGAATCCGTCGCTCGGTGTTTCATGGCTGCCGGCACAGGACCTGAACGTCTATGGCAACGTGAGTCGCGGTTCCCGCGTGCCGTCAGTCATCGAACTGGGCTGCGCTCGCGACAAGACGCTCGAGGATCCCAACGGGCTGAATGACGGCAAGAATCTCGGCTGCACGATTCCCACCTCGCTGACCTCCGACCCTTTCCTGCCTCAGGTCCGGTCGCTGACGACGGAGCTCGGTCTCAGGGGTACCAGTCTGAACGGCCAGCTGTCTTGGAGCGCCACGGCTTATCGGACCGAACTGACCGACGACATCCTGTTCGTGTCGCTCGGCCAGCGCAACCGCGGCGTGTTCGACACCTTCGGCAAAACCGAACGCGACGGTTTCGAACTCAATCTGAAAGGCAAATTCGGTCGCCATTCGCTGCGTGCCGGCTACAGCCGCCTGAACGCCACCTTCGAATCGAGCGCGACCATCGTCAATCAGTCGAACAGCTCGGCGGATCGTACCCAGGGGCGTGTGAACGACTTCGAAATCAATCCGGGCGACGTCATCCCGGGGCTTCCGAAGCATTCGTTCCGACTCGGCTGGAATATGGATGTCACCAGCAATTTCACCTTCGGATTCTCGATGGTGGCGCAATCCTTCGTGTTTGCACGCGGCAACGAAAACAACGAATCAGAGCCGGGTGGCACGGATCTGACTGGAAATTCGCAAATCCCCGGCCTTGGAAAACGCTACGTCGGCAAGGGCAGGACATCCGGCTTCGCGGTATTCAATTTCAATGCGAATTACCGCGTAGACAAAAATATTTCCCTGTTCTGCAAGGTCGACAACATTTTCGACCGCCGATACACCACCGCCGGTGACCTCGCGGTCAATCCATTCACATCCGGATCGTTCGGCGCGCGGGATTCCTCAGGATTCAATTACAACTCGTTCGACTGGACGCATTCGCTTTTCGTCGGCCCCGGTGCGCCGCGCGCCGTGTGGTTCGGCCTCAACTACGCATTCGGGTCATGAGCACCGGATCGCTTTCCATCGATCGGACAAGGATCGATTACAACAAGAGGCACAGCCGAATCCGTCATGTGTCCGCCGAGTCATCGCCTCACACTGAAACACTTCAAAAAGGAGATCGCATCATGAAATTAGTGCACGTCGCAGTCGCGACAGTATTGGTAGGCGCCAGCTTGGGCGCGGCAGCGGGTGATTTTGTTGAATTGAACAAATCATTTCCACTACGGCTCAGCGCATCCAACAACCAGCTGACCGACATCTATTACCTTGAAACTAACATCACAATGATGACGATAACGGAATCATTCCAAGATGTCAGAAACAGGAATATTCCGCTCATTGCAAGCAGCATCACCTATAACGCTCGCTCAACTGACACACTAGCAGTGACCGGAAGCGGCACTTTGTCGCTTCTTGAGTACAGGTTGAACGAGGACGTCCAACTCGCCGGACAGGCGATTGGTGATATCTACGATTTTGTTTACCGCGATTCACGTGACAACAAACTGGTGTTCGGTACTCGCGTCCTTCTGGGGCTTCCAGGGCAGCAGCAGAATGCCGAGCTGAATAACGTCTTCCGCTATGGTTTCGAGGAGGACGGCACCACATTCGACGCAGCAGCAGCGTGGTTATTTCTATCGAACTTCGATTTGCGCCTGTACAGTGCTGCGCGAAGCGATCAGGGTCTAAAGCAAATGGATGTCTTTGATCCGGACGCAGTGAGCTTCCAGTCAGACATCAATCTATCGGAAGGCAACCCATACAGCGGGTTGTATTTGATCAAAACCAACGCGACGTACTACACCTATGCCGACAACGCGATCGGCTACTTTCAGGCAGGCGAAGAAAGCCAACCGGTAGTCAAGGCGTTCACCGGCGGATTTATCCCGACGAACACCGCGCCGATTCCGGAGCCATCCACCTACGCAATGCTGCTCGCCGGCCTGGGCATGATCGGCGTGATCGCGCGTCGTCGCATGCGCGCGTGACACCCGAAGTTTTCTGCATCACTCAACAAAAAGGTCAACATCATGAGAATCAAAACCATCGCATTGTCGTTGATGCTGGGCCTGGGCGCCCACGCTGCGCACGCCTTTGTCGCCTTGCCGGAAAGCGGTACGCTACGCGTTGAAGGTGTCAACAATGCGGCTGCTGATCCGCTGTTTCTCGGCTTCGGCTGGAATCCGCTGAACGAAGGCTACACCCGCGCAGCGCGCCGCATCAGTTCGGTGATCTATGACGGTGTCGACCTCGGCACCTTCTATGATTTCGTCTATCGCAACACCATCGACAATACGCTGCTGTTTGCGTCGCGCTTCGAGATGGATATCGGCGAAATTTCGGTCGGCAATGTGGAATACGATGTCGAAATCAACGACATCCTGCGTCGCGGCTACGCCAACTATGACGTGTCGGTCGGCTGGTACGATTCGGGCACGAACAGCGACTTCCGCCTGCAATCGACGGCTCACACGTCGAACGGTGTGCGCACCCGCCCGACCAACCCGGTGGATGTGTTCGATGACAATGTGGTCGACTTCCGCACCGATATTTCGGTCGAAGAAGGCAATGCGACGACCGGCTGGTATGTACTGAAGACCAACGCGACGGAATTCACCTACCTGGTGGACGCGGTGACCATCCGCCAGGCACCGAGCATCGACGGCATGTCGCCGCCGCTGCGCACGGCGACTTTCGAAGGTTTCGCGCCGGTCACCGCCGTGCCGGAACCCGAGACCTACGCCATGCTGCTGGCCGGTCTGGGCCTGATCGGCTTCGCTGCCCGCCGTCGTACGAAGGTGTAATCGAAGCTGCAACGGAAGGCGGCGCGCGAGCGCCGCCGGCTGGAATTGAAACGGCCCCCTGCTTTGTCCGGCAGGGGGCCGTTTTTTTGCCTGTGCTTCAGCCGGTGCGCCCGGCTGATGTCAGAACGGTCGGTCGAGCTGCAGCGATTCCTTCGGGCCGCGGTAGATCAGCGGCTTCACCTGGGCCGCGTTGCCGGCGATCTGGGCACGGTCGACGACGTCGGTGATGCGGTGGTGCAGCGGCGATTTGTCGCACACCGGATCCGCGGCAGCCGGATCATTGGCGATCATGTAGGCCTGACAGCGGCAGCCGCCGTAGTCGTTTTCCTTTTCCGGACAGCTGGAACAGGGCTCCTTCATCCAGCCGGTGCCGCGGTAGCGGTTGAAGCCTTCGGATTCGTACCAGATTTCGCGGATGGACGACGTACGCACGTCCGGAAACTCCAGTCCGGGCAGCATGCGCGCGGTGTGGCAGGGTAGCGCCTTGCCGTCCGGCGTGATGGTCAGGAAGATGTTGCCCCAGCCATTCATGCACTTCTTCGGCCGCTTTTCGTAATAGTCGGGCACGACGAAAAACAGCTTCATCTTGTTGCCGTGCTTTTCGCGCCACTCGTTGGTGATGCGCTCGGCGCGTTCGAGCTGTTCGCGCGACGGCAGCAGCTGGTCGCGGTTCACTTGTGCCCAGCCGTAGTACTGCGTGTTGGCCAGTTCGACGTATTCGGCGTCGATGTCGGACGCAAGTTGCAGGATGGCTTCGATGTGGTCGATGTTGTGCCGGTGGATGGTGCAGTTCATCACCATCGGATAGCCGTGCGCCTTGATCATGTCGGCGGCGCGGCGCTTCAGGTCGAACGTGCGCGTAGAAGAGAGGAAGTCATTCATTTCGCGCGTCGAGTCCTGGAACGACAGCTGGATGTGGTCCAGCCCCGCTTCCTTCAGCGCGCCGATGCGCTTTTCGTTCAGCCCGACGCCCGATGTCAGCAGGTTGGTGTAGTAACCCAGGCGGTGCGCTTCGGCGACGATGACTTCGAGGTCATCGCGCAGCATGGGTTCGCCGCCGGAGAAGCCGCACTGCACCGAACCGAGTTCGCGCGCCTCGCGCAGCACCTTGAACCACTGTTCGGTCGTCAGTTCGTCTTCGGTCTTGGCGAAATCGACCGGGTTGTAGCAATACACGCAGTGCAGCGGACAGCGGTAGGTCAGTTCGGCCAGCAGCCACAGCGGCGGGCCGATCTGCGCGGTACCCTGCACGGCGGTGGCTTCGGAAAGATCGGTCATGTGAGGTCCACCCATTTCTGCTGCTCGGCCAGTTCGACGAAAGCGATCACGTCGGCTTCCAGCCCCTGCGCGTTGAAGGTCGCTTCCAGGTCGGCAATGATGGCGGCGACATTTGCCGCGCCATCGCAGCGCTTCAGGATTTCGCCGGCGCTCTGGTTCAGCTTCACCATGCCTTCCGGGTACAGCAGCACATAGGCGTCCTGCGCCGGTTCCCACTGGATGCGGAAATTGCGGCCCACCTTGGGCACGGTTGCGGTCGTGATCGCCATCGCTTCGCTCATCCGGGGTTACTTGTTGACGCCGTAGGCGTTGGCCATGGCGTCGTTCATCGTCCACAGCACATCGAGCTTGAACTGCAGGATGGTCAGCGCGCGTTCCTGCTCGGCGCGCGTCGTGAAGTGGTTCAGCGTGACCGCGAGGCCCTGTTCGACGTCGCGTCGCGCCTGCGACACGCGGTTGCGGAAGTACATCAGGCCGGACGACTCGATCCACGGATAGTGCTCGGGCCAGTTGGCGAGACGCTCCTTGTGGATCTTGGGCGCGAACAGCTCGGTCAGCGACGAGCAGACCGCTTCCTGCCAGGGCCGCTGGCGGGCGAAGTTGATGTAGGCGTCGACGGCGAACCTGACCCCGGGCACCACGTGGCGCAGGTCGACGATTTCCTCGCGCGTCAGGCCGGTCGCTTCGCCCAGCTTGATCCAGGCTTCGATGCCACCCTCGTCGCGCACCGTGGTGCCATCCGGCGCGGTGATTTCGTAGCCATCGTGATCGAGGATGCGCTGTATCCACTGACGACGGATTTCGCGGTCCGGCGTGTTCGACAGGATGGCCGCATCCTTCACCGGAATCGCGATCTGGTAGTAGAAACGGTTCGCCACCCAGCCGCGGATCTGCTCAGGCGTCGCCTTGCCGGTGTTCAGCATGACGTTGAACGGGTGGTGGATGTGATACGCACCCCCCTTGTCGCGCAGTTGCGCCTCGAATTCGGCGTGGTTCCAGGGTTGTTGCGTGCTCATACGGTGATGTCCATTCCGTCGTAAGCCACCTCGATGCCGCGCGATTCCAGTTCGCGCCGCTGCGCGCTGTCCTCGTTCAGGATCGGGTTGGTGTTGTTGATGTGAATCAGTATCTTGCGCGTGCTCTTCGGCAGCTTGTCGAGCCAGGCCATCATGCCGCTTTCGCCCGTCTGCGGCAGGTGACCCATGTCGCGTGCGTACTTCTTCGACGCGCCGAGCGCGATCATTTCGTCGTCGGTCCAGAACGTGCCATCGACCAGAACCACGTCGGCCGCCTGCATCGCCGCCCATACGTGCGGCTCGATGTCGACCAGACCCGGCGCGTAATAGATCTTCCGGCCGGTTGTCGTGTCTTCGATGGTCACGCCGACGTTGTCGCCCGGCACCGGCTTGTCGCGCCGCGGCGAGTAAGGCGGCGCGTTGCTGCGCAGATGGTGGGCGTGGAAGCGCAGGTTCGGTACGTGCCTCATCTCGAACACGCTTTCGTCGATCGGCAGCGCATTCCAGTTCACGCCACAGTAGTGCCCGAGCAGGCGGAACAGCGGATTGCCCTGCGTGAGGTCTTCCTGCACCGGCGGCGTGCACCAGATCTCATGCGGCTGGCGATGTTCGCGCAGCATGTACAAGCCGGTCGTGTGGTCGATCTGGCCGTCGATCAGCACGATGGCCTTGACCGCGGTGTCGCGCAGCGCGCGCGCCGGCTGAAGTTCGGGAAACTGCTGGAACTGGGTCAGGATGTCGGGCGACGCGTTGAAAAGCACCCAGTTCTCGTTGTCGCCGGTCACCGTGATCGACGACTGGGTGCGCGCGGTGGCGCGGATCGTGCCCTTGCGCAGGCCGTCGCAGTTGTGACAGTTGCAGTTCCACTGCGGGAAGCCGCCACCCGCGCCGGACCCCAGTACGTGCAGTCGCATGCCCCTCCTCCGGTATCCGTGTGCGGACACTCTGATTGAAATGCGACGCGCCCATTCAGGGCGCGTCACGGTATTCATGTTGTCCTGCCGTGTGGCGCGGACCGGTGTTTCGATGGCCCGGGAGCTACCACTCCCGGGCCCGGGTCAGATGACCCTGCCGACCTTAGCGGTTGGCGATGTACATCGTGATTTCGAAGCCGAAACGCAGATCGGTAGCCTTGGGGGTTTGCCAGTTCATGTTTGTCTCCTGTGGGTCGTTTGAAATAACTGCGTTGTGTCGCAACGCCCCTGCAGTATCGATCGCCCCGCTGCTTACCGCCTCGCCAGCGGAATTAAGCGCAGCTCAGGAAATTCATGAAGGTTACGGCACGACGTCGACCTTCACCCACAGCCTGCGCTGCGACTGCGCATCGCGCGTGCCGTAACGGGTGATGCCGCGCTCGCCGACCTGTTCGCTGTAGCCACTGCCGCCCAGTTCGATCCACTCGCCGAGCCGGCCGCGCACCGTGCTGACCAGCCGCGCGGTGCGGATTTCGCCGTACTGTGTTTCGGACAGCGATTCCTTCTGCGGCGAAATGTCCAGCGTCACCTGGTCGCCATTGACGCGCGGCATGGCGTAGAAGCCACTGCCGATGTCGCGGTACTCGGTGCCCTGCGAAATGGCGCCGCCGCGCGGACCGGCGATGATTTGCGTGAACGGCACCGGAATCGAGCTGCCGACCTGGATGAAGGCCGAGCCGCCTTCGACCACCTGTACCCGCTGCGACAGCCGGTCGGCCGAGTTGCCGCGGGTCGACCAGACGCGCGTCGCGACCCGACTGTCGCCGCCGCGACCTTCGATCACTGCGCCCTCGTTGCCGCCCACCTCGCCGCCGCCCGCGGCACCCACCGACACACCGCCCGCGCGCAGCTCGCCCGACACGGCGGCGCCTTCGCGCCGGATCGAGTCATCGTTGTCGTGCCGCACCGAAATCATCAGGCTGCGCAGCGGCGTGTCGATCGCCTCGATCGCCTGCCTGACGGCCAGCCGCGTCGCCGCGTCGGCGCGGATGAAGATGCGGTTGTTGGCGCCCGACAGCGCCGCGTCTTCGCCGACCAGCGGCTGCAGCGCCGGCAGCACCTGATCGGTCGTGCGGTGCTTCAGCGGGATGATGTCTAGCTTCACCTGCGCCCAGGACAACACCGGCGCGCACAGCGCCAGGCACAGCAGCAGGTGAAAAAAGCGCGACACCTGCGACCGCCCTTACCGGCCGAGCGCGCCGAACACCTTCTTCGCCAGACTGCCGGCGGCGCCGACCGGGTTCTTGCGGATCGCCTTCTCTTCTTCGGCCACCATCTTGAACAGGCCGTCGAGCGTCTTTTCGGTCACATAGTTGTCGAGATCGGCGTCTTCCTTGCTGATCACGCCATACTTCGCGCCCTTGGACGCGAACTTTTCGTAGCTCTTCGCCAGGCCGACCTTGTCCATCGCCTGCTGCACGATGGGCAGGAAGCGTTCCTTCAGCTGGGCCGAGGTCTTGCCCTTGAAGTACTCGGTGCCGGACGTTTCGCCGCCGGTCAGGATCTTTTTGGCGTCGTCCACACTCATGTCCTTCACCGCGCCGACCAGCAGTTGCTTCGCTTCCGGCACGGCGGCCTCGGCGGCACGGTTCATCGCGGTGATCAGTTCGTCGGCCTGTTTCTTCATGCCGAAGGTGCGCATCAGCTTTTCGGCTTGCTGCAGGCCGTCCGGCAGCGGAATCTTCACCGCCTTGTTCTTCAGGAAGCCGTCCTGCCTGCCCAGCATGTCGACCGCCTTGGCCGCGCCCTGGGTCAGCGCCTCCTTCAGGCCGCCGCCGGCGTCCTTGTCGGTGAGGTCGGACAGCGACAAGGCCCACACCTGCGCACACATGACAAGACAGGCCACAAAACCGACAATCACACGCATGATCGACATCCTTCTGATTGAACGAACAAACTGATAACCCGAAACACCTCAACGATTATGTCCCGCAAATGGATGTCACCGATAGTGCTGGCGGTGCTGCTCGGTCTGGTCTGGCTGCTGCGCGGCCAGGGCTTTCCGGATCAGGCGCCGGCCGTGCCGGTCGCGCTGCTCGACGGCGGTCGGGTCGATTTTTCGCAACCGCAGGGCCAGGTCAGGCTGGTCAGCTTCTGGTCGACCTCCTGTGCGCCGTGCATCCGCGGCATGCCTGCGCTGGCTGACACGCATCACCGCTATCAGGCACGCGGCCTCGACGTGGTCGCCGTGGCGATGAGCTACGACGCGCCCAGCCACGTGCAGGCCTTCACCCGTCGCGAGGCGCTGCCGTTTCGCGTAGGCTTCGACCCGGTCGGCGATGTGGCGCGCGGTTTTGGCGGCGTGAATGCCACACCGACCACGTACCTGATCGACCGGCAGGGCCAGGTGGTCAGGAAAATCATCGGCATTCCCGATCATGCGGCGCTTGATGCGCTGATCGAAAACCTGCTCGACGCACCATCCTGAATCTCCGTCCCTGAACCTTCGCCCTTGAGCGACCGCCCCTGACCTCTTCTTCCCGATGAAATCCCGCTATCTGATCGCACTGCTGGTGACTGCTGCAGTGCTCGTTGCGTGGCTGTTCTGGCCGCGCGGCATTGCGGTGGACACCGCCGCCGTGACCCGTGCAGCGCTGACCCAGAGCGTCGTGGCCACCGGCCGCATCGCCACGCCGGCGCGCATCGAGCTGGGCACCCAGGTCACCGCCATCATCGACGCCGTGGCGGTGCGCGAGGGCGCACAGGTGAAGGCCGGCGACGCACTGGTCATGCTGCGCGCCGCCGATGCCGAGGCGGCGGTCGAACAGGCGCGCACCCAGATACAGGAATCGCAGGCGCGGCTGCGCCAGACCGACGCCGTCACGCTGCCGGTGGCCGAGCAGGCAGTGCGTCAGGCCGAAGCCAATCTGAAGGTGGCCGACGCCGAGTACCAGCGCGCGCAGACGCTGGTGGCACAGCAGTTCTTTTCGCCGTCGAAGCTCGACGAGGCGGCGCGCCAGCTGGACAACGCGCGCGCCCAGCTGCGCACCGCGCAGGCACAGCGCGACGCCAGCCTGCCGCGCGGCGCCGAGCGCCAGGGCGCGCAGGCACGGCTGGCCCAGTCGCAGGCGGCACTGGCGTCGGCCCAGGCGCGGCGCGACCTGCTGACGCTGCGGGCGCCGGTCGACGCGCTGGTGGTGGCGCGCGACGCCGAGCCGGGCGACGTGGCACAGGCCGGGCGCGCGCTGCTGACGCTGGCGCAGTCGGGCGAAACCCGCATCTACGCCACTCTGGACGAAAAGAACCTGCGCCATCTGCAACTCGACGCACGTGCGCAGGCGGTGGCCGACGCCTTCCCCGGCCAGGCCTTCGAAGCCGTGGTCTATTACATCGCGCCGGCGATCGACGCCCAGCGCGGCACGGTCGAAGTGCGGCTGCGCGTGCCCGAACCGCCGGCCTTCCTTAAGCCGGACATGACGGTGTCGGTCGAAGTGGTGATCGGTCGCAGCGAATCGGCGTTGTCGCTGCCGCTCGAAGCGGTGCGCGACGTCGAAACACCGGAACCCTGGGTGCTGCTGGCGCGTGCGGACGAGGCAGTGAAGGTGCCGGTGAAGACCGGCCTGCGCGGCGTCGGCCGGATCGAGATCACCGAAGGCGTGGCCGAAGGCGACATCGCCATCCTGCCCGCCGGCGGCGCCCTCGACGGCGACCGCATACGGGTGAAGCAGAGGAAAGCTTCAAGATGAAAGATGCAAGTGAAAACCTCGCCGGTTCGAACTGCATCCTGCATCCTGCGCCTTGCGTCTAGCCATGGCGAGACCAAGACTGCCATTCGAATTTCTGGTCGCGCTGCGCTTCCTGCGCGAGGGGCGCATGCAGACGGCGCTCATCCTGCTTGGCGTGACCGGCGGTGTGGCGGTCATCGTTTTCCTGTCGCAACTGATCGCCCAGCTGCAATCCACCATCATCGACCGCGTGCTGGGTAGCCAGGCGCATGTCGTCGTGCGACCGCTGGAAGAGGTGAATCTGCGCGCCCGCATCGATGCGGCCAGCACCGCGGTGATCGAGCCACGCGCGCAGCGGCTGCGTTCGATCGACCAGTGGGAAGCCATCGTGAAACTGGCCGAGGACCAGTCCGGCGTGGTGGCTGTATCACCCGTGGTCAGCGGTCCGGCGTTTGCGCTGCGCGGGCGCGCCAGCAAGTCGGTTGCGCTGCTCGGCATCGAACCCGACCGCTATCGACGCATCGTCAAGATGGACACCTACATGGTGCGCGGCAAGTTCCAGGTCGAGGGTACGAACGCCATCATCGGCACCGAACTGGCGAAGGACCTCGGCGTGACGGTCGGCGACAAGGTGTTCCTGCGCGCCGCCGGCGGGCGCGACGAATTGCTGCAGGTGACAGGGCTGTTCGACATCGGCAACAAGGACCTGAACCGGCGCTGGGTGTTCACGACGATGAAGCTGGCGCAGTCGCTGCTTGATCTGCCCGGCGGCGTATCCAACATCGACATCACGGTGACCGACATTTTCGAGGCCAGCGAGGTGGCGGCGCGGCTGCAGGCGGGCAGCGGCATGACGGTGGACAGCTGGATGACGACCAATTCGCAGCTGCTGGCGGCGCTGCGCAACCAGTCGGTATCGAACAATCTGATCCGCAGCTTCGTCATCATCATCGTGGCGCTCGGCATTTCCAGCGTCCTCGTGGTGAGCGTGGTGCAGAAGCAGAAGGAGATCGGCATCCTGCGCGCCATGGGCACCAGTTCGAACCGCATCATGGGTGTCTTCCTGCTGCAGGGCGCGCTGGTTGGTTTCGTCGGTGCGCTGTCGGGGGTGGGGCTGGCCTGGGCCCTGCTGCAGATTTTCTCGACCATCTACCGCACCGGTGACGGCGCGCCCATCTTCGAGCCTCAGCTCGACACCGGCATCGCGCTGTCGGCCGCCGGCATCGCGCTGGCGGTCGGTGTGCTGGCGGCGCTGATTCCGGCGCGCCGCGCCGCCAAGATGGACCCTGTCCAGGCGATCCGGGCATGACGGGCGGCCTGAGCGCGGCCGCCGGCAAACCGGCCATCATTTCGATGCGCGGCCTGCGCAAGTCCTACGGCATCGGCACACCGGTGGAAACCGAAGTGCTGCACGGCATCGACGCCGAACTTGCGGAACGCGAATTCTGTGCGCTGATCGGCCCCAGCGGCTCGGGCAAAAGTACGCTGCTGAACCTGATCGGCCTGCTGGAGCCACCCACTGCGGGAGAACTATGGGTCGCCGGCCAGTCCACGACAGGGTTGAACGAACAGGCGCTGACGGTGTTGCGCGGCCGTCACATCGGCTTCGTATTCCAGTTCCATCATCTGCTGCCGGCCTTCACGGCGCTGGAAAACGTCATGATGCCGGCCATCATCGCGCACGGCGTGGCGACCGCTCAGGACGAGGCGGTGGCGCATGACCTGCTGGCGCGGGTGGGGCTTTCCAGCCATGAATACAAGAAGGCCGGTCAGCTGTCGGGCGGCCAGCAGCAGCGTGTGGCCATCGCGCGCGCGCTGTCACTGTCGCCACGCCTGATCCTGGCCGACGAGCCGACCGGCAATCTCGACACGCACACCGCGGATGATATCTTCGCGCTGTTGCGTGAATTCAACCGCGAGCGGGGCAGCGCCTGCCTCATCGTGACGCACGACCCGCGACTGGCCGCCCGCTGCGACCGTCGCATCGAACTGGTCGATGGCCGCCTCGCGGCTTCGACGTCTGTTGCCGAACCAGCCTGACCCCGCACGGCGGGGTTGTTTCGATCCGACTGTTTCCGCATGGATTTCGCATGACCTCTGCCAACAACGCTTACACGTCGGCCCTGCTGGCGCTGCTTGAAGACGCTGCGCGCCGCCCGGACGACAGCAGTGGTGACCGGCTGACCCGCCTGGTCGCGCTGATCCGCCCGCACGGCCGCGAAGGCCTGGCCGCTGCCGAATCGCGTTTTCACGGCCTGCTGCGCCTGCTCGCCAGCCGCCCGGAGCTCGCGAGCGCGTTGTCGCACTATCTGAAGACGGTGCTGGTATCGCGCATGCACCGCACGCTGTATTCCGAATCCGGCGTGCTGGCCAACCAGGGCTTCTTCAGCGGCCTCGTCAGCCGCGTGCTCGGCCGCATGCTGCCGCCGGCGATCAATGACGACTTCCTGCGCGATCTGTTCAGCGAAGTATTCGACGCTTCCGACGACGGCGAGTGGATGGTGGCCATTCCGCGCGAAGACTGGGAAACGCTGTTCGAGCGGCTGGATCTTGATGGCGAGGCCTTCGCCGCGGCGCGCCGGCAGTGCCGGCACGAACTGTTCGAAGCCATGCGCATGGCCTCGCACCGGCTGGCCGCACTCGGCATGGAACCGGCGCTGCTGCGCTACATGCCGGCGCTGGCGCGGCACGAATCGCCTTTTCTCGCGCAGAGCGACGAGGTGCGCGAACTGATCCGGCTGCATGCCGGCAGCGAAACGCCACAACCTTACGACGGTCATTTCGAGGTGCTGCTCGATCAGTGCAGCAGCTATCTCGACACGATCAGGCGGCGTTCGCGCGAAGCCGGTGTGGGCGTGAATCTGGTGTTTCTGCTGGCGCGCATCGAACAGATCGCCGACCGCCTGCGCCTGCTGCGCATCCTGGCGCTGCCCGATGCGGCCGATGACCGCTCGACCCTGCGCGCCCGCGCGATCGACTTCTTCCTGCGTCTGGTACAGCAGGAAAATCGCCGCAACAGCCTGCGTGACCTGTTCACCGGCACCACCCAGTTGCTGGCGCGGCGCGTGACCGAACAGGCCAGCCGCTCGGGCGAACACTATGTGACGGGCACGCGCAGCGAGTTTGTCGCCATGTTCCGCGCCGCGGCCGGTGCCGGCGTGATCATCGGCACCATGGCGTTGATCAAGATCCTGATTTCCAGACTCGGGCTGCCGCCGGTTTGGGAAGCCGTCGCCTACAGCCTCGACTACGGCCTGGGCTTCGTGCTGATCCACATCCTGCACCTGACCATCGCGACCAAGCAGCCGGCGATGACCGCAGCCACGCTGGCCGCGTCACTTGACGGCACGCAGAGCCGCGACGCGCGCCTGGGCGTGCTGGTCGAACTGGCGGCGCAGGTCAGCCGTACGCAGTGGATATCGATCGCCGGCAACGTCAGCATCGGCTTCATCATGGCGCTGTCCATCGCCATGACGGCGGGCCAGTTCATCGACTGGCATCCGGTAGATCCGGTCAAGGGCGCCCATCTGCTGCACGACCTGCACCCGTGGCAGAGCCTCGCCATCCTGCATGCGGCGATCGCCGGTGTGTTCCTGTTCCTCAGCGGCCTGATTTCCGGCTACTACGACAACCAGTCGCTGTACCACCGCGTGCCGGAACGCCTGCTGCGCGTGAAGTGGCTGCGCACCCTGCTCGGTGAAGCCAGGCTGGCCCGCTTCGCCCGCTACATCGAACTCAATCTGGGCGCGCTGGCCGGCAACTTCCTGTTCGGCTGCATGCTCGGCAGCACGCCGGTCATCGGCACCCTGCTCGGGCTGCCTCTGGACATCCGCCACGTCGCGTTCGCGTCCGCCAATCTCGCCTACGGCCTCGAAGCACTGAGCTTCGATGTCGACTGGCACGCCATCGCCATCGGTGCGCTCGGTGTCGTGCTGATCGGCCTGACCAACCTGACCGTGAGCTTCAGCCTCGCGATGCGGGTGGCACTGCGCTCGCGCGGCATCCAGCCGGAACACACGCGCGGCCTGTCGGTGAAGCTCGCCCGGCGCTTCCTGACCCGCCCGCGCGATTTCTTCTGGCCGCCGAAGGACCCGCCCGCCGAGACGCCGCAGATCACCGACGCCGCACGTTGATCGCCTGCGGGCCCCGTGTGACCGGCGGCCCCTGTGGGAGCGGCGCCGGTTTTGTGGGAGCGGCGGCCTCGCCGCGATAGGCGCGTTGATCAACGATCATCGCGGCATCAATCGCGGCGAGGCCGCCGCTCCCACAGGGGCCGCCGCTCCCACAAAAACCTCGCCATTTGCCCACCATCCGCAAGCACGCTCGCGCCGTGACTACACCTCCAGCGGATCGACGTCGATGTGCCAGCGCAGGCCACGCGCGAGGCGCAGGCGGTACAGGTTGTCGAGCCACGGAATGAGCAGCGCTCGCAGCGGCGGGCGGCTGCGCGATTCGACCACCAGCTGGGCGCGTTCGCGCCCGGCGCGGCGCACCATGCGCATCGGCACCACGTCGTACACCCGCACGCCACCGACGTCGAGCGCCAGCGCGGCGCGACGGGCGGCCGCGAGGAATTCGGTGGCCAGCGCCAGCTCGGGCGCGTCGGCGCTCAGCATGATCTGGAAGCCGTGCGGCGGCAGGCCGAGCTGGGCGCGTTCGGCCAGCTGGCTGCGCGCGAAGCCGTCGAAGTCGTGCGCGCGCAGCGCAGCGAACAGCGGATGGTCCGGCTGTGCCGTCTGGATCAGCACCTCGCCGGCTGTGCCGGCCCGGCCGGCGCGGCCGCCGACCTGCATCAGCTGCGCGAACAGCCGCTCCTGCGCGCGGAAGTCGGCGGCGTGCAGCGACGCATCGGCGCCGACCACGCCAACCAGCGTGATGCCGGGAAAATCGTGCCCCTTGGCGAGCAGTTGCGTGCCGACCACCAGATCGACCGCGCCCGAGCGGATCAGATCGAGCTGCTGCTGCCAGTGCTCGCGCCCGCGCACGTTGTCGCGGTCGATGCGCAGCAGGCGCGCCGCCGGGAAGCGGCTGGCCAGCGTTTCTTCCAGCCGCTGGGTGCCGCGGCCATAGCCCTGGATGTCCTGATTGCCGCAGGTCGGGCAGGCCCGGGGCACCGGACCTTCGGCGCCGCAGTGGTGACAGCGCAGCCGGCGATCCACCGCATGCAGCACCAGATGGGCCGAACACTGTGTGCAACTCGCCGCCCAGCCGCAGGCCGGGCAGCTCAGCACCGGCGCGTAACCGCGCCGGTTGATGAACAGCAGGCTCTGTTCGCCACGTTCCAGCCGCTGTTCGATGGCCTTGAGCATGGGTGTGCTGAGGCCTTCTTCGGCGCGCTGCACGCGCGTATCGATCAGTTTCACCGTCGGCAGACTGGCTTCACCGGCGCGCGTGGTGAGACGCAGCCAGCGATAGCGACCGTCGATGGCGTGGCGCAGCGATTCCAGCGACGGCGTCGCACTGCCCAGCACGATCGGCACGTTTTCCGCGCGCGCGCGCCATATCGCGACGTCGCGCGCCGAATAGCGCACGCCTTCTGTCTGCCGGAACGAGGCGTCGTGCTCCTCGTCGAGCACGATGCAACCCAGGCGCGGCAGCGGTACGAACACCGCCAGCCGCGTGCCGAGCACGATGTCCGCCTCGCCGGACTGCGCGGCCGCCCAGGCCATGGCGCGCGCGCCGTCGCTCATTTCGCTGTGCATCACGTGCAGGCAGGCACGCGGAAAACGCACCGCGACACGCGCCTGCAGCTGTGGCGTCAGCGCGATTTCGGGCACCAGCAGCAGGCTTTGCCGGCCGGCGGCGATCTGCGTCTCGATCAGCCGCAGATAGACCTCGGTCTTGCCGCTGCCGGTCACGCCATGCAGCAGGCTGACCGCGTAGCCGGGGCGCTCCAGCAGCGCCGCAAGCGCGCTGGCCTGGTCGGTGCCCAGCGCATGTCCCCCTTCGGCTGGCGCATCGGCCAGCGCGATTTCGATCAGGCCACGTTCGAGCAGGGTTTGCATCACTGCACCGGCGCGCGCAGACAGCGCACGCAGTTCGCCCTCGTTCAGCGAGCCGGCACTGATCAGCGCGGTGATGAGCTTGCGACCGACGTCGCGCGCCGGCAGGGCGTCGAGCGCGGCGCGGCCGGCGTCGGTGGCGCGCAACCGGCGCACCGCGCGCTGCGCGCGCGTGGCGCTGATCGCCGGTGGTGCCGCCATCGCGGCGACTTCGCCTATCGGCTGCTGGTAGTAGTGCGCGACGAAATCGACCAGCGCGCGCCAGCTGGCCGGAAGCGGCACGCTGCGCGTGTCGACGGCAAGCAGCGGCTTGATGCGCGCCGGGTCGAGGTCAGCGTCGGCACGCCAGCCCCAGGCGATGCCCCAGACTTCGCTGCGGCCGAACGGTACCCGGACACGACAGCCGGGTTCGACCTGCGGGAAGGCCGACGCGTCATAGTCGAACAGCGTCGGAATCGGGCGCGCCAGCGCCACCTGCAACAAGGAACCGGACGGTGGCCGCACCGCGCTATCCAAGGCCTGTCGGGCGCTATCAATGGATTCAGTCACTTGCGGCATATCGTTCAAGAAGACTGATCGATCCGGGCCGCAAGCCACTCAGGCGACACGGGTTTGAGGCGCGGAAAGGCTGTGGATAACTTTGTGGGAAACTTCGTTGCAATCAGTGACTTGACCGGACCGTTTTTCCACCAAATTTTTGAACAGGCGTCAAGAAAAAAAATTATCCATTAAAACCAATAACTTGGCCGTCAAGAAATAAATAGCTTGTCCGTCTGTGGCGTGCCGGCGCCTTGAGCGGCTGACTGTGCATAAGTCAACCCCTGCGGCACTTTTGCACGCCTTGCGCAAAGCGCCGCAGGACGCGGTTTATACGCCTGCAGCGGCGCGAATCGACCGGCTGTGGCGGTGTACGGCTTCCACCAGCGCGGAAACGTGCTCCGGAGGCGTGTGTTGCGAAATGCCGTGACCCAGATTGAACACATGGCCCGGGTGCGGACCGAAACTGTCGAGAATGCGCTCGGCTTCGCGCGCGATCGATGCCGGCTGCGCGAACAGCGCTGTCGGATCGAAATTGCCCTGCAGCGCGACCTTGTGGCCCACGCGTTGGCGCGCCAGCCCGATGTCGGTCGTCCAGTCGAGCCCGAGTGCGTCGGCGCCGGCCTCGGCCTGCGCTTCGAGCCACTGGCCGCCGCCCTTGGTGAACATGATGACCGGCACGCGCTCGCCGTCGTGCTCGCGCTTCAGACCGGCGATGATGCGCTGCATGTAAGCCAGCGAAAATTCGAGATAGCCGTGCGCCGACAGCGCGCCGCCCCAGGAATCAAAAATCATGACCGCCTGAGCGCCGGCTTCGATCTGCGCATTCAGGTAGTCGGTGACCGCCTGCGCGGTGACGCCCAGCAGGTGGTGCAGCAGATCGGGGCGGTCCAGCATCAGCGTCTTCAGGTGACGGTAGTCATCCGATGCCCCGCCTTCGACCATGTAGCTGGCCAGTGTCCACGGACTGCCCGAGAAGCCGATCAGCGGTACCGAGTTGTCGAGCGCGCGGCGTATTTCGCTGACGGCATCGACCACATAGCGCAGCTCGGCGTGCGGATCGGGCGCGCGCAGCGCATGGATGGCGGCTTCCGAGCGCACCGGACGCTCGAACTTCGGGCCTTCGCCGTCGGCAAAGTACAGGCCCAGCCCCATCGCGTCGGGCACGGTCAGAATGTCGGAAAACAGGATGGCGGCGTCTAGCGGGAAACGCTCAAGCGGCTGCAGCGTGACTTCGCAGGCCATGGCCGGCGACTTGCACAGTTGCAGGAAGCTGCCGGCGCGCCGACGTGTCGCGCAGTACTCCGGCAGGTAGCGGCCGGCCTGGCGCATCAGCCAGATCGGCGTGTGATCGGTCGGCTGGCGCAGCAGAGCGCGCAGGAAGGAGTCGTTGCGGGGAGCGGCCATGGTGAGTCCCGGAGGGTTGGTTCGAGCGGTTTTCGCAGGCAGCAAGGATAGCCGATGCGGCCGCCGGTCGGCGAGGCGGCACTACTTGCGCCAGAAGCCCGGCGTAAACAGGATGAGCAGCGAAAACACCTCAAGACGCCCGAGCAGCATGGCAAAGCTGCACACCCAGGTCTGAAAGTCTGTCAGCGACGAGAAATTGGTGGCCGGACCGACTTCCTGCAGACCGGGACCGATGTTGTTGATGCACGAGAACGCAGCCGTGAAGGCCGTCAGGAAATCGCCGCCGGACAGCAGCAACACGAAGGTCACGAGCACGATGCTCATGAAGTACACGAAGATGAAACCGAGCACCGCCTGCGCCACGCGATCCGACACCGGCGTGCGGCCGACGCGCAGCGGATGCACCGCCGCAGGATGGATCAGGCATACCATTTCACGCCGGCTCTGACCCATCAGCACCAGGGTGCGCATCATCTTGATGCCGCCGCCGGTCGAACCCGAACTTGCGGTGATCGCGCCCAGAAACAGCATCCACAGCGGTGCAAACAGCGGCCATGTTCCGTAGTCGGTGCTGGCGTACCCGCTGCTGGTCGCGATCGACACGAGGTTGAACGCCACGTGGCGCGCCGTCAGCAAAAAGTCCTCGTGCACATCCTGAAAGTGGATGTACAGCGTCAGCCCGATGAAACTGCCGCCCAGCACGAGCAGGATGGACTTGGCTTCGGCATCGCGCAGATAGGGCCCGATGGAGCGGCGCTGGAAGGCGATGAAGTGGGTCGCGAAGTTCATGCTCGCAAAGATCATGAACAGAATCAGCACTCCTTCGATGGCGACCGAATCGAAGGCTCCGATGCTCGCGTCCCGGGTCGAGAACCCACCCAGCCCGAGCGCGGAAAAGCCGTGGCAGATGGCGTCTATCCAGTCCATGCCGGCCAGCTTCAGCGCGAGGATGCACAGGATGGTCAGGCCGATGTACATCGAATACAGCGCCTTGGCGGTGTCGGTGATGCGGGCCGTCAGCTTGTTTTCCTTCATCGGACCGGGCATTTCGGCCTTGTACAGCTGCATGCCGCCGACACCGAGCAGCGGCAGGATGGCGACCGCGAACACGATGATGCCCATGCCGCCCAGCCACTGCAGCAGGTGGCGCCACAGGTTCAGCGCCGGCGGCAGCGTGTCGAGCCCGACCAGCGTGGTGGCGCCGGTCGTGGTCAGCGACGACATCGCCTCGAACAGCGCGTCGGTGAAGCTCAGCGAGTCGAGCGTCAGCATGAAGGGCACCGTGGCGATGACCGCCATGCACAGCCAGGCCGAACTGACCAGCATGAAGCCGTCGCGCGGCTTGAGTTCGGCGTAGCGGCCGCGCGTGCCCAGGTAGAGCAGCAGTCCGCTGATGGCACTGATCGCCATGCCGTCGACGAAGGGCATCGCCGAGCCGTCGTCATAGATCAGCGCACAGGCGATCGGCACGAGGTAGGCCGCGCTGAACACGATCAGCAGGCGACCCAGTACATTGATGACCGACCACATCAGAGAAACCCGAAGCCGACCTGGAACAGCCGTTCGACGCGTGACACCAGCTTCTGGCTGGAGCAGAACACGATCACGTGATCTTCCGGCTCGATCACCGTGTCGTGGTGCGGAATGATCACCACGTCGTGCGTCTCCTGCACCGCCTGATCGGACACGCCTATTGTGACCGGCCGGTCCGTGCGGCGCACGATGGCGGCGATCAGCGCACCTTCGGGCAGACCGATTTCCTCGATCCGCCGGCCGATCACCTTCGACGTCTTGCGGTCGCCATGCACCACCAGTTCAAGCGCCTCGGCGGCACCGCGGCGCAGGCTGTGCACCGCGACCACGTCGCCGCGGCGCACGTGGGCGAGCAGCGAACCGATAGACACCTGGGCCGGCGATATGGCGATGTCGATGGCGCCCGCCTGCACCAGGTCAACGTAGGCCTTGCGGTTGATCAGCGCGACGACGCGGCGCGCCCCCATGCGCTTGGCCATCAGACTGGACATGATGTTGTTCTCGTCGTCGTTGGTCAGCGCGAGATACAGGTCCATGTCGTCGATGTTCTCGGCTTCCAGCAACACCTCGTCGGTGGTATCGCCAGCCAGCACCAGCGTACTGCGCAGATGGGTGGACAGGAATTCCGCGCGTACCCGAGAGTGTTCGATCAGCTTGAGTTCGTAGTCCTTTTCCAGCGACGTGGCGAGCCGGAAACCGATGTTGCCGCCGCCGGCGATCATGATGCGGCGCATCGGCTTGTCGAGCCGGCGCAGCTCGGCCGTGACCGCGCGGATGTGTTCGCTGGCCGCCAGGCAGAACACCTCGTCGCCCGGTTCGATCACGGTGTTTCCGTCCGGAATGATGGCGTTGTTGCGCCGGTAGATTGCCGCGATGCGCGCGTCGATGCCCGGCAGGTGCTGGCGCAGCGCCTTCACCGGCCCGCCGACCAGCGGCCCGCCGCCGACCGCACGGACCGCCACCATGGTCACCCGGCCCTTGCCGAATTCGATCACCTGCAGCGCTTCCGGAAAGGCGACCAGCCGCTTCAGGTAGTCGGTGACTTCCTGTTCCGGACAGATCGAGAAATCGACCGCGAAGTTGTCGTCATCAAGCAACTGCGGGTAGTCGGCATAGTCGATCGAGCGCAGGCGGGCGATGCGGGTGGGCAGATTGAACAGCGTCTGCGCGATGCGGCAGGCGCACAGATTGGTCTGGTCGGACGCGGTGACCGCGATCAGCAGGTCGGCATCTTCGGCGCCGGCCTGGCGCATCACCAGCGGACTGGCCCCGTTGCCGAACACCACGCGCAGGTCCAGCCGGTCCTGCAACGCCTGCAGACGCTCCGCGTCGGTATCGACAACGGTGATGTCGTTCGCTTCCGACGCCAGATTTTCGGCGACCGACGAGCCGACCTGACCCGCGCCCAGAATGATGATCTTCACGCGCCCACCTTGCGAAAAAGTTGCGCGAGTGTAGCGGCAACGCGGCTATTGCGGTGCAGCAGCCCGGGGTTCAACCGGTGCTCACGCGAATATCACCCGGATCTCGTTCGGGTTTCAGACTTGGCCCAGCATGCCTTCGCGCTCGATGAAGGCGATGATGAAGTCGAGGTTGTGACCGGTCTTCATGTTCGAGAACACGAACGGCCGCTCGCCGCGCATCTTTTTCGCGTCGCGTTCCATCACCTCGAGCGAGGCGCCGACCATGGGCGCGAGGTCGATTTTGTTGATGATGAGCAGGTCGGACTTGCAGATGCCGGGCCCGCCCTTGCGCGGAATCTTGTCGCCCGCCGCCACGTCGATGACGTACAGCGTGAGATCGGACAGTTCAGGACTGAAGGTGGCCGCCAGATTGTCGCCGCCGGATTCGATCAGGATCACGTCCAGCCCGGAAAAGCGGGCGTTCAGGCGCGCCACCGCTTCCAGATTGATCGACGCGTCCTCGCGGATCGCCGTATGCGGGCAGCCGCCGGTTTCCACGCCGATGATGCGTTCCGGCGGCAGTGCCTGGTTGCGCACCAGAAACTGCGCGTCTTCCTCGGTGTAGATGTCGTTGGTCACCGCCGCGATGTTGTAGCGCTCACGCAGCGCAAGGCACAGCGCCAGCGTCAGCGCCGTCTTGCCCGAACCGACCGGGCCGCCGATGCCCACGCGCAGCGGCGGGCGGGGAGTGGGTGAAGTCATGATGTATACCTTTCGTCAGAGGGGCGATGGCGCAGCCGCTGTGGGCGTTGTCCATCTGGGAGCGGCGGCCTGTGGGAGCGGCGGCCTCGCCGCGATCGTGCCGCGATGGTCGCAGATCGAAGTGAGGATCGCGGCGAGGCCGCCGCTCCCACAGGGGCCGCTCCCACAGGCCGCCGCTCCCACAGGGCCGATGCCAATCGCGGCGAGCAAGCCTTTCCCACAGGCGCGCTTCATGATCTGAACAACCGCGAATACTGCGTTTCGTGCCGGCAGCTGGCGATCGCCAGACCGGGCGCGAAGTTGCTCCAGTCTGCGCGCGGCAGGTCGATGGCGGCGTCGACGCGCGACGGGATGGCCTCGCCCAGCATCATCAGCAGGCGCTGGCCGGCGGTCTGGCCGAGCGGCACCGCCTTGATCGCCGCCATCACCTGGTTCTCCGCCCAGGCCCAGGTCCAGGCGGTCAGCGCGGGCCCGACCGGTACATCGAGCGCCACCGCAGCGCCGGACCAGGCGGTGGGAAACGCCGGCTCGCGTATGTCCGCCAGCAAATCGGCGACGCCGCGACAGGCGTCGAGCGCCTTCAGCAACTGCGTGCACGAATAGCCCATCTGCACGGTTTCGGCGCGCAACTCGGACGCCTCGCGGCTGGCCAGATAGTCGTCGTTGAGTGCCGCAAGCGCTGCATGATCGGCCGTTGACCAGACGCGCATCAGCGTCGCCAGCAGCGGCAGTTCGAAGCGCGCGACACCGGCGTCGAGCACGGCCAGTATCCAGTCGCCGGCATCCGCCTCGTGACGGATCGCGCCGCAATCCACCTGCCATTCGAGCCCCTGCGAATAGCTGAACGCGCCGACCGGCAGCGTCGGGCTGGCCAGATGCAGCAGACGGACGAGCGCAAGGGGGGTCACGCAGAGCCACCGAACAGATGCAGCTTCGCGCCGGTTTCTTCCGCGTGGGCGTGCGTGTGGTGCGCCGGCTGGCCACCGTAAGCGCCGGCTTCCGGTTCGAACGGCGCGCGGGTTTCGCTCACGGCCAGTCCGAGACCAACCAGCATCTGCGCCAGCACATGGTCGGCCGCCAGCCGCAGCAGGCCGGGCTGCACCTCGACCGCGACATGGCGATTGCCGAGGTGATAGGCCGCCCGCGCAACGATCAGCGCATCGGCGCTGCGCGCCTCGGTCACCGTTTCGGCCGCGGCAATGACCTGCACGACACGGCCGTCGTTGCCGGCCAGCCGGTCGCCGCTGCGCAGTATCGTGCCGCGCGGCAGGAACAGTCCGACCTCCTCGCCCGAATCGAGGTGCGTGCGCAGCCGGCATTTGGCGCGCAGCTCGAACGACAGCGTCAGTGTTTCGGCCGGCACGGCGTCGGCCGGCGCGAAGGTTTCGATCAGCAGCATGTGGGTGTCTACCGCGGATGCGGCGGCAAGAAAACCATCCGCGTCAGAAAAGGAAATAGCGCTGGGCCATCGGCAGCACCTCGGCCGGCTCGCACACCAGCAGTTCGCCATCGGCGCGCACGGCGTAGGTTTCCGGATCGACGTCGATCTGCGGCTGCCAGCTGTTGAGCACCATGTCGGACTTGCGGATCGAACGCGTATTGCGCACCGGTTCGAGCCGCTTGGCGAGGCCCAGCGCAGCGACCTGCGGGTTGTGCAGCGCCGCCTGCGACACGAAGGTGAGCGAAGTACGCAGGCCGCCACCAAAGCTGCCGAACATCGGCCGGTAGTGCACCGGCTGCGGTGTCGGAATCGACGCGTTCGGGTCACCCATCGCGGCAGCGGCAATCATGCCGCCCTTCAGGATCAGACTGGGCTTGACGCCGAAGAAGGCCGGCTTCCACAGCACCAGGTCGGCCAGCTTGCCGGGCTCGATCGAGCCGACGATGTGGCCGATGCCGTGCGTGATGGCCGGGTTGATCGTGTACTTGGCGATGTAGCGGCGCACACGGAAATTGTCGGCCGCCGGCGAGGTGCCGGATGCGTCGCTCAATGCGCCGCGCTGCAGCTTCATCTTGTGCGCCGTCTGCCAGGTGCGGATGATCACTTCGCCGACCCGGCCCATGGCCTGCGAGTCGGACGACATCATCGAGAAGGCGCCCAGGTCATGCAGGATGTCCTCCGCGGCAATCGTTTCGCGCCGGATGCGGCTTTCGGCGAAGGCCACGTCTTCCGCGATGGCGGAATCGAGGTGGTGGCACACCATCAGCATGTCGAGATGCTCGTCGATGGTGTTGACCGTGTAAGGCATCGTCGGGTTGGTCGATGACGGCAGCACGTTGGGCATCGACGCCGCGCGCAGGATGTCCGGTGCATGGCCGCCGCCCGCGCCTTCGGTGTGGAAGGTGTGGATGGTGCGGTCCTTGAACGCGGCGATGGTGGTTTCGACGAAGCCGGATTCGTTCAGCGTGTCGGTGTGGATGGCGACCTGCACATCCATGTCTTCGGCCACCGACAGGCAGTTGTCGATGGCGGCCGGCGTGGTGCCCCAGTCTTCGTGCAGCTTGAGCCCGATCACGCCCGCTTCGACCTGTTCGCGCAGCGGACCGGGCAACGAGGCGTTGCCCTTGCCGAGAAAGCCGAGGTTCATCGGGAAGGCTTCGGCCGCGGCCAGCATGGAATGGATGTGCCACGGACCGGGCGTACAGGTGGTGGCATAGGTGCCGGTGGCCGGCCCGGTGCCGCCGCCCAGCATCGTCGTGACGCCGGACATCAGCGCCTCTTCGATCTGCTGCGGGCAGATGAAATGGATGTGGCTGTCGATGCCGCCCGCGGTGACGATCATGCCTTCGCCGGCGATGATTTCGGTGCCCGGGCCGATCACGATATCCACACCGGGCTGGATGTCCGGATTGCCGGCCTTGCCGATGGCGGCGATGAAGCCGTTCTTCAGGCCGATGTCGGCCTTCACGATGCCCCAGTGGTCGACGATGAGCGCATTGGTGATGACGGTGTCCATCACGTCGACGCTCATGCGCTGGCTCTGACCCATGCCGTCGCGGATCACCTTGCCGCCGCCGAACTTCACCTCTTCACCGTAGATCGTGTAGTCGCGTTCGACTTCGATCCACAGTCCGGTATCGGCCAGCCGCACCCGATCGCCGGTGGTCGGGCCGAACATTTCCGCATAGGCCTGCCGGCTGATCCGCGTACTCATCGGAACGTGATCACCAGCTCACTGCTTGCCGAACATGCGACGCCCCGCACGGGCACGCCGGCGCATCAGCATTGCACCGACGCCGCCAAGGATGGCCGCAGCGGCGATCATCGCGACATGATCGGGTTGGCTGACCAGATGCATCAGCGTGGCAAGCAGGCTGCCGTGATGTTCGCCATCGTGTGCCGAGGCCGCACTGCTCCAAAGCGCCACAAGCGCCACTGTCGTTCTGATCATGTCCTGTCTCCAAGGGGGTCAAGCGGGCCCTGAACGCGGCCCTGAAATCCGAAAACCCTGCGGTCGCCGGCCAGTGCGACCAGCTGCACGGTGCGCAGCTGGCCAGGTTCGAAACGCACCGCGGTGCCGGCCGCGATGTCCAGCCGAAAACCTCGCGCTGCAGCCCGGTCGAACTCGAGCCCATCGTTGGTTTCGGCGAAGTGGTAGTGCGAACCGACCTGTACCGGCCGGTCGCCGGTGTTGCGCACGTCGAGCGTGACCGTCGCGCGGCCGGCGTTAAGTTCGATGTCGCCGTCGGCGACCTGCATCTGTCCGGGAATCATGTGTTGTTCCTGACTGGCTTCATATCTGTCGTGCGGTTTTGCAGGCGGGGATGTTGGGCATCGCTTCGCTCACCCCAACCTACGAAACCCGTCGCGTACGGCGAGAACCCGTAGGTTGGGGTGAGCGCAGCGATGCCCAACAACGACTTCGCGCTGGCCGCTACGCAAGGCTTGCGCATCCGTCGCCTCATCCCGAGCGCGCACCAAAACGGTAATCACGCACGGCCTTGGTGCCCGCTTCGTCCTCCGCGCTGTCGCGCTTCCTCGACAGCAGGTCGCGCACCAGCAGCAGGTTCACCAGCAGTTCTTCGTCGTCGGTCAGTTCTTCGATTTCGGACAAGGTCCGGGTGCGGTAGTCGAGGTCGACCAGCAGCGCGTCGAGATTGACCGACACGCCGAGCGTACGACGCACGCTCAGCTTGAAGCGCGCCAGACGACGGGCCAGCTCGACTTCCTCATCGCTCACCGAAGCGCCTCACTGTATGGGTTGGTGGACGGTCACCAGCTTGGTGCCGTCGGGGAAAGTGGCTTCCACCTGTATGTCCGGAATCATTTCCGGCACGCCTTCCATGACGTCGTCACGGCCGAGCAGGGTCGTGCCGAAGCTCATCAGCTCGGCCACGCTGCGACCGTCGCGCGCACCTTCCATTATGGCGGCGCTGATCAATGCCACCGCTTCCGGGTAGTTCAGCTTCAGCCCGCGCGCGCGCCGGCGTTCGGCGAGCAGGGCCGCGGTGAAGATGAGCAGCTTGTCTTTTTCGCGTGGCGTCAGTTCCATCGTTGTTCTTTTCTTCCGCTTTCAGAGGTGTCGAACAGCTTGTCCATCGGCCATCAGGTCGCCCAGATCCGGGGCGGCTGCGCCGCTCGCCCGGTCATTGCCGGTCGCACCAGAGACCACAGATGCACGAACCATGCCCGGGCCGACTGGCTGCAGGCCCCGCGGTAACGCGCCACCAGCAGACCGGGCAAGCGGGTGACACCACCGTCGCCCTGGGCACAGGGCAGCGCACGGCAGGCGGCGAGCAAGGCGTCGTCGGCGTCGAAACCTGCGCACAGCAGCGTACCGAACACCGGCGCACCGGCCAGTCCGGCGGCCGACAGCAGCAGCGGCGCATCGCCATCCAGCCGCGCCTGCTCCAGCCACAGCGTCCTGCCGGCGCGCGTGATGCGGGTGTCGAGCTTCAGTTCGCCGCGGGAAAAGCGCTCGCCGCTGGCCGTGCGGCCGAGGCAATAGAGATCCAGACCGATGAAGTGCGCGCCGGCATCGAGCTCGATGCGGCTGGCGATGTGCGCCCGCGCGCCGTCGAACACGATGGCTTCCTGCGGCAGCCATTCGACGCAGGCACCGACGCCGACGTGCAGCGACAGGCCGGACTGCGCCGCCGGTCCGGCGCTGCGATACCACTTGGTCGCGCCCGGTGTGGTGATCAGCGCATGCGCGCAGTCGTCGGCGGTGATGTCCGTCTGCAGCGCGTCGCCGCCGGCGATGCCGCCCGGCGGATGCAGCAGCAGGGTGTGACATACCGCGTCGCCTTCCGGATAGAGCGCCTTCTGCACGCGCAGCGGACCGACGTGTTCGCGCCGCGCAAGCACGCTGCGGCCGCCGGACAGACGGTAGTCGAGGGCGATGCGGGCCTGCCAGCCGGTCAGGGCGTCCGGCGTCATTGGAGCAGTCATCAGCGTGGCGTTCATCGGCGGATGGTAAACGACTGAGGCGCGCGGGGCGGTAACGGAACCGTTGCCCGATTGGCGACACCAAGCGCTAGTGATCCGATCCAGCCATTGCAGGGGGTTCCATGAAGCGATTGTCGGCAGCAATCTGTCTCAGCGCGCTGTGTGCATGGGCCCCGGCCGATGACACGGCGGTGTCGAACGACGCCCTGTACGAGCGCGTGCCGGGCGCGGCCCGCACGGTATTCCAGCTGTACGCGAAAAGCGCACGCGGTACCTCGAGCGGATCGGCGGTCATGGTCGGCCCGGGCCTGCTGGCGACCAGCTGCCATGTGCTCGGCGAGGCGACGCATGGCGTCGTGGTGCAGACCGGCGAGGCGCTGACTGTCGATCTGGTCGCGGCCGACTACCGGCGCGACCTGTGCATCCTGAAGTCGGACCAGATCGGCACGCGCGCCGCGCCGCTGATTCCGTCCAGCCAGGTCAGCAAGCGCGACGTGGTGTTCAGCCTGGGCTTCACCGCAGGGCGCTTCGCCTACGACGTGGGCGAGGTGAAGCAGCTGTATGCGATGGATGGCAGCCGCGTGCTGCGCGGCAGCGCAGCCTTTGCCGCAGGGGCCTCCGGCGGTGGGCTGTTCGACCACGAGGGACGGCTCATCGGCATCCTGACCTTCTACAAGCTCAGTCCGGACAAAAGCATGTTCTTCGCCATCCCGGCCGACTGGGTACCCGAGGTACTGGCGGCAGGCATCAAGCCACGCCTGCCCGATCAGGCGCCGTTCTGGGCTGAGCCGGGCGCCACGCAAGCGCCCTTCCTTCGGGCGGTGCAGTTCGAGCACGAACAGCGCTGGGACGAACTGGCCCGACACTGCCGCGGCTGGTTGATGGCACAACCGGATTCGGTCGAGGCGCGCGACATGCTCGAACTTGCGCGGGCACAGGGCGGCGGCTGAATGTTGGGTACCATCGGCACCACGTCCAACCGACCCGTCGTCCGATGAACCCGAAACACCTGCTTGTCCTCGCTTCATTCGCCTGCGTGACGACCACGCAGGCCGCACCCCCCGCCGTCGGAGATACCGTGAAACTGCCTTTCGAGAGCATGGACGGCGTGCTCACGGTCAAACTTCCGCTGTTTCCACAGCCGGAAACAGGCAGTGAAACGATGCAGGAACGGCACAGCCTCACGCGGTCGATCCAGCAGCTGCAGTCATCGGTCTGCGCCTACAACCGCGAACAGCTCAGGGCGCTGCGCGGCCAGCAGATCGACAAGGAAGCATTCACGGTACTCGACCATCGCGAAACGCGATGGCCGCGCGAGCGCGGTGGCGCGCTCAAGCACTGGATGCTGGTGCGCAATGTGCACCGACCGGCCTGCGAAGGCTGGATCGACACGGGCTCGAATTAGCGTCTGCGCCCGGTCAGGCGGTCAGGCCGAATTTCTGCTGGATGCCCGTCACGCCGCCAGGCGAGCGGGCGAGTGCCGACACGCAGTGCGGATCGAGCTGGCCTGCGTCGGCCATGCGCCTCAGTTCGACCAGTGCTTCGTCGTTGCTGCACGGCGTGCGGTAAGGGCGTACCGACGTCAGCGCGTCGAAGATGTCGGCGGTCGCAACGATGCGCGCTTCCAGCGGTACCGCATCACCCGCAACGCGTTGCGGGTAGCCGCTGCCGTCCAGGAATTCGTGGTGGCAGCGCACGATGTTCTTCAGCACCTGGAAATACGGCGTTGAGACAATGCCGCCCTCCTGCATCATTTCTTCGATGAGCCGTGCCCCCAGTGCCACATGTTCCTGCATGGCGATGCGCTGTTCGTCGGTCAACGGCCCGGGCTTCAGCAGCACGTAGTCGGCGACACCCACCTTGCCGACGTCATGCAGCGGGGAAAACAGATATACGTGTTCGATGAACTCGTCGTCGCGCCCGAACTGCGGCGCGACGGCCTTCGCAATGAGGCGGCTGTAGCTCGACAGGCGGTCGAGGTGACGACCGGTCTCGATGTCGCGCAGGTGCGCCCTTGCGCCCGCGCTCGTCGCAATCCCGGCGACCGCCTGCGACAGGTTGAACATGTTGAGCACCGACAGTCGGCACCACTGAACGTACATCTGCAGTTCATGCAGCAACCGGCTGTCGAAGAGCCCCCGTCTGCGCGAATCGAAGAACAGGAAGCCGAGCAGCTTCGCCGACTGGTAGAGCGGCACCGTATAGCTGCTGCGGTAGCCATGCGACAGCAGCCACAGCGTGTGTTCGCCGTGCGGCTGCGGCAACTGCGCCATGTCGTCAATCACCCGCGCAGAGTGGTTGTGCGCCAGCTCGAACAGCGAAGGGACATCGGCCAGCGGGCGCTCGTACAGGGTCAGTCGGTCGGCCACGTCGCTGCTGTCGACATAGGTCTTCAGCGTGTCGTGCCGGCTGTCGTACAAGGCGATGGAGATGCGGTGCACCTGCGGATGATGATGACGCACCCGGGCATGCAGCCAGCGCATCTGCTCGGTCAGCGATGTACCGGGATCACCGGCAGGGGCTGCAGACGAATCGACGTTCGGCATCGCGCATACCTGACGAAACGAGTAGCGCGATTATGAACCTTTGCAGACCCGGGCGCGCCAGCAGCGACGGTCGGCGACACCTTGCGGGCATGGTCACACGGGTGTCACGCGCGCCCGCTGTCAGCGGGGAAGATGGGCGGGAAGATCGATGTCGCGCGCCGCATGCGCCAGTGCGCTGCCCATGCCGCCTTCGGCTTCACTGCTTACGGGAATGTGACAGCCGGCGTCGCGAAACTGCGCCGCCAGCTCGGTCTGACCCGGTCGGGTCGAAGCGCCGGCCTTAGCCGACTGGCTCGAGATGGGATCGCATTGGGACAGGCCGGTAGCGAGCAACTTACGCGTGCGACTTCCGCGTGCGCAGATCAGGCGTTCAGACCGAATTTCTGCTGGATCGCCCGCACTTCGTCGCCGCTGTCCTCCAGTGCGGCCACGCATCGAGGATCGAGCTTGCCGGCATCACGCATGCGATGCAGTTCAGCCAGCGCGTCCTCGTTGCTCCAGGGCTTCTTGTAGGGTCGTTCCGTCGTCAATGCGTCGAAGATGTCGGCGATCGTGACGATGCGTCCTTCCACAGGCAGGGCCTCACCGGACAGTCCACGCGGGTAGCCGCTGCCATCCATGAATTCGTGGTGGCAACGCACTACATTGCGCATCACCGAAACATATTCGGTCGAGCCCAGGCCGGCGTCCTGCATCACTTCGTCGACCAGTTGCACACCAAGATCGACATGCCCCTTCATGATTTCGCGTTCCTCGTCCGTGAGCTTGCCCGGCTTGAGCAGGATGCTGTCGGCGATGCCCACCTTGCCGATGTCGTGCAGTGGCGAGAACAGATAGACATGTTCGATGAACTCGTCGCCGAAGCCGAAATGATCCGATACGCCGCGTGCGATCAGACGGCTGTAGCTGGACATCCGGTCGAGATGACGACCGGTTTCGATGTCGCGCAGATGTGCCAGCCCGCGCGCGACCTTCACCATGCCTTCAACGGCATGCGACAGGTTGATCACGTTGAGCACCGACATCCGGCACAGTTGAACGTAGATCTGGAGATCCAGCGAAAGCGCGCCGTCGAAAGCGCCCGGCGCGCGCGAATCGAAAAAGACAAAGCCGAACAGCACGCCGGATTGGAACAGCGGTACCGTGAAACTGCTGCGATACCCGTGCTCGAGCAACCAGCGTGTGTGTTCGGCGTGCGGCTCGGGCAGGCTGGCCAGGTCACTGATCACCCGCGTGCTGTGGCGGGTGGCGAGTTCGGTCAGCGATGACGAGGCTGCAAGGGGTTTCTGGTAGAGCGACATCGGATGCTGCACGTCGCTGCTGTTGACATAGGTCTTGAGCAGTTCGTGGCGCGCGTCGTACAGGGCGATGGCGATCCGGTGCACTTCGGGATGTCGCAGCAGCGCGTGCTCGTGCAACCACTTCATCTGTTCGGACAGCGACGTGCCGTACGCGTTATCAGTCCCTTCGAAGACGTGCTGCTCGTTCATGGGATGATCTTTTCGTGGAGGTCGTGCTCCGACCCAGGCTACTCGATAACGTCCGGCGTTTCGTCTTCTTGAGCGGATTTCACCGGCTGAAGTCATGGCCCAGCAGGCATTTAACGCTTGCTCACCAACGGGGTGGCGATATGCACCGCACGGCGCGCAGGTCGTCCGGGCGCGCGTTCAGGCAGGCGGTGGCAGATCCGAGGGCAGGTCGATGTCGCGCAGCACGTCGGGAGTGCCGGTGTCGATCAGCAGCAGGTCGGTGCCGCGCAGCAGGTCGCGGGCGCCGCGGTCGCCGCTGAGGGTGGACAGCTCCTGCGCCCAATGCGCACCGAAGGCGACCGGGTGACCGCGTTGGCCATCGAATGCCGCAGCGGCGATGCGGTCCGGGGTGTCGATGGCGGCGGCCACGGCGCGGATGGCGGTGGCAGGCACCCAGGGCATGTCGGCCAGCGCGACGAGCCAGCCATCGGCGCCCCGCGTGTCGCGCACCGCATGGGCCAGCGCGCTGCCCATGCCGGCTTCGGCTTCACTGCTGTCGAGAAGGTGGCAGCCGGCGTCGCGCAGCTGCGCCGCCAGTTCCATCTGACCCGGCCGGATCACCGCAATGCTGCCGGGCAGCACCGCGCACAGCGTGCGCGCCGCCTGCGCAGCGACGGACCGACCATCGGGCAGCCGCGCCAGCAACTTGCTGGTCTGGCCACTCGGGTCGAAGCGCCGGCCGTAGCCCGCGGCGAGCAGGATGCCCTGCATCAGTGGATGTTCCGCGTCCGACGGGCACGCCCAGACCGCGGCGCGTCAGCCAGCCCGGCGCGCAGCGGAGGGGAGAGCGTCGTGACGGGGGGCCGGATACCGGGCCTGCGCGCGCCCATCGGAGCGGAACTCAGTGACGACCCGCCGCGCACGACGACAGCGTGTCCGCGGCGATGTCGAGTGCGGACTTGGCGTCGCGCACGTTCAATAACGTGTCGGCAGCGGCGCCGTTCTTCATCGCCACCAGTTCGGCCGCGATCGACACCGCGATTTCGGCTGGCGTGCGACTGCCGATGTACAGACCGGCCGGGCCGCGCAGACGATCGAGCTGTGCGTCGCTGACGTCGAATTCCTTCAGCCGCTCGCGCCGCGCATCATTGTTGCGGCGCGAACCGAGGGCGGCGACGTAGAAGGCGGGCGTCTTCAGTGCCTCCATCAGCGCCAGGTCATCCAGCTTCGGGTCGTGCGTCAGCGCGATGACCGCCATGCGGGCATCCGGCCGCATGGCGATCACCAGATCGTCCGGCATGTCGCGCGACAGCGTGCTGCCGGGCACCGCCCATTCGTCGCTGTATTCCTCGCGCGGGTCGCACACGGTGACCGCGAAATCGAGCGACTGCGCGATGCGCGCCAGGCTGGCCGACAGTTGGCCGGCACCGATCAGCAGCAGCCGGTAGCGCGGGCCGAACACGCTGATCAGCATGTGGCCGTCGAAATGCAGCGACTGATCGGCGTGTCCGGCGTGCAGCGTGGCGCGACCGCTGGCCAGATCGAGCCGGCGCGTCAGCAGATCGCCGCGTCCCAGTCGGGTCAGCAGTTCGTCGAGCGCCGCGGCGTCGGTCAGCGGTTCCAGCACCAGCTGCAGCGTGCCACCGCACGGCAGACCGAAGCGCCGCGCCTCGTCGGCGCTGACGCCATAGCTCACGACGTGGGCCGCGGCTGGCAGACCGTCACGCCGCAGCCGGAATATGAGGTCGTCCTCGATGCAGCCGCCGGACACCGAACCCACCGCCCGGCCGTCGTCGCGCAGTGCCAGCAGTGCACCGGGCGGGCGCGGCGACGAACCCCAGGTGCGCACCACGGTGGCCAGCATGACGCGATGACCGGCGCGCAGCCAGTCGCGCGCGCGGGTCAGAACTTCGAGATCGAGACTGTCCATGGTTTATCCGGACCTTTCCTGTCGGGGGTGATGTTGGGCATCGCTGCGCTCACCCCAACCTACGTTTCGTGCGTCTTGCCGTTGGTCGTGGTGCTGGGCATCGCTGCGCTCACTCCAACCTACGTTTCGTGCGTCTTGCCGTGGCCGTGGTGTTGGGCATCGCTGCGCTCACCCCAACCTACCTTGCACTTCGCACTGTCCAGGCCGTAGGTTGGGGTGAGCGCAGCGATGCCCAACATGCCACTTCCCCCGCCTATGCCGTCTGCAACTGTTCACCGATCGGTAGCGTGCGGATGCGCTTGCCGGTGGCGGCGTGCAGCGCGTTCACCAGCGCCGGCGCCAGCGGCGGCACACCCGGCTCGCCGACCCCGGTGGGCTTGGCGGCCGACTTCACGATATGCACCTCGACCTTCGGCATTTCGTTGATGCGCAGCACCGGGTGATCGCTGAAGTTCGACTGTTCGACCACGCCGTCCTTCAGCGTGATCGATCCGGTCAGCGCGGCCGACAGCGCGTAGCCGATGCCACCTTCCATCTGCGCGGCGATCACGTCCGGATTGACCGCGATGCCGCAATCGACCGCGCACACCACGCGGTCGACCTTGAACGTGCCGTCCTTCTGCACCGTCACCTCGACCACCTGGGCGACGAAGCTGGCGAACGATTCATGCACCGCCACGCCGCGGCCGCGCTTCGCGCCATCCTTCGACGGCGCCAGCGGCTTGTCCCAGCCGGCCTTGTCGGCCGCCAGCTTCAGCACGCCGGCATGGCGCGGATGCTTGTCGAGCAGGGCCATGCGGTAGGCCACCGGGTCCTTGCCGGCGGCGCCGGCCAGTTCGTCGATGAACACTTCGGTCGCGAAACCGGTGTGGGTCGAACCGACCGAACGCCACCACTGCACCGGCACCTTCACTTCGGCATTGGTGGTGTGCAGGTCGACATTCAGGTTCGGAATGGCATAGGGCAGCGTGGACGCACCCTCGACCGACAGCATGTCGATGCCTTCCTTAACCAGCATGCCTTCGAACGGCGAACCGGCGGCGATCGACTGGCCGACGATGCGCTGCTGCCAGGCGACCGGCATGCCCTTGGCGTCGAGCGCTGCGCGCACGCGGTGCAGGTAGATCGGCCGGTAGTAGCCGCCGCGCGTGTCGTCCTCGCGTGTCCATACCAGCTTGACCGGCGCGCGGCCCTTGATGGCCTGCACGATCTGCGCGGTTTCGAGCAGGTAGTCCGACTGCGGATTGGCGCGTCGGCCGAAACTGCCGCCGGCATACACCATGTTGAGCTTCACCTGCTCGAGCTTCAGGCCGAACATCTTGGCCAGCGCGAACTGGTCGCCGGTGTGCAGCTGTTCGCCGTTCCACACTTCGCAGCCGGCGGCGTCGAGCTTCATGACGCAGTTCAGCGGTTCCATCGACGCGTGGGCCAGGAAAGGGAAGGCGAATTCCGCCTCGATCACCTTGCCGGCCGCGCCGAGCGCCGCTTCGGCGTCGCCGTCCTTGCGTGCGGCCAGACCCGGCGTCTGCGCCAGTTCGCGGTAGCGGGCGACGATGGCGTCGCTGCTGCCGCGGTAGGCGGCGGATTCGTCCCACTCGATCTTCAGCGCGTCGCGGCCCTTCTTCGCGCTCCAGAAATCCTTCGCCAGCACGGCAACGCCATTCGGAATCGTGACCACGTCGGTCACGCCCGGGATGGCGCGCGCCGCCTTGTCGTCGACCGACGCGACCTTGCCGCCGAAGCGCGGCGGGTGGGCGACCACGGCGGTCAGCATGCCGGGCAGCTTCACGTCCTGCGTGAACACGGCGCGACCGGTGGTCTTGGACACGCTGTCGACGCGCGGTGCCGAGCGACCGATCAGCGTGAAATCCTTCGGGTCCTTCAATGTCACCTCGGCCGGCACCGTCTGCTTGCCGGCGGCTTCCGCCAGTTCGCCGAAGCCGGCCTTCTTTCCGCTGGCCGCGTGCGACACGACGCCCGCCTTCACGCTGATCTGGCTGGCCGGCACTTTCCACTGCTCCGCGGCTGCCGCCACCAGCATGGCGCGCGCGGTGGCGCCGGCGCGACGCATCTGTTCGAACGAATTGGCGATGGCGGTGCTGCCGCCGGTGCCCTGTGCCGGACCCCAGAACAGGTTGTTGTAGCGTTTGGCATCCGCCGGCGCGCCTTCGACCTTCACCTTCGACCAGTCGGCGTCCAGCTCTTCGGCCACCAGCGTGGCAAGCCCGGTGTAGACGCCCTGACCCATTTCGAGGTGCTTGGACACGATGGTCACCGTGCCGTCGGTGCCGATGCGGATGAAGGCACTGGGCGAGAACTCGCCGTCGACCATGGTGCTGCCGGCCAGACCGGGACCTGCTGCGGGGGTGTCAGCCATGACCGGCGTGACGATGGCCAGCGCCAGACCGGCACCGCCCTTCAGAAAACCGCGGCGGGTCGTCTGGAATGCATTTTCTATCCTGAAGTTCATGGGTGCGCTCCTCAAGCCAGTGTCTTGGCGGCTTCGTGGATGGCCGCACGGATGCGGACATAGGTGGCGCAGCGACACACGTTGCCGCTCATCGCGGCGTCGATGTCGGCGTCGCTCGGCTTAGGGTTGCTCGCCAGCAGCGCAGTGGCCGACATGATCTGGCCGGACTGGCAGTAGCCGCACTGCACCACGTCCAGCTTCTGCCAGGCGGCCTGCACGGCGGCCCCAACCTTCGCTTCGCCGACCGCTTCGATGGTGGTGATCTTCTTGCCGGCGACGGCCGACAACGGCGTGACACAGGAACGCGTCGGCTGGCCATCGACATGCACCGTACAGGCGCCGCACATGGCGATGCCGCAGCCGTACTTGGTGCCGGTCATGTCGAGGCCGTCGCGCAGCGCCCACAGCAGCGGGGTGTCGTCGGGCAGGTCGACCGCAACGTCGCGGCCATTCAGGTTGATCTTTGCCATGGGAATCCTCCGGGAAAGGCAGCAGCAGCGGCAGCGCTGCGCCGCAGACGCACGCGAATGACGCAGCGGTATGCAATGGACTGCACGGTATCCGCTTTGTTTTATTAGGTCGACTGGTTAATCTTGCAAGACCTATGAAGCCAGACTTAAAGATAGACGCAGCCATCCTGCCCGCGCTGACCGCCTTCGAATGCGTCGCACGGCACGTCAGTTTTTCGCGCGCGGCGGCCGAACTGGGCGTGTCGGCGTCGGCGCTGTCGCAGTCGGTACGCGGGCTGGAACAGCGGCTGGGCGTGCGCCTGCTCACCCGCACCACGCGCCGCGTCGCGCTGACCGAGGAGGGCGAACGCTTCTACGACGGCGTGCGCGTGGGTCTGGACGAACTGGGCAGTGCGCTCGAACTGCTGGCGCAATCGCGCGGCCAGGCCACGGGCACAGTGCGCATCAACATGCCGCGCGTCGCCTACGGCCTGCTGATCGCGCCGCATCTGGCCAGCTTCGCGGTGCGCCACCCCGAGGTCGGGCTCGAATTCGCGCTCGACGACGGGCTGGCCGACATCGTCGCCGCGCGCTTCGACGCCGGCATGCGGCTGGGCGAAAGCATCGAAGCCGACATGGTGGCGGTACGCATCGGCGGGGCACAACGCATGATCACCGTCGCCGCACCGGATTACCTCGCCCGGCGCCCGGCACCGCGCACGCCGGAAGACCTCGCCGCACACGAGTGCGTGCGCTACCGCTACCTGTCGAGCGGGCGCACCGCGCGCTGGGTGTTCCAGCGCGACGACCGCACGCTCGAAGTCGAGGTTGGCGGCCGCTTCATCGTGAATGACGCCGATGCGGAAATCGACCTCGCCTGCCGCGGCTTCGGGCTGGCGCAATCGCTCGAATCGCTGGTCGCCGCCGATCTGGCTGGCGGCCGGCTGGTGCGCGTGCTCGAACGCTTCGAAATGCCGCTGTCCGCCTTCCATCTGTATTTTCCGAGCCGCGCGCAGATGCCGGCACGGCTGCGCGTGTTCATCGACCACTTCCAGGCGGCCAATGGCTGAGATGCAAGGGGCTGCGCTTCAGGACTTGCCTCGTGCAGCCTGCATCTGCATCAGAAGCGTCTGCGCCAGTCGCGCGGCGCCGGGCAGCGCAACGTAGCTGCCGGAGTGGAACACCCGGCGCAACGCCGACGAGGCGCCATCGGGCGCGCTGTGCAGGCAGGCGACCGCAATGCCCGCGCGGCGCGCGTCGGCGAGCGCGTGCGCCAGGTCTTCGGTCAGGTAGCGCGGATCATGGATGTCGACGTCGTGCGGCTCGCCGTCGGTCAGCAGCAGGATGAGGCTGCGCGACCGTGCCGGCAGCTGTGCCGTGGCGTGGCGCAGCGCAGCGCCCATGCGGGTCGAGCCGGCGCTGACCAGCCCGCCGGCACGCGCCAGCACGGCCTCGTCGCAGGCCATTTCCTCGCGATCCTTGACGCGCTGCACGCGCACTCTGTGGCGCGTGTCGGATGCGAAGGCTTGAACCGTGCAGCGATGTCCGGTGGCTTCCAGTGCCGCGGCGGCGAGCAACGCCGCCTCGCGCAGCGCCTCCAGCACGGTGCGCCCTGACGGCAACGTAAGCGCGGTTGACGCCGACGTATCGATCAAAAGCAGCACGTCGATCACCTCGACGCGGGCCGCGCTGTCGCGGTACAGCCGGCGCTCCGGCTCGTGTCCGGCGCGCCGCGCGATGCCGGCATCGATCAGCGCGCCGGTGTGCAGCAGATCGCCGTCCTTGCTGCGCCCCTGTGTCGGCCGGCGATCCGACACGGCCGCCGCCTGCAGCAGGCGCACCGTGCGCGCGAGGTGGCGTTCAAGTCCGGCGCGCACGGCGGATGTCCGCGCCCGCGGTGCCGGTGTTTCGATCACGGTGCACCAGTCCGGGCGGGCGCGGCCGATCAGGCGATCCCATTCCGGATAGGTCACGGTGCGCAGCGCCGATTCGATCTGCAGCACGCTCGCGGCCGCGTCGCCGGCGTCGCTGCCCGGTGTGCCTTGCGGCGGCGGGCGTTCGAAGGTCGTATCGGCGTCGTCATCGCCCGACGCACCGTCCGCATCCGGCAGTTCCTGCTCCAGTGGCGTGGCCGACGGCGGCAGTTTTTCGTCGCGCACCCATAGATGGTGATTGTCATCCCGGTAAGCGACAGGTTCGACCTGCCAGCCGCCGGGGTTCAGGCGCAGCCGCATCTGGCCGACGTCATTGCCGAGCCGTGACGCGGCCTCGCGCAGCTGTGCCGGTGTTTCGAGCGCGAGCCCGCCCTGCGGCGTGAAGAACAGGCCGCGCACTTTCGCCATCCAGGCGTGGCCATCCTCATGCGCAGGATCGAACAGGCAGTGTGAAAGACGCGCCAGCAGGGCCTCTGCACCGTTGCCCCAGCTCGCGTCGGCGACGTGATGCGGCGCCCACAGACGGCGCAGACCGGGCAGCGCCTGCATGGCCAGCCATTCGACGCGCGCATCTTCCAGAATTTCGAGCAGGGCGCGTTGCACCGGCTTCAGCCGCGCGCGCTCGAAGGGTTCGCCACCGAAACTCAGGTGTGCCGCGGCGTGCGCCGCGCGGGCGCGCTGCAGCGCGTCATCGCCGAGCGCCGGCAGATGCAGCACCGGCCGGCTGCCTTCGATGCCGAGTATCGGGCGCGCCACGTCATTGGCGGCCGGCAACGTGGTCAGCCGGGGCGCCACATCCCACAGCGCGCGCAGATACAGCGACAGCGCTCGCGTGCCGGCGGGTTCAGGCGAAGCAGGCATCGATGGCCGCGATCAGCGCCGCCGCGACTTCGCGGTCGTCGGTCAGCGGGCCGGCCACGGCCTGCCGGCAGGCGGAACGTGCCGACAGGCCCTGCGCGATCAGCGCGCCGGCATGGATCAGCATGCGCGTACTGGCACCTTCGTCGAGTGCGTCGCCGGCCAGCCGGCGCGTGCGCTCGGCGAGCGCCACCAGCTGGCGCGCGGTGGCTTCGTCGATGCCGCTTTCGTGCATGACGATGGCGCATTCGTGCGCCGCGTCCGGGTAGCCGAATTCGAGCGCGGTGAAGCGCTGCCGGGTCGACGGCTTGAGCGTCTTGTGCACGCCGTGATAGCCCGGGTTGTACGACACGACCAGCCGGAAATCAGGGTGCGCGTGCAGCAGTTCGCCGGTCGCGGCCAGCGGCAACTGGCGCCGCGCATCGGTCAGCGGATGGATGAGCACGGTGGTGTCGGCGCGCGCTTCGACCACCTCATCGAGATAGCAGATCGCGCCGCAGCGCACCGCGCGCGTCAGCGGGCCGTCCTGCCAGCGCGTGCCTGAGGCGTCGAGCAGGAAGCGCCCGATCAGGTCGCCGGCGGTCAGGTCTTCGTGGCAGGCGACCGTGATAAGCGGCAGGCCGAGCTTCCACGCCATGTACTCGACGAAGCGTGTCTTGCCGCAGCCGGTCGGGCCCTTGAGCATGACCGGCAGGTGCCGCGCATGCGCTGCCTCGAAGGCCTCGACTTCGTCGCCAGCGGCCGAGTAATACGGCTCGTCGGCGACGCGCCAGTCTGCCAGCGGGCCCGCGCCCGCCGCACCGTCCGCCCGCCGCAGGTCGGCGGTCGCGGGCGCGTTCACTTGTGGCCGACGGTGGCCGGATTGGGCAGCCCTTCGATCGGACATTCCTCGGTGCCGACGGTGTCGCGCGTAAAGGCCTCGACCGCCTTGCGCGTGCCTTCCGGATCGTTGATCCACTTCGAGTAGAAGTCGTACGGGCAGGCCGCCACGCCCTTGTCGCCTTCGCGCGAATTGATCAGGCCGGTGTAGCCGCGGTGCAGCAGCTTGAACAGATGGTTCTCCGACTGGCCGTTCTTGCGGAAGTCGCGGATCAGGCTCTTGGACAGCGCGGCGTACTGCAGACCCATCTCTTCTTCGCCGCATTCGCCCAGCGTGCGGCCGTCGAAGCCGATGATGGCCGAGTGGCCGAAGTAGGAATACACGCCATCGAAGCCGGCCGCATTAGACACCGCGACATAGACGTTGTTGGCGAAGGCCATGGCCTTCGAAATCATGATCTGCTGTTCCTTGGCCGGATACATGTAGCCCTGGCAGCGCACGATCAGTTCGGCGCCCTTCATCGCGCAGTCGCGCCAGATTTCCGGGTAGTTGCCGTCGTCGCAGATGATCAGGCTGACCTTCAGGCCCTTCGGGCCTTCGGACACATAGGTGCAGTCGCCCGGGTACCAGCCCTCGATCGGCACCCAGGGCATGATCTTGCGGTACTTCTGCACCACCTCGCCCTGATCGTTCATCAGGATGAGCGTGTTGTACGGCGCCTTGTTCGGATGTTCCTCGTGCTGTTCGCCGGTCAGAGAAAAAACGCCCCACACCTTGGCCTTGCGGCAGGCGTCGGCAAAGATCGCCGTCTCGTCGCCGGGTACGGTGGTCGCCGTGTCATACATTTCCTTCGAGTCATACATGATCCCGTGCGTGCTGTATTCCGGGAAGATGACCAGATCGAGACCCGGCAGGCCGGCCTTCATGCCGATCAGCATGTCGGCGATCTTGCGTGCGTTGTCGAGTACTTCGGCCTTGGTGTGCAGGCGCGGCATCTTGTAATTGACGACCGCGACGCCGACCGTGTCCTTGCTGCTCGAAATGTCTCCGTGGTGCATGAAATCCTCGCTGGCAGAATGGAATCAACTGTCCATTGTGCGAACGATGGTTCGCGCGCCAATACGTCGATTGACGTATCGGGCGACCTGTCATCGTGCCTCGCGATCGGTCGATCGTGTGCCGCAAGCCTTGCGCGTGCGCGCCAGCACCCGCAAACTCCCCTTGGGGTGGTCAGCCCCGTTCGACAGCTCGATACAAAAAACTGGTGCATCCGCGCGCCGCAGAACGACGCGGCGCCGGAACGGACACGTCACCGTTTCCGGCCCGATGCGGAGTGCCGATCAACCGGGAGTCAGCACGCATGGAGTTCTTCTTCAGGCTGTTCAGCATTGGCATCTTTCTGGCCGGCTTTGTAGCGATCGGGTTCTTCTGGCACCGCAAGGCGCTGGCAGGCGCCCACTCGGCCACCGTGCCGGCGGACTTCGCCGCCTTCCTGCCGCAGTGGTTCAGACAGCACGTCGTCGCGATCATCGTGGGCGTCATCGCGACCTGGGTGCTCGATATCCTCGGCAGCGCCATCGTGCTCGGTTTCTGCGGCTGGCTGTGGTTCAAGCCCAAGGGCGCCGAAAAGGTGACCTACTCGAAGGAAAAGGATCTGAAGAAGAAGGCTGACGAAGCGGCCGAGCAATGGCTGCAAAGCCTCGGCCCGACCCATGCGGCGCGCGTGCCGGTCATCGATGCCTTGTTCACCGAGCGATCGCAGACGCTTGAAGTGAGCCACTACTGCACATGGCAGTACGCGGGCGAGGACGACCGCTGGAAGGACGCTTACTACTGGACAACCGTCAGCCGCAGCCTGGCGGCGATGGACAACAAGGAACGCGAGTTCCTGCGCATCGCCGAATTGCTGAACAGTTCGGCCGACGGCAAGGATGCACTCTACCGTGGCTGGCGATTTGCGCTCGTGTGGTCGCAGGGCAAGGGGACCAGCGGCGCGTCGCAGTGGAATCTGGGCAATGCAAACAACGAAGCCAAGACACCGCGTCAGGCGCTCGACCATGCCGTCGAGCGACTCCATTTTTCAGTCGACAACGTCATCACGAAAATCCTGAGCCATCTCGCCGAACTGAAGGGCAAGCCCGATCTGCCGGCCGGCATCCGCGAGCTCGTGCAGGACGCCAGCGATCAGCTGATCGGCGGCGGCAGCACCTGGTTGCGGCCGGCCGACATCGGCAAGACCGTATTCGCCGAGTCAGGCGGTTTCCCGCTGTATATCGGCTCGTTTGCCGACGGTACGCCGCTGACCTATTCCGGTGAAGGATCGATGGTCACCATCGCGCCGCCCGGGTCGGGCAAGACGCAGTGCAACGTATTTCCGAATCTGCTGGCGTGGCCGGGACCGGCAGTCGTGCTCGACGTGTCGGGCGACATCTACGAGAACACCAGCAAGTGGCGGGCCGAAAACGTCGGGCCGGTATTCCGTTTCAACCCACTCGAACCGGACCAGAGTCACCACTACAACCCGCTCGCCTTCGTGCGCAGTGCACCGGAATTCATCTGGGAAGATGCCCGCCTGCTGGCCGACATGATGATCGTGCCGAGCGGGGCAGCCGATCCGTTCTGGGAGAACGAGGCGCGCACCGTGCTGTGCGCCGCCATCGCCAACGTGTGCTACCAGAACCCGCCCGAAAAGCGTCCGATGCATGCGGTGCTTGACGTGATGTTCGGTGGCGAGGCGTGGGACACCATGATTCTCGAACTGAAGATCGCCGTGGATGTGCGCGTCATGATGCAGACCGCCACCGCACTCGGCGAAATGCCGGAGAAGACGCGTTCCAGCGTGCTGCAGACGGCACGTTCCAGCCTCAACGCATGGACCGGCGAGCGCGTGGCGCGCATCACCGATCGCTCCGACTGGAGCCCGGAAGATCTGCGCAGCGGCAGCAACCCGACCATCTACATCGTCGTGCCGCCGAATGCGGTCGAATCCTATCTGTCGCTGCTGCGCGTGTTCATCGGCCAGCACATCCGCATGCTGACCGGAGGCAAGGTGCCGGCGCGCGGTTCGGCACCGATCCTGATCATGCTCGACGAGTTGCCGCGCCTGAAGGAAATGCCGCCGGTCGACGAGGCACTCAACATCGGCCGCAAGTACGGCCTGCGGCTGTGGATGTTCGCGCAGAGCGTGGGACAGTTGCGCAATGCCTACAAGAACGCGGACGGCATGCTGGGCAGCTGCGCGGTACGCATCTTCATGAACCCGACCGGCGCCGACGGTCTGGCCGAACGGCTGTCGGACGAGATCGGTTTCGTCGACGCACTTGATGGTTCGCGCAAGAAGCTGGTCGAGGCGTCGGAACTGGCCGGCCCCAACTACCGCGAACAGCAGATCGTGCTCGGTCTGGCGACGCGTCCGGCCAAGGTCAGCAAGGACTATGCGTGGCGCAATGAAGACCTGAAGGCGCGCATGGGCAGCGTATGAATCCGGGCCACGTTGGCCAGCCATCCGGAGTGACCCCATGAGCAGTCCCGACTATCGGCTCGAACTGGAGCGTCTGGCGATACAGCGCGGCGTGCTGTTGAACGAACTTGCGATTGCACGGCAGGCTGCCGAACTGTCGCCGCACTCCGGCCACGACATCGTGCCGTCGTCACGCGCGCCGGAGGTAATCACGGTCGAGATCGCGCGGGTTGACGCGCAGATCGAACAGACGACGAAGGACCTGGCACTTGCCCGTCAGGAGTTGAATGATCTGGTCAGGATCGATGACGAACGGAAGCGGATCGAGAACTTTGCCGATCTGGCTCAGAACGCGGCGAAGATCATCGACCCGGATCTGCCTCCGACGCTGAATACCGAGGTGCAGATCGCACCGGGCATCAACACCGATCAGGCTTTTCAGGCCGCGGAAACACCCAGTCCGCTGGATGCGATGCTGATGATGGGGGCGCTTGCAGCGGGCGTGCTGACGTCGAAGCAGCAGGAAATCCAGGCGCCGGAAGCACCGCAGCCGGCGGAACGGGCGCTCGAACCGCTGCCGCAGCCCGCGGCGCCGCAGGAACGCAGCCTTGCCGAAACAGGCATTTATCAGCTGCCCGGTGGCGCAGCTTTTCCGGAACAGCCAGCCGCCATTCTCGCGATGTCGCAGCAGGTCCGGATGGATGTCGACCCGGCCATCGCAGCCATCGACGAGAAGTACGAACAGAAGAAGCAGGAACTCGACGGCAAGCTCGCCACGCTGCAGGAGAAGTTCGACGAGCGTCATGCCGACAAGAGCGCCGACGAGAAGCAGGCCCTTCAGGCCAAACTCGACCAGCAGTTCGACGAGTTGCGCGCGCAGCTGGAAAAGGCGCAGGAGCAGGAACGGCAGCGCGCGCTCGACGAGCAGACCCGACAGATGGCCGATCTCGCCAGGAACCGTGACGACGGTCGGTAGCGATGCAATCCGATCGAGTGGCTGGCGCTGTCAGACGTAGGACACGCCGGGGTTTCGGGGCATCACCGTCTGCGCGCGCAGCAGCGCATCGGTCAGATTGCCGGCGATGTTCTCCTCGCCCAGCCGGTCGGCGAAGCCCGAGCGGCGGATCAGCGAACCCGGCTGTTCGTTCAGGTCGCACAGGATGAGCGTGGCGCCGCGCCGAGCGAGGTTGCGCTGCAGCGTCTGCAGGATGTCCAGCCCAGTCGTGTCCACGCTGATCACCTTTTCCAGGTCGAGGATGACCGCGTCCGGGTGACCGTCCTGCATCAGCAGCAGATTTTCCAGCTTGTTGGCGGCGCCGAAGAACAGCGACCCGGTCAGCCGGTAGGCCAGGATGCGCGGTGTGCCGTCGGGCCGGGCAAGCGCCTCGACGCCGTAGAAGTCCTCGAGCGGCAGGCGCTCGATGCGCGTCAGGTCGGACATGCGGTAGATGAAGAACAGGCTGGCCAGCGCCATGCCCAGTTCGACCGCCAGCGTCAGGTCGAACACCACGGTGACGAAGAAGGTGGCCAGCAGGATGGTGCGGTAGGCGGTCGAGTAGCGCGCCAGTTCCTTCGGCGCGAAGGCGTGCCACTCGCCCATGTTGACCGCCACGACGACGACGATGGCCGACAGGGTGGCGAGCGGAATGTGGCTGGCCAGAGGCGCCAGCGCCAGCACGATGGTCAGCAGCACGCCGGCGTGGATGATGCCGGCCACCGGTGTGCGGCCGCCGGTGCGCACATTGGTCGCGGTGCGCGCGATGGCGCCGGTGGCGGCAAAACCGCCGAACAGCGGCGCCGCGACATTGGCGATGCCCTGCGCCATCAGTTCCTGGTTCGGGTCGTGCCGGTCGTCGATCTGGCTGTCGGCGATGCGCGCCGACAGCAGCGATTCGATGGCACCCAGCAGCGCGATGGTCAGTGCCGGCGCGATCAGCTTGCCGAGCAGGCCGAACGACAGCGCCGGCAGTCCGATGTCCGGCAGCTCGCGCGGGATGCCGCCGAAGCGGCTGCCTATGGTGTCGACCGGCAGCAGGATGAAGGCATTCACCGCGGTCGCGATGACCAGCACCGCGAGCGGGCCGGGCAGGCGACGCATCCATGCGACCTCCTTGGCCAGCCGGTTCCAGCCCAGCAGTACGGCGAGCGAGGCGCACGACAGCGCGAGCGTGGCGCCGTCGAGCGTCGGCAGCGCCCGGTAGAGCGCTTCCATCTTGCCGAAAAATTCGCCCGGCAGGCTGTCGACACGCAGACCGAGAAAATCCTTGATCTGCGATACGAAGATGACTACCGCGATGCCGTTGGTGAAGCCGATGACGACCGACAGCGGGATGAAGCGGATCATGCTGCCGAGCCGGAACGCGCCCATGGCCAGCAGCATGACGCCGGACATCATGGTGGCGATCAGCAGGTTCTGTACGCCGTAATCGACGACGATGGCGTAGATGATGGGAATGAAGGCGCCGGTCGGGCCGCCGATCTGCACCCGCGAGCCGCCGAGGGCGGAAATCAGGAAGCCGGCGACGATGGCGGTCCAGATGCCGGCGGTCGGCGACATGCCGCTGGCGATCGCAAACGCCATGGCCAGCGGGAGCGCGAGCACGCCGACCGTGATGCCGGCCGACAGGTCGCCGGAAAACTGCCCGCGGTCATAGCCGCGCAGCGTGTCAATCAGCTTGGGTCGGAACTGGATGTTCATGAAATCTCCGCATCGATAGTGAGTGCCATGCGATGTACGGAGAGGGGCGCCAGCGGGCGGCGCGCTGCCGGACGACCCAGCGACGGGTCGGTGTCAGTGGCACGGTATGGCGCCGGAAATGCTCATGGGGACATTGTCGGCTGCACTGCGGGTACCTGTCCAGCGCCTGCGCGCTTCAGCGCGCAGGCCGGCGCAGGCGAGCGGCGAGCAGCGCGAGGCCGGCGACGAAGCTGGCCCAGACCGATGGTTCCGGCACCGCTGCAGCGTAGGCGGTTTCGGCTGCCCAGTAGGTCGGCAGCGTGTCCCACGGGTTGTCGCCGCGATCGTCCGTGACATAGACGTGGCCGACGTTGTGCGCCCGCGCCGTATCGATGACGGTGCGCATCGCATCGGCATCCGCCACGTCATAGACCAGATGCGCGAAACGCGTGGCGTCCTGCGCTGCGGTCCACGCGTCCGGCTCGTAGCCGGCGTATTCGGCAGCCGGGCTTTCGAAGGTGACCAGCACGTCGGCGGTCGCCAGCCAGGCCTCCGGCGTCTGCGTGCCCGGGTTGGCGACGATGTGGTTCCGCGCGAAGCCGCCCTTGATGTAGGCGTGCAGCGACTGGTAGTAGCCGAGGTGCTGCGCGAGGTTCGACACCTCGTCGAGAAAGATGCCGTCCACGCCGTACTGCGCGTAGTAGCGGTCGATCTCGGCCTTCACCAGCGCTTCGCTGCGCGCGCCGTAGCCGGTGTACACATAGCCGATCAGGCGACCGCCGGCTGCCTGAAAGGTATTCGCCACCGCTGCATAGTCGCTGTCAAAGGCGGCACCGGGGCCGCTGTCCGGGTTCAGGATGGCGGTGATGGCCACGTCCGGCGCAGCCTCGGTCAGCGTCTGCCAGTAGGTGACGCCATCATCCACCGGATAGAAGTACGCCGGGACCAGCAGTTCGAGTGCGCTGACGGTGTGGCTGCTGAACATGAGTAAGGCACTGGCGATGAACTTGTTCATGACGACTCCGGATCGGGCGATGCGCGGATCATCCGGTCATTGTGCGGCGTTGTCGATCACAGCGGCTGCGGGGCGTCGGCGAGGAAGGCCTCGAACGCCTCGGCGGTAAGCGGGCGGGCGAACAGATAGCCTTGTGCATAGTCGCAGCCCGCCACGATCAGCAGGTCGCGCTGTTCGGCGGTTTCCACGCCTTCGGCAATCACCTTGATGCCCAGCTTGTGCGCCATGACGATCATCGCCTCGCACAGCGCCAGTTCGCTCGAATGCGGCGCCAGCCCCTGCACGAACGAGCGGTCGATCTTCAGATAATCGATGGCGAACTTGTTCAGGTAGGACAGCGACGAGTAGCCGGTACCGAAATCGTCCAGCGACACCTGTACGTGCGCTTCACGCATGCGATGCAGCTTGTCGAGCACCTGCGCATCGGCGTCGAGCAGCGTGCCTTCGGTGATTTCGACCGTGACCAGTTCGCCGGAGGCACCGGCCTGAAGCAACACCTGCACGATGTCGGGATACTGCGACTTCTTGTTGCGGAACTGCACCGGTGACTGATTCACGCTGATCTGCACCGGGGCGTCGAACTGCTGCTCGAGATAGAGCGCGAAGGCCAGCGCGGTGCGCGTAATCCAGTCACCCAGTTCCATGATGAGGCCGGTTTCTTCGGCAATCGGAATGAAATCGGCCGGCGACACGATGCCGCGCTCCGGGTGGTTCCAGCGGATCAGCGCTTCGGCCTTGCGTGTCTGCCCGGTCGCCAGATCGACGATGGGCTGATACACCATGTAGAACTGCTTTTTCGCGATGGCCTCGTGCATGTCACCGACCAGGCGCATGCGCTTTTCCGCACGCTGCTGCATCGACGGGGTGAAATAGCTCAGACGGTTGCGCCCCAGATGCTTGGCGTCGTACATCGCCTGATCGGCCTGCTTGAGCAGATCTTCGATGCAGCGCGCGTCATGCGGATAGAGCGTGATGCCGATCGAGGCCGTCACGTACACAAGTTCCGATTCGAGATGAAAAGGGCGCTGCAGGGCATCGAGGATGTTCTGCGCGATGCGCTCGGCCGTGTCCATGTCGTCGAGCCCTGACACGACGACCGTGAATTCGTCGCCGCCCAGTCGTGCCACGAGATCGGTATCCCGCAGACAGGACGACAGGCGCTGAGCCGCCAGTTGCAGCAGCAGGTCGCCGCGGTGGTGGCCGAGCGTGTCGTTGATTTCCTTGAAGTGGTCGAGGTCGATGAACATGACCGCCAGCGGCTGACCGGTGCGGCGAGACTGGCGTATTTCGTGATCGAGCCGGTCGAGCAGCATGAGCCGGTTGGGCAGCTGCGTCAGCGCATCGTAATTGGCTTGACGCCAGATGATGTCCTCGGTCTTCTTCTTCTCGCTGATGTTGCGCACGATGCCGAGCACCGCCGGTGCACCCTGGAACATGAAACGCGAAGCGATCAGTTCGATCCAGATGACCTCGGCACCCCCCTTGCGCAGAAACTTCGCCTCGTACTGACGCACCGGTTCGATGGCACCGCTGATGCGCTGAACGAAGCGCTCGGTCCACAGATCGAGAAAATCAGGATGTACGATCTGGTCGAAGCGCAGGCCGGTGAATTCATCCGGCGCATAGCCCAGCATGTGCGGCAGCGCCGGGTTGCTGAACACGAAGCGGAAGTCCTGCGACACGAACACGCCGTCGGCCATCGCGTTGAGCAATGCACGGTGGCCGAACTCCGCGGCTTCCAGCTCCATCAGCACGCGCCGGCGATCGGTCACGTCGGTGTGCGTACCGACCATGCGCAACGGCTCACCGGCTTCATCGTGGCTGACGACCTTGCCGCGATCGAGTATCCAGCGGTACGCACCGTCCTTGCATCGCACGCGGTGCTCGTTGATGTAGGTCGTGGTTTCGCCGCGTATGTGTGCCTGCACATCCGCCATCACCGACGACATGTCATCCGGATGCACACGCGATGTCCATTCCGTCAGATCCGAACCGATTTCGTGCTCTTCGAAGCCCAGCATGCTCTTCCAGCGCCGGCTGAAGAAGACTGTGCTGTCGGGGATGTTCCAGTCCCACAGCCCGTCTCCCGAACCTTCGATGGCAAATTTCCAGCGGATTTCGCTGTCGAGCAGCTTCTGCTCGGCAAGCCGTTGCGACGTCAGGTCGCGCCAGGTGGTGATGAACACCTGGCGGCCCTGCATAGTCAGCGCGGTGAGCAATACTTCGATGACCAGCGTGTCGCGGTACGGACTGCAGATGGCCCACTGGAAGCGGTGGCTGCCTTCGCGCGCAGCGATGGCATTCATTTCCAGGGCCTTCTCGGCCGAATCGCGCCCGTCCGGCTGCCGCCGCGGCGAAATGTCGGCCGGGCTGAGGGCACGGATTTCGTCCCGATTCGGATAACCGAGCATTTCCATCGCTGCCGGATTCCAGTCGATGAAAACGCCCGACGCCGCGTCGAGCAACAGCATCGGATCGGCGATCTTGTCGAACAGCAGCTTGAAGCGCCTGTCGTCTTCGGCGATCGAGGTGACCTGCCTGAGCGCGCGCATCAGCTCGAACTGGTCCATCACCATCCGGGCCAGCGCCTGCAGCTGGCCGATCGCGCGCGCGGCGAGCTGGCGGGGCTGACGATCGGCGATGCACAGCACACCGAGGGCGCGGCCGTCGTCTGCCCTGAGCGGAACGCCGGCGTAGAAGCGCAGGCCGAGCGGGCCGGTGACCAAGGGGTGGTCGCGCTCGACCGGCGACGCCCGGGCGTCTTCGACGATGTAGGCGCCGTCCTGCTGGATGGCGGACGAGCACAGCCCGTTGCAGCGCGGAATCTCGCGCACATCGAGACCGTGCGCCGACTTGAACCACAGACGGTCGGCATCCACCAGGGTGACCATGGCCAGCGGAACCTGCATGAGTTCGGCCGTCAGCGCGGTGATGTTGTCGAAACGTTCATCACGCGGCGTGTCGAGTATGTCGTAGCGCCTCAGTGTGTCGAGGCGCTTCGATTCCTCATCGATGGACATATCCCTGTCGTGCATGCCGAATGTGTCTTGCCTGCCCTTTTGTCTGGTTTTTCCTGCGCGCGCCGGGGCGATGCCGTCTGCGCCCCGTTGAAGGTTTCCGTGTCCCTTGGCGAACGCTGGAACCCAATATGCCAGCGCCGTCCCGGCGCGAAGCATCTCGTGCAGTCATTATCGGAAAAATGTCACGCTGCCTTGAACCGACTCGTCGGGAGGTGCGTGATGAAACTATCCGAGCAGGCGATCGACGCCAAGCAGGGTCAGCAGACCGAGTGCGGCGAAGATCGCGGCGGCAATGCCGTGCACGAGCTTCATCGGAATCTTCGCGCCGAAGCGGTCGCCGACGAATACCGCCGGCACATCGGCGATCAGCATGCCCAGCGTGGTACCCATCACGACCAGCAGCGGACTGGCGTAGTGCGCTGCCATGGCGATGGTGGCGATCTGCGTCTTGTCGCCCATTTCGGCCAGGAAGAAGGTGACCAGCGTGGCCCCGAACACGCCGAGACGCGCGGCGACCTTCGTTTCCTCGTCTTCGATCCGGTCCGGGATCAGCGTCCAGATGGCCATGCCGATGAAGGACAGGCCGAGCACCCAGCGCAACACCTCCGGGCTCAGCACCGAGGTGATCCAGCCGCCCAGCGCGCCCGCCAGACCGTGGTTGACCAGCGTCGCACACAGGATGCCGGCGATGATGGGCAGGGGTTTCCTGAAGCGTGCGGCCAGAATGAAGGCCAGCAGCTGGGTCTTGTCGCCGATCTCGGCCAGGGCGACCACGCCGGTCGACACGATGAAGGCTTCCATGATGCTTTACGGTTTGGCGGTCCGAGGGCGGGGCGTGAAATTAGCACGAAAGGTGAGCGCAGCCGGGTTGAACAATTGCCGTTCCGCCGCGTCTGAGCGTAGTCGTCGTCGTGTCTTTCTTCCCTTCCCTTCCATCGCTCGCCATGACCACGCCCGACATCGATCCCTGCAATGGCCTGACCGTGCTGTACGACGGCGACTGCCCGCTGTGCCGGCGCGAAGTCGGCGTCTATCAGGGCCTGCGCCCGCTGCGGCCGCTGCACTGGGTGGACGTCAGCGACACGCGGGTGCCACTGCCGGCAGCGGGCGACCGGGCGAGCTATCTGGCGCGGTTTCACGTGCGGCGCGACAACGGCGAGGTGCTCAGTGGCGCGCGCGCCTTCATCGCGCTGTGGGCGGCCCTGCCCGGCTGGCGCTGGCTGGCCCGGGCGGGTGCGTTGCCGGGCGTGGCCAGTCTGCTCGAAGTCGCCTACCGGGGCTTCCTGCGCGTGCGTCCATCCATGCAGCGCGTCGCGCGCGCACTCGATACGCCGGGCGTGCCGGATGACCTGATCGGCGAACTGCGTTCGGACCACGCCGGCGAAACCGGCGCGGTGTGGATCTACCGCGGCATCCTTGCCGTATCGCGCGACCCGGTGGTGCGCGAATTCGCGCAGCGCCATCTGGCAACGGAGCAGAAGCACCTCGAACTGATTTCGGCGCTGCTGCCGCCATTGCGTCGCAGTGTTCTGCTGCCCGGCTGGCGCGTCGCCGGCTTCACGACCGGCGCACTGCCGGCGCTGTTCGGCGCACGTGCCGTATTTGGCACCATCGGCGCAGTCGAAACCTTCGTCGACCAGCACTACCAGCAGCAGATCGACCGGCTGCCGGAGGATGCGGGCTACCCGGCCCTGCGCGCACTGCTGATCGAGTGCCAGGCCGACGAATGCGCCCACCGCGACGAGGCGCTGAGCCATGACGACCTGCCCGACGGCTGGCTGATGCGCAGCTGGTGCGGTCTGGTGGGCAGCGGGTCTGCGTTCGCAGTGACGATTGCGCGGCGGCTCTGAGCGCCGTCGCTGCCCGCGTCAGAGGCGCAGCGCGCCCGCGTAGCCGGTCAGCTCCAGATAGCCGCGTCCGACCGGCCGCCCCGCCTCCGATGCGCTGACCGCGCCTTCCCAGTAGATGGCGCCGCTGCTGGCGCGACTGTCCAGTTCCTGATCGTCCATCAACGGCTGCAGCGCAAAGCGACGATCGCCGACGCGGATGGTCAACGCAACCGGATAGCGGCCGCCGGTGCGCGGGCTGAGCCAGGTGCGCTGCACGGTGAATTCGATGTCCGACGGTGCGAACTGCCGCTCGCCGCTCGCCGCGCGCAGCGTCGCCGCCGCCCACATCGCGCGGCCCTCGCCATCGCGCATGCGGAACACCATCAAGGCGCCGCCATCATCCAGATTCAGCCCCAGCCAGTCCCAGCCGGTGGCGCCGTCCGGCATCAGCGCGCTGGACCATTCATGGTCCAGCCACGCGCGGCCGCGCACGCGCTGCCGGCGCTGGCCGATGCCCAGCGTGCCGGACACCGCGAGTTGCGGCCAGCTCAGGTAGTGACTGGCGTGCGCTGGATCGGCCGCCTTCTGGCTGAAACCGGCGTCGCCCTGCCAGAGCACCGGCTGTGTCGGCGTGAAATCAAGTGCATAGCCGAAGTCGGGTGCGGTGATGCGCGCCATCAGCCGCTCCGGCGCCGGTTCGCGGCGCAGGCTCCAGTCGTCGATGAACACGTCCAGATCGCTCACAGACGCCTCGGCCAGGCCGAAGCCGGCGCGCGCAATCTTCTGCGCATGCAGCAGGCGGCCGCGCGCGGCGTCCGACACCGCAGCATGCGCAAACAGGATCTGGCCCGGTGCGAAGCGGCTGGTACTGGCGTCGTGTGCGGGCTGGCGCACGCGGAAGAAGGTGAGCTGGAAGCCGACCGGCGCAGCACCATCGCGCTCCAGCCAGCCGGTGATGTACCACCACTCGATGCGGTGGCGCGGATGCGATCCATGATCCCGCGGCAGCATGAGGGGTGCGCCGCGCACGACCGGGTCGAACTCCGGACCGTGCGCCAGCGCCGGCAGGGCGGCGAGCAGCGGCAGCTTGAGCAGCAGGCGGCGCAGCAGAAGGTCTGCGTGAGGGGGCGTCATGCGCCTTGGACGCCGGCCGCGGCAGGGGTTCCGCTGCGGGTCACGAGGTGCCGAGCGCGAGACGCTGCGCCAGCGCGTCGACGACCTGTACCCCGGTATGGTCCGGTCGCACGCCGGCATGACGCCCGGCCAGCGCGAGCGCGGCCTCGGAGAATGCGGTGTCGTCGATCAGCCGGCGCAGCAGCGCCGGGTAGTCGGTGCCGCGGCTGCCCGGCTCGACCATCAGCCCGATGCCGGCTTCGACCACGCGGCGGCCCACCATGTACTGCTCCATGTGATTGGGCAGCACGAGTTGCACGCAGCCGGCCAGCGCGGCGGCGCTGACGGTGCCGACACTGGCGTGCGACAGCACGATGCGCGCCTGCGCAGTGGCCAGGTCCATGCGCACCGGCGCCGCTTCGAAACGGATGTTGGGCGCACCCAGTTCGCGCGCCGTGGCGGCGGAGAGCCCCTTCGCATGCACCACACTGCGCAGCCCGGGCTGGCGCAGGGCTGCCATCAACGGCGCGAAGTCGGCGTGCTCGGGCGACAGATAGGCGAACACGGGGATGCCTTCGCGATCATCCTTACCTTCATCCTTGGGCCACTGCGGCTGCGCGCCGGCGTCGTCGACGAAACTCGGGCCGACACGCACCACGCTGTCCGGATAGACCGGGTAATGCGCCAGCTCCGGCAGCGAAGCAACAATGCAAAGGATGTCGGCAAACAAGGCGGTGAGTCTGGGCAGACCGGGCTGACCCAGCGCCGCGAGCGCGGCATTGACCGCCCGCAGCACGGTGGCGTCGCTGGCCGCGCAGACTGCGGTGTCGGCCGCGTCCCAGTAATGCAGCGCCGGAAACACGTCGCCGAAGGCCGGCACTTCGAAACCGTTGCCGACCGCAGCGACTGGAAAGCGGCACGCGCGCGCCGCCAGCATCGCGGTCGGCGCGTGGTCGCACACCAGCAGATCAGGGCTGCACAGATCGAACAGCGTGCGCCAGCCGGACAGCAACCCGGCCAGTCCTGCCGGGTCGAGCCAGCCGGCCGACGCCAGCACCGCTGAAAAATTGACCAGACCGGGCGATTTGGCCATGCGCGGCAACCAGATCGGCGATTGCACCACCGAAAACCCTTCGCTGACCACGCGTCCGTGCGCGCGCGAAAGATCCTTCAGCGCAAACGTCACCTCATGACCGCGCCGGCGCAGTTCGCGCGCAGTCAGCAGCATGCGGTCGAGATGGCCCATGTTGGCGCCGAGCTCCCAGGCAAGCAGCACGCGGCTCACCGCGGTACGCCTGTGCAAGAATCGCGCGTCCATTCCGACCGAGCGCAGGGGTTTTCCATGGTGTCCGACCCATCCGGCAATGACATGATGCAGGCGCAGAGCATACGGGCGCCGCACGCGCCCTGTCACGCGCCGGGCAGTCGGCCATGACGGCGCGCCGGGTCGTCCTGTTCGTCACCCATGACCCGTTCTGGCGTCTGGGCGGCGGCGAGCGCACGCGCAATCTGGCGCTGGCCTGGATGCTCGGCCAGCTGTTCGACCTGCACCTGTTCTGCCTCGCGCCGGTCGGCGATGCGGACCACAAGCGGCTCGCCGCGCTGCGTGTGTCGGCCACGCTGCATGCCTGCGCCGATGCGGAACCGGCGGCCGCCTGCAGCCGACTGGCCGAAATCGTCGGCGCAATCGGCGCGCATGCCTGCATCCTTGCGCGCCTGCGGCTGGATTTTCTGGTCGATGCGCTGCCACCCGGCGTGCTGCGCATCCTGGACACGCATGATCTGGTCAGCGACAACGTGGCGTCGCGCGCGCGCGCCGGCCTTGCGCCCTGGGGTGGAATCGATCTGTCGTTCGACGAGGAAATGCAGCGGCTGGCCCGCTACGATCACGTTCTGCTGATCCAGCAGGATGATGCGCGGCGCGTGGCGGCCGCCATCGGGTCACGCGCGCTGTGCGTGCCGCACCCGGTGATGTTCGCCCGCCAGCCGGTGCGCGCACAGGGGCGCGTGCTGGGCTTTGTCGCCAGTGGCTGGCGCGGCAATGTCGATGCACTGGACTGGTTCGCCCATGAGGTGTGGCCGGCGCTGGAAGGCGTGACGGCCGAACTGCATGTATGGGGGTCGGTGTGCCAGATGTGGACACCGCCCACCGGGGTGGCCGCCATCGCGCACGGCTTCGTCGCGGACTACACCGCCATCTGGGGCCGCATCGACGTTGCCATCAATCCGGTGCGCTGGGGTTCGGGCCTGAAGATCAAGAACGTCGAGGCGCTCGGTCATGGCGTACCGCTGGTCACGACCATAGAAGGCGCACGCGGACTGGATGACGAGACCGGCCGCTGCTTCCGTGTTGCCGATGATCCGGAGGGCTTTGCGCGGCACTGTCGCGAACTGCTGGCCGACGCGACATTGCGCGACCAGATCGGCGCGCGCGCGCATGACTACGCAGCACTTCACTTTTCGCCGCAAACGTGTTTTGCGCCATTGATTCGTGCGCTTTTAATTTAGATTCCGTCAGATTTTTTAACACTTCGGTAATAGAGGCTGATCACGTCATTGATTATTTGACGATTTTTTTTGGGCCTCGTTTTTGCTTGAGAGCGTTCACACCTCAACCCAACCGGAGTAGCCCATGGAAGCCAGACTTCCCAACGCAAAAATCATCGCCCTGGCAATCGGTGCAGCCTTCAGCGCTCTGTCGCTTCAGGCACAGGCCAATCCGATCTCGGTCGACGCGCGCTACAGCCTCGGCGGCGGCTCGGAAATCACCGAACCGACGCTGACCGGCAGCAATGTTGACTACTACCTGTGGAAGGATGCCCCGGGCGGCAACTCCGTGTTCTTCCATACCTACGGCTACGAAAGCGGCGGTCAGGCCAATTTCGGCGCTCGTTCCTCCGGCGAAGGCATCTTCACGGCATGGAGCCGCGTCAGCTACAGCACGCTGGTGGATGTCACCGGCACCCAGGCCGTCAACTTCGACTTCCGCGTCGACAATACCGAACTGGCCTTCTACAACGCATTAATCGGCCAGACCGGCAGCACCCGGCTCGAGCTCGTCATCAGCATCGACGGCACCGAGCTGACGCGCGAAGACATTCGCCTTGATCTGGCTTCGACCGGCACCATCACTTGTACCGACGCCGGCACCGGTCAGCTCGACAGCTACATCGAATGCCCGCCCTCGGCACTGGCGAGCATCTCGCAGAACTCGCGTGACTTCTCTGCCGATCTGGGCATCCGCTCAGGTGACTTCACGCTGCAGTACGACATCATCGCCACCGTGTCCGGAAACATGCTGGGCGGCACCGATTGCAGCTCCTACGGCGAATTCGTCGAAGACGGCTACGGCAACGGCGCGATCCAGTTCGGTAACGTCGTCGAACAGCAGCCGCAGTTCGCGGCCGCGACGGTTGATGATGAAGAACCGATCCCGATCCCCAGTTTCGGCTGCAGCCCCGGCCAGGCGATCGCACGCAGTGGCGACCCCACCAACTTCTCGTTCGCCAATCCGGGCCCGCAGCAGCTGGTGATCCCGGCAAACAACGCCGCGCCGTTTGCCATCACGCAGCGCGACGTCGGCAACCCGGTACCCGAGCCCTCCAGCATCGCACTCGCCGGACTGGCGCTGGCCGGACTGGCCGCGGCACGACGACGCAAACCCGGCTGATTTCACGACAGCCTTCACACAACGGCACCTGCGGGTGCCGTTGTTGTTTGGGCAGCCGCTACCATCGCACCCATGGCGCGCATTCTTTTCTGCTGGGAACTGGGCGGGGACTACGGTCACCTGTCGCGGCTGCTGCCGATCGCCCTGGCGCTGCGCGCACGCGGGCATGAACCGGTGTTCGCCGTGCGCGATCTGCTCGGCGCGGAAGCGCTGCTGCATCGGCATCACCTGCGCTGGCTGCAGGCGCCGCTGTGGATCGGCCAGGTCACCGGCCTGCCGCCGCCGATCAGCCATGCCGAACTGCTGATGCGCTTCGGCTTCCTGAACACGCGTGCGCTGACCGGTATCGCGCGGGCCTGGCGGGCGATGATCGACCTCGTGCAACCCGACCTGCTGGTGATGGATCACGCCCCGACGGCGCTGCTCGCCTCCCGCGGGCTGGGCACCCCGCGCGTCAATCTGGGCGACGGCTTCTGCATTCCGCCAGCTGGCCGGCCGGTGCCGCCGTTCCGCTGGTGGCAGCAGGAAAACATGAAGCGGGTCGCCGACTCGGAAGCGCACGTCTGGAAAACCGCGAACGAGGTGCTGTTCGCGCTGGACGCGCCGCCACTGGCGAGCCTGTCTGAACTGACCGCCTGCGACGCCTCGCTGATGCTGGGTTTCGCCGAACTCGATCACTACCCCGATCACCCGGGCGCGCACTGGCTCGGACCACTGTTCAGCCTCGGCCAGGGCACTGACGTCGTCTGGCCGGAGGGCAGCGGCCCGCGTGTGTTCGCCTATCTGAAACCTGGTTATCCGGCGATCGATGCTGCACTGGGCGCGCTGGCAAAGCTGCCGGCGCGTGTGCTGGCCCATGTGCCCGGCGCCTCGGCGCAGACCGTCGCCACGTTTTCGCGCGCATCGATGCGCATCAGCGTCGAACCGCTGGACATGGAAGCGGCCCGGCGCGACTGCGATCTGGCGGTGTGCCATGGCGGCAACGGCACGGTGTCGGCGATGTTGCTGGCCGGCAAGCCGCTGATCGTGCTGCCGTCACAGATGGAACAGGTCATGACTGCCAAACGACTCGAAACCCTCGGTGTCGCCGCCGTGGTGATGCCCGATGCAGCCGCCGCCGTATCGGCACTGTTCCGGAAGGCCCTCGCAAACGCAGCCCTCGGTCAGGCTGCGCGCGCCTTCGCGCAGCGTCACGCCGGATACGATCCGCAGCAGACGATAGCGGCAGTAGCCGATCGCTGCGAAACCCTGCTGGAGCCGCATCGATGAGCACGCCGTCCGGCGCACCGTCCCGCGCACCGTCCTTCTCCATCGTCATCTGCAACTACAACTACGCGCAATTCGTCGGACAGGCGATCGACAGTGCGCTGGCGCAGCGCTACCCCGCCGACAAGGTCGAGGTGGTCGTCGTGGATGACGGGTCGACCGACGATTCGCTCGCCGTGCTGGCGCGCTACCGCGACCATCCGCAGGTGAAGCTGGTGCAGCAGCCCAACCGCGGCCAGACCGCCGCTTTCGACGCCGGCGTGCGGGTGGCCACCGGAGATCTGGTGTGCCTGCTCGATTCCGATGACCTGTGCCTGCCGGACAAGTTGTCCGGCGTGGCGGCCTGGATCGCCGCAAAGGCGATCGACACCGAGCGGCTGTTCCTGTGCCACGACCTCATCCTGCGGGACGAGCGCACCGGCGAATCGGCGCTCGACACCTGGTTCCAGATCGTCGGCATCGACAAGCTCGACGACATCTACGACCTCGACGGCAGGCCGATGTTCTTCCCGTTCTCGGTGCCGACCGGGCTGGTGTTCGGGCGCACGCTGGTCACCGAGTGCCTGGCCGCGATTCCGGCCTGGGCGTTTCCGCGCGGTGCCGACGGAGCGCTGTGCCCGGCGGCGCTGATCCGGAGCGGCTGCGTTCACTACCTGCGCCAGACCCTGGGCATCTATCGCATCCATTCGGCCAACGAATTCGGCAGCCTGCGCAACGGCCGCTATGCGCCGCGCATCGACCTGCGCGACCGCACGCCGCGCCAGCTGCACTTTCTCGACCAGTGGGTGGACATGGCCGATCTGGAACCGGCGCACCACGCCCGGGCCCGCAGCTACTTCCGGCGCTGGGAAAAGCTGCAGCGCATGCCGACCGGCGACCGCGGCGTTGCGGTGCCGCGCATCAGCATCGCGCTGATCGGGCGCGGCGATGCGGCCGCCGTGGCGGCGAGCCTCGCCTCGGCACTCGACCAGCGGCATCCGGCCTGCGAGGTGCTGCTGCCGGCCGGTCTGTCTTGTCCGGAGACGCCCGACGGCGCACAGAACTGCCGCTATGACGAAGGTCCTGCTGGCACCGATGCACTGACGCGCATGATCGCTGCGGCGCGTGCGGCGTCCGGTGAATCCATCGTGTTCCTGCCGGTGGGCGACCGCCTGGACCGCGATTTCGTCGAGCGCCATCTGTTCTATCGGCAGTACGGCGCGCTGGTCGGCGTGACCTGCAGCGACATCCGGCTGATGACGCCCGGCGGCGAACTGGTGCATCAGAACGCGTTCGCGCAAAGCGGCGCCTGGGCGCAGGCGGTGCAGCAGATTCCGCCGTTCGCGACCGGGCTGGCGCAATGGGTCGCGCCGCCGCTGGCGGCCTGCATGTTCCGGCGCGACCTGCTGGTCGAACTGTCCGGCACAACGGACGGTCTGCCGTGGCCGACGGACATGGCTGAAGCGGGAGGATGGTGGCCGGTGCAGCTGGCGCTGCACACGTCGGGCCTGCTGCGCTTTCGGGAAACGCTGTGCAGCGTGCGGCTGGCCAGCGGCACGCAGGCCAGCTACGGCTGGCTGTCGGCGCCGCACACGCCGGACGGTCGGGTGATCGAACCCGCCATCGCCGGCGTCGCGGACTGGCTGCGCCGCTGGCATGCCGGACACCGGGGCGCGCTCGCGGCGCGACTGCCGGACGCCTGGCAGCAACGGTTTGCAGTCTGGCTGGACGGCCAGCGCGGCTGATCAGCGCTCAACGAAAGCGCGTTCGATCACGTAGTCGCCCGGCTCGCCGACACCCGGCGACACGACGAAACCGCGCGCGTCGAGCAGATCAGCGGTGTCCTTGTTCATGCTCGGGCTGCCGCAGATCATCGCGCGGTCGGTGTCCGGGTTCAGCGGCGGCAGACCGAGGTCGTCGGTCATCTTGTTGCTGACGATGAGGTCGGTCAGCCGGCCGCGATTGCGGTAGGGCTCGCGCGTGACGCTCGGGTAGTACAGCAGCTTGTCGCGCACATATTCGCCGAGGAATTCGTCGTTCGGCAGTTCGCGCTCGATGTAGTCCTGATAGGCCAGCTCGTTCACATGGCGCACGCCATGGAACAGGATCACCTTGTCGAAGCGCTCATAGGCTTCCGGATCGCGGATCAGGCTCAGGAAGGGTGCCAGCCCGGTGCCGGTGCCGAACAGGTACAGATGTCTGCCCGGCTTGAGATCGTCGAGCACCAGCGTGCCGGTCGGCTTGCGCCCGACCAGGATTTCATCGCCTTCCTTCAGATGCTGCAGGCGCGAGGTCAACGGACCGTCCGGCACCTTGATGCTGAAGAACTCCAGATGCTCCTCGTAATTGGCGCTGGCGATGCTGTAGGCGCGCAGCAGCGGCTTGCCGCCGGTTTCCAGTCCGATCATGACGAAGTGACCGTTGCGGAAACGCAGACTCGGGTCACGTGTGGTCTTGAAGCTGAACAGCGTGTCGTTCCAGTGATGCACGCTGAGCACTTTTTCGGGGGCTACGGTGGCCATGGCAAGAATCAGGTTCGTTGGACAGTCTGCTTTATAGCGGGCGCGTTACCCATAACTCAAGAGGCGAACAACCAATGATTCGATAACCAAAGGTTATTCGCCTCGATGATGCAGCCTCGCGTCAGCCGCGCAGTGCGGTTGCGATCTCTGCGAAGGTCGCGGCGACTTCGACGGAATTCAACGGCGCGCCGAGCTGGCGCTCGACCTGCGCCGCGGAAAAGATGCCGCGGATGCGCGGCGGTGCGCCGCGCGTCGCCGCCTCGACCGCCAGCAGGTAGGCGTGGCCGTAGTGCTGCAGCGCCGCCACGACGCTGCCCACGGTGGCGCGCCCGAGCGCCTCGAAATCCACCGCATCGATGTCGCCCAGCGCCTGCATCACCTGCTTCACCGTCAGTTCGGCGCGAGTCAGACCCTGCGCCTGTATCAAGCGGATCGGCTTGCTGCCCTGCAGGTCGGACAGCGTGACGATGCCATCCACGCAGGGCATGTCGCTGATGACGAACAGCATGCGCACGCCGCTTTCGCGCATGCGCTGCTCGGCCGCGTCGAGCGAGGCCTGCGGGCCGATGCAGGCGGCGCGCACATTCACCAGATCGGTCATGACGGCAGTCGCGGGGCTGTCCAGCGACACGCGGGCCGCCTCCGGCGGCGTGGCCTGGGCGATGCAGGTGCCTTCGGCGAAACGGTAGGTCGACAATGCGGGATGTGACATGGCGAATCTCCTTTTCTGGTCAGGCGGTCGGTTCGGTATGTGACTGACGCGAGAGGCGTTGCGCAACGCGCAGGTCGCGCTGAACGTGTCGCGTACGTACTCCTGACTGTAGACCGCAGACCGGGTTCCGGCTCTGCCGGCCGCCGGACGCCCGCCGTCAGAGATTCATGAATTTCCCGACAGCCAGCTGAAGAACGGCCCGAAACACACGGCTGCGGACAGGTTCGCACCGGCCCAGCGGCGCGCCGCGACCGACACCGCGCGGCGTGCATCCGCGTCGTCGAGCAGCCGCAGGCAGGCGCCGGCAAAGGCGGCGGGATCGTCGGCCAGCAGGAAGGCCTCGCCGGCAAGATGTTCAACGCCGCGCGCGCCTTCGCGCGTGGTGACCAGCGGCAGGCCGGATGCCAGCGCCTCGACCGTCTTGATCTTCAGGCCGGAGCCCCAGCGCACCGGATTGATCGCCACATCGACGCCGGCCCACAGCGCATCGGGCGCCGGCACGACACCGCGTGCGCGCACCCCCGCGGGCAGGGGCTGCGGCAGCAACGCCGACAGCGGACCGGCCAGCTGCAGCTCGACCCGGTGTGCAGCCAGTTGCGGCCACACCTGCCCGAAGAACCACTGCAGACCGTGCCGATTGGCGGGCGAATGACTGGCCGCACAGCCGAGCACGCGCGAGCCCGGGCGCACCGGCTGCGCCGGCAGCTCGACCGGATGCGGCACGCACAGCGCCCGTTCGCCGAGTACGGCGGCGACCCGCGCATGATCGTCGGGCTGGATCAGCAGCACTCTGTCATAGCGGCGCAGGAAGGCGATCTCGCGCTCGAATTCGAGCGGCTCCTCGACCGCCACGCCGGCCTGCCCGCGCGACGCGGCGTTGTCGCTGACCAGATCGTGGGTGTCGATCACCAGCCTGGTGCCGGGCGGCACCGCCTGGCGCAGGAAATCCAGTTGCAGGCGCGACAGCAGCACGACGTCGGGCCGGGTCTGCCGGCACAGCTGTCGGACGGCCGCCAGCAACGCTTCACGCGCGGGCTTTGCATGACCGCCGACCGCCAGCCGGTAGCGGTGCTGACTGGCCGCCACGGCGGCCGCGGCGTCGGAATCGGCAGCTTCGAGGAAGAACACCGTCAGCTCGCACACGCCGGCCAGCGCCTCGACCAGCGTGCGCGTGCGGGTGGCCTCGCCGTTGCCGGCGTGCCAGTAGCGGCTGCGGGTGACGAACAGCACGCGCGGTCGGGTCATCAACAAGCGGGCCGGCAGGCCGAGGGACGGATAGAATCCCGCTTTTACCCGATTTCCAGCAGGAGCCGCCATGCCCGCCTACCGCTCACGTACCTCCACCCACGGCCGCAACATGGCCGGCGCCCGCGCGCTGTGGCGCGCCACCGGCATGAAGGACGGCGATTTCGGCAAGCCCATCATCGCCATTTCGAACAGCTTCACGCAATTCGTGCCGGGTCACGTGCACCTGAAGGATCTCGGCCAGATGGTCGCGCGCGAGATCGAAAGGGCCGGCGGCGTGGCGAAGGAATTCAACACCATCGCGGTCGACGACGGCATCGCGATGGGCCACGGCGGCATGCTGTATTCGCTGCCCAGCCGCGAACTGATCGCCGACAGCGTCGAATACATGGCGAACGCGCACTGCGCCGACGCGCTGGTGTGCATTTCGAACTGCGACAAGATCACCCCGGGCATGCTGATGGCCGCGCTCCGGCTCAACATCCCGACCGTGTTCGTGTCCGGCGGGCCGATGGAAGCGGGCAAGGTCGTGCTGCCCAGCCCCGGCGGCATGAAGATCATTGCGGTCGATCTGGTCGATGCCATGGTCAAGGGGGCCGACACCAACTGTTCCGACGAAGAGTCCGACGCCTACGAGCGCAGCGCCTGTCCGACCTGCGGCTCGTGCTCCGGCATGTTCACCGCCAATTCGATGAACTGCCTGACCGAGGCGCTCGGCCTGTCGCTGCCGGGCAATGGCTCGACGCTGGCCACGCACGCCGACCGCAAGGCGCTGTTCCTGCGCGCCGGCCAGTTGGCGGTCGAGCTGTGCCGCAAGTACTACGAGCAAGACGACGAATCGGTGCTGCCGCGCTCGATAGCCAGCTTCAAGGCATTCGAGAATGCGATGACGCTCGACGTGTCGATGGGAGGCTCGACCAATACCGTGCTGCACCTCTTGGCCGCGGCACACGAAGCCGGCGTCGATTTCACGATGGCCGACATCGACCGCATTTCGCGCGGCGTGCCTTGCCTGTCGAAGGTCGCGCCGGCCAAGTCCGACGTGCATATGGAAGACGTGCACCGCGCCGGCGGCATCATGGCCATCCTCGGCGAGCTGGACCGCGCAGGGCTGATCCACCGCGACCTGCCGACGGTGCACAGCGCCACATTGGGCGAAGCACTCGACAAGTACGACATCGTGCGCACCGAAGACGAAGCGGTGCGCACCTTCTACCGCGCGGCACCCGGCGGCATCCCGACCCAGGTCGCGTTCTCGCAGGACCGTCGCTACCCGACGCTCGACCTCGACCGCGAGAACGGCGTCATCCGCAACAAGGCGCACGCCTTCAGCCAGGACGGCGGTCTCGCCGTGCTGTACGGCAACATCGCCGAGCGCGGCTGCATCGTGAAGACGGCCGGCGTCGATGATTCGATCCTGAAGTTCTCTGGCACGGCCCGGGTGTATGAAAGCCAGGACGACGCGGTGACCGGCATCCTCGGTGACGAGGTCAAACCGGGCGAAGTGGTCGTGATCCGCTATGAAGGACCGAAGGGCGGCCCCGGCATGCAGGAGATGCTCTACCCGACGACCTATCTGAAGTCCAAGGATCTGGGCAAGGCGTGCGCGCTGCTGACCGACGGCCGCTTCTCGGGTGGCACCTCCGGCCTGTCGATCGGCCACGCATCGCCGGAAGCGGCGCAGGGCGGCCTGATTGCGCTGGTCAAGGACGGTGATGTGATCGAGATCGACATCCCGAACCGCACCATCCATCTGGTCATCGCGGACGACGAACTGGCGCATCGCCGGGCGGCGGAAGAAGCGCGCGGCGCCGACGCGTGGACGCCAAGGAACCGTGACCGTGTCGTGTCGCAGGCGCTGCAGGCCTATGCGCTGATGACCACCAGCGCCGATACCGGCGCCGTGCGCGATCTGAACCAGCTGCGCCGTCCGTAAGGCCGCGTTGCCGTCGCACCGGTCTTGACCGCGCCGCATTCCGCCGGCCGCATCGCCGCGCTGACCGCGCTTGCGATGCTGGCCTTTGCCGCCAATTCGGTGCTGAACCGGCTGGCGTTGGCCGATACCGCCATCGACGCCGCCAGCTTCACGCTGATCCGCCTGGCCGCGGGTGCGCTGGTGCTGTGGGCGCTGGTTCAACGCCAGGCCGGCGGCCGGCTGGCCGGCGACTGGCCGGGTGCGAGTGCGCTGTTCGTCTATGCCGCTGCTTTCTCGTTCGCCTATCGTGCGCTGTCGACCGGCACTGGTGCGCTGCTGCTGTTCGGCACCGTGCAGGTGAGCATGATTGCCGTCGGACTGTTCAAGGGCGAGCGCTTCCGGCCGCTGCAGATCGCCGGCTTTGTCGCCGCGCTGGGCGGGCTGGGTGTGTTGCTGGCACCCGGCGTCAGCGCGCCGCCGGTCGATGCGGCGCTGCTGATGGTGCTGGCCGGACTGGCCTGGGGCGTGTATTCGCTGCGCGGGCGCCACGCAAGCGGCACGCCGCTGGCCGTGACCGCCGGAAACTTCGTGCGCGCCGTACCGCTGGCGATCGGCCTGTCGATGGTGTCGGCCGCCGACGCGCAGATCGATCTTTCCGGCGCAGCGTATGCGGTGCTGTCCGGCGCGCTGGCATCGGGCGTCGGCTACGCCATCTGGTACAGCGCGCTGCGCGGGCTGACGGCGACGCAGGCGGCCACGGTACAGCTGAGCGTGCCGGTGATCGCCGCGCTCGGTGGCGCGCTGCTGCTGGCCGAACCGCTGACTGCACGGCTGGCGCTGGCGTCGGCCGCCACGCTGGGCGGCATCGCGCTGGTCGTGACCACCCGTCGCTGAACCCCGCCGCTTGCCCGCCTCCGCGCCGCCCATTCGCCTGTTACATCCCCTTGCGAGGCTTTTTGATGCCATGCAGCAAGCCGGGCCGGCCGCTCGGGTAAAATCGCGGCCCATGACTCCATCCGCGCAGCACGATGACGGCCCGCACGGCGACGGTTTTTCGTGGCCGGTTCGCGTTTATTACGAAGACACCGACAGTTATGGCGTCGTCTACTACGCAAACTACTTCCGCTTTCTCGAACGAGCGCGCACCGAATGGCTGCGCGCGCTCGGCTTCGATCAGGTCGACATGACCGCGCAAGGTCACGGCTTCGTCGTGCGCTCGGTCACCGGCGAATACCTGAAGCCGGCGCATTTCAATGACGCACTCGAAGTGCGCAGCACGATCGCCGGCGTCAGCCGGGTCGCGATCGACTTCGCGCAGCGGCTGTACCGCGGCGACACGCTGCTGTTCGACGGTCTGGTGCGGGTGATCTGCATCGATCCGGCGCGCGGCCGTCCGGTGTCGATTCCGCCCGCGCTGCGCGCACGACTCGTGCCGTCCTCCCCGCCTCCTCTTCTGCCACCGCTCACGAACTGACCATGAACCTTTCAGAAGACCTCTCGATCATTTCGCTCATCATGAACGCCAGCCTGCTGGTCAAGCTGGTGATGGCGCTGCTGATCGGCATTTCGTTCATGAGCTGGTACTGGATTTTCCGCAAATCCTTCGCCATCCGCGGCGCACGCAGCCGCACCGACAAGTTCGAGCTGGAGTTCTGGTCCGGCGGCGACCTGAACGCGCTGTTCCAGAGCGCGGCCAACGACCGCCACAACGCGGGCGGCATGGAACGCATCTTCGAAGCCGGCTACCGCGAGTTCACCAAGCTCAGGGGGCGGCAGAACATCGACACCGCCACCGCGGTCGATGGCGCCCGCCGCGCCATGCGCGCGACCTACCAGCGCGAGGTCGACGAACTCGAATCGCACCTCGCCTTTCTCGCCTCGACCGGTTCGGTCAGCCCCTACATCGGCCTGTTCGGCACCGTGTGGGGCATCATGAACGCCTTCCGCGGCCTGTCGAACGTCGGCCAGGCCACGCTGGCCCAGGTCGCGCCGGGCATCGCCGAGGCGCTGGTGGCGACCGCGATCGGCCTGTTCGCGGCGATTCCGGCGGTGGTGGCCTACAACCGCTTCGCACATGACATCGACCGCATTTCCATCCGCTGGGAAAGCTTCATGGAAGAGTTTTCCAACATCCTGCAACGTCAGGGCCCCGGTAAGGCGCAATGAGAAGAGAGCGCCGCCTGATGAACCAGATCAACGTCGTGCCGTATATCGACGTGATGCTGGTGCTGCTCGTCATCTTCATGGTGGCGCCGCAGGCCACGCCCACCGGCAGCATCGAACTGCCCAGCGTCGGTCAGGCGTCGCAGCCCCCGGCGCAGCCGATCGAAGTCATCGTGAAGGCCGACGGCAAGCTGGCACTGCGCGACCGTGACCGCGGCGGCAAGGAAGAAACCGTCACGCGCGACGCGCTGGTGACGCGCATCCGCGACCTGCAGGGCGCCAAACCCGACCGCGCCGTGGTGGTGGCCGGCGACAAGGCGGCGCGCTACGAAGAAATCCTGAAGGTGATGGACACGCTGCAGGGCAACGGCATCACCCGCATCGGTCTGCTGGTGCAGACCGGCCAGACGGCGAAACCGGCCCGCTGATGCGCGAGCACGCACTCAAACGCCCGGAACCCGGCAAATGGCAGTCGGCCGTGCTGGCTGCCGGCATGCATCTGCTGCTCGGGCTGTTCCTGTTCTACAGCGTGCGCTGGCAGACCAGCAAGCCGGCGGCGGTGCAGGTCGAGCTGATCAGCAGCATGCCGACGGTCGAAGCGCCGGTGCGCCCGCTGCCCCCGCCCCCCCCGGTGGTCGAGAAGCGGCCGGAACCGGTGGTCGAACCGCCACCCCCGCCGCCGCCGCCGCCGGCCAAGCCGGACATCGCGTTCAAGGAACCTCCGAAGCCGAAACCGGTTCCCAAGGTTGAGCCAAAGCCCGAACCCAAACCGGAGCCCAAGCCTAAACCCGAACCGAAACCGGTCGAGAAGAAGCCCGAACCCCAGCCGGCGCAACCGGACACGCGGCGTGAAATCGAAGCACAGGACAAAATGCTCAAGGAAGCCATGGCCCGCGAGAGCGCCGAACAGGCCAAGCGCGAAGCGTCGCGCGAGGCCGACCTGATCGCGCAGGCCGCCGCGGAAGGTGCGCGCCGCAGCGCCGCGAGCGCGTGGGGCGACAAGATCAGCGCCAGGATACGCAGCAACATCGTGCTGCCGCCGGGCGCCACCGGCAACCCGGAAGCGCTGGTCGCGATTGCGCTGCTGCCGGACGGTTCGGTGGTGGGCGAACCGCGCATGAAAAGATCAACCGGAAATCCGGCGCTCGATGACGCGATACTGCGTGCCATCGTGAAGTCTTCACCGCTGCCGAAGCCGGACGATCCGTCGGTTTTCGTGCGCAATCTGGATCTGGTGTTCCGGCCGCTCGGACAATAGCCGCCGACCCACCAATTCTCATCGAAAGGATCAGATGTTCAAGATATTCAGACTGATGGCTACCACGCTGCTGCTCGCAGCAACCGCCGCCCACGCGCAGCTCACGGTCGAAATCACCGGCGCCGGTGCCAACCGCATTCCGGTCGCGATCGCCAACTTTGCCGGCGACGGTCTGCTGCCGCAGGCGCTGACCGGCGTCGTGCGCGCCGACCTGGAGCGCAGCGGCCTGTTCAAGCTGGTCGATCCGGGCACCACGCCGGTACCGGAAAACGCCGCCATCGACCTGAACCAGTGGAAGGACCGCGGCGCCGATGCGCTGGCGCTGGCCAGCATCCTGCCAGCGCCGGGCGGCCGCTACGAAGTGCGCATGCGCCTCTACGACATCGCACGCCAGAACAAGCCGGACGGCATGATCTTTCTGTTCGGTGCGGCCACGGTGCGCGAGACCGGCCACCGCATCGCCGACTTCATCCACGAAAAGCTGACCGGCGAACGCGGTGTCTACTCGACCCGCATCGCCTACGTCGTCAAGACCGGCAAGAGCTACGAACTGAAGGTGGATGACGCCGACGGACAGAACCCGCGCACCGCGCTGCGTTCGAGCGAGCCCATCATTTCGCCGGCCTGGTCGCCGGACGGCACGCGCCTGGCCTATGTGTCGTTCCAGGCCAAGAAGCCCATCATCTACGTGCACTCGCTGGCGACCGGCGCGCAGACCGTCGTGGCGAACTTCAAGGGCTCGAATTCGGCGCCCGCGTGGGCGCCCGACGGCAAGCGGCTCGCCGTCGTGCTGACCAAGGACGGCAGTTCGCAGATCTACACCATCAACGCCGACGGCAGCGGGCTGACCCGCGTGGCCGGCTCGACCACCATCGACACCGAGCCGCAGTTCTCGCCCGACGGTCAGTACCTCTATTTCACGTCCGACCGCGGCGGCAGCCCGCAGATCTACCGCGTCGCGGCCACCGGCGGCACCGCCGAGCGCGTCACCTTCGAAGGCAGCTACAACGTGTCGCCCCGGCTGTCGCCGGACGGCAAGATGCTGGCCTACGTGTCGCGCAACGGCGGCCGGTTCCAGGTCACGGTGATGGACCTGGCCAGCCGGCAGATCCAGATCCTGACCGATTCGTCGCGCGACGAATCGCCGTCGTTCGCGCCCAACAGCCGCACCATCCTGTATGCGTCCGAAGTGGGTGGGCGCGGCGTGCTGTCGGCGGTGTCGTCAGACGGCCGCGTGAAGCAGAAACTGTCCGGACAGGCCGGCGGCGATGTCCGCGAACCGGCCTGGGGACCGTTCAATCAACCCTGACGCCGCACAGATCAAACCTTTAACTCACGTCACACTCCCCGTTCCGACCACTAGAAAGGCCCCAGCCATGCAAACGTCCGCCAGCAAGATCGCAATCGCCACCCTGACCCTCGCACTGCTCGCCGGTTGCTCGTCATCCGGTCCGGAGCAGCCCGCCGCCCCGACCGAAAGCAAGACGCCGGTTGCACCCGCTGGCCCGAGCGGCACGCCGGTTGCCCCGCCCGATGTCAGCGGCAAGACCATGACGCCGGAAGAGGCGCTGATGGCGTCGCTGAAGGACCCGAACAGCCCGCTGTCCAAGCGCATCATCTACTTCGACTACGACAGCTACGCCATCAAGGACAGCTACGCCAGCCTGATTTCGGCGCACGCCAAGGTGCTGGTTGCCAATCCGAAGCTGAAGATGCTGATCCAGGGCAATACCGACGAACGCGGTTCGCGCGAGTACAACCTGGCACTCGGCCAGAAGCGTGCCGAAGCCGTCAAGCGCGCGCTGATGCTGCTGGGCGTGCAGGAAGCGCAGATCGAGTCGGTCAGCCTGGGTGAAGAAAAGCCGCGCATGGAAGGCAGCGACGAAGCTGCCTATGCCGAGAACCGCCGCTCGGAAATGCTCTATTCGGGTGAGTTCTGATGCTGGCCCGTCGCGGCATCGCGACGGCGCTGGCCATGTTGTCCATCGGCAGCGCCCCGGCGTGGGCGCTGTTCGATGACGACGTGGCGCGTCAGCGCATCGAAACGCTGAAGCTGGAAACGACGACCCGGCTGGGCAAGCTCGACGCACAGGTGGAGCAGTCGCAGCGCGTGCAGCTCGACCTGACCAACCAGATCGAAGCCCTGCGCGCCGAAATCGCCAAGCTGCGCGGCCAGAACGAGGTGCTGACCTACGAACTGGAAGCCGCCACCAAGCGGCAGAAGGATTTCTACCTCGATCTGGACAACCGCCTGCGTGCGCTTGAAGCCGCGCCCGCCGCTGCTGCGGCGGCGGCACCGGCCGCCGATCCGGCCGCCGAGGCGCGCGACTATGAAGCGGCGCTCAATCTGCTCAAGGGCGGCAAGTTTGCCGACGCGCAGACCGCGTTCGAATCCTTCATCACCAGCTGGCCGCAGAGCAGCTTCCAGCCTGCGGCGCACTACTGGGCCGCCAGTTCGGGTTTCCAGGCCAAGAATTACGCACGTGCCGCCGAGCTGTACCAGACGGTTCATGCACAGTGGCCATCCGACGTGCGCGCACCCGAGGCCCTGCTCGGTCTGGCCAACACGCAGCAGATCCAGGGCGACACCAAGGGCGCAAAGAAGACGCTGGACACCGTGCTGGCCGAATACGGCAGCACGCCGGCGGCCGACGTCGCGCGTCAGCGCCTGAAGCAACTGGCCCCGCCGCCGAAAAAGAAGTAAAGAAGCAAGAAGGGGTACACGCAATGGGCAGTACGGTTTCTTCGCGGCCGGCCGTCGTGCTGCTGTCGGGCGGGCTCGACTCGGCCACCGTGCTGGCGATGGCGCGTGCGCAAGGGCACGACTGTCATTGCCTGTCGGTCGACTACGGCCAGCGCCACCGCGCCGAGCTGGTGGCCGCCGCGCGCGTGGCGAAGGCGCTCGGCGCCGCCAGTCACCGCACGCTGACGCTCGACCTGCGCGCCTTCGGCGGCTCGGCGCTGACCGACAGCGCGATCGAAGTGCCGGTCGACGGCGTGGCGCCCGGCATCCCGGTGACCTATGTGCCGGCACGCAACACCATCATGCTGTCGCTGGCTCTGGCCTGGGCCGAAGTGCTCGGCGCGCAGGACATCCACTGCGGCGTCAATGCGGTCGACTACTCCGGCTACCCCGACTGCCGACCGGAATACATCAAGGCCTTCGAAGCGATGGCCAATCTGGCCACGAAGGCTGCGGTGGAAGGCGCCCGACTGACCGTGCACGCACCGCTGATTGCATTGACCAAGGCGGGTATCATCCGCGCTGGCGCAGATCTGGGTGTCGATTACGGTCTCACCGTGTCGTGCTATCAGGCCGACGACAACGGCCGCGCCTGCGGCGTATGCGATGCGTGCCGTCTGCGCCGTGAAGGCTTCGCGGCGGCCGGCATCGCGGACCCGACGCCATATTTCTAGAGCCCCCGTGGGAGGGGCCGACAACCGGACCCGAACACGATGGACCTCAACATCCACACCGAAACGCTGGCCGCCGTGCTGGGGCTGTCGATCGCGCTCGGCGCGCTGACCTCGCGCACCAATTTCTGCACCATGGGTGCGGTGTCCGACTGGATCAACATCGGCGACCTCGGCCGCATGCGCTCGTGGATGCTCGCCATCGCCACGGCGATGGCCGGCCTGGTCGGCATGGAATCGGCCGGCATCATCGACCTCGCCACCACCTATCCGCCGTACCGCAGCCCGCAGCTCGCCTGGCTGCGCTATCTGGTCGGCGGCCTGCTGTTCGGCGTCGGCATGACGCTGGCCAGCGGCTGCGGCAACAAGACACTGGTGCGCATCGGCGGCGGCAATCTCAAGTCGGTGTTCGTGCTGGCGGTCGGCGCATTGTTCGCCTACCTGATGATCTTCACCGAGTTCTACGCGCTGGCGTTCGGCTGGATGGGCAGCTTCACGCTGTCGCTCGACGCGCGCGGCATCGACTCGCAGGCACTCGGCTCGGTCGTCGCCGGTACGGTCGGTGGCGACGCCGCCACATTGAACCGCGCGCTGGCCTGGCTGATCGCCGGCGCGCTCGCCGTCTGGGCCTTCGCGAATGCCGAGTTCCGGCGTGACCGGGACAACATCGCCGGCGGCATCGGCTTCGGTCTGGCCGTGCTGGCCGGCTGGTGGCTCACCGCTGGCCCGCGCGCCGCCGAATGGAAGGAGTGGGCCGAATTCGCCGACGTACTGCCCAGCCGCGTCGAAGCGCAGTCCTACACCTTCGTCGGCCCGATGGCCGACAGCGCGCGCTACCTGCTTGACCCGACCAACACCGCCCTGCTCAACTTCGGCGTCATGGCGCTGGTCGGCGTCATCGTCGGCGCCTTCCTGTACGCCATCGTGGCCGGAAAATTCCGCATCGAGTGGTTCCGCAGCAGCGCCGATCTGGTGCGCCACGGCATCGGCGGCGCGCTGATGGCCATCGGCGGCGTGCTCGCGTCCGGCTGCAGCGTGGGCCAGGGCATCACCGGCGTATCCACGCTGGCGCTCGGCTCGGCCATCGCGCTGCTGGCCATCATCATCGGCTCGGCGCTGACCATGAAGGCCTCGATGTGGTGGCTGATGCGCGAGTAGCCGGAACCCGCCCGCACGCCGCCGATGCCGGAAAGCCTTGACGCATCAAAACCCGCTTCCTATAATCCGCCCTCTTCGCAAGGCGAGGGTCGGTAGCTCAGTCGGTAGAGCAGCGGACTTTTAATCCGTTGGTCGCGAGTTCGAGTCTCGCCCGACCCACCACACGGTGGGCCGAAAAACAGGTAGTGCGAACCAGTTTCGGGTTGTTAGCTCAGTTGGTAGAGCAGCGGACTCTTAATCCGTAGGTCGAGTGTTCGAGCCACTCACAACCCACCAGTAAAATCAGTAAGTTAGGCCAGTTCTTTGGAACTGGCCTTTTTGTTTTCTGGGCCTGAGTAGCCATGGCGTAGCCCGTTTTCGAGGCTCCCTCTCGTGCCAGCTCGCCTGAGGGGAGACGAGCGTTCCTAACGCATCCGGCGCATCGCGTGTCGAAACCCTTCCGCTTTATTACGCCCGCAGCGCTGATACACACCGCGACCGGAACATCACCGGTCAGACTTTCGGAGAGGAAGCCTGATCCAACCAGACGGGCCCCTCATGTCAAACGACATCAGAAACCGACCCCCTGGCGCCATCAGGAATTGACCCCCGGTTGTTGATCAATCGGTTTGGGTTGCGGTGTTCGCGCTGGCCTGGTTAACCAGGCCAGCGCGGCGCTTCGCTTTAAGCCGGTAGCTGCCGCCGCGGATCGAGATGACATGGCTATGGTGTAGCAGCCGATCAAGGATGGCGGTGGCCACTACAGCGTCACCGAACACGCCGCCCCACGCGGCCACGGATCGACTTTTGTGAAAGCCCAACCTCTTCCACGGCAAAATTTTCTTGAAAGTTCTTTTTTATCAAATTCTTGCATCTAATAAGACAGGCTTAAATGTTCATTACGCCCCCCCCCTCTCTCCTGAAATTCACACGTGTGCTGATATCACCCAAGTGGACAACGCAATAATCTTTAAATCTGTTTGGCATTAAAAGTGGCGCGGGGTCGGCGATGGCGTCAGAAAATCTTGAGGCGAGTGACACATCATCCACAGGAGTAAGATGCGAACTGGAGGTTTCCACCAGTTCTTGCATTCATGCCACTACAAGATGCAAATGAGGACGGCTTTGAACACAGCTAATGCACACCACTTTTCCGGACATGAGACGTTTCCTCTCCGGCAAATGTGGCTAAAAAAGGTTTTTGATCAATCAGTTGCGGGCTATCGCGTTCCAAAAGCAGCGTTCTCCGATGAGAGCGCTATCGCAGCTTTTGGTGTCGGCAAAAACATGGTCAGCTCTATCCGCCATTGGGCACTAGCCTGCGATGTTTTACGTGACTCTAGTGACTCTCGATTTTTCGAGCTATCTCCTGTCGCTATCGAGGTCCTTTGCGATGGGGGCTTGGACCCATATGCCGAAAACCCAACAACCGCTTGGCATGCGCACTGGTGGCTCGCAGGAAAGGGAAACAGAGCCACGACCTGGCATTGGCTTTTCAATCATGTGACCTCACCAACCTTCACGCGACAGGAGCTCGAATCACCTTTGGAAAATTTCGCGCGTAAGCACGATCCAAAGCGACGGCTGTCGGCTTCCACCCTGTCACGTGATTTGGACACGTGCCTACGCAGCTACGCGCCGCGCTTTGCCGGTGGCTCGCCGGAAGACTTTGCTGAACCGCTGCTGGGCGAGCTCGGTTTGCTCCAAGAAATACACAAAGGCCAATACGCATTCCGAAGAGGCCCAAAAGGCACTCTTCACAACGCCCTTTTCGCCTATGCACTATTGGACTACTGGGAGAGATCGGAAGTCAGCATGAGCTCAATGGCATTTGAAACCATTGCCTACGGCGAGGGCTCACCGGGACGTGTATTCAAACTTGATGAGAATTCCATCGCTGAACGGCTGATGGGGCTGAACGATCTCACAAGTGGCTTTTTGGCATGGACGGACACAGCGGGTCTGCGCCAAGTGCATAAGCAAGCAGGAGACTCCAATGAAATGTGTCTCAACATGATTCGTAGAGCATATGACTGACGACAAAGGCCAATCACTCTCAGACTTCGTCCACATTGCGCGCCATTACCAACGCTCAATACGCGTGGACGCGGACTTGGGCCGTCTCGACGCTTTGGCAGGCTACATCTGCCACTCCACCGCGACCTCCATCTTGGAGAACATGGCTCGGCAGCTAACGGAAACCAACCAACGTTCATTCACTTGGACCGGCCCTTTCGGCGGAGGGAAGTCATCGCTTGCCGTGGCTCTAGCGAGCGCGTTGCATCCTGACAAGAAGCTACGGACCCACGCACGAAACGTACTCAAGCTCAGCGCGATGCCCGCCTTTGAAAAGGCATTCCCGACCCGCAACGGATGGCTTGTGTTACCCGTGGTAGGCAGGCGCGGAAATGTAGTCGCTGACCTGAATACCGCACTGCGCAAAGCCAAGGGCAAGAGCACCGACAACCGCAAAGTATCCCCAAGCAGCTTGATCAATGAGTTGTGTCAAACCGCTGAGGATCGCTCGCAAGACGGCGTACTAGTTATCCTTGATGAGATGGGCAAGTTTCTAGAGGCTTCGGCCTTGGGATACGGAGACGATGTCTTCTTCTTCCAAGAACTTGCCGAAGCTGCAGCACGTGCCAATGGCAGGCTAGTGATCGTTGGCGTACTGCACCAATCGTTCGCCCAATACGGCGCGCGCCTGGGCACCGAGACCCGTGACGAGTGGGCCAAGATTCAAGGCCGATACATCGATCTGCCCTTTGTCGCCGCGAGCGACGAAATGGTGGAGTTGATAGGTAAAGCCATCGAAGCAGGGCGCCGCCCGACTTGGGTGAAAGAAGCCTCCACAGCCATCGCTGATTCCATCCGTTTGCGCCGCCCCGTCGTTGGTGGCAAGTTTGCCGACGCGCTTGAAGCCTGCTGGCCGCTACATCCGGCCATGGCTGCACTACTCGGCCCGATCTCCAAGCGGCAGTTCGGCCAAAACGAGCGCAGCACATTCGGCTTTCTGGCATCGGTGGAGCCGCACGGCTTCCGCTCCTATCTCGAAACGACCCCCATCAAGTCGGCCACTTGGTATCGGCCGGACAATTATTGGGACTACCTACGCTCGAACCTTGAGCCCGCGATTCTCGCCTCTCCCGATGGCCATCGTTGGTCGCAAGCTGTCGAAGCCGTCGAGCGCACCGAGGCTAAGAACTGCAATCCGTTCTTGGTCGAACTGATCAAGAACATTGCGGTAATTGACTTGTTCCGCAATGGCTCCGGCCTGGCCGCCGACACGGCAGTCCTGGGCACAATCTTCTACAAGCAGCCCATCGCTGAGATTGAGAAGGGCCTTGAAGAGCTTTCGCGCATGCGTGTGGCTCTCTTCAAGAAGCACATCGGCGCTTGGTCGGTCTTCGAGGGCAGCGACTTCGACATCGACGCTGCCGTCGCCAAAACCTTGGCCGCCTCGCCAGGCGTCGACTACAACCACCTCGCCTACTTGATGGGCCTGCATCCAGTCGTGGCAAAGCGGCACTATCACGCGACAGGCACCATGCGGTGGATGAATCTCTCGTTGAGCAAGCTCGACGAGGCAGAACGCTTGGCCGAGAAATACGTTCCGGCCAAGGGCGAGTTCGGCCTGTTCGCTCTTGCCCTCCCCGGTCGCGGCGTTGGGCACAAGGTCGCGCAGCGTAGAGCGCAGGAGAGCTCGCGCCTGAGTCCCTGGCCGGTGCTGCTCGGCATCCCGCGTAACCATGCCCGTATCGAAGAGCTCGGTGCCGAGCTGGTGGCCCTCGAAGCCGTCAAGGAACGCCACGAACTCCAAGGTGACGCTGTCGCGAGGCGCGAAGTCCATGCGCGCATCGCCGCCGTCAACGCCACCCTTGAAGAGCAGCTCCAAGCCGCAGTTATCAACGTTCAGTGGTTCGATGGAAGCAACGAGTCCATCGAAGCCGGCGCGCGCCTCTCGCCCATCGCCTCCAACCTTGCCGACGAGCTCTATTCAAGCGCGCCGCTTGTCTGGAGCGAGCTGGTCAATCGCGACAGCGTATCGAGCAACAGCGTCAAGGCGCGCCGCGACCTACTGCACCGCATGCTTTCCCACGAGGGAATCGAGCACCTAGGCATCGAAGGTTTCCCCGCTGAGCGCGGCCTCTATGAGACGTTGCTACGCAGCACAGGAATCCACCGCGAAGTCAGCGAGGGGAACTGGCGCTTTGTGCAGCCCGACAGAGACGGCGAAGCCCGCTTCGCCGCGATCTGGCAGGCGACACGCGACATGTTCGTGGACTCGTCATCGCGCGTGAAAGCTACCGATATCCTCGAGCGATGGTCCGCCGCGCCCTTTGGGGTGAAGGCGGGCATCCAGCCAGTGCTCTTCGCCGCGTTCTTGCTCGCGCATCAATCCAATGTGGCCGTCTATAAGGATGGCATGTTCATTCCACGCCTGACGGACGCCGACATCGACGAATACCTTCAAGACGCTGGCCGCTTCTCGCTTCGTTGGGTGGTCATCGATGAGGAGAAGGCGCGCATCTTAGGTGGCATCGCCAATATCCTGACGGAAGTGGGACATGCCGCCGAGGCGCGCGACCCGCTGGAGGCTGCCCGCGGTTTGGTCGCCCTGATGTTTAACCTGCCAGTATGGACCCAGCGCACGCATCAACTCAGCGACAACGCCCGAGCCATCCGCGACACCTTGCTCAAAGCGAGCGACCCCCACAAGGTCTTGTTCGTCGACCTGGTGGCTCTGTTGGACACCAACGATGGCGACACCTATGTGGAAGCCCTGCGTGGCCCCATCGCCGAATTGGCGGGCGCATACGAAGCTATGCTCAAAAGCGTGGACTTGGCCATGCTCGAAGCCCTCGACGCCCCGCCGGCTCGCCTTGACCGTCTTAGGGCTCGCGCTGAGGCCGTTTCCGGAATCACCGGCGACCTAAGGCAAGACTCGTTCGCAACCCGCCTAGCCAAGCATGACGGCAGCACGGTGAGCATCGAGGGCATCCTGAGCTTAGCCGCCAACAAGCCGCCGCGTGACTGGACGGATCGCGACATCGACGCTGCGACGCTTGAGATCTCGAAGGTTGCCTTGCGGTTCCGGCAAGCCGAGGCGTTCGTCTCAGTCAAGGGCCGCAAACCCAACAGCGAAGCCTTTGCCGTGGTGATTGGCGCTGGCACAGGCGCCCGAATGATCTCGCGGTCCTTCGACATCACCGACCGGCATCGCCAGGCCGTGGAAACCAAGGCCGACGAGATCGCTGCCCAACTGCAAAAGGAAGGCCTGGAAACGGATGTGTTGCTTGCCATTCTGGCCAAGGCGGGCATGCGGCTGACGGCTGACGAGGAGCAAGACCATGGCTGATCGCCATGTTCTCGGACTGTCGGGGGGCAAAGACAGCGCTGCGCTGGCCGTGCACATGCGCCAGGCGCACCCCGAGCTGAACATAGAGTATTTTTTTACCGACACTGGGGAAGAGCTGCCAGAGGTGTATGAATTCCTTGGCCGCCTTGAGGGTTACCTCGGTAAGTCCATAGAGCGGCTCAACCCGAGACGCGACTTTGATTTTTGGCTGCGTGAATACAACCATTTCTTGCCCTCGCCACAAACTCGCTGGTGCACCCGCAAGCTCAAACTTACGCCGTTCGAGCAGTGGATCAAACCGATGATCGCCGCCGGCGACAAGGTCACTTCATACGTGGCCATCCGAGCAGACGAAGACTATCGCGAAGGCTACTCCTCCAAGCAGGACAACCTCAGCGTGTCCCTGCCCTTCCGCACGGCAGGCATCGACAAAGCCGGCGTGATGGACATCCTGGAATCGTCGGGCGTTGGCTATCCCAAGTACTACGAGTGGCGGTCACGCAGCGGCTGCACGTTTTGCTTCTTCCAGCAAAAGATCGAGTGGGTGCGCCTTAAAGAGCGCCACCCCGACAAGTTCCAAGCGGCCAAAGACTTGGAGAAAGACGCCTTGGAGCACGGCTCTCCGTTCACCTGGTCGTCAGGCGAATCGCTGGCTGAGTTGGAGCAGCCCGAGCGGATCGCCCAGATCGTGGCCGACTTTGAGAAGCGTCGGGAGCGCGCCCGCGCGGTGATCCCGATCAACCCGCTGCGCCCTGTCCGTTCATGCCCGGAAGACATCGACGATGTCTATGGCGAAGACGAGGGCAACGGGTCTTGTGTGATCTGCCACAAGTAGGCTTGGTCGTCAGGCGCTCCGCTCGACAACAACGGTCAGTTGCGGTTGGCCAGCAGCAGCCTCGGCGTGCACGAGGGCTTTGAACGCGGTGCCGAGAGCGTTATGACTCTTCACCCTGGTCATCAAGACCCCGGCAAGTTGCTTGTCGGCGCGCCAACCCTTGCGAAGCGCGGTGCAAAATAGGTCAGCATCCGAAGCTATGCCGAGCTTTTCCAATTCGTTCCTGAGCCACAGCGAAATCCAGACGCAAGCGTCATCCTGAAAGCTGTATTGATCACCTTCAAGCAATAGAGCGAAAATCTTCCCGGTTGTCGGATTCTCCAAAACAGTGGCGAACTTCCGATCCAGTGTCGGCTCCTGAAGGAACACCCTTGCTTTCATCATCGCCGGCCGAATCATTTTTTGGGAAGCCGAGCGCGAGATGTGATTGCTGGTGTCAGCGACCACATGCGTAGCGATATCGCCCCTTAGGCGCCCAATCACGCGAAGGCTCTGTTCACGCGCGCGTTGAACGACTTCGACCAACGGTAATGCCAAAACCTGGCCAACTTCGATGTCCAAGTCGAATTCACGTGGACCCGAGCCATCATCAAACTTCAAGTTTCGAGCAACCAACCGCGGCTTTGTTGAAGGATCCGGCTTCTCCCATGTCTGAAGTTCACGCGCCCGCGCGCGCGCAAAGATCAAGCAGCCGCTGACGTTCTCGTCTCGGCTTATGCCATTCAAGTCGCATTGTTGGGTAATATGAACGAGGCAGACCGAGTCGGTTTTCAACTCGGGGCCGGCCAGAACAGAGCCAAATGGCAAGCTTCGACTGATATTCTTTGCCGCTTCAACATCCGGCGCGATGAACGACATCGACGGAATCGCGCCGATCCATGTGAAGTGCGAGATTAAGTTTCGCATCGCGTGCACGTCGGAAGTGGGCGCGATCAGCCTGTTCTCAATTGCCTTCCCGTCGGCAGCCAGCAGTGCGCGAAAAATCTCGTCCAATTTAGACATACTCCTCGAGACACTCGCATCTTCTTCAATATGGACAAGATGCTCGCGCGCGAGCAACTCGTGAAGATGCTGGTCAAACGGGTCGTCATCGCTAACTGACGCAAAATGAATCTGCTGCATGGCCGATGCATCCAAATTCCAAAGCGTCGCAGATGCTTTCTTCTTGGCGGCATCGAGAGCCATAAGCCAATTGGCCATAAAAAGCCGCATCTCGCGAGCCGCCGGTCGCTGACGAGTCAATTGGTCAAACCCGAGACGCAAGCCTGGAGCGCCGAAAGCCTCAACCGTGATCTTCTGCTTGGGAAGAATCAACAGACCCGCCGCACTGATTTGTGACTTTTCGCTGAAACTCTGCTTGTTCTGCTCGAGTTCCTCGTGAGATGACATCAGCACAATGGGAGGAATTTCATTTCCAGCGGCGGCCTGAGAGACTGTTCGCATATAGGCAGCTAATCCATCGACGGGATTGGCTTCTCCATTCTCCAGAAACAAGTCTAAGAATAGAGCGTCGAACTGCAATACGTCCTGTGCCGGAGGACGAGGAGCAGATCGAATCTCGATCGCAAAATGCGAGGCGGGAAACGCTTCACGCACGGCGGCTTCTAACTTTTTAACGCGAGCCGCACGCTCAATGAAAGGATTCAGCAGCGCCTTCAAGTCCTCGTGGGCGCCTTGGGCGAATGCCTCACTCAAAATCAAATTTGAAACGGCATCGTCTGAACCAAAATACTCTGCTACATCATTAATGTCGCCAGCCATAAGCTCTGCAATTGACGCAACTGTGAGGCCCACCTGCCGCAGGTATTCAAATCGCGGATCGTTGACGTCAGAAATAACGTCATAGAAATCTGGAATTACTCCCCTGATGTGCTCACGACGCAAACCCGCCAGCTCGTCATCGACCACAAGTATCCTCTTGAGTGCAACAGCCTGCCCCTCGGAGGCCTGAACAGCCCGTGGGGGCGCATCAACGGCCACAAGGGCATTGGCCAGTACAGCTTCCAAGTTGATATTCTGTTCGTTCATTTTTAGCTTTCCTTGGGCAGCTCAAGCACAAAGGTTCTCAATCTCCCGTCAGCATCGCTCGTCGAATCGAGATACAGTTTTCCGCCGTGATATTCAACGAGCTCGCGAGCGATGTAGAGGCCCAACCCTTTGCCCCTTTTCCGGGTGGTGAAGTAGGGTTTGAAGACATCTTCGCGATACGCAGGATCGATTCCCGGCCCATTGTCGGATACGGAAATTGTGAAAGCCTTCGAGTCTATATCGACAGACATGCATCGAACAACGTCTGGCTCACGAAGGCTTTGCTGCACCCAATACACAGAATTGGTCAAAAGGTTCTCAAGAACTTGAGCTATCAGTCCCCTGACAAGCTGAACGTCGAGTCGTTTCCCAGCGGGATCTTCGCCATCAACGGTCAACTCGAATTCAATCAGATGGCGCTTGAACCTAGCGTCAAACCCTGCCAAGACAGTTTTTGCCTGAGATATGACATCGTAGCGCTCCTTACGATTGCGCCCAGACGGACTCATAACGTCAATTGATCGAATCCGCTTATTTGTGGCGGTGATCTGGGTCTGCAGGTTATCAACCAGTGACACCATTGCGGAACTCGTTCCCTCCGACTTTTTGAGATCAGAGAGCAATTCTCCCGTCTTCTGGGTCAGGCGTGTAAGTTCATGGACAACAATTTCAACGACTAAGCCAATATTGGCTAACTCAAGCAGCTCCACTCGCGTCTCGCGAGCAAGCTGAAGTGCATTTCGAATAGTTTCGACATACTCGACTTGACCCTGCAGAGCACGTCGAATTTCATCAAGCTTTGGCTTCGCGGCTGGAATCGACCGGCCTATTTCTTCGACATTTCGCAATGTCTGACGTAGCGAATCCTCAGACTTCTTAAGACTCTCATCCGTAGATTCCTCCTCGATGGCATGCTTTACTTCAAGTTGCTTCACAGCATCAATGTGCGCACGCAGGTCTTTGACAATCACGTCGCCAAGTAACGTGACAAGCAAATCCTGCTCTGGGCAGGAGACCAATCTCTCTCGATTTGCTGCATCGACAAGGTAAGGATTAGTCTCTGATGAAATATTGACGCTGCCCACGGTCTGATACCGATTGAGCGTAAAACCTTTGGTTCGGAGAGCTTTGGCATCCCATTCAAGCCAGTCGTCATCCATCCCACCTGTTTGGCCGACACGAAATCCGTCACGGTAGATTGCAAACCCTCCGCACCAAACATTTAGCTCATCGATTATCTTCTTCTTCGAGTGTTCAATGCTGCCGTGGATAAGCGATCTATTAAACCAAAGGCAACTCACTGAGAATGGTCCCAAGCGCCGGCAGATTTCTATGGGTACGCTCGCCTCGCGTGAAATTTCCTCAAGCGTCCAGCTTCTGGACTCGGCGCTAGTAGCGCTTCTCCAAGTGAGATCGCGTCTTAGTGCCACGGAGGTAGCTGAGTCTCCGGGCATGTATGTGATTTCAGTCTTGAACTGCGCACACTCTGTTAGCCAGCGCGGCAACGGTACGACGGGCAGCCTGTGTCCGTTTAAAAGAACATCTATGGGGTAAGGCCGCCTGCGCGAAGAGACTGGATCTTGTAATCTGCGAATGAACTTATTGAGAAATGCTTGCACCTTGGTGGCTGACCAATTAGCAATAAGTCCTCGTATCGTGATGACCGTTCCATGAGCATCGGGGGTGTCGTTTTGCCCGCGAACAACGTGAAACTTTACTTCTCCGAGATATGCAGCCGGATCGTCAAATTTTCGCCAATCGAAAGTGATCGAATGCCAACACCGTTCGCCTTCGGTCTTGGATTCGACGATTGCGATATCGCCCAGCTTCATCATGGATAGACGACCAATTCCCTTTTCGCCCAAAACCAGATGCTCTCTCTCTTTCCTGGTTTTCTTTTCCAAGAGTTTGTTGGGCGTCCCAACAACCATGAATCTATTCTGGAGATTCGAAGCCGACATTCCTTCGCCGCTGTCGCTTATCTGAATCCAATAGTCGTCAAGAAGAAATTCTTCGATGCATTTTGCCAAGTCACCGCGCGTGGCGGAATTTTCCTTGAAGAGGTCCAATACTTGGGCTCGCTGATCCAAATCCAAATCAACGGAGATCGCTTTTTCGAGCCTTTCTAGCGCGGCGACCTTGGAAAGTTTTTCGGATAAGAGCTGTTCACGAACAAGCGCGACGGCGCCTGCATCCGCTGGCGCTGATATTGCCACCTTCGCCCTAGGCGAGCGGGCATCAAAAGCATTCTTAATTAACTCATAGAGCGCCATCTCATCAGACGTGATCAGTTCAGCGCCGAGCTGCCTCATGGCGCGCGCCGCTATTCGAAAAGGCTGGCCTTCTTCATCAATTGAATTTGTCATACTTAATTTCCTTGGGACATCAGCCGACCCAACTATGTCATGTTCAAACTTGAGGCGCGAATCGCTGTAACCGCCAAGGCAATATCGTCGTCAGACAGGAACGGCGCCTGAGCGAAAACAATTCCTTGCTCGCCATTGAGCTTTGCAGCCATATGGCCCCGTCCGAGCAGCAGTTCGGCGCCTGGACGATCAAGCGCAATCTTTGACGTGGCCTCGCTGGCAACCTTTAGGATCAGCCGGTTGCCGAGGTTCTCGCGCAACTGCATGGGCATCACGTCTTTGTCGGGCCGCTGCGCTGCGAAGGTCAAATGGATGCCTGCGGCGCGTGCCTTCACGCCAAGCCTCTGCACCGCGGCGCTAACAGCGCCCTTATAGCCATCGTCAAGCATCCAGTCAGCGAATTCGTCGTGGATAAGGAAAACCATGGGCAAACGAGCGTCGGGGGCTGCCTTTGCGTTAAACGTGGCCAGGTCTCGCGCGCGAGCTTGGGCGAACGCCCTGTATCGGCTCTCCATCTCCTCGACCAGTGCTCCCAACACTTCTGTCGAGCGATCCTTGGTCGTGATGATCGCCTCGCGCATGTGCGGTAAGTCCTCCAACGCCGCATAGTCCACGCCCATCTTGGGATCAATGAGGATGATCTGGGCCAGCTCCTTCGGGTTGGTCGCGGCAATATCCAAAAGAATCGCTTGGATCAGCACCGACTTGCCGCTGCCCGTGGCCCCGGCCACCAGAGAATGCGGTTCATGCGAGGACAGGCCGCCGAACTCGCCGCCGAGATTCAAATAGAGCAGCGAGCCATTAATTTCTTGAAGCCCCAGGACGAAGGAAGTGTTGATGCCGGCCATGTTGCGGTTGAGCTGCCGCTTGGCCCATAAGTCCCAAAGCGACACCGCCTGCCTCTTGACCCCGGCAATCGTCACCACGATCTCGCCTGGCTTCGGCTGAACCGTCACCAGGTTGATGGCGTGGGTGGTCAGAAGTTGAGTGCGCTTGGCCTCAATGTCCTCGACCCTGAGACGATCAGAACCCGCCAGGCGTACCAAGCAGCCATTGGGCGTCTTGCGCGTGCCCAAGACCGCAGCCTGCAAGCCGTAGCTGTTCAATGCTGTCTTGAGCTTCTTGGTGGTCTCCTGCGCCCAAGCTTCGCGCTCGTCGTCCGCCACGGCCAAGCCCGCTTGCTTGGCGGCGATCAAAGCCGACAAATGCGCCCCCATCGCGACCGCGACTGGCGATGGCGCGACTACGGCAGCGCTTTCAGTGGCGGGCGCCGCGGAGGCGGTCTGCGCCGGAGCGGGCACTGGCTGGACCGACGGGGGCTGCTTAATCGGCTCAGGCGCGCCAGCGGCTTCCTGCGCCTGTTCCGGCTGCGGCCCGAGCTGCTCCATCATGGCGTGCCAAGCCACGCGCGCGGCCGGGCGGTTGAACGCGACGGACGTCCAAGGCTCTGAGCCGCCCAGCTGTGCCCGAGCGCCGGTTGCGCCTGTTCCCGCCGCATAGGCTTCCACCAGTTTGCGCAGTTCTGGCCGGTCAAACACCTCTTGCCAGGCTTGGACGCCATCCGTATTGTCGATCTCGATCTGCTCGGACGCCGATTGGGACTGGCCTGCTTCGGCCGAATGGACGAAGACCTGGGAATAGCCACGCAAGCCGATGTCCACGTCGCCTTCCCGCAGCTTCGAGCGTGCCCGCTCCAACAGGCCGGAGAGGCCTGGCGGAATCTCAGCGTCGATCAGCAAGTCGGCCAGGCGCGAGAGCCACACATCGCGGTCAAGGCGGCCAGGGTCGCCAAACAAGGCCGCCCGGAAGGTCGTCAACGTCGCCATGAGTTGCGCCTTCGATGAGCGCTTCGCATCAGCTAAGCCATCGGCGGCAACGTATTTGGATTCGACCACTGCGATGCGCAGCCGAATCCCGTCGTCCGCCTCTTCGACACAAAGGGCCAAGATGTCGGCGATGCGACTTTCGCGCTGGGCCAACCAATCGGCGTAGTCGTCCAGCAGAAAGAATACGCTGAACGATTGGCCCACGCAGGCCTGGGCTGCAAACTCCTCGGCAACCAGGTGGCAGCTGAGGACAAGCCCGAGCATTTCGCCGGCAGAGACGCCGCGCTTGGCGGCGCGCAGAACGATGTCGCCGGAGACGGACAAGGCATCCTTCTTCATCCGGGCGGCCACGGCATCAAGCTCATCGGAGCCAAGAGAGAGACCCAGCTCGCCGAGGCGTCGGCGAATCAGCACGCCGAGCAGGCGCAGCTCGGATGTCGAGCTCACGATCATGTTGCGGCCGTTGGTGGACGCTCGGCGATACCGGACCACCGTGATGCCGTTGTGCTGCAGTTGCCGCTTATCAAGCAGCTCATCATAGGTGGCGACCCACTCGGCCAACGCGTGCGCGTCGTTCATGGTGGAAGCCAGCGCCTCATGCTGCAACGAAATGCGGCGGGCGGGCAGGTAGCGTGCTCCAACCGGCGCATCGGCTTGGCGATGCACCGCCGCCACCGCGCCGACATAGGCCCATCCCGAAGCCGTCTGCCACGGGCAAGTCAGGAAGGTGGTTGATTTGAGCTCGTTTTCGCCGGATACGCTTCGATAGGACCAGCGCGATGGAGCGTGCTCCAGACTAGGCCGGTCGTTGGTCCAGTCCACGGAGAGCCACTCTTCAACCGCCGTGCGCGACACTACGTCATGCAAGAACGCGACGTCGAAGGGCTTGAAGCCGCCTTCGTCTTGCCCTGGCGTGGCCGACGCCGGAGTCACCGCGATGCGCAGCTTGGAGATGAAGTTGTCCGAGGTCTCGCTGACCACTGGCAGCTCCGGGTCGTCGCACGCCTTGTTGACCAGCTCGGCATAGACCCGGCGCAGCTTGGCCGAATCGCTGTGCCTGACCGACACATTGCATTGGAAGTCGTCCTCGGTTTGCAGGCTAGCAAGTTCGCGCACGGTGGCCAGCGGCAGCTCAGCCGCGTCGGCGTTGTAGAGCAAAACGCTGAGGTTAGCCGCCTCGTGGGGCTGCAGACCGATGTAGCGCTCCAAGAGCTCACGAGCCTGCTTGGCGGCGGCCGTCGGATCAACATCGGTCATTGAGTCCTCTTCGCCGCGGACCGGCCGCTCAAACAGGCTGTATCCGTTGACGGTGCTGCTCTCGGCGACAAGCAGCGGCTCGCTCCCGCGCTGCAGGACGGCGATCTCGGGATAAAACGGATGTGCGAGCTCCTCTGAGAACTCCCGGAAGAAGATGTCGCGGTGCCCAAAGAACACGCTGTCGTTGGTGAGCAAGTGGGTCACCAAACCCGCAACGCGGCGAGTCTTGACCGCCAGCGCCTTCATCCGCTCGGGATGCCAAGGCGGAATGATGAGCGACGGCTGCGCGCCCGAAATGCGGGCCGTGCCAATCGAGAGCACTTCGGCGACTAGCCTCGCGCGGCACACATCACCTCGTGCGTGCACCATTAGCGCGTTGAGGAGCGTCGAGAACGACTCAGCCTGCCGTAGGACGGATTCGCCTTGCAGGCCCGTGTCGATGAAGTCCTTCAAAGCCAAGATATAGTCAGCCTCGAACGCATCCCATGCAGCGCGCAACTCGTCGCGCTGCTCCATGGTCAGGCGTCCCTCATTAGCAAGCTCCTTCATCCGGTCCTTGATCTCGGCCCGCAAGCTGCGCAGCTTGTTGGCTGGGGGAATCAGCGAGCCGGCGTCGCGGGAGAACGTGGCCTCCAGCGTCCCAGTGTCGAGCAGCGAGACGCTTTGAACGCCGCCTTTCTTGCTGACCAGGCGGCGCGGAACTTCGGTGCAACCGACCGCACCCTTTTCCAGTAACCGCCGCATGTCCGAAACCAACGCCAAGCCAATGGATTCAGGCCGGTAGCTCCACACAAGCTGCGACTTGTCGATGACATTCTCGCGTTCGCCAATGCGCTGCACGAGCGCCACGTCGAACTTGATCTGCACCGCGTTTCGGGCCAGCGACGATACGGGCTTGAGCGTCGCGCCGCGAAGCTCCTTCTCCTTGGCGAAAAACTTCTCATAGTGGAACAGCGGGTCGGGAAGGTTGCCCACGCCCATGCCCTTGACCTCCCACTTCACCCGGGAGCCCATCAGCTCCTGGATGCCGCGATACATCGCCGAGAAATAGCACCCCACGTCATGATTGAAGCGAGTGCGCCACTCAGTCCGGCCCTTGTTCACCGTAAACCGCAGGAGCCGCTCGCCGGCCATATCGTCGGCGCCAGCCAAAAGGTGGTGAGCCACGCTCGCAAAGCCATCAAGAAAGTCATTGCACTCGATGGCCTTGCCGAAGATCGCCTTCTCCCAGCGGGAATGAAGCTGCCGCGATGGCTCCATGAAGCGGCGGTGCAGCTCGAAGAAGACCTTGTCGTCATCATTCCACTCGGAGCGCTTCTCTCGCGCCTTGAGATCTTCAAGGTGGCGCTTCCACTTTTCGTCAAGGGCTTCTGCGTCGTCGCAGTCATGCTCGAAAAACCGCAACGTGTGCTCGGCAAGACCTTGGAGCTTTTCCTTCGGCTTGTCGAAGATGTGGCACACACCATCGGTTTCCCATTCGAGCTCTGCCACGTCAGCAGCGGGCTGGTTCTCGCCCATAGGTGCGTTGATGAACGCCTCCAAAGCGACACGCGCGGCATCGGTGATGCTGGCCGCGTTGTCCTCCAAGCGCTGGCGCATTTCGTCGGGGTCCAGCGGCTGGCCGTTGGGCCGCAAGCGCAGCAGCAGCGGAGCGCGGTGGGCGAAGAGCTTCTCGAACGCCTTCTTCCATGGCTTGTAGGACGCACCGTAGGTTTTCGCGCTGGCGAAGAAAGCGGTGTCCCGAGGCAAGCCAACCTTCGGCAGCGACCAGCCAATAGCGTCGCGAATTGGCAGGCCGCGCGTCGCCGACATTGCTTCGGTTACGTGGGCGCAGAAATCGCCAAGCTGAACCAATGACAGGTCGTAGGCAGAGATCAGGCCTCTGAGGGCAGAGCGGAACACCTGCCGATCATCGGGAACCGGCGCCATTCCAGCGACATGGCATGTCGCATCGACCCATGCCTCTTCGTTCGCGCGCAGCTCCTTGGCCCCCAAAGCGGTAACGTGGCCCAAGGTGTCGGCCAGGTTATGCTCGTTGCCGTTGGCCGTGAGGATCGCCTCTTTGCTCGTCTGGGCGTTGTTGCGCACGAAGCCAGCGTTGTGCTGGATCAGAGCCTCGGGAGGCAAGCCCTGGCCCTCGACCAGCGCCTCGGGAATCATGAGATCAACGCGCGCGGCCAAGTCGTGGTTGGCAAGCACCGCGCGGACCACCGAGGCGACCTGGGAAGAAGACAGCTTGTCGAGGCGGAACAGCGCCGCCGAGTCGTGCGCCGAGCCGTCGGCCTCGCGAGCGTCACTGATGCGCTTAGCCAGTATGTCCGCGCCGACGCGCCCAATGATTCGATCGGTCAGCAATTTTCTTCCCCCTTGAACCCAAACGGGTTTTCCACGAACGAGCAGGAGTCGGACAGCCGCCGCACCAGCCCAAGCCCCACCAGCCGCGCTTCGAGGTTGGCGCGGTTCTCGCTGAGCACTTCCTGGTCCACCTTCTTGTCGGCGACCAGGCGCGAGCCCTCCGCGTCGCCAATGACGATCCCATAGCGGCGCTTGGCCTCGGTAAGGAACTCGTCGAACTGCATCCGGTCATCGACAATGGTGACCACCAGTGTCTTGATGAGCCGGTCATTTGGTGCATACCGCGTTCGCCGCGCAAGGCGACGGGAGCTCAGCCCAACGGCGCGCGACCACGACGCGTGAATCTTGTTAACGTGCTGCTCATGGCGCGAAATCGCCATCTCCACGAGCTTCTCGATAAGCTTGTCGCCAGACATGCACGTGTAGTCGGCTTCGTCGTCCGAATCGGCCGACGGCCACTGGAACAGCTCGCGCATGATGCTGGCCTGCGCCGCGTCGGGGTAATCCGATTTGGACGCAGCCTCCCACTCGGGCAGCAGGCGGGTTTGCTCGATGGACGCGCGAATAGCCTTGACCGAGAGCCCTTGGTTGAGCTGGTAGCTGTCCCCCGACAGGGCGCGAACCTTTGTGCGCTCTTTGGAGACGATCTCGCAGACGAACTCCACGGGTTCGGCGTCGCCGGCCTGCGTCTTAGCCTGCTCCAGGAAATACAACAGGAGATTGAGGCCCGCCGACGTGATCAAGTGCTCCAAGGCGTCATAGATGGGCATGTCCTTGGCCAAGATCGCCAACCAGTCCTCGCACAGCTGATCAAAGCGCGGATGGGACGCGTGGGGCAGGTAGCCAACATCACGCGAATTCGACGCCAACTGGGGCTCGCCCTGCATTGCCCGCACGAGGCGGTTCATCGGAGCGGAGCGGTTGAACAGGCGCTGCGAGAGCTGAGCTCCGAGCTGCGGGCCGCGGGCCGCGCGGCTGAGCATCAGGTAGAGCAATTCGCCCGTGCGGGCAAAGAACCGGCGGTCGTTACTCGCGCCGCCCGAGTCAATCCGCAAGTCCTCGAACAACGCGTCAGGACCGAAGGGAAAGACGAACTTAGAGCTCCAACGCTTGTTGCTGCGGGCCTCGAAGGCCGACGAGCGCAGCAGTTCGATGGCCTTGGCGAAGTCGTCAAAGCTGGAAAACGCCTTGCGCAGGTAGCCCATGTCGTGGTCGCCGAGCTTGGTGGCGTCCTGGGCGAACAACGCGCTCCACTCGCGCCACTTCTCGTCGTCGGGGATCGATCGCTCGCGGATGGCCTCGACAAAGGGGTTGTTGAACAGCAGACCGCGCAGGCGGATTTGATGCTGCGGCCGATATCGCACCTTGTCGCTCGGCGTGGCGACCAACGGGCCGTCAAGGTTTGAGCCCAGCACGCCCAAGAACTCGAGCACCGTCAAATGCGGCAACTGCTCGTCATAGAGGCGGTGACCCCAAATGTGCTCGTCGACAGCGAAATCGACCCGGTCAATGTCAATGCGCTGCCTCATTCGGAAATCCTCACGGTGATGGGCCGAGAGAACCCGTGGCCGCCCTGCTCGATGTCGATGAAGTTGAGCGTCAGCGAGCCGCTATCAGCCCCTGCCTCCTCGTCGTCGTCCTGCTGGCTCCGGTTACGGATGAGCTCGGCCTTGCGCAGCAGCTTGGCCTTGAACGCCAGCATGTCCTCCAAGCACTCATTGGAGAAGCTGCCCGGCAGCGCGCCCTCGGAGACCCGCGAGAGAAACTCAAAGCGCACGGGCGTGAGGTCGAAGGCCACGGAATCGACTGCGCCTTGGACCAGTGACACCTCCAGACAGGGACGGCCCGTCTTCGCCTCGAGCTTGACCGCCATGCCGACCCCATTGAGCCGGCGCGACGGAGCCTCGGTGTCGCACAGCACGCTTACGCGCGACTGGGTGAATCCGCCAGAGCTGGCGACGAAGATGCGGTCCACGTTGTCGACCAAGAGGCCTGTCATCACGCGATTGAGCCCGCGCACGAGTCGGCCGCGCGCGGTCTCGGCGACGGGCTTCTTGTCGAGCAGGGCCGCACGCATCTCCAAGTATTCGCCCGCGAAGCGAAACACCGTCATGGACCAGAAGGGATAGCCTTTCTCATCCGGCGGCAGCGTGAAAAACAATCTGCGGCGCTGCTCCTGCAACAGGTCCATGAAGCCGGCCGCGCCGCCGTCAATGCGGGCGGCCTCCTCGCCTTCGAGATACTTGTCTTGGGCGCTCAACAGCCTCGGCGTCGCCCCATAGACCGGATCGCTGCCGATCAAGCGGGCAAACGCCGGCGCGAGCTTCACGTCATCTTTGCCATAGACCAACAAGCCGTCCGCGCCATTGGTGGTTTCATCGCCCACGCCGAAGGCCGCCATCGCCTTGAACACCGGCCGTTCGCCAAGACGGCTCTTGGGCAGGTTCGCGCCGAAGGCATTGCTGTAGACACTCGCCCGGTCCACTGCCCCTTGCTCCTGAATCCACGCAACCTCGGCGCAGGACATCAAGCCGTCCTTTGCGTCGCGATGGCCCAAGATTATGTTGGCGCACAGCGCAAGCAAGTCCCGGACTGGCAAATGCTGCCCGTTGAGCCTGGCGATCTCGACGAGGTCGCCAAGGCGGCGCCCGAGCTGCGCGCCATCGCCGGTCCCGAGCAAACGCTGCCGATTCTCGAAGATCGGGCAGACCTTGCCACTGGACTTCAAAGAGCACCGATCGCAGTTGTTCCACTCGGCATGGTCGGCGACCGCCGCGACCACTTCCTCCAAAGCCATGCGCCCTACGCTGCGGCTTAGATCGAATACAGCGAGGCGATCTGGCTCCTGCGCCGCCTGCAAAAAGAACTCTTGAAGCGGCTTGCGCAAGGGATGATTGCGCCCTTGCCGGCGCCCGAGGTCGCGAAGCCGGTCGAGCACTTGGCCATGGTTGGCTGCCAAGATAACTATTTCACTGTCGTCGTCGCCGAGCACCGACTTTTCGAGGCGCGCCAAAGGGGCGTCGCTCTCTTCGCCATTGAACTCGCTGAGGTCCTTGATAAACACTGCCAAGCGGCCATCGACCAAGCGATACTCCTTGATGTTTCCCTTGGCGGCCCAAGCGCGAGAGTCACCTCCTATAGCTGTCCACAGCGCGCGACAATGATAGGTCTTGCCATCGCCGGCTGTGCCCGCGATCAAGACTGAGCCGGGTTTGCCCGAGGCGACATGCGCCTTCATCGGTTCTAGCATCGGCGTGCTCAGTGCGATAGGCTGCACCTTCGCTCGGCCCACAGCCCCAGCCACATATTCGTCATACATCGTCAGATTGTTGGGTGTTGGGCCATACGTGCGTAAGAAACGTACCCACGTACTTGATGGAGGCTGCATATACGGTTCAATGGACATGATTGGTTGATCTTGCAATTGTGGTTTATCCATGACAAGCGTTTTCGCAGTTTTGGCTGAGACCTTCCGTGCGCTGCGATCTTGTACTCGGCATCTCGGATGTTTTTTCATGCAAGCGCCGGGAGCTTGCTGAAATGGTTCACGTTCAACTTCATATACACCGCTTTGCATCTCGCGACCGATACGCGCGAGGTCTGACCCACCCTCAGTGACGGTGAATACGCTCATGGCGATACGCCGTTGTAACGACATTGCCTGAGTCGCTGATAACGACATAGACGTCAAGGTGGGACTCAATCGCCTTGGCCAGCGGCCCTGCGAAAGACTTAACTCGGCGACGCGCTCGCTTGTCGAGGTAAAGCTTACTTGTGCCGTTGCCCGCGGGCTCAGCTGTTCCGAACCGCAAGATCAACTCAACGATCAGGGCAGGGATGGCCCGCTGTTGCATCCTCACTGCAGCGTGATCGGAGTAGTTCATCGTCCGCTCCCTTTGTCATTTTTCACTTCAAAGAGAAAGTCTTCGAACTCCTCCATCGTATGCTTCAGCTTCTTGAACTTACTTGTCGTTGGCACCATTGCATCATCGACGAAGCAAGTTGCCCACATCAGCCCTGGTAGTTCGACGAGGTAAAGCCCGAGCCCATGTTTAGCCAATATCGCCTGCCGAAGGTAAAAGAACGGGTCATCACGCACTTCTTCCATCGCTTTCATGGGGCTCGTCGAGAAGGGCGCGCCGTAGTCATTCATTCCACCTGTAGTCGATGAGACGCCAAGTCTTTTCAGCATCCTGTCTTGCCCGCGGAACAGGATGAGCAATCGGCAGAAGAAAGCATCCCGAACCAGGTTGTGCCGCTTTACAGCTGCATTGAGCCGGTCGGCGGTTGTCTTCTGAATCTCGATGTTGACCGCCTTGAGCTCCATTTTTTCATTTTGGTAATTTTGAGCTCTATGGAGGGCCTCGCTGATGAAGCGATTTCCACGAACGCTTAGGCTCATACCCTCGAGATCATCCTCGAGATGTGGGATCTCGCGCGAAAGTACGTGATCGAGGAAGGGCGCGCGTTTTAAAAACAAGCCATCAGCCTGCGTTGAGAAGGCATCCCACAAGGGCACTGGGACGCGGAAGGTAACTTTCGTCTTAGTCATGTTCTTGATTCCAAGTGATTGAGCTGACACCCTCAAATTAGCAAAGCATTTTCTGTAAAGGAATTCCTTTATTTAAAGGGCGAGCGACAAAATAAGCACATTTGCGCGTCTAGCGTGCGTCACCGCTCTGCCACTACTTGAACTTGGCGTGCTTCAAGTCGGGTCTCTTTCGATCGGCTCCCCCCTTACGCGAACAGAGTGACCTGCTCCCGACTTTTCGGACCACTTGAAACTTGAGAGGATGGCTTCCGACTGCAGAGAGGAAGTCATGCGAAAGAGTCGTTTTTCGGAAGAGCAGATGGTCAAGATCCTTCGCGAAGCGGACAAGGCGCCGGTGGCGGAGGTGTCGAAGAAGCCCGGGGTCAGCGAGCAGACGATCTACACACGGAGAAAGGGCTTCGGCGCGATGACCGCCGACGAGGTCAAGGGTCTGCGTCAGCTCGAAGTGGAGAACGCGCGGCTCAAGAAGATGCTTGCTGGACGCGACCTTGAGATCGACGTGATGAAGGAGATCGCGTGAAATAAATGGTGAGCACCTGCGCCCGTCGGGCGCAGGTGCTGCTTGCAGAAGGTAAAGGACTATCGAGACGGCGTGCCTGCGCGCTGCTCAACGTATCGCGCTCCGGTCTGGGTTATGTGTCGCGGCTGGATGTTCGGGATCAGCCGGCGATTGAGCAAATGCAGAAGCTGGCGGGTCAGTACCCACGGTACGGATATCGGCGCATTCGTATCTTCCTGCGCCGTGCCGGACTCAGCCTGAGCATTGGCCGCCACCTGGCGGCTGTGGAACAAGGCGGGCTTCCAGGTGCAGCGTGCGCCCGCAGCAAACCATGCGTGGGCGTACGACCTTGTGTTCGACACTTGCGCCAACAGTCAGCAACTCAAGTGCCTGACGGTGATCGACGAGCGCACGCGGGAGGCACTGGCGATCGATGTGGCGGGCAGCATTCGTTCGGAGCGTGTGGTCGAGGTACTGAGCCGGTTGATCAGCGAACGCGGTGCGCCGAAGTTTCTGCGCTCGGACAACGGCCCGGAGTTCGTCTCGACCCGATTGTTGCAGTGGGCTGCAGGCGAGGGCTTGCAGATGGCGCTGTCGCAGCCGGGCAAACCTTGGCAGAACGGTACCGATGAGAGTTTCAACGGCAAGTTTCGCGACGAGTGCCTGTCGATGGAATACTTCCGAAACCGCACGGAAGCGCGGGTCGTGATCGAACAATGGCGGCGCCATTACAACGCAGTACGACCACACTCTGCACTGGGCTACCTGACCCCTGCGCAGTTCGTCTATTCCCTGTCAGGCAAGGACCACGAAGCTACTTCTTTCAAGTAATTCATGGTCCGAAGAATTGGGGCAGGTCACGGTGTCGCGAAAACAAGTGGCAGAGGATGAGGAATGCAAAAGGGGCACTTTATTCAAGTGCCCCTTTTTTGTTGCGTCTGACTTCCCGGGCAGCCCGGCAATGTTCGCTTTTGCAGCTCAATCACTCGACGAGATTGATGATCACTTTAGCCAGGTCCTTTACTGCCTGTTGATATCGCATGTTGTCTTGATCAACTTTCCCGACACCTTCGAGTTTGTAATCCGTACTGTTGGAACCTGTGTCTGCGTCGTAAAGATCAGAACCATCGCCGGCATAGCTGCCGTACGACTGAAGATACTCATCGTCATCAAATTCTTGCTCGACTGCCGACAGCTTTGCTTTTGCTTTTTTTACCATGATGAATCCTTTGCGCTGATAAGTTATGTTTTAAAGAACTTGAGGCCCATCTGCGGTTACAACCACCTCTGGCCAAGCCAGACGGCCATTTGGAAGTTTTACCGGGACAAACCCGTAATAGGACCCGCGTTCGCACAACCGACGCCTTACCGTTTGCGCCTTGACCTTGAATCTCTCCGAAAATTCGAAGGTGGCCAGCGGAAAATGTTTTGCGTGGCTTTCACTTTTTAAAACCATCATCTATCCCCCTAAAGGGTTGTTTATCGTGCTCTAAATGTAATCAAAGACTGACTAATGCACCATTATAAAAGTAATAATCCAGCGAAATATTTTTTCTTGACCGCGATTCCCTCTGATTTTAAAGGGGTTTACACACACAAAGAATGATGCTCTACTGCGGCCATTGTGAGGTCATGATGGCGCTGCGGAACATTCTTCTAGACAAGATCTTCGATGATCACGAGGTTTTTCGTGCGTATTCCGCCCAGGTTCAGCGCACTGAATTCCCGTGGTCTATGCAGTTTTCCATCGAATTCCTCCCTGGCCACGTATCGATCGTTCTTGATGCACTGAATGAATTTCGGGTGATCGTAGGCGACGCCCGTGTTAACGACATCTCCGCCTTCATCTTTTGGGCCTACGGTGCGTACGGACCATCCGTTTTCATGTTTATCAAGGACTTGGATGAGGCAAGGACTGCGGCGCTCACGGAACGGTGTCGACATTTCCGCTATCTGGCTGCGTATTCCTGTAACGCTTGTGGAAGTCCTCTGGAGAGGGAGAACAACAAATTCTGCGAGGAGCATTCTTATCTTGAGGGGTTAAAGGTTGCGGCATGGTTTGATGCAACCGATCCTCAATCTTCAAGTGCCATCCCTCTTTTTTCTTCCAGCGATTGTGTTGATTCTTTCGTTGGTGACGTTTCGTCTCTTTCGACGGAAGAGGGGGATGCCCAGCATCCGCCTGACGTCGAAGAAGCAGGCTTGGCCGTTATGAAGCGCGAAGAACTTGTTGATGTGTGGGAAGAGAAGGGTGTTGAGCTTTTGGAGATGCGGGTCAGTGGACGAGACTATGACGCGAAGGTGCGCATTCGTGGCATCGTTGTCGGGTTGAAGGCGCACAGTTCAAAAAAGCCCCTGAGACAGTTTTCAGGTGTCATTCACGGTCTTTTTACTGAATTAAGAGCCTTATTTCCAAATTTCACTTCAGTCACTGATTACATCGAAGGCCAGTGCGCGCTGTCCTTGGCGACTGGACGAGCCATTGCGCTGGATCCGGTTCTGATCCATAGCCGGCCGGGCCTGGGAAAGACGCTGTATCTGCAACATTTGGCAGACGGATTACGTCTTGCTCCCGTGCTGTTGGTGGACATGGCCAGCGCACAAAGCGGTGCCGCCCTCGCCGGGAGTGAGACTTTCTGGGCGAACTCTCACGAAGGCCGGCTTTTCTGGCACCTCGTCACTTCCCCGGTCGCCAACCCCGCTGTGGTGCTGGAAGAGATCGACAAAGTGAGCAGTATTAGTGGCGGACGCGGAGAAAAGGCTGCGCTTGGGGCGCTGCACCTGTTGCTTGAACGAAGTACTGCCAGACGTTTCTGTGATCTGTCGCTCCCCGAGTTGCTTCTTGATGCGAGCCGCGTCCTGTGGTTTGCGACCTGCAACCACATCGAACTCGTTCCCGACCCCATCCGGCAGCGATTCGTCACCTTCGAGATCCCGAGTCCGAAAGAGAATGAAGGCCGGCAAATTGCAACCCACGTGTTCGCTCACTTTCTCGACGAGCGTGGCTTGACCGACGTGCTGGATCGACACCTGAGCGACGAAGTGTTGACGGTTCTTTCAGCCTTACCGCCGCGCGAAATGAGAAAGCGGCTCACATCTGCCGCGGGTCGGGCGGTACTGACGGGGCGTAGTCACCTGATCGCCGAAGATCTGCTCGGGCGGGATCTTTGCGCTGACACTGCAACACTCGCCATTCACTGACGAGCATGAATATCGTCCTCGTCAAAAAGTTGATTAACCGCTACCCGCTCCTTTTCCGGGAGATCAGAGAGCAGGCAGAGCATGAGTGGCGATGGCATCTGGACTGCGGTAACGGGTGGTTCGATCTGGTCGATCAGGCATGCACGGGCATCGAAGCCGAGTGCCTTTACGCGATGGAGATTCGAAAAGCGCCGGTAGGGAACATCCCACTTTTGAAGGGCGTCACGCAAAAATTCTGGCAACTCAAGTTCCGAATCGGCATGAGTACGGAACACTCTCGACGCGTAGTGGAAATCGCCCGAAAGGAGTCGTCCTTTGTCTGCGAGCACTGTGGAGCGCCCACGTTGCACCATCAAACGTGCTGGACGACGCTCTGTGACTGGTGTCGAAGGGTAGGCGGCTCATCGGTATGCGGCCAATGAACGACCGTTTCTCCGAAAATCCGATTTTTGAGCGCAAAAACCCGAAAATTCTGGGTCTATTCGCATGAAATCGAGATCCATCCTCCTTTTTGGGGATGTTCATGGGCGGTTTGACCAAGCCATCCATGAAGCGCTGGCGCGTCGTCCCGCTGGTGTCGTCTTTCTGGGCGACATCGAACCCACGAGGAGCATGTGCGAGATCCTTGCTCCACTGAAGGAAGAGGGCATTCAAACCTGGTGGATACGCGGCAACCACGACACAGAACTCGTCACCACGTGGCTCAACCTCCTCACCGCGCTGGATGAAAACCTCGATCAGCGCGTGGTTGAAATGAAAGGCATCCGACTCGCGGGCTTCGGGGGTGTTTTCCGAAAAACCGTCTGGTCGCCGGATTTGCAGCAATTCGACGGCAAAACAGCGAGTTTTAAGAGCTTTAAAGAGTTTGCCACGCAACGAATCCTCGCCACACCCAACCCGGCCCGGTTCAAAGAGCAGGGGATCACCGCTGAACAAGCCGTCGCTTCCCTTGACGATCCCTTATTCCACGCAAACGTGCTCTTTGGTTCGGAAATCCTCCATTTATCAAGCATCTTTCCGGAAGATTTCGAACGAATGGCCAACTTGCAGACGGATGTGCTGATTACCCACGAGGCGCCGAGTTGCCACCCCTACGGTCACATCGGTATCGATCACCTTGCCCGGGCCATGGGCGCAAAACTCGTCGTCCACGGCCACCACCACGACAGCCTGGACTACAGCGCTGAGCAGAAACGGATGGGATTCGCATGCGTGGGCGTGGGCTTTAGAGGCATCGCAGAACTCGACCTCGACAGCCTGGAGGTCCGCGTGGTCCGACAAGGTGAGTACGACGTGGAGCGCGCGGGTCGGATGCGGTCATCCCTCATGAACACGGATGATGAACTATGAGGCCCGGTGCTTACCCCACCTTGAAGCCTTCAAGCGTGCCAGAGAGAACACTTCCTTACGACGCATTCGCGCCCCTGCCGGCTTTCCCGCATGACGGACAGAGGTATCCAAAAATGAACAAGGATGCCAGAGGAAAAGAACTCCAAAATTTGACACGATGGATTTCTAAAGATAACCAAGAGGCCTTAATTCAAAACATTATTCGCACCCCCTTTAAAGTGCGAATAATGTGGAAGCTCGTGGTTTTTTTCGAGATTCCGCGACGCCCTTCAGGGGGAGAATTTACAGCGCTGAATTGCGCTGTAAATTCGGGGGCATACAAGGCCTCTTCTATAATCAAGAAATCTCAATTCAGCAGTGAGTTCCCGATAAATCAAGCATTCGTGCAGGCAAGATACCCTCACTACGGCAAGGCAGCCCTGATTCTAAACAAGGCATCTCACAGCAGAACGGGCATCCCATCATTTCTGCCGGACCACAGATATGCCCCAAGGACACCCAAACTCAAGAGGAAAGCCTTCGATTACCAAGACATCGCAGCGACCATCGCAGGCGTGGTGATGACCGAAGTCCATCACCACGCTGAGGACGCTCGCTTCAAAGGCCAAATCGACAAACCTTCAATGGCTGGAAAAAAGAAAAGCCATCAGCCCCTAATCTTCAAGAGCCCACGATCAAGACGATGAATTTATTTGGGCAGCGAACTCACCATCAAGTGATCACGGAATGCCTGGCGGCGACAGGTGAATCCATGCTAGTTGTCGAACTCTCCCTGCTTAACGGCCTGAGTCGCGATGAAGTCGAGGTTGCCACTGAAGAGTTGGTTCGAAGGGGACAGATCGAACGCTGCCGCGGTCGCGGCCGGCGTGTTCGTCTGGTTCGCAAACCATGTGGCTTTGAGGGATTACTTCCCGAAAATCACTGCGAACCGACCATTTGGACGAGAGAAAAGCAATCTTATGGGGCTATCCAGGAAAAACTGCAGCGTGAATGGATGCCAGCACTTGGATTCTCAGATGTCCAGGTGGCGAACACCGCCCATCAAGGCCGACGCGACACCGGCGGAATCTGGTCGAGACAGGATCTGTTGGGAAGCGGCACGTATCCGGCCTTGAGGCGAGGAAAACCAACGCGCCATGTGGTGACCTTTGAAGTAAAGCTTGCCGACCAATTCGACGTGCGTGCAATCCACGAGGCCCACGCACAGCGCATTCACCTTGATGCCTGTGCTGCGTTCGTTTTGGTTGTCGTCACTCAGAACGGAATCTCGGAAGCACTCATTAAACATTCCATCAGGGTGCTGCGGCACGCGAAGGAGACGAATGTAGGTCTTGTACTCCTTGTTTCGACGCCCACGGATCTGATCTGGCAACCGCTGCAGATGCCCCGGGAGTGGAGCGGTCTCGGGAATGGCGCGTAGTCGCGGTTGGAAAATAGGGTCGAAGAGGGAGGTCCTGCAGGACCTGCCTCCGGTTGATCGCACGATCACGCGGAAACAGCGAACTCGGAAAACCTGCGATCGGACAGTCTGTTTCAGGAGATGCAGCTTTTTTGCCATGAAGCGAACCGCCTCTATCCGCGCCACCGATTATGGGCAAATGAAGGAAAAGAGAAGGAATTCCTCATGACCGGCTTTCGAAAACGGTATGGCGAACAGTTTCAGGGTCCCAATTATTTGGGCACGAGCATCCCTTCAGGGTGGAACCACGTGGTCGAGCGAGCGCTTGAGCGTGTACGTGAGGCGCTGACGCCGGAGGAGATGGCAGCGTTCCACTGGGTGCAGATCAAGGAAAAATTCGGCCGCCTCTGTATGTACTGGAATAGCGCCGTCGTGTCGGTATCGCTGATGAGCGGGGACGGGGTGCGCAGGGTTGCCATCGATACCTCAGTAGAGGATGACCAGACAGATGATGACTCGGAGGAGTCGGAGGACGTTGAGGATGCGTCCGCGGACGGCAAACGCATGCTTGCTGTTCTGCGAGAAAAGATTGATGCGATTGTTCAGATTGCCGCGAGCGAGGCGAGGCGAACCTGCCAGTGCTGCGGAGAGCCCGGACGTCTGTATTACGGGGGTTGCTGGGCGACCTTATGCGACGAGCACGCCGAGGAGCGGGAGTTTCCACCGGTGTATGGTGAGTGGCTCGACGCTCATGATCATCAGCGCATGGGTAAGGATCGGATAAGCGAGCGCGTCATATATTTTCGAGGCGTTGAGCTTTTTTCCTGGCGGATCAGTGGCGCAGGCCCCGAGGATTTCGTGCCGATCGAAGACGTGCCTGAATGGCTGTCGGATCTTGCGCGCGGAGGGAATTTGCCGGTAGCGACATTTCTCGGAAAACCCGCGTACCTAGCTGATGACATTCGCCGTCTTGTACATGCCCACTCAAACGATCTACGAAGCCAAACGGAGATGAAGCTTCCCGAAGGCGCCCGTATCAATCCGGAGCAGGCCTTCCGTTATGAGATCGCGCGCAAGACCGGAGAGCGCCGGCCCAAGATTGAACACATGGTCGACGCTTCGACCAGCGACCTTGCAATTGCCGGCGTCCGCACGGCAGACGGCGAATATCGGGTTTTCAAGCAGGAGGGGATCGCCGTCTCTGAGGTGACTTCCTGTCCCGAGGATTTTCTAGAGCGGCGGGCAGAAGATTTTGAGAAGGCAGCTGAGACGTTGCGGGTCATGCTTGGTAAAGTCGAGCGAGATTAGCTTTTGAAGAACGCGAGCTTTAAGCAGATTTATGGTGTGGAAAAGCTTGGGCTGGAACTTTTAACGTTAATCCATAACCTTAACGTTAGCTCGATCGTGCTGCATTGACCGAACGAACCCAGCCATCCATCTCCAGACAATTCCGTTGACTCGCTCTTAAAACTTTTTCATTGCATAAAAAATGATACCCAAAACTGTTGCGCAGGTAACGGCCAAAAAATGCTCTTCAATCCGGGTTGCCACATACCACCCAAAAGCGGCGGCAATAATTCCGGATGCGATGAGGTCACGTGTGTAAATCCAGAGCCCAATTAAAAGCGCCCCGGCTAAAAACACCAAAATGTGAGAGGTTGGCGTGTGAGTACCGCTTTGTGTGTTTGTCTCCATGACGTTCCCTGATTGCTTGTGAAGCCGTAGGATTCAATCATACTGTATCCGCGGAATATAATCAGATATGCTGTGATCGCTTCATTCAGTGATCTCACTTAATGGCATTCGAGCTAAGGAAAAATACCCTTTAACGAGCCGCGCTAAAGTGCATGGAAAGCGGCCGGAAGTTAATGCGTTATCTAATCACGGAGTTGCGCCGTGAAAGTATCGAACGATACAGCGTTCAGCCCAAGCATTACTCGGAAGTATTAATCCAAGCGGCGATCGTGCGCCGCGTGAAAACTGGGAGGTGCCCGGAGAAAATCGTAGCAAATTATTTTCTCTAATTTGACAGACGAAAAGCACGGGATATATTTTGAGAGCCTATATAACAGGAGATCAAAATGACTTCGCCATCGACGAAAAATTTATACAAAAACATATTTCTCAGGGTCATCAGAGGCAATCGGAGTGTCGCCGATGTGCTGAAAAAAGCCGGGAATACGAAATCACAAGCACGTGGTTCAACAACAGGGCGGCGGTCCTGTATTGGAGCCGACATGAAGCTCATGTTTTAAAAGGTGAACTAAACTCATCTGAGATACCTGATGAGATTCGATCCCTGCCTGCTGATTTTTTACGGCAGATGCACCAAATATTTAACGACGCACCTCCACTTCCAAAAAAAGACAGGCGGGCAAGACATAGCAAACGTCGGGACCTTAAATATGCACCGTCGGGTTGGCGTGAGTCGCTTCTAAAGGAGCCAAGTCTTAGAAAGCACAAACTATCTTTTGCTTTGAGCGCCGTCACTGGATGTCGGCCAGGTGAGCTAGTCGAAAACTTCAAGATAACACTCACAAAATCGGAAATTGAATTTGAAATCTCTGGGCTCAAGGTAACAGAGTATTCCGGGCAACCTTATCGAAAAATCGCCTACTCGCTTCCAAGGCCTCCAAATCTATTTTTAGATATGATTATTTCAGTAGTCAAAGGTGTTTTAAGGGGCGCTGAGGGCGTGGTAGAAATCAAGTCATGCAGTGCGAAGAAATATAGCGCTGCCATAACGTGTGCCTCGTTGCGTTTAGGTTGGGGAGGGAAGCGCGGGCTGTCTGCTTATTGCTTAAGACACGCGTTTTCAAGTGACTTGAAAGCTGCCGGTAAGTCACGACAGGACATTGCGAAAGCGCTTGGACATTCCTCCGAGAAAACTCAAAGTTGCTATGGACAAGCACGAATGTCGTCAGGCGGCGGCGTAGTGCCCGATCGGATTGATGCTGAAAGAAGCGTGAAGCCGCTCGCTTCTGATGTAGCGACTCGCTTAGGCGGCGGAAAACCTGTACTTCGGGTTAGGCGGTGATCAAACACCTGTGCTTACTTTGGACGCGGGCGCAGGAACCGGTGTCTGCTTAAAAAACCGCGTCCGGCTTCACGTGGCTCACACCCCATAAACCCTTTGAACTGATGCAGGAGTTCGTCATGAGTTTACTGAAATTAGGATTGTGTGACCGATTCCTTGTTTGAGATGCGCAGATTGGCCATTCGTTTGGGATTTGAACTTCCCGACGGTGAGCATCGCCTCATACACAAGATATCCCTATTGACGATTTCAAGTGTCGAACTGTGCATGCCAGATTTCGAGACCGCCTTCTTGGAACGTGTGCCAATTCAGCTTCGGAAGGTTCGCAATTGCCTGCTTAATCTTCTCACCTTGCGTGCCGGGGACCGGTTGCACATCGAACGCATCGCCCGTGATGTGGCGCGAAAAGTTGCGTTGCTGAGCCGCGGTCCACGAGCTCATGACGCTTTGAAGGCCTGCTGCGATCGCGGCGGCGGTCGTAGTAGTAGGATTTTCATCCACCCACTTCTGCAAGGCGGCGCTCTGAGGGGAAGCCTTGTATGTCTGTTCAATCCATTTGCGGTTCGTCACGATGTTTGGCGCCATCGCTGAGGCCTGCCGCTCGATGCTGCGTCTGCCGCTCGTGAACTTCACGTCGTTCGGGAACTGTTCCTGTAACTTCTTGGCCCCCGCTTTTGCGGAAGAGGCAAGGTCGAGGTCATCGATGGAAAGAAACGCCTCGGGCGCGAACTCTTTAAACTCAGTGTAGAAGCAAACGTGCCCCTGCCGCTCATCTGCGAGCCGTGTCCTCGCTGGGCCAGAGAATTCCAGCTCCAGTCGCGCGCCCGATTCGAGTGACAACAAGATCCGCGTGAGGTCGGTACCCTGTGGGAAAGCAGCCGTGTGGGCCTCCACCACGCGAAGCACGTCTGAGAGTTCGTGCGCGAGCGTCCTACTGCTCGCAGGTGCAGCAGTACCTCGGGGTGGCGTCTTAGACGCTATTGCCATTTGATTACCTCCTCTAATTTAGATTAATTGCGTTGCCCCTGTCGTAGCCGTCAGCTATCTGTTGCAGGTCAAGGCACTGTCTCTCAGGCCAAAATGTCAAGCTTGGTTTTCGGCCCTAGAATCCGCAGTAAATGACGTTAGCACTAAGCCGGCTCGGTCGCTACCGTAGTGTGTGGCGACGTTGTTGGGAAGCACAGAGCGCATATTCGGTTGCTCCATTATTTCGCAGGTTGCCCAGCATCGGCGGCATCGTTCCAATCAGTCTTCACAAAGGACTTCACAAACAGCGGCGACATCAGCCTGGCCGTAAGCCCAAAGTCGTACAGCCTTGGCGCCTTGTAAAGGGCGCTGCCAAAAGCATCGATGAAGTTGCCCCTTTTCGGTGGACACCCGAACCTTATGGGAGAAGGAGTCCGAGATGCGGAAGACAAGAGCGCCGTACCCGGCGGAATTTCGCCAACAGATCATCGAACTTGCGCAGGCCGGTCGCCATCCGGCCGAGTTGTCGCGTGAGTTCGCCCCGACCAGCCAGACGATCATCAACTGGGTCGCCCAGACGGCGCAAGACGCCGGCAAGCCACTGCCCGACAAGGACGGGCTGAGCAGCGCCGAACGGGACGAACTGAGTCGGCTGCGCCGGGAGAATCGCCAGATCAAGATGGAGCGCTACATCCTGGCAAAGGCTACGGCCTGATTCGCCAGAAAGAGCGATGTGGGTTCTCCGAACTCTTCGAACTCTAGATGGCGAACCAGGCCGACTTTCCCGTACGCACGATGTGCCGCGTCCTGCGTATCTCTGCCAGCGGCTTTTACGCCTGGAGCACTCGGGCGCCGAGTGCGCGACGCATGGCCAACGCCTTGCTGACCGAGCGTATCCGGGCGATCCACAGCGCCTCGGATTCAACCTGCGGACGCCCGCGCGTGCGCGCCGAGCTGCTTGAACAGGGTGAGCGGGTGAGCCAAAAGCGCATTGCACGACTCATGCGCGTGGCGGGTTTGCGAGGCGTGAGCCGCAGGCGCGGCTTTACGGTCACCACACGGCGGGATCCGGACCGTAGTCCGGCACCCGATCTGGTCAAGCGGCAGTTCGTGGCGGATGCACCGAACCAGCTGTGGGTGGCCGACATGACCTATGTACCGACCTGGCAGGGCTTCATCTATCTGGCGACCGTCATCGATGTGTGGAGCCGGAGCGTCGTCGGCGGGTCGATCGGCGAACACATGCGCGCCGAACTCGTGCTTGGCGCGCTGGAGATGGCGCAGGGCAGCCGCAAGCCCGAGAGCGTCATCCATCACAGCGATCAGGGGAGCCAGTACGCATCGCTGGCATTCGGCAAGCGCTGTCGCGAGATGGGCGTGCGCCCATCGATGGGCACGGTTGGTGACGCCTACGACAACGCAATGGCCGATAGCTTCTTTGCCAGCCTGGAGTGTGAGCTGATCGACCGCAAGACCTTCCGGACCAAGACCGAAGCGCGTCTGGCCGTCTTCACATGGATTGAGGGCTGGTACAACCCGCGCCGGCGACATTCGGCGCTGGGCTATCTCTCACCGATGAACTATGAGGAGTAACACCGCGCGGCTCAAGCGAATCACGACAAACCCGGGTTACCCACCGGGCCGCTCGCCCCCGGCCTGCATGGGGCCGGCGGCGGCCCCGGAGATAACACTGCTATCGAGTACGATCACACGGCTTGATTCTCACGCTACAAACCGTCCACCGGATGGGGGCAACTCCAGTCCTGTGCGTGGCGAAACAGGGCGCGGGAGTGGAAGCCGCAAGTGCATGCGGCCGCCAGTCTTGGGACAGTTCTGCTCGCGCTGCGCAAGGCGATTGGCAGTCATCAATGCGCGGATCCATCCAGCCAAAAAGCATAAAACAGCGCCAGTAGTTACGAGGCCTTTGTGGTTGCCAGTCGGGAAAAATCAGTCTCGCTATCTTGTCGTCCACCTAACTCATCCCGCATTCTAGATTTCGTTATGAAAAATAAATGTAAGGTTCGAAAACATAGCCAAAAGTTTAATTCTTGTGTTTTCGAACTCACTGCTCGCAAGGAATCTATCCGTTTGTTCGGCGACGCATGCGAATGTACGTGGATGCGCGGATAAATGTGAACCGCTCTAAGCGCACCATCATCGATGCTGGTGCAGCACCTGTAGGCTTTATATTCTCGAGTCAGCGCCGTTCGTAGGCAGTACTCGGCGCATACAAGCTTGGCGGCTCCGGTGCCTCTTCTGCGATCGAGTGCTTGCATGGCTCGGCGACGACCGTTTCGCCTGACCAGCGTGTCCTCGTGAGAACTTTACTACGCCCACGTGTCATTAGAAAGGCATAAAACTAACAGAAGAGCGGTGAGGTGGCGCTTTGTAGAGTGGCTTCAATAACGTCCAGTCTTGAGCAAGCAACTATGCGGAATAGATCACTCTATGAGAATAAGGTTTAAGTTACCAAAATCGAATAAATAGCGCATAATTTCGATGTCGATTACTGGTTACACCTTAACCAGACTTTGGCCGGAGGCATCGTTCTACCAAGTGAACGGAAGTTTAAGTTTACCGACGGCACGTTCATGTCAGGAGACACAGCCACGCCGGACGCTAAGCATCTAGAGCCGTCGCACAGGAGTGCAACATGTCGAAGAGATTCGCCATTTGGGTGTTGTGGGCTTGTCTAACCGGATGCGCCAGCGTCTCTAACGAGTACGTTGTTAAGCTTTCAGACATGGAGACGGTTGTCTATAAGCCGGGGACGACGTTTTTACGCGAATCGGATGGTGCGGACGTAGTGCAGCTACGGATTCCTTGGCTAAAGGTCGACGGATGTTCGTCTCAGAGAATCGACTATTCGGTCAGTATTCTTCCTTCGGCAGCGATCCCAACAGATGGGCGAGTTGAGGAAACCATTTCCTGGCAGGTCGCAAGCAATCCATTCTTTGGCACAACGGTACGCTTCAATTCGACCTCGCTGGACCAGCTTCAGAAGTCCGAGAGAACGTTGGCAGTTCTTCAGAAGGGAGTGGCGGCGCCTGAGCCGGGATGTCGGATAAGCCTGGGGGGAGACGTTCCCGCCTCGACCCACGTCATTGTCGGCACAGACGATAAACGGGCCCGCTCATTGCTGGACCTGTTGATCGCGGAGATGCTTCCCACAAGTGCCAGCGGGTCGTGGGTTGACCAGTATGACTTCGATGCAGCAACCAGATCCATGAACATCCTTCCGGGCATGCGTGTTCGGGTCCATCATGAGATTCCGATTACTGCAGACCCGGACAGCAGCGCAGACGTCGCGCACCCGGGCACGCTTTCGGCTCCAGTGTATTTCGAGCTGAGCGGTTCCGATGCGAGTGCGCCGGGTTCGGGCAGATGGTCCACGTCGCTAGGCAAGCTGGGATTCGATGCGGCGCAGGGTGCGCGGCGTGCCGGTGCTCGTGGGGAAAGTAACGCAGCGAGTTGCACTTTCGCTGCCTGCACAGCATCAACACTGCTGTTGCAATCCGCCAGCGGTTTGCCGGACCTTGGCTCGGACTCTCGCTATTGGCGGCTGTTTGTTCCCACAGCACTCAACCCCTCAATTGTCGTTGCTCCGGATGAACACACAAACGTTGCAAGCGTGTCCGAGAGGTTCTTCCGGCGCGAAGCGGGCTACCCCGGCTTCACACTGGTGGGTGCGATAGGCGCAGACGGCCTTGAGCGGCTGCTGCGACAGTTGGAAAGCAATGGAAGCTACCCTGATCTGGACACCGCCTGCGAGATGTTCAGCGCCGACCTCAAGTGCCTCCTCTTCAGATTCCGCGGCCTCTTGGTGCCCGAGATTCCGGTCACTGTGAACGGCCAGCCGGTCTGGGTGGAGGTCGGCACGTCGGTGTTCGACCTTGTGCAGCGCAACTCCTCAAAGCGTCTTCAGGGGCTTCTATCCTCACCATTGGCGCGCGCCGAGAGCCAGGGCGCGCGTGACTCCATCGAAGCCGACCTGCTTTCCGAGCGGCGAAATCACGTTCTAAGGGGCGCCCTAAGGGGTTTGAAGGTCCTCAGGCGCTTCGATGCAGAGCTCGTACAACTGCGCGTCGCAGACGGCTCTGATACCTCGCTCATGGGCGTAGTGCTTCAAATGGGAGATGAAATTTCATGGTCACGTTAACCCGCCTTCCTGGCTCGACCTTCCATGAAACCTTCCCAGCGGCAGACGCCCGCACGCGTTTCTGCTACTGGGCGCCGCAGGCGGCGCCGGGCCCAGTCTCGCTCGAAGATGCTTGGTCCGCCGGCGGCGTCTTCCTGGTAGCCGAAGGTCAGGAGACGCCGGCTGACATCCAGTCCTTCCTGGAGTCAGTGTGGCGTCTATGGGGCGGCTCGGGTTTAAAGCTCATCGCTTGGAAGAAGGGGATGCAGTCGCCGCCCCCGTACCTGCGTTTCAAGGCGGATTCAGCATTTGCCGATGGCAATTGGGGCAGCGGCTTGCTCCTGCATACGATCGGTTCCTCGGCTTCTGACGAAACCGAATTGATCCTTAGGCCGGTTCAGCGTCCAGTCTTCTCCGTGCAGCCGACGGCGTCCGGATTCCGGTTCACGTCGGCGGACCAGAGCCAACCTCCGTTTGATGTTTTTATTGGCGGATTTCGGATCAAACTCAGTTGGGACACTTCTGGCGGCATGCCTTCGGTCCTCCAGTTGGCAGTGACCGATAAGTCGGATGCGAGCGGATCGTGGCGGTTCGAAGTCAACCAATCGGCTAGCCGCAAGTTCTTGGAAGCCGCACCGCCCATGATTAAATACATGGAGTCGGGCAAGCGTGCGCAGGTGTTCCCGTGTTTCGATATGCAAGCTAGCGAAGCCGCTTTGGGCTCGACGGGCATCGAAGCCTTTGTGCACCCTTACGTTCTCGACGCCACGCATACTCGGTTCCAATTTAAGTCCCGTGTCGATCTCATGGCGCAGTTCCTCGATACGGCGGGTCGGCAACTCAAGTTGAGTACAACCAACGACGCGATGTTCAGACTGCTCGCCAACCCGAAAAACTCTGGCCCGCGCATGCACATGAGTCCCGCTGGGACGTTTGAAGTCGCGTTCCAAAAGACCACTCGCGCGGTCGCGAGCGGATTGGGTGTGGATGCGATGGAGGTTCTAACCGGAATGGCCGGCACCGACTTTGTCCTGTTCGGCGACGGAACTAGCGACCTTCCGACGAAAATCAAATTTATCAGTGGATCGCCTGCGTTTCTGCCAGTGGGCCAAACCCAACTCACACACAACGCGCTCACCGCCTGGGTGTTGCCAATAAGTGCGAAGGCATCTCCCTTCCAGTATGCGGGTCAGCCCGAAGAAGCACCGCTTTTTGCACTTAAAACAGTTCACAGGGGTATCAATTCATTCAATGGTCTGAGGGACGCGCCGGGCATGCAGTTCGACCCCGCGCCGACATCCGTCCGAGCGCACAGCGACAAGTCAGCCATGCCGTGGCTACCGGTGCGAAACCTGACCTCCGGCGAATTGGGTGCTGCACGCAGGCTCGAGAAGCAGAGCCTAATCCAGACCAGGCGCGGTATAGCAGCAGATGCTCGGGCTCAATCATTTCTTTCGATAAAAGACGGCCCGCCTAAATCGCGATGGGTAGTCATGCCCCAAGGCTTCTCGGTCGCGCTTGACGAAGACAATCGCTGGATGAAGGTGGCTTTTGCTGTCTCAACAGGAGACATTGAAGCTTCATTAGTACTTGAAAGGCCTAAACAGATCCTGCGGTGGCCGGTTGAAGAATCTCTTTCGCGAGCGTCCTCCTTTCTGGTGGCGACCCGATTTCCGGACAGCATGCCCGTGCATGGCAGTGTCAGCCCGGAATCTTCCATGAAGGTGCAACTCAGCGTCGCCCGATGGAAGGTAGGGGTGGACGTAGGCCAGACCGATTCAAGTATCAGCCAAGCTGCAGTAGGCGCTCCGATACTGGTAGTCAAACTGGGTAGCGGAAAGTCTCTCGTTGACCAGATATCTACCCCCATGGACTGGAGCCTGGCTGAAGTTCTCAATGCGGACACGGCAATTGCTCAACGTGAACTTAAGGCTTCCGTTGCGCGGCTGAAGAGGCTCGCCGATGGATTTACGCCACTGGCCAAGGGTGATCTTAAGATCACGCAACAGGCTAAGGAGGCTTATCAAAGGCTGCACGAAAAACTTACGGATCCCGACTGGAACGGGGTGATCGTCTTCAATGCACTGAGCAACGCGAACGAGCTGCCGGATGATCTGGCCGCCATCGGCGCAGGTTTACCCCCGAATAAGAAGTTTTGGGTGCCATGCCTCGGCGTGGATCTCTCGAAGGTCAGTGAAAACGCTGGACGTAGTGGCTCGACTACACCCTCGCAGGTTCCCGCGGCCTTTGTGGGCATCCACTATTTTGACCCGGATAACCTCGATACTGAACCACGCGATTTTGGCCTGAAACTGAAAAATCTTGATGTCACTGTCCATAACTCTGCGATTCAACTGTTTGTTGCAAAGGCGCAGTTGCGGGTCAGTGCATTGCTTGGGGCAGAAGCCAGCGACACGGATGCGGGGGGGGAGAAGAATCGGCTAGTCCGCATCGAAGGCAGCTACCAGGGAAGATCGGCAGAAGGGAAGGATCAGTATCTGATCCGAGCACTTGGCGCACAAGTTATCACGATGGCAAGCCAAGAGGTCATTGAGCGGATCCGCATTACGCGGCTTGAACTGGCTTCGCGCAAGATCGGAGCAACGGTATTCGGCAGGATCGGCATCTGGGGCGAGATCACATTCGGGCATTCGATTGAAGAAGTATCCGGTGCCAAAGCCGTGAGTTTCGACAATCTGTCGATCAACATGACGAAGAATGGTGATGCCAACGCATCTTTTGGTTTCGATGCTGGTCATATTGCAGTTGATTGGCGAAAGCCTTCATCCGGCGCTGGCTGGTTAAAAAATTTTCCCATCAAGCTTTCGGGGTTGCGCTGGGGGGGCGGCGACTTCTCAGTGCCGGAAGTTGATTGGCCGAAGGCGCCGCACCTTGAACTGCCGGATCTGGGCTTCACCAACTTCGACCTTAAAGGATTGATGCCCTCGCTGGAAACGGGTGGAGGCTTCGATTTCGGTCTGGAATTCGACGTCGACATGGGTAGCCTTGGCGCACTAACTGACGCGTCGAAGCTCCTTCGGGCAAAGGTGCTGGTCGGCTGGTTTGACTTTCGCCGCCTGTTGCAAGGCGGCGTCCCGCCTTTTTCGCTCGGTTTCAAGTTTGTTGGGGGGGCAGGCCCTCTGGACATCGGAATCCAGGGGATCCTCAGGCTCAGAGCGAAGAAAGTAATCCTGAAGCAGTACTCAGACAGGAACCTGTTGGGGATAGGATTCGAAGAGCCGCAACTGGATGCTTTCGGCTATCAGATACCAGAACAACCCGCGGGCCTTTTGATGGCCGCAGTAGTTGAGATGGGTTCCGGCTCGTTAAACAGCATGCCCACATGGGTTGTCGCACTCACTGAGGAGAGCAACGCCGGGCCGGTGTCACTGGACTACCTTGCGCTTGGGCAGAACGTTCTGCTTGTCGATCCGGGCCAGATTGCGAAGATCACTTCTGTCAGCGATGCAGTCACCAAGTCGAAAGAGTGGCTGGAAGAGAAGTACAAGAGCGAGCGCCTTGACGAGTTGCGGCCCGACCTGCCGACCGGGAAGTGGAACCTGATAGCGAGCGGGAAAATTAAGCAAGACATTGCTGCATTCAAGCTGGCGTTTCTCGACGACATTCCACTTTACGGCCTGCGAGTCGATGCGCCACTGAAGGCGCCGTGGTTCGCACTCGACATCCTTTACAAGAAGCTAGAGGATGATCTCGGAGTCTTTGCAGTTGAAGTGGACATGAAGGGGCTTCGGACGATCGAACTTGGCGCGGGCAGCCTGACGCTTCCGGTTTTAGGTTTTGAGAAATACTCGATCGGCGACTGGCGCTATAACTTCGCATTCCAGGGAAACGACTTCAGTAAAGCCGGAACTCTGCAGATGCTTCCATTCCTGGGCTCTGCCTCCCTTAGCCTTGGCTTGCTATCGGGACGCTCCAGCCAGTTTCTTGCCGCCGGTGCAACCGGCGAGCTCCTGGAATTGTACCGGCGGCTGGACCTAAAACCCGTGTACGAACTGCAGGTCGCGTTTCGCATTGGGCTAGGCAAAGAGATTCGAGAAGGTATCTTTTCCGCTGGGGCATCGCTCACCGTCTACGGCATCCTTCAGGGTGCGCTGGCAAGAATCAATGCGACTTCCGCGGCTGGATCCCCATACCTTAAGATAGCTGGCTCAGTTGGCATCCTGCTCGAAGTATTCGGTGAGGTCAATTTCGCAGTGGTTAGCGCGGCGGTTTACATCCGGGCTTGGATTGAGACGGGCATCATCGCCGAAACGTGGGAACAGATCGCCATATACGCGGAAGCCGGCGTTAGTGTGTATGTCCGCTTCGTAGTGGCGCGATTCCGCATTTTCGGCCGCAGGATTGAGATCGCCATCCACTTCAGCTTCGCTAGGAGGTTGAGGATCGGTACGACGTTGCCTTACCGGCTCGGGGGCGATAAGCCACAAGACGCTCTGATTTTCAGCGAGCCGCCAGTCAAGCCTCCGGAACTATGGCCTGATCCGATTAGCTGGGTTCCTGAACGCGTAGTTGCGCACAAGCTTTCGATCCCTCTCGCCGTGAGCATTGATGCGCACCTTGACGACGCGGGCCATCCGGTGCTCAGCCCAGTGCTGGCATTCGTCAATCCCAATCCGCAAGGCTTGCCGGCTACGTCTGGGGATTCGATACGTGACCTAGTCATTGCAGGATTACGCTGGGCGGTGCGGTTAAGTATTGGCATGTCCGGCCACGACCCAACCGACATCGAACAGAAGAAGTTGCGCCATCTGCTACGGCAAATGCGCAGTCCCGATGGGCTAAGTGCGTCTCGGTGGCGCGTGCTGTTGCCGGACATGAGCATGTCGAAGCCGCTGGAAGAAGGTTCGATCCGCAGCTTTCTTAAGCTAAACACTGTCTTCACGCTGAGGTTTCCCGAGACCGCTAAGCAGGAGTTGCTCGCGCGTCTGTCCTTGCAGTCGGACCGTGAACTCCAGAGCGACAATCCTCTGCACGGGATTCCTATGCCTTGGCTGAAGGAGATTCGGATTTTAAGCAATCCGGGAACAAGGCTGATCCGGGATTATGCCGATCCGGCATACCTAACTTTCAACGAGGACTGGGAGCAAAAGGTTCGAACGGCTCTTGCCGAGGCCCGGCCGGATCTTGATGCATTGGATTCGTCGCAGAGCGATCACATAGTCGGTCCGACCAAGCGTGCGCTTATCGACATCTTTCTCGAAGACTGGTTTGTTGCGGTGGTCGAAGGAGCCGTTCATCAGGCGCTCCGCATCATGGAATCGAAAAAGAAAGAGTGGATGAGCTTTGCAGACCTCCTGGCCGCAATGGAGGCGGTACCTCCGGGCGGCGTCGCATCTCCTGCGGTCGAAGTGGCGCAGCAAGCTGCAGCTGTCCTGTGCCACGCGCAGCGAGTTCCGGATTTGCTCAACCGCTGGGGTTCACTGAGTGCCACGGCTGGGCTTGATATTCGTTGGGATCCAAATGGAGTCCATGCCGGCGACACATCCCTTGTCGCGGATCCCACCGGTGCGGAGTGGATTGTTGCCCCCGTGGAATTGCCATTTGACAACATCAACGGCGCAGTGGCGGAGGCGGTACTCCGCGAAGCGGCCGAAAAAGTGGCTGCAGCTGGCGTTAACTTACGCGTCACTGAGATCCGCGTTAAGCGGTTGCGTACCGTGACTTTTACTTGTGGGCTGGCCTTCGTCGGACGCGATGCTGTCAACCGGATGGGGACAATGTTTGAAGTGCCCGGTGCGTTGCGGCAGGAGCAGATGAAATTGCACACACCGGGTGTGCCACCAAGCGGCAGCGTCGCGCTCAGGTTCGAAGGACTCGGTTCGTCGGACGAGACAAAAAATCTTGTCGAGGAGAGTCCCCGCAGTGCGCATGTTGACCTAACGCACGCAGCCGGGATGTACTTCGGCGGAACGTTTCAGTTCAAGGTGCGACGCCTCTTCAACCAGGCACCGTCGAGTATCTCTGTTTTCGGGACTGGAGCCACGCCGCCAAGCGCGATTCGCGGCGTCTATGGACTTTCCGGAGGTGGTGAATCCGCGAGGTTGGTACTTCAGTCTTGGAGCGACAAATTGGCCGACATTGCCCCGGCCCAGTTCGCTGTCCTCTGGAACCCTTCTCCGGAAGGTGTAGCAAATTCGGCAGACCCCCGCACGCTTCTTCGTCTCACTGACCGTGGCGTTCGCTTCTTCGCGACTAATTTGTCGAGTGAGGCCAATCCCGACTTGCGGGCCGCAGCTAACGGTGAGTCTATGATCGCCGACATCACGAGGCCAACTGATGTACGAGCGTTCCTGTGGAAGGCGACGCTTATCAACAGCGACGGCTTCTATATCCAAATTGACGAATCCGTGAATGCCCAACTCGTCGCGGAGATTGAGGCTCAACTCGACAGGAAGGAGTCCGTCGATATCCCGCTCGTATGGCGGCGCCCGGCCTTCCCGAACGCGGCGCAAGAGGGGCGGATACACCCCTACGAAACTTTTCTTTTTTCCGATACGACCCAGTTGCCGCTGCAGCCCACCGTAGTCGTGGCGCTGCAGGACCGGTATGAGCTAGCAAATGGCGTGCCGATAGGCTTTGCAAAGCTCGTCGTTCGGCGGCCGAATCCGCACTATGGCGGACTGGAAGCGGCCGCTGCGGAATTCATCTCGAGGTACGCATTCCTCGAGTGGGGCATTAACGGAGGAGCGTCGCCCCATATGGTCGTTCTGGACGCCGACCATAGCTCGGCACTTGCTGTAGATCGGCCGCCGAATGAGACGACCGAGATTCTATCGACACAGGAGCCCGAGGCATTCTTTCACACAGCGCTGTTGCCCCTTATGCAGTTTGCCAGCGCGAACCGCAAGCAGGACGGGTTGCTGAAGGACCCCAGAGATCGAAATCCCTACGCAGCCGTGGGTGCGAATTTGCAGCGCGTTTTGAGGTTCTCTCTGCGCGATGAGACCGGACATCGCTTTCCGTTTGACGTCCGCGAGGAATATCCGGATGACATTGTCCACCAATATACGGACCCGCTGCAGAGGATCGACTCGTATCCGGGTGTATCGCTTCAGTGGAGAGGCGCGCGCAGCGGCGCAAACTGCAAATTTGAAATTTTGCTCAATTGGTCAATGCCGGTCGACGCGCTCCGCAAGCTTTCCGCAGATACCCGGGAGCAATACGTTCAGTTGTTCAGCCGGCTGAAGTGGATTGTGCAAGGTCCCGGTGCGTTTGCCGCCGCGCGCGTGCGAGTTGGCGACACTCCACTGGCCCTGTCGGCGCCGCCTCCTGATGTCGCGTCAGCATTGGCCGCCTTCGCCCACGATGTGGCCGAACAACTGAAGGTACGGATGCCTCCCGCAAAACCGGATCCCGTTTTGGTATCGGCGACGTTGAACCTTACCGTCGCCCCTGCTGAGGTACAGCGCGTGCTGCGCGCCGGCGCAGACATCCAACTCATTCGCGTGGAGATCGTCTTAAGTCGAGAGGAATCGTTATGCGATGCTGAGCTTCTGAGAGACGATCCGTCACTCCAGACCTCAGTGTCGAACGCACTCGCTGCCGTAGGCGATGGTTCCTCCAGTGAATGGACAGCTATGGCCGATAGTCTGGAGCGAGCGTTAGCGGTAGACAATTTACCGGTAGGCATCTTACTTAAGTTGCAGGAACGCACGATCGACCAAAGTTGCTGGCTTGCTAGGCCCGAAATTCTCCGAGAGCCGCTTACTGCCAAGCGGGAGATCGTGTCGTTCTCGCCGAGGCCGCTAGCGATGCAGTTCCGCTCCGGCGAGGCGCAACTACTCGACCCGGAGGGCCTACCGCCGCTAAAGCCCCTTGCGAAGTCCGTGAGCGAATTAGACATGGACGATATGTCTCGGAGCAGCTTCGAACTCATAGAGGCCATGCTCGCACCTGCAGTCGCCTCGCGAATGTGCGTGGCGTCACCGACGAGCTTTGACAGACTAATCTCGGCGAAACGCCGCATTGGGACGTGGTTCTCTGAACAACTCCGGCCAGTGGAGTACTCACATTTTGGGGTGGCGCCAGCCGAAGCTATCAAGAAGAAGCTGAGGGACCTAGCTTCTGCAGATCTTCGAAACGTCTATCGCATTGGCGCAGTCTGCGACGTGCGGCGAGTGGGCGCAACCGGACCGTCTTATCATTCACGCATTTTTGGCGAACTGGAGGTAGTACAACCGCGTACAAATGCCTTCAAGTTCTCGAAGTTCAGAGTTCAGACCAACGATGCATCGTCGCCGCTGGTGGTTTTCTGGAACGGAACGCGCCGTGTCGCTAGTGTGGAAGGCAAAGCACTTAGATTTTCGCCGCAGTATGTCGAGACGAAATGGCCAGGTGGTTTTGGGGACTACATACCTTCTCGGTGGTTTGAAATACTCAGCACAGGAGCCACTGCAGCGAAAACCGTTTCGCTTCCTGGGGAAGTTGCTATTCCACTTCCACTTCGTGAATTGCCCAAACCGCCCCATTTGTATGGGCACGATGCCACGGCGTTGAACGGGCAACCCACTTCGCTCCGGCAGGCGCGCGCGTGGAATTATCGACTCCACGCGGCGGTACCCGGCGAAGAGCAGGATCGCGTCAAGTTCGCGGTGCGCTATCAGACTCCGAGCGGGGAAACAGCGCTCAATGCACCTGTAAGGGGTCTTTTCGACGCGCTGGTAACGCTTCAGCACTACTCGGCCTCGCTCATGACAGCCATGTCTGAAGTAGCAAAGTGGGACATGATCGGACCAGGCACCGAAGTGCGGCTGCAGTGCGAACGCATGGCCCGGTTTGTGGAAGACCTCGCCGACGCTTTCGCATCCTACGTACGTATCGAGACCTTGGACGCGCTCGCTGAACAGCCGGTCGACAGCTTTGTTTCCTACGTGACGCGCTCAGACGCGAGAACCGGGCACTCGCGAGATGGCAAGGCCGAAAAGGACTCTTTGCAGCTTGAATGCATAACCGCGGCTTTGGGCAACCCTCAACGACGAGCTTTCGTTGAGCTAACCGATGTTACCAAAGCGGAGCAAAGCGGTCTTCCGGCCGACGTTTTACCTGTGACCCAAACACCTATCGTGGGACCGGCGCCAGGAAGTAAAGGAAGGTTTGAATACTATGATCAAGCGCAGGCCGTGCAGGGAATGGCCTCGCTGTCCGGCCGTCGCCTCACGCTGAGCGCACTGGACATCTTCCAACACGCGACCGCGATGCCGGAAGTTTCGGCAACGCGGAACGAAATGCTTGGTAGCGTAACGGTTTCGCGTGAGTTTGTCTTCGCCACCAGCGTATCGAAGTGCACGCGCTTAATACCCCGCCTACATGTAAGAAATCGGATCCAATTAAGCGATCGCCGCACTCTAAAGGACCATTTTCGGGCGATAGGACGAGAACTCCTTGAGGGAGCAGAACAACCACTTTCCTTAGACGCAGTTGCGACGTTACGGGTGCCATTCCGGCAGGATGGCACTGACACATTTGCATACCCCCTCGGAGCAATGAAGGGAATCAGCGCCTTATCGCATGAGTGGGAAGCGGTCTTTGAGATGTGGTCGGGTCGCGTACAGTCTGAAGTGCTTTCCAAAAGTCATAACGCGACCCCAGCGGGTATAGGAATTGCTATTTCCGTCTATGCAGACGGATACGGAGGTAGCTTGCCGGTTCTCATCCTTGATGAGGTCTGGGTGCCTTGGAGTTCGCTCATTGCTTCGGCCCCTGCGCTAGGATTCGCGCCGCCGCGCGTGTCGCGCTCGCAGGAACTCGCCGCAGTGCTCTATCGCGCGACGAAAGACCTTGCTCCCTTATCGGGCGGTCGGCATGAGCAGGTCTTCCAAGTGCGCGAGAAAGTTGCCGAACTTATTCGGTCCGGCGTACCGACCTTGAATGATTTAAGGATGGGACCGCTCCCGAGCCTCAGTGACCTCAGAGACGAATTTCTACAAAGAGCGTGGCGTGAATGCGTGGAGATCGCCCACAACCGTGCAGAGTTTTGCGCGCTCAAGGGACAGAACGCAGCTTTTTGGTCGATAGAACCAGTGAATGTCTCTTGCGACGGAACTCTCGCGGCCTCTCTGTCAAGTGGCGCCGAAGCGCTGACTGGGAGAGCGCCACAACTGCAGGTAATCAAGGAAAGTGAGACGGTCATGATGCTTGCCAGCAGCGATGCTGAAGTTTTCGCAGGAGCGGTCACTCTCTATGTCGTGTACAACCCTGCCTGAAAGTAGTGCGTCTCCGTTCGGCGCCACCTGTGTAGCAAGTGAAGCGCCCCGGATTTGAACTGACCCCCAGAAGTTGGACGGTTGCCATGCCGCCAACTAGGCGGTGTTTCTCAGCCGATAACCCACCGGGCTAAGCCCTTTCAGTCTGAGCTCTATTCGCTCGTGGTTGTAATAGCGGACGTAATCATCTACGCCCGCTTCAAGCGCTTCTAGGCTATTGGGTGCTTCAAGGTTGAAATTCTCGGCCTTCAGCGTGCCGAAGAAGCTCTCAATTGCCGCGTTGTCAAGGCAGTTGCCCTTACGGCTCATGCTTTGTTTGACTCCACGCTGCGCGAGGATTTCTCGATAAGGCTTCATCTTGTAGTGCCAGCCTTGGTCTGAGTGGACGATCAGTTCCGCGGTACAGGCGATCTGCGAAAGCGCTGCCCGAAGCGTGCTGGGAACCAGCTCGAAGACGGGACGCCTTGCCATTTGGTGCGCGATGATCTCGCCGTTGTAGAGGTCCATACAGGCTGATAGATAGAGTTTGTGGCCCTTCACATTGAACTCGGTTACATCCGTCACCCATTTCTGGTTTGGCGATGCCGCAAAAAAGTCGCGCTTCAGAACGTTCGGTACGTGCGCATCGCTAATGCCTGGGACGTTTCGGGAGCGCTTCTTCGCCTGTATCCGTAGCGGCCCTTGTGCTCGTCATAGACAGCGCGGATCCTGGGCTCCATGGCGCTCTGCTGGTTCCCGCGCTGGGCTGCGCAGTGGTAATTGAACGTACTGCGCGCCAGGCCTGCTATCTGCAGCAGGTCCGCCAATTTATGGTGACGCCTCAACCCGGCAATCAGACGCGCTTTGTCGGCGCAACTGATCCTTTCGACCGGATCAAGGCTTGCAATTTTTTTAGGTAGGCCATCTCAGCGCGTAGTTGCTCGTTCTCTTCGCGCAGCGCCTGCACCGAATCGGTGGTGGATATGCTTGGTGGCGCTGGGCAGTGTTGGTCTTTCTTCATACTGGGGTGCCCTTGCTCTCTATTCCAGAGGGCTTCAACGCCGCCTTCATCGAGCTTGCGTCGCCAGACCACGACTTGGTTGGGATTACGGATGTCATAGATCGCGGCAACCTGGCGGCTCGATAGCTGTTCGCGGTCCTGGTGGGACAGTACCTTTAGCTTGAACTGCGCACTGTACGTGCTGCGCTTGGGTCGCAAACCGTCAATGCCGTGCAGGCGGTAGTGGCTCACCCACGTGCGGATCTTCTCCTCAGACACTGACCACTGCCGCGCCAGCAGTTTCGCTCCGCCGTCTCCAGCCAAAAAGCTCTTGACCACCTTGAGCTTGAACTCTGTTTGATACCTTTTCATGAAACCCCCTCGAAGTTTGTCCAACTTCTGGGGGTCAGTTCAAACCCGGGGCGCTTCACTGGAGCCGACCTGCACGGCTCTGCACATTGCCCCGTCGGCTTATCGTCGTTACGTGGTGCGACGCAGAACGCAGTCATGCTGAGCGCGAGAGCGAAACGGGACAAAGCCCAGCAGCCCAGGATCGAATGGGTCTGGAATGCCAATCTTAAGGCCCATTGCGCAGACAAGACCAGGAAGCAGATGAACCGCGAGAGCGTGGAGGTATCTCGCTGTGGGGGCGAACGCGTAATTCGTCGGCTGGGCCGGCGTGGGGCGTCATGCGCGACGCCATTCCAACCAGCCGTCGGCGACGAGTTTGTGCAGTTCGTCAGGTACAGACGCAGAAATACTCTGCGCAAGCTGTAAAAATTCCAGCGTGGGCAAAAAATCCAGCGCATGAGAAGTCAAAAGTGCACAACACTCCTCACTTACCTCAATCGACTTCGACGCACGGTAGATACGAGACTCGCGCCCGTTGTGCCCAACGAATCCGCCCGTGATACAGTCGGAAGCAAGTCTAATCTCGGTGCATTTCCACTTTTCCTCATCCCACCTACGCGCTCTTCGCAAGTACAGATTTTCAATTATAAGTGCGTCGATGGCCGCATTTTTTATGAAGAATCTTAAAGCTTCCTCCGGGGTTTCAACAATCGGTTCATCGGGTCCATTTAGGGAGGTATTGACAAGCATGGCGTGACCCGTGAGTTGCTCAAACGCCAGCAGTAGTTCTCGAAGTGCTGCGTCTGAATGCGTATCCAACGTTTGCGCTCGAGTCGAGTGATCCGGATGCTCCAACGCCAATAGTACTGACCGCTGCTCCGGCTTAACCTTATGCACGAAGCTCATGAACGGGCTTGCTGGAGGCCCTTCAAAGTAATCAGCAAAGCGCTCTTCAAGAACGACTGGGGCAACCGGGCGCCAATGCTGTCGCCCCTTAAGTTGATTGAGCCGGTTCTTGGTTTCTGCATCCAATGGTGAAGCTAGCAGACTTCTTCCTCCCAATGCACGGGGTCCGAACTCGGACCGACCCGAACAACGGGCAACAATGTGACCCGAGCGTAGATCACTTGCTACTCGTGGAACCGATAGTGTTTCGATCATAACTAGTGGCGCAAACGATTCAGCCGATTTACGTATCGACGACGCAGCGTATACGGGCCCAAGCCTGTCGGAGCTACTTCGCGCACCTCTCAAGTCGACCCCCAGGGACGCTTGACCATACATTGCACAGCCGACAGCAATACCGGCGTCTCCGGGCGCGCTTGGAACGGAGATGTGTTCGAACAAGCCTGAATACGCGAGTCTGCTGTTAGTATTAATGTTGAGAAATAGCCCTCCCGATACGGCCAAGCGCTTGGCACCAGTTAAACGGTAGGCTCGGCGTGCATAGGCAAGGATGGACTCCTCTGTACACCGTTGCACCACCGAAGCAAATGCGGCTGCACCCTCAAAGTTCAATGGCGACAGGAACGCCTTGCTTTGCCATCCATTGAGCCAAGCAACAGAGTGCTCATGCACTTGGCAAATTTCGTCGATAGAAAGGCTAACTGCGTTTTTGGTGACCGCGCCATACGACGCGAGCGCCATCAATTGCCCGTAGCAATTCGGCTTGGCAAACACCGATTGCGAGGCATTGTCATAAAGGCTGGCAGGACTAAAAACGAAGCAGTCGGGCTCGCTGTGTGGAATGGCGAATTCTCGATCAACAAGAAACGGGCGGCCTCCTTCCCATTTGTAAATGGACAAACATTCTGTTCTAACAGGACTTGCCTCGCGCAAAACTCTTAAAGTTGCAACCAGTTCGCTAAATGACATCTCGTAGTCTTTACCGTCGTGCGTAGTCGAGCCAGCAAGATCAGTAACAAGGATCGCACAATCATCACCATTCAAATATGGCGCGACACAATAGGCGTGCGCCAGATGATGCGAAATTGCAAAGTGCCGTGAATCCGTTGGAGTGAATCTCGAGAAGTCGGGAGAAACAAGTTCTTTACCAAACCCGATGCCGCCTGGCGCCGCAGATTGGTGGCTACTGACAATACGCTGAACGTCGTCGATAGATACACCTGCCGCCTGTAGAACCTCATGAATAGGCAGCCGATTTGACAGGCACTCTTGTCCATCATGCTTCCGTCTAGTGACGCGTTCCTGCTGGATCGCAGCCACTAAATGGCCGTCGATAGCCACTGCACAGGCAGCGTCGTGACCGACGTGAATCCCAAGCGATATAGCCTTCGAATTGCTCACGGCAACTCATATGAGAAGCCTACCGTCAGAATACTGACCTTCTCTCCACGTGCCATATCTTCTCGAGCATGCACCACGCTGCCAGCGTTGAGTATGAGAACTTCGCCGGGCACAAGCAGCACGCGATTGGGCACAACATCGTTTTCATATATGAGAAGATGGGAGGGTTCGCCGCTTACAGGAAGCACGTGCTCAAGCATCACGATAACGTTTATCTCATAGACTTCCGTGTCGATGTGCGGATCGAGTCCATGCCCTTCCCCATCATAGTAAATATAACTCGCTACACCGGTTGGCATAACGCCGGGAAAGAGACTTTGTACGAATCGCTTAAGTTCGCTGTCCATAGCAAACCTGTCAGCAATTCTGCCACCGCGGCCCAAAAGGTAGCGATCAGTAGGCTTCGCAACTTCTCGAGTCGTCCGACTCTCCCCCTGTAACGCCGCGAGCGTGTGGTCCGTGATCGCCTGCGGTCTCCCGCGCCATGCGGACCCGTTAAGGCGCATTTCGTTTAGGCACCGAAGAACAGTCTTGAATGCCGCGGTACATGTCTCGCTGCGCGGACGCGCACCTCTCGGCGCAAGACCTCCAGCGGCCATACAAAGAAGCAGCTTGTAATTCTCAAATTCTTCGGGCGAAAGGTCTGCTCTCAACTTAGTGAAATGACTCGCCAAAGTCGATTCGACACTCATGTAGCCCTCGTATTGAAGACGCAGCCTTCAACAGCCGAAGTCCAGGCTGCTATGTTCATTTTGAGTAGCCGACCGCAGGCTACTTCTTTTCAAGTCCAAGCTTCTTGGAAAGATTAGCGTACGCCTTTTTCATTTTGATCGTTGAGTGAACGGACTTCGGCTTCATGAACACAATGTCCCCGTCGCCCTCCTCATGGGCTTGTACGAGCTTAGTGTAAATCGCTGCCGATTCTACGATCTCGCTTAGCACCTGCATCTCCTCAGGAGTGAGCGTCTTCGTCATCTTCGCAAGCTTTTTGATCAGCGTGGGCGTCGCTGCCTCGAGAGCAGAGAGGTCTTTGGGTGCGGTTGCCAAGGTTAGTCCTCCATAAAATGAAGATACAACTTATCACTCAAGAATGATAAGGCGACAAATCAAAAGCTATGCGTATATAGTACTTCAAAAGAATGTTAGCGTATGCGGATGCGCTTTGCCACCTGAATTTTTACGGTGCGCAGTGGCGTACTTCAGACCGCGACGCTGCTCCGTTACGATGCGTGTAAAGGTCTAGGATTGATGCAAGTAACCCCCTCTGACGAGCCGCTCACGTACCTTGAGCGGCAGGGCGTACACCATGCTGCGGAACTATTCGCCGTCTTGCAGGACGCAGCGATGTACAGGTACGTCGTCGATACGCCTCCCGAATCACTCGAGTGGTTTGTTAAGCGACTTCAGTTTCTTGAGATAGGCAAATCACCCGACGGGACCGAGCTGTGGCTAAACTGGGTGGTACGCCATCGCTGCGGACAGCTAGTTGGCTATGTTCAAGCCACTGTCACCCGAGATCTTTGGGCAGATATTGCTTACATGTTCAACAGCGAATTCTGGGGCCACAACGTGGCGTATCTGGCGTGCCTTGAAATGTTTGATCTGCTCCGAACAGAATATTCGGTATGTACCGTGTATGCAGTAACCAGCGCAGAAAACTCACGATCCAAACGGCTGCTCGTACGTCTCCAGTTTGAAGAGACAGTTCGCGCGGATTATCCAGGAGAGCCAGTAAGCTCGTCTGAAACGGTCTGGCGCAAGAAACTACTTAGAGAAACCCGGATTTAATTTCGCCTCTTTTGAGTGCCCATGTGATCCCGAGTCTTGCAACTACCTCGATGAAAAAGCAAACCAGCTTCGCCGACATGGAGTACTCGGCTCTTCAGATGCCGACGCGTCGGGAGAAATGTCTGATTGACCTGGATCGACCGTGCCGTGGTCCGCTCTTGTCGGGTTGATCGAACAGCACTACTACCGCGGCGATCGGGGTCGCCTACCGGTCGGGCTGGAAACGATGCTGCGGGTGTTCTTATGCCAGAACTGTCTAGGCCTGTCGGTTGAAGGCGCTGGGGACGCGATTGTCGACAGCATCGCGGTACGCCGTGTCGTGGGCATCGATCTGATCGAAAGACAGCCACCGGACGAGACCACGTTGCTGAAGTTTCGCCGGTTGCTCGAAAGCGTTGGCCTGCCCGCGAGCATCTTTGCGTTGATCCGCGAGCACCTGGGTCAGCAGGGTCTGATCCTGCGCGAGGGCACGATTGTGGATGCCACCTTGATCGTTGCTTCGCCGTCGACGAAGAACACCGAACACGAGTTCAACGCGGACATGTATCAGACGAAGAAGGGCAACCAGTGGTACTTCGGCATGACAAGCCGAAGGCGAAGGACGCCCGCAGGGCGGTCCCGCGCAGCGGGATGCGGTCACGAGCGTAGCGAAGCCGCACAGGTGGCGCGTATCGACGTCGATGCGCAGACAGGCTTCGCTCATTCAATGGTCACCACAGCCGCGAACGAATCGGACGTGAGCCAGACGCAAAAACTGCTACACGGAGAAGATAAGCATGTGCATGCCGACGCGGGTTACCAGCGCGCGAAGAAACGCGAAGCGCTCAAAGAGACAGAGACAGCACCGCCGAATTCGTGATCGCGCGCAGGCGCTCGACCTACAAGAAGCGCAATGAGGCTGACCCGGTGCGCAAGCCGCTCGAGCAAGTGGAGCACACCAAGGCGAGCATCCGCGCGAAGGTCGAACACGTGTTTCACGTGGTGAAGAATCTGTTCCGCCACCGCAAGTGCCGCTAAAAGGTTTCGGCAAAGAACACGGCGCAATTGCAGTTGCTGACTGCGATCGCGATGGCGATGGCGATGGCGATGGCGATGGCCAGTCTGGTGCTGTCGCAACGAACGCTGTGCGCACCGCACGGGAAAGTTGCGTCTTGAGGCTGCGAAACTCGAGGCGATAACCGCACAACAGACCTCATATCAATGATTCCGGGGTGAAAATTGGCGAAACACGACGTCGTGAAGACGCGAATTTCGCAATCGTGACGTTCGGTAGAGAAAATCCCGGAAGGGTTGCTTTCATAAGCGGTTCCGTGAAGTAGCTTGAAGGAGAGCAACTCCAATTCACAGCCACGCTCAACCGTCTGCTTCTTGCCTCAACGATTTCGCTCTGCGCTTTCAAAACCCAGCTGGACCAGCATGTCCCGATTTTTCTCAACCTCTGCACGAACGCTTTCGAGCGTGCCGCTGCGATAGCTGAAATTGCCGCAACGAGCGTTGTAGTCATTGACCACAGCGTTAAACGTGTCGACGGCTCTTTGCGAATATCGGTTCGCTCGTTCATGCCAAGCGGCAATCCGTATGCCCTCCGACAGGCAGTAGCGTATCTGTGCTGGGTCCAGTACGAGCCCTTTGCCGATCGGAGGAACACGCTCTACCAACAAGGTTCTCGAAACTTTGGTTTCGGGAGGCGTGTTGCCTCCAACGACCGGTTCGAGCGGAGGCAGCGGTGTCGGCGCAGGCGGGATCGCAGTCGCCTGTATGGGCACGGTCGGCGCAGGCGAGGCAGGCGCGCTCGATGCGAGGCCTGACTTCGACGACGTAGCGTCACGGTCGCCTAGCGGTACAAAAAGGAGGCCGACGCAGAGGCTGATGATCAGCCAGCCCTTGCCGTTGAAGGCGTATCTCCAGGTTGCGATCGGCTGTCCGATGTAGAGGGCGCGAGACGACCGGCTTGTCGCCTCCAGATCGGTCACCATGCCCTCGATTGCTGCGAATCCTCTTTTTTTTCCGTTGTCTCGCGTCACGATCCGTCAGCCCCTTATCGAGTCGCTGAGTTTCAGGCAACGTCTTGTCAAGCAGCTGCGCACGATGTGCTCCAGCAGATGAACATTCCATGTGCTGACGTAGCACGCCGACCCTCTGACATTGCTTTTGTTGCTCTGGCCGATCAAGAAGCAGCCGTCCTTTCGACCGACGCCGACTTCATCCCAACCGACGCGAACCCGGTCGTTCAGCCCAAAAAAGTTTTCCCTCACCAGCGTTACGGCGTCGTCCTCGATCGTGATGTTCTCGAAATGGAAGGATGTCCCCTGCGCAAGCGCCGAAATCATGTCGGAAATCAGCCCGACACAAACTGCCCGCCACAGTCGCTCGATGAACACATCGGCGACTGCCTGATCGAATAACTTGACGGTTTGCTCCGAGAAATTGTCGCCAAAACCGATGATGTACCGGATAACGCCAGTTCCCACCGGCGCATGCCGCATTTCGCCACAGCGCACCCGGGTGATCGTCTCGAGCGGGAAGGTTTCGCCGTTCCAGACCACGCCCTCCGGCGAGATGCCCAACTCCCGCCTGAACATTGGAAAACCAATCTTCGCGCGAAAGTTGATGCGATGCGGGTCGTTCGTTTCGTCAAACGCGCCTATTGCCTTGGAGTCTTCTTCCAGCAATTCCATCAGGTGGGTGAGTTCGGCAAACAGTTCCCGCAGAAATTCAATCATCCTGCGAAGATGATTGCGCATTCCGTGCGTGTTGTTCAGTTCGACGCTGAGGTTTCTGAGATCGTTGCCAACCTTCATGCTCATCGGATGCGCCGTTCCGCGAGATTTGGCACTGATCTGGATCGGTTGCGCGACCCTGACCCACTTGCGCACGACCGTCTCAAGCTTCGCCGTGGTCAGTACGAGTGCCGTCTCGCCGAGCGGCGCCATCTCTCGGGCGGCATTGAGCAGTGTTGTAATGTTGTCGAGTTCCTTGTGGAGGAACCCCTGCACCTCGACTTCGTAGCTATCCACCAGATCCTCGATCAATGTCGAGCCTTGCTTCTCGCCGTTGCGGGTGGCTCTCTTGACCGCCCCGGTCATGGTGTCGATGAGTCTTGTCGGGTACATGGAGTCCAGAAGATTCTTCAGCGCCAATCGATATGTTCGACGACGCTCGGCAAGTTCCTCCTCGACAAGGTCCATCCCGCGCACCTCGGGGAACCCGGCGATCACCCTGTCGGCATTCACATCGCGAAGGACTGCTTCAGGCTCGATGCTGTCGACAAGATCGGCAAAATCGCTCATGAATTCGGCCACGGATGCAGCGGGTTCGTCCGCAGGAACGCGCTCGCACGCATCTGACATCAGATTGGCGAGGGCCAGGCTGGACAGGCCCGGCTCAGCCAGAACCGCCTGCGGAGAATCCGCAAGCATCTGCAGGACTTTTTCAACGGTGGCCGGGGCAACTCCGGGCAGCCACGCCATTTCGCAGGAAAGCCGAGTCCGCGGATGGGTCAGGTCGGCGCGGGCCGTCGAGCACAGGTTGCCCTCCAGGTGCAGAGCGCGTTCCTCCGCGCGCTCGACGATCTTGCGGCGATCGTCCTGAGGGGTCACGCCCAGAATGCTGAACGGGTTCGCGTGTAGCCCGGTGTTGATCTGGTTCATGCCGATGCCGACCGTTGGCAAATGAGGTTAGGCGTCAGAGAGAAGGGCGTGGATTCCAATACTCAAAATCCCAAGCGATGCATGCACCCCGCTGCTGCGCGAGCTTCTGCTGAGCGCATACGGGCGCCCGCAAGTCCGGACCCACAACGCACCGTTCCCTCGGCTGGCAAATTTCGCAATACGCCAAATCGGTACCCCTTACACAAATCCTATGCGCGGGCCGGCGTTGTCCCCGTCTCTCGACGGCGTTGCATCGAGTGCCGCGAGCAGAAAATCCTGAGCCAGCGCGTCGCGTCCCGCGCGGGCAGACAGTCGGGCGCCTTCGCGAACGACGAAGGTGACATCGGAAAGCGGGCGCCCCGCCAATCTCAGGGACAACGGCACCGGATCGATGGTCTCGTCCTTCGGTAGCGTCACCAGCAGCTTGTTGAGCAGCGCAAGCACTTCATCCTCTTTCGCGTAATCCACCTTGATGACATGGTCGAAGCGCCCGCGCCGCATGATCGCGGAATCGATCATGTCAAGCCGATTGGTCATCGCGATGATCAGGACTTCATTTCGGGCGGCTTCAGGGATGCGGCGCAGGAACTCGGCAAGTTCCTCGACCCGGTGGTGGCCACCTCCGCCACCGCTTTCCCGGTCGGCGAGGAAAGCCTCCATTTCGTCAATGACCAGTACGCACGGGGCGATCTGCATCGCCTTCGCGAACACGTCGGAGATCTTGCGGCTGGTTTCGTGGATGAAGGCGCTTGCCACGGCGGAAGCATCGATCTGGATAGCCGGCCAGCCAAGAAACTCGATCAGCTGCTCGACCGCATAAGTCTTGCCGCATCCGGGCGGCCCATGCAGAACGATCGCTGATGGAAAACCCACGCCGAGCGCCTTGTAGCGCGCCTGATTGCGAACGATGTCGACGACGTGCTCGTTGAAGAAAGCTTCGAGTTCAGGGCGGCCCGGAAGCTCGAAGGCCTTGTCCGAGGCGACACCGCCGCCCTGCCGCGCGCTTGCTGAAGGCGTGCGTGCGTCGCTCAGCGGCACGCCATCCTGGTCCGAGGCCTGCGCTGCGCGAAAGCCAAAAGTCGAGGAACCCTCGGAAGCACCCATTCCTGCACTGTCCACAACGTCCAACAGATCCTGAGCGCCTAACCATGTCAGCATCTGCTGAAGCCTGCGGAATGACCTCACTGACACGCCGGCACCGCCGGTTAGCCACTGGCCAAGAACAACGTCGTCACCCGCGGGCGCAGTGCCGCCGAAGGTCGGCAGCAGGCGCGCGAGCTTTGCGACATAGATTGCATCCTGCAGGGGCGTGTGGGGGTCAATCGCGCGGGTTTGCCGCAGCGCTGCCGCAAATGCCAGTGCCTCGTTCTTGTTGTTTGGCGAACGACAATCCGACAGCGGCGCAAGCATCTGGTCAGAGGCGCAAAACAACTCCCGGAAAGAATCGGATCCAAATGAAAAGACGGGGAATTCGGCTTCGCCGGTCAGTCCGGCTGCAGCCCACTTTGCGAAGAGATCCTCTGTGACGATCAGTGCCTTGCCGCCATCGCGGGCGTCGAGGATTTGCCAGTGGGCGTCGGCGTGAAGCGGCCGACCGCACCGCGTGCCGTCCGGCAGAGCGAATCCGATCGGAAGCCAGCTATCGGGCGTCATGCTCAACTCACCACGATGTTGGAACTGGCGATTATGTCGTCCTCGCCCGAGGTGCCCACGCGAATCGAATCTAGTCGGGCGACGACCTGCCGGAGCTTGTTGATATCGTTGGCTTTCAAAGCCAGTTGCCCCATCTGGCACAGCTGTTCGTGTTCAACTGTGTCGGGAAACAGAAACACGTTCCTGGAAAGCTGCTGGAACCGGTCGATGACAAACCAGTCCTGACGCCAGAGAATCAGAAAGCTCTTGCCGTTCAGCTCCGACAGATGCAGATCAAAGTCCCCACGGTTGTTGTCGATCGCACGCTGCGCTGCCTTGAACAGATTTTCGAAGTCCACGGTTTCCGAAGGGCGGGCCATAAGACGGAATCGCAGCTCGAAGTTTTCAATTGCCTTGTCGAGTTCCATCTGCCGAATGACCTTGATGTGTTCCTTGCGCACCAGCGCCAGTAGTTTCTTCGCCTCCTGAATGTCATCCATCGCCTGTTTGGCCGTTTCGGGGTCGCCTTCGAGGTCTTTGGCGACCGACGCGCGCCTCAGGCGCTCGCGCGCCTGAGCGATCCTGGGGTCGTCGATCTTCGATTCAACCTCGTCCAGCCGGTTGCCGATTTGCTCCAGTTCCTCCGTCAGGCGTTCGGTCGCCTTGGAATAGTCGATCTGTCCTTCCTGCCTGGAATAGAAATTTCGGCCGCTGGAGAATGAGTTGCCGATCGAAGGCACCGTGACTTCCAGAACGATGTTGCCCGAATCGAGCACCTCGTATGCGCACTGGAGTTCCGCACCCTTGGCGATCACGCCAGCGGAAAAATCCGATCCTCTGATTTCGAACATGCCGATGAAGCGGTTGTCGGAGACTGGGTCTTCGATCGAACCTTCCCAAAGTTTGAACTTGATCGAACCTCCCGCGCCCGCGATCAGCGATTCCTCCGCCTTGAAAGTCTTCTTGCCGATTTTGGGCAGCTGGTCGCCATCGCGAACCAGGTAGTCAAGGATCATTCGACCGCCAACCTTTTCCCGCGCCTCGACCCCGATTGAATGAGAGGCGGGAATCGCATCAATCTGCGCAGCGGTTCGCGAGATAACGATTCGGTCCTTCATCAACTTGACCGGCCCACCGGCGGCATCGAACACGAACACCTTGAACAGATTCTCGCCGGGCTTGGCCAGGGGAACGTCCACACTCGCGCCATCCGTCAGCGCGACGCGGCCGGAAGACCATCCGGTGTCGAGGCTGTCGACCTGGAACTCGACCCCGTCATCGACCTTGCTGCCGATTCTGGCGACCACCTTTGCCTTCGAATCGGGTGTGCGCGCCTGATAGTTGAAGGCGAGATCCAGCCCGCCACCTGTCGATAGCGCACCGCGCCCGCTCTTGCGCCCACGGTTCTGGCTCGACCAATCAATGGATTCGGCAAAAACGGCTGCACCTTCAGCCACCGCAGTCATCGGGTTTACGTCGGTGGATGCGGCTATACCCAGTTCGACTGCGACCTTGTCTCGCAAGGGCTTGTATTGGGTTGGGCCGCCAACGAACACGACGCGGCCGATGTCACCGGCGTTCAGTCCGGCCTTCTCGATGGTTTCGCGGGCCGCTGCGATGGACTCTTCGATCTTCGCTGAAATCAGTTCGTCGTAACGCAGGCGGCTTAAAGAAATGTCGAGGTAGATGTCGACGCCCGCCTCGTCGCGAACACGAAGTTCGCTGTCGTCGAGCGTGACGACAGCTTCGTCGCTTGACGAGAGCTCGATCTTTGCCTTTTCTGCCGCCCACGTCGCCATATGACGCAGCGTGGTGTAGCGCGCGTCTGAGTAGAAGTCTGCCGGCAGATCGAAGTTTTCAAGTAGCCAAGGCTTTACGACGCTGTCGAGCAGGATGCGGTCGAAATCGCGTCCCCCGCACATGGCAATTCCGCCGTGGGCCAGCAGACTCACCCGCCCATTGATGCTCTCGGCGATGGCGATGTCGAGGGTGCCGCCACCCAGGTCATAAATCAGGAACGTGCCGTCGTCCTTGCGAAGGCGCATCACGCTCATGACGGCTGCGACGGGCTCCTGCATGAGCGCAACCTTGCCCATGCCAGCCATTTCGGCAGCCGCCATCGTGGCGTCCTTCTGCATCTGGTTGAAGGCGGCGGGCACCGTAATCACGGTGCCGATGTCCGGGTCGTTGCGCACATCCTCTGGCAGATAGCCAAACAGCACCCGCAGAATCTCTGCGCTGCACTCCTCGGGGGTCAGTGTCAGATCGACCGCCGGCAGCTTGACCGGCGTGCTGGTGCCCATCAGCCGCTTGAACAGGGTTGCAGCGTTCTCCGGGTTGCGCGCCGCATTGTCGTAGGCGCGCCTGCCGACATACTTGTTGCCGCGCCTGTCGATGAATATCGCGGAGGGCGTGACATCGTTCTGGTCGGGACTTTTGAACAGGCGCACGATCTCGCCGTCGTAGGCGCTCACTGCACTGTTGGTTGTTCCGAGGTCGATTCCGATGTAGTGCTTCATGGCTGGGCAACTCTCGCAAGCATGACGGTTCCGCCGCGCACCAGTCCTTCGGGCCCCATGACCACCGGCTCGACCATCTGGTCGACCATCAGTACATCGTCCGGCCCGAAGTCTGCGATGTTCAAGGCGGAGACCGCCATGCCCGGATCGTAGGGCTGGCCTTCGAGGCTGACGATGCGCAGGCCGAACGTCTCGAGTCCGTCATCGATCTTCTTGGCGAAATAGCGGGCCTGATTGGTGTATCGCCCCGCTTCCCATGGATCGAGTTTGTCAAGCAGGCGGGCGAACACCCTGGCGAAACGCCAGCCTTCGACGGAAACGTCGATCAAGGTCTTTCGTTCGGGATGTTCGCCTTGGTCGCCCTGCATGCTTTCCATGCCTTCTCCTTACCCGCCGAGGTCGTCGAATGGACGTGCACATCTGCTCGTCGGTCGCCGTGAATAGGAGCTGACAGGCTCTGCAGCAACTACCCATTTCGACTCTACCAGAATCACGCGAAACGCCCCATCTCGAACCAGTTCTCAGCGGCGAGACTCACCGTGGCAGGGATTGCGAAAGTGCCCGCGCTCCACATCAATCCGGATGCAATCGTCGATCTGTCGATAGATCGCGGAGTTCGGGAAGTCGCGCAGCGGATTCACCGGTCGAAGATCATCGATCGGCCGTAAGGATGCCCAGAAACTCAAGATATCGACTGCCCGCGCGCCCGAAATCATCCCGGAAGCGGGGACGTCCACTGAGAATGGCGCGAATGCGTACGAGGGCTTAGCAGGCTGGTGAGAAACCCCGCCCCTTTTTTCCAGGCGCGGGTTTTGCGGCAGACTTCCCCCTCGAATCGTCCTTCTACTTTTCCAGATTTTCTATGCGCGGCCAAGAGAATCCCCAGACGTCGATGTTCAGCTACGTGAGTCTTGAGCAACGTGTTCCGAAGGACCATCCGCTGCGCGCCCTGCGTGCGCTGGTCGACGGCATCCTCGCGAACATGAGTGCGTTGTTCGACGAACGCTATTCGCATACCGGCCGCCCGTCTATCCCGCCCGAGCAGTTGCTGCGCGCTTTGCTCCTGCAGATCCTTTTCACCATTCGCAGCGAGCGCCAGCTCGTCGAACAACTCGACTACAACCTGCTGTTTCGCTGGTTCGTCGGCCTGGGCATGGACGATGTGGTGTGGGATCGCACGGTGTTCAGCATCAACCGCGACCGGCTGCTCGACGACGACATTGCCCGCCCGTTCTTCCGCCGCGTGCTGCATCTGGCGCAGTGGCAGGGTTTTGTGTCGGATGAGCACTTCAGCGTCGACGGCACGATGATCGAGGCCTGGGCCAGCCACAAGAGCTTCGTGCCCAAGGACGGCAGCGGCCCGGACAAACCAGCGGGGCGCAACCCCGAGACGAATTTCAAGGGTGAGAAGCGCAGCAACGCCACGCACCACAGCACAACCGACCCGCAGGCGCGGCTGTACAAGAAAGGTGAATTCACCGAGGCGAAGTTGCGCTACATGACGCACGCGCTGTCGGAGAACCGCAACGGACTCGTCGTCGATGTCGAGAGCACGCAGGCCACCGGTCGCGCGGAGTGGGAAGCGGCGATCCGGATGGTGGATCGCAGCGTGCGCAAACCGGGCGCCACGGTCGGTGCCGACAAGGGCTACGACACCGCCGAATTCGTCGGCGAACTTGAGCGTCGCGGGATCCGCGCGCATGTGGCTCGAAAGGTCACCGGCAGCGCGGTCGACGGACGTACCGCGCGCGGCAAGGGTTATGCGATGAGCCTGAGGCGTCGGAAGATGATCGAAGAAGCCTTCGGCTGGATCAAGACGGTGGGCGGTCTGCGCAAGACGCGGCACAAGGGACTGGAGAAGCTGTCGGGGCAGGCGCTGTTTGCGTTCGCGGCCTACAACCTGACCAGACTGCTGAATCTGATGCGGCAGGTGGCCGCGTAAGGACAAGTACGTCCGCCGCTTGGCGAGCGGCGGAATGCAGGGGTGAAAGAACCCTGAATCAAGAGCCACGGCGCACTTCCGGTGCCGGAAAAAATGAACGGAAGGCCGTGATCCGGAAGGATTCAAGGGTTTCTCACCAGCCTGTTAGGGTCCGGGACAAGCGTGGATGAGTCTGCATCAGGCTCGGCGTCTCGAGTCGCGAACAGGCTAGGGCGGCTTTTTCGTCATGTTGCACGACGGAAACCGACTGCACACCAGTTCAAGAAACTCTTGTTCGCTCAGGATCGGAAACATGCCCATATTGCTGTGGGTCCGCGCATGATCCCATTCACATAAATACGCATGCTCCTTAAGATCGAAGGCTTCGAAGGTGAAATACCTGCTTGATGGTGAAAGCGTTCCGTCATAGGCGGCGTTGTCGTCGAGGCGACGACACAACGCGACATAGTAGGTTTCTCCACCCACGCGGGGTTGGGGTGTGCGGAGCACCGATATCGCAAATTCTCCGTATATGACCTTTCTGCAGCTGACCGACCCGAGCATGGATCGGATGTACGCGATCTCAGACCTGGTGTGGCTTGCTGATCCCGGCTTGAACATGCCATGACTCTGGCAGACACCAAAACTTTTGGACCACATATGAAGAAAGGCCATCCCGCTCTGTTCGTAAGGGATGAGCGCGCTGATCAATTCCGGGTGGCGAGTGAAAAGTGCGTCGGGGAGAGTGATGTGCTCGAACGCATAGACCAAAGGCCGCGCCAGACTTCCGGCCAGTGGCCCGGTGTCGCGAATCCACTCGTAGGGCTCGGTGATTGATTCGGGTTGACTACTGGATTCCGACGCGAACATGGTTTCTCCTGTTCGAGACAACGAGCCGCCGAAGCGGCTCTTTTTACGAAGGGCCGGGGACAGGTGATGCCCGCAACGTCCACGCTACTCAGTATTTCATATTGCTACCCGACGGTCGTGCGTGCTTCTCGCGCGAACGATCCGATCCAATCCGCCAACGCTTCATCATCTGCGGATTCCCGGAGAATCAACCGCAAACAGATACAAGAGTAGGCATCGCACGTTTCGCCGAGATTTCTCGACATAGCCTCAGCGCAGAAGTCACGGAGGTGACAACCCTTTCAAGAAATGGAACGGTCATGCGCAACCCGAATGCGCTACCGGGAAATGAACGTTCGACTGACATCGTCTTGCCAGTCAGAGATTGATCCCTGCAAGGCAACGATCGACCTTTCCGACATCGTGGGCATGAGTGCCGAGTGTTGAGTCACCCGTTAAGTTGGACTCTCAGAGCTTTGATTGATGTTCGGGATGCAGCGAGTCTGTGGGGCGTGATTGAATTGGCGCAGTAGTGCGCGCCACTGACATCGTCGAGCGAAGCCGATGAGGCGGCGCGCCACACAGAATTCGCAATCGAATAGCGGATCACGTTCCGGTCGGGCGTGACAGGCTTTAATTCAGTCGGACTTGATTATGCCTTTTTTTGGCTGAAATTGACATTCTTAGTTTGCCGCATACATTTCCTGAGTAGTACAACTTATGGAGATGGTAATGACGCAACCTGCAAAAAAACCATAGAACAGTATGAGAAAGTCTTCATCCGCCTGATAAATGGGTGTTCTAGCGCAAATGAGGTACTCGCGAAAGCAAGGCAAACAACCAAGAACAATACATGGTTCTGTTACAAGGCGGCAGTGCTGTTCTGGAGCGATTACAGACAACATGTCGCCGATAACGGACTTGATCCGTCGCGCGTACCCGCGGAGATCCAAGCGCTGTCACCGAGTTTTTTAAGTGATTTACAACAACTGTTTCAGGCGGCGCCGCCAATTCCCAAAGAAACTCGAAAACCACGTCACAGTAAGCGCAAGGATATGCGGGGTGCGCCATCCAACTGGCGTGAATTGCTCTGGGATGAATCAGGCTTGAAGGAATACAGACTGCACTACGCCCTGAGCGCCGTTACGGGATGTCGGCCTGGCGAATTCGACGAGGGTTTTTTGGTAAAGGTCATAAAGGACTATATTTTATTTGGAATAAAAGGACTCAAAGTAAGGGCGTCTTCAGGACAGCCTGCCAGGGTGTTGATCTATAAACTCGTAGGAGCAAGGGGCCTATTTCTCTCTGAAATCGTCTCGACGGTCAAAGCTCTGCCGAAAAACAATCAAGGTTTTGTGACGATTGAACCAATAAATACCAAGGCTTACAGCGCCGCCATTAAACGAGCTTCTCTACGTTTGGGGTTGGGGGGAAAGACTGGGCTCAGTGCTTACAATTTGAGGCATTCTTTTGCAAGTGACCTCAAGGCTGCAGGAAAGACACCTGAGGAAATCGCGAGAGCTCTGGGACATGCGTCCACAAAAACTCAAAGCTGCTACGGGCACGCAGGAATGTCAAAAGGAGGTGGCGTTGTACCAGTGTTGATCCAGGCCCCCAAGGCCGTGAAATTGCACCCGATTAGCAACGGCAAAAACTACCCTAATCGGAAACAATCCCGACACATCGGTACGCCCTAACAACGATGTAGATCGACGTCCTGCTCGCCTGTTCCGATTGCCCGATCGACTCCCTTTTTCGAAAGCTGGGTCTGGGGGTAATTCGGGGCAGTGATTGCCTGACCTGTATCTTGATCAGGTGATCCGCTGCGTGTCGTAGCTATCCGTCGGACTGCGTTCATTACGCATCATGCTGCTCGGTGCGATCCTCGCCTCTACGGAAACGGACTCGAAATGAACATCGAAAAGATCATGCGGGACTTACGCCCCTTCCTCTTGGAAATCATTCACACTTCTTCGACGCGCACTTCCTAAAAACCCTGGTCGTCATCGCTTTCTTTCGTCATCCTTCCTGAGAGAGAATGACTTAGCCCCATGCCGCACCTTTATTTGACTTCGTTTTTTTGTGGCTTCAATGAATTTCATTTTGAAATGATATATTGATATAATTAAATTTATAATCGATTAAAAATATTCCGTGCACATTTCACGAACTTTGGCTCCATGGCCCTTGTGCACATGCCTTTCGAGTCATATATTTCGGATAGAGCAATTTCGCTCTATTAAATACGAAAGAAATTATGAAAGATATTGAAAAGTTTATGTTGGAATGCGAATCCACTGGCGTCGAATTTTCCATTCAGACCTTGGCACATAGGTATTTTGATAAAGACTTTATCATTGCACGTAATGCCTATCAGGATCTTCGTCGATTGTTTATAGACGAACATGGAGTGGAAGCTTGGGCTAGCTTCTACGCACGCGCGTCGCTGCTTTCGCAACACCCGAACTTCGCTTCTATGGACCTTGACGATATTTTGGACGATGAGGCCTTGAAATTGCGACTTGCTCGTGAAGTTGAGTTCCGGCGCCTCTTGGCGGGGGTCCAAAATGTAAAACCGTTTCCAGTGATCCGGATCTAACGGAAAAAGCCCGGGCAACCGGGCTTTTTAATTGCTGTTGGCACAGCACCCTTCGTTGCGCTGTTCGCTGACATTCAGAATTCTCGGTACTACTCGATCAAACGGCGTTGCGTAACCAGGCGAGTAGGACTGAGGGCACCTCGGCAGGCAATTCCAGGCCGGCGCACGGACGGCGGATCAGCGATACGGAGAGGCGAACGGGTGCGTTTCATGATGCCGGCCACCCTGCCACGCGGGCCAGTGCGCTGTTTGAAGTCATGCCGGGTGAGCCGACGGGTGTCTACCAAGTACGCCAGAAAGCCGATCGGAACGAGTAATTCGATTGGAGAATGCTTTTTTAAGGGGCTCGACCAACATGGCCAGCACCTAAAGGCTATCCGCATCGGCACTGTCGTCTTCTACGTTTCACAGGTGTTCGATTTCGCCTAAAGACTGAAAATGCATGGCGGCGGTCCGGATGATTTTCAGTTTCGTATCCTTGGTCTTATGCCGTCGCTGCCTCGATTCATGGTAGTCGGCGAGGGAGCCGTCGACACGGCTCACTCTGACATCCGCCATACAGCGGACCACTCGCCTATCCAGCCACCAAAAATGGCGTTATGTCACGGATGAGTGGGCATCTTGGGACGGCTGTTCCTCCGACTGCGTGATGCCGGCCTCTTGCAACATCCATTGCTCGATCTTGATGTGCCAAACGCGCAGGAGATCGAGCGACCGGCGAAGGTAGTGCTTTTCGGCGATCGCAGACGGCTTGTGGCCCATGATTTGCGCGCTTACGCCGCTCGGTGCGTCCACCCACTCGGACAGCGTGCCGAAAGACCGGCGCAGACCATGCAGCGTCAGTGGTGGCAGGCCGCCGGCGACCAAGGCCTTGTTATGTGCGATGCGTGGCTCCCGCAGTCGACCAGATGCCGCAGTCGGACTGCTGAACACCCACTCGCGTACGCGCTCGGTAATCTGCTCGGCTTTTTCCTTGTCCGCACCAAACAGTTTGCCCGCTCGGTTTGCGTCCGCATCGTGACGGTTCTTCAGATCCTGCAGCAGGCTCTCGACGTACGGTGTGAGCGGGATAACGCGGTGGCCCTCCACCTTGTCCTTGATGGTGAGGCTCTTCCATCGGAAGTCGACATCCACCCAGCGCAGGCCCGCGATTTCTTCGCGACGAGCACCGGTAAGCAGCAGTACCTGCAAATAGACGGCATGCACGGGGTTGGGCAGCGCACGAACTTTTTCGAACCACAGCGAAAGTTGTTCCCTTTGCAGGCAGTCGTCCTTCGCCGCTTTCTTCGGAAGTTCGTCGCGCGCGGTACGGGTTTTGCACGCGTCTGCATGTACCAGTGGTGCAAACTCCTTCCTGCTCAGGCACCAGTTGATGAATGCTCGCAACAGCCGAAACGCCAATGCGGTGGAGGTGGGCCGCTTCTTCACCTCTTCCTTCAGCCAGTCTCGCACTGCTTCCGCGTCGATGCTCTCCAACGGCCGCGACAGCAGTGCGCGCAGGATGCCTGGCTGGGTGGTATCACCCTCGCCCTTCTTCCGCCCGCGGGTCTTCGGCTTTCCGCCCTCGGAGACCATGCTTTGATGGTCTGCAAGCGTACGCGCACCCCACTTTGAGCGCCGCGCCTCAACGTATTCCGCCCACGCATCAAGCGCATGGGACTTGACTCGTTTTTCCCGCTCACGCTGCGCTTCGATGGATGCAAGTTTTTCGGCACGTTCCTGGCGAGGATCGACTTTCCTGTTGACCAGGGTCTGCAGCCTGCAGGCCTCGGCGCGCGCATCTTCGATCTTCCATGCCGCCGCGTCGCCGATAGTCAGGCGAATGGTCTGACCATGAAGTTTGGCCTCGAAGACGAAAGACTTTGCGCCCGCAGTAGCACGCACCGCAAGACGCGGGGCCTCGGTATCCCAGAGGAAGCTCTGCTTTACATCCTTCGGGCAGGTGAATCGGCGGATGCGTTCGGCAGTCAGTCGTTCGCGTTGCATGAGCTCTCCTGTGGCTACACACGGTAGGCCTTGTAGCCAACGTGTAGCGGCATTCTAGCAATCCGACTGAACGCAAATCAACAAGCTTTTACGCGAATTTGTTTAATAACAACGACTTATAATGTATGATAAATGAAAATCAACGCGAAGAAACCCTAATTTTTGCGGACTCTTAATCCGTAGGTCGAGTGTTCGAGCCACTCACAACCCACCAAATTAAGTAGTTGAAAACAAAGGCCTTCCGATGAAGGCCTTTGTCGTTTACGTCCCCAGGACGTGCTCTGGTAGCAAAAATGGTAGCGATGCACGCATGACGGGCATCCAGCCAGACCACCACCACCAGAATGCGTCGAGCCGGGCGAAAGACGACCGCGCCGACGGGATAAATGCCGGGGCTGTTGATTTCTGGGCGTGCCAGCTCATTCCGACCCTTCCAGCAGGCGGCTCAGACCGCCGCGCACAGATACCGCATCGGCGGCGGACAGCCTGCCAAGTTCGCCGCGCACAAGTCGATGATCGAGCGTAAACAGTTTGAAGCGCACCAGCGACGGTGCGGGCAGGCCAGCAGTGCCCGGGTCGGCAATCGGGCAGTCGAGCGGCCACGGTGCGTTGCCCTGCGACGTGATCATCGCCATAACCGAGTGACCGGCCGGGGTGTTGAATGCGGCGGAGTCGGACAGCACGAGCGCCGGGCGGTTTTTGGTGGCGTTGCGGTCGGTGAAAGGAAACGGCACGCGCACCACCGTGAAGCGCTCAAAGCTCACGGTAGGCTTCCTCGTCGGCGCTGCCCGCCCACTCCGAAAGCGTGCCTTCGACCGCGCGCAGGTACTCCAGATCGAGCGCCTGCACACGGCGCACCGTAGCCGTGCCGTCGGCACGGACTTCCCAGGCGATCAGATCGCCCGGCGCAACATGCAGCGCAGTGCGTACGTCCTGCGGAATGGTGGTTTGACCCTTGGCGGTAATTTTGGCGACAGCAAACATGGTGTCCTCCCCGGTAAGGAACGCATTACGTTCTTACCATACAGGGTGCATTACTCGGTATCAAGATCAGTTCGGCAGCTTTGACCTGCCGATGAAGCCGGCAAAGTCACTGGTAACGGGCGGCGTCTGCGCGGCAGAAGCGTTGAGAGGCCCACAAAGAGCAGATGAAGGTGTTTGATGGAAGCGACTGCAAGCGACCTCCCTTCCGATCCGAACCCGGCTTTGCTTCCTTCCACCCGCGTTCAGGGGTGGTTGCCACAAGAAGCATTTGACCGCCTGCATCCGCGACGCGGTTGATGCACTGGACCCGAACAGTTTCACGCGGGTTTTGGATCAAGTGGGCGAGTTCGGCTGAAAATCCTGATGATCGTGAGGATTCTCGGTGACAACGCCTTTTTTCTTTCAGAATCCTCATGATCGTAAGGATTTCTGGCCCGCACGGCATGCGCGTCGGCGTGTCCGAAGCCGACACCGAAACCAAACTTCGGCAAGCCCACCCCCTGCCTGTCCGAAATCCGCGAAAGCGTCTTTCGTTCAAACGTTTGCATTGAAGACGCCCGGCCCGATTCTTCAGGAAAACACCCCTGTGTTCCTGAGCACAGCACAACACGGGCCGACCCGCCATCCGGTGCAACAGCCTCTGGCCAACGGATGCGTCCTGAGAACCGCGGCGGCGCCTTGCCCTGCTCGCTACGACCTGGACCCCATGGCCTCAATGCTCCCCCGCATGCGGCACCTTCAACCCCACCGCGACCACGTTGCCGGCGGCGTCCATGCGGCGCACGGTGAGCTGGATGGCGCCGACGCTGACGCGGTCGCCGACGACGGCGCCGCGGCCGAGGCGGAACAGCATCAGCGTCTTCAGGTCGAGTTCGGCATCTTCGGCCGACAATTCGAAGCCGTAGTTCAGCGCAAGGTCGCCGGCGCGGCAGCTGGGGTCGACGACGAATTCGCCGAAGAAACCCGCGTGCGCACTCAGGCCGCCGGACACGGCGCCGAAGGCGCGGGCGATCGGTTCGGCGAGCGCCTCCGGGGCCGCGAACCACACGGCGTCTCCTTCGGCCAGCCGCGACGCGGGCTGCAGGCGCACCAGGCGCTGCGCGCGCGTGACGGCGACGCAGCGCACTTCGCCGGGTTCGCCGAAGTCGGCTGCAATGTCGTCCGGGTGACGTCCTTCTGCCGACGATCCGGCGCCGACGAGATATTCGAGCAGCTCCAGCGCGGCGTCGCCCCCGACCCACACTTCGCGCCGGTCCACCGGTTCGTCGCGCGGCGGCACCTCTACGCCGAGCACGCGCGCGGCCGAGGGCACGGTGGCACCCTGCACCAGCAGCGACAGCAGCACGACGGCGAAGGCGACGTCGAACAGCAGCAGTGAGTCGGGCACGCCCATCATGACCGGCACGATGGCCAGCACGATGGGCACTGCGCCGCGCAGTCCGACCCACGATATGTAGGCCACCTCGCGCGGCCGGTAGCGAAAGGGCAGCAGTCCGGTGGCGACCGCGAACGGGCGCGCAACCAGGATCAGGAACACCGCCATGGCCAGCGCTTCCCACGCGTGGTCGAGCAGGTGCGATGGCGTCACCAGCAGGCCGAGCACGACGAACATGCCGGCCTGCGCCAGCCAGGCCAGACCGTCCATCACGCGCAGCACGTGTTCGGTCGCGTGGCTGCGCCGGTTGCCCACGATGAGCCCCGCTATATATATGGCGAGAAAACCGCTGCCGTTGAGCAGGTTGGTGGCGGCGAAGATCAGCAGACCGCCGGACAGGATGAGCAGGGCATACAGGCCTTCGGCCAGCTTGAGCCGGCGCAGCAGGCGCGCCAGCACCCAGCCGCCGGCGAGACCGGCCAGCGCACCCAGCCCCATCTGGCTGACGAGCATCAGCGCGAAGCGCAGCGGGCTCGACTGTTCCGGGTGCAGCAGCATTTCGACCAGCATGGTCACCATCAGGATGGCCATCGGATCATTGGCGCCGGATTCGATCTCCAGCGTGGCCTTCACCCGCTGATTCAGGCGCACCCCGCTGTTGCGCAGCAGCGCGAACACGGCTGCGGCGTCGGTCGAGCCGACGATGGCGGCCAGCAACATGCCGAGCCGCCAGTCCACATCGAGCAGCCAGGTGGCGAACAGCCCGAGCGGCAGCGCAGTGGCCACCACGCCCCAGCTGGCCAGCACGGCCGCCGGGCGCAGCGCCACGCGGAAGGTTTCGGTGCGGGTGCGCAGACCGCCGTCGAGCAGGATGACGGCGAGCGCGAGCTGGCCGACCAGCGTCGCGGTCGTGAAGTCGCTGAACAGGATGCCGCCGGGCCCGTCCTCGCCGGCCAGCATGCCGACAACGAGAAACAGCAGCAGCAGCGGTAGCCCGAGCCGGGTGGACACGGTGCTGCCGAGCACACTGGCAAACAGCAGCAGGCCGGCCAGCAGAAGATATCCGTTGATTGCGACCATGCGCCGAAACTACCATGGGATGACGGGTTTGCCGCACCGGACCTTGATCCGACCGGCGTTGGCACCCGCGCGCCCAGGTCTCGCTGCGGCTGGCGCCGCATAAGCTTGCCGTAAGGTAAGCACCCTAGTATCCGGCACGCAGCAGTAAAGGGCGCCCGGAACTGCGGTCAGAAAAGCCCCGGCACAACAGCCGCGGAGCCGGGTAGTTCAAAAACATTGGAGGAGAAACACCCATGGAAAAAGGTAACAGTGGCTACTGGCAAGCCACATTGGGCCTGCTCACCAAGATCCTGATCGTCTGGTTCGTGGTGTCGTTCGGCGCCGGCATCCTGTTCGCGGACGCACTCAACGGCATCAAGCTGGGCGGCTACCCGCTCGGATTCTGGTTTGCACAGCAAGGCTCGATCTACGTCTTCATCGCGCTGATCTTCTATTACGCCAAGAAGATGGGCGACATTGACCGTCAGTTCGACGTACACGAGGATTGATGCCATGGATCTGCAAACAACCATCTACATCGGTGTCGGCCTGAGCTTCGCGCTCTACATCGGCATCGCCATCTGGGCTCGTGCAGGATCGACGAGCGAGTTCTACGCTGCCGGCGGCAGCGTGCACCCGGTCACCAACGGCATGGCGACTGCGGCTGACTGGATGTCGGCCGCATCCTTCATTTCGATGGCCGGCCTGATTTCCAACATGGGTTACGGCGGCGGCCTGTTCCTGATGGGTTGGACCGGCGGTTACGTGTTGCTGGCCATGCTGCTGGCACCGTACCTGCGCAAGTTCGGCAAGTTCACGGTGCCGCAGTTCATCGGCGACCGCTTCTACTCGAAGTCGGCCTCTATGGTTGCGGTGATCTGCCTGCTGACCGCATCGATCACCTACATCATCGGCCAGATGACCGGCGTGGGCGTGGCATTCTCGCGCTTCCTCGGCGTGTCGTCCGAGGTGGGCATCTATGTCGGCATGGGCATCGTGTTCCTGTACGCCGTGTTCGGCGGCATGAAGGGCATCACCTACACGCAGGTCGCGCAGTACATCGTGCTGATCCTGGCCTACACGGTGCCGGCCATCTTCATTTCGCTGCAGCTTACCGGCATGCCGATTCCGCAGCTGGGCCTGGGTTCGAACATGGTGGGTACCGACGTGTCGCTGCTGAGCAAGCTCGACATGGTCGTGACCGATCTGGGCTTCGGCCAATACACCACGACCACGGCGGGCTCGACGCTCAACATGTTCGTGTACACGCTGTCGCTGATGATCGGTACCGCCGGTCTGCCGCACGTGATCATGCGATTCTTCACCGTTCCGACGGTCAAGGACGCACGCAGCTCGGCCGGCTGGGCACTGGTGTTCATCGCCATTCTCTACACGACCGCTCCGGCTGTCGCGGCGATGGCCAAGCTCAACCTGCACGGCACGGTCAATACGGCCGTCGTGAAGGGCGGTGACCTGTACGCCGAAGAGTCGAGCATCAAGGCCGATGATCGTCCGGACTGGATGAAGCGCTGGGAGAAGACCGGCCTGCTGAAGTTCGAGGACAAGAACGGCGACGGTCGCATCCAGTACTACAACGACAAGCCGAAGAGCGAAGAAGCTGCGGCGAAGGCCGAAGCGGCCGGCTGGAAGGGCAACGAGCTGACGGTGAATGCCGACATCATCGTGCTGGCCAACCCGGAAATCGCGCTGCTACCCAACTGGGTCATCGCGCTGGTGGCTGCGGGTGGTCTGGCTGCGGCACTGTCGACCGCTGCCGGTCTGCTGATGGCCATTTCGTCTGCCGTGTCGCACGACCTGATCAAGAACGTCTTCGTTCCTGACATCAGCGAGAAGAACGAGCTGCTGGCCGGCAAGATCGCCATGGCGGTGGCCATCGTGATTTCGGGCTGGCTCGGTCTGAACCCACCTGGCTTCGCAGCCGGTACGGTGGCACTGGCCTTCGGTATCGCGGCATCGTCGCTGTTCCCGGCCATCATGATGGGCATCTTCTCGAAGAAGATGAACAAGGAAGGCGCCATCGCCGGCATGCTTTCCGGCCTCGCCATCACGCTGTTCTACGTGTTCGCGCACAAGGGCATCTTCTTCGTGAAGGGCACCGAGTACGTCGACATGATCGGCGGCGCGAACAGCTTCTTCGGCATCACGCCGGAAGCCTTCGGTGCCATCGGCGCGCTGGTCAACTTCATCGTTGCGTTCGCGGTGGACAAGGTGACCAAGGAGCCGCCGGAGCACATCCAGCACATGGTCGAAGCCGTGCGCATCCCGCGCGGTTCCAAGGCGGTGGATGGCGCGCACTGAGCACGCGGTTCATGCTGACCGGACCATCGGCCCGCCAGGCGGACTGATGGTTTAATGTGAGGCCCCGCCGGTCCTGCCGGCGGGGCCTTTTTTCTCCCGCATCCGCCGCGCAGACCTGTCGGCGGAGCAGGTCAGGAGCCCGACATGGTTTTCGACATCAGCGTCGCAATGACGTGGATATTGTTTCTCGCGCTGTTCCCGATGGCCTTCTTCTGGCTGCGTCGCGCCTGGCGCATCATGGTGAAGCGCGACTTCTCGGAAGTGGCGATCAAGCGCGGCGAGCCGCCGGCCGACGCCGCGCGCTGGGCACCCTATGAAATGACGATCAATCTGGTGGCCGGCATCGTGGTGGTGTTCGTCATCCTCGGCGTGGTCAGCGGTTCGCTGTCGTATGAAGTGTGGTCGGCCATCGCCGGTTCGACCATCTGGTGCAAGTTCTTCGCCAGCTTTGCGCTGAGCCGGCACGCCCACCTGCAGACCGGCAAGAAGACGGCCTGAGGCGGGAGACGTCCGTGACGGTCGCGCTTCGCACCCAGCGTCTTCTGGCCCTGTTCGCCGCAGCGCTGCTGCTGTTCAACTTCCCGCTGCTCGCGCTGTGGGACCGTGACGCGACGCTGCTCGGCCTGCCGTTGTTCCCGGCCGCGCTGTTCGTCGTGTGGGGCACGCTGATTGCGCTGCTCGGCTGGATCATCGAACGTCCGGAGCGCTGACCGTGCTGTCCGCCCCGCTGCTCGTCGGTACCTCATTCGCCTATCTGCTGCTGCTGTTCGCCATCGCCTGGTACGGCGACCATCGGGCTCAGCAGGGGCGCTCGGTGATCGGCAACGCCTGGATGTACGCCCTGTCGATGGCCGTGTATTGCACTGCCTGGACCTACTTCGGCAGCGTCGGGCGCGCCTCGACATCGGGTGTGTGGTTCCTGCCCATCTACCTCGGGCCGACGCTGGCGATGGTGCTGGCGTGGATGGTGGTGCGCAAGATGATCCGCATCGCCCGCACCTACCGCATCACCTCGATCGCCGACTTCGTTGCCAGCCGCTACGGCAAGAGCCCGTTGCTGGCCGGGCTGGTGACGCTGATCACCGTGGTCGGCATCGTTCCCTACATAGCGCTGCAACTCAAGGCGGTCTCCAGCGGCTACGCGGTGCTCACCGCAGTGCCGGGCGAAGCGGCGGCCGCGGCGGCGCAATGGTGGCGCGACAGCACGCTGTACGTCGCCCTCGCGCTGGCCGGCTTCACCATGGTGTTCGGCACGCGTCACCTCGACACCACCGAGCGGCACGAAGGCATGGTGGCGGCGATCGCCTTCGAGTCGGTGGTGAAGCTGCTCGCCTTCGTCGCCGTCGGCCTGTTCGTCAGCTACTGGGTGTTCGATGGGCTCGGCGACCTGTTCGGCCGCGCCCTCGCCCACCCCGACCTGCGCCCGCTGCTCGGTCTCGAACAGGGCCGCCCGTTCGCCTACGAACAATGGTTCGCGATGACCGTGCTGTCGATGCTTTCGGTCATCTTCCTGCCACGCCAGTTCCAGGTGATGGTGGTCGAGAACGTGGACGAGCGCCATCTGCGGCGGGCCGTCTGGGTTTTTCCGCTTTACCTGCTGTTGATCAATCTGTTCGTGCTCCCTATCGCGCTCGGCGGCCTGCTTTACTTCGGCCCCGGCGTGCGCGATGCGGAAACCTTCGTGCTGTCCATCCCGCTCGCCCACGGCCAGCACACGCTGGCGCTGGTCGCCTTCATTGGGGGGCTGTCGGCGGCGACCGGCATGGTGATCGTCGAAACCATCGCGGTATCGACCATGGTGTGCAACGACCTGGTGATGCCGCTGCTGCTGCGTACCCGTCGCTTCGGCGCACGCGCCGCCGGCGATCTGACTGGCTTGCTGCTGCGCATCCGTCGGGCCGCCATCCTCAGCGTGATGCTGCTGGGTTACGTCTATTTCCATGTCGCCGGCGAGGCCTATGCGCTGGTGAGCATCGGCCTCATCAGCTTCGCCGCCGTCGCGCAGTTCGCGCCGGCCGTGCTCGGCGGCATGTACTGGAAAGGTGGCACGCAGGGCGGCGCGATGGCCGGGCTGAGCGCCGGCTTCGCTGCCTGGGCGTGGACGCTGATGCTGCCGTCCATCGCCAAATCGGGCTGGATGGACGCCAGCTTCCTCGAGCACGGACCGTGGGGCATCGAGCTGCTCAAGCCCGAACAGCTGCTCGGCCTGGCCGGGCTCGACAACCTGACGCACTCGCTGTTCTGGAGCCTGCTGTTCAATATCGGCGCCTACGTGGGGGTTTCGCTGTGGCGCATCCCGTCGGCCAGCGAAACCAGCCAGGCGCTGCTGTTCGTCGACGTATTCGAGCGCACCGCCAGCAGTGGGCCGGTGTTCTGGCGCGGCCGCGCCGAAGTGGCCGAACTGCAGCCGCTGATCGCCCGCTTTCTCGGCGCCGCCCGCGCGCAGCAACTGTTCGAGGACTATGCGGCGCGCGTCGGCGTGACCCGGGTCGACCAGATCAAGCCGGACGCCCGACTGGTGCAGTTCGTCGAAACCCAGCTCGCCGGCGCCATCGGCAGCGCCTCGGCGCGGGTGATGGTCGCCTCGGTGGTCGAGGAAGAAGCGCTCGGGCTCGACGACGTGATGCGCATCCTCGACGAAGCTTCGCAGCTGCGTGCCTATTCGCACGCGCTGGAAGACAAGTCGCGCTCGCTCGAACGCGCCACCGCCGAACTGCGCGCCGCCAACGACCAGCTGAAGAGCCTGGACCGGCTGAAGGATGACTTCATGTCCTCGGTCACGCACGAACTGCGCACACCGCTGACCTCGATCCGCGCACTGTCGGAACTGATGGTCGACGACCCGGAGATGGGCGTCGAGCAGCGTCAGCATTTCCTCGGCATCATCGTCGCCGAGACCGAGCGCCTGACCCGTCTCGTCAACCAGGTGCTCGACATGGCAAAGATCGAGTCGGGCCATGCCGAATGGCACAACACCGACGTCGACCTGCGCGCACTGGTCGAACAGGCCATCGAAACGACGCACGAGGTGTTCCGCGAGCGCGGTTCGACCGTCGTGCTGCATGCCCCGGCGCATGTGCGCACGCTGCGCGCCGACCCGGACCGACTGACCCAGGTCGTGCTCAATCTGCTGTCGAACGCCGCCAAGTTCGTGCCGCGCGGCAGCGGCCGGGTCGACGTGCGCATTCGCACCGACGGCCGCGGCATCACGGTCGACGTGCATGACAACGGGCCGGGCGTGCCGCCCGACCAGCAGAAGCTGGTATTCGAGAAGTTTCATCAGGGTGGCGACGGCATCACGCGGCCTCAGGGCACCGGCCTGGGGCTGCCGATCAGCCGGCAGATCGTCGAACATTTCGGCGGACACATGTGGCTGGAAGCTGATCCAGGGCAAGGCACCTGTGTCAGCTTCCATCTACCTTGGAATACACAGGAAAGTCCGCCGGCATGATGGACCGACGCGGAACAGGAGGAGGAGGAAGACTGCCGTGACACACAAGATACTGATCGCTGACGACGAGCCGAACATACTGATTTCGCTCGAGTTCCTGATGAAGCGCGAAGGCTACGAGGTGAGCGTCGCGCGCGACGGCATCGAAGCGCTGGCCGCCATTGCCGCCACCCGCCCCGACCTGGTGCTGCTCGACGTGATGATGCCCGGCAAGACCGGCTTCGAGGTCTGTCAGGAGGTGCGCGCGCAGGACGCGCTCAAGGACATCCGTATCCTGATGCTCACCGCAAAGGGGCGCGATACCGACGTCGCGAAGGGGCTGGCGCTGGGTGCAGACGCCTACGTGACCAAACCGTTCTCGACGCGCGAGCTGGTGCAGAAGGTGCGCTCGATGCTGGAGCCGGCGACGTGAACCCGCGGCTGCGCCCGGACCGGCGCGTGCTGCTGGCGCTCGCGGCACTGGCGCTGGTGATGCTCGGCTGGGCAGTGGTCAGCGGCGTGCTGCTGATGTCCACGCTGGAACCGGCCGAGCGCGATACGGTGGTCGCGCTGATCGGCAGCCGGCTGCCGCTGGCTGGCGTCACGCTGGTGTTCGCGCTGCTGATCGCCGCCATCGGGCTCAATGCGCTGTACCGGCATTACATCGTCGCGCCGGCGCGACTGCTCGACGAGGCGCGCATCCTGCTCGGCACCGACGTCCAGCGCACGCTGACGCCGCAGGGCGCAGCGGAGAACCGGGCGCTGGCCGACGTCATTTCCGGCTTCGCCGAACAGCGGGCCGGGCTGCGCGCTGACGTCGAGCAGCAGGTGCGCGAAGCCAGCCGCAGCGTCGAACAGGAGCGCAGCCGGCTGGCGGCGCTGATGTCCGAGCTGACGCAGAGCGTCGTCGTGTGCAATCTCGACGGCCGCATCCTGCTCTACAACAACCGGGCCCGCCTGCAGTTCCGCGCACTGTCCGACGCGCCGGCGGTCGCTTCGGGCGCCGAACTGATCGGCCTCGGCCGCTCGATCTACACGGTGTTCGACCGCAAGCTGGTGGCGCACGCGCTGGAGAACATCCAGCAGCGCATGCAGCGCGGCGTGGCCAGCCCTTCGGCGCAGTTCGTCACCACCACGCGCGCCGGCCAGCTGCTGCGGGCGCAGATGACGCCGGTGCGTGCCGGCGGCGAGGGCGACGACAAGGCCATCGGCGGCTTCGTGCTGATGCTCGACAACATCACCCGCGACTTCGAGGAGGAGTCGGCGCGCGACCGGCTGCTGCTCGGTCTGACCGAAGGCAGCCGCGCCTCGCTCGCCAACATGCAGGCGGCCATCGACATGCTCGACTTCCCCGATCTCGACACGGCGATGCGCGAGCGCTTCCACGGCGTCATCCGCGACGAGGTCGGCGCCATGAGCGCACGCGTGAGCAAACTGGCCGACGAATCCACGCGCGGCATCAAGGCGCGCTGGCCGCTGGAAGACATGCTGGGCGCCGACCTCGTGTCGGCCGCGCTGCGGCGCATCGAATCGCTGGACGCGCCGCGCGCCGCGGCCGACGAGGTCGACGGCGCGCTGTGGCTAAAGGTGGACAGCTTTTCGCTGCTGCAGGCGCTCGCCTGCCTGGCGTACCGGCTGGCGGACGAATACGACGTCCGCAGCGTGCAGTTGCGCCTCGGCGCGGCACCGCAGGGCGCGCGCGCGCACCTCGACCTGATCTGGCAGGGCCAGACCATGAGCACCGAAACGGTGATGAACTGGCAGATGGACGGCATGACCACGGGCAGCGAGCGATCGCCGCTGTCGGTGCGTGACGTGGTCGAGCGCCACGGCGGCGAGTTCTGGCTCGAGCGCGAACGCGTTCGCCACCGCGCCTTCTTCCGCTTCCTGCTGCCGCTGGCGAGCGAACGCGAACAGCTCGATACCGCCACCTTCGTGCCGCAGGGCAGCCGCCCCGAGTATTACGACTTCGACCTGTTCCGCTCGACCGAATCGAGCCGTACGCTCGCCGACCGTCCGTTGACCGAGCTGACCTACACGGTTTTCGACACCGAAACGACCGGGCTGAATCCGAGCGAAGGCGACGAAATCATCCAGATTGGCGCCGCGCGCATCGTCAATGGCAAGCTGCTGAGGCAGGAAAGTTTCGAACAGCTGGTCGATCCACAGCGGAAGATTCCTGCCGCATCGATCCCGATCCATGGCATCACGCAGGCCCAGGTGGACGGTCAGCCGACCATCGCCACCGTGCTGCCGGCCTTCCATGCGTTCGCGCAGGACACCGTACTGGTCGCCCACAACGCGGCCTTCGACATGCGCTTCCTGCAGTTGAAGGAGGCGGCCACCGGCCTGCGCTTCGAACAGCCGGTGCTGGACACGCTGCTGCTGTCTGCGCTGGTGCACCCGAATCAGGAATCGCACAGGCTCGAAGCCATCGCCGAGCGCTTCAACATCACCGTCATCGGCCGCCACACGGCGCTCGGAGACGCCATCGTCACCGCCGAAGTGTTCCTGCGGCTGATTCCGCTGCTCGCCGAGAAAGGCATCCATACGCTGGGCGACGCGCGCGAAGCAGCCCAGCAGACGTATTACGCGCGGTTGAAGTACTAGGGTCTGTTGGCATTGGATCGCGAACCGCGTGCAGTCAGCACGCGCGATCAATGTCAGACCCTAGAAACGCCCCGCCTGGTAACGCTGCCCCAGGACGCTCTGCAAGGTCTGAACCACGCCGAAGGCATCCTTGAGCTGGCTGCGTTCGAAGTTCGACAGTTCGTCCGGTTTGACGAAGTTGTCCGCTTTCTGCCCGGCCGCAATCTGACAGGCCTGATGCCGGATGCGTATCCGGGCAATGAATTCCAGCGTTTCACGCAGGTCGCGCGCACTTTGCCCGCTGATTTCGCCACCCGTAGCCGCCACATCCAGCCGGTCAAACGTATTGATGGCTTCGTGCCCGCCCGCCAGCGCATAGACGCGGGCGAGATCGACCACCGGAACGATGCCGCTGTGCTTGAAGTCGATGGTGCCGCGGTGCTCGCCGGAGCGTATCGTCGAAATCGCGCGGAACAGCCCCAGAGGTGGCGTATGAGTCAGCGCATTGCCGACCATATGGGCCAGGAACATGCGCTTGCCCTGCGTCATCGACAGCATTTCGCGCCGCAGTTCATCGAGCAGCGACGCCTTGCCGTAAATCGCCCTGAGGTCGAAGAACACGCAGGTGAGCATCAGCGCCCTGGGCTCGGGTTGGTCCGTCCACTTGCGGAAGTAATGCAGCCAGCGCGATTTCGGCTGCCGCCACAGATCCGTCATCGCCATCATTTCGCCCGGGCAGTGGAGGTATCCGCAGGCCGCCAGGCCGTCGCACACGAAACCGGACAGCGCATTGAAGTACTCGCCGTGACGCGCGCGATCGAAGGCATCGTCGATGACCATGCAGTTGTCCTGGTCGGACCGGGCCGTCTGCTCGCTGCGCGCCTGCGATCCGGCTGCCACCCAGACGTAATCAATCGGGGGCGGCCCGAGTTTCGCCTCGGCCAGCTGCAGCAGCCGGCACGTGATGGCGTCGGTAATGGCCGTGATCATGCGCCCGCTGCTGTATGCCGACGCGCCCGACGCGGCGAGATTCTGCTGCAGCAGTCCCACCCTTGCAGCGGCAGCGGCGAGGCCTTCGAGCGTTTGCTGCTTGTAGATTTCGCCCGCCAGAAAGACCGGAGACGTGCTGTGATGCACGTTCAGGTCAGTCGCCGTGATCACGCCAACCAGTGCATCGCCGTCCGTGATGGGCACGTGATGAATGTTGTGGCGCGTCATCAGCAACAGGGCCTCGAAGGCCGGGTCCCTCACGTCCATCGTCAGCGGCTGCGGCGTGGCAATGTCGCTGAGCGGGCGCGACGTATCGGTGCCCTGTGCAATCACGCGATTGCGCAGGTCGCGATCCGTCACCACGCCCGACAGGCGGCCTTGCGACACGATCAGTACGGACGACACGCGTTGCTCGGACATCAGCTTCGCGGCATCGCGGATCGAGGTATCGGGCGGCAGCGTGATGGGGCTGCGCTTGATCAGCGCGCGCACCGACGTGGGCAGCAGATTCAGGCCCGGCTGGGCCTGATGCGCGTCCGCGACCACGGTCGGCTCAGGTGCGATGAAGCATTGCAGCGACGGCTGCGCCGCGCACAGCGCATCGACATCGGTGCTTGCAACGCGCGCCAGCAACGCGTCTTCCGACACCCTGGCCGACCAGGCACCCGCAGCGCTCGCCGGCGTGCCGTAACCGAACAACTCCCCCGGGCGCAACGCAACCTCGGTTCGACGGTCGGCATTGATCAGCTGCACTTCCCCGCGGATGATCAGATAGAGCCCGTCGATATCATCCTGCAAGTCATCGGCGGAGAACGCCTTCACGTGCATCACCGACGCGATGCCGGCAAGCGTCTCGGGATCCAGCGCCCCGAACGCTCGCTGCCCGCGCAGCGCTGCGAGCAACGCCTGACCGGTAGTGCCTTGCCTGCTCATGCCACCTCCAGCGCTAGGTAAGCGTCAAACGGCAGGTGAAAGACCAGTGCTGCCGCCAACTCACCAATGCCGACAGTCTCCGCCAGCGCGACGGTTCCTGACAACGTCTGTGCAGATCGCGCGCAGTGCCGCCGAGACTGCGACCCGTGACGCATCGGCCGGATTCAACGGCATCGCATGCCGCGGCTCGAAGCCGGCGGCGCACAACCGACTGGTGCCGTGCCTGCGGTCGTCCCTCACGGCGTGCTGCGTGCAAAGCCTGCTGGCGCGTCAGCCACCTGATAACCCCGACTCAGCGCATCGACCAGCCCGCGTACCGCCGGCAGCAGCCCACGGCGTGACGGAAACACCACGTGCGCGATGCCGCTGCGCGGCGCCCAGCGCGGCAGCACGTCGATCAGGCGGCCCGCTTCGATATCGTCGCGCACCATCATGGTCGGCAGCTGCGCGACGCCGACACCATGCAGCGCTGCGCTGCGCAGTGCCGACAGGTCGTCAGTGATCAGCCGCGGCGTGTGCGCTACCTGGGCGCTGGCACCGTCCGGTCCCTGCAGATTCCAGCGGTGTTCGCGCTGCGCCGGCCCCCAGGCGACGCTGGGCAGCGCCGACAGATCGGCCGGTACGCACTGGCCGGCCAGCGGCTCGACCAGCCGCGGATGCGCAACCAGCCGCTGGTGGCTGTCGCCGAGCACCTTCATGACGAGGTCGGTGTCTTCCAGCGGCGGAAAGCGCACCCGGATCGCCAGGTCGAAGCCTTCGCGGATCACGTCCACGCGGCGGTTCGTGCTTTCGACGTGGATCTGCACACGCGGGCACTCGGCCATGTAGCGCGACAGGATGTCCGCCACCTGGTATTCGAGCAGCGCGGTTGGGCAGGCCAGGCGCACGATGCCCTGCGGCTCGGCGCGCGTGCGCTCGACCGCCTCCTGCGCCGCCTCGGCTTCGATACGCATCGCCACGCAGTGCCCGTAATAGGCCTGACCGATCTCGGTCACCGCGAAGCGCCGTGTGGAGCGCTGGATCAGGCGCACGCCAAGGCGCTCTTCGAGCAGCGCGATGCGCCGGCTCAGCTTCGACTTGTGCATGTCGAGTGCGCGCGCGGCCGGCGCGAAGCCGCCGTGTTCGACCACCCGGGTGAAGAAGTACAGATCGTTCAGGTCCTGCACTGCAGTGGCCATCTCAGTCTCCATCGTTCCATCAATGGAACGCTGAATTGCCATTTTGCCGTCTAGTGCATCGATTGTCCTGAATCTAGTATTCATTTCATCGCAGTACGGTTCCGACGGAACGCTGCAAACGAACGGGAGAACCACCTTGAAGAAGATTTCAGGTCTGTACAGCGCACCGAAAGGTCACTGGGTCGGCGACGGCTTTCCGGTGCGTTCGCTGTTTTCGTATGACTCGATGGGCCGCCACGTCAGCCCCTTCCTGCTGCTCGACTACGCCGGCCCGGCCGAATTCGAACCGTCGGACACGCCGCGCGGCGTCGGCCGCCATCCGCACCGCGGCTTCGAGACGGTCACCATCGTGTATGCCGGCGAGGTGGCACATCAGGACTCGACCGGCGCCGGCGGCGTCATCGGCCCGGGCGACGTGCAGTGGATGACCGCCGGCGCCGGCATCATCCACGCGGAATTCCATTCGCCCGAGTTCACCCGCCGCGGCGGCGCGCTGGAGATGGTGCAGCTGTGGGTGAACCTGCCGGCGCGAGACAAGCGGGCCGCACCGGGTTATCAACAGCTGTCGAAAACCGACATTCCGGTGGTCGAACTGCCCGGGGGCGCGGGACATCTGCGCGTCATCGCCGGCGAGTACCTTGGCCATCGCGGCCCGGCGCGCACTTTCACGCCGATCGACGTTTGGGACCTGAAGCTTGCGGCCGGCAGCCGGACCGCGCTTGACGTGCGCGCAGGCCACACGCTGGCACTGGTCGTGCTGCGCGGCTCGGTGCGCATCAATGGCAGCCAGGCGGCTCGCGAAGCGCAGATGGTGCTGTTCCACCGCGAAGGGCGTGACTTCACGCTGGAAGCAGACAGTGACGCCGTCGTGCTGCTGCTGGCGGGCGAACCGATAGACGAACCGATCGCCGGCTACGGCCCCTTCGTGATGAACACGCAGGAAGAAATCCGCGAAGCCATCGACGACTTCAACAGCGGTCGTTTCGAAGCGGCGATCGCCTGACGTTTCCCCCTGCGCGCACCGGGCGCGCAGGGCTCACACCGCCCGACGCCTTGCAGGCTGACGGCCCTCAACCGCAAGGAGAACGATATGAACAAGCCCTACAGAAAGCTGGACAAGGACAACGCCGTGATGCTGCTGGTGGACCATCAGGCAGGTCTGCTGTCGCTGGTACGCGACATCGACCCCGACAAATTCCGCAACAACGTGCTGGCCACCGCCGACCTGGCGAAGTACTTCCAGCTGCCGACCATCCTGACGACCAGCTTCGAACAGGGCCCGAACGGCCCGTTGATGCCGGAGCTGAAGGGCCTGTTCCCCGACGCGCCCTACATCGCCCGCCCGGGCCAGATCAATGCCTGGGATAACGAGGACTTCGTCAAGGCGATCAAGGCCACCGGCCGCAAGCAGCTCATCATCGCCGGCGTGGTCACCGAAGTGTGCGTCGCCTTCCCGGCGCTGTCGGCGATCGAAGAAGGGTTCGAAGTATTCGTCGTCACCGACGCCTCGGGCACCTTCAACGACATCGCCCGCCATTCCGCCTGGGACCGCATGTCGCAGGCCGGCGCGCAACTGATCAACTGGTTCGGCGTGGCGTGCGAACTGCACCGCGACTGGCGCAACGACGTCGAAGGTCTGGCCACGCTGCTGTCCAACCACATCCCCGACTACCGCAACCTGATGACCAGCTATGCGACGCTGAAGGGCTGAAGACAGTCCCGCGCGAGGACGTGCTCTCGTGAGCCGTGCGGGCTGTGTGGGGCGGCCCTTGCGGGCGTTATCCCTGTGGGAGCTGCCCCTGTGGGGACTGCCCCTGTGGGGACTGCCCCTGTGGGAGCGGCGGCCTCGCCGCGATTGATGCCGCGATGATCGTTGATCAACGCGCCGATCGCGGCGAGGCCGCCGCTCCCACAAGGCCGCCGCAACAACAGGCCGCTGCTCCCGCAGCTGTCGCTCCCGCCGGATCACCACGGATGGCATCCGGCCGTGCTGTCGCAATCCGCCGGACTGAGCGATCATCCACTCGCCCCATCCCCGGCGCACCCGAAACGATCGCGATGAGAAAAACCGCCCCTTCGAAAGCGGAAACCGACCTGTTGCCAACTTTTCCCGGCGTGCCGCCGGACTGCATCCATGTACCGGCGACCCCGGCGGCATTCACCGCGGCGGCGGCCGACATCCGCGCGGCACGGCAGGTGGGTTTCGATACCGAATCGAAGCCGACCTTCAAGCCGGGCGAGGTGAGCAGCGGCCCGCATGTGGTGCAGTTCGCGCTGACCGATCGTGCGTACGTGTTCCAGCTGCATCATCGCGACTGCTGGCCGGTGCTGGCCGAACTGCTGCATGACGAAGACGTGCTGAAGATCGGCTTCGGCCTGTCGTCAGACCGCTCGCAGGTGCTGGCCAAGCTCGGCGTGGTGCCGCGCGGGCTGGTCGATCTGGATCGCGTGTTCCGCAAGCAGGGCTACAACAATTCGATCGGCGTGCGCGCAGCGGTCGGCGTGGTGCTGGGGCAGAATTTCCGCAAATCGAAGTCGGTGACCACGTCGAACTGGTCGCTGCCGGTGCTCACGCCGGCGCAGGTGCTGTATGCCGCGAACGATGCCTGGGCGGCGCTGAAGGTGTTCGAGGCGCTGGGGATGCCGGCGGATGATCCGCTGTTCGGCAGCTGACGCCCTGCATTCAGGGCAGCGCGGCGACGTCCGTCTTGCGGCAGCGTGCATCACCGCCATCCAGCGCCTTCATGTTGAAGACACCTTGCTCCAGCTGGAAAGCAATCGTCTGCAACATGACGAAAGCAGCGGGTTCGCCATCGATCGATCCCTTCGAAAAGGTCCATCCGCCGATGGCGTCGAGCGCGGCCTTCACGTACGGCGGTTCCGCCACGATGCGCGGGTGCGGAACGTGGCGAACCTTGCGGATCCGGCCATCGGCATCCACGATCAGGGCGACCATCAACACGGCCTCCTGAAGATCGACTCGTCTGGCTGACGGATAAGCCGGAAACTCACCATCGATCCGGCGTGGGCAGACGATCCAGCTGTCCGGCCGGACCCGACGGTCCGCCGCCTGAATCATCGCGGCGAAGTCGGCATCCGCCGACAGCTGTCGCCAGGCATCCAGCGTCCAGTCGCCCGCCACCACGGTGCTCCTGACAAGTTCGCGATAGGCGAGCAGACGATCAAGCCGCGGATCACGCTCGGGCAGACTCCCGCACGCGGCGAGCAGCAGCGCGCAGGCGGCAAGACTCAGCCGACGCTTCATCGAAACAACCGGCGCCGCCTACAGCACCGGCGCCAGCCAGCGCTTCATCACCGGCTCGGGCAGGCCCTTGCGCGCTGCCAGATCGGCGACCTGGTCCGGGCCGACCTTGGTGATGGCGAAATACTGCGCGTCCGGGTGCGCCAGGTAGAAACCGCTGACCGCAGCCGTCGGAAACATGGCGTAGCTTTCGGTCAGCGACACGCCGATCGCCGCTTCGACATCGAGCAGTTTGAACAGGTCACCCTTTTCGGTGTGGTCCGGACAGGCCGGGTAGCCCGGCGCCGGGCGGATGCCGCGATACTTCTCGGCGATCAGCGCGGCGTTGTCGAGCGACTCGTCGGCGGCGTAGCCCCAATCCTCGCGCCGCACCCGCGCGTGCAGGTACTCGGCGAAGGCTTCGGCCAGACGGTCGGCCAGCGACTTCAGCATGATGCTGCTGTAGTCGTCATGGGTCTTGTGGAACTCGGCCAGCTTCGCTTCGATGCCGATGCCGGCGGTCACCACGAAGGCGCCCGCCCAGTCGGCCACACCACTGGCGCGCGGCGCGACGAAATCGGCCAGGCAGAAGTGCGGCTTGCCGGCCGGGCGTTCGTGCTGCTGGCGCAGGTTGTGCCACACCATCGCGGTGTTCAGGCGCGTGTCGTCGGTATAGAACTCGATGTCGTCGCCGTTGCTGTTGGCCGGCCAGACGCCGAACACGGCGCGCGCGGTCAGCCACTTGCCGTCGATGATCTGCTGCAGCATGGCCTTGGCGTCGACCAGCAGCTTGCGCGCCTCGTCGCCGACCACCGCATCGTCGAGGATGGCCGGGTACGGGCCCGACAGCTCCCAGGTCTGGAAGAACGGGCTCCAGTCGATGTAGTCGACCAGCGCCGCGAGGTCCTGGTCGACGATGACCTGGCGGCCGGTCTTCGCCGGGCGCACGGGAATCACTTCGCTGCCCCAGCCGCAGCAGTAGGCGTTGTCGCGCGCCTCGTTCAGCGACACCAGTTTCTGGCCCTTCTTGGCGGCGTGCTGTTCGCGGATTTTCACGTAGTCGGCTGCGACTTCCGCGGCGAAGCCGGCGCGCTGGTCGATCGACAGCAGGCTGGTCGCCACGCCGACGGCACGCGAGGCGTCCGGCACATACACCACAGGATGGTCGTAGAAGGGCGCGATCTTGATCGCAGTGTGCGCGCGCGACGTGGTTGCGCCGCCGATCAGCAGCGGAATGTCGAAGCCTTCGCGCTTCATTTCCGACGCGACATGGCTCATTTCCTCGAGCGACGGCGTGATCAGGCCGGACAGGCCGATCACGTTCGCCTTGTGTTCGCGCGCGGCGGCCAGAATCTTGTCGCACGACACCATGACGCCGAGGTCGATCACGTCGTAGCCGTTGCAGCCGAGCACCACGCCGACGATGTTCTTGCCGATGTCGTGCACATCGCCCTTCACGGTCGCCATGACGACGCGGCCCTTGGTTTCGCCGACCTTCTTCGATGCTTCGATGTAGGGCTGCAGGTGCGCCACCGCCTGCTTCATGACGCGTGCCGACTTCACCACCTGCGGCAGGAACATCTTGCCGGCGCCGAACAGGTCGCCGACGTGGTTCATGCCGGCCATCAGCGGGCCTTCGATCACCGCCAGCGGCGGCTTGCCTTCGGCTTCGAGGCGCGCGCGCACCTCTTCGGTGTCTTCCACCACGAATTCGGTGATGCCCTTGACCAGCGCATGTTCCAGCCGCTTGTCCACGACCCACTCGCGCCACGCCAGATCCTTCTCGTTCTCGCGTGCCGAACCCTTCACCGTGATGGCGAATTCGACCAGCGCCTCGCCGGCCCCCGGGTTGCGATTAAGCACCACGTCCTCGACCTTGTCGCGCAGCGGCTGCGGAATGTCTTCGTACACGCCGAGCTGGCCGGCATTGACGATGCCCATCGACAGGCCGTTGCGGATCGCGTGGAACAGGAACACCGTGTGGATGGCTTCGCGCACCGGGTCATTGCCGCGGAACGAAAAGCTCACGTTCGACACACCGCCCGAGGTTTTCGCGTACGGCAGGTTCTGCTTGATCCAGCCGACCGCCTCGATGTAATCGACCGCGTAGTTGTCGTGCTCGGCGATGCCGGTCGCGATGGCGAAGATGTTCGGGTCGAAGATGATGTCTTCCGGCGGGAAACCCACCGTTTCGGTCAGCAGCGTGTAGGCGCGCTGACAGATTTCGGTCTTGCGCGCATAGGTGTCGGCCTGGCCCTTCTCGTCGAAGGCCATGACGATGACCGCTGCGCCGTAGCGGCGCGCCAGCTTCGCCTGACGCAGGAATTCGGCTTCGCCTTCCTTCATCGAGATCGAATTGATGACGCCCTTGCCCTGTATGCACTTCAGGCCGGCTTCGATGACCGTCCACTTCGACGAATCGAGCATGATGGGCACGCGCGAAATGTCCGGCTCGGACGCGATCAGCTTCAGGAAACGGTCCATCGCGGCGACCGAATCGAGCATCGCCTCGTCCATGTTGATGTCGATCACCTGCGCGCCGTTCTCCACCTGCTGGCGGGCGACCGCCAGCGCGTCATCGAAGCGGCCTTCGAGAATCATGCGTGCGAAGGCCTTCGAGCCGGTGACGTTGGTGCGCTCGCCGACGTTCACGAACAGTGCGTCGGCGCCCACGTTGAACGCCTCCAGCCCGGACAGGCGGAGCTTGCGTTCGATCTCCGGCACGCGGCGCGGCGCGATGCCGTCCATGGCTTCGGCGAACGCGCGGATGTGCTCCGGCGTGGTGCCGCAGCAGCCGCCGACGATGTTCAGGAAGCCGGATTTCGCCCACTCGGCGATGTGCTTAACCATGTCGGCCGGCGATTCGTCGTACTCGCCGAAGGCATTCGGCAGGCCGGCGTTCGGGTGCGCCGACACGTGCGTGTCGGCAAGGCGCGACAGTTCTTCGACGTGCGGGCGCAGCTCTTTCGGGCCGAGCGCGCAGTTGAAGCCGAACGAAATCGGGTTGGCATGGCGCAGCGAGTTCCAGAACGCCTCGCCGGTCTGGCCGGACAATGTGCGGCCGGAGGCGTCGGTGATGGTGCCGGAAATCATGACCGGCCAGCGGCGGCCTTCTTCTTCGAAGAACTTCTCGACCGCGAAGATGGCGGCCTTGGCGTTCAGCGTGTCGAAGATGGTTTCGATCAGCAGCAGGTCGGCGCCGCCTTCGGTCAGACCGCGCGCGGAGGCGACGTAGTCGTCCACCAGCTGGTCGAAACTCACGTTGCGGTAGCCCGGGTCATTCACGTCGGGCGACAGCGAACAGGTGCGCGAAGTCGGGCCGAGTACGCCGGCGACGAAGCGCGGCTTGTCCGGGTTTTTCGCGGTGTATTCGTCGCACACCTCGCGCGCCAGGCGGGCGCCGGTGAAGTTGATTTCATGCACCACCGACTCCAGGCCATATTCGGCCTGTGAAATCACCGTTGCGTTGAAGGTATTGGTTTCGATGATGTCCGCGCCGGCTTCCAGATAGGCGGCGTGGATGCCGCGGATCACGTCGGGCCGGGTCAGCAGCAGCAGGTCGTTGTTGCCCTTGAGGTCCTTCGGATGCGTGGCGAAGCGCTCGCCCCGGTAATCGTCCTCGACCAGTTTGTGCCGCTGCACCATGGTGCCCATCGCGCCATCCAGGATCAGGATGCGGCGGGTCATCAGGCTCTTGAGCAGGTCGGTGCAGTCGGGGCGAATCATCTGGGTCTCCGTGGTGCGGGGCGGTCGGCACTGCAGAGGGTCACGGCAATGACGTCACGCCATCATGGCGGCACCAATGCAAAAACCCGTCGAACGCAGGAAGCGTACCGACGGGTCGGGACTCTCTGTAGGGTCTGTTCTCATTTGATTCGTGCGTCACCTTGCCCCTGGGCTGGTCGCGAACAAGGCGCACGACGCAGTCGAGACTGGCTGTCTCGACAAGGAGTGCAACGCGGTGCGCGGCCAGCCCAGGGGCAACCCGCAGGGCGTACAACCAGTGCGTCACATGGCTGCGTTGCACCTCCTTGCCTGACGGCCAGTCAGGCTGCGTCGGCGCGCCTTGCCGTGCGGCGCACTGGCTGCACGCGTGAGGCACGAATCAAATGAGAACAGACCCTGGCTGCATTTGTAACGCGCCCGCAAGCTGTGGCTCAAATCGGCGCGAGTGCGCACATTAAAAGCGTGTGCGCATCAAGTCAAGCGGGCCTATCTCACATCGAGCGACAGGATCCAGCCAACCAGCTTGGTCGCATCGGCTTCACTGATGGCCACTTCGTTGGGCGGCATCGCCAGCCCGCCGACCTTGCCTTTCCAGTGGCTCGAGTACGGGCTGGAGCCGTGCATGACGATCTGCGTCAGCGTGGTCTGCGCGTCCTTCACGCCGTAATAGCGCGCGGCGACATCGCGCCAGGGCGGACCGACCGGCACGCTGCCATCGGTCTTGGCTGCGGGTTCCACGCTGTGACAGACGGTGCAGCCGCTGCTGGCGGCCAGCTTGAGCATGGCAGTGTCTTTCGCCGGATCGGCCAGCGCAGGCGTACTGATCAGGCTGAGCGACACGAGGCTGGCAGCCAGTGCGGTGTGGACGATGTGCATGATGAAACTCCCTGATGAATGATGGCTTCGGACCTGAGGTCACGATGGGTACACGCTACGACCCGTGCCCGTCCTGGGGATTGACGCACATCAAGGGGATGTTGCGCCGCAACAGCGGCGTACGGCGAAACCGCGACTCAGGCCTTCGACAAGGCCTTCAATGCCTGCCGGATGCCGTCCGACACGCTCACGCCTTCGGGCAGCGTGCGCAGCGCAGACTGCGCTTCGCGCTCGCTGTAGCCGAGCGCCATCAGCGCATTCAGGATGTCGGCGCCGGCGTCGGGTGCGACGGCGCTGGTCAGCGAGGCGGTCGGCAGCAGCTTGTCGCGCAGCTCCAGCAGCAGCCGTTCGGCGGTCTTCTTGCCGATGCCGGGGATCTTGGTCAGGCGCCCGGCTTCCTGCATGGCCACCACGCGGGCCAGTTCATCCACCGACATGCCGGACAGCACGGCCAGCGCCATGCGCGGCCCGATGCCGGTGATCTTCACCAGCTGGCGAAAGGCCGCCTGCTCGGCCGGCGAGGCGAAGCCGAACAGAAAATGGCCGTCTTCGCGCACGACGAAGTGGGTATGCAGCGTCACCCGCTCACCGGCCGACGGCAGGTTGTAGAAGGTGCTCATCGGCACATCGACTTCATACCCCACGCCCTGCACGTCAAGCAGGATGCGCGGCGGGTTCTTCTCAAGCAGCGTGCCAGTGAGGCGACCGATCATGGGGACTCCGGAATCAGGGTTGGCAGGGGGCGCGGCGCATGGATGTACGGCCGCGCTCCCCGTTAATGCCGAGATTGTAGGCGAGCGGCCACCCCGGCATGCGGCCTGAGAGGAATGGCTGTGGGAGCTTGCTGTGGGAGCTTGCTGTGGGAGCGGCGGCCTCGCCGCGATGCGCACTCTGCACGATGATGGTCACTGCACTATCGCGGCGGGGCCGCCGCTCCCACAGGGGCCGCTCCCACAGGGGTCAACCCCACAGGCCGTCGCTCCCCCAGCAGCACCAATAACTGCGTCAGGCCAGACGACGGGCGATGATGCGCCCGCCGCGGCGGCGGCTGCCGGGTCCGGCCAGTGCGCCGATGCCGCGGGCGGCGTGCGCGTGGCAGATGGCGCAGGCCAGCGCGTCGGCGGCGTCGGTGCCCGGCGTTGCGGCCAGCGCCAGCAGGCGCGTCACCATGAACTGCACCTGTTCCTTGTTCGCCTTGCCGTGGCCGACCACCGCCTGCTTCACCTGCAATGCGGTGTATTCGGCCACCGGCAGACCGCCTGCGGTCAGCGCCGACAGCGCCGCACCGCGCGCCTGACCGAGCAGCAGCGTCGATTGCGGATTGACGTTCACGAACACGATTTCGACTGCCGCATGCGTCGGCTGCCAGGTGTCGACCACCTCGCGGATGCCTTCGAACAGCGTGGCGATGCGCGACGGCAGCGGATCGCGTTCATTCGACGTGATGCGGCCGCTGGCAACGTACTGCAACTTCGCGCCCACCGCTTCCAGCACGCCGAAACCGGTGATGCGCAGGCCGGGGTCGATGCCGAGTATGCGCATCACTGCACCGGCGTCATGCCGGTGTTGATGCGTTCCAGCTGTTCGCGGATACGCAGCGGGTCGTCGGAGCGCAGCAGCTTGAGCACGCGGGGCGCCACATCGCCGCAGTCGCAGCGCAGCACTTCGCGCTTCACTTCGAGCAGCTGCGATGGATGCATCGAGAACTGGCGCAGTCCCATGCCGAGCAGCAGGCGGGCGAACTGCGGCTCGCCGGCCATTTCGCCGCACACAGCCACCGGCATGCCGGCGCGCTTGGCCTGCGCAATCACCTGCTGGATCAGCCGCAGCACGGCCGGATGCAAAGGGTCATAAAGATGCGCCACCGCCTCGTCGGCACGGTCGATGGCCAGCGTGTACTGGATCAGGTCATTGGTGCCGATGGACAGGAAACTGAAGTGGTTCATCAGCGTGCCCAGTGCCAGCGCGGCGGCCGGTATTTCGACCATGGCGCCGACCGGCACGCGCTCGTCGAACTTGCGGCCGGCTTCGCGCAACTGCTGGCGCGCCAGCGCGACCAGGGCGAGCGCCGATTCGATCTCGTGCTGGAACGCCACCATGGGCAGCATGATGCGCACACTGCCGTAATGCGACGCACGCAGGATCGCGCGCAGCTGCGTGACGAACATGCGCGGTTCGGCCAGACAGTAGCGGATGGCGCGCAGACCCAGCGCCGGATTGGCTTCGCTGCGCTGCGCTCCGCGCAGCGCCTTGTCGGCGCCGATGTCCAGCGTGCGCAGCGTGACCGGCTTGCCCTTCATCGCCTGCACGACGCTGCGATAGGCCTCGAACTGTTCGTCCTCGTCCGGCAGCGTGTCGCGGTTCAGGAACATGAACTCGGTGCGGAACAGGCCGATGCCGTCGGCGTCCACCTCGCGCACCTGCTCGACGTCCTGCGGCAGTTCGATGTTGGCGTACAGCTGCACCACCTCGCCGTCCAGCGTGCTGGCGACACCGCCAACCAGCCGCTTCAGCTTCGAGCGCTCGATCTCGATCTCGCGCGCGCGCAGCCGGTACTCGTCGAGGATGTTGTCGTCCGGATTGATGATCAGCACGCCGCGCAGGCCATCGACGATGAGCATGTCGTCGTCCTGAATCAGCGTGCGCGCCTGATGCATGCCGACCAGCGCCGGAATGGCCAGGCTGCGCGCGACGATGGCGGTGTGCGAGGTGGCGCCGCCCAGGTCGGTCACGAAGGCGGCGATGCGCTGCGCCTTGAACTGGATGGTGTCCGCCGGCGACAGGTCATGCGCGACGACGATGCTGTCGGTGTCGCGCCGGCGCGTACTCATGCGGTTGCGCTTGCCGGCCAGCACCTTGAGCACGCGCTCGACCACCTGCACCACGTCGGCGCTGCGACTGCGCAGGTAGGCGTCTTCGATCTGGTCGAACTGTTCGACCAGCCGGTCCATCTGCCGCTTGATCGCCCACTCGGCGTTGCAGCGGCGGGTGCGCATGAATTCGCGCGCCTCGTCGAGCAGCATCGGGTCGTCGAGAATCATGCTGTGCAGGTCGACGAAGGCAAGCAGTTCGCCCAGCGCTTCGGAACTGTCGGTGACCAGCCCGCTGCGCAGCTCGGCCAGCTCGGCGCGCACCGTGTCGAAGGCACGCGACAGGCGGAGGATTTCGTCCTCGATCTTGCGCGGGGCCACGGCGTAGTGCGCCACCTCGAGCGTGGCGTGCGACACGAGATAGGCATGGCCGATCGCGATGCCGCCCGACACCGCCAGACCGTGCAACGTGAAGGTCACGTTACTCGCCTTCGCCAAAACGGTCTTCGATCAGCGCGACCAGCCCGGCCATCGCCGCGTCGGCATCACTGCCTTCGGTGTCGATGGTGATTGTGCTGCCCTTGCCGGCGGCCAGCATCATCACGCCCATGATGCTCTTGGCGTTGATGCGACGGCCGTTGCGCTCCAGCCAGACTTCGCACTGATGACGGCTGGCCAGCTGGGTCAGCTTGGCCGAGGCGCGCGCATGCAGGCCCAGCTTGTTGATGATGGTGATGTCACGTCTTGGCATCGCGCGTCGTCCTCATGGCCATCACTCCGTCACGACCGCCGCTGACCGCCCGGTTCACCAGACCTTGCAGCGTTTCGCGTTCGCGGTAAGTCAGCGTACGCAGCAGCATCGGCAGATTTACACCGGCCACCGCCTCGATCCGCCCCGGCTCGCACAGTTTCTGCGCGAGATTGGACGGCGTGGCGCCGAACACATCGGTCAGCAGCAGCACTCCGTCTCCGGTATCGACGACCGACAGCCACTTGCGGGCCAGCGGCAGCAGGTCGAGCGGGTCGTCCTGACCCGACACGCCCAGCTGCGCCATCTGCACCGGCCGGGTATTGAGTACATGGCAGGCGCACTGGATCAGCGATTCGCCGTAACTGCTGTGGGTGATCAGAAACAACCCGATCATGGAAGTCCTCCGTAGGCGAGCCCGCATTCTAGAGTCTGTTGACAGCAAAACGCGGATCGCACGACATCTTCCACGCGCCATCCGCGCCGGACCCTGCACGCGGGCACTGCGTCCAGATCCAAAGCAACAGCCGCGGGCGGCCCTGTTGGAGCTGTCCTGTGGGAGCTGTCCTGTGGGAGCTGTCCTGTGGGAGCTGTCCTGTGGGAGCTGTCCTGTGGGAGCGGCGGCCTCGCCGCGATACGCACTTCGCACAGCGACCATCTAGGCACGATCGCGGCGAGGCCGCCGCTCCCACAGGCCGCCGCTCCCGCAGGCCGCCATTCCCGCAGGCCGCCATTCCCACAGGCGGCCGTTCCCGCAGGCGCGCCCGATGGCTCAGAACGTCGCGCAGCGCTCGCACGGCACCTGGAAGACCGCGCGGTCTTCCAGCCGCAGCGCGGTCAGCGCGCCACCCCACAGACAGCCGGAATCGAGTGCGATGACGTGGTCAGCGCTGCGATATCCGAGGGCCGACCAGTGACCGCACACCACCGTGTGGCTGCGCCAGCGCGCGGCAGCGTTGTCGAACCACGGCAGATAGCCATCCGGCGGCTCTTCGGGCGCGCCCTTGCTGTGGAATTCCATGCGCCCCTCCGGTGTGCAGAAGCGCATGCGGGTGAGCGCATTGACGACGATGCGCAGGCGGTCCCAGCCGTGCAGTTCATCCTGCCACTGTGCCGGTTCGCTGCCCCACATGCGCTGCATGAATTCGACCGACTGCGGCCCGCGCAGCGCCGCCTCGACCTCGTGCGCCAGCACCTGCGCCTGCGCGATGTCCCACTGCGGCAACAGGCCGGCGTGGACCATGGCGTAGTCGCCCTCGACGTGCATCATCGGGCGCTGGCGCAGCCAGTCGATCAATTCGTCGCCATCGGGTGCATCGAGCACATGGTGAAAGGTGTCTAGCCGGTGCCGCTTGCCCTGACCGGCCGCGATCATCAGCAGCGAAAGGTCGTGGTTGCCGAGCACGGTGACGGCGGCGTCGCCCAGATCGCGCACGAAGCGCAGCGTTTCGAGCGATTTCGGGCCTCGATTGACCAGATCGCCGACGAACCAAAGGCGATCGTGTCTGCGATCGAAGCCGCAATGGTCAAGCAGCGCTTCGAGTGGATCGAAACAGCCTTGCAGATCGCCGATCGCGTAGGTGCTCACGTGCGGCCGGTTCCATGGTCCGCACCCGGGCCGGCAGTCGCGGCGTCCGCTGCAGGCAGCGCCGCCTGCGGCATGTCGTGCTGCGGCTTGTATTCCGGCACCCACTGCGCCAGTTCGTTGCGCAGGGCCGCCGGTTCGACCGGCAGCGGGCCGGACAGCCAGCGTTCGAGCCTGCCCAGCCACAGCGTGTCATCCATCGCGCGGGCACGCGCGATGCGCACCTTGGGGTGATGGGTGGGCCGCGTCGTTTCATCGCTTGCCAGCAGTTCTTCGTACAGCTTCTCACCGGCGCGCAGACCCGTGAACTGGATCTTCACCTCGGATTCGGACGCGCCGGACAGCCGGATCATGTCGCGCGCCAGATCGGCGATGCGCACCGGTTCGCCCATGTCGAGCACGAAAATCTCGCCGCCCTCACCCATCAGCGCCGCCTGCAGCACCAGCTGCGCAGCTTCGGGAATCGACATGAAGTAGCGGATGATGTCCGGATGGGTGACCGTGACCGGTCCACCCCGGGCGATCTGTTCCTGGAACTTCGGAATCACGCTGCCGGCGCTGCCCAGCACGTTGCCGAAGCGCACCGTGCTGAAGGCCGTCGCACCGCCACGCGCCGCCAGTGCCTGGCAGGCCATCTCGGCAAACCGCTTGGTGGCCCCCATCACATTGACCGGATTGACCGCCTTGTCTGTGGACACCAGCACGAAGCGCGGCACGCCGCAGAGCTGCGCGGCGCGCGCCGCGGCCAGCGTGCCACCCACGTTATTGCGTATGGCCTCGACTGCATTCACGCCTTCCATCAGCGGCACGTGCTTGTACGCCGCGGCATGGAACACCACCACCGGACGGAACTGCTGCATCGCCAGCGTGAGTCGGGCCTCTTCGCGCACATCGCCGATCACCGGTTCGATGCGAATCTGCGGGAAGACTTCGGAGAACTCTTCGACCAGGTTGTAGAGAAAGAACTCGCCGCGTTCGAACGCCACGATGGCCGATGGCGCAAAGCGCGCGATCTGCCGGCACAGCTCGGAACCGATCGAGCCGCCAGCGCCGGTCACCATGACCACCTGACCTTCGATCAGCTGACGCAGACGCGGCGCGTCGATCTTCACCGGATCGCGTCCGAGCAGATCCTCGACTTCCACCTCGCGCACCGCAGCCACCGCCACCTTGCCGCTGATCAGGTCATCGAAGGACGGCACCGTCATCGGCTTGACGCCGGCGCGGACGCAGGCGTTGGCCGCTTTGCGCCGCGCCTCGTGCGACGCGGAGGGCATGGCTATGATGGCGTGCGACACCTTCAGATCGAGCGCCTGCCGGGCGAGCGAATCGAGGCCTCCCAGCACCTTGTGCCCATAAACCGTACGGTCGTGCTTCTTCGGATTGTCGTCGAGCAGTCCGACCACGCGCCACTGGCCCGAGCGGCCGATCTCGCGCAGCAGGCTGAGAGCCGACTCGCCGGCGCCCAGAATGAGCACGGGTTTCCCCTGCGTCGCGGCGGCGCCGAATTCGCGATGATCACGCCATGCGCGATACGCGAATCGCGCGCCACCCATGAGCAGGATCAGCAGGATGGGATCGAGCACATAGATGGTGCGCGGTACGATGCCTTCCGGCTTGATCAGCCATACCAGCAAGGGCGCAAGCAGTGCCGCCGCTCCGATCGTGACGACGAGGCGCTGCAGATCCGGCAGGCTGGCAAACCGCCAGATGCTCCGATACAGGCCGAACAGCCGGAACACCACCGCTTGCGCACAGACGACCCAGGGCAGGATAGCCAGCATGGACGGCACGTATTCCGGCGGAATCGAAAGATTGAAGCGAAGCAGGAACGACAGATACCAGGCGGCGGCAGCCAGCGCTGCATCGCCAAGAAACACAACACTGGAACGCGACAGAATCGTCATGGGCGGGCCCCTTCATCGCACAAGCGCGCGGAAGCACCGGGGAGCAGCATCCGTGATCGGCTGATTGCGGGCGTGGTAATCATCGGATGGTCAACGATGGACGAGCGCATCGCGAATGACGCTGGACACTCGATCGATCTGCGAATCTTCCAGACTGGAGCCCGACGGCAGGCACACCCCCGTTTGAAATGCCTGATCGCTGAAGCTGCAGCCCTCTTCGTGCGGGAAATAGGCGCAGCCTGCGAAAAGTGGTTGCCGGTGCATCGGATTCCAGACGTGTCGTGCCTCGATGTTCTGTCGTGCCAGTGCGGCGATGAAATCGGCCGGAGTCACATCCGTGGCGTCCGGATCGAGCACGCACACGCTGAGCCAGCGGGTCGAGCGGCCGAAGTCCGCCTCGGGCATCCATCCCAGCCCCTTGATGTCCGCCAGCGCTTCACGATAGCGGTCAAGCACGCGGCGGCGGGCTGCAACCCGTTCTTCCAGCACCTGCAGCTGTCCGCGTCCTACGCCGGCAAGAATGTTGCTCATGCGGTAGTTGTACGCAACACGCTTGTGAAGATACCAGGGAGCGGGTTCTCTGCCCTGGGTGGACAGAAACCGGGCCCGTTCGACCAGTTCGCCATCATCGGACACGAGCATGCCGCCACCCGATGTCGTGATGATCTTGTTGCCGTTGAAGGAATAGATGCCGATCTTTCCGAGCGTGCCGCTGGCCTTTCCGCGATACGTCGCCCCGAGTGACTCCGCCGCGTCCTCGACCACCGGAACACCATGGCGCCCGCACACTTCGAGAATCGGGTCCATGTCGGCACTCTGGCCATAGAGATTGACGACGATGACGGCGGCTGGAAGACGTCCGCGTCGATCTGCGTCAGCCAGCGCCCGCTGCAGCGCAGGCACCGACATGTTCCATGTACCGGGCTCCGAATCGATGAAGATCGGCGTGGCACGCTGGTACAGGATCGGGTTGGCGGTGGCGACGAAAGTCAGCGTCGAGCAGAACACCTCGTCGCCCGGTCCCACGCCCAGCAGATCAAGCGCCAGATGGATGGCCGCGGTACCCGAGGACAATGCCGCAGCGTGACCGATACCCACATGAGCGGCCAGCTCGGTTTCGAAGGCATCGACGTTCGGGCCGAGCGGGGCGATCCAGTTCGTGCGGAACGCATCGTCCACAAAACCCCGCTCGCCGCTGCCGAGGTGCGGCGTGGACAGCAGGATGGGACTGCACAGATCGCGCCGGAGCAGCAGCCCCGAAGGACGCCCTGCCTCATCGATCTGTGGGATATGGTCCACCCGGTGGCGGTTCATCAATTCAAGTGCGGCCTCCGGACTGGCATCGTCGCTGATGGTTTTCGGCTCGCAGGCGGGCAGATCCGACAGACGATCGTCAAGGTTCGCACCGCTGAGCAGCAGCCGACGCAAGTCACCATCGGTCACTGTCCGCTTGAGCCGGCCGTCGCCATCGACGAGCAGCAGCAGACCGCGTGCCGTCCGCTCCAGCTGGGCCAGGGCCGTACGTATGTCAGCCTGCTCGTCTATCAGAAGTTTCTTTACGCTATCCATGTCTGTTTCGCGCCGGAATGCCGACTTTCAATTGTCCCTCAGCAACGTCTTGCGTGACCACTGCACCGGCGCCGATGATCGCGTCATCCCCGATGTGCAGGCCGGGCAGGATGATGGCACCGCTGCCTACCAGTACGCGCCGCCCTACGGTGACGCCACCGCCCAGCACCGATCCCGGCGCAATATGGCTCCACGCCCCTACCTCGCAGTCGTGATCCACGACCGCGCCGTGATTCACGATCACACCGTCTCCGACGCGCGCGCGCGGCGCGACGACGGCCCGTGCGGCGATGAACGCGCCGTCGCCCAGCGTCGCATGCGGCGATACCGTGGCCATGGGATGCACGACCCGCAGCAATCGACCGCCCCGCTCGCACATCAGCCTGGCCAGACGACACCGGACTTCATTGGAACCGATGGCGACATGCACCGACCCTTCGAATGCCCCGGGTGGCAATGCGGGGCTGACGACCGTCCGGCCCAGAAGAGGCAAGGATGTCGGGGCGTCGTCGCGCACACACACGTCGATTTCCGGGCTGGCCTGCAGGAGCGCATCGAGGACCACGCAGCCATGGCCGCCCGCGCCGATCAGCAGACAGATGTCAGTAGGCATTCTGTTTATTCATCAAGTCAGCATCAAGCGGCAACGTGGCGAGCCATTCGACGATACGCCGACTCGTCTGCCCGTCGCCATAGACGTTTTCGCAGACCTGCCGGCCACGCTTCAGCGCGGCGTCGAGGGCTTCGTCGAGCGCCGGACGGCCTGGCTCGCTGTCGATGACGTTGCTGCTGCGTTCGCGGCCGTGCTGACGGGTGCCTACATTGACGACCGGCAACCCGAAACTCGCCGCCTCGATGATGCCGCTGCTCGAATTGCCGACAAGCACGTCAGCGCACGCCAGACACGTCAGATACTCATCGCGCGGCAGATGCGCCAGCACTGCGCAGTCCGGCGCCGACGAACGCGCCTCGATCTCGGCCCGCACCGCTGCACCGCCTGCATCACTGTTCGGCAGCAGGCAGATCGTCTGGCAACCCCGGTCATGCAGTGCATCGAGCAGCATGCGTGCCTGGTGGCGCGCGGTATCGGCTTCCTGCAGCACGGGGTGAAACACCATCAGCGCCAGCGGCCGTGCCGGATCGAATCCGAAGCGAAGGCTCAGCGCAGAGCGATCGGTAGCGACCGCATCGGTCAGCCCGTCCAGGCCCGGTGCGCCCGAAACAAAAACGTGCTCAGGTCGCTCGCCCATGCGTATCAGCCGCTGTCGCGCCCCTTCGGTGCTGGTGAAATGATAGTGCGAAATCTTCGAAATCGCGTGTCGGACCGGCTCATCCACGGTACCCGACAACTCGCCTCCGTGGATGTGTGCCGTCGGAATATTCAGGTGAAGGGCGGCCAGCGCGGCGGCCAGCATTTCCCCCCGATCACCCAGCACCAGCACGAGGTCCGGGCGATAGTCCTCGAACAGGCGCGTCATTCCATCCAGCTGGACGGCCAGCGCCCGAGCCATCGTCGCGCCCGAAGTGCCGTCGAGAACAACCGGTATGCGACCGATGATCTTCAGCCCGAAGCCCTCAATCTCGTGAACCGTTTCACCGTAGGCCGGCAGCAGATGCATGCCGGTGACGCACAGTCCGAGGTCGAGCCGGGAATCGCGGTGGATCGCGCTCAGCGTACGTTGCATCAGCCCGAAATCCGCGCGCGTACCCGTGACGTAGACAATGCGTCTCACGGCGCAAGATCTTCCCGGTGCAGGGTATCGCCCGCCTGCATCGAACGGATGACAGTGCGTCCGATAACGCTGTCCAGCTCTGCCGGCGGGATGCCGTTGCCGGGCCGCATCAGCGTGAGGTCTTCAGCACGCAGCTGTTGTCCGGTTCGTACGTCACCCGCGAGCGTCACGCTGCGTCGAGCCGCCACCCTGACCTCGAGTTCCGGCCCGGTCGGCGCCTTGAAGCCGTCACCGAGTATCAGTTCGGTATCGCGGATGGCGCTGACCATCCGGGCCAGTTCGGCCGGTTCGAGCGACGCGGCATGGTCAGGGCCCGGCATGGTGCGGTCGAGGGTAAAGTGCTTTTCGAACACGCTGGCACCGAGTGCGCGCGCCAGCGGCGCGACGAAGATGCCCGCCGTGTGATCGGAGTAGCCGACCGGCAAGCCGAAGCGGTCCTGCAGCGTGCGCATCGCAAGCAGATTCACGTCGCTCAGTGGCGTCGGATAGTTCGACGTGCAATGCAGCAGCGTCAGGACTTCGGCCAACGGAGCATCGTGGCCAGCCGCCAGCCGTGCGTCACGCACCCAGTCGACCGCCTGCGCAACCTCATCGAGGGTGGCCATGCCGGTCGATACGATGAGCGGCAAGCCTCTGGACGCAAGAAAACGGACGAAAGGCGCGTTCGTCAGTTCGCCGGAAGGCAGCTTGAGCCGGCGTATGCCCAGTGACACCAGGAAATCGGTCGATGCCTCGTCAAACCCGGTCGACAGAAATTCGATGCCCTGCTCCGCACAGTGACGGGCGATGCGCGCGTGTGCGTCCTCGTCCAGCTCGAGCGCCTTGAGCATGGAATACTGGTCGCCTTCCCCGGTCTGGGTTTCCTGGTACGCAGCCTTCTTCGCGGCCCGTGTCACCAGGCGATCCGCCTTGAAGGTCTGGAACTTGACGATGTCGGCGCCGGCCGCCACCGCGGCGTCCACCAGTCTCAGCGCGTTGTCTTCCGAACCGTTGTGATTGACACCGGCCTCGGCGATGATCAGGCAGCGCTGCGGCACCGTCGATGCCCGGCTGCTCACCATATCGACAATCCCCCGTCGACCAGCAGATTCTGGCCGGTCATGTAGGCCGATGCCGGTGAGGCAAGAAACAGCGCCGCGTCGGCGATCTCCTGCGCCTCGGCCATGCGACCCATCGGCACCCGCGCCCGATACCTGTCATGGAAAACACCATTCTGCCCGCTCGATACGCCACCCGGCGAAATGGCATTCACGCGGATGCCATCGGCCGCCCACAGTGCGGCCAGATAGCGCGTCAGCGAGATGACGGCGCCCTTTGATGCCGCATAGACCGGTGGCGTGTTGATCTGCTGACCGAGATAGAACGAGCCCTCGTAGATGCGCATGTCGGGCGCCATGGCACCGTAGATGGACGCCGTCTGCACAATGGCACCTCCCCCAACTTCGCGCATGCGCGCCGCGCATTCCCGCGCCATGACGAACAGGCCGTCCACATTGACCGCCATGACTTCGTGCCAGGTGTCCAGCGAGTACGTGTCGACCGGGTCGAAGAAGCGTGCGAGGTCGCCGGTCTTGCTTGCCGCGTTGTTGAACAGCACGTCGATGCGCGAACTCCAGGCAACGATGTCGCCGACCGTGCGGGTGATGGCGCCGGCATCCGCCAGGTCGCAGGCAAAGGCACGAATGCAGGCGCTATCGTCCTGTTCTCTGCCGATCTCTTCGGCCAGCCTTTCGAGGCCGGCTGCGTCGATGTCCACGAGCGCGACCCTGGCACCGAATCCGACGAGACGTCGGGCGATCACGCTGCCGATGATGCCGGCGGCACCGGTCACGATGGCGACCTTGTCCTCGAGCCGCAAGTAGGATGTTCGAGTGTTCATTCAGCGGGTCCGGTAGGTTCGTTCAGGCAATGTGTGGGTCTGCATCGATCCGGCAACCGTCTGCCAGGGACTGATGAATTGCATCCACCCAGCGCACGGTCGACAGTGCGGTCGCAGCATCGCAGGACCGCGGGTCGTCGCCCGACATCGCGGCCAGATGCTGCTGCCGCATCATCGCGTCCCGCTCGACCGCGAACTGTTGCTCATCGCCATTGAGCGCCAGTGTGCCTTTGACAAGATCGGCCCTGAGGGTGCCGAACGGGCCATTGACCAGAATCCATCGCGACGCGGATCGATCGAGGTAATTCATGTGCACGGTCACCAGTTCGCAGCGCTCGCAGCGTGCAAGCACCGTCACGGCGTCTTCACTGTCAATGTCCAGCGTGCTCAGCTTGCCGCCTGCGGCGATGGTGCTGCGCCAGCGCCCCGCTAGCAGCTGAGCGTAATCGAGTTCGTGGCTCAGGTCCCGGACCACACCGCCGTCCTCGCGCCTTGCCGAATAGCTCTGCCGGTAATCACGGTCGGGACGCCAGTCCGGAAGATACTGACCGACATAGGCCGTGAAGGTCCATAGCGCCTGTCCATCGAGTTGTTCCATCAAGCGGGTGATCAACGGGTGGAATCGCAGGGTGTAGCCGACGAATACCGGCCCGGACGGCAGCACCGGCGCTTCGCCGGCTCCGGCGAGCATGGGCTTTTCAACCAGCGTGGGCCCGGAAAAGCCATGTTTGGCCAGCGCAGCGAGCGTCGGGCCATGCAGGCGGGTGTCGTTGGCGATCACCACATAACCCGGTGCAAACACATCGAGTGCGCTCCGGAGATCGCGAAAAGCGGGCAGGGACGTGTCCGTTGCGGACGTGACCACTGCAAGCTCGCATCCGATCTCGCCCAGCACCCGGGCATGACGCCGGCCAATCGATCCGAAGCCGATCACCAGACACTTCATGACGCAGCGGCCCGACGTTCCAGCAACAGACTGACGATCTCGAAATCGAGTTCGCTGTCGATGTCGATGGAACGCTCCTCAGGCATGACATACAGCTGGGTATCCGGGTGGAACAGTCCGTCACGCTCGAACAGGGCATTGCGTGCCCATGCGTATATCGATGCATTCATGTCGAAGCAGGCCGGCGCATCCTGTCGGCGCAGGATGGGCACTTCCGGCCGCTTGGCGAGATCGATCCGTCCATCCGGCATGCGTTCGAGCAGATTGAAATAGGGCGAGCGTCGCGCCGGCGCAGCCGTCACCACGTTTCCGGCGCCGCTCGTGCGGAGCAGCGCTGCACATGCGCGGATGTCCGACGGCAGGCGAAGCGGCGATGTGCAATCGAGATCGATGACCACGTCCGCACGGAAACCGAGCTGCACTTCGGCCTCCGACACGCAATGCCGGATCACCGGCAGCTTGCCGGCGACATCGGTGGCCAGCTCTGCCGGCCGGTGGATCAGCACCGTTGCACCGGCTCTTGCCGCCAGGTCAAGATAGGTTTCACTGTCGCTGCTGAAGGCGATGGCATCGAACAAGCCGCTCTCGATGGCCTGTTCGACCGTGTGGGCAAGCAGCGGCTTGCCCGCCACGAGGCGCGCATTCTTGTTGGGCACACCCTTGGAACCGCCGCGGGCGCAGATCGTGCAGAGCATTCGTTCAGCCATCGTGTTCGTACGGGAATCGGTCCGGTGAGCCAGTGCGCTGCGCGGCTTGAAGCGGCACCGACAGCCCGCTTTCCTCTGCCGTGGAGGGCGATCGGTCGCAGCGCGGTCGGCAGCAGGTTCCGGGCGGTTTCAGAAGGGTCTCAACTCTGTCAGACGGCCTGAAAGCCAGCTTACCACGCGCAGCTTTTCGCCCTGAAACCGCAGCCCGACCGGATCCAGCAGTTCGCCCGGGCCTCGCCCGAAATGCAATGCGCGACCGATGAAACGGAAGTCGCGGTCGAACTTGAAGACGCTGCCCTGCTGCTTGTCGATCATGTAAATCTGGCCACCGGCCAGCGTGACGTCATTGCACACCTGAACCGGATCTGTCGCGTGGCGCGCGATCGCGCCCGATGCGATGTCGCAGCACGTCAGATGCCCGAAGTCGGCATTGTCCAGACAATAAATGACGCCATCGATCAGGCGCGCAAAGTGCACCTGGCTGCAGGGTGTCCGCCACAGGACTGCGCGGGGACAGTCGCGCCAGATCACGCCGGAGTGGTCGAGGAAACACAGTCCGCCGTCGTGCTCGAAAACAAGCGGAACCGGCTGATCGTGCGCAATCTCGGACCACTTCAGGCCATCGACAAGATGCGCGCCCGGCGTGTAGATCGACCCGACCGACAGGCGTCCGTCGGGCAGCGGATCGAGCTGGGTCGGCAAGCCGCGGCGCCAGCCGACCGCACCCGATGCATCCTCGCGATGAACATTGACTTCGTCGGACGTCAGCCACCAGCGCGCACCCTGATGCATGACGCAGTCCCAGGGCTTGCTCCCCTTCAGCGTGATCTCGATCAGGTCGGACGGCGTGAAGGCTTCCGGACGCCCGCGATCGAGCAGGCTCTGGATGCAGTAGTTGAGACGCTGTGCCTGCATCCTCAGCGGACGCGAGCCCCCTGCGGCCAGCTGCGAACACATGAGGCGCGAAAGTCGCGTTGCAAGCTCGCGCCAGTGCGGGTACTTCGAGAGGTCGTCCGTATCGTTCAACAGGCGGGCAGTCAGCAGGTCGAGCAAAGCCGGATCGTCAGGCAGATCGGCGGCAAGTAGCGCGTCGGCCAGTTCGCCACCCGGGCGATTGTCCGGCATGCCGGATATCCTCACCGGATCGCCCGGCAGCAGGTCGTACCAGGTGAGCGGATCCGTCTGGCTGCCGACGAAATCGCTGTAGATCATTTCCATGCCGCGGCGCCTGCCAGTATCAGCTTCGCAGCAACGGCGTCTTGCCGCCACGCCATTCACCGTCTGCCACGGCGACGACACGCATGTGACTCGACAGCAGGTTCTGCTGGAGAAATGTCTGGAAAGCCGCGCTCGCCTGCTCGTCACTCAGGATCAGATTCAGGCACGGATCGTCGCCGAACAGGTCCGGATGCTCTGCCCGGTATCCCTGCAGCCGTGCGACGTCGAGCTTGCCCGGCGTGCACAGCTCGACGACGCGGAATCCATTGCGTTCGAGCAGCGTGGATATCGACGCTGGATTGTAGAGCCGCACATGATCGAACAGGATGTTCGATGAGTCGGTGCCGAGCCTGCGTGTCTCGACACTGCGTTCATTCGGCGTCGACAGGATGAACGGGGCTCCGGGCTTCAACACCTGGCGCACCACACGCAGGAACTGATCGGGTTCGATCAGGTGCTCGATCAGCTCCCAGGCGAAGACCGCATCGAAACTGCGGTTGGCCGCCTCGAGCGCCTCGAAACCTTCGGTCATGATCTCGATCCCGGGCTGCTCCAGATTCAATGCCTGGGGTTCAAGCAGCACGATGCGCTCCACGACGCCCGTCGCCGCAAGTTCTTCGGCGAATTCGCCGTTGCCCGCTCCGAATTCCAGGGTTGTTTGTGGTCTGACACCCATGCGCGCCCAGACATCGCGTGCATAGGCCACCCGCTCCTGATACATCGGACGGCGTGTTCGCTTCATGTCCGCCGGCAGGTGCTCGCGCCAGAACTCCATGGCACGGCTGCTGCGGACGAAATCGAGATGCAGGCTTTCCGTCGGACCAGGCGAGACGAACAGCGTTTCGCAGTGTCCGCAGCGACGATAGGAGAGCGACTGATGCACGAAGGCATGCGGCACATCGTCGCCATGACAGGCCGGGCAAGCCGTGTCGACAAAGGCGTCCTCGTGGGCACGCAGATCATCGATGTCGAGCTGCATCAGACGATCGAATTCTTCCGCTACACCTGCTGCGTGAATGTCACGCACTGCAATCTTTTCGTTCATTGTGTCTTCAATCGGTAAAGCCGCGGTCGGGTGAAAAATACAGCTCCATTTCCGCAAGCCCTGCGTATGCGCCGGGTGCATCCCCGGCCGGGGCGAAGCGGATGCGGTAAAACGGAAAAGCGGGTGCAGCGGGGATCAAGTAAGTCGAAGGCAGCGAAGCATCGTGGCTCACACGCTCACCATTTCGGCTGTCGATCTGCGTCCAGGCACGACCGTCCGCGGAACCTTCGATAGCCCAGGCGTAGCGTTCTGCCGCCCGCATGCTGCGGTTATGCAGCGCGGTCATCCGGTATGCCCGCAGCGGTTGCTGCGCCATTTCCGGCACATGAAAGCGGATTTCGGCATTGTGCGCGGCATTCCACGACACCGAGGATCCGTGGTTGAAGTCGGCAACATGGTCGGCCTGCCCGCCGATGGTCGGCCCGAGGCGGATAGTGGCGAAAGGTGCATGGTTGGGCAATACGGGCACCTGAATCGACGCGCCATCAACGGACCGGTGAAGGCCGCCAGCCGGGAGTTCACGCCGAGCTCCGGCGAACAGGAAGCTTGCCGTCGGCTGCGCGGAGGGCATCAGCCACCAGTGCGCCGGCATCGAAATGGCGAGGGCCTGGTTGCGGTGCGGATGGCGCGGCTTTCCAAGCAGACTTGCCAGCGCCGGGTAGGCTGGAAGGCGACCGGGGTTCCAGACAATCCACGCCTGCCGGGCTTCGAGCGCCTGCGCGCCGTCGGCAAGCAGCGAAACCTGAGCGGTGTCGCCACCGCGCAGTCGCAGCAGAAACGCCAGCACGGGGCGCATCGCGGGCTCATTCACATAGACGTGCTGGCGTTCGAGAACGATTTCGGCGCCGTGTCGGCCCACCAGCTCCAGAGCCGGGAAGATGTAGGCCGGACTTGTCAGGATGGTCCAGCCGGCTGCCCCCAGCGCAATCAGCACATAGCCGGGAATCCACGCCCCGACCTGCTGCAGCGCAGGGCTGGCCGCCTCGGGACGTGACCGGCCGGCTGCGGCCAGCGCGAGTGCGGCGACGGCGAACCCGATTCCGATGACTTCGTTGCGCTCCTGCGGCAGGAACAGCGATATGACGGCAAACATCGTCAGCATTGCAAGCAACGCCGCGGCGCTCCCGGTGCGCACCGGCGACGAATTTCTGCCGAAGATGGCCTGCAGGGCTCCGACTGCGCCCGAAGCGAAAACGACAAGTGCCGCAAGCAGGGCTGGAATGCCCGCCATCAGCGCCATGTCCAGGTAGAGGGTGTGCGTGGAGTAGGTGCTGGTCAGGCCGCCGAATGAATTGCCTTCGAGGGGCAGATCAAGCGTGCCGATACCATGACCGATCAGCCAGGCGTCGGGCAGGATTTCAAGGCCGCTTTCAGCCAGCGCCGACCGCGGCGCGTTCGCCCTTGCCACTTCGGCCACCGCCGCCCTTCGCGTAGGCGTACCCCCAGGCGATTCCGCGGCCGTCGGATCAGAGGAGGGTCCGAAGTCCGTCCAGCCATCCCGTTCCGAAGTCGCTGCTGATACCTGCGCAGGCGCACCCGTCAGCGAGGGCTTGAGATAGAGCAGATGCGGTGCGACGAGTGCGACAGCGAGCAACGACATCGCGGTCGTCCGCCACTGGCGTCGCCACAACGAAGCCATCAGCAGAACGGTCAGGCCGCTCATGAGCGCCAGACTGACGGCCCGCGTGTTGTTCAGGATGGCCAGTCCGACCAGGGCCGCAGCGCCCAGCGATGCAGCAAAGCGTCGTCGCTCGTCGGTCAGACCAAAAAGGGCAAGGGCTGTCAGCGCGACGATGCCGGCGGCAGGCGCGTGGTAGTAGTCGGTCCCGCGTACCCGATGAAAGCCTTCCGATACGCCCGGAACCGATGCGATGACGTAGGAAAAGTCGGCTCCCATCCACTGCAGGGCGATGACTGCGCCGACGATCAACCCACCGATGCCCAGCGCCTTCAGCGTGTGCTGCACCTGTGACTCGTCGCGGACGAGCAGCAAGGTCAGCGCAGCCCAATAGACCCATGTTGCCCACCCCGACAGACCGGTGGCCATCTGTGAGAGGTCAGCTCCGGACGCCGGGCCAGCGCCCCGCACGGCAACCGTCAGCACGCCCCACCACCAGAAGGCCCCGAGTGCGGACAGGAAGGCCAGATGCGGCAATCCGGCGCGGCGATCACGGCGCAGCAGGACGCCGATCAGGCCCGTGACGCAAAGCGCGTCATACAGCAGGAGACTGAAGTCAGGCAACAGGCCGAGCGGCTGTCCGAATACATCCGTCAGGGCGTGTATCACATGGCTGACCGGCGCAGCCGCCAGACCGGCTACCCACGCCGCACCCGCAGTCAGCGCGCAAACGGCCAGAACGGCTGCGATCGCCCGGCGCGTGCCCGGGCTGTCCGCCAGAACGCTGACCAGTGCAATGCCCGCGAGCAGACGAATGGCGCCCTGCCAGACTGGCAACATCGGCAGCGCTATCGCGCCGCACAGCAGAAACAACAACGCCGGAAACAGCCAACCGGGAACGCTTCGCACCATTGCAGCCGTCATGAATGCTGCGGTTCGCCAGCCACGATCCTTGCGACGCCGTAGCCGCCGCATCGTCCGGCACCGCCCACACCCACACACTCGACGTCGGACAACGGCAGCGTCTGCTCGTCCAGCACGTAAGTCCAGTGGCGACCCGGTTCAACGACATCGAAGTTGTCGTGGTGGTAGTGACCGGATCTGGTTTTCATCGCCAGAAACGGCTGAGGGCCGAACAGACTGCCGTGCGCGAGCCGCACATGGACTCGATTGCCGTCGAGTTCGATCGAAAAATCGGGCGGCGCAGCGGGCGTTTCGTTCGCCAGCGCCGTGGTGTGTCGGCGGGCTGCCTCTTCCGCACCGGAAAAGCGCAACCGCACGGACGGGAATTCCCGGCCGACCTTTTCCAGCAGCATCCTGACATGTCTGACATCCGGGCGGATGTCGCGATAGTCGTGATCGGCGAAGGCAAGAATCGCACTGCCCCGCGTCAGCGCGTCGCGGAACGCATCATGCACGTCGGCTTCGGTCAGTTGCCGCAGACGGGTGCCCACGTTCAGACAGCGGAAGATCCAACGGCGACACTGGCCAGGCACCTGGTAGTCGTCGTGGTGCGGGTGATAGCCGATCCAGTCGAGGGGTGCGCGCCGCCAGTCGCCGAAGCGCCCCAGATGCGTGTCCTTCTGTTCGCTCTCCGACAGCACGCAGGACTGATTGGCGTAGTCGAACGGTATCCACTGTTCGAGAAAGGCGTGCGAATCAGGCCTTTCGGAGTGAAAGCCCGGGCGGTTGGTGGTCGGAAACCAACCGTCCTCGATGATGCGCCGTGCCAGCACCGACAGCAGGATGTCCATGCTGTTCGAATAGGATGTCGCGGCAGCGAGCGGCTCCCGGGTCAGCGACAGCGGATGGAAGTGCCAGTTTACTTCGTCGTCGCGACTTCCTGTTTCCGCCAGCACGCTGCGGTAAAAGTGAAACACCTTCCCGTAGCCAAGATCCTTCCGGCGGGGATTCGCCGTGTAACCCAGGTGATCGAGGCAATGCCAGCTGTAGACCCAGCCGCGCCCGGTGTCGTCCGTCATTTCGCGCCTGAACTGCGGACTGAGCGCCTCGTCCAGCATGCTGCGTATGTCGGCCCAGTTGCGATTGTAGGACAACAGGTTGGGGGTGATTACCGCAGCAATTTCATGTTCCAGACCATCGAGGGGGATATCCCGGCGCTGCAGCGCAGTCAGCGTCTCGGCAGAAACGGGCAAGCGGACGCCGAAAAGGCCCTCGATGCGTTTGAAGGTCGCATCGATGTCTTCATCAAGAGGTCCTTCCGTGTCGATGCAGTGAACGACGTGCAGGATCGGTGTGTTCAATTGATCAGTTTGCATGTGTGCGGGCGCGCCTCATGTCTTCGAGACTGTAGTTGCGCGCGAAAACGGTCTTTTCAATCAGGTCGCAGATCCGGTGCGACGCGCCGCCGGGGCTGGGCAGCCGTGACCTGAACTGCTGCAGCCGTGCTGATTCGGTGGTGTCGTGCAACAGATCGGACAAACCGCCGGCAGCCTGTTCAAGCGTGTCAACGACGAGGGCTCCATCATCGCTGCCGTAGGTTACGGCATTGCTGAACTCGGATATGCGGATGACGAGTAACGGCTTGTTGCAGAGAAGAAGCTCCCACCCGACCGTAGATGTCAGCGTGACGCCCGCATCGCAGGCATGCATGACATGTGAAAGCGGCTCATGCGCGTGACTCTGCAGGCAGTCCGAAGGTATCTTCTCTGCACGATGATCGGTACTGCTGGGATGCAGGCGTACGACGAGTCGCCACCCCTTGCGGCGGCACAGATCCGCCAGATGCAGGCGTACCCTGCGCGGGAGTTCCGGATCACCGGGTTCCGGCTGTTCAGCCCAGAAGACGAGTTTTTCACTGTCCGCAACCCCGTGTTCATGGCGCCATCTGCGACCCGCAGCGGGCAGATCCGGATCGGCCAGCTGATCGAACATCGGACTGCCTGTAAGGTGAATATCGCAGGCCTGGCGACCGGCGGCCACAAGGCGCCTCCGGACGTCTTCACGAGACACGGCCAGCACATGACCGTTGTCGGGCCGACTGAGCCATGGTTCCTCGAGCAGTCCGAACAACTCGACCATGCACAGGCTGGGTACATCGAGTTGAAAGGCTGCGCGCAAGGCCGCCTTTTCCATGCGTGGCGATGTGGTCGCGACAACGACGTCAGGTTCGAACTGCGCAATGACCCTGCGCATGAAACGAACGGGTGCGAAAGCATTCAGACCCGATTTCTCGTAGCGTCGCCAGGCCTCCGCCTCGCCGATATCCGCGGCAAGGTCGCAGAACGACACGCCCAGATAGGCAATCGACTCATCGCGGGAAAGCCCTTTGCCTTCGGTATGGTGGCGTTGGGCCAGGCGCTCTCCCCATTCGAGAATGTCTGCGTCGGCGATGTCGACGAAGTCGATCGGGCGATAGAAGGGCAGATTGCAGCGCCGCGCCGTTTCCGCCGCGGTCGTGAGTGCCAGGAGGTCGCAGGTGTGCCCGCGCCTCACCAGAGCCTGATACAACGGGATGATTGCCGACACATGAGCGCCCCCGTAACAGGTCAGAAACACTCTCATTCTCCATGCCCCTCAGACGCGTGCATACATGTGCTCATCATGGCATGCCCCGCGCCGGTGCTGCCCCGTGACGCCCGAAAAGACGTTCGCCGAATCTGCGGTAGTTCCGTTCGAAAACGTACCAGAATACGATCGCAGCAGCATTGCAGGCAACGAGATAGATGAATAGATCCAGCACGTCGCTGCCGGATTTCAGGCCAAAGGCGTGAAGCATGAAAATCACGCTGTAATGAATCAGGTACAGCGAATAAGAGTAATCGGCTATGAAACGAGCGGTGCGATTGCGCTCGCCATGCATCCTTGTGCCCTTCAAAAGGAACAGCACGACGCACAGCGCCATGATCAGTCCGTACAGATTGAAGTCGTAGAAAAGCAAGCGCTCGAAGGGCTCTCGAGTTTCCAGAAGACCGGTCCACAGCAGGCGAGCAGCGATCAACAGCAGCAGCAGGAATGGCGCGGCACGAAAGAGCCCGCGGGCGGGTCCGGTGCCGTTCATGATGTCGGCAATACGGATGTCGATCCTCTTCTGCGCCTTCCAGTATACCCATGCCAGTCCGCACATGGCGAACCAGACCAGGCTCAGTCCGGCGCCGGAACCGGCGATGGCATTGAACAGGGGCACACTCGAGAATGCGATGAAAAGCAGTTGCCAGCGGCGTGATGAAACGATCTGCCTGGCGCGGAAAACGAGCAGGCCGAAGCTGACGTAGAGCCACCACTCGACGGCTACCGTCCATAGCGGCCGGGCGCTCGAGAAGGTCGATAGCTTGAGGCTCGATGCTCCGAGAATCTCGTCGAGAAACAAGCCGGCCGGGTGTTGCTGCAACATCAGCAGGGACGCGGCAAAATCCTTGAACGTGTAATGCTCGATGTAAGTGCGGGTGTCGGTCCACGCGAACACCGCACTGTCGATGAGCAGGATCAGAACGAGCGCCGGCAGGTAGGGCACGAAAATCCTGCAGAAACGATCAACCAGATAGCGCCGGAGACCGTAGTCGTCGCGGCTGCACCTGTTCAAGGTCGTATAGCCGATCAGAAAACCGGACAGCACGAAGAAAACGACGACGCCGAGGTCACCGATGCCCAGCGTGCGCTCAGGCCGCAGCACGATGGAATATATGTGCCCGATCAGCACGATCTGCGCGGCAGCAGCGCGCAGGCTGTCGAGCAGCGAAGCCTGGGCCGGGGTCATGATCCGTGTCCCCGCGAGGTCAATTCACACCGTCCACACCACCGAGTTCGCACACCAGACGGCATACGCGGTCGGTCGCGCGCTCCTGCAGCGGGTAGGCAAGCCGAACGAGATCAGGCGAGGTCATCCGGCGCAGCGCAGATCCCGCTTCGGCAAGAACCGGGACATCGACAGCCAGTCCATAAGCGGCGTAAGGCGGATAGTCCCCGGCGCCGACGGTGACGACAGGCTTGCCTAGCAGCGCGGCCTGTAGCCCTACCGTGGACGTTTCGAGAATGACCTGATCGCACGCATGCAGGCAGGTCTCGATCGTGATGCCGGGTGGGCAGACCGAACCGCGTCGAAGCGGGGTTTCCGGCGCCACCACCGGTTTGCTGGGATGCTGGCGGATCAGATACCGGGTATCCGGCCACGTTTCGCAATACGCCTCGAGGAAGGCGATCATCGACGCCGTTTCGATGAACGGCTTTCCGATCAGCGACACGGGTGCGGACGGACACGCCCACAACAGCAGCTTCTGCTGATCGTCCATGTCCAGCCGTCGGCGCAGCGCGGCGGCCGCCCCTGCATGCGAGCCGTCGAAGAGGCTGTCGAACGCAGGGCTGCCGGTGACATGAATGTGTTCAGCCGGAAAACCCCTGCGCGCCATGTCGTCACCCACTGCCGCAGCCATGACCGTCAGGTGGTTCGCATAGCCCGGCGCACAGATGTAGGAAGACTCATGCTGAAGAAACAGGTCGGACACGGCCAGCGATTCAATGCCTTCGAGCCGGGCCGCACGCAGCAGCGCCAGTTCTGAACGCGGACTTGTGGTGGCAACCACCAGATCGGGCGTCGACCGCCGAAGGTGGCGGCGCATTGCATGCACCGGCATGAAGGCCTTGCGGCCGTCGCGGGCAAAGATTTCGCGCGCCTTGTCCGCTCCATGGTCGATGTGCAGATCGCGCAGTCCGAGTGCGTAGTAGGCAACCGACTCCTGCTCCGACACCTCGGGATGGAGCGGTCTTTCAATACAGGTCTGCGCCAGGGACAGCCATGCCGCGTCGTCGGCATCGAGCAGCGAACTGTAACCGGCCGCCTGGATACCGGCGTTCCGGAATGTTGCCAGCGCAGTGGTGAAGCCGATCACCGTGACGGAAACATCCGGTTGGCCCGACAGTTGGCGTACCACGGGCAGCAAGCTCTGTACGTGCCCTCCGCCGTAGCAGGCGATCAGTACCTTGAGCGGGTGCCGCCGCACGGGTCAGCGATCCTCGTTCTCGTAACGCAGTACGACCGTATTACCCATCATGTCGTTGGCTGCGACACTGATCGTATCGACGTCGGACCACGGCAGCGTGTCACCGTGAAATGCGTAGAACCAGACACGGCCGGACACGTCGAAGTCGAAATTGTCGTGGATGTACCGGCGTGACCGGGTCTTGATCGCAAGAAAGGGCTGAGGGCCGAAGACCGTACCCTGTTCCGTTCGGACTTCGATGTATGGCACATCGCGGCCGGGTTGCTCCGGCTGGAAGCGAAGCGACATGGCCAGCGGCGCTTCAGCGGCCCGATCCGGCGGCAGTTGCGCGCGAAATGCATCGCGACAGCTGCTGTACAGGAAGGGAACCTCCGGATACCTCGATTTCGCTGCTTCCAGAAAGCGGAAGGCGTTTTCCACCTCAGGCACGAGATCACGCCAGTCGTGGCTGCATAGTCCGATGAGCACGTCTTCGCCGTTGCGCGCGCGCGCAAATCCCTGATCCATTTCTTCCTGCGTCATCCGTGCGATCCGGCTGTTGAGGTTCAGTGCGCGTCCGATCAGTCGGCGACAGCGCCCCGGCACCTGATAGTCGTCGTGGTCGGGGTGATAGACCGTCCAGTCATGCGGTGCCTTGCGCCAGTTGCCGGAGCGTCCATTCCTGAAATCGATCGAAGCGTCGATGTCGGAGGTATCCGCCGTCGCCATGTTGGAAATGTCATACGGGATGAACTGTTCCAGGAACCAGTGGCTGTCGGGCCGTTCCGCCTGAAAACCCGCTCGGTAGGACGACGGGAAAAAGCCGCGGTCGATGATGCGGCGACACAGAATCTGGTAAAGATCTTCGGTACGCAGGTAGTGCGTCGCGCAGCGGTGAGCATCGCGATAGGTCGACATGGGATGGAAATGGAACTCGACCGAATCACGCGCCCAAGCCTGCCTTTTCACGAGTGCGGCGTAGTGATCGTGCACGTTGTGGTGGCCGATGTCGCGTTTGCGCGGATTCTCGAGATAGCCGACGTGATCCATGCAGAACCACGTGTAGGCCCAACCGCGCCCCTGACTGTCCGGATATCGATGGCGGAACTCGCGCGAACAGGCAACTTCCAGCATCTGGTCGATTTCCGTCCAGGTACCCAGCGTGTTGGCACGGTGGCTGCGAAGCATGTCGCGCACTGCGTCGGTGCGATCGCCGAGATCGATCTCGCCCTCCTGCAGTCTGCGCAGATTGCCGGGCGTAGGTTCGATGCCCACGACGCCGAAGAGGTCGTCGAGCCGCTCGAACTTGGCTTCCAGCGACTCGTAAAGCGGCCCTTCGGTGTCGATCGCGTGGACGATATGTACTGTGCCGGTCATCGCGCTCCCCTTCTTCGGTTCATCCGGCGAAGCGTTCCGGGAAAACAAGACGCATCTCGTATTCGTAGGGATCCGTACGATAACCCTGCGAGCCTCGTCCTGTGGTCAGCCAGGTGCGGAACCGTTCGTCCAGAAAAGGCTCGCTGACGAAATCGAACATCCGGTCCCATTCCGCCTTGTCCGGGATGAAGCCTGAAGTCTGGTAGCCGAGACGGGAAAAATGGGGCTGCGAGACGAGTTCGATGAAAATGGTTTCCGCCCGGCTCAGGTGTTCGGGCCAGCGTGGGCGCGCATCCGGCAAAGTCTTGTAGGTGGTGCCGAACGACGTGTTCGACGCCCAGTCCTCGCCATCGGCCTGCAGCTTGCCGGCATCGATCATCGAGGGCGAATACGTCAGGTCGAGAAACTCGCACATCAGACGCGCGTGGTGCTCGGGCGCCTGCGCGATGTCTTCGGCGCGGATAGCCAGAACGCGGTCCGGAAACTGTCGTGTCAGTTGCTCCAGGCACTCCGCCGAGCCTCGGAAGTTGAATGCAGCGTCGAGAAAGGTATTGCCCTGCTCGAAGGTCATCAACTTGTAGGACACCGCGACATCGCGCGGATCGCGGAAGATGTGAATGGCCTTGCCGCGCGGGAACATCTGCAGAAAGATCGGGATGTCTTCCCACTGCGCCGCCAGTTTTTCGGCCCATCGAACGCGCGTCCCCGCTCCCTGGCCGAGCATGTCCTGCATGATGAGGTCGTACATCAGCGCATAGCTCGGCGACGCCGAAAGGTCAGCCTGACGCAGGATGCCTTGTTCATCGAGGGACAGCTCCCAGCGCTTGCGAATGCGAGCATGCGTGTCGGCGATCAATGCCGAACGGTTTTCCCGAATGGCCATGTCGCCATATCGGTTCAGGCAGAAGCGAAGGAACTTGACTGTCGACGAGGACGCCCGGATCTCCGGATGCGCACCGAGCATGGCGGTGAGGAAGGTGGTCCCGGAACGGTACACGCCCGAAATCATGATGGGTTCAGTGTCATCCACCGTGCCGGCGTCGATCGCACCGCTCATCATGCGTGCTCACCTGCGAGGAAGGTTTTCGAATGTTCGCTGGCAAACGGCGGAAAGTCGCCCACCACCGGCCCCCGCGTGAGGACGATCATGTACTCGTAGAAATGATCCGGAGGCGGCGTCACGTAAGCCGCCTTGGCGAAGTCACCGCGGCGCGGAAAGCACAGCAAGGCATCCACCTTGTGCCCCTGCGCCTGCAGCAGTTCGACCATGCGGTGCGTATCCGTGAAGAAATTCGGGTGCTGCTTGCGCCGCGCACCGATCTCCGCGTCGAGCGCAGCCTGATCATCGCTGTGATACAGGTCATGCTTGCCGGTGAAGAACAGGCGCGCACCGGCCTTGGTCACGCGCAGGAATTCGCGCAAGGCCTGATCCTGGAAAGTGGCATCGAAGGTCGCGATGCAGGCCAGATTGTCGAAGCTACCGTCCTCGAAAGGCAGGCTTTCGGCAGGGGACTCCTGAATGCTCTCGATATCGGGATGTCCCGCCCACCGCTCCCTGGCAGCCCCGACCATCGCTGCCGAAATGTCGACGGCACTGAGTGTCAGGCCGTGTGCCAGATACAACGGAAACATGCGGCCCCACGCGCAGCCGACCTCAAGCACACGCCCGCGATTGAATCCATAGGTCGAGAACAACGCCCGATAGACGTCGTCGTCCTCGGTATTGGCATCCCCCTTGATGACCTGACTGCTGCCGACGCCGGCTTCGTCAACACGGGACTTCCAGTACTTGTAGTACGCCTCGTTCCAGTAGCTCTTGCGCGGATCATCGGTGACCATCGTGCGTGTCCATGTATTGTGAATTGCTGGGAAGCTCGTGCTTGCCCGCCGAACCGCCGATCACCCTTTTTCCCAGATCGGCTGGCGCAGGCGCCATTGTTCGCCGTCCTTCACCCACAGGTGCGGCGTGCGAGCGTCCTCGATCACCGCATGAAACTGATCGGCGGTGATGTCCATGTACTCGAGGCAGTCGGCTAGGTACTGATGGGGATATTCACCGTCGTAGCGCTTGATCAGGGCAATGCCCTCGTCGCGCGTGATGTCGCCGTTGCGGATTTCCTGCGCTGAATCGTATGTCGCACGGCCGATGCCGAACTTGACGTGAGCGGTGTAGTAATGGAGCCAGTCGATTTCATCGTCCAGCGAGCTGTACTTGCTGTAGCTGCCTTCGGTCCGATGGACGTTCGGCACGAAGCCGGAATGCTCGACGGCGAAGTAATACGTTTCCTGCGGGTGCCAGCGCAGGTAGAAACCCAGGTAATGGACTTCCGTGCCGGTTTCGAGAAGACGGTTCGGATCGACCGGGAGATAGGCTTCGAGATCGGCTTTGGTGAACTGGTACCGATCCATCAACTCGCGCGCACTCACGCCACCGAGGTACAGATCATCCAGCCGGCCCTCGGCGCTGTAATACTTCGGATCGCGCGTCGGCTTTTCGTTGTCGACGATAGGATTTCCGTACTCCGCCTCGTTCTCGCCGAAGATGACCAGTGGAATGTCGAGCAGCGCCGACATCTTGGGCGCCAGATTCTTCTGCCCGAGAATGAAGGGCTGGAACGGATGACACAGGTTGAGAAAAGCCTGTTGCGTGAGAATCCGGTGCACCTTGCGATTCTGGTGATAGGTGTAATTGGCGAACCCGATGTCGAGCCACTTGTTGAAATTGAGCTGTCCGATGCCGGTGTAGATGGCAGGGGGCCAGGTCACGAGGATGGGGTTCATGCCGTACTTGTACTTGAGCACGTGAGCAGCCATGACACTATCCTTGCCGCCACTGCCCGGGACAACGACGTCGTAGCGGCCATCACTGCGGCGGAAGCGGTTGCACAGTTCCACCAGCTGCTGTTCGCGCGCCGTCCAGTCGATCTGTTTCTTGAGTTCGGCGAAATTGCAGGCGTCGCATACGCCATGCTCGTCGAAAACAAGCGACTGCTTCAGTTGTCCCCTGACGTTCCTGAACTCGACCGTCGATGCCGGACGCTGATTGCTCATCGTGCATTTCCGGCAGAACTTCACTTCGAGAGGAAGTCCGTACTTTCCCTGTGTGGCAGTCATGATCTTTTCAGAGCTCAACGAAGTTCTTCAGCAGTCGAATACCGGCGTCCCGGCTTTTTTCGGGATGAAATTGAACGCCGAACAAATGGCTTTTCGCAACGGCAGAAACGAACTGGTGCTCGCCGTGGGTGGTCAGGCCTGCCACATCGGTGTAATTCACGAACTCGTACGAGTGCATGAAATAAAACTCGGCGTCGCTGGCCAGGCCGTGAAAAAGCGGTGAATCGCCGATCTTCCGGATCTGCTTGAATCCGATATGCGGGATGGCCGCCTTGCAGACCACCGGCCTCACTTCCCCGTCTATCAGGCCGAAACCGGACGTTTCGCCGAACTCGTAGCCGACTCTGGCCAGCATCTGCATGCCGAGGCAGATACCCAGTATCGGTGTCGATGCCGCCGCACTGATCAGCGGATCGAACATGCCGCGCTCGCGAACCTGCCGCATGGCCTCCGCAAAGCTGCCGACGCCCGGCAGCACGAGCTTGTCTGCACCTGAAAGGTTGCGCGCGTCGTCGATGATCCTGACCTGTGCGCCCGCCGCAACGAGCGCCTTGCGGATGCTCTCGATGTTTCCCGTCGAGCCGTAATCCACGACACCGATCGTTCTGGACATGTGACCTTTACTCCCCGTCTTTCAGTGCGTTCTTGATGTCCTGGATGCTGCACAGACCATAGTGAAGCACGCTCGCCACTGCAACGGCATCCGGGCGAGCCTTGCGCGCCATGGCAACGATGTCCGCCAGGCTTCCGGCGCCGCTGGCCGCCACGACCGGTACCGAAACACTGTTCTTGACCTGCGAAATCAGTTCGATGTCGAAGCCGGCGCGACGGCCGTCACAGTCGACCGATTGCACCAGAATCTCGCCTGCTCCGCGCTGTTCCGCCTCGCGCACCCATGCCAGCACGTCCTTGCCGCTGCGCTCGCGGCCGCAATCGGTGTAGCACTCCCACCAGCCATCCCAGCGCTTTGCCTCGACATTGATGACGATCGCCTGCGAACCGAATGTTCGCGCCGCACGGTCGATCAGATCGGGCTCCTGCTGGACGGCGTGGGTATTCAGGGTGACCTTGTCGGCGCCGCTGTGGAACATGCGCGAGATATCGTCCAGAGAACGTATCCCTCCTCCGACGGCAAACGGTACGAAGATATCGGCCGAGGCTCTGCGGATTTCATCGAACAGAACTTCCCGGCGGTACAGCGAAGCGACGATATCGACATAGAATATTTCGTCTGCACCCTGCTCGTAATACTGCCGCGCAAGTTCCGCCGGCGCGCCAATCTTGCGCAGGCCCTCGAAATGAACCGGCTTCACGACGTAAGGCGGTTTGACGTCAAGTTTTGCGATGACTCTCATGGGGTTCTTTCTTGTCGATCCGTCTTGAATTCCGGTGTGCGTCCGGTTGCCGCGCCCGGCACGCCGGTGTGATCGCGCGCTGCATGGTCGAAGACGAATCGCTCCTTGCCCCAGCGCAGCACGCGCGTTTCGACAAGACGATGAAAGGCGATCGACAGCGCGAACGAACACACCACAATCATCACGCAGAGCACTGCTGCGTTCGCGCCCGGGGAGAACGCCGGAAGGAAACCGCCGCTTCCACCGAGTGCGGCGAAACCGTGAAAGAGGACCGGGTGCAGAAGATAGATTCCGTAGCTGGCATCGCCCAGGCTGCCCGAAAACTTCCGCATGATACCGCCTACCGGTAGCCGGCTCCACGCAAGGACCACAAGTACTGTCAGCACGGCACGGCCCCCCCCTCCAGACCGGTCAGCATGCTTGCCTGCGGGCTCGTGTGATCGGCAAAGAGCAGGACCAGCAACGCGATGGCAGGTATCCATGCCCACGCACTCCAGCGACGCCCGGGCGCCGAACGCAGCACCATTCCGATGGCGCAACCACCGGAAAAGTAGGCGATGAATGCGGCGAACTGGGTATAGGCGAAAACCTGATCGCTGAACCGGACCATCCCGGACTGAAGCACGCTGTCGACGAATCCCTGCTGGATCAACAGCGTCAGCGCGAGCATCGCTGCAGCAAGCCAGGGTTTGCCGCGGGCCAGCGATGCACAGACGAGGAACGCCGGAAACAGCAGATAGAAAAGAAATTCGATGCCGAGCGACCAGCCACCAATGACCAGGGATGACGCCCCGGGATTGCCGATTCCGAACAGCATCGTGATGTTCGGCAGCAATTGCATCGCCTTGTGCAGCAGCGCGTCGTTGTCCCGGGCCACGACCCGATACGCCATCGCCAGCGCCAGCACCGCCATGTAAAGCGGCGCCAGCCGCAGATAGCGAATTGCCATGAAGGAGCGGAAGTCCGCCAGCGTGCGCAGTTTGTCCGCGTAGGCCAGCGTGATGCTCGCGCCGGACAGCACGAAGAACACATAGACCGCATACAGACCGATCGCGTCCAGGGTCACCACGTGTTGCCAGTTGAGCAGGTGGTAGCACGCGACTGCGATGGCACAGCAGCCTCGCAGCAGATCGAATGCGTGCATCCGCGGCGTCGCGACGATGTTCACGGTGCATCACTCCGCCAGGGCGACATCCGCGTACGGCGGGACCGTCGAGCACCCATCAGTAGCTGCCTTTGCCAAGCACCTGGCGCACGGTCATCACCAGTATCTTCAGATCGAGCCAGAGCGATTGCCGGCGTACATATTCGAGGTCAAGCGCGAGCCGCTGCGCGGCTCTGGCTTCGGACCGCAGCGTTGCCTGGGCCAGCCCGGTGATGCCGGGACGCACCGAGGTGCGCAATGCCCAGTCCTGTTCCGAATACAGCTCTCGCTGCGCAGGTACGTCGGGGCGAGGCCCGACGAAACTCATGTCGCCGAGCAGTACGTTGAACAACTGCGGCAACTCGTCCAGGCTGGTCTTCCGCAGCCATCTGCCCGAGCGCGTGATGCGCGGATCGCCCTGATGTGTCTGATAGCCACCGATCCGGTCGGCGTTGACCACCATGCTGCGGAATTTGAACATCCCGAACGAGCGTCCGTGAAGCCCGACCCTGATTTGCCTGTAGACAAAGGGGCCGGGCGAATCGGTACGCACGATCAGCGCAATCACGAGCAGCAGTGGCCAGATCAGCGCCAGCAGGAGCAGCGCGAAAACGATGTCTGTCAGACGTTTCATGTGTTGATGTACAGGGTCCGTTCAGGGACGGGCAACGGGTGCGGCTCGAAGATCGAGACCGAGCGACTGGAAGTCGGGGTCGGCCACATCGACGAAGTCGGTCGGATCGATGAATGTCCGCGCCCACAGCTCGACGGCGATCAGCGCGCGCAGTTCGCGCGTCCGGTCGGTCTTGCCGCTGCGGTGCTCGTCGATCAATGTCCGCACCCGCATCGGATCGAACAATCCCCGCCCGATGGTCCGTTCGCCGAGCAGAACCTCTTCGACAAAGCCTGACAGGCTGTCGCGGAACCACTCGCCGACCGGCACGGTGAACATCTGCTTCCGGCGATAGGCCAGATCATGGCCGATCAGCGGGCTCACGGCCTTCTTGTAGAGGTACTTCGTCTCGCCGTCCTTCAGTTTGAGCGAGCCCGGCATGCGGAAGGCGAGTTCCATCATCCGGTAGTCGAGAAAGGGCGTACGCGCCTCGAGCGATACCGCCATGCCCATCCGGTCCGGCTTGACCAGATTGTTGCCGGACAGCAGCAGCTGCATGTCGATGTACAGCGCCTGGTTGATGCGGTCCATGTGCCGCGCTTCGTCGAACAGCGGACCGGTGACGCTGCGGGAATCGATGTCACTGATCTGCCTGGACAGCGTTGCCGTGTAGAGCGTGCGCTTTGCGGCTTCGTCGAACAGACTGAGATTGGCGTGATAGGCCCGCCGGAACTCGGCATCGGACGCCTCAGCGGCCGCCGGGCGGGAGAAGAAATTGCGGTGCTTGTCGTAGCCGGCGAAAAGTTCGTCGCCGCCGTCGCCGGTCAGCACCACCTTCACTTCGCGTGCGGCAAGCTGGGCGACCCGGTACGTCGGCAGGAAAGACACATCGCCGTGCGGCTGATCGCAGTGCCAGACGGCGAGTGGCCAGAGATCAAGCATGTCTGCATCCACCTTCTGCAGCGTGTGCCGGGTACCGAACAGTTCGGCCGCCCGGGCTGCATACGGACTTTCGTCGAATCGCTCCTCGTGAAATCCGATGGCATACGTATTGACGGGCTCGGTCATGTGGCGGCTCATCATGCCCACCACGGTGCTTGAATCCACCCCACCGGAAAGGAAGGCGCCGAATGGCACATCCGAACGCAGACGGAGCCGCACGGCGTCGTCCAGCGTTTCATTGAAGGCACTGATCCAGTCACCTTCCGTACGCGTTTCGGCCTCCTGGTCGGCCAGTGACCACCAGCGCGATTCGGTGCAGCCCTTGCGGTCGATGCGTGCCAGATGTCCGGGCATCAGGTGGCGAATGCCTTCGAAAAGCGTATGCGGTGGCGGGACGTAGTTGAACGTGAGGTAGTGGTGCAGTGCGACCGGGTCCATCTTCCGGGGCACGCCGGCGCTCAGCAGTGACTTGATCTCCGACGCGAAGCACAGCCGGGTGCCGTCGTCGTGGATATAGAGCGGCTTCACGCCTATGCGGTCGCGCACCAGGAACAGCGTATCGATTCGCGCATCGTGAATCGCAATGGCAAACATGCCGTTGAGCCGGTGCAGGAAATCGATGCCGTCACGCTCGTAGAGGCGCAGCAGCACTTCGGTGTCGGAATGGGTCCGGCATTCGAACGGCGTGCCGGACAGCTCCGCCGCCAGCTCTACATGGTTGAATATTTCACCGTTCTGGACGATGGCAATCGTTCCGTCGTCCGAGACGAAAGGCTGGTGGCCTCCCGCGATATCGATGATGGACAGGCGGCGGTTGCCGATGGCGACGCCATCCGTCTCGCGGACGCCGGTGTCGTCAGGCCCACGGTGACGAAGCAGGCGCCCCATGGCCTGCAGTCTTGCATCGTCCATCCGGACGTGTTGCCGGTCGTAATAGCCGAAAATTCCGCACATCGATCTGCTCCGTAGGGGGCTGAGGGCCTGCCGGCACGCGCGAGGCCCCGTCAGTGAAGTCTATCTGCCTGCAATTTCGCGCACGATGCGGACGACTTCCGCATGATTCGCCGCGAGGGTGGCTTCGTCCGCCTTGCTGTATTCGTCGAATGCCGCGCGCAGGCGCGCAAGCTCCCCCGGAAAGTCCATCTCGGACTGCATCGCCTGCACATCCGCCGCCTGTCGGTGAAAGGTGCGCGACAGGATGGCGGCGCTGGAACCCAGGCGGACGTGTTCCCCGATGATGCGCTCAGCGGGCAGCAGCCCTTCACCGACGCGCGCCAGCCCACCGAATCCGAACGGAACACCGAGCGGGCGCAGCTGTGCGGCCGCGCGATCGAGCAGCCCGTCAGCCAGCGGTTCGAACATGAATTTCAGCCCCAGCGAAAGATGCAGGTCGTTCAGCCCGATGAAGACTTCCGCAACACCGGGCACGCGTGCGACCTCGGGCAATGCGTCGAGCGCCGCGGCTGTCTCCACCAGCGGGATGACAGGCAGGCGACCGCCGACCACGGCACAGAAAGCCTCGACCTCGGTCACCTGATGAAACATGGGCAGCATCAGGATGTCTGCCCCGCGGGCAATCGCATCCTCGATCTCCTCGCTCGAACCCGCATGCCAGGGATTGAGCCGCACCAGCAGCGTGGTGTCGCCGATCGCATCCCTTACCCGGCTTATATCCGCCGGCACATGGCGCGACAACCAGGTATCCAGATGCCCCTGACGCTCCTGCTTGCCCAGGTACTCCAGATCCACAAAAATGCGGTCGACACCACATTGCGCAACGAACCGTGCAATGTCGGGCCGATTGACGATCATCATCAGTTTCATCATGAGGCACTCTCTTTCGGGGGCCTTGCAAGCGATGCACGCAGTCTGCCATCGAGGAGCAGGACGCTGGCCAGAAATGCCGCGAAGGACGCACCGGCCCAGGCAGCGCGGGCAACCAGACCATCGCTGCCGTGGTCGCCAAGAAGTGCGATACCCGCGGCAATCAACGCGGGCAGTAAAAGTGCCTTTGGCGCATCCCTGAAGGCGAGCGAGACGGTACCCGGACCGAATCGCCGGCCCGCCTGCCACGACAACAGGACGGCACCCAGCGCATAGACGCCGGCATACGCGGCCATCACCCCGGGTAGCCCCAGCAGGCTGCGGGCAATCGGGGCTGTGGCGGCGACGGCGACGAGCATGATGGCCGCCGTCGCGACGAGCGGGCGAGTGTGGCCGCTGGCCGCGAACGCCGAACCATAGATGGTCAGCAGGCCCTGAAAAGGCAGCGAAACAAACCCGATCGCCGCGAGCACCGACAAGGCTTCGACCTGCCCGGGCTCGAACGATGCCTTGAAAAAGGCAAGCTGCACGAGCGTGTCCGAAAAGATCGCCGCGGGAATCGCGATGCCGATTGAAATGCAGATCACTGCACGCATGCCGATCGCCAGATTTGCCTGCACGAGGTCACGCGTACCGTGGGCGACGTCAGCAGCAAGCCGCGGCAGCAGCACCGTACTGATCGAACCGATCACCACCCCCATGGGCAACTCGACCAGCTTGTAGGCGTAGTTGAACAGGGAAAGCGCGCCCGCCTCCTCGAGTGACGAGATGGCGCGGGCCAGCGGGGGCAGCGCCACCAGAATGGTGATGAAGCTGAAACTGCCCAGAAAATGCCTGATCAGCGCGCGGTCGATGAGGTGCCTGCGCCCGGCCGGCGCGATCCAGTCGTGCCTGAGCTCGGATGCCTGCATCAGCAGTCGCAGCAGACACCCCCCTGTGACACCAACGGCGATGGCCAGCACGGTATCGTCAGCGTCCGCAATCAGCAGGCAGCAGATGACTGCAAGATTGAACACCAAGGTTCCCGCGGCACCGATTGCGAAGCGCCCGTTCGCATTCAACAGCGCCACCACGACACCCGACAGCGCGGCCAGAGGCAGCGCCACGGTCATGAGTCGGAAAGCGTCGCCGTGAGGCGCGAGCGTCCGGGCAGGCAAACCCGGGGCGAGAACGCCGAGCATCTGCGGAGCGAGTGCGAACAGCGCCAGGGCAAGCAGCAGGAACAGCCCGCCGACAAGTCGGGATGCCTGCAGGAACAACGCCGTGTCGGCTCCGCGCTCAAGTCGCTTGAAGGCCGGAACCAGTGCAGCTGCGAGTCCGCCGCTGAGCAGCAGGTTGACCATCAGATCGGGAAATGTCAGGAGGACGATCGCTACGTCGGTGGTATCCGTTGCGCCGGCGCGCAGTGCAATCAACCACTCCCGGCCGAATCCCGTCACCCGGCCGAGCAGGACGAGGCCGGCTATGACCAGCGTACTGCGCAGCATCGCATCGCCGCGACCACTCGTGCCGGCGGAGACGGGCGCGTTGCCCTTCATCGAAAAAGAACCATCAATTAGTAAGGTCTGAAGAAGCGGAAACCGCTGCGTACGCGAGCGGCAAGGCGAACCCAGCCTATGACGGGGCGGGCTGTCCGGCCCGCGGTGCAGCTTCTGGACCAAGGCACGGACGAGCCCGCAGGAACACTGTGCGAGCACGTGCGAATCTTAGCAGGCTGGCGACAAACCCAACGCGCCGCGGCCTGAAGCGGAGCAGCCAGGGCCGCCGAGGCGGCTTCAGAGGATCGGGCGGCCGAAGGTGGCCAGACACCACGGCCGAGGGAACGGACAGACGCCGCTGCCGCATGACGGCCTTGTCAGGTCGCTGCATCGCTGTACGATTCGGAGCCCCCGGACATCATGGCGCCTTGCTTCCCCGAACTGCGACCGACCCACGCATGCGCTTGCTTTATTCAACCCTCTGGATCCTGGCGGTGCCACTGGCTCTGCTGCGACTGTTCTGGCGCTCGCGCAGCGAAGCGGGGTATGCCGGGAATGTCCTGCAACGGCTGGGATTCTTTCGTGCAGTCAGCCTGCGGCCCACCATCTGGCTGCATGCCGTGTCGGTCGGCGAAACCCGCGCCGCGCAAACGCTGATCGAAGCCCTGCGCGCCCGCTGGCCGCACGCCCGCATTTTGCTGACCCAGACCACGGCGACCGGTCGGGCAACCGCGCAGTCGCTCTACGGCGACGCCGTGACGCTGGCCTGGTTGCCCTGGGACCTGCCGTGGTCGCAGCGCGCCTTCCTGCGCGTCTGGCGCCCGGCCATCGGCATCCTGATGGAAACGGAGCTGTGGCCCAACCTGATCGCCGAGTGCCGTCGCGCCGGTGTGCCGGTGGTGCTGGTGAATGCCCGCCTGTCCGAACGCTCGGCACGCCGCTATGCACGCCTGCCTTCGCTGGCAGGCGCGATGCTGCAAGACCTGTCCGGCATCGCAGCCCAGACGGATGCCGACGCCGGGCGACTGCGCACCCTGGGCGCGCGGAACGTCACCGTCGCCGGCAACCTCAAGTTCGACCTGTCGCCACCGCCGGATCAACTCGCCCTCGGCGAGCGCTGGCGCGCGGCGCTGGGCAGACGCCGCGTCGCATTGCTGGCCAGCACACGGGAGGGTGAAGAGGCGATGCTGCTGCCCGCGCTCCACGCCAGCCTGCCCGATGACGTGCTGATCGCGCTGGTGCCGCGGCACCCGCAGCGTTTCGACGAGGTTGCGCGCCTGGTGGCCGGTCACCGCCTGACGCTGGCAAGGCGCAGTACCGGCACGCTGCCGGGCGCCAGCGACCGGGTGTGGCTCGGCGATTCGATGGGAGAAATGTTCGCCTGGTATGCACTCGCGGATCTGGCGGTCATCGGCGGCAGCTGGTTGCCGCTGGGCGGTCAGAACCTGATCGAGGCCTGCGCGGCAGGTTGTCCGGTAGTCATCGGCCCGCACACGTTCAATTTCGCCCAGGCCACCGAAGACGCGCTGGCTGCCGGCGCCGCGCTGCGCGCAGCCGATGCCGACGAGATGGCGGCGACGGCCTGCCGGCTGCTCGCCGACCCGGCATCGCTGAAAGCCATGTCCGACGCAGGTCGCGCCTTTGCGGCCTCGCATCGTGGCGCAACCGAAAGCTGCATGACCCTGATCCGACCACTGCTGCAACCCCGGCTCGACCGGTTGGCCGACAGTGATCACCCGCCATGCGCTCCGATCATCTGACCCTGACCGCACCGGCCGACAGCACCGGAAGCTTCTGCCGCGCGTAACCGGCAGGCAAGGTTACGAAACCCACCGTGCGGTAGCGCCCGACCACGCTCGGCGCCACTTCGATCGCCGCGCGCCGGCCGGTCGCCGAATGCGACTCCACCCACCAGCCAGCCTCGTCCCGCACGGTGCGGGTGCCGAAAGGGCGCGCCAGCGGCTCGCCGATGAACACACCCTCGCCCGGCCAGGCGACGCTCTTCCAGTAGGCCTCGATCAGCGTGTCGCCCTCCGCGTACATGCTCATCAGGATGCCCGGATGGGGAAACTTCTGCAGGTGATTGCACGGCTCGATCACGGTGCCATAGCTGCCGGTGGCGCCCGCCGTCAGCCATTCGAGTGCACTCATCTGCGCGGTGTTGTCGAGCAGCGTGCCGCCGACCGACGTCAGGTGGTCGGCCGGTGCCCCCGGCAGAAAGCCCAGCGTCGGCAGTGCCGGCACGCGCACCGCGCCGGTGAAATAGCCGATCACGTCCTGCTGGCCGAACGCTTCGGCCGCCCTAGGGCTGGCGAACTGCAGGCCACGCAGCTGGGCCATCGTTTCGTCGAACAGCAAGGAGCGAACATTGCGCGCCGTATCTTCGGTGCGCACCAGATACACCGTACCTTTCGGATAGCTGTAGTCGGCCGCCACGCCGCGGTCGATCAGGCGCTTCACCTGGTCGACCGATTCGCCCGCCAGAAGCATGGCGGGCCGGGGCATGGCGGCGTTGTCGGGCGCGTTGCGGCCGTTGTTGAAATAGCCGCTCGGCCGCGTCGGGCCGCAGGTCGATGAACAGAAGCTTTCGTCGTAGCCGAATGCGAAGGCGGAGGTGATGCTCATGCAGCCGGCGCGCCACGGGCGCGTCCAGGCCAGCGCGAAGGCCTTGATGCCGGGCGCCAGCTTCGCGCCGACTTCGGCATGGACACGCTCGAATTCTTCGCGCGACAACGCGCCGCGCTCGTGCGGAAAGCTCACCTCGATGACGTTGGCGACCGGGATGTCGCGCTGCTGACGATAGTAGGCGGCGGCTTCGACGCTCGCCGGATCGGACACATTGACGATGACCGCCAGTTCGCCCGGGCCGAGGGCGCGTGCAGCGTGCACGCAGAACAACAGCAGGGCCGGCAGCAGGTGGCGCGGGCAGGACGGAAATTTCGGCATGTCACGTTCGGAAGGCAAAACGGCAAGGCTGTCAGTCTATATAGGCAGCCGCATGCGAGACACCTGACCGCACCCGGGCATGGCAACATCGCGAGGCAGTCCGAGCCCTGCGCCCACGACAATATCAAACGGAGGTTCACACGAATGCGTTACCAAGCCTATCTTGAGCAGTGCAATGCCGACAGCCTGACGATGATCGACGCGGCTGTACCGCGCCCCGGTCCCGGTCAGGTGCTGGTGAAGATGCGCGCAGCGTCACTCAACTATCGCGATCTGTTCATCCTGCAGGGTCTGTATCCCGGCGTCGACTCCAAGGATCTGGTGCCGCTGTCCGACGGCGCAGGCGAGGTGGTCGAGACCGGCGCCGGCGTTGACCGCTTTGCCGCCGGCGACCACGTGATCGGCACCTTCTTCGAAACCTGGATAGCCGGCCGGCTGCAGCCGGCGTACTTCGGCAAGACCCTGGGCGGCACCGCGCCTGGCGTGCTGACCGAGTACCGCCTGTTCCCGCAGGATTCGCTGGTGGCCAAGCCGGCCCACCTGAGCTTCGAGGAAGCTGCGACGCTGCCATGCGCCGCGCTGACCGCGTGGAACGCCCTGTTCGAAGGGCCGGCCCCGCTGCGCGCCGGTGATCGCGTGCTGGTGCTGGGCACCGGCGGCGTGTCGATGTTCGCACTGCAGCTGGCGAAGGCGGCGGGCGCCGAGGTGATCGCCACGTCGTCGAGTGACGCCAAGCTGGAAAAGGCAAAGGCGCTCGGTGCGACCACGCTGATCAACTACCGCAGCCATCCGGACTGGGATCAGGAAGTGCGCAACGCCACCGGTGGCGTGGGCGTCGACCACGTGGTCGAAGTCGGCGGCCCGGGCACGCTGCAGCGCTCGATCGCTTCGCTCGGCCAGAACGGTCAGGCGCACCTGATCGGCGTGCTGACCGGCGGCGAGATCAATCCGCTGCCGCTGCTGTTCACCACCTCGACGGTGCGCGGCGTGTTCGTCGGCTCGCGCGAAATGTTCGAATCGATGAACCGGGTGATTTCGCTGCACAAGATCCGCCCGGTGATCGATCGCGTGTTCGGCTTCGCCGAGGCACGCGCGGCGCTGGCACACCAGCAGAGCCAGGCCCATGTCGGCAAGGTCGTCGTCAGCATCGGCTGAAGCCATGGCAGTGGGGACGGTTCCCTGTGGGAGCGGCGATCCACTGCCGGCCCTGCCGGCGGCGAGCAGTGCTCGCCGAATCCCCCGCTCCGCCCTCGCAGCGATTGGCACCGGCCCTGTGGGAGCGGCGGCCTCGCCGCGATACGCACTCCGCACAACGACGGTCGCGGCACGATCGCGGCGAGGCCGCCGCTCCCACAGGCCGCCGCTCCCACACGGGCTGCTCAGCTAGAGCGTCCGCGCGCCGAAGCTGTCGCAGGCCTTCATTTCGCCGCTGTCCAGGCCGCGCTTGAACCAGCGCATGCGCTGCTCGGCGCTGCCGTGGGTGAAGCTTTCCGGCACCACATAGCCCTGCGCCTGCTTCTGCAGCGTGTCGTCGCCGATGGCGGACGCGGCGCGCAGCGCCTCTTCGACGTCACCCTGTTCGAGAATGCCGCGCGAGCGATTGGCGTGATGCGCCCAGATGCCGGCGAAACAGTCGGCCTGCAGCTCCATGCGTACCTGCAATTGATTGGCTTCGCGCTCGCTGACACGCTGCTTCGAAGCCTGCACCTTCTCCGCGATGCCCAGCTGATGCTGCACGTGATGCCCGATCTCGTGCGCGATGACGTAGGCTTGCGCGAAATCGCCCGGCGCGGCGAAGCGCGCCTGCAGGTCGCGGTAGAAGTCGAGGTCAAGGTAGACGCGCTCGTCGCCCGGGCAGTAGAACGGCCCCATCGCCGCCTGCCCGGTGCCGCAGGCAGTCTGCGTGCCACCGGTGTAGAGTACCAGTTTCGGCTCACGGTACTGCTTGCCGCCGGCGCGGAACAGTGCGTTCCACGTGTCTTCGGTGTCCGCCAGCACCTGTGCCGTAAAGCGCGCCAGTGCATCATCCTCGGCCCGACCGGTGGACTGAACGCCGGGCGCCACCGGCGCCTGCTGCGAAGTCTGCGGCAGGCCGGCGCCCATATTGAGCACCACCGACGGATCGACGCCGAAATACATCGCCACCAGTGCCAGCACGATGGTGCCGACGCCGATCTTGCGGCCGCCGCCGCCCATCATGCCGCCGCCGCGCGCGCCCCGGCGGTCCTCGATATTGTCGCTTTCCCGCCCGTCGCCCAGTCGCATGTCGATCTCCGGTGAATGCGCGGATCATGGCAGAACTTCGGCGATCAGGTGGTCGCCGTGTCCATCACCGGCAGCCACAGTGTCACCGTCGTACCGACGCCCGGCGCGCTGTCGATTTCGATCTCGCCGCCATGCAGGTCCATGATTTCCCTCACCAGCGACATGCCCAGACCGGTGCCCGGAATATTGCCCGACGGGTCGGCGCGGTAGAAGCGCTCGAAAATGCGCGCAAGCTGTTCCGGCGTCATGCCGATGCCGTGGTCGATCACGCGCATGCCGGCCATCAGCCGCGAATGGCGGAGGGCTTCGCATACGGTCACCACCACCTCGCCGCCACCCGGCGAATATTTGAAGGCGTTGGTGATCACGTTGCCGAGCGCACGCACCATCTTCGCGTGATCGACCCTTATGCGCGGCACCGCCGGCGGCATGTCGAGCCGCACGGTATGGCTGTCGTCCGGCATGGTCAGCGTTTCCAGCGTGGCGCTGATGATGCCCTTCGCCGACAGGTCTTCGAACCGGAAATCCTGCCCGGTCCGGGCTTCGATGCGCGCCAGGTCGAGCAGATCGTTGATCAGATTGACCAGCACGCGCGACTGGCGATGAATGATGGTGTGCATGCGCCGGCGCGCCGGCTCGTCGTACTCGCGGTTGATCAGCAGTTCGGCAAAGCCGAGGATCGACGCCAGCGGCGTGCGCAGTTCGTGCGCCGCGGTACTGAGGAACTCGCTCTTCATGCGATCGACCTCGAACTGCTGCGTGATGTCGCGGAAGTACAGCACCGTCTCCGAGCGACCCTCCGGCGCCACGCGCGCACTGCGTTCGAGCACCCGCGGCTCGGGCAGCCTGAGCCACAGGCGCTGCGGTTCGGCGGTCGAATGATCGAGCTCCAGTCCCGGCCACGGCTTATCCGGGTCGGCAAGCCGGGCGATAAGGCCGTCAAACGCGGCGGCGCTGAGGCCGACCAGTTCGCTCTGCGTCAGTTCGGTGATGCGCAGGAACGCCGGATTCACATTGGTCAGCGTGCCGCCCTCGTCGAAGGTGACGAAGCCGTCCGGCGACAGCGAGAACACGGTGTGCAGCCGATTCGTGCGGCGGATCAGCTTGCGTTCGAACTCGATGCGCTCGGTCACGTCGCCGAACACGTCGACGTAATGCGTCACCCGGCCTTCGTTGTCGCGCACCGGAGACGACGACAGCGCCACCCAGATCGACCGGCCATCTGCACGCCTCACGTCGAGCGTGGTGCTGTAGGGCTTCTGGTGTGCGATCGCCCAGCGCATTTCATCCAGCACGTGTTCCGGATTCTGCTCTCCCGACGCCAGCGTGAAGGTGCGGCCAATCACTTCATCGGCCGCACGGCCGGTCAGCCGTTCGAATGCCGCATTCACATACACCACCGGATAGCCGCCGCGCTGAACGTCGCGGATGATCACCGCCTCGCTCGACGATTCGAGCGCGCGGTCATGCAGACGCATGCGCGTCTGCGCCTCCACCTGTTCCGTGATGTCGCGCATCAGCAGCGAATACACCGGTCGCCCGTGCAGGTTGAAACGGCTGGCTGACACGGTGACCGGAAAACGACGCGATCGCCGCACGCCCTGCACATCCTGCCGGAAGCGCCAGCGCGGCCCGATCGGATGCATTTCCGCCTGGCCGGCAAACCATGCGGCATCGAACATCGGCAGCAGGCGTGACAGCGGCAGGCCGACCGCTGCATCAATGCCGATCTCGAACATTTCGGCGGCGGAACGATTGACGGTCAGCACCATGCCGGACTCGTCGGTGGTGACGATGCCGTCGGCCGCGGTCTCGAGCACCGTGACCAGACGCGATTCGCTGATGGTCAGCGCCTGCGTCATCGCGTGCGCGCTGCGATTGGCACGCGCGGTCGCCGCCAGAACGCGCAGCAGGTAAAACAGCAGCGCGCTCAGGCCGGCACCCATCAGCGGCACCAGCCAGAGCACGAGGTGGTCGGCGCTGAAGGCGGCCGGCGCGCTCAGGCGCACCGTCCATGCATGCCCCGCCAGCTCGATCTCGCGCACCGCTTCGAGCGACGACACCGGCTTGCGGTCCGCATTGCTGTACAGCAGCGTGGCGGGCGATACGCCACGACCGTCATGGATCGTCACGACCACCTTGTCGGCGAAGCCAAGCAGGATGTCGCCGAACAGATCGTGCGCACGGAACGGGCTGTAGGTGTAGCCAAGCAGTGCGCGGCCGCGTTCGTCCGGCGTGTCGGCCGGCTCGTTGCGCACGTACAGCGGGTAGTACAGCAGGAAGCCCGGCTGCACCGGTCCCTTGCCTTCCTGCACCAGCGTCACCCGCCCGGACAGCGCCACATTGCCGGTGTCGCGCGCGCGCCGCATCGCTGCGGCCCGCACCGGTTCGGAATACATGTCGTAGCCGATGGCCCTGAAGTTGCGTTCGTTCAGCGGTTCGAGAAACACGATGCTGTGGTATTCGTCGCGCACGTGCTTCGGCCAGACCGCATAGGTCGGCATGTCATTGAGCCGGATAGTCTCTTCATGCGCGGCGAGCTGTGCCGCCGGAATGCGCAGCGACAGGCCCACCCCGAGCACGCCCGGAAAGTTGCGCTCCAGCCCCAGTTCGTTCACATAGCTGTACCAGTCGGCACGCGTCACCTCATCGCTGGCCTGCATCAGGCCGGCTGCGGCGCGCAGGATGTTTTCATGCGCCTCCATGCGGCGGCTGATCTGAACGACGACCTTTTCGACCTCGCTGTCGAAGCGCTGCGCCGTGGCCTGGGCCAGCCTGTCCCACAGCAGAAAGGTGATCACCAGCGTGACCAGCATGCCCAGTGCCAGCGCCGGCCAGGCGAGCGCGGACGGATCGCGCAACGCGCGCACGAAGGACGGCGCGGCGGCGTCGGATGCACCGGACCGCTCGGCCCACACCCGGTCGCGCAGGTTCATCCCGGTTCAGGCGGATTCAGAAGTCCGGCGATGCGGTCCAGCAGTTCCATCGGACTGAAGGGCTTGGTCAGATAGGCGTTGGCACCGGCTTCGAAGCCGATCTCGATGTCGCGCTGCTGGCTGCGTGCGGTCAGCAGGATGACCGGAATCGCCTGCAGCGCCGCGTGCTGACGCAGTCGGCGGCACAACTCGAGACCGTCCATCGAGCCCGGCATCATCACGTCGAGCAGGATCAGGTCGGGCGGACGTTGCTGCATCAGCGTCCAGCCGGCATCGGCATCCGGCGCCTCGGCCAGTTCGAAGTCACCGAACTCGAGGGTCATGCGTATCAACTGGCGAATCTCGGGCTGGTCTTCCACCAGCATGATCCGGGCGCGCATGGTCAGCACGCCCCGCCGCAGCGCGAACGGTCAGTTGCCACCTGCGGCAGGGCGGGGCTGAATTGTCGGATGTTCATGGGTCCGGAGGTGTCGATACGCCAGAAGTGGAAAACAGCAAAGCTTAACGACACCCGGAGCGGCGGACTTGAGCCATGGCTGCGGCGCTGCCGCAGCCATGGCTCAGCCGGCGGCGAATTCCAGAATGATCTGGTCCACAGCCAGGCTTTCGCCCTGCTGTGCCGACACCTTGCCGATCACGCCGTCGCGCTCGGCGCGCAGGATGTTTTCCATCTTCATCGCCTCGATCACCGCCAGCCGCTCACCGGCCTTCACTGCCTGGCCAGGCTTCACCGCGACTTCGCGCAGCAGGCCCGGCATCGGCGACAGCAGGAAGCGCGACAGGTCGGGGGCCGACTTGACCGGCATGCGCTTGAGCAGCTCGGCCGCGCGCGGGCTCATCACCTCGGCATCGACACGCGCACCGCGGTGCTGCAGCCGGTAGCGCAGGCCGATGCGTTCGACCTGCAGCGTGAACGGGCGGCCGTCGATCTCGCCGCGATACACCGGGTCGGACACGCGCCAGTCGCTCACCATGCGATGGCGCACGCCGTCGATCAGCACCGCGTGGTGGTCGCCGTCGTTCTCGATGTGCACCCGGTGCTCGACATCGCGCAGGCGCACGACAGCATCGGGGCTGATACGGAACTCGTGTCCCGGCAGCTGACCGACGATGCGCGAGGCGCGCTCGATGTAGCGCTGGTGCACCGTGGCCGCCACGGCCACCAGCAGCGCTTCGTCCTCATAGGCCGCGGTCGTCGGGTCGTACCCCTGCGGATACTCTTCGGCGATGAAGGCGGTCGTGAAGTTGCCGGAGGCGAAGCGCGGATGCCCGAGCACCGCCGACACGAAGGCGATGTTGTGGTTCGGGCCGCGGATGCAGAAGGCGTCGAGCGCATCGCGCAGCTGCGCGATCGCCTCGGCGCGGGTGGCGCCGTAGCAGATCTGCTTGGCGATCATCGAGTCGTAATGCATGGACACTTCGCCGCCTTCGAACACGCCGGTGTCGACGCGCACGCGGTCGCTGGCGATCGGCGGGCGGTAGCGGATCAGCCGGCCGACCGACGGCAGGAAGCCGCGCGCCGGATCTTCGGCGCAGATGCGCGCTTCCATCGCCCAGCCTTCGAGCTTCACGTCGGCCTGCGTGAAGGCGAGCTTTTCGCCGGCCGCGACGCGGATCATCTGTTCGACCAGATCCAGCCCGGTGATCAGTTCGGTCACCGGATGCTCGACCTGCAGCCGGGTGTTCATTTCGAGAAAGTAGAAGGACTTGTCGCGCCCGACGACGAATTCGACCGTGCCGGCCGATTCATACTGCACCGCCTTGGCCAGCCGCACCGCCTGTTCGCCCATCGCGCGCCGGGTGTCCGGATCGATGAAGGGCGACGGCGCCTCTTCGATCACCTTCTGGTGCCGCCGCTGGATCGAGCACTCGCGCTCGTTCAGATACACCACATTGCCGTGACTGTCGCCCAGCACCTGGATTTCGATGTGACGCGGCTCCTCGACGAATTTCTCGATGAACACTCGATCGTCGTTGAAGGCGTTCTTCGCCTCATTGACGCAGGAGGCGAAACCTTCATGCGCCTCGGCATCGTTGAACGCCACGCGCAAACCCTTGCCGCCACCGCCCGCACTGGCCTTGATCATGACCGGATAGCCGATGCCGCGCGCGATCTCGACCGCACGCTCCGGGCTCTCGATCGGATCGTTCCAGCCCGGAATCGTCGTCACGCCGGCTTCCTTTGCCAGCTTCTTCGACGCGATCTTGTCGCCCATGGCGCCGATGGCGTGCGCCTTCGGCCCGATGAACACGATGCCTTCGCGTTCCAGCGCGGCACAGAAGGCTTCGTTCTCCGACAGGAAGCCATAGCCCGGATGCACCGCCTGGGCGCCGGTCGCCTTGCAGGCGGCGATGATCTTGTCGATCACCAGATAGGACTCGCGCGCCGCCGCCGGGCCGATGCACACGGCTTCGTCGGCCAGCTCGACATGCAGCGCGCTGCGGTCGGCTTCGGAATACACCGCCACCGTGGCGATGCCCATGCGGCGCGCGGTGCGGATGACGCGGCATGCGATCTCGCCGCGGTTTGCGATCAGTATCTTCTTAAACACGGCTTGTCTCCGCGGCGAGATCGCGCTCATGCGCTGCGCGCATGACACGGGTGGAAAGGATCGCTGCGCGGCCGCGCATCGCGTCGCCGCAGTTTGCGATCAGGATCTTGTTGAACATATCAGTGCTCCACAAATGGAAGTCGGCACAAAGTCGGGCAACGGGGAGTCCGGCGTGGCGTCCCGGGGCGCGGCCCTGTGGGAGCGGCGGCCTCGCCGCGATACGCACTCTGCACAACGATCGTCGCGGTACTGATCGCGGCGGGGCCGCCGCTCCCACAGGGCGTCGATCACAGCGGAATGTTGCCGTGCTTGCGCCACGGGTTTTCCAGCTGCTTGTCGCGCAGCATGGCGAGCGAACGGCAGATGCGCTTGCGCGTTTCGCTCGGCATGATCACGTCGTCGATGAAGCCGCGCTTGCCGGCGATGAAGGGGTTGGCGAACTTCTCGCGATACTCCGCCTCGCGCGCCGTGATGCGCTCGGGGTCGTTCTTCTCTTCGCGGAAGATGATTTCCACCGCGCCCTTGGGCCCCATCACCGCGATTTCCGCGCTCGGCCAGGCGAAATTCACGTCGCCGCGCAGGTGCTTCGAACTCATCACGTCGTAGGCGCCGCCGTAGGCCTTGCGGGTGATCAGCGTCACCTTGGGCACGGTCGCCTCGGCGTAGGCGTACAGCAGCTTGGCGCCGTGCTTGATGATGCCGCCGTACTCCTGCGAGGTGCCGGGCATGAAGCCGGGCACGTCCACCAGCGTGATGACCGGAATGCTGAAGGCGTCGCAGAAGCGCACGAAGCGCGCCGCCTTGATCGAGCTCTTGATGTCGAGGCAGCCGGCCAGCACCAGCGGCTGATTGGCGACGATGCCCACCGTGCTGCCTTCCATGCGGGCGAAGCCGACGATGATGTTCTTCGCGTTGTCGGGCTGGATTTCGAAGAAGTCGCCGTCGTCGACCATCTTCAGGATCAGCTCCTTCATGTCGTACGGCTGGTTCGCATTCGCCGGCACCAGCGTGTTCAGGCTCGGATCGGGCCGGTCGGCCGGATCGCTGCTCGGACGCACCGGCGCCTTTTCGCGGTTCGACAGCGGCAGATAGTTGAACAGCCGGCGCGTGTACATCAGCGCATCGACGTCATTCTCGAACGCCAGATCGGCCACGCCGGACTTGGTCGTGTGGGTCGTCGCGCCGCCCAGATCTTCAGCCGTCACTTCTTCGTGCGTCACCGTCTTCACGACTTCCGGACCGGTGACGAACATGTAGGACGAATCGCGCACCATGAAGATGAAGTCGGTCATCGCCGGCGAATACACCGCACCGCCGGCGCACGGGCCCATGATCAGCGAAATCTGCGGAATCACGCCCGAGGCCATCACGTTGCGCTGGAACACTTCGGCATAGCCGCCGAGCGATGCCACACCTTCCTGGATGCGCGCGCCGCCGGAGTCGTTCAGCCCGATTACCGGCGCGCCGACCTTCATCGCCTGGTCCATCACCTTGCAGATCTTCTCGGCGTGCGACTCCGAAAGCGAGCCGCCGAACACCGTGAAGTCCTGCGAGAACACGAACACGAGGCGGCCATTGATGGTGCCGTAGCCGGTCACCACGCCATCGCCCGGCACCGATTCGTCGGCCATGCCGAAGTCGGTGCAGCGGTGTTCCTTGAACATGTCCCACTCTTCGAAACTGCCTTCGTCGAGCAGCAGTTCCAGCCGCTCGCGTGCGGTCAGCTTGCCGCGCTTGTGCTGTGCGTCGATCCGGCGCTGTCCGCCGCCCAGTCTGGCCTGCTCGCGCTTTTCGTCGAGCTTGAGGATGATGTCCTGCATCGTCGTTCTCTCCCTGAAATCAGTCCATGGCCTGCAGCAGGCGCAGTGCAGCCGCCGATGCAGGCAGGGTACCCGCCGCCACTGCGGCGCGGATGTCCGGCAACGCGGCGCGTACCGCCGCGTGGTGTTCGAAACGGCTGCGCAGACCCTGATCGACCAGGGTCCACATCCAGTCCAGCGCCTGCCGGCTGCGCCGGGCCGTCCACGCGCCGCTGGCCTGCATGGTGTCGCGATAGCGCAGGATGTCGGCCCAGAAGGCCTCCAGCCCGGCATGCTGCAGCGCCGACACCTTCAGCACCGGCACCGTCCAGCCCGCTGATGCCGCACGCAACAGGTGCAGCGCGCCGCGCATCTGCTGCATGGCGCGTTCGGCCGCGGTTTCGTCGATGTCGCACTTGTTGTAGACGACGATGTCCGCCAGTTCGACGATGCCCTTCTTGATCGCCTGCAGATCGTCTCCGGCATTCGGCAGCTGCAGCAGCACGAACACGTCGGTCATGCCGGCGACCGCGGTTTCCGACTGGCCGACGCCCACCGTTTCCACGATGACGATGTCGAAGCCGGCCGCCTCGCACACCAGCATCGCCTCGCGCGTGCGCGCGGCCACCCCGCCCAGGCTGCCGGATGACGGCGACGGGCGGATATAGGCTTCGCTGCGCAGCGACAGATGTTCCATGCGCGTCTTGTCGCCGAGGATGGAACCGCCGGTCAGCGACGACGACGGATCGATCGCCAGCACCGCGACCTTGTGGCCCTTGCCGATCAGCGCCAGACCGAGGGCTTCGATGAAGGTCGACTTGCCGACGCCCGGCACCCCCGAAATGCCGACGCGGATGGACTGCCCGGTATGCGGCAGCAGTGCGCGCAGCACTTCGCCGGCGCGCTGCTGATGGTCCTCGCGCGTCGATTCGATCAAAGTGATGGTCTTGGCCAGCGCCCGGCGATTGCCGGCACGCACGCCATCGATCAGGGACGCGTCGGTGGGCGGGGTCATGGAGCGACCATCATCATGGCTGCGCGCGCCTGGCTGTGGCTGTGGCTGTGGCTGTGGCTGTGGCTGTGGCTGTGGCTGTGGCTGTGGCTGTGGCTGTGGGAGCGGCGGCCTCGCCGCGATACGCACTCCGCACAACGATGGTCACGGCACGATCGCGGCGAGGCCGCCGCTCCCACAGGCCGATGCTCCCACAGCCGATCCCAAAGGCCGCCGCTCCAACAGCCGCTGCCACAGGCCGATCCATCACGCCAGCTTCGCCCGGATCGCGTCCAGCGTGTCCTTCGCCGCCTTCGGGATCGGCGTGCCCGGGCCGAACACGCAGGCCACGCCGTGGCCGAACAGTTCGTCGTAGTCCTGCGCCGGAATGACGCCGCCGACCACCACCACGATGTCGTCCGCCCCTTCGGCGCGCAGCGCCTTGATGAGCTGCGGCACCAGCGTCTTGTGACCGGCCGCCAGCGTCGACACGCCGACCGCATGCACGTCGTTCTCGATCGCCTGGCGCGCCGCTTCTTCCGGCGTCTGGAACAGCGGCGCGATGTCCACATCGAAACCGAGGTCGGCGAAGGCGGTGGCGATCACCTTCGCTCCGCGGTCATGGCCGTCCTGGCCGAGCTTGGCGATCAGGATGCGCGGCCGGCGGCCCTGCTCTTCGGCGAACTGGCTCACGTCGTCCTTCATCACGCTCCACCCCTCGTCGTCTTCCACGATGGACTGATACACGCCGCTGACCGCCTGCGTGCTGGCGCGGTGACGACCCCAGATCTTTTCCAGCGCGTCCGACACCTCGCCCACGGTGGCGCGCACGCGCATCGCATTGACCGACAGTTCCAGCAAATTGCCTTCGCCGGACTCGGCCGCGGCGGTGAGCGCCGTCAGCGCCGCATCGACTGCTGCGCTGTCGCGACGGGCGCGGATCTGCTTCAGCTGCGCCACCTGCGATTCGCGCACGGCGACGTTGTCGATCACGCGCACATCGAGCTTGTCTTCGTCCTTCAGCCGGTACTTGTTGACGCCGACGATCACGTCGCGTCCGGAGTCGATGCGCGCCTGCTTTTCGGTGGCGCACTTCTCGACCTGCAGCTTGGCCCAGCCGGACTCGACCGCCTTGGTCATGCCGCCCATGCGCTCGACTTCCTCGATGATGGCCCAGGCGTGGTCGGCCATGTCCTGCGTCAGCTTTTCCATCATGTAGCTGCCGGCCCAGGGGTCGATCACGTTCGTGATGTGGCTCTCTTCCTGGATGATGAGCTGGGTGTTGCGCGCGATGCGCGCCGAGAACTCGGTCGGCAGCGCGATGGCTTCGTCGAAGCTGTTGGTGTGCAGCGACTGCGTGCCGCCGAACACCGCCGCCATCGCTTCGATGGTGGTGCGCACGACATTGTTGTACGGGTCCTGCTCGGTCAGCGACCAGCCCGAGGTCTGGCAGTGCGTGCGCAGCATCTTCGATTTGGCTGTCTTTGCACCGAAGCCATCCATGATGCGGCTCCACAGCAATCGTGCCGCGCGCAGCTTGGCCACTTCCAGATAGAAGTTCATGCCAATGGCGAAGAAGAAGCTCAGCCGCCCGGCGAAATCATCGACATCCATGCCGCGCGCCATCGCGGTGCGCACGTATTCCATGCCGTCGGCCAGCGTCAGCGCCAGTTCCAGGCCCTGGGTCGCGCCGGCTTCCTGCATGTGATAGCCGGAAATCGAGATCGAATTGAAGCGCGGCATGTTGCGCGCCGTGTATTCGATGATGTCGGCGACGATGCGCATGGAGGGCTGGGGCGGGTAGATGTAGGTGTTGCGCACCATGAACTCTTTCAGGATGTCGTTCTGGATCGTTCCTGAAAGCTGGGCCTGCGGCACGCCCTGTTCTTCGCCGGCGACGATGAAGCCGGCGAGCACCGGCAGCACGGCGCCATTCATCGTCATCGACACGCTCACCTTGTCGAGCGGAATGCCGTCGAACAGGCGCTTCATGTCTTCCACGCTGTCGATCGCCACGCCGGCCTTGCCGACGTCACCTTCGACGCGCGGATTGTCCGAGTCGTAGCCGCGGTGGGTCGCCAGATCGAACGCGACCGACACGCCCTGCGCGCCGGCGGCCAGCGCCTTGCGATAGAAATCGTTCGATTCTTCGGCGGTCGAGAAACCGGCGTACTGGCGGATGGTCCAGGGCCGGGCGGCGTACATCGTGGCCTGCGGGCCGCGCACATAGGGCGCGGAGCCGGGCAGCGTGTCGGTGTGCGGCAGGCCTTCGATGTCGGCGCGGGTGTACAGCGGCTTGACCGTCAGGCCTTCCGGCGTGTGCCATTCAAGCTTCGCCGGATCGCCACCGGGGGCCGATTTCGCGGCAGCCTTGAGCCATGCGGCGTATTCGGGGTGAGCGCTGCCTGTCGTATCGGCCATGCTGGATTCCTTCGGTATTTCGGAGAGGCGCGCACGGGGCAAGCCGGATCCGGCTTGACAGTCACGCGCAAGGCGGAGAATACTTTATCCATAATTATGAATGCAAGTAAGTGCTGCAGTGCGTTAACTGCAGCCACGACAGCCCGGCCATGAACAGCGAAACCCTGAACCGCAGCGCCGACAGCATCGCCCCGCGCGCCCTCTATATAGAAGTGGCCGACCGCCTGCGTCGCCTGATCCAGAGTCATGCCATGGCGCCTGGCGAATGGATAGACGAGCAGGCACTGGCGACGCAGTACGGCATTTCACGCACGCCGCTGCGCGAGGCGCTGAAAGTGCTGGCGACCGAGGGGATGGTGGTGCTCAAGCCACGCCGCGGCTGCTATGTCGCGCAGATCAGCGGCGGTGATCTGGAGGAAATCTATCCGATCATGGCGCTGCTGGAAGGCGAATGTGCCGCCGGCGCGGCCCGCCGGGCGTCGGATGCCGACCTCGCGGAGCTGGCCACGCTGCATCAGGCGCTGGAAGACAGTGCCGCGGCGCGCGACATCGACCGCTTCTTCGACGCCAACCAGCGTTTTCACCTGCTGATCCACCACATCGCCGGCAACCGGCGCATGGCGCAGATGATCGACGAGCTGCGTGCCGTGCTGAAGCTGCAGCGCCACGACTCGCTCTATCTCGAAGGCCGTCTGGTGGCCTCGCTCGAAGAGCACCGCATGCTGATGGCCGCACTGCGCGCGCACGATGCCGAAGCGGCGCGCGCGACCATGCAGCTGCACATCGAAAGCAGCCGCCGGGCACTCGGCGGCTGAGCCTTCAGCGCCCGCTCACTTCTTTGCAGTGGTCGGCGCGCAGCGCGTCGAACGGTTGCGATAGGCGGTCACCCCGTCATCGACCGAACGCAGCACCATTCGCTCTGCCTCCATCGACACGACCTGGTCGCTGAGCGCCTTGCCGCCGTCGTACTCGGTGATGATGACGCCGTTCCACACGTGCCAGCGCGACTTCAGCAAGGCCGACACGATGCGGCACTCGTTGTCGTCGTACTCCCGGTACTCATAGCTCCCGTCGGCGTTGTAGGTTTCGCTGCTGGCGAAGTTCTCGTAGTCGGGACTGTCCGGCGGATTGATCCAGGTACCGATGAGCCTCGCCGACAGGGCCTCGTCGTCCAGCTTGGGCGCGCCCTGTGCGGCGACGGGCTGTGCTGCAAGCGCCCATGCGGTCATCAGCGCGAACAGCGATTTCTTCAACACAGCGGATTTTTGCAGCACGGCACTTCCTCCGGAACATGTCTTGTGCGCCCGACCGGGTGGTTCCGGCACGAACGATTGGCAATCTTCAGCGTGGGCGCCTGCAGAACCCCACCGTACCCCACCGCCTGACTACGCGAAAACCCTCTGCGCGGATGCAGACACCGGCACGCGCGCGGAGTTGCCTGCGTGCCGGTGCGCACGCTGGCCGGGCATTCTCGTGCTGCCTCGCTGGTTTGCCAAGCCCGCAAGATCGAACGGACCCCATGCGTCAATTCATTGCCGCGCACATCAGTAGTGCAGTAAGCACCATTTCGGTTTTCATAAATAGTTCTTATTTAAGCATCAGTTCTTCTTATATTAAAATTTTGCTGGCTGGCGCTGTCCACATGGCGCCGCACACGGGGCCAAAAAACTACAGGAGACTATAAATGTGCAAGGTATGTGATGAGAAGAATGGAGCCAGGCGCGGGTTTTTGAAGTTCGCAGCCGCCGGCATGGCGGCCGGCATCGGGTTGTCGGTACCGCAGGCATTCGCCGCGTCCGGTCCGACCACGTCGCTGACGGCTGACGAAGCCCTGGCCAAGCTCAAGGCCGGCAACCAGAAGTATCTAGACGAACCGCAGGTGTGTGCCGCTGAACTGAAAACCCAGCGTTCCCAGGTCGCCAAGGGCCAGGCACCATGGGCCACCATCGTGTCGTGCGCCGACAGCCGCGTGCCGCCCGAACTGCTGTTCGGCGGCGTCGGCGTCGGCGAACTGTTCGTGGCGCGCAACGCCGGCAACATGGCCGACACCGCGACCATGGGCACCATCGAGTACGGCTCCGGCGTGCTTGGCGTGCCACTGATCGTCGTGCTCGGCCATCAGCGCTGCGGCGCCGTCGTGGCCGCCTGCGAAGTGGTCGAGAAGCAAACGAAGTTCCCCGCTTCGATCGGTCCGATGGTGCAAGCCATCGTGCCGGCCGCCGAGGCAGTCGCCGGCAAGCCGGGTGATTTCGTCGACAACGCGATCCACGAAAGCGCAGTGCGCACCGCGCACAAGATCGCAACCGAAAGCCCGATCATTGCCGAGCTGGTGAAGAGCGGCAAAGTGAAGGTGGTCGCAGGTCGCTACAACCTCGATGACGGTCGGGTCGAGTTCTTCTCCTGATTGCACGCATACGGCCGGGCAACTGCCCGGCCGTTTTCCTTTCAGCCCGCCTGCAACCGGTTCAATGCGCGTAGTCGTACAAGGGCCGACCCTTGTCGACGACATGCACCGTGAACAGCTTGAGCGACACGTCGCCGACCACGGTGAAGCCGGCATGCTTCACCTCGCGCAGATTCATCGCCGCCGCACCGGTCTGCAGCGTCATCGCCGGCTTGCCGGGTGCCTGTACGGTCGCCCCCTGCACCACGTAGACCGCCTCGACGCCGTGGTGCAGATGCAGATCGATGCGATCGCCCGGCCGGTATTCGGCCGTCGAAGCAATCACTTCCATGCCGGGCGCGCCGCTCAGGTCGGTCCGCCGATGTTCGACGCGCTGCGGTGAGTCGTTCTGCGTAGGGTTCAACGCCTCGGTCAGCGCCTGCGCGACCAGCGTGGTGCCGGCACCGAACACGATCAGCGCGGCACCGGTCAGCCGCGTCTTCAGGGTGGGTCGCTTCATGGGATGTCCTGCCGTTGCGGATGTCAGCCCGCATGGTCGCCGTCACGGCGACTGGCAGCAAGCCTGGCGCGCCTGCGCCGCGCTGGGGCGCGTGGCTTCGCCCGCGCGCGGCGCGCACGTGGCGCCTGTCCGAGCGATTGCATCGCCTCGTCCTGCAGGCGCATCCGTCGCCAGGCGAAGAACGCGGCCAGATAACCACAGACGCCGATGCCCAGTGCGAGCCCGGCGCCCCAGCGCGTCGCGCCGGCATTCACGAAGGCGATATCGGCCTCCAGCGTACGCGTCTGCACGCCTCCGGCGAGCAGTCCGTAGACCGTCTGCGGATCGTCCCGGCTGTCTGATCCCGCAGGCATGCGCGGCACGAAGAACGACACGGCAGTCTGCCGCTCGACCCATGTCAGCGCGCTTTCAAGGATGCGGGGCGCGCGGCTTTCGTAGATCGTCGGATCATTCGCGATGCGGAACCGGACCCACGCGCTCTTGTGGCCGGCATGCCGCTGGGTGACCGCCTCCAGCGCACCGGCGCGTTGTTCGTAGGCCGCCGGATCCGCCGGCAGCGGTACCGGCGGGAATACCAGAAACAGCACCCCCATGGCCGTGACCAGCGTGCACAGCACCAGGTAGTAGATCAGGTCACCGCGCGTCTGGATCTGGAACATCGCGATGCATCAGCCGCGCCGACGCCAAAGCCGGTGGCCGATCAGCATGAGTGCGACCAGCAGGCATCCGACGGCGGGCAGGCCCCATACAAAAGCCGAATCCGTCGTGACGACCTGCGCCTCTGCGTCGTAATGGCGGCCCAGATCGTTGAAGTCGACATCGAGATAGCGCGCGTACCAGACCCGGAAGAACAGCGCGGACGCGGCCAGCGCGAGCACGACCCCGCGCGAGAAAAGTCGCGTCGGCCGCGCCTGCTTCGGGTCCGTCATGGCTAGCCGAGACGGCGGATGGAGGCCGACCCCCGCATGGTCAGGGCTCCTGGCTGGCGAACCACTGCGCGAGCATGTCGATGAGTCGTTGCACTTCGGCCCGGTCGTCCGCGCTGCGGCTTTTCAGCATGTGCACCCAAGCGCCTTCGCCGTCGGCATCGACGAAACCGGTGGTATCCATGAAGCACTCGAGCTGGTGGATGCCGGTGCGGATGTCATCCGGCAGCTTGGCGCGGTTCATCCGGTGCAGGCCGAGCCGGCATTCGAGGAAGGCACGCCCCAGTGCTTCGTGCTCACCGTCCGGATGCGGCACCATCAGTGCCTGAAGCGCGGAGGAAAACTTTTCGGCTGGGTAACTGTAGCTCATCGACCACTCCCGTTCTTGAACGCCCGATTATCGCTCGCGCGTCCCGCATTCATGGATCGGCACCGGGCGAGCGGCGCCATCGGCCGCGCATGATACGGGACGCCGTGGCTTGACGTCAGGGGCCCGTCGGGCGAAGCGCGCCTGCGTCCCGGATTGCCCGCTCATCGGCCAGCGCGGCCTCGCTGTGTTCGATGAATTCATGTGCCCAGCGTTCAGCCCGCGGCTGACAGCTGACCAGCGCCGCCTGGAGCTCCGGAACACTGAAGTAGTCCGGCTCGTGCAGATAGGGGTGATGCATGCGGCCGACATCCAGCGCGTCATGGCTCAGATCGACCAGCCGCCCGTCGATGAAGTTGTACTGGTGTTCGAAGTGGCCGCGGATCGCGCCACCGAAGATCGACTGCATGTACAGCGAGGCGTACTTGCAGGAGCCGGACAGGTCCGGCGGCGCAACGAGCCCGCGATCCGACGCCCAGTCCGACCACCTCGCGAAGAACCATGACTTGGCCGCCGCGAACTGCGCGTACGTGTAGGCCACCCTGCCACAACGTGGCGAAGTCCAGTCGACGTCGTTCATGCAAAGTACCGGGTTCATGAATGCAGCACGCGGCGGATCGCGCCGCCCGGCGACCGTGCAGCCGGAAAAGCCGGCAGGTGGTCGGGAGCCGGCTACTGGAATGTACCGCATGACGCCCGCCCGGAGCCGATGCGGACGGTGATCGTCAAGCGCTTCGGTATCCGGGGCGGCAGCGCTGCGACAAGGTCCATGCAGCGCTTATCCGGAAAGACAAACCGGTTTCCGCTACCAGGTCAGCGTCTTCGTGTTGTCCCTGAACAGGGCGGCGCCGGTCAGGTCCGGATTTCCGACCCTGACCCCGGGCACCAGATCGCCCTCCGTGACACCGTAGTGCTTCATGCACATCGGGCAGATCAGCACGCTTGCGCCCCGGGCGATCAGATCGGTCAGGGTCTTCTGGTGGTCGGCATACTTCGCTGCGTTCGCCTTCGCGCCGATCAGTACCCCCTTGTCGTTCAGGAAGATGGTCAGCGGATGGCCGCGCTCGAGCTGGTTCTTGCCGAACGAAATGCCCATGTTCGCGCGGTGCTGATCATCTGTCGTGAGATTGATGAAGAGCGGGTCGGTGTCGCCCGCGATGGCCGGTGGTGCGATGGCGCCCAGTGCCAGCGCGATGAGCAGGAACAGTCTTGCAAGGATTTTCATCAAGGTAGCCTCAGGTTTGAACACCTGTTCAAGCTAAGCCCGATCGGGTACGGCCAGGTTGACCCCTGTCAAAAGCGGCTTCGCATGGGCGGCCTCTCAATTTTGCGAAGGGTTCCGGCCCTCTTCCGTTCCGCCGCCGCCGCGCGTCACCGCACAGCCTCGCCCGGCTGCAACGCGGCGACCAGTGCGGCCTGCATGTCGGCAGGCAGGCTTGCAACACCCCTGAGTACGCCCGGGCCGCCGTTTCGCCAGTGAACCGTGAATGCGCGAGGTGGCGCGCCGCCCGGCACCGACAAGATGCTGACGTGCAGCTGCACCTCTGTGCCGCCTTCGACCAGAGCAGCGGACGACAGCAGCTTGACCACCGGGCCGAGCTCACGCACCGCGATGACGACAACCCGGTCGAAGCGCCCGGCTTCCGCGGCACGCTGCGCGGACACGGCCGTCGCGCCGAGACTTTGCATGCGCCGCAACGCTGCCTGTGCGAAGCAGCCGGAGCTGCCGAAGAAATCCTGCAGGCCCTTTGCAGCGGCGGCTTCCCGCTGGGCGACGTCTTTCTGCTCCGGTCGCCATTCGGGCGCCCACAGCACGAGCGCCGTCGCCGATCGCTCGCAAACCGGCGCCTGCGGTGACGGTGTCAGGGATACGACTGTGCTGGCGCACCCGGCCAGCAGCACCGCGCAGAGTGGCGCCGACAGCGCTCGGACATGTCGGATCCTGCATGCCATGGATGCGTGCCGAGGTTCGGTGCCGAAGCCTTCAACTCAATGACCGTGCGCGTCGGTGGTGAGGCTCTTGTCGGTGAACAGGTAGTCCTTCAGTTCGTGCGAGAAGCGCTCGTCCTTGCGACGGATCCACTCGAGCACCATCGCGGCGTGTTCCTTTTCCTCGTCGCGGTTGTGTTCAAGAATCTTCTTCAGCACCGGGTCCTTGCAGGCGGATGCCCGCTGGTTGTACCAATCCACGGCTTCGAGCTCTTCCATCAACGACACGATCGCGCGATGCATGTCGCGCACTTCGTCCGAAAGCTCTTCAACAGGTTCGTGATAACCGACGCTCGACATTGTGACCTCCTGGGTTGCGCTGTCTGGGGAATGTTCATACTGCCTTGGAAATGCGGAACAAGGAAAGGCGGCGCGACGCGTGCGAGCGGCCGGACTGACGTGCTCACCGCATCCTGGAGCGCAGCTTGATGCTTTCGCCGGCGACCATGAACTTGCCGTAACCGCGGTGATGCAGCGTGCGCGGGTCCTTGACCTTCGGGTCAACCCAGGCCGCCACGACTTCGAGCACGAACTGTTCATACCGCCGCAGACCTGTGTCGACGACCCGGCACTCCAGGCTTGCGAAACAGTCATCGAGCAAGGGCGCAGCCACCTGTTCCGCGGCACTGCACGACAGCGCGAACTTCGCGAACTTGTCGACTTCGGCGCCGCTGCAGTTGCCGCACCCGACGACCTGCTTCGCCAGTTCTACCGTCGGAATGTTCAGCACGCACGCTTTCGACGCCCGAAGCAGCGCCTGCGAATGATTGCCGGCACTGACCACGCAGGCCACCTGCGGCGGCTCGAACGCCAGCAGGGAGTACCAGGTCATCGGCATGACGTCGCTGGCGTTGCGGTGGGCGGTGGTCAGCAGCAGCAGCGGCCCGGGTTCGAGCAGGCTGTAGACCTTGGACAGAGGGAAGCGCTTCTTCATTGGCGGCTCAGGTGGCGTGGTGGTCGCCTGCGGACACCCGTCATGCCGCAGCCTCCGACCAGACCGCAAACTCGTTGCCGCTGGGCTCGGTGAAGTGGAACCTGCGACCACCCGGAAACGCGAACACCGGACGCACGACCTTGCCGCCCGCAGCGACCACCTTGGCGAGCGTACGCTCGAGGTCCGCGCTGTAGAAGACGATGAGCGCACTCCCCTGACGGGTATCTGCCACCAGATCGGACCTGAAGAAGCCCCCGTCGAGGCCCTGGCCGGAGAACGCCGCATAGTCGGCGCCGTAGTCCTCGAACACCCACCCGAATGCGTCCTGAAAGAAGCGCTTGGTCGCACCCACATCACGCGCAGGGTACTCGACGTAGTTGATCTTTTCGTGTGCCGGCATGATCCTCTCCTGAGCCCGGGCGTGTGACATGAAGGGCGGTTGTCAGGCCCGCCCCATGATGGACGTATCCGCCGACGACGCGCCTCGCACCGCCTGATAGTGCGACACCACGGGAAACGGCTCGTAGAAGTGGTGCAGCAGCGCCTTCCATTCCTGGTACTCGGCAGACTGCCGGAAGCCCACTTCGTGATCTTCCAGCGTTTGCCACACGACGAGCAGCATGTACTCGCCGGGCCGCTCGATGCAACGCTGCAAGTCGTGCGACACATAGCCCGGCATCGACGAAATGATGCGCTGCGCGTGCCGGAACGCCGCCTCGAACGCGTCCTCCTGCCCGGCCTTGATGTGCAGCGGTGCGATTTCAAGAATCATGTGTGGGCTCTCCCGTTCGGCGGCGGACAAGCGCTCCACCGCCGGCCGTTCCGTTCGATGTCTTCACGACGCGCGTCGCACCCCTCTGATCACCGCTTCTTATTGTCACTCGGGCGTTCGCCTGAGCGCCAGAAACAGCAAGCCGCCGCCAACTCCCGAGCAGATCCGGACGTATGTCCGGGAAGAGCCGGACTCACGCGCTCTGGAGATCATCTTGCTGCTGCTCTTAGACATCGTGCGGATTTGTCCGGTCATGAGTACGGCCTGCATCACGACACGCGCGCAAGCATCATCAGGCGCTGCCCGCTCAGCCATGAGGTGATCGTCTGCGCGGCGGAAAACGCCACCACGTCGCAAGGACGAGCAGGCCGAAGACCGAGTACGCCACCGTGAACACCCAGAACGGCGCCTCGTAGAAAAGAACGCGCTGCACCCAGTGTTCAATGAAGCTTCGGCTGTAGGCCGCACCGCCGGCTTGTTCGCGCAGCCATGATTCCAGCACCGTCAGCGGGCACAGCCTGCCCAGCATTGACTGAACAACGACGACGCCGATGGCACCCAGATGAGCGACACGAAACCACAGCGCGTTCACCCAGCGCCATCCTCGCAGATTCCCTGCGACGATCGCAGCGAGCCCGGCGACGACAAACACCACCACGCCGAAATGCAGCAGCAGGACCGCATCCGCGAGCAGTCGGTAGGGCAGCGGCTCGTGCATCGGCTACGCCTGGCGCCCGGGTTCGTCGCCACCGAGCCGACAGGGCTCAAGGCGGCGTCTCAATGCTGCCGACAAGCCAGGAAGCGAGTACAGGCCGGCGGTATTCCAGGACTCGGTGTTTGTGATGTTCATGTTCTGCTGCGCCCACGCCAACAGCTCGTCATGTGGAACCAGATACCAAGCGCTGTCTTCGTGAAAGCACGATGTACAGGTCCTTGCCCATGTACTTCTTTGCCAGTGTGCATCGGCCTTTGAGCTGGGCCTTCACGAACTGCTGACCATCGATGTGCTGTGCAATGAAATCTGCGCCCTGCCAGTCATCCGACAGCCGAATCGTTGTGAATCCGTAATCAGCCAGAACTCCGGACACCTTCTGGAAGTTGTACGACTTCTTCTGCCGCGCATTCAGGCTCGCATACTGGACGAGTGGACGGTTCATGACGATGCTCTTCTCGATTCAGCGGACGCGCGGCCTTTCGCGCAGGCCGCTGGAATGATGGGTTCGGCCTCCGGCAATTCCGTCATGGATCGTCATCGGCCGCAACAAGCATTTGAGCTTCGTGGAGGGACACAGGGCTGTCATTGCAGCGAACGAAACCGACCTTGGAAGTTATGACGTGAGGCGGCAATTCGACGGGGACCGGAATCTTGGGGTTGGGGACTATCGTTACGCCGCCATTCGATGAGCGGTACGCATTCAAAGAACTCCGTACTTCGTTGTATCCGGCAGGACACAACTGCTCCGCTCGATAGCGGAATGTTTCTGCGGCGGAGTCCGGGGTGGCGAAGAGCGATAGGTTGCTGAAGCCCTTGATGCGGTAGACCCCCGGCGCCATCTCGTCGTCAATGAATCCGCCACCGCCGATGTAATTCGGACCGTCTCGCTTCAAGTCATGCGTCGAGCTACATGCACTGTTCAGCAGTAGCAGCAGAAAAAATGCGCGCTTAGGCATGAAAGGCCCAACGTTTGAGAAAAGAGGTGGCGGCGCCCGGCTTGCCGAATGACGTCTTCTGGATCGAAGGGTCAGGCCGCTGCTTGCCGCCGATTGAACAGGATTGCATAGCCCATTGCTGCGAGCCCAAGATTTCGAGCTGCACTGCCGATAGTTTGAAGGATGTCGGGCGCGGGGATGAGAGCTAGAAGCAGATTCAGTGCCAAGCCGGATGCGAAAAGCAGGAGTGGCCACTTGGGCAGCCAACCCGCGCGCAGTGCAGACCACGCAAACATGAGGCCTCCGAGCACCATGAATGCCCCGTGAACCGTATAGAGGTTGCCCAACCGGGTCCATAGAGCTTCATATGTAGGAACGTGCTCGGCGATTGCGTACAGAGTTGTATGAGCAAAGTATGTGAAGGCCACCCCATACAGAAGCGCACCGATAAGCCCCAGCACGTTCGGTCTTGGTTCGCATACGACGTACAGCCCGAGAAGCAGCCAGGGCATTGGGAGGAAGGCGACGTAGTTGAGCCAGAGTTGGCCTGCTGAGAATCCGCCGTAGTACCACTCCAGTGCGTCCGTGATCGAGTGCAGTGCGGGTGCCACAAGAGCGGCGATGCCCACCACAATGCTTAACTGGGACGGAGAAGCATTGCGTCGTTTCATGACTGCTCCTGACTTTTCGTACCGATTGAAACTTGAGAGGATCGCGTCCGACAGCAGTGAGGAAGTCATGCGAAAGAGTCGTTTTTCGGAAGAGCAGATGGTCAAGATCCTTCGCGAAGCCGACACGGCGCCAGTGGTGGAGGTGCCCCAGTCAGCATCCGCTGCGCGAAATCGACCGGGATGAGCTTCAGGCTGCAGTCGGGCATCTTGAAACGCGGCATCGCGGGGCCCCGTGGCGATGACCCGTCATACCCAAGGCATGTAAGCGGACGATGAAGGGGGTTTGTCTACAACCTCAACGTTTGAACTCAGGCAGCGGCCCGTCACGGCCGTCGCGCCTGCAGCTTAGTGTCAGATATTCTCTTCACCAGTGCTCTGGCCGGTTGAGCGACTCGGCACAAGCCAGTTGACCCTTAACCTCCTGTGGAACAACCTTACCCAAGGACAGGCACATCCAAGCCTCTGGATAGGGAAGATCATAGGGTGCGCTCACCTTATGCCCCGTGCTGAATCCGAACCTAGCGTAATAGCGGGGGTCGCCCAGAACGAAGACCAGCTCCGCGCCACGCGCCCGAAGTATCGTCAGGCCTGACTCGACAAGCTGCCTTCCGACACCCATGCGTTGCATCTCGGGCGCTACCGCTAACGGCGCGAGTATGTACGAAGGCCCAGACGCCGAGCCCGGTATGTGTACCGAGCTGAAGATTATGCTTCCAACTACGCCCTTCTCCGACTCGGCCAAAAGCACGAGAATGGGCTTGGCAGATTCATCGGCGCTCAGCGCCAAAGCCAAATCGGCGACCGCAGGGCCTTCATCTCCGAACGCGGCGAGATGAACACTTCTGATCCCTTGTGCATCTGATGCGTGTGCTTCTCGAATTCGCACCGTATCTCCGAAAACATCCAACGTTTGAATTCAGCGGCCGCCGAAGTCAGTCCGATGGAATGACGGGTTGGGCTTCATTCTCCCGACGACCGCGAATGACTTTCCACATAGTGGCGAAGCACACCGTCCATTCGCGACTGCCACCCCTCGCCCGCAGAATTGAAGTACGCCACCACCTCCGGGCTGCACCTCACGGACAAGAGCAACTTCCTGTTTTCCGACTTCGGCCGCCCGTGTAAGGCAGGCATGGGAACCATGGGCTTCAGGTGCTTCGGCGTCGGTAGCTGAGCATCGGAACCGCTCCTGGCGGCAGCGGTAAGTGCCTTGTCTTCCTCGATCGTAGGGATGACAACGGCAGGATGCTTAGCGGCTTTCGACATGGTGCTTCACCTCTCGACGATTGGCACGGCGAAGACTGATCTTCAACGGATTGTCCGCGTCCTTGTTTGGATCGAACTCGATTCGCATCTTTTAATGTGGCTATATTAAATGGGTGCGTCAAGCCAAGTGGAAGGCGTGCTTCGCTGACGTTCAACGTTTGACATGCGCGGACCGCAGCGGCGTGACGCGCTTGGCCCGGATTGACATGAGGGCCAAGCGTGGCATGTCGTTGCGGGGCCGCTCGACGACATGGTCGGGCGTCACCGCTCAGCGCGCGACCGTTGCCTCCGCGAGGCTGCTCAGCACCTTGCGCAGGTTCTCGACGACGGGGCACTGCGCGACACCATGCCGCTGTGCAAGGTAGACCGGATCGTTGTAGCCAAGCCAGACTTGCGCAGAGGCATCTTCCCAGACGAGGGCCTTGAGTGGCAGATCGATGCCCACCGACTGGGCGCACTCCATGAATGGCGTGCCACCTTGGGGATTGCCGAAAATGAGTACCTCGGTGGCGCGCAATGACTTGTTGAGCTTGGCTGCACCGGCCGCGTGGTCGATGCGTGCGAATACGCTCAGCCCGTTTTGCTTGACCACCTCTTCGAGCTTGTCCATGGTGGCCTTCGCGCTGTGCGGACTCTTGACTGCGACCAGGCCGTCGGCGGCGCTGGCGAGTGAGCAGAGGGTGGCAAAGGCCACCGCGAGGAACACTTGCACTGTTTTCATGAGAGTACTTCCTTGAGCGGGCTGCGGGGGTTCAGTATGACGTTCAACGTCTTAGCTCAGCGGCCGCCGGAGGCGGTCCGCTGGAGGCGGTCCGCTGGAGCGCAAGGTTGGGCGGCATGGCGATAGGTGAGCCATGGGCGAACGAGCAAATACCAAGCGCACAAGGGCCAAAGGATGACGGCCGAACCGAAGAACAGCAGTTCCATGCCAAGCAAGTGCTCTGAGCCAGGCGTGTAGCAGTCGCCCGACGCTGGGCAGGCGATTGCCCGGCGGTAGCTTTCGTAGAACCGGAATTGCGCGACCGGTATGCACACTGCAGACAGCCACCAGAGCAGGCGCAAAGCATGGCGAAGGAATTTCATGCAGCCCAACGCCGTAGGTGAGAGGCCGCCGGAGCGGCGCAGCCGCGCAGGGTACCCAAAGCGCAGCTTTGGGCGGTCCTCTCGACCGAGATGTTGGACATCGCCGGAAACTGAAACGAACGCGCGTTGTGCATAGCGAAGCCGCTACCTTTCGACCTTGAACTGAACTTAAACGGCAGCACGGCCCTTGCTACTGGCTTCCGCCCTTAATGCCTCGAAACACTAGCACAAAGGCATGGCGCAACAAGGGGCGCTGTTCTGCCTGCCAGATGGATGCACTTCGATCCGCGACTCGGCCGACTCGCTGACCTCGTGATTCGCTTCAACCTTGACCCGCTGCCTGCGACGACAGTACCGGTGATGTACAACTTTGTTTTCGGGCGCAGTTTTGCGCTCTAAATCCGGAAGCTGCTGGATAAAAAGGGTGAGGTGATTCGGCCGAAACGGCCTTGTCACCTGAGTCTTGTCGACCTATGCTGTATATACATACAGCATTAAATGCCGATGAAAAACCTCACTTCGCCGCTTCCGCCGTTGAAATCGGTTCGCCTGCTCGATCAGCTGCGCGAACGGATTCGTTACCTGCATTACAGCATACGAACTGAGCAGACCTATGTCCATTGGGTGAAGGCTTTCATCCGGTTTCACCGGCTGCGCCATCCGGCTGAAATGGGGCGGGGCGAGATTGAGGCTTTTTTGTCGTGGCTGGCGAATGAGCGCAGCGTAGCGGTGTCGACGCACAAGCAGGCGCTGTCGGCGCTGCTCTTTCTGTACAGGCAGGTGCTCGGCATTGACCTGCCGTGGATGAGTGACATCGGTCGGCCGCGCGCGACGCGCCGGCTGCCGGTGGTGCTGTCGCCGGACGAGGTGCAGCGCGTGTTCACCTTGATGGACGGCGAGCACCGGCTTTTCGCGCAGTTGCTTTACGGCGCCGGCATGCGGCTGACCGAGGGCCTGCGGCTGCGGGTGAAGGATCTGGATTTCGAGCGGCGCACCGTCATCGTGCGCGAGGGAAAGGGGCGCAAGGACCGCGCCCTGATGTTGCCGCAAGTGCTGGTCATTCCGCTGCGCGAGCAGCTGGCGCGGGCCCGGGTGCTGTGGGACGACGACCGTCGATGCGGTCGCGCGGGGGTCGAGATGCCCGATGCGCTCTCCCGCAAGTATCCGCGCGCCGACGCGTCTTGGGCCTGGTTCTGGGTGTTTCCGCAGGTCGAGCATGCGGTCGATCCGCGCAGCGGCGTGGTGCGCCGCCACCATATGTATGACCAGACTTTTCAGCGCGCCTTCAAGCGGGCCGTGGTTCGCGCAGGGCTGACCAAGCTGGCGACGCCGCACACGCTGCGCCACTCGTTCGCCACTGCACTGCTGCAGTCAGGCTATGACATCCGGACGGTGCAGGATCTACTCGGCCACGCCGACGTGGCGACGACGATGATCTATACGCATGTGCTGAAGGTGGGCGGCGGCGGGGTGCGCAGCCCGATGGATGCGCTGCCTGCGCTGGGGCTGTCGCCCTGAAGCGCGCAGGCGGCGGGCGGGCGATCACTCCGGCGTGCGCGGCACCTCTTCATGCACGCCGCGGATCACTTTCACCAGACAGAACAGGAAACCGGCCACGCCGAGTATGGCCAACGGCAGGGACTGCCACAGCGGCCAGCCGCCGTTGTGACTGTCGTCGATGACATTGACCAGGCTGAGCGTGATGCCGGACATGCCGACGATGGCGAAGGCGAGGGCGGCGAAGAAGAAGAGGACGCGCATGGTGTGGGGTATCCGGTAGAGAAGGGCGGGGCGCAGTCAGGGGTGCTGTCGGGGTGCGGTGTCGATGTGCGCTGTCAGTATGTTTTCGAAGTGAGGTTCGGGCCGTTTACATGGGGCTGGACTTGGTGAAGCAGTGACTGCGGATGCTGGCCGTGCGGGGCGGCGATCTGCGCAACTTCTGTGGGAGCGGCGGCCTCGCCGCGATAGTGCCGCGATGGTCGCTGATCAAAGTGAAGATCGCGGCGAGGCCGCCGCTCCCACAGGCCGTCGCTCCTAAAGGCCCTCCTATAGGCCGCTGCCAACACAGTCACGCTCTCACAAGTACCCCTCCGAAAGCCGCTCGGGACGCTGCGCCCGTACTTTCGGTACTGCGCGTTCAGCCGGCGAGCTTCTTCTTCAGCAGTTCATTCACCTGCGCCGGGCTGGCCTTGCCTTTGCTGGCTTTCATGACCTGGCCGACCAGCGCGTTGAAGGCCTTGTCCTTGCCGGCGCGGTATTCCTCGACCGATTTCGGGTTGGCGGCGAGCACCTCGTCGATGATGGGTTCGATGGCCGACACATCGGTGACCTGTTTCAGGCCCTGGGCTTCGATGACGGCGTCGGCCGTCTGAGCTTCGCCGCTCCACAGCGCTTCGAACACCTTCTTGCCGATATTGTTCGAAATCGTGCCGTCGGCGATGCGCGTGACCAGGCCGGCGAGCTGTGCCGGGCTGACCGGGCTGTGCGCGATGTCGCGCTCTTCGCGGTTGAGCCGCGCGGCCAGTTCGCCCATGACCCAGTTTGCCAGAGGCTTGGCCTGCGCCGCGCCGACGACGGCCAGCGCGTCGAGGTAGTACTGCGACATTTCGCGGCTGGCGGTCAGGCCGGCGGCGTCGTAGGGCGACAGGCCGTAGTCGGCCTGCAGCCGGGCCGACAGTGCGACCGGCAATTCGGGCATCTCGCTGCGCACGCGTTCGATCCAGTCGGCGGCGATGAACAGCGGCGGCAGGTCGGGGTCGGGGAAGTAGCGGTAGTCATGCGCGTCTTCCTTGCTGCGCATGGCGCGGGTTTCGCCGGTGTCCGGGTCGAACAGCACGGTCGCCTGCTGGATCTTGTGGCCGTCTTCGATCTGTTCGATCTGCCACTGGATTTCAAAGTCGATCGCCTGCTGCATGAAGCGGAAGCTGTTCAGGTTCTTGATTTCGCGTCGCGTGCCGAGCGGCTCGCCCGGGCGGCGCACGCTCACGTTGGCGTCGCAGCGGAAGCTGCCTTCCTGCATGTTGCCGTCGCAGATGTCGACCCAGCGCACCAGCGCGTGCAGCGCGCGCGCATAGGCGACGGCTTCGGCGCTCGACGTCATGTCCGGCTCGCTGACGATTTCCAGCAGCGGCGTGCCGGCGCGGTTCAGGTCGATGCCCGACATGCCGTGGAAATCTTCGTGCAGGCTTTTGCCGGCATCTTCTTCCAGGTGCGCACGGGTCAGGCGCACGACCTTCTCGTAGGCCTTGTCACCTTCGCCGACGCGTATCGTCAGTGCCCCGCCCTGCACCACCGGCAGTTCGTACTGGCTGATCTGGTAGCCCTTCGGAAGGTCGGGGTAGAAGTAGTTCTTGCGTGCGAACACCGAGCGCTGCGCCACCTCGCCGCCCACTGCGAGGCCGAAGCGGATGGCGCGCTCGACGGCGGCGCGGTTCATCACCGGCAGCACGCCGGGCAGCGCCAGATCGACTGCGCTGGCCTGCACGTTCGGCGCGGCGCCGAACGCGGTCGGGCTGCCGGAGAAGATTTTTGAGGTCGTGTTGAGCTGGCTGTGCGTCTCCAGCCCGATCACGACTTCCCAGTTGGCTCTGCTCATCGCGTTCTCTTTCCGTGTCTTTCCGTCTTGCGGTTACCGGCAGGTGCCGGTCTTGCGGCTCACCAGGGTGGGCCACAGATACTCATGCGCGCCGGGCGTGCACTGGCTGGCGCAGTTCTGGTACGACACCGTGACCTGGTCACCCTGTTCCCACATGCGCACCGTGCACGCGCCGGCGACCAGCGTCGGTGACGACGTGAAGGTGGTCTGCTTGAAGCTTGCCAGATCGAAACTGCAGCGGCCCTTGCTGCCCATGTCGACCTGCGACCAGAATTGCTGCACGCGCGACGCCTGCACGTCGAGCACCAGCCGGCCTTCGGTGCCCACGTCGTCGCGGTAGCTGCATTCGGTCTTCACCGCCAGCGGCCGCTCCGGAATCGGCAGCGGCTTGGTGCTCTTGATCGGCGGCGGCGGCCGTCGGGCTTCCGGCGCGGTCGTCGGCGCCGGCTGCGGTCGCGTCGCGGTCGGTGGTTGCGGCGCGATCTGCGCGCAGCCGGCGATCAGTGCCCCCGTAAGTGCCCCCGCGAGCGGCAGTCCGCGCAGCCACCGGTGGCTCACAGCAGACTGTCCCGCAGCGCACGCAGGCCATCCGGCATGGTGAGCGACTGCTCGTCCCAGCCTTCGATGCGCAGCACGTCGTCGAGCGCGGCTTCGAGCACCGCATGGGCGCGCTCGGCCGCGTCGGCGATGCGCCGGTGCGTTTCGGCCAGCTGCGGCATTTCATCCATGCAGTTCAGCTGGTACTGATGCAGCTTGCGCAGTTCAAGCATCTGGGTGGCGACCTGGGCCGGGCAGGCGCACATGTAGATGCCCGCCTGATCCAGGATGTGCTTGAGCTGTTCGCTGTTGTAGCGGTAACGCTGTGACGTGCTCATGTCGGCTTACCGGGGTGGCGTGCGCAGGTGCCAGTCGGTCGCCTGCTGGAAGCGGTGTGCGGCACCCAGCATGCGCGCCTCGTCGAAATAGTTGCCGACGATCTGCAGACCGACCGGCAGGCCGCCGGCGCCGAAGCCGCACGGAATGCTCATGCCGGGCAGGCCGGCCAGATTGACCGAGGTGGTGTAGATGTCGCCGAGGTACATCGACAGCGGGTCGTCCGCCTTGTCGCCGATGCCGTAGGCGACGGTCGGCGTGGTCGGGCCGAGGATGAGGTCGCAGTCGCGGAAGGCGGCCTGATAGTCATCGGCGATCAGCCGGCGCACGCGCTGCGCCTGCAGGTAGTAGGCGTCGTAGTAGCCGTGCGACAGCACATAGGTGCCGATCAATATGCGCCGCTTCACTTCCTCGCCGAAACCCTGGGCGCGCGTCTTGGCGTACATGTCGTTCAGGTCGCGGTACTCGGGCGCGCGATAGCCGTAGCGCACGCCGTCGAAGCGGTTCAGGTTCGAACTGGCTTCGGCCGGCGCGATCACGTAATAGGCCGGCACGGCGTAACCGGAGCGCGGCAGGCTGACCTCGACCGTGGTGGCGCCCAGCGTGCGGAAGGTGGCCAGCGCGGCGTCGACCGCGGCACGCACGTCGTCCGACATGCCTTCACCGAAGAATTCCTTCGGTACGCCGATGCGCAGGCCGGCCAGCGGGGCGTCGAGTGCGCGCGTGTAGTCCTCCGGCGCGCGTTCCAGGCTGGTGGCGTCGCGCGTGTCGAAGCCGGCGAAGACATTGAGCAGCAGCGCGCAGTCTTCCGCGGTGTGCGCCATCGGCCCGCCCTGGTCCAGGCTGGAGGCGTAGGCGATCATGCCCCAGCGCGACACGATGCCGTAGGTCGGCTTGATGCCGGTGATGCCGCAGAACGCGGCCGGCTGGCGGATCGAACCGCCGGTGTCGGTGCCGCTGGCCGCCGGTGCGATGCCCGCCGCAACGGCCGCCGCCGAACCGCCGGACGAGCCGCCGGGCACGGCGTCGAGCTGCCAGGGGTTGTGCACCACGCCGTAGTGGCTGGACTCGTTGGTCGAGCCCATCGCGAATTCGTCCATATTGGTGCGGCCCAGCGTGACCAGACCGGCGGCGCGCGCGCGCTCGATCAGGCCGGCGTCGTAGGGCGCGGCGAAGTTTTCCAGCATTTTCGAGCCGCAGCGGGCATGCCAGCCGGTCTGGCAGAAAATGTCCTTGTGCGCGATCGGCACGCCGGTCAGCGGGCCGGCCTGGCCGGCAGCGCGCAGCGCGTCGGCGGCACGCGCCTCGTTCAGCGTCTGCGCCTCGTTCAGTTCGACAAAGGCGTTCAGCGCCGGGTTGGCCGCGCGGATCTTCGCCAGATAGTCCTGCGCCAGTTCGACCGCCGACACGTCGCCGGCCGCGAGCCGGGCAGACAGCTGCTTGACGGTGTCCATCTTTCGATCGCTCATTCGATCACTCATTCAATCACCCTCGGCACCAGATACAGGCCGTTCTCGACGGCCGGCGCGACCGCCTGGTAGGCGCTGCGGTGGTCGGTTTCGCTGATGGCGTCGTCGCGCAGGCGCAGCACGAGATCGGTGGCGTGCGCCATCGGCTCGACGCCGGTGGTGTCGATCGCCTGCAGTTGCTCGATCAGGCCGAGCATGGAGCCGAGTGCGTCGCGGGTGCGTTCGAGCTGGCCGTCGGCGAGCTCGATGCGCGCCAGCTTCGCGATGTGGCGGACTTGTTGGTCGGTCAGGGACATGGCGGGGCTGTGTGGGTTGCCGGATGCCGGGGCACCCGCGGACAAAGATGTTTCAGTTCAAGGGGTCGGGGTGTGTTGGGTTATCATTATGAACTATTCAGGCTGCCCGCCCGGCCGCTGCAAACACCTCCGGCCGCGCCCGGCGCATCGAGGCAGCTCGATGTCACCCCCGGGTGAAGACTGATCCGGCCCAAACCCGTACAGACCGCCTGCGGTCGCTTCCACATAAGACACTTCATGTTCGGTTTCCTGCGTTCCTATTTCTCCAACGATCTGGCCATCGACCTCGGCACCGCCAACACGCTGATCTACGTGCGCGGTCAGGGCATCGTGCTGGACGAACCGTCGGTCGTCGCCATCCGTACCGAAGGCGGCCCCAACGCCAAGAAGACCATCCAGGCCGTCGGCCTGCAGGCCAAGCTCATGCTCGGCAAGACGCCCGGCAACATCACCGCCATCCGGCCCATGAAGGACGGCGTGATCGCCGACTTCACAGTGACCGAGCAGATGCTCAAGCAGTTCATCAAGCGGGTGCACGATTCGCGGCTTTTTTCGCCCAGCCCGCGCATCATCATCTGCGTGCCGTGCGGCTCGACCCAGGTCGAGCGGCGTGCCATCCGCGAATCGGCGCTCGGCGCCGGCGCGAGTCAGGTCTACCTGATCGAGGAGCCGATGGCCGCAGCGATCGGCGCCGGCCTGCCGGTGTCCGACGCCACCGGCTCGATGGTGGTCGACATCGGTGGCGGCACGACCGAAGTCGGCGTGATTTCGCTCGGCGGCATGGTGTACGCCGGTTCGGTGCGGGTCGGCGGCGACAAGTTCGACGAAGCCATCATCAATTACATCCGCCGCAACTACGGCATGCTGATCGGTGAAACCACGGCCGAGGCCATCAAGAAGGAAATCGGCTCCGCCTTCCCCGGCTCCGAAGTGAAGGAAATGGAAGTGAAGGGCCGCAATCTGGCAGAAGGCATCCCGCGCAGCTTCACCATTTCGTCGAATGAAATCCTCGAAGCACTGACCGAACCGCTGAACCAGATAGTGTCGGCGGTGAAGAGCGCGCTCGAACAGACGCCGCCCGAACTGGGCGCCGACATCGCCGAGCGCGGCATGGTGCTGACCGGCGGCGGCGCGCTGCTGCGCGACCTGAACCGGCTGCTGATGGAAGAAACCGGTCTGCCGGTGGTGGTGGCCGACGACCCGCTCACCTGCGTGGTGCGCGGCTCGGGCACCGCGCTGGAAAAGATGGACCAGCTGGGCAGCATTTTCGCCAACGAGTGACACGCCGCATGATGGCTCACCGGTCCCTGCCCGCCGCCTCGACGGTGCCGCGGGACCGGCACCGCCCGCGTCGCGGGCACGCTTCGACCCCCTCGGTTTCCTGATTCATGGCTTCTCCGGTCGCCGGACATTCCCCGCCCCCGTTCTTCCGGCGCGGCCCGGCGCCGCTGGTGCGCCTGGTGGTGCTGGTGAGCGCCGCACTCACGCTGATCGTCGTCGATCACCGCCTGAACTACCTCGAATTGCTGCGTCAGGGCCTGTCGGTGGTCACCACGCCGCTGCAAGTCGCCGCCGGCATGCCGGTGACCGGTGTGCGCTCGGCCGGTGAATACTTCGCCGACCTCGCCCGGCTGCAGGCCGAAAACGAAGACCTGCGCCGCGAACAGGTGGCGCTGGGCACGATACGGCTGCGCCAGGAACAGCTCGATCTGGAAAACACCCGCCTGCGCGCGCTGCTCGACATGCGCGAACGGGTGCAGGTGAATGCGCAGGTGGCCGAGGTGATCTACGCGGTACGCGACCCGTTCTCGCGCCGCGTCGTGGTCGACAAGGGCCTGACCCAGGGCATCGAACCGGGCAGCCCGGTGGTGGACGACATCGGCGTGATCGGCCAGGTCACGCGGGTCTATCCGCTGAACGCCGAAGTCACGCTGATCTCCGACAAGGACCAAGCGCTGCCGGTGCAGATCGCCCGCACCGGCGTGCGCGCGGTGATGTTCGGCGCCGGCAGCGGCACGCTGGAGCTGCGTTATCTCGCGACCGACGTCGACCTGCGCGAAGGCGACCGCATCGTCACCTCGGGGCTGGACGGCGTGTTCGCACCCGGCCTGCCGGTGGCACGCGTCAAATCGGTCGACCGCGACGGCTCGGGCGGCTTCGTGCGCATCCTGTGCGTGCCGCTGGCCGGCGTCGAATCGCACTCCACGGTGCTCATCATGACGCCCGGCAAACCGGTGCTGCCGACCACCGGCAACGATGCCACGGCCGCGGCCGCCGGCAGCGACCGTACGGAAAAGGCGGTCAAGCCATGAACCAGCCCAGCTTCAGTTCGCGCCGCATCCTGCGCCCGGTCAGGCCCTGGTTCATCTGGCTGTCACTGGTGTTCGCGCTGCTGCTCAACCTGATGCCGCTCGGCCGCACGCCGATGCTGCCGGACTGGGTGGCGCTGGTGCTGTGCTTCTGGTGCGTGCGCGAGCCGCTGCGCGCCGGCATGGGCGCGGCTTTCGTGTTCGGCCTGCTGATGGACATCGGCTACGGCAGCCTGATGGGCCAGCACGCGCTGGCCTATGTGCTGCTCGCCTACACCGCCGGCACGTTTTCGCGCCGCATCCTGTGGTTCGGCCCTCTGCAGCAGTCGCTGCACGTGCTGCCCATGCTGGTCGGCACGCAGCTGGTCATGCTGTGCGTGCGCCTGTCGACCGACGCGGAATTTCCCGGTCTGGGCTATTTTGCCGGCAGCCTCATCGCCACGCTGCTGTGGCATCCGATCAGCTTCGTGCTGCTGCTGCCGCAGTACCGGCCGGAGGACAAGGATGAGAACCGTCCTATCTGAGCGCGCCGCGAAACCGCTGTCTCACGTTAAATGAACGATCTGCACAGCCCCGAAATCAATCTGGTCCGCTTTCGCCGCCGCGTGCTGTTTGCCGGCGCGCTGGTGCTGGTGTGCTTTTCGCTGCTGCTGGCGCGCTTCGTGTGGCTGCAGGTGGTCATGCACGACTACTACCGCACGCGCGCCGAAGACAACCGCATCGCGCTGCTGCCGGTGACGCCGAACCGCGGCCTCATCGTCGACCGCAAGGGCGAGGTGCTGGCGCGCAATTACTCGGCGTATACGCTTGAGATACAGCCTTCGCGCGTCGACAACCTCGACCGCACGATCGACGAGCTGGCGGCCATCGTCAATATCGAGGCGCGTGACCGCAAGCGCTTCCGCAAGCTGATGGATGAATCGCGCAACTTCGATTCGCTGCCCATCCGGACCCGGCTCAACGACCAGGAAGTGGCGCGCTTCATTGCGCAGCGCTATCGCTTCCCGGGCGTCGAGGTGCGCGCCCGGCTGTTCCGCCAGTACCCGAACGCCGAACTGGCGTCGCACGTGCTCGGCTACATGGGCCGCATCAACCGGCGCGACGCCGAGCGCATCCAGGAATCGGATGACGCGGCGAACTACCGCGGCACCGACCACATCGGCAAGAGCGGGCTGGAACAGCACTACGAACGCGAGCTGCACGGACTGACCGGCGTCGAACAGGTCGAAGTGACCGCAGCGGGCCGCGCGGTGCGCGTGCTGTCGCGCACGCCGCCGCAGCAGGGCAACAACCTGCGGCTGACGCTGGACGCCGGCCTGCAGCGCGTCGTCGAAACCGCGTTCGGCGACCGACGCGGTGCGCTGGTGGCGATAGAACCGTCGACCGGCGGCGTGCTGGCGCTGGTCAGCAAGCCGACCTTCGACCCCAATCTGTTCGTCGATGGCATCGACACCACCAGCTGGGACGCGCTGAACAACTCACCCGATCACCCGCTGCTCAACCGCGCCATCTATTCCGCCTACCCGCCGGGGTCCACCTTCAAGCCCTTCATGGCGCTCGGCGCGCTGACCGCCGGCAAGCGCACGCCGCAATTCGCCATCGCCGATCCGGGCCACTTCGACTTCGGAGGTCACCGCTTCCGCGACGACAAGGTGGGCGGCCACGGCTCGGTCGACATGCACAAGTCCATCGTGGTGTCGTGCAACACCTATTACTACCGGCTCGCGGCCGACTGGGGCATCGACGGCATTTCGAACTTCATGGGTCAGCTCGGGCTGGGCAGCCGCACCGGCATCGACATCGACGGCGAATCGACCGGCGTGCTGCCGTCGCAGGCGTGGAAGAAGAAGCGCTTCAAGCGGCCCGACCAGCAGAAGTGGTATGCCGGCGAAACCATTTCGGTCGGCATCGGCCAGGGTTACAACGCCTACACGATGATCCAGCTGGCGCACGCCACCGCCATCCTGGCCGCCGACGGGGTCGTGTACCGGCCGCATGTGGTGCGCCAGATCGAAAATTCGCGCACCGGCGCCATCCAGCTGATCGAACCGGAACCGGTGCGCCGGGTCGACCTCCGGCAGGCCGACATCGACGTGATCAAGCGCGCCATGGAAGACGTGAACCGCGTCGGCACGGGTAGCCGCGCCTTTGCCGGTGCGCCCTACGTCGCGGCCGGCAAGACCGGCACGGCGCAGGCCTTCTCGCTGCGCGGTGGCGACCTGAAAACCAGCAAGCTGGCCGAAAAGCTGCGCGACCACGCACTGTTCATCGCCTACGCACCGGCCGACGATCCGAAGATCGCGCTGGCCGTGCTGGTCGAAAATGCAGGTTTCGGTTCGCAATCGGCGGCGCCGATCGCGCGCCAGGTGTTTGATTACTATCTGCTGGGCAACCTGCCGGCCGGCCCGGCGCCCGAGGACACGGATGCAACTGACAGCGAATAGGTGGCTGTGGCTGCGCGGCACGCTGAGCAGCGTGCTGGGCAAGCTCGATCTGCCTCTGGTGATCATCGCGGGCACGCTGCTGGCGCTGGCGACCCTGGTCATGGCGAGCGCCACGGCCGATTTCGGATTCCGTTTCGACGCCCACCTGGTCAATCTTGCGGTCGGTCTGTCGGTCATGCTGCTGGTGGCGCAGATTCCGCCGCTGCGCCTGATGCAGCTGGCGCTGCCCTTCTACCTGGTGGGTGTCGTGCTGCTGGTCGGCGTCGAACTGTTCGGCGAAACCTCGAAGGGCGCGCAGCGCTGGCTAGACATCGGCTTCACGCGCATCCAGCCATCGGAAATGCTGAAGATTTCGGTGCCGCTGATGCTCGCCTGGTATTTCCACCGCCATGAGGCGCAGTTGCGGGTACGCGACTTCCTGGTCGCGCTGGTCATCCTGATCATTCCGGTCGGCCTGATCTTCCATCAGCCGGATCTGGGCACCGCCATCCTGGTGCTGGCGGCCGGCGTGTTCGTCATCTTCTTCGCCGGACTGTCGTGGAAGCTCATCATTCCGGTGCTGGTGATCGGCGTGGTGGCGGTCACCACGGTGGCGGTCGAAGGCGACGCGCTGTGCGCCGAAGGCGTCAAGTGGCCGGGCTTCAAGGACTATCAGCGCCAGCGCGTGTGCACACTGCTCGACCCGACCGCCGACCCGCGCGGCAGCGGTTTCCACATCATCCAGTCCAGCATCGCGATCGGCTCCGGCGGCGTGTTCGGCAAGGGCTGGAAGGAAGGCACGCAGACCCACCTCGAATTCGTGCCCGAGCGCCACACCGACTTCATCTTCGCGGTGATGGCCGAAGAGTTCGGTCTGCTCGGCTGCATCGTGCTGCTCGGCATATACATATTGCTGATCGGTCGCGGCCTGATGATCGCGGCCAGCGCACCGCTGCTGTTTTCGCGCCTGCTGGCGGGTGCGATTTCACTGTCGTGCTTCACCTATGCCTTTGTGAACATGGGTATGGTGACCGGCGTGCTGCCGGTGGTCGGCGTGCCGCTGCCCTTTGTGAGCTACGGCGGCACCGCGCTGGTCACGCTGTGCATCGGGCTGGGCCTGCTGATGTCGATCGAGGCGCACCGGCGGTCCCGCCGGCGCGACCGCTGAGCCGATGAGCGCCACCCGCCCGCTGTGGCCCGTGGCGCTGTGTGCGCTGCTGGCCGGCTGCGCCGGCGTGCCGGTCAGCGAGCCACCTGCGGCGCCTGCCGCCAGCCCGGCGCCTGCACCGGTCGCCGCGCCCTCCCCGGTGCCTGCCGCCAAGCCGCGCCCGGGCGGTTTCTACCTCGACGACGGCCCGGGCGACGGCGCGCCCGATGCGCAGACCCTGGCCACGATTCCCGATGCCGTGCCGCGCGACGAGCCGCTGCACCGCTTCGCCAATCGGCCGTACAGCGCGCTCGGCCTGAATTTCGTGCCGCTGACCGAGCACCGGCCGTTCCGCCAGCGCGGGCGCGGCAGCTGGTATGGCCGCAAATTCCATGGCCAGAAGACCTCGAGCGGCGAGCCGTACGACATGTACGGCATGACCGCCGCCCATGCCACGCTGCCCATCCCGAGCTATGCGCGGGTGACCCATCTGGCCAGCGGCCGCTCGGTCGTGGTGCGGGTGAATGACCGCGGCCCGTTCAAGCCCGGCCGCGTGATCGACCTGTCGTGGACCGCCGCCGCCAAGCTGGGCTATGTGAATGACGGCAGCGCCGAGGTCGAGGTCGAGGCGGTGTTCGCACCGGGCAGCGCCGGTGACCTGCTGGCCCGGCGCGCCGCCGGGCAGCCGGAAATCGCGCGCCCGGCGCCGGGGCCTGCGGCGCCCGCAGTGCCGGCCGACGACGTGATCGCCGCGCTGTCCGCCGATGGCGCAGACGACGCCTCGACCGCCGGCCACTGGCTGCAGCTGGGCGCCTTCAGCACGCTCGACAACGCGCAGGCGCTGTCGCGCCGGATCGCCGCAGCGCTGGGCGAGCTCGCCGACCGGATCAGCGTGACGAGCGACGGCGACCGCCACCGCGTGCGCGCCGGCCCCTTCGCCAGCCGCGACGCGGCGCAGGGCGTCGCCCGCGCGCTGCGCGACCAGCTCGGCCTGGAAGCACTGCTGCTGACGCGCTGATTTTCGCGCTGCGCTCAAGCTGACCGCGCGAGGACCGGCGAAACGCCGTAACACCTGCATACGAGCCATTACAGAGTTTGCTACATCCGCCTGCAACACTGCATGCGTCGCGGTCCCGCTCCGGTGACCGCATTTCGCAGGCAGCGTCCGCCATGTCCTCCCCTCGCAGTTGCCTTCAACCCGTCTGGCGATCCGGCCTGACCGCTGCCCTGTGCGCCGGCCTGCTCGCCGCGTGCGCCTCGCCGCCCCGGCCGGCGCCCTACACCGGGTCGCCGCGGCCACCGCCGGTGAAGGCGGTGACCGATCTGTCGGTCTATCCGTCGCGCGGCCAGAACGCCACCACGCAGCGGCGCGACCGCTACGAATGCAACGCCTGGGCGGTCGGTGAATCGGGCTTCGATCCGGCGACCAGCCGCAACGTGCCGACACCGGTTCCGCGCGTCGAAGCCGATCCGCCGTCCGGCTACGGGCTGGCGGCCGGCACGGTGACCGGTGCGGTCATCGGCGCCGCGGTCGGCAGTCCGTACCACACGGGGCAGGGCGCGGCGATCGGTGCCGTGGTCGGCGCCGCGGCCGGTGCGGCGTCAGACGCCTCGCGCGAAGCGCGTGCCGCCCGGGTCGAGGACGCCTACGCGCAGCGCGCCGCACAGCGCGATGCCGCCGGCAGCGAACAGGCGAACCGCTACCGGCGCGCGCTGGTCGCCTGTCTCGAAGGCCGCGGCTACGCCGTGCGCTGATCATGTCGCATTCATCGGAAGGACTTCGCATCATGCAATCCGCTGACACTCGGCAGCGCCCACACACCCGCATCCGCCGCACCGGCGCGGCGCTCGTTGCGCTGCTGCTGCTGGGCAGCAGTGCCGCGTTTTCGCAGGAGGGCCGCGGTGGCGGTGACCGGGGCGACCGCGGCGATCGCGGTGGCGCTCGGCAAGGTCAGGAATCGCGCGGCGAGCGGCAGGGCCCGCGCGAAGACCGCGGCGCCCGGGCACCGCGTGAAGGTCAGCGCGATGGACAACGCAACGCGCAGCGCAGCCAGGAACGGACCCCGGAGCGTGCCGAACGACGCGATCCCGGTCGCGGCGACATGCGCAGCGATGCACGCGGCGACGGGCGAGGCGGCGAACGTCGTTTCGACGCCGGGCCGCGCGGCGACCGGCGCGGCGATCAAGCGGTACCGCGTGCTGCCTACCAGAACCGCATCGAGCGGCCGGTGCCGCAGGCCTCGCACCAGGGCGGCCGGTACGGCCACCACGCCTACCGCCCGTCGCGCGGCACGGTCGTGCAGCGCTTGCCGCGCGACGTGCATGTTCATCATTACCACGGCCGGCCGTACTACCGTTCGAGCGGCGCGTGGTACCGGCCGAGCGGCGCCTATTTTTCGGTGGTCGGCCCGCCGATCGGCGCCTTCATCACGGTGCTGCCCTGGGGCTACACGGTGATCGACTACGGCGGACGCCCGTACTACCGCTACGACGACGTGTATTACGCGCGGCGCGACGATGGCTATGTGGTGGTCGAGCCGCCGGAAGGCCAGTACGCCGACAGCGAACCTGCCGGATCGGACGAGCTGTTCGTCTATCCGGCGGCTGGCCAGAGTGCGGAACAGCAGGCGACCGACCGCTTCGAATGCCACGACTGGGCGTCGTCCCAGACCGGCTACGACCCGACCCGGGTGTCCGGCGGCGTGCCGCCCGAAGACGCCGCCCCTGCGCGCGCCGCCTATCTGCGCGCGATGACCGCCTGTCTGGAGGCGCGCAACTACACGGTGCGCTGACGGCCGGACAAGTCGGGCGTTCTAGCCTGCCTCGGGCGGCGCGTCCGACGGTTCGGCACGAATCTGCTGCACCAGCACCTTGTCGATGCGGTTTCGATCCATGTCCATCACCTCGATCCGCAGACCCGGCATCTCGAAATAGTCGGCCGGCACGGGAATGCGGCCCAGCACGTGCAGCACGAAACCGCCCACGGTATGGAAGCCGCCGCTTTCCTCGCCCGGCAGTTCCTCTTCCAGGCCGACGACCGACTTGAGCTTGCTGACCGACGTGCTGCCATCGACCAGCCACGAACCGTCTTCACGCTGCACGATTTCCTGCGCCTCGTTGATGTCCTCGACCGAAATATCGCCGACGATGGCGGCCAGCACGTCATTCACCGTCACCAGGCCCTGCAGGTCGCCGTACTCGTCGACCAGCAGCGCAAGATGCTTGCGCGTGCGGCGGAAGTTTTCCAGCAACTGCGCGGTGCTGACCGTGTCGGGCACATACAGCGGCGGCGTCAGCAGGGCCTCGATGCTGGCGCGGTCTATCGTGATGCCGGCGAGCGAGCGCTTCAGCAGGCTGCCGGTCTGCAGCACGCCGAGCACGTGCTCGATGCCGTCGCGGCACACCAGCACACGGCTGTAAGGACTGTCGGCGATGCGCGCGCGAATCTCCTCTTCCGGGTCATCGAGATCGACCGCGAAAATGTCCTTGCGCGGCGTCATGATGGCGCCGACGCGCTGCTCGTCCAGCCGCAGCACGTTGGACACGATCTGCTGCTCGCTCTGGTGGAACACGCCGGCTTCGGCGCCCTGACCCATCAGTACATTGATCTCCTCGTCGGTGATCGGCGGCTCTTCGGTGCGCCGCGCTCCGACCAGGCGCAGGAGGGTGTTGCTCGACACCGACAGCACGACCACGAGCGGTCGGGCGATCAGCGCCAGCAGCACCATCGGCCGGGAGATGAGCGAGGCGATGCTTTCCGGTGCAAGCAGCGCCAACCGCTTGGGCACCAGTTCGCCGACCACCACCGAACAATAGGTAATGCCGACCACGACGATGGACAGCGCGATGGTGCGCGCATAGGGCTCGATCAACGGGAAGCCGGCCAGCCACGCGGCCAGCGGATCGGCCAGTGCCGTTTCGCCCATGGCCCCGCTCAGAATGCCGATCGAGGTGATGCCGACCTGGATGGTGGAAAAGAAATTCGACGGATCTTCATGCAGGCGGACTGCCGCCTGGGCGCCGCGGTTGCCGTCGTCGGCGAGGCCGATCAGTCGTGCCTTGCGCGACGAGACGATGGCGATTTCCGACATGGCGAAAACGCCGTTCAACAGGATCAGGGCGAAGAGAAGTGCGATGTCCATGGATCAGGCTACCCGCGCAAGCCGCCCGGACCGGACATGTATCGGGTGTCCAGCACAGGCCGGCGAACTTTCGATGTGGATGGATCCCGCTGCTTCAGGGACGCGGGTCGCGCGCTCCGTTCCGTTTCGTTCCCGCACCCGTGCGGACCGTGATTCATACCCGTCGGGAGGTCGGCCGCGCGCCGGCCGCTCTTCGCGACGGAAGCCTGCTCTCATTCAGCCTTGCGGTGAGCCCACCGTCGTCTTGTTGATGAACACCGCGCGATCGACCGACACCACCCAAACCAGCCCGTCACCGGTCTGGCCGGTGCAGGCGACGCTGACGATGCGGCGCACGATTTCATCGACCAGCTCTTCCTGCGCGATGATTTCGATGCGCACCTTGGCCGAGTAGTCGGTCAGTTCGTCCTTGATGCTGTGCGGAATGTGGTCGCTGGGCGAACCACAGCCTTCGACCTTGCTGATCGTCATGCCCTGGAAGCCGGGCATTTCGCGCAGCACCGTTCGAAGCCGGGCCAGCTTGTTCGGGCGGATGACAGCTCTGATTTCCTTCATCTGAATGCTCCTTGAATCAAGCCTCGTAGGGCTTGTCGTCAAACCAGGTATAGAGGGCGGGCACCACGACGAGGGTCAGCAGCGTGCAGGTGATCAGACCGCCGATCACCACGATGGCGAGCGGCCGCTGCACTTCCGAACCCGGTCCGGTAGCGAACAGGAAGGGCACCAGGCCCAGCATCGCCACGGTTGCGGTCATCATCACCGGCCGGAAGCGCATCTTTGCGCCATGCACGACCGCCTGCATCAACTCCATGCCTTCGTTGCGCAGGTTGCGGATGTAGGACACCAGTACCACGCCATTGAGCACCGCGATACCCCACAGCGCGATGAAGCCGACCGACGCGGGCACCGACAGGTATTCGCCGCTGATGAACAGCCCGATCACGCCACCGATCGACGCGAACGGCAGCACCGTGATGATCAGCGTGGCGAACCTGACCGACCCGAACAGCAGGAACAGCAGGAAGAAGATCGCTGCCACGGTGATCGGCACGATGATCGACAGGTGACCCAGCGCGCGTTCCATGTTCTGGAACTGGCCTCCCCACTCGAAGTAGTAACCCTCGGGCAGTTCGACCTCGGCGCCGACCTTCTGTTGCAGCTCGGCCACGAAACCGCCGAGGTCGCGATCGGCCACATTGATGCCGATCACGATGCGCCGCTTGCCGGTTTCGCGCGAAATCTGCGCCGGGCCGTCACGCACGTCGATGCTCGCCAGGCTGGACAGCGGCAGCTGGGCGCCGTCAGGCGTGGTGATCAGCATGTTGCTGATGGCTTCGATGTTGTCGCGGAAGCGCTCAGGCAGACGCACCACTGCGGCAAAGCGCCGCTCGCCCTCGAACACGTCGGTCACGTGACGACCGCCGATGGCCGCTTCGATCAGGTCGTTGATGTCCGCCACATTGAGGCCATGGCGGGCGATCGTGCGGCGGTCGATCTCGATCGTGAGGTACTGCTGGCCGGTCACCCGCTCGATCTTGATTTCCGACGCGCCCGGAACGGTGCGCGCCACGCGCGCGATTTCGGCGCCCTTGTCACGCAGCGTGTCGAGGTCGTAACCGAAAATCTTCACCGCCACGTCGGCCCGCACGCCGGTCACCATTTCATCGACGCGGTCGGAAATCGGCTGCGCCATGATGATGTTGACGCCGGGCAGCGCAGTCAGCTTTTCGCGCATCGCGTCCTGGATGGTTTCCTGCGTCCAGCCGTCCGGCCATTCGTCGCGCGCCTTCAGTGACACGATGGGCGTCGACTCGTTCTGCGACTGCGGGTCGGCCGGCGACTCGCCGCGACCAACGCCGGACACCGCCGACTTCACGCCCGGCACTTCCATGACCAGCCGCATCGCCTCGCGCTCCATCTTCAGCGACTCTTCGAGCGAAATATTGGGCACGCGGTCCATCGCCGGCACGACCGATCCTTCCTTCATTTCCGGAATGAAGGCGGTACCGAGGAAGGGCAGCATCGCGATGGCGCCGACGAAGGCCAGCACCGCGAGCGACACCGTCTTCCTGCTGTTGGCCACCGCCCACGTGAGCATCGGGATGTAGGGCTTCTTCAGCATCCTGATCAGCCAGGTGTCGTGATCGGCACCGCCCTTGAGCAGGTAGCTCGACAGCACCGGCGTCAGCGTCAGCGACAGCACCAGCGACACGAACAGCGCGATGGCAATCGTGTAGGCGAGTGGCGCGAACATCTTGCCTTCCATGCCCTGCAGCGTCATCAGCGGCAGGAACACCAGAATGATGATGCCGATGCCGAAGATGACCGGTGTGGCCACCTCCATCACCGCGGACAGGATGACGCGGATGCGGCTTTCGCCCTCTTCCTTGGCATGGCCGAGCCGCTCGAAGGCGTTTTCGACCACCACGACCGAGCCATCCACCATCAGTCCGATCGCGATCGCGAGACCCCCGAGCGACATCAGGTTGGCCGACAGCCCGACCTGATTCATCACGATGAAGGTGACCAGCGGCGTGATCACCAAGGTGGCGATCACGATGATCGACGACCGCAGGTCGCCCAGGAACAGGTAGAGCACGATGACGACGAAGATGACGCCTTCGATCAGCACCTTGATGACGGTGGCGAGCGCGGCGTCGACCAGCTCGGATCGATCGTAATAGGGCTCGATCTTCAGACCGCCGGGCAGCATGTTCTTGTCGTTGATCTCGGCCACCTTCTTCTTGATGTCCGACACCACGGCCTTGGCGTTGCCGCCGGCCATCATCATGACGATGCCGCCGACCGCCTCGGTCGTGCCGTTCTTGACCAGCGCACCCACGCGCACCGCATGGCCGAAGGCGACCTCGGCCACGTCGCGGATGTAGACCGGCGTGCCGCCGACCTCCTTCACGACGATGAGGCGGATGTCTTCCAGGTTCTGCACCAGGCCGACGCCGCGGATCAGGTACTGCTCGGCGTTCTGCGGCAGGATGCCGCCGCCGGCGTTGGCGTTGTTGCGGCCCAGCGCCTCATACACATCCTTCACCGTCAGGCCGTAATGGCGCAGCCGGTCAGGATTGACCAGCACCTTGTACTGCTTCTGGTAGCCGCCCTGCGAATTGATTTCCGCGACACCGGTGGTCGAGCGCAGCAGCGGCCGCACCACCCAGTCCTGAATGGTGCGCCGCTCGGTCAGTTCGGCCTGCGTCAGTTCGCGGTCACCGTCATCGGGCCTGACCAGCGTGTACTGATACACCTCGCCCAGACCGGTGGACACCGGGCCGAGCACCGGCACGACGCCCGCCGGCATGCGGTCGCGGACTTCGAGCAGGCGTTCCATCACCAGCTGGCGCGCGAAGTACAGATCGGTCTTGTCGGTGAACACCAGCGTGATCAGCGACAGGCCGGGCTTGTTCAGCGAGCGCATTTCGACCAGACCGGGCAGGCCGGTCATGCCGATTTCGACCGGCACGGTGATGAAGCGCTCGACCTCCTCCGGCGAGCGCCCGGGCGCGTCGGTGGCGATCTGCACCTGAACGTTGGTGACGTCGGGGAAGGCATCCACCGACAGCTTGCGCGCGGCGTCCAGACCGAAGGCCAGCAGACACAGCGCAACCACGACGATCACGAGGCGCTGTTTGAGCGCCCCGCGTACAAGTCCTTCAATCATGTTTCATCCAATCCGGTAGCGAGTGGGGACAAGGCGAAGAAGACGGCATCAATCCGTTTCCTTGCGCTTGCGCTCGTTGTTCAGATGGAAGGCGCCATCGACCACGATGCGCTGCCCTTCGGTCAGTCCGGACATCACCGGCCGCACCTCGCCGATCGCCTGGCCCAGCTTGACCGGCGTCATGCGGTACTGGCCGGGCGCCACTTCGACGAACACCTGGTCGCTGTCGCTTTCGCGGACGACCGCCTTGCCCGGCACGGCGAGCCGTTTGGTCGGACGGGTTTCGATCAGCACGGTGGCCAGCATGGCGGGCTTGAGCGAACGGTCGGCATTGTCGAGCTCGCTGCGCACGGTGACGGTGCGGGTGACCGGATCGACGATGTCGGCGATGTAGATCAGTTTGGCGGTGAGCTGCTGGCCGAGCGACGGAATTTCGACCTGGATGTTCTGGCCCGCCTGCACCTGGCCGGCCTGCTGCTCCGGCACTTCGGCTTCGACCCACACGCGCGACAGGTCTGCGATGGAAAACAGCACTTCGCTGGGCTGCACCACCTGACCCTGGGTGACCTTGCGCTCGACCACGGTGCCCGCCATGGTCGCGACCACCGGCGATACCGAATTGATGGCACCGGTTTCGGTCAGCTTGTCGAGCGCCCGCTGGCTGACGCCGAGCACGCGCAGCTGGTCGGCCGCGGCGCGCTGTTCGGACAGCGAAATGGCCAGTTCGCTCTCGCGCCGCTGCAGCTCGGCGCTGCCGATCACGTCGGCGTCGAGCAACTGGCGGGCGCGCTCGACGCTGCGCTGGTTCAACTGCGCCTGCGCGCGTGCCTTCATGTAGGAAAGCTGGGCAGCGCCCAGTTCGGTGCTGTTGAGCACCGCCAGCGTCTGACCGACCTTCACCTGCTGGCCCAGCATGGCCTGCAGTTCGCTGATGCGGCCGGTGACGGTGGCGCCGATGCGGGTGATGCGCTGTTCGTCGAAATCGACCTGGCCGGCCACACGCAGCATGTCGGACAGTTCAACGCTGGTCACTTCACCCAGCTGGATGATGCGGGTCAGGTTTTCACCGGCCGACACCAGATTGGGGTCGGCCGGTGCAGCCGCCTTGGTCGGTTCGGCCTTGTCGGCTTCGCCGCAGCCGGCGAATATCAGGGAGGCGCCAAGCAGGCTGGCGTAGAGCAGCGGACGGGTGATTGAAGTCATGTTCGGTCCAGGATCTTGATGATTGGAATGGGTAGCGGAGCGGGCAGGCGGCGCGTCAGCGCACGGCGCTGAGCCGCTCGATCTCGACCACGGCGGCGCTCAGGTCATAGCGCGCGCTGATCAGTTCGTTGCGTACCGCGCGGAACACGCGCTGTGCGTCGAGAAAATCAAGGATGCCGCGCTCGCCGAACCGGTACGCGGCTTCGGCCACCTTCAGCGCCGCTTCGGCTTCGCGCACGATGCCGGTTTCGAGTGCGCTGACCTGGTTGCGCGACAGTTCGAACTGGCGGTAGGCGGCATCGAGCTGCTGCTGCAGCTGGAACAGCCTGTTTTCAAGCTGCAGGCGGGTGCGCTCGACCTGCGCACCGGCCTGCGCGATCTGGCCCTGACGGCGGTCGAAGATCGGGATGGTCACGGCGACACCGATGCGGTTGGCCTCATATTCCGGATCGCGGTCGCGCGCCAGCTTGAGCGACACGTCAGGCATGCGGCGCAGCCTTTCCAGTTCGCGCTGTTCGGTGAAGCGATCGATTTCTGCCTTCAGACGGAAGATTTCCGGGTTGCGCGCCAGCATGTCGTCGCGCAGCTGACCCAGTGGCGGCAGCTCGAAATCGCGCTCGAGGTCGCCCTGCAGTTCGAACTCTTCCGGCAACTGACCGGCGACCAGCGCGCGCAGCCGGGTCTTGGCCTGCACGATGCGCAGCACGGCAGCGTCGGCGTTCTTCTGCGCGGTCAGCAGTTCGGTGTCGGCGCGGATCAGTTCATAACGCGGCGCCTCGCCGGTATTGACGCGCACTTCGACCCGGTTGCGGATCGAGCGCGCCAGTTCCAGATCTTCCTGCGCGGCGCGCAGCTCGTCCTGGTAACGGATGACCAGGTAGTAGTTCTGCTTCAACTGCGCCAGCAGGTCGATTTCGAACGACTGCACGCCGGACTGCGCCGACACCACGCCGGCCTCGGCCACGCGCAGCCGGGCATCGCGTTGCGACGGGTAATCGAAGCGCTGAGACAGGCCTATCGTGCCGAGCGATCCGGGCGCGAGATTGGGACCGCGCGAGTTCCGGTCGCCGCCCATCACCTCCAGCTCCGGGTTGGGGTAGGCGCGCGCGGTGAGGGTGTCGGCGCGACTGACGTCGACATCGGCCCGCGCGGCGCCCAGCGAAGGATTCGATTCCAGCGCCAGGGCCTTCAGTTGTTCCAGCGTGTAAGGCTCGGCGGCGTGAGCCACCTGCACGCAAAGGCCAAGGACGGCCAGCAAGGCAATTGCTTTTGTTTTCATGTATCTGCGTAGTGATTTCGATGGACAGGACCGGCTGCGTGCACGTCCGGCCACGCAGCCATGAAACGGTCAGGAGCACCGGGCTGAACCCGGCGCGTGGCATCCCCGGAGGACGCCCGATCAGGCGAGCCGGGGTGGCCGCAACAGAACCTGCGCGGGTTCGGGCTGCTGCAGAGCGAACACTTCGCTATCCAGCGCAGGACGCGCAGAGAAGGACCGGCCGGGGATGATGTGGGCCGCGACCGGATCGGTCGGGTCACCCGCGATGCTGAGAAAATGGCTCAGTGCGCTGTGCGCATCGAGCGGCACAGCCAGCGACGCTTCGACGCCGGTGCATGTTTCGCACCCGAACGGTGCATCGAAACTGTCGTCAACGGCGGTGTCCGCACTCGTCCAGAGGGACGACAGCGCGATCAACATCAAACCGATGAACAGCAGTGTACGTGCGAGAACCATAGAGGCCTCCGAGTCGTGGCGTCGGTCAAAAGTTCCTTACCTTGGTGCGCCGCGGATTTTGCAGTGCACCACGATACAGCATCAAGCACCATCCATGCCGGCCACCTGGCCAGCTTTGCTAAACTATGCCAGCTGTTCTTCCACACCGGTAAACCTACATGCTGAAGTTGTTGCGCTGCACCGCATTTGTCCTTCCCGTCCTGAGCCTGCTGATGCCGTCTCCCGTCCTTGCAGACCTGATTCCGCCGCCGCAGCCGAATGCAAAATCCTGGCTGCTGGTCGACCATGAATCGGGCACCGTCATGGCCGAATCGCGACCGGATGAACAGGTCGATCCGGCTTCGCTGACCAAGCTGATGACGGCCTATCTGACTTTCAAGGCCCTCAAGACCGGCCAGCTCAAACCCGATCAGACCGTGCCGGTCAGCGTGAAGGCCTGGAAGACCGGCGGCTCGAAAATGTTCATCGCGCCGGATCGCCCGGTCACCGTGGAAGAACTGCTCAAGGGCATGATCATCCAGTCCGGCAATGACGCCTGTGTTGCACTGGCCGAAGTCATCGCCGGTTCGGAGGAAGCGTTCGCGCAGATGATGACGCGCGAGGCGCAGCGCCTCGGCATGACCGGCACACAGTATCGCAACGCCAACGGCCTGACGGAAGCCGGACATTTCACGACCGCGCGCGACCTGTCGCTGCTGGCGCGCGCGCTGATCCGTGACTTTCCGGAGTACTACGGGCTGTATTCGACGCTCGACTACACCTACAACAACATCAAGCAGGGCAACCGCAACCGGCTGCTGACGATAGACCCCAGTGTGGATGGGCTGAAGACCGGTTTCACCGATGCCGCCGGCTGGTGCCTGGTGTCGTCGGCCAGGCGCGACGGCCGTCGCGTGGTGTCAGTGCTGCTGGGCGCGCCGAACGAGAACGGCCGCATCGAATCGTCGCGCGCACTGCTGAACTACGGCTTCAACGCCTACGAAAACGCGAAGCTCGCGTCCGCAGGCGAGGCGCTCGGCCAACCCGCGGTATACAAAGGTGCAGCGGCGCAGGTGACGGTCGGCCCGGCCAGCGACGTGGTGCTGACGCTGCCGCGCGGTCAGGCCGCCAAGGCCACGCGCGACATCGTGCTGACCACGCCGGTGATCGCGCCAATCGCCGTCGGCCAGCAACTGGGCACGATGAAGCTGCTGCTCGACGGCCAGCCGGTCGGCGAAGTGGCGCTGGTGGCGCAGACGGCGGTCGAGGAAGGCGGTTTCTTCCGCCGCATCTGGGACACGATACGACTGTGGTTCGGCTGGTGACACGCTGACATGACTGACAGCCTGCTCGAATTTCCGACCGACTTTCCGCTGAAGATCATGGGCGAGCGCCATGACGACTTCGCGCAGGAAATGGTCAATGTGGTACTGCGCCATGCGCCCGACTTCGTGCCCGCCAGCCTGGAAATGCGGCCGTCGTCGGGCGGGCGCTACATCAGCCTGACCGCGACCATCAACGCCACCTCGCGCGAACAGCTCGATGCGCTGTATCGCGAACTGAGCAGCCACCCGATGGTGAAAGTCGTGCTGTGACCGCACAGGTCGTGCCGCTCGGATTGGCCGGCTACAGCGAGGTATTCGACGCGATGAAGGCGTACAACGCGCGCGCCGCAGCGGAACATCTGCCTGACCAGTTCTGGCAGGTCGAGCACCCGCCGGTGTTCACGCTCGGGCTGGCCGGCAAGCGCGAACACCTGCTGCGCGACATCGGCGTGCCGGTGGTCGAATCCGACCGCGGCGGCCAGATCACCTATCACGGCCCCGGCCAGGTGGTGATCTACACGCTGCTCGACCTGAAGCGTGCCGGCCTCGGCGTGCGCGAACTGGTGAACCGCATCGAGCAGGCGGTCATCGACCTGCTGGCCGGCCACGGCGTCGACGCCCGGCGGCGCGCCGGTGCGCCCGGCGTCTATGTCGGCCCGGCCGGTGACGACGCCAAGATCGCCGCGCTCGGCCTGCGCGTGAAGCACGGCCACACCTATCACGGCGTGTCGCTCAACGTCGTTATGGATCTTTCACCGTTTGCCGCGATCAACCCGTGCGGCTACAGTGGATTGCGCGTGACACAGACGCGCGACCTCGGCATCGATCTCCCACCGGAGGCGATCTGCCGGCAACTGACCGACGCGCTACAGCGCGCCCTCTATCCGACAGGCACGACACCGCCATGACCGACACCACCTACGACCCGACCCACAAGCAGAAGGGCTCGCTGAAGACCGCCCGCATCCCGATCAAGGTGGTGCCGGCGGAAACGCTGCGCAAGCCGGACTGGATCCGCGTGCGCGCCGCGCGCCCGGACAGCCGCTTCGGCGAAATCAAGCAGATCCTGCGCGAACACGACCTGCACACGGTGTGCGAAGAGGCGAGCTGTCCGAACATCGGCGAGTGCTTCGGCAAGGGCACGGCCACCTTCATGATCATGGGCGACAAGTGCACGCGCCGCTGCCCATTCTGCGACGTCGGCCACGGCCGGCCCGATCCGCTGGATGTCGACGAGCCGGAAAAGCTGGCGAAAACCATTGCCGCACTGAAGCTCAACTACGTGGTGATCACCAGCGTGGACCGCGACGACCTGCGCGACGGCGGCGCGCAGCACTTCGTGGACTGCATCCGCGCGGTGCGCACCCAATCGCCGCGCACGACGATCGAGGTGCTGGTGCCCGACTTCCGCGGCCGGCTCGATGTCGCGCTGGGCATCCTGAACGCCGCGCCGCCGGACGTGATGAACCACAACCTGGAATCGGTGCCGCGGCTGTACGCCCAGGTGCGGCCGGGCTCGGACTATGCGCATTCGCTGCGCCTGCTGAAGGAATTCCGCGCGCTGCACCCGGAGGTGCCGACCAAGAGCGGCCTGATGCTCGGGCTGGGCGAAACCGACGACGAAATCCTGCAGGTGATGCGCGACCTGCGTGCGCACGACGTGCAGATGCTCACCCTGGGCCAGTACCTGCAACCGTCCGGCGGCCACCTGCCGGTGCTGCGCTACGTGCATCCGGACGGCTTCGCAATGTTCGAGCGCGAAGCGAACGCCATGGGCTTCACCCACGCCGCCTGCGGCCCGATGGTGCGTTCCAGCTACCACGCCGACCAGCAGGCGCACGCCGCAGGTGTGGATATCGGCCGCTGACGCCTCCGCCGGCGCTTGTGCTGTGGGAGCCTGCTGTGGGAGCCTGCTGTGGGAGCCTGCTGTGGGAGCCTGCTGTGGGAGCCTGCTGTGGGAGCGGCGGCCTCGCCGCGATAGTGCAGCGACCATCGTTGTGCAGAGCGCGTATCGCGGCGAGGCCGCCGCTCCCACAAAACCGCCGCCGCTCCCACAAAACCGCCGCCGCTCCCACAGGGGCCGCTCCCACAACGCATCGCCGCTCCCGCAGAAGTTGCTGATCAGACGAGCCAGTCGGGGCGCAGCAGCATCACCACACCGAGTGCCAGCATCACCAGACCGCTGACCAGCTTGAGCAGGCGGCCGCCGCGCTCGGTGAGCTTGCCGCTGCCCAATGCGGCAACAGCGGTACCGACCATGAGCGCGTCGTCGGCGATGTAGCCGGCGATGTACAGCGCCAGATAGCCGTAGTGCGCCGATGGGCTCAGCGCATGCTGGGCCAGCACCGAGGTGTAGAGCGCCGGCAGGCCTGCCGTGCACAGCAGCTCGATCAGGTTCACCAGCACGGCGAGCGCGGCCACCGACATCAACGACACCGGCAATGACGGTGCCTGCACGACGCGACGCATGCGCGCGTACAGGCCGGGCTTGGCCGACTCGGGGATGGACAGCGAGAAGCCGCGGCCGAAGGCGAAGAAATCCTTCACATTGATCGCACCGATGAGCAGCGCCAGCAAGGCCAGTACGCCGCGCACCAGCGGCGTCAATCCAACCGCCAGAAACAGGTTGAGCCAGGCCGCCATGAAGGCGAAGTACACCGCACCGCTGACCAGCACGAAGACGCCTGCGATCAGCGCCATCCGCCGACGATCCTGCAGGCGCACCAGCAGCGACAGCAGGAACAGCAGCACCCACATCGCGCAAGGGTTGAAGCCGTCCAGAAGGCCGAGCGCGAGCGTGAATGCCGGCAGGCCCAGCCGCGCCACATCAAGTTCGCCGATCAGCGGCAGGTGCGGTGAGGCGGACGCCGGGGGCCGGCCGGTGTCGGCGATGAAGGCGAGCAGCGCCGGCCCGCCCTCGAAGCCGCTGATCACCCGCCCGCCCAGCACGAAGGTGGGCACGCCGGGCGGCCAGATGCCGGCCTGCTGCGACAGCGCGATCAGTTCATCGCGCGCCGCCTGATCGGCGATCACGTCGTGATAGACGATGTGCAGTCCGGGCCGCCCGGACTGTTCGCCATCGAGAAAGCGCTTTGCCTCGGCGCAGTGCGGACAACCGCGCTGCACATAGACATGCAGGGTACTGTCGGCGTCGCTGGCGCGGACGGCCGTCGTGGACACGGCCAGCAGCACGTACAGCAGCAGATGCAGCAGGGATGTTCCGGCGCGGGCGAAGCTCATCGGACGAGAGGCCGTCTGAAGGGTCGCCCGATTATCGCGCTGTTGTTAGGGCCGGTCGCTGCGGTACATCTTGTCCGGATTCATCTTCATGCTCCACGGCAGGCCGGAGTTCTGCCAGCCGTTCTGCAGGCGGAAGCCCTTCTGCGGACCGTCCTTGATCTGCGCGCCCTGGAAGCCGTGTTCGACGAAACGCGCATTCGGAAAGCCATTGGCGCGCAGAAAGGCTGCGCTCGGTTCGCCGCGTTCGCTGCCGGATCGGCACAGGGTGATGACTTCGGCATCGATGCCCAGCCCGCGCTTGTCCAGTTCGGCCTTGATCTGCGCCGCGAAGTCGGGATTCTGGAAGGTTTTGAACACGCCCTTTTCGGCATTCCACTTCGTGCGGTCGACGATCAGGTAGGGAATGTTCACGTGCACCGCGTCGGTGAAGCCGACGAACATGATTTCGACCGGATCGCGCACATCGACCAGCAGCACCTTGCTGTCGGCCTTCTGCACGGCGGCGTGCGCGTCGGCCGCGGAAATCGCGATGTCGACGGCGGATGCGGTGAGACTTGCCAGCGACAGCGCGGCAGCGAGGAACAGTCTTTTCATGATGTGTCTTCTCCAGGGGTCAGTGCGGGTTCATGGTTTCATCGTGCGCCATTCGCGCGTGCCTGCCAGTGACTGCGATCACCGACGGAACTCGCGGGGGTGTTCTGCGCAGGGCCCGGAGACGCTTGCATACCGAGCCGCGCGGACCTGCAGCCGCCTTCATGCGTGTGCGTCTGGCGTGTGTGTGTCATGGCGCGGGCCGGACACCGCGGTCAGCAGCGGCCAGACGAATGCGAACACCAGAACGCCGACTGCCACCGACAGGCCGATCAGATTGACCCAGTCGACCCAGTAGCCCATTTCGCCGATCGAGGATCGGGTCAGCAACGGCACCAGCCAGAGCCCCAGCGCAGCAAAGGTCGCACCGATCACCAGCGATGCCGGGAGCGCTTCGCGCCAGTGGGCGTGTCGGCGGAGCAGCGCCGCCGACATGAGCGCGATCCAGACCGCCGCCGCGCCCCCTATCCAGGGCAGGGCGGTCAGCGCCAGTTCGAACACGATATTCAGGCCCAGCCATATCTCGTACATGTCGTTCTCCTCACACCCTGCCCTTGGCCACCGCCATGTAGGCGGGCTTGAGCAGGCGGTATTTCATCAACCAGGCAAAGTAGCTGTCCTGCAGCGGTTCGATCATGGGCAGTGAAGGTACCAGCCGGCCTTCGTAGTCGAATTCGACCAGCAGCGCCGAGCCTTCGCGCAGCAGCAACGGGCAGGAGGTGTAGCCGTCGAAGCGCTGCGACGGCTCACCGCCGGCGATCACGTCGATCAGGTTGCGCGCGACGATGGGTGCGCTCTTCTTGATCGTCGCCGCCGTCTTGCCGCGCGGCGTGCCATTAATGTCGCCCAGCCCGAACACATTCGGATAGCGGCGGTGGCGCAGCGTTTCCTTGTCCACTTCCAGCCAGCCGCCCGCTGCGAACGGACCGTCCTGCCAGGCGAGCGGACTGTTCTTCACCGCGTCCGGTGCGCGCATCGGCGGCACCACGTGGATGAAGTCGTAGCCCAGTTCGTTGCGCTCGCCCTCCGGCGTCAGGAAGGTGGCGCGGCGGGTGCCGATGTCGATCGCCACCAGCTTGCTGTTGAAGGTGACCGGCACGTCCAGGTCCGCCCAGCGGCGCAGCACGTCGTCATTCACCGGCTTGACGCTGAATATGTTGTCCAGCGCGGAGTGGAAGCTCACTTTCGACGACGCGCGCGTGCCCGCTTCGCGCAGGCGGTCCGCCAGCATGAAGGTCATCTTCAGTGGCGCGCCGGCGCACTTGAGCGGCGTCGCCGGAAGCGTCATCAGCGCCTCGCCACCCTGTCGGCGGAAGGCATCCATCGCCAGCCAGGTCGCCTGCGCCGCCTGCGGACCCGGATAGACGCTGGTCAGGCCGTTGGCCCCGATCGCCGACACATCCATGCCGTCGATCTGCGCGTAATCCAGATGCAGGCCGGTCGCCACCACAAGATAGTCATAGCGGATGCGCTGGCCGCCTTCGGTGATCAGGGTGCTGGCGTCGGGGTCGAACCCGGCCGCCATGTCCTTCACCCATTCGACGCGGCCGGGCAGCAGGTCGGCGTTGCGGTCGCTCACCTTGTCCACCGGCCAGATGCCGGTCGCCACCAGCGTGTAGCCCGGCTGGTAGTTGTGGATTTCCTTGCGGTCGACAATCGTGATCTTCGCGCCGTCGAGTTCGCGCGAAAGGCGATTGGCGATCGCCACGCCGCCCAGCCCGCTGCCGGCGATGACGATGTGCGCCGAGGTTTTCACCCCCGCCCGCGCCGTGCGCGGTGTTGCAGCGCCAAGTGCCGCAGCGCCCAGCGGCAGTGCCGAGGCGCGCAGCATGAAGCGGCGCCGGCCGATGTCCGGCAGCGCAGTTGGTACAGCGACCTCCGGTTTACCGTATTTCATGAATGTCTCCTCCCGGCTTTTCGCCTTGTCGGAATGGCTCACGCAAAGGCCTGCAGACGCGGCCATGAGAGCGCGTCGCCGATCAAGCAGGCCAGAGCCGAAAAACCTGCTCGCCGCAGCATTCCGTGCGAGCGGACGCCGACGCCCGGAGAGACATCCGGGTTTCGGGTCCGCCAGACTCAAGGCGCACGGCTTGGCCGTATCCATGACATATCAAGTCTCGTGCCAGCACGATGACAAAGATCAAAAATCCATATGGATGAGTGATTTGTCGAACTACCCTATCGGTAGACCTTGACCCTGGAACTGACAGCGACACAGACTGACAGCCCGATCACGTCAGAACTGTCAGTGCCATGTCAGACGAACTGCGTCCGCTGCCCGAACTGGTGTCCTTCATCGAACTGGCGCCCGAGCCGCACATCCTGTTCGACCGCGACTACCGCGTGATCGCCGCCAACAAGGCTTACCGCGCGCAGTACGGCGGCGGTCGCAGCGTGGTCGGGCGCACCTGCTACGACGTGTCGCACCACTACAGCGTGCCGTGCGACCGCGCCGGCGAGGCCTGCCCGCTGGCGCGCAGCCTGGAATCGGAACAGCGCGAGCGCGTGCTGCATCTGCACCAGACGCCGCGCGGCGAGGAGTACGTGAACATCGAACTCACACCGGTGCGCAACGGCAGCGGCGACATCGCGTGGTTCATCGAAAAGATGGAGCCGCTGAAGGTGGCGCGCGGCGTGTCCGAACGCAGTGGCCTGATCGGCCGCGCGCCCGCCTTCCAGCGCATGCTCGAACTGGTCGCGCGGGTGGCGCCTTCGGACGCCAGCGTGCTGCTGCAGGGCGAATCCGGCAGCGGCAAGGAACTGGTGGCGCAGGCGGTGCACGACGCCAGCCGGCGCGCCGACCGCCCCTTCGTTGCGGTGGACTGTTCCGGCCTGCAGGACACCCTGTTCGAAAGCGAGCTGTTCGGCCACGAAAAAGGCGCCTTCACCGGCGCCATCGCACGCAAGGCAGGTCTGATCGAGGCGGCCAGCGGCGGCACGCTGTTCCTCGACGAGCTGGGCGACATTCCGCTGACCATGCAGGTGAAGCTGCTGCGCCTGCTGGAAACCGGCACCTATCGCCGCGTCGGCTCCACCGAACTGATGCGCGCCGACGTCCGCCTGGTGTCGGCCACGCACCGGCCGCTGAAGCAGATGATTGCCGAAGGCCGCTTCCGGCAGGACCTCTACTACCGGTTGAACGCCTTCCCGATCGTCGTGCCGCCGCTGCGCGAACGGCGCGAAGACCTGCCGCTGCTGGTCGAGTCGCTGCTGGCACGCGTCGCACCCAACCGTCGGCTGACCGTGGCGCCGGCGGCCATGCGCGCGCTGCAGGCCTATGCCTTCCCGGGCAATGTGCGCGAGCTGCGCAATGTGCTGGAACGCGCCAGCCTGCTGTGCGACGGCGAAGAGATCGGCACGCAGCATCTCGATGAGGAAATCTGCATCGGCTGCGCAGGCCCTGCCCGCCGTGACGCGACAGACGGTCTGCCGGTGGAGGGCGAGGGCGCGGTCGATCTGGAAGAGGCGCAGCGTCAGATGCTCGCGCGCGTGGTGCGCAACCACACCGGCAGCCGCCACGACCTCGCCCGCAAGCTCGGCATCAGCGAACGCACGCTGTACCGCCGGCTGCGCGCGCTGGGCATCGCGCAGGACTGAAACCGGCGCTGCGAGCGGTGCGACTGCGCCATCGCTGGCAGGCAGCCCTGACTGCGCTGGCAGCGCGGCAGTTCCGGCTGGCACATGCATCGACCGCAAACGGCGCGCTGCGGTGAAAGTGCCGAGTGGCACGCGGATTGCGAATGTCCAGTGACAGAAACCGGCAACCGGGGGCAGGCAGTGACCCGGGTCGCCGGCTTCGTCCTTTTCCGCATGCTTCACCGGAGCCCGTGCCATGACCCACACGACCGAACTGCCCGCCCTCCTTCCGCACGCGATGTGCGCCGACCGCCGCCGCCTGCTGATCGCCACCACCGGCGTCGGCGCAATTGCCGTCGCGGCGACCGCCGTCCCCTTCCTGTCCAGCTTCGCGCCGTCCGATCGGGCGCGTGCCGCCGGCGCGCCGGTCGAAGCCGACGTGAGCAAGCTGGCGCCGGGCAGCATGATGACCGTCGAATGGCGCGGCAAGCCGGTCTGGGTGCTGCACCGGACGCCCGAAATGCTGGCCGCGCTCGAGCGGCACGAAGCACGTCTGGCCGACGCCACATCGGCCGAAGCACAGCAGCCCGGCTATGCCGCCAATCGCGAGCGCGCGCGCCGCGCCGACTATCTGGTGGTGATCGGCATCTGCACCCACCTCGGCTGCTCGCCGACCGAAAAGATCGACACCGGCAGCAGTTCCGGTCTGGGCGACGACTGGCCGGGCGGCTTCCTGTGCCCCTGCCACGGCTCGACCTTCGACCTCGCAGGACGCGTGTTCCGCAACCAGCCAGCGCCCACCAATCTCGAAGTGCCACCGCATGCGTGGCTGTCGGATACGCGGCTGCTGATCGGGGACGACGGCGCGACCGCGGCCTGAAGCCGGGAACCTAAGTCGATCGCGGCAGTGGTCGCGAGGCGGGCGAAGGCCCAGTGGACAATCCGATTTTTGTGGATACAATAAATCGGTGCGACTGACCTACGACCCTGCCAAAAGTGAGCGTAATGATCAAGAGCGCGGCATGCCATTCGCGCTTGCCCAACAGTTCGACTGGAGCGTCGCCCTCATCGTCGAGGACACTCGGCAAGCTTACCCGGAGCGGCGTTTTCAGGCGCTGGGCTTCATCGATGAGCACTTGTGCATGCTGGTATTCACACCACGCGAGGGCGCACTGCACGTGATCAGCCTGCGCCGGGCCAACAAACGCGAAAGGACTCGTTATGAAGCGCAAACCCAACCCTGAATGCCTGGACGCCGATGCACCCGAGGCCACCGAGGAATGGTTCGCGAAAGCGCGGCCCGCGAAAAGCGTGCTGCCCGAGTTGATGGGCGAAGACGTGGCTGAAGAAATGCTGAAGCCCAAGCGAGGACGACCCGTAACGCTCCAGCCGAAGGCGCACGTCAACATTCGCCTGGATGCGGACATTCTTGAGGCATTCAAGGATGGCGGAGTGGGCTGGCAGACGCGTATCAACAGTGCGCTCCGCGATTGGCTGAAAACGCACCCCGGCGAGCGAAAGGACTGATGGAGCGCTGAGGATGAGATTGCGCAAGCGCTGAGCAGTCGTCCTCCCGCTCAGCGCTTGCGCGGATGACCTCACAAATCCCAATGAGGCGACAGCCGCTCATCCCATCGCGTCACCGACCTGAACCGCATCACGAGTTCAGCGACCGCTCCCCACGGCTCGCCAGCTAACTCGTCTGCCTGTGCAGGTCTCAGTTCGGAAAACTCATGCCAGACGTGGTCATCCTCGGTCGGCGTGCTCTTGCCTTCCTCCGGCTTCGCATACGCGGCCGGAATTCCGAGCTGTTCGGCGATGAAGAACTCACCACGGTCAAGGCTTGCCTTGACTGCCTCGATGTCGGCTGAAGTCGCGCATCCTTCGAGCAACAGGCTGCGCCACGATTTGTAGTTGCCTGCATCGCGGTAGAGGTAGTCGAAAATGCTGTACTCATTCATGCGAAACCTGCCCAGCGGTTGTCGAGAAATACCTCGCTGCGGTGCCTTCGAAGAAAGGCGGCCTCAGGCACAAAGCGATGCGGTAGCTCGATCGTGCGGCCTTCGAGCGGTTTGAAGACGGACTCGACGAAGGGCTCATCGGATCGGCGCAGCTTGTCCGACAGCAGGACTTTCCAGTCGTCGCTCAGCGAAATGAGCCCTTGGTCGAAAGCACGATCATGAATGGCGGAAAGACACAGCCCGTTGCCCGGATTGAGCCGGTTTGCCTTGTCCGCCTTCCACGGCACGATATGGCTTGCAATGAGCAGCCGCGGTTCGGAAACCCCGGACATGCAACATCGACCGCGATAACTGGCCAGCACAGCGCGGCGGAAGAAGTTCTGCTTGATGCGCTGTTCGGTCAGGACGCGGCGGGATTCGCCGGTGAAATCGTCCGGAATCTCGAAGCCCTGTAGCGCCTCCTCTTCCATCGGGTCGACCGCAGCATCCGCCACGAATTGCTTGCGCAGTCGCTCGCACTCAAGTGCCAGACTTTCCCAGTCAGCATGGAAATCCGCCCAGATCTCGCGGTCGAGCGCAGACGCGCCATCAAGGCCCTTTCGGCCCGTACTCGTGATCGCCGGATCAAGGCTGGCGAAGTTCACAAGCTTCATGGCCACGGCTGACGGCGTTCTGCCGATCTGGCTGGCCAACTGCATGACCTCGTTATTGCGCGAATGCAGCTTTCCGAATGGAAGCTGGCAATACAAATGAAAGGCAAGCTTCAGTTGATCTCTTGTCCAACGGCCTTCACGCATGACGATTTCAGGCAGTGCAACCGAAGCTGCTGCTGCCGGCTCCCCGGGGACTGATGACGTGGCAATGAGTGTAGCTAACGCGCCGGTCATCGGTACAACGAAGCGTTCAGATCGCCGCTCGCTACACTGTCTTCCGGGGCAGACGCCGTAAGCGGATACGCGCCACTACGTCCTAGCCGCGCACTTGTGCCGCTTCGCCGCTGGCGATGCGAGCCTCCCGACAATCGGCCTCTTTCGACCAGGCGGTCGCCCACTCGGGGTCTTTCTCCAGGCTCGAGTTGAGCCGGTCGATGAGCTTGACGCGTTCTGCTTCAGGGAGGCTCAGGACTTCGGCCTCGAGAACATCAATTGGAATGGTCATTTCACACCTCGCTTGCGGCAGGCACGCCACAGGTGGAAGACCGCGTGGATGGCGGCGAGTGCGTGAGGCTGGCTGTCGGACACGCAGATGCAGATCCGCGACGGCCGACGCCGAAGAGGACAAGGTATCAGTGCGGGCGGGCGACAGGCGCCCGCCCGCCCACCGCGAAAATCAGAACGCCACGACCTTGCGGTTCGGCTCCATCAGCGCACGACCCATGGCATCCGGCTTGGCCGGTGCGATGCCGTCCTTCAGCATGTCCGGCTTGTGGCCGGTGTTCGGCAGATAGATCGCGCACACCGACGCGGTGGCGCCCTTCTTCATGGCTGCATCCAGCAGTTGCGCGGGCGTGACGTCCTTGGGCTTGAGCGGCGTGCCGCCGGCGCCCTTCAGCGCGAGGTCGCCCGCCTTGTCGCACAGCAGGATGTCGACCTGTCCGCCCTGTTCCTGCATCTGGTTGGCCAGCACCAGGGCCATGCCCTGGGTCATGCCGCTTTCGGCACTGAGGATGACGGTGACGGCCTGCTTGTCGGCCAGTGCGACGGTCGACAGGGTGGCGAGTGCGAGAGTGGCGAGTGCTTTCTTCATGGGTAGGTCTCCGGGGTTGTGACTGGAAGGGGTGGGGCGTCAGCGCCGCTTCGCCGTCGGCGAAGGACGAGCGTGCCGCAGATGTGCGGCGCGTCTGGATGTCATGTCGGTGATGAAGGCGTCGCGACTGCCGGCGAGCAGCGGTGCGCTGCGCAGGCGCAGTTCGCCCAGCGTGGCCACGCGGCGGCCGCGCAGCGGATGGGCCGGAAACACCAGGGTCTGTTCCGGCAGCATGAAAAGGCGGCAGGTCAGGCTGTCGTACAGCAGGCCGGCATCGGCGTCATCGTCGCCATCGGCGCAACTGCCCAGATCGAAGGCATCGCCGCAGAACAGGCGATCACGCCACAGATAGCTCACGCAGTGCGCGGTGTGGCCGGGCGTGGCCAGCACGCGCAGCACCTCCTGGCCGAACACCAGCGTGCTGCCGTGCACCGCGCGCTCGACCTTCGCCGGGCAGGCGGCATTGATGCCAACACCGTCGGCGATCACCAGCATGGCGCCGGTCAGCTCGCTCAGCGCGCTGCAGTTCAGCGGCTGGCGGGCATGGACATGGGTGCGCAGCACGTGACTCAAGCGCAGGCGGCGCTCGGCCAGCAACGCAAGCAGCAGTTCGGTGCTGCGCGGCGGCGGATCGATGATGACGGCGTCCTGCGTGTCGCCATCGGCGAGCAGGTAGCCGATCTGTCCGGAATCGGGTTCTTCTATCGGATGGAAATACACGATGGGTTCGGCAGGGCGAGAAGGAGTGTGTGCACTGTCCTATCAAGTGCCGTGCCAGATGCGGCAGGAGGGGGAAAAGCCATTCAAATCAGTTGCATGAGCGCTGGGCGCGGCAAGCTGGCCGGGCGGACGCACTGACTTTGGCAGTGGTGCTGCCATCTTGGGCAGTCGTCTGGCAGCGCGGCAGGACGCATGCAGTCGGCGGGCGCAGCCCCAAGTCCATGAATGGATGCGTCTTTTGCGCAGCAAGAACGAGCCGTCGCGCACGGCACGCATCTTGATAGGGGAAACGTGCCCGGCGGCGGCAACGGTGCCGGGACGGATTCAGCGGACCGATCCTTGCGCGCAGTCCGCCGACATTTTCTCGATCGCTTGTCCAGCCCATGACCCAAGACCCTGTGTTTGCCTTGATCAGAGCCACCTGCCGGAATGGAATCGCGCCGGAGCCACCGACAGCGTCGCATGTCGCGAAGCGTGTCGACATCCACGCGTCGCCGTTCAGACGCTGGCTGCTGCGACGCTTCGCGGCGACCCGCGAGCCGCATGGGACCACGCCGGCGGACTGCGGACTGCCGGCGGTCACCGTATGGCTGACGGCCTGCGATGGCCGGCGCCTGCACGGCTGGTTCGTTCCGGCCGGCACCGGAGCGCGCGCACCGGCCGCACTGGTGATGCACGGCTGGGGCGCCAATGCGTCGATGATGCTGCCGCTCGCACGCCCGTTGCACGAGGCCGGCCATGCCGTGCTGCTGCTTGATGCACGCGGGCACGGCGACAGCGATGACATTGACTTCATGTCGCTGCCGCGCTTCGCCGACGATGTGGCCACCGGACTGGACTGGCTCGGCGCGCGCTGCGACGTCGATGCGGCGCGGCTGTCGCTGATCGGCCATTCGGTCGGCGCCGCCGCCGTGCTGCTGGAAGCCAGCCGCCGCCCGCGTGCGCAGGCGGTCATCAGCCTGTCCGCCTTCGCGCACCCGCAGGACATGATGCGGCGCTATCTCTCGGCGATGGGCATCCCGTGGCGACCGTTCGGTGCGCTGATCACGCGCCAGGTGCAGCGAGTGATCGGCGCGCGCTTCGACGACATCGCGCCGCTGGCCACATTGCCGAAAGTCCGCTGCCCGGTGCTGCTGGCGCACGGTCTGCGCGACAGCACCGTGCCGATCACCGAAGCGCACCGACTGGTGGCCGCGCGGCCCGGTACGCCGCTGATTGCCCTCGATGCCGAACATGACCTGAGCGCGGCACTGCCACAGGCGCGCGCTGCGCTGATGGCCTTTCTCGCCACATCAGCGTGACTGCGCTAACCGAAAGCATCGTTGACCTCGATCAGTCTGGACTGAGTCCAGATTGGCCACACTGTAGTCAGTCATTTACAGGGGAGTACCCAGCATGAAACGCATTCTTCTGGCCGCGGCGATCGCCGCGGTGTCGGGTTTGGCGGTCAGCCAGGCCTTCAGGGAGGAGCCCATCAAGCCCATCCGTCCGCCGCAGAACATCAATCTGGGCATGGTCGAACTGGGCAAGAAGCTCTACTTCGACCCGCGTCTGTCCAAGTCCGGCTTCATCTCCTGCAATTCCTGTCACAACCTGTCGATGGGCGGCACCGACAACATTCCGACCTCGATCGGCGACAAGTGGCAGCAAGGGCCGATCAATGCACCGACGGTGCTCAATTCGAGCCTGAACGTCGCGCAGTTCTGGGACGGCCGTGCGGCCGATCTGAAGGAACAGGCGGGCGGGCCGATCGCCAACCCGGGTGAAATGGCGTTCTCGCACACGCTGGCCATCAGCGTACTGGGCACCATTCCGGGCTATGTGCGCGAATTCCGCCAGGTGTTCGGCAAGGAGAAGATCGACATCGACCAGGTGACACTGGCGATCGCCGAATTCGAAAAGACGCTGGTGACGCCGAACTCGCGCTTCGACCAGTGGCTGCTCGGCCGGGACGACGCGCTCACCGCGCAGGAGCTTGCCGGCTACGAGCTGTTCAAGGACAGCGGCTGCATTGCCTGCCACAACGGTGAGGCGGTCGGTGGCGCGACGTTCCAGAAGATGGGGCTGGTCGAGCCGTACAAATCCACGAGTTCGGCCGAGGGGCGTTCGGCGGTGACCGGCCAGGACATCGACCGTTTCAACTTCAAGGTGCCGACGCTGCGCAACGTGGAACTGACCTACCCCTACTTCCACGACGGTGCGGCCAATACGCTGGCCGAATCGGTCACCATCATGGGCCGGCTGCAACTGGGCCGGAAATTCTCGCCGGACGAAAACGCGCGCATCGTCGCCTTTCTGAAGACGCTGACCGGTGACCAACCCAGCTTCACGCTGCCCATTCTGCCGCCATCCGCCGACAGCACGCCGCGTCCGACGCCGTTCTCGAAGAACTGAGCGCGGAGACACAGGCCCCCTGTGGAAGCGGGGGACCTGTGGGAGGCGCCACCAACGGCCACAGCGAAACCTCAGCGCAGGGATGTGGGAGCGACGGCCCCGTCGCGATCGGTTCAGTGACCATCGCAGCGCGAAGTGCGCATCGCGGCGAGGCCGCCGCTCCCACAAGGGCAGCACCCTCGGAGACCACAGCAAGCCCTCAAGCGCAGCGCCTCTGGGAGCGACGGCCCCGTCGCGATCGGTGCAACGACCATCGCAGCGCGAAGTGCGCATCGCGGCGGGGCCGCCGCACCCACAAGGGCGGAGCGGGGGTTTCGGCGAGCACTGCTCGCCGCCCGCGGAGCCGGTTGGCCATGCAGGGCCAACCGTGCATCGCCGCGCCCACAGCGGAAGCTCCCACAGGAAACGCTACGGCAGGTCGCGCACCCGAACGAACACCGGGAAGCGCGGCAGGCCGCGGGCGGTCAGTTCGCGATAGCGGTAGGTCACCTGTGTGCCGATGGCCGGCGGCGCGATGCGCGACGCGTCGCTGAAGCCGCTGCCGATGCGAAAACGCCGTCCTTCTGCATCCACCACCTCGAGCGCGCCGAGCCGGCCGCGGTGACGGCCCTTGCCCGGCACGTGGCCGGTCACGGCTGCTTCGGCATCGAAAAAGGGCGTGAGCTTGAGCAGGGCATCGCTGCGCCCGGCCGTCCACAGCGCGTCGGCCCGATGCAGCATCAGTCCTTCGCCGCCACCGGCGACCACCTCAGCGAAGCGTGATGCCAGTTCGGCCCGGTCGGCCACACGTTGTTGCGGCACGGCCTGCAGCCAGGGCAGACCCGCGTCGGCGACGATGTGCTTCAGGCGCGCGAGGCGCTGGCTGAAGTCGCCCGGCGCACCAGGCAGGTCGAACAGCAGGTAGCGCACCGGCTGCCAGTCGACATCGTCCGGCACATCGCGCCGCACTACACCGGACAGCACATCGAAGCGGCCACGGGCGATCCACAGTTCGCCATCCAGCGGCACCGCAGGCAGCGACGCGGTGAACCAGGCCGGCGCCGCGATCGGCCGCCCGCTGCGAAAGCGCAGCACCCGCCCGTCCCACACCGCGCGCACCCCGTCCAGCTTTTCGCTGACCCAGTAGGCGGCCGGATCGATGCCGTCGTGATGGCGCTGCGCGTGCATCAGTGCCGGCGGCGCAGCCTGTGAGGCCTGCATCGACAGCACCGCGCACAGCGCGACGCACAGCCATGCGCGCAATCGGAGCATAGGGGCGATGTATCGGGGAGCGGGATGCACAGCTTAACCCCGACATGCGGATGGCATCAACTTTAGCGGTCGGAGATGTTCGCAGGTGACATTGCATCTGACGGCGCAGTGGCTGCGTAGACGTCGCGAGCCTGACCGTGTCGCCGACACGGGTCCGGTTCCCGCATGACGCAGTCACCCCACAACACTCCGGAGGTTCAGATGAAAGCTTCAATCCTGTTTGCACCGGCTGTCCTGGCAGCCGCCCTGTCGTTCGGCCACGCCGCGAACGCCGCCGTCAATGTCACGCTGCAGCCGGACGAAGCGTCCAGCGAAGACGTGTTCATCTACGAATTCGGCATCGACGGTGTATTCGGTATTCCGGCACCGCGCCGCACCAATCTCGACACGACCACGCTGTCGGCGCTGAACCCGCCGGCCGCCGTGCCCTTCGGCAACTTCCTCGGCACCGCGGACACCGACCCGCGTTTCGGCGAAGGCGGCGTCGAGCGGGCGCACGACACCAAAACCCTGATCCGCTTCGACCTCGGGCTGCTTAACCTGACGTCGGCCGGCGTCGGCAGTGCGACGATCAACCTGTATGGCGTGCCGTCGCTGTCGCCGTTCGAAAGCCCGAGCGCCGAGCATCCAGCGACCACCGAAATGTTCCAGGTGCTCGAAGCGTGGAACGAAAGCAGCGTGACCTGGGAAACGGCGCCGATGACCGCCATGACGGCCAGTTCGAGCACGGTGCAGAACAGCGTGAATACCTGGGTCAGTTTCGATGCCACGGCGCTGGTACGCAGCTGGCTCGACAATCCGTCGTCGAACTACGGTGTGCTGCTGGCGCAGCGCGACGTGGTGGAATTCGACGTTGACGGCAACAGCCGCTACGTCGGCGCGCTGTATGCGTCGTCGGCGTCGGCCGATGCCTCGATGCGCCCCTTCCTGCAGATCAGTGCGGTGCCGGAGCCGTCGTCGGTGCTGATGATGGGCGCCGGTCTGGGTCTGCTGCTGATGGTGGCGCGTCGCCGTCGCAACAGGGCCTGAACGTCGTTGCAGCAAAGCAGCCTGCGCGTCGGTCAGCGACCGTTGCGCAGGCTGTCGATGACGGCCATGTTCTGTTCGATCAGCCGATTGCACTCGTCGCTGCGCCGGTCGACGGCTGCTGTCGTCTCACTCGCCCAGATAGGCGGCGCGTACGGCGGGATTGTCGAGCAGTTCGGCCGAGGCGGCGGCCAACGTGATGCGTCCGCTGTCCATCACGTAGCCGCGATCGCACAGCGACAGCGCAAGGCGCGCGTTCTGTTCGACCAGCAGCAGGGTGACGCCGTCGCGCGCGATGTCGCGGATGACGCCGAACACCGTATCGACCATGACCGGTGACAGGCCCATCGACGGCTCGTCGAGCAGCAGCAGGCGCGGCCGGCTCATCAGCGCGCGGCCGATGGCGACCATCTGCTGTTCGCCACCGGACAGGGTGCCGGCGGTCTGACCCGCGCGTTCCTTCAGCCGCGGCAGCAGCGTATAGACACGTTCGAGATCCGCTGCGATGGCGGCGCGGTCGTCGCGCGCATAGGCCCCCATGTCGAGGTTTTCGCGCACCGACAGGCGGGCGAACACGCCGCGGCCTTCCGGCACCAGCGCCAGACCGCGACCGACCAGAGTGTGCGGCGGGGCATGCGAAATGTCGCCGCCGTCGAAACGCACTTCACCACCGGCCGGCAGCATGCGCGCCAGCGCCTTCAGCGTGCTGGTCTTGCCGGCGCCGTTGGCACCGATCAGCGCCACCTTCTCGCCGGCCGCGATGTCCAGATCGATGCCCTTGACCGCCCGGATGCCGCCGTAGTGCACGGTCAGCCCGCGTACTTCCAGCATCAGGCGGCCTCCGGGTCGGACTGCTGGCCCAGGTACGCGGTGATCACGCGCGGATGGCGGCGCACCACGTCGGGTACGTCTTCGGCGATCTTCTCGCCGTAGTCGAGCACGGCCACACGGTCGCACAGGCCCATCACCAGCTTCACGTCATGCTCGATCAGCAGCGCGGTGAGCCCGTCGCCGCGCAGCTTTTCGATCAATGTGCGCAGACCGGCGGTTTCGGTGGCATTCATGCCGGCCGCCGGTTCGTCGAGCGCCAGCAGCTTGGGTTCGGACGCCAGCGCGCGGGCGATTTCGAGCCGGCGCTGGTCGCCGTAACTGAGGTGGGTCGCCTGCTGGTTGGCCAGATGGTCGATGCCGACATAGCGCAGCAGCGCATGCGCGCGCGCCTCCGTCGCCGCCTCTTCGGCGCGCGCGGACGGCGTGCGCAGGATGGCGCCGATGACGCCGGTACGCAGCCGGATGTGCCGGCCGACCATGACATTCTCAAGCGCGCTCATGGCGCCGAACAGCCGGATGTTCTGGAAGGTGCGCGCGATGCCGGCGCCGGCGATGCGGTGCGGCACGCCCGGCGGCAGGTCACGGCCGTCGAACATGACGCGACCTTCGTCCGGGCTGTACAGGCCGGTCAGCACATTGAAGAAGCTGGTCTTGCCGGCGCCATTCGGCCCGATCAGGCCATACACCTCACCGCGCCGTATCGTCAGCGACACGTCGCGCAGCGCCTGCACGCCGCCGAAACGCTTCGACACGCCGCTGGCCGACAGCAGCACTGCGTCCTGCGCGAACGTGCCCACCGGGTCGCTCATGTCGCCTCCGCGTGCGCGGCCAGTTCGCGCTTGCGCAGCGCCGATGGCCACAGGCCGGCCGGTCGCCAGCGCATCACGAGCACCAGCGCCACGCCGAACAGCAGCAGGCGCAGCGATTCCGGATCGACCAGCACCTTGCCGAACAGCCATTGCTGCACCGGTGCGGCGCCCCAGCGCAGCAGTTCGGGCAGCAACGCCAGCAGCAGCGCACCGAGGATGACGCCGGCGATGTGGCCCATGCCCCCCAGCACCACCATGCACAGCACCATGATGGATTCGAGCAGGCCGAACGACTCCGGACTGACGAAACCCTGGAAGCCGGCAAACAGGCCGCCTGCCACGCCGCCGAACGTCGCGCCGAGCCCGAACGCCAGCAGCTTCACGTTGCGCGTATTGATGCCGCAGGCACGCGCCGCCAGTTCGTCTTCGCGGATGGCCACCCAGGCGCGGCCGAGCCGCGAATCCTGCAGGCGCACGCAGATGAAGATGACCGCCAGCGTCAGCGCCAGGAAGAAGTAGTAGTGCGCGGTGACCGAGGGGATCTGCAGCCCGAACAGTTCGAAGCTGCGGCCGAGCGACTGGCCGGCGATCTGCGCCGACTGGATGTTGTTGATGCCCTGCGGCCCGTTGGTCAGGTTCAGTGGTGCATTCAGGTTGTTCAGGAAGATGCGGATGATTTCGCCGAAGCCGAGCGTGACGATGGCGAGGTAATCGCCGCGCAGCTTCAGCGTCGGCGTGCCCAGCATCACACCGAACAGGCCGGCGACCAGCGCACCCAGCGGCAGCACCAGCCACACCGACCACGCCGGCGCACTGGCGAACACGGCCGGAAAGGCGATGGCCAGATGCGGGCTCGACAGCAGCGCGTACAGATAGGCACCGACTGCGTAGAAGGCGATGTAGCCCAGGTCGAGCAGGCCGGCGAAGCCGACCACGATGTTCAGGCCGAGCGCCAGCATGACGTAGAGCAGTGCGAAATCGATGATGCGCACCCACGAATTGCCGAAATTCGCGCCGACGACGAAGGGCAGCACCGCCAGCGCGATGCCGATCAGCACGATGCCCAGCCGGGCGCGCAGCTTCGGGTCGCCGGGCAGGGTCACGTGGCGTCACCGAGAAAAGGGTTCTCGACACGCACGCCGTCAATCACCTGGCCGTGGCTGAGGTCTTCGGTGATCAGCGTGCCGCATCCGGCATGGGCGGCCGCTGAAACGATGAGCGCATCCGAGAACGACAGTCGATGATGCTGACTGCGCCGCGCCGCGATCAGTACCAGTTGCGGCGTGACCTGTACGACATCGAGCACCGTCAGCGCCTCGGTCATGCGAAAAGCGTCCTCCGCCGGAACGGTGGACGCGAATCGTGCCCGAAGCACGTAATGAAACTCCTGCATGACTTGCGTGCTGATGACGGCGTTGCCGGCTTCAGCGTGGTGGTTGAAGCACGCGCGGGCGGACTGCTGCTTGATCGGGTCAGCCGTATCTATCCGGTACAGCAGGACATTCGTGTCGAAGAAGAACTTCACTGCTCGCGCGCCGGGCCATGGGGTGACATCCGCTCTTCGTAGATGTCATTGCGATCGAAGGTCCAGCCGTCTCCGCTGGAGGGCTGGAGGCGGTCGACCAGTGCGTCGAGATCCGCCAACGCGCGCAGGCGCGCCTCGCGGCCGCTGGCGTAGCGGGCAATCTGCTCGCGCACGACAGCGTTGACCGAAGTCCCTTCGCTCGCTGCCCGGATTCTCGCCTTCTGCAGCAACTCGTCATCGATCACCAACGTAAGATTGGCCATGGCACCCTCGACATCGAAAAATTACACAGGACCAGCGTAGCACAGGTCATGTGTTAAAGATGCCATGCGCTCATGCCCGTTCCGCCACTTTCTCGCCCATCAGGCCGGACGGGCGGAATACCAGCACCAGGATGAGCACGAAGAACGCGAACACGTCCTGGTAGTGGCTGCCGAGGAAACCGCCGGTCAGGTCGCCGATGTAACCGGCGCCCAGACTTTCGATGACGCCCAGCAGCAGGCCGCCCAGCATGGCGCCGCCGACATTGCCGATGCCGCCCAGCACGGCGGCGGTGAAGGCCTTCAGGCCGAGCATGAAGCCCATGGCGTAGTGCGCGATCGAATAGTTGGCCGCGACCATGACGCCGGCCACCGCGGCCAGTGCCGAGCCGAGCACGAAGGTGAAGGCGATGACGCGATCGACGTCGACACCCATCAGCCGCGCCACCGCCGGATTCTCGGACGTCGCGCGCATCGCGCGGCCAAGCCGGGTGCGCGTGATCAGCCACAGCAGCGCCGACATCAGCACTGCGGCGGTGACGACGATCAGGATCTGCAGATCGGTGATCGCGGCGCCGAACACCTGGTGCGGCGTGGTCGGCAGAATGGCCGGGAAGGTGTGGTAATTGCGGCCCCAGCCCATCATGGCCAGCTGCTGCAGCACGATGGACACGCCGATGGCCGTGATCAGCGGCGCCAGCCGGGGTGCGTTGCGCAGCGGCCGGTAGGCGATGCGCTCGATCGAGAAGCCGACCACCATGCAGACCGGAATCGCGATCAGCAGGCCGCCGAGCACCACCACCGGGCCGGGCAGCCCCGACGGCACCAGCAGGCCGATGGCGGTCAGCGCAGTCAGCGCGCCGATCATCACCACCTCGCCGTGCGCGAAATTGATCAGCCCGAGGATGCCGTAGACCATCGTGTAGCCCAGTGCCACCAGCGCATAGATGCTGCCGAGCACCAGACCATTGATGATCTGCTGGATGAAAATGTCCACGCGGCGCTTACGGCGTCGCGTCGCCGCCCATCGTCTCCAGCGGAGACCATGCGCCAGCCTTCGCCTGGTACAGCGTCACCGCGCCGTTCTTGATGTCGCCCTTTTCGTCGAAGGCGATCTGCGCGGTCAGGCCGGGGTAGTTGATCTGTTCAAGTTCGGGCAGGAATTTCATGCGATCGGTCGAGCCGGCCTGCTTCATCGCCTCGGCCACGACGCGCACCGCGTCGTACGCATACGGCGCGTAAAGCTGGATGTCGGTGTTGAACTTCGCCTTGTAGCGGTCACGGAAAGCGGTGCCGCCGGCCATCTTTTCCAGCGGCACGCCGGGCAGCGAGCAGTAGTGGCCTTCCGCGCCCTCGCCGGCCAGTTTGTGGAATTCCACCGTGCAGCCACCGTCGCCGAACAGCATGGGGATGCCCAGATTGAGTGTCTTCAGCTGGCGCGCCATCGGGCCCGCCTGGGTGTCCATGCCGCCGTAGAACAGCAGGTCGGCCGAAGTCGATTTCACCTTGGTCAGGATGGCGGCGAAGTCGGTCGCCTTGTCGGTCGTGTATTCGCGGGTGACGATTTCTGCGCCGGCCGCCTTGGCGGCCTTTTCGAATTCGTCGGCCAGGCCCTGACCATAGGCGGTGCGGTCATCGATGATGGCGATGCGCCGCGCATTCAGGTTCTTCATCGCGAACGTACCGAGCGCGCCGCCCTGCTGCACGTCGTCGGCGAACACGCGGAACGCGCCGGCGTAACCCTGGCGGGTGTACTGCGGGTTGGTCGCCGACGGCGACACCTGGACGATGCCCGCATCGTGGTAGATGCGCGATGCCGGAATCGTGGTGCCGCTGTTCAGGTGACCGATGACTGCATTGACGCGCGAATCGGCGAGCTTCTGCGCCACGGTCGTGCCCTGGCGCGGGTCGGCCTGATCGTCTTCGCCGAGCAGTTCGAAACGTGCCGGCTTGCCGCCGATCTGGAAGCCCTCGGCGTTCAGATCATCGATGGCCAGCCTGGCGCCGTTCTCGTTGTCCTTGCCCAGATGCGCCTGCGGCCCGGTCAGCGGGGCCACATGACCCAGCCGCACGATCAGCGGAGCATCCATCGCCGGTGCGCCGCCCACGGATGCCGCCGACGGCGCCGTATCGGACTGCTCGCCGCACGCCGCGAGCAGGCAGGCCGACAGAATGAGAAGCGCAGGCAGGGGACGCGACGGGAAAGGTTGGGTCATGAAAGGTCTCCGCAAGGCTGGAAGGAAGGTCAGCGCCGGATTTTGCGGGCGGCTGCGGGCAGCGTCAATTTTGTTTGTGCGCTGCGGCGCCGGGCGGGCGGCAGACAAGATGGATGGCGTGCGCTTGCATCACCTCGCACGCCGGCTTTTCAGAACCTCGGAACCGCTTGCGCCTTAAGGATGAGACCCGGACCGGCAGGGAACAGCGCATACGCTTCCGGCTCCGGCCGCGACAGCACGATCCGGTTCAGCTGCCGCCGCCCCCTTCTTGACCGCCACCGGGAAGCAACAGGAGACGGCGAAAGAACATGGTGAAGTGCCTTGAACCCAATACGGGCGCTTGGCCGCCGTCGTTTCATCACAACCATGTCGTAAAGACCCATTGCCGGAACAAGGCACTCAGGTGATGCATTGCAGGGCGGCCATCCACTCTGAAAAAGAGTGCGACACACCTTCAGCGCAGGTCACTGACCTTTGCGGCCGCTGGCGCCAGCCCGCCTTCTTCACGCACATCTTCCGGCAGCTGGTCGCGCAGGTCGCGGATGATGCCCAGCGCGGCCAGCAACTTGAGGATGTAGTAGGTCAGGTCGATTTCGTACCAGGCGAAGCCGGCGCGTGCGCTGGCGCCGTAGCGGTGGTGATTGTTGTGCCAGCCGCCACCCATCGTCAGCAGCGCCAGCAGCGGGCGGTTGACCGAATCGTCGTCGGTGTCGAAGCGGCGATAGCCACCGGGGAGATGGCCGAAATGACCGATCGAATTGACCAGCGACACCGTCTGCACGCCGAGCGCGGTCGGCAGGAAGAAGCCCCACATCAGCGCAGCACCGCCGGTCACGGTCGGACCGAAGGCACCCGCCGTCGCCAGCAGCCAGATGAAGAACGCGCCGGACAGCATGAGCAGCGTGTAGTGCTTGTTCACCCACAGGATTTCCGGGAAGCGCGCGAAGTCGGGTACCACGTCGAGATCCGTGTCCTTGTAGCGCTCGCACCAGACCCAGCCGACGTGCGACTGCATCAGCCCGTGCTGGCGCGGCGAAATCGGATCGTCCGGCTGTTCGACGTTCTGGTGATGGACGCGATGCACCGACGCCCACCACAGCGGCCCGTGCTGGCCGCACTGTGACGCAATCACCGCGAGCACGAACTGCACCGGGCGCGAACACTTGAAGGCGCGGTGCGAGAAGTAGCGGTGGTAGATGGCTTCGACGCCGAACATGCGCAGTGCGTAGCTGGCGACGGCGAGCAGCACGAGCGGCCAGGTCGGCGGAAAGAGGAAGGGGGTGGCGATTGCGCAGCCGAACAGGATGACGTAGCGGACCCGGGTCTGATTGATCGATTCGGTGACCTGCTTGCCGTAGCGGACGCGCGGCGGGGTCGTTGCACTCATGCTCGACTTCTCCTGACAGACACATGTCCGTCGCGAGCTTAGCAAGGTCAGCGTCACCCGCAGGCCCGAGAAAAGGGGGTGTAAGCGCCGCTATTCCGGCTGAACAAAAAAAAGCCGGCTGTTGCCAGCCGGCCTTCTGCTGCGACGCGTGCTGCGCAGCCTTACTTGGCGCCCGCGAGGATCCAGGCGGCCAGCTTCTTGGCGTCGGCTTCGCTGACGCCCGGATTGGCCGGCATCGGCACCGCACCGCCCCACATCAGCTTGGAGCCGGCCGGCGTGCCGGCGCGGATGAAGGTCGCCAGCTTGCCTTCGGCGTCCTTCTGGCCTTCGTACTTCTTCGCCACAGCCTGATAGCCCGGGCCGAGGACGCCCGCCTTTTCGATGGCGTGACAGCCCAGACAGCCCTTGGCGGTAGCCAGGTCCTTGCTGGCGAAAGCCGGTGCGCTCACGAGCGCGATGGCACAGACGGCGGCGGAAATGATCGTTCTCATGACGTTCCTCGACAGTAGTTTAACCAATGATTATCGCGGGGCCGGGCTCTCCGGCATCAACTCGGCGGCGCGGCTCGCCAGTCTAGTCCAGCCGCTGACGGTGAACAAGTTTGGCGAGTCGCAACGACCCTCGTGCATAACGGCAGTCCCCGGCGGTCCGTTGACCGGGAATTTCACCGGGGCGTTCGCCGCCATCCCAGCGTCAGCGCGGTACCGACCAGAATCACTGCCGTACTGGCCAGCATGGCGGGCGTCGGCACCTCTTCGAACAGCAGGTGGCCCCACAGCATGGCGAACGGCGGAATCACGAACGTGACGCTCAGCGCCGGCGTCGCGCCGATGCGGCCAAGCAGCCGGAAGTACATGACGTTGCCGAGCGCGGTCGACACCAGACCGAGCACCAGCACCGCACTGATCGCCGGCCACGACGGCAGCGCGGCGGGCAGCGAAACCAGCGCCCAGGGCAGCAGCAGTATCGCGCCGGTGACCGAAAACCCGGTAGCCACCGCCGATGCGTTCAGATCGCCGAGCTTGCGCCGCGCCAACTGCACACCCAGCCCGTAGCAGGCAGCGCCCGCAAGGCCGAGCAGCACGGCGTCGATACCGATGCGCAGCGGACCGAGCTCGCGCAGGCTGGCCAGCAATGCGACGCCGGCGAAGCCCAGCATCAGGCCGACCGCCTTGCTGCGCGACAGCGCCTCACGCCACACGCACACCGCAAGCAGCGCCGAGAACAGGGGCGAACTGGCATTGAGCACCGCAGCAAAGCCGGCGCTGGAGCGCATGACGGTTTCAGCAAACAGCGTGAAGGGCAACGCGGTGGTGCCGGCGCCGATCAGCGCGAGCCAGCCCAGCGTGCGCCGCCGGTCGATGGTCGCGACGCTGCGCAACGGAGAACCGAATACGAGGCAGAGCGCCGTCGCCGCCAGCAGCAGGCGCAGGCTGACCGTCGCAGCGAGGCCGAATTCGGGAATCGCCACCCGGTACAGCGCGAACGACGCTCCCCAGACCAGACCCAGCAGCAGGAATTCGATGGCAGAACGCATGCGGCGACAGAACGCCGGTCAGGGCGATCAGCCGCGCAGGCGCGCGATCAGCCCGTCGAGCTGGTCGAGGTCGTTGAAGCGGATGGCGACCTTGCCGGCGCCACGCGCATTGGCCTGCACGCTGACCACGGCACCCACCAGATCGGACAGTTCCTCTTCCAGCCGCGCCAGATCGCGCGGCACGCTGGCGGTGCGCTTGCTCCCCTGTTCGGCCACACCGCCCTGCGCCACCAGCTTTTCGGTGTCGCGCACGGTCAGGCCCTGCGCCACGACGCGATTGGCGAGCGCGATCTGGTCGGCGCGCGGCAGCGTCAGCAGCGCGCGCGCATGACCCATGTCGAGATCGCCGGTGATCAGCTGTTCCTGTACCGGCTCGGCCAGCTGCAGCAGTCGCAGCAGATTGGTGGTGGCCGACCGCGAGCGGCCGATCGCGTTGGCCGCCTGTTCGTGCGTCATGCCGAACTCATCGATCAAGCGCTGCACGCCGGCCGCCTCTTCCAGCGGATTCAGGTTCTCGCGCTGGATGTTCTCGATCAGGCTCATCGCCAGCGCGGCTTCGTCGGCGATTTCGCGCACCAGCGCCGGCACTTCGGTCAGCCCTGCCAGTTGCGCGGCACGCCAGCGGCGTTCGCCGGCGATGATTTCGAAGCGCTCGCGCGCGACCTCGCGCACCAGGATGGGCTGCATGATGCCCTGCGCGCGGATCGACTCGGCCAGCTCCTCGAGCGAGCCCGGGTCCATGCGCGTGCGCGGCTGGTACTTGCCCGGCTGCAGCGCACCGACCGCCAGCGTGCGCAACTCGCCGGCATTGCCGGACTCGCCGGAATTGCCGGCCAGCAGCGCATCCAGCCCGCGGCCGAGACCTTTCTGTTTGGGTGGGGTCATTGTTTGCCTTCTTCTTGTGTAGTGCGAATGAATGCGGCTAGAGGGTTTTCACCCGCTCGATCATTTCCTGTGCGAACGCGGTGTAGGCCTGCGCGCCCTTGGCGCTCTTGTCGAACAGCACGCCCGGTACCCCGTAGCTGGGAGCTTCCGCCAGACGGACGTTGCGCGGGACAACGGTTCTGAACACCTTGTCGCCGAAGTGCGATTCGAGCTGCGCCGACACCTGCTGCGACAACGTGCTGCGCGGGTCGAACATGACGCGCAGCAGGCCGATCACCTTCAGGTCGCGGTTCAGGTTGGCATGCACCTTCTTGATGGTGTTCACCAGATCGGACAGGCCCTCGAGCGCGTAGTACTCGCACTGCATCGGAATGATGACGCCGTGCGCCGCGCACAGGCCGTTCAGCGTGAGCAGGCTCAGGCTGGGCGGGCAGTCGATCAACACGAAGTCGTAATCGTCTGCGCACTCTGAAATGGCCTTTTTCAATCGGTTTTCCCGATTTTCAATTTCGACCAGTTCGACTTCGGCACCCGCCAGATCGCGGTTGGCCGGCAGCACGTCGAGACCGGCATGCGGACTGGTGACGCGCGCGTCGGCGAGCGAAGCCAGGCCGAGCAGCACCGGGTAGACGCTGGATTTGAGCGTGCGCTTGTCGACGCCGGCGCCCATCGTGGCGTTGCCCTGCGGATCGAGGTCGACCAGCAGCGTGCGCTGGCCCGCCTGACCCAGCGCGGCGGCGAGGTTGACGCTGGTCGTCGTCTTGCCGACTCCGCCCTTCTGGTTGGCGATCGCGAAAATGCGCGGCATCGGCCGGTCAGCCTGCAGCAGGCACGCGGGCAAGCCACAGCAGGTGGCGCGCGCCCTCGACGCCCGGCACCTGCAGTTCTTCGGCCCGGCGCAAGGCCCAGCCGGCAGGAATGGCCCGCACTTCCTCGTCCGGATAAACGCCCTTCATCGCCAGCATCTGACCGTCCGGCTTCAGCAGATGCCCCGCCACCTTGATGAAGTCGGCCAGATCGCCGAAGGCGCGCGACACGATGAAATCACGGCTCTGCGGCAGTTCGACCGCTTCGGCACGCGCAATCTGCACATCGAAGTTTTCCAGACCGAGGTCGATGCGTACCTGCTGCTGGAACGATGCCTTCTTGGAATTCGGCTCGATCGACAGCACGTCGAGGTCGGGTCGCGCGATGGCCAGCGGGATGCCCGGCACGCCACCGCCGGAACCGATGTCGATCAGCGTCGAACCGTCCGGAATGAAGCGTGCGATCGACAGCGCGTCGAGCAGGTGATGCGTCAGCATGCGCGACTCTTCGCGGATCGCGGTGAGGTTGTACACCGCGTTCCACTTGGCCATCAGCGCGATGAATCGCAGCAGTCGCGTCTGCGCGGCGGCGGGAATCGAAAGGTCGAGGACGTTCAGGCCGGCGGCCAGTTCGGTTTGCAGGGTCATGGGCAGATCGCTTGAGTCAACTTCAATTCGGGGGGTCGGCTTACCGGCTCAGGCTGCGCTGCGCACGGCGTGACGCTTCTTCAGGTGCACCAGCAGCAGCGATATCGCCGCCGGCGTGATGCCCTGGATGCGCGAGGCCTGGCCCAGCGTTTCCGGGCGGTGCTGTACCAGCTTCTGGCGCACCTCGCGCGACAGGCCGGTCACGGCGGCGTAATCCATGTCGTCGGGCAGGCGCATGTCTTCGGTCGCGCGCAGGCGCTCGACTTCGTCCTGCTGGCGATCGATGTACCCCTGGTACTTGGCCAGGATGTCCAGTTGTTCGATTGCGTCGACGTCGGTGATCGGTTCGGGCGCACCCGGCAGCGTCATCAGTGCGGCATAGCTCACGTCAGGACGGCGCAGCAGATCGAACAGCGAATACTCGTGCTCGATGGGCTTGCCGAGCACGCGGATGGCGTCGCTTGCCGGTACCGTGTCCGGGCGTACCCAGGTCGCGCGCAGGCGCTGCGTTTCGCCGGCGATCGCGTCGCGCTTGCGGTTGTAGGCATCCCAGCGCGCGTCGTCGATCAAGCCCATGTCGCGCGCGATATCGGTCAGCCGCAGGTCGGCGTTGTCTTCGCGCAGACTGAGCCGGTACTCGGCGCGCGAGGTGAACATGCGGTAGGGCTCGGATACGCCGCGCGTGATCAGGTCATCGACGAGTACGCCCAGATAGGCCTCGCTGCGCGCCGGACACCACGCATCGAGGCCGTGCACCTGACGCGCTGCATTGAGGCCTGCCAGCAGGCCCTGCGCCGCGGCTTCTTCGTAGCCGGTCGTGCCGTTGATCTGACCGGCAAAGAACAGGCCTTCGATGGCGCGGGTTTCCAGCGAAGACTTCAGACCGCGCGGGTCATAGTAATCGTATTCGATCGCATAGCCAGGACGCAGGATGTGAGCGTTCTCCAGCCCGGGAATGCTGCGCACCAGATCGATCTGCACGTCGAACGGCAGCGAGGTCGAAATGCCGTTCGGATACACCTCGTGCGTCGTCAGGCCTTCCGGTTCCAGGAAAATGTTGTGGCTGTCGCGGTCGGCGAAGCGGTGGATCTTGTCCTCGATGCTCGGGCAGTAGCGCGGACCGACACCTTCGATCACGCCGGTGTACATCGGGGAACGATCCAGACCACCACGGATGATGTCGTGCGTGCGCGTCGTGGTGTGCGTGATCCAGCATGGCAGCTGACGCGGATGCATGGCGCGGTTGCCGATGAAGCTGAACACCGGCACCGGGTCATCGCCCGGCTGCGCCTCCATCAACGAGTAATCGATGCTGCGACCGTCGATGCGCGGTGGCGTACCAGTCTTCAGGCGGCCCTGCGGCAGCGCAAGTTCCTTCAGCTTTTCGGCCAGGCGGATCGCGGGTGGATCGCCTGCGCGACCGGCGGAATGGTTTTCCAGACCGACGTGTACCCGGCCATTCAGGAAGGTGCCTGCGGTCAGCACGACCGACCGCGCACGGAATCGGATACCCACTTCGGTCACGACGCCGGCGACGCGATCGCCCTCCATGATCAGATCGGCTGCAGCCTGCTGGAACAGATCAAGATTCGGCTGATTTTCAAGCCGGCTGCGGATGGCCGCCTTGTACAGAACGCGGTCGGCCTGCGCGCGCGTGGCGCGCACCGCCGGGCCCTTGCTGGCATTGAGTGTGCGGAACTGTATGCCGGCCTCGTCGGTGGCCAGTGCCATCGCGCCGCCCAGCGCATCGACTTCCTTCACCAGATGACCCTTGCCGATGCCGCCGATCGATGGATTGCACGACATCTGGCCGAGCGTTTCGATGTTGTGCGTCAGCAGGAGCGTGCGCGCGCCGATGCGCGCAGCCGCCAGCGCGGCTTCGGTACCGGCATGGCCGCCGCCAATGACGATCACGTCGTAACGGGTCGGGAAATCCATTTTCGCTGCAATGCAAAATAAGGCGAAGGGGCTGAATGATACGACCGAAGGCAACGATCACCAAGGTCGCACGCCCGTGCAGCCTTGCAAGTTCTTACAGTTGCTTACGGCACAAAGCGTCCGCGCTCACTACGCTTGTGTCGTGTTCACCAAGAGTAAGAACCATGAAAACCCTCAGTTCGGTACTTGCTGCACTCACATTGACGTTCAGCGGTGTCGCGATGGCGGACCGCGACGACTGGCGCGGTCACCGCGGCGACCGTCACCATGGCTATCAGAAGGACTTCCGTGGCCATCACGATTTCGGGCGCCATCACCGTGGCTACGGTCCCCGACATCACGCCCCGCGCATCAGCCACCACTACTATGGCGGACCGGCCTACTACGTCGCACCGCCACGCTACTACGGCTATGGTGGCTACGGTCACCACGGTCATCGAGGTGGTGGCGGCGTGACCATCGTGCTGCCGCCAATCCGCTTCGGTCATTGATGCTGCGCCTGCGCAGGAACGTCTGAAGGATGTTTCACGTGAAACATCCTTCAGACTGACAGCACATCCCAGGTCAAACGCGCGATCAGCACACCCACCACGACAATGAATACGCGGCGCACGAACAGTGCGCCGTTCTTCATCGCAAGATGCGCGCCCACCCATGCGCCGGCGAGGTTGGCCAGCGCCATCAGTGCAGCCACCTTGATCATGATTGCACCCACAGGCACGAACCAGCACAGCGCGGCGAGGTTGGTGCTGACGTTCACGACCTTGGCAGCCGCCGACGCACGCAGGAAATCCCACGCATAGCAGCGGATGAAAAGAAAGATCAGGAAGCTGCCGGTTCCCGGTCCGAAGAAGCCGTCGTAAAAGCCGATCGCCGCACCCAGCAACAGCGCAAGTACCGGGCGCGGCTTGCGGTCGATGCCGCGCGACGAAGCGCCAAAGTCCTTCTTCTTCAGTGTGTAGGCAAGCACAGCGACCAGCAGCACGATGACCAGTGGTCGCAGCATCTGCGGCGGGAACAGGCCGACAGCAGCCGCGCCGGCAAATGACGCGACAAATGCAGCCAGGGCAGCGCGCCAGAGCACGCGCCAATCCATGTCCACCTTGCCCAGATAGCGGCGCGCCGCAAAGGCCGTCCCGACGATGCTGACCGCCTTGTTGGTACCGAACAGGGTCGCGGGCGCGACGCCCGGGAACACATTGAACAGCAGCGGTATCTGCACCAGTCCGCCACCACCGACCATGGCATCCACAAGACCTGCGAAGAATGCGCCGACAAACAACAAGGCGAAGTCAGCCAACAAAACGACCTTCCGGATGTTTCACGTGGAACATCACTTTCCGATGCAGAAGCGGGAAAAGATCTCACCCAGCAGATCATCAGGTGTGAACTCGCCGGTGATGTCGCCGAGCGCTCGATGGGCGAGACGCAGCTCTTCCGCAAACAAATCAAGCTGCAGAACCTTGCCGGCAATGCAGCTACGAGCGGCATCCAGCCTGTCCATCGCTGCATCGAGCGCATGAAGGTGTCGAGCACGGGCAGACAACGCGTCTTCGGCGCCACCATGCCAGCCGATGCAATCAAGCAGCGCCGTGCGGACGAGGTCCAGCCCCGCACCTTCGCGGGCGGACAGCCATACCGAGACGACATCGCCCGCGCGCTCGGAGTGGGGCGAATCATCGGTGAGATCGATCTTGTTGAATACGCGTATGCGCTTCAGTCCGTCCGGCAAGCCTTCGTCAATGCGCCGCGCCGCCGCATCGAACCCGGTCGTCGCGTCGATCAGGTGAACCACGGCATGCGCGCGATCGAGCTCGCGCCGCGTGCGGGCGATACCGGCCTGTTCGACCGGATCGCTCGTGTCGCGCAGACCCGCAGTGTCGATGATGTGCAGCGGTACGCCGTCGATGGAAATCAGCTCGCGCAGGGTGTCGCGCGTGGTTCCCGCGATATCGGTCACGATGGCGCGATCTTCGCCGGACAGCGCATTGAGCAGGCTGGACTTGCCAACGTTCGGCGCGCCGGCCAGCACGACCGTCAGCCCCTCTCTGAGGACGGCACCGCAGCGAGCCCTTTCGCGCAACGCGCCAACCGCCTGCATCACCTCATCGAGCTTGCGCCGGGCGCCTGCCTGTTCGATGAACTCGACATCTTCCTCGGGAAAGTCCAGCGTCGCCTCGACAAACAGTCGCAGGTTGACCAGCGCGTCCTCCAGTTGATGGACGTGACGCGAAAACTCGCCATCCAGGGAACGCATGGCGGCACGGGCCGCCGTTGACGTACTCGCGTCGATCAGATCGGCGACCGCCTCGGCCTGGGCCAGATCGATGCGATCGTTCAGGAAAGCCCGTTCGGTGAATTCACCGGGGCGGGCAGGGCGCGCACCCAGTTCGAAGCAGCGTGCGAGCACCGACTGCAGCACCGCGCGGCCACCATGACCGTGAAGCTCGAGCACATGTTCGCCGGTGTAGGACGCTGGCGCCGCAAACCACAGCGCGACACCGTGATCCAGCGTCGTCCCGTCGGCCGCCTGAAATCTCAGGAACGCGGCCTGACGAACTGGCGGCAGGCGCCCGAGTACGCCAAGTGCAACATCGGCCGCCCGGCTGCCGGACACCCGGACAACGCCGATGCCGCCGCGACCGGTTGCGGTCGCTATCGCGGCAATGGTGTCGGCAGGGTACCTGGCTGGATGCATGGTCGAGGGTCCGGTAACGAAGAGGGCGCCGCGCCCACAATACAACCCGCCGCGGGTGATTGCAGTCGCGGCGCCCTCGACGCCGGAGCGGGTATCTGCGGGATCAGGTCTTGGCGGCCTTGCCGCTTTCGATCATGCGGGTGATCTGCCACTGCTGGGCGATCGACAGCACGTTGTTCACCACCCAGTACAGCACCAGACCGGACGGGAAGAACAGGAACATGCCGGTGAACACGATCGGCAGGAAGAGCATCACTTTCGCCTGGATCGGGTCCGGCGGCGTCGGATTCAACTTGGTCTGCACGAACATCGTGATGCCCATGATGATGGGCAGAACGAAGTAGGGATCCTTGATCGACAGGTCGGTGATCCAGCCTATCCAGGGCGCGTTGCGCATTTCAACGCTGCCCAGCAGCACCCAGTACAGCGCGATGAACACCGGGATCTGCACCACGATGGGCAGGCATCCGCCGAGCGGATTGATCTTTTCCGTCTTGTACAGCTCCATCATTTCCTGCTGCATGCGCATGCGGTCGCCGCCGTGGCGCTCCTTGATCTGCTGCATGCGCGGCGTGACCACACGCAGCTTGGCCATCGAGCGGTAGCTGGCGGCGGACAGCGGGAAGAAGATCGCCTTGATCAGAATCGTCAGCAGGATGATGGCCCATCCCCAGTTGCCGACCATGTCGTGCAGCTTCTCCAGCACCCAGTGCATCGGCGAGGCGATGATGGTCAGGAAGCCGTAATCGACCACCAGATCAAGGCCCGGCGCCAATGCAACCAGATCTTCCTGGATCTGCGGACCCGCGTAGAGCGGCACTTCGATCGACGAAGTGGCGCCCGGCGCTGCCGCAGCAAGCGGCACGACGACGCCTGCGGTGTACAGGTCATTGCCGACCTTGCGGGCAAAGAATTCTCGATCGGCTCCCTTCGGAGGCACGAAGGCACTGACGAAATAGTGCTGCACCAGCGCCACCCAGCCATCCGGCGCCTTGTTGACGAACTTGGCCGAATTATCGGCGATGTCCGAAAAGTCGATCTTCTGGTACTTGCCCTGATCGGTATAGAAGGCCGGGCCGGTGAAGGTGCTCAACATGGCATTGCCGCCGGCGGTGGGCTTGCCGTCGCGCAACAGCTGGAAGTAGGCATGCGCGCTGACCGGCGCCTGCGAGGCATTCGCCACTTCGTAGCGCGTGCCGATCTGGTAGCTGCCGCGAGTGAAGGTGAGCACCTTGGTCACCGTGACGCCTTCGCCACCGGCTGCCGTCATGCGCAATTCGACCTTGTCCTGGCCATCAGCCAGCGTCAGCTCGCCTTCCGGCAGCTGGAAAACCGTCTTGTGTGTCGGCAGACCCTCACCAATCAGACCGCTCTGCGCGTGATAGAGGTGGGCACCGCCATTGTCGAGCAGCACGAAATTGCCGGTCGCTTCGGGGCCCGCCTTGTGCTGCAGCAGTTCGAGCCGGATGATCGAACCGCCCTCGGCCGACACATCGGCGATGAACAGATCGGTTACCACGCGGGTCGCGGTCTTCTGCGCCACGACCGGCACGGCCGGTACATCGGCTGCACCGGCCGGCGTGCTCACGGTCGGCACCGGTGCCTGGGCACCCGGCGACTGTGCCACTGCATCGGCAGCCGGTGCTGCGGCGACCGGCGGTTGCGACTGGCGCTGCCAGCCGTCCCACAGCATGAACAGCGAAAACAGGAAAACGATCAACAGGGCGGAGCGTTGGGTATCCATCTGGGGAATCGTCGGAAAAATGCGTCGTTGAGTGGAAAGCGATCGTGGAGGCGGCCGGGACGACTCGGTGCTCACGGCACCGGATCATGTCCCCCGGGATTCCACGGATGGCAGCGCGCAATGCGCCTGAGCGACAGCCAGCCGCCACGCAGGCTGCCGTGGCGGCGGATCGCTTCGGTGGCGTATTCGGAACAGCTGGGCAGGAAGCGGCAATTGGCTCCCAGCATGGGGCTGATGGCGTAGCGATACACGGCAAGTACGGACAGCAGAAGACTTTTCAACTGGCTGGCTCCGAAACAGGCGGCTTCCCGCTGGACGGCCCGGCATCGGGCGCTACGGCCGGCGGGCGCATCCGGCCAAAAAGATGGTCAAGTTCCGCCCGCAGCGCCTTGCGATCGAGGCTTTCAGGCCGCGAATTCAGGCGCAGAACCATGTCGAGCGGCCTCAACCCCGTCCGCGCATGGCGGAATGCTTCGCGCGCCAGTCGCTTGACCAGATTGCGATCATGCGCGCGCTTCAGGTGCCGCTTCGCGACCACGACACCCAGACGCGCTCCGGTCTCTGCATCCGGGCCGGACGATTTGACCGGACCGTGATGGATCACGAAATGACGGCTGCGCTGTGTGCGCCGTAAAGCAAAAACGGATGAAAACTCATCCGTTTTTCTGAGCCGGAAGACCGGGCGGAAACTGCATGTTCCTCGCGCCGGCGTTTCCGGTGAATCTGCCGTGCCTGCATCGCTCACTGTGCACTCACCCTCCGGCTTGCTGCCTGATGGCAGACGACCGGACGATCACGGACACGGCAGCGCGGGCTGGAAACGTCTGGCTACGTCAGACCGCGAGCCGGACGCGGCCCTTGGCCCGACGGGCACGGATGACGGCGCGACCACCACGGGTGCGCATGCGTTCGAGGAAACCGTGGGTGCGGGCACGGCGGACAGATGACGGCTGGTAGGTGCGTTTCATGGCCTGCTCACTATGTATACGGAAAAGCCCGCGATTACAGCGCAACATCAGCGCCTTGTCAATCGCCCCGCAGTGGCGCGGGTTTGGCCGGTGTGGATAAGCAGGGCCGAAAGCGCTAGACTCCGTCACTCAAAACAGCTGGCAAAAGCGGACCCGGGCCACCGGTCACCGCAGTGCCCGGAACACCGCAAAGAGGCGATCCTTCTTCACGGATCGACTGTCCCGGGTCAGGTCACAAGGCTGTGCCATACCCCCTAGAAATCGACCCGGCGACCTCGCAGACCATGATGCAACAGTTTTGGGCAGTCTGCCTCAGCCGCTTCGAGCAGGAACTTCCCGCGCAACAATTTCACACCTGGATCAAGGGCTTGCGCATCGATCCGTGCGCCGATGCCGAAACCGAATCACTGGCGCTGGTCGCCCCTAACCGCTTCGTTCTGCAATGGGTGCGCGAGCGCTATGTGTCGCGCATCGAAGCGCTCGGTCTCGAATATTTTTCGCAACCGGTATCGGTGCGCCTGAGTCTGCCCCAGGCAGGCAGCCAGGCGAACGACGCTGCCGATGCACCCATACTGGTGCCGTCGTCGTCCGACGCGCCACGCGTACGCCAGACGCATCTGCGTGCCGACGGAGAAGAAACCACCCGCGTCACGCCGCCGGCCATCATCAAGTCGAACGGCGACGCGCAGTCCGACCGCAATGAACGCAACCGCGGCCGGCCCGACGAACGCGACCGCTCGCGCCTGAACCCGGGATTCACCTTCGACAACCTGGTCACCGGCCGTGCCAACGAGCTGGCGCGCGCCGCCGCCATACAGGTCGCGCAGAACCCGGGCATGTCCTACAACCCCATCTTCATCTACGGTGGTGTCGGGCTGGGCAAGACGCACATGGTGCATGCGCTGGGCAACGAGGTGATGCGGCACAACCCGGACGCGGTCATTCGCTACGTGCACGCCGACGACTACTACGCCGACGTGGTACGCGCCTACCAGCAGAAAAGCTTCGACGCCTTCAAGCGCTACTATCGCTCGCTAGACGTGCTGCTGATCGACGACATCCAGTTCTTCAACAACAAGACGCGCACGCAGGAAGAGTTCTTCTACGCGTTCAACGCGCTGACCGACGGCAAGAAGCAGATCGTCATCACCTGTGACACCTATCCGAAGAACATCCAGGGTGTCGAAGAACGCCTGACGACGCGCTTCGGCTGGGGACTCACGGTGCAGATCGAGCCGCCCGAGCTCGAAATGCGGGTCGCCATCCTGAAGAAGAAGGCCGAGATGGAGCGGGTGAAGGTGGGTGACGACGTCGCCTTCCTGGTCGCCAAGAACATCCGCAGCAATGTGCGCGAACTCGAAGGCGCGCTGAAGAAGATCATCGCCTTCGCCCACTTCCACACGGTGCCGATCACGCTGGAAGTGGCCCGCGAGGCGCTGAAGGACCTGCTGGGCGCACACAACCGGCAGATCACGCTCGAATTCATCCAGAAGACCGTCGCCGACTACTTCAAGATCAAGGTGTCGGAGATGTATTCGAAGAAGCGTACGCGTGCCATCGCGCGGCCGCGTCAGGTCGCCATGTGGCTGGCCAAGGAACTGACGCCGGAAAGCTATCCGGCGATCGGCGAAGCCTTCGGCGGGCGCGACCACACGACCGTGCTGCATGCCTGCCGCACCATTGCCGACCTGAGGCTGAAGGACGAAGTGCTCAATCATGACCTGCACGTGCTCGTGCAGACCTTGCGCAAATAGCCGGAAACCGCCGCTGGAAGGGTGTGGATGAAGCGGTATTGAAGCTGTACGGATAAACAGGTGTGAAAACGTGTATGGCCGCTGTGGATAAGCAGGCTGTTTTCAGCAGGTCACGGTTTCATCCACATTTGTTCAAGCGCAGATGAGGCAGTTGTACATACAACGATACATACTGCAAGTAGCTGAAAAAAAGAATAATTAAAGTGTTCTCCACAGAAAATGGTCGACGTTAACGGTTTACAGAGGTTTATAAAATGCTCTTAATGAAGATAGAACGCGAACAGCTGCTGCGTCCGCTGCAGTCGGTCAGCGGCATCGTCGAGAAGCGCCACACCCTGCCGATCCTGTCCAACGTCCTGATCGAAACCGAGGGCGATGCGCTCACGCTGCTGGCCACCGACATCGAAATCCAGATCCGTACCCGCTCCACCGGCAACATCAGCGCCGCCCAGCCCGCTGCGCTGACGGTCGCTGCCCGCAAGCTGCAGGACATCCTGCGTGCCCTGCCGGAAGGGCAGGAGGTGAGTCTCGACGCCGACGACCGCAAGCTCACGGTGCGCTGCGGCAAGAGCCGCTTCACGCTGCAGACCCTGCCGGCGCAGGACTACCCGCGCATGCAGGTCGCCGAGGGTGAAACCGTCAAGCTCAGCCTGACCCAGCGCAAGCTCAAGCGGCTGCTGTCGCTGGTGCAGTACTCGATGGCCCAGCAGGACATCCGCTACTACCTCAACGGCCTGCTGCTGGCCGTCGGCAGCGAGGAACTGCGGCTGGTCGCAACCGACGGCCACCGTCTGGCCTACGTGTCCGAGGCGCTGCCCGGCGTGACCGACAAGCTCGACGTGATCCTGCCGCGCAAGACCGTGCTCGAACTGTCGCGCCAGCTTGCCGACACCGACGACCCGGTCGACATCGAACTGGGCGGCAACCAGGCGCGTCTGCGCTTCGGCTCGGTCGAGCTCATTTCGAAGCTGATCGACGGCAAGTTTCCCGACTACGAACGCGTGATTCCGAAGGATCACCCGAAGGAAATCATGCTTCAGCGTTCGTCCTTCCTGCCGGCGCTGCAGCGCGCCGCCATCCTGACCAACGAAAAGTTCAAGGGTGTGCGCGTCGTGCTTTCGTCCGGCCTGCTCAAGCTCATTTCCAGCAATGCCGAGCAGGAAGAGGCGCAGGAAGAGCTGGAGGTCGACTACACCGGCGACGCCCTCGACATCGGTTTCAACGTGAGCTACCTGCTCGACGTGCTCGGCAATGTGGCCGGCGACACGCTGAGCCTGCGCCTGAACGACGGCAACAGCAGCGCACTGATCACGCTGCCCGGCACCGACGGCTTCAAGTACGTCGTGATGCCGATGCGCGTGTAAGCCGCGCCACCTGCACCACCGCCCGGCCTGCGCGCCGGGCTTCGTGTTTTTTGATGGACCCCGCGCACCTCGTGCGCAGCACCGGAATACGCCATGTCTGACGAGCTCACACCGAACTCCCCCGAAACGCCGATGGTCCCCGGTGCGCCCAACGCCGACGCCTACGGCGAAGGCAGCATCCAGATCCTCGAGGGGCTGGAAGCCGTGCGCAAGCGCCCCGGCATGTACATCGGCGACACGTCTGACGGCACCGGTCTGCATCATCTGGTGTTCGAGGTGGTCGACAACTCGATCGACGAGGCGCTGGCCGGCCACTGCGACGACATCGTAATCACCATCCACACCGACAGCTCGATCTCGGTGACGGATAACGGCCGCGGCATTCCGACCGGCATCAAGTTCGACGACAAGCACGAACCGAAGCGCTCGGCCGCCGAGATCGCGCTGACCGAACTGCACGCCGGCGGCAAGTTCAACCAGAACTCGTACAAGGTGTCCGGCGGCCTGCACGGCGTGGGCGTCAGCTGCGTGAACGCCCTTTCGAAGTGGCTGCGCCTGACGGTGCGCCGCGACGGCAAGAAGCACTTCATGGAATTCGAGCGCGGCGTGCCGGTCGAGCGCCTGCTCGAGGTGCAGAACGGCGTCGAGGTATCTCCGCTGAAGGTGCTGGGTGCGACTGAAAAGCGCGGCACCGAAGTGCACTTCCTGGCCGACGAAACCATCTTCGACAACATCGAATTCCACTACGACATCCTGGCCAAGCGGCTGCGCGAACTGTCCTTCCTGAACAACGGCGTCAAGATCAAGCTGGTCGACCAGCGCAACAACAAGGAAGAGGATTTCGCCTTCCTCGGCGGCGCGCGCGGTTTCGTCGAATACATCAACCGCAACAAGACCGCGCTGCACCCGAACGTGTTCTGCAGCGCCGGCGCGTCGATGCAGGGCAATGTGCAGATCGACGTCGAAGTCGCCATGCAGTGGAACGACAGCTACGCCGAACAGGTGCTGTGCTTCACCAACAACATTCCGCAGACCGACGGCGGCACCCACCTGACCGGGCTGCGCGCGGCGATGACGCGCATCATCAACAAGTACATCGAAGAACACGAAATCGCCAAGAAGGCCAAGGTCGAAATCACCGGCGACGACATGCGCGAAGGCCTGGCCTGCGTGCTGTCGGTGAAGATGCCCGACCCGAAGTTCGCGTCGCAGACCAAGATGAAGCTGGTGTCATCCGAAGCGCGTCCGGCAGTCGAGGAAGTGGTGGCGCAGAAGCTGACCGACTTCCTGCAGGAGCGCCCGAACGACGCCAAGACCATCTGCGGCAAGATCGTCGAAGCCGCCCGTGCGCGCGACGCGGCCCGCAAGGCACGCGACATGACGCGTCGCAAGGGCGTGCTCGATTCGTTCGGCCTGTCCGGCAAGCTGGCTGACTGTCAGGAGAAGGACCCGCGCAATGCCGAGCTCTACCTGGTCGAGGGTGACTCCGCCGGCGGCTCCGCCAAGCAGGGCCGTGACCGGAAGTTCCAGGCCATCCTGCCGCTGAAGGGCAAGATCCTGAACGTCGAAAAGGCGCGCTTCGACAAGCTCATTTCCAGCCAGGAAATCGTCACGCTGATCCAGACCCTGGGCACCGGCATCGGCAAGGACGAATACAAGCCGGAAAAGCTGCGCTACCACCGCATCATCATCATGACCGACGCCGACGTCGACGGCGCCCACATCCGCACCCTGCTGCTGACCTTCTTCTACCGCCAGATGCCCGAACTGGTCGAAGGCGGCCACATCTACATCGCGCAGCCGCCGCTGTACAAGATCAAGCACGGCCGCACCGAGCTGTACGTGAAGGACGACCACGAACTGAACCAGTACCTGCTCAAACTGGCGTTCGACGAATCCAGCCTGGTGCCGCACGAGGGTGCCGAGCCGCTGTCCGGCAGCGCCTTCGAAGAGATGGCGCGCGAATACCTGCTGGCCGAAGCCATCGTCGAACGTCTGGCCGAGTACGCCGACGGCGAACTGCTGCGCACGCTGCTCGAACACAACATCGCGCTCAGCCTCGACGACGAAGCCGCTGCCCGCGACAGCGCCGCCCGGCTCGCCGCCAAGCTCCCGCCCAATGTCACGCTGCTGGCCGAATACAACGACAAGACCGAAGCCTGGCAGCTGCGCATCGAACGCATGCACCACGGCAACCGCAAGATCGGCCGCGTCGACAGCGAATTCCTGCTGTCAGGCGACTATCAGCGCATCCGCCACGCCGCCGAACTGATCGCCGGCCTGGTCGGCCCCGGCGCCATCGTGAAGCGCGGCGAAAAGCAGCAGGAGGTCGCCAGCTTCACCGAAGCCACGCGCTGGCTGCTGAACGAAGTCGAACGCAACCTCGGCAAGCAGCGCTACAAGGGCCTGGGCGAAATGAACCCGGAACAGCTGTGGGAAACCACGATGGACCCGACCGTGCGCCGCCTGCTGAAGGTACAGATCGACGACGCCATCGCCGCCGACGAAATCTTCACCACGCTGATGGGCGACAACGTCGAGCCGCGAAGGGCGTTCATTGAAAGCAATGCGTTGGGGGTGAGGAATCTGGACGTGTGATGTCGCTCCGGCTCACGCAGCAGGTCAAGGGGGCATTTGCCCCCTTTTCATTGCCCACGCAGACCCGGAGACTACAGCGCGTGCGCGGTCGGCCCCGACAGACCCATGAACGAACAAGGACTACCGATGAGCGGCCTGCCCCCCTGCCCGCAATGCAGTTCCGAATACACCTACGAAGATGGCGACATGCTGGTCTGCCCCGAATGCGCCCATGAGTGGAGCAAGGGCGGCGCCGCGGCGGTCGAGGAAAAGCGCGTGTGGAAGGACGCCCACGGCAACGTGCTGCAGGACGGCGACTCGGTCACCGTGATCAAGGATCTCAAGGTCAAGGGCACCTCGTCGGTCGTGAAGGTCGGCACCAAGGTGAAGAACATCCGCCTGATCGAAGGCGATCACGACATCGACTGCAAGATCGACGGCTTCGGCTCGATGCAGTTGAAGTCCGAATTCGTCAAGAAGGCCTGATCGGCCGCCTTCGAGTCTGTGCCCGGGCCGCGCAGGTCGGGCAATGCGATGACGGTCTGTCGGTCGCCACCATCCAACGCACCGATCGGCGATTGTGGTTAAAGTCGCGCGGTGCCCGATGCCTGCGCGTTCGCAGGGCAGCCGGTGCACGCTGACCCACGACCCGGAACGCCATGCTCGACGACATCAAGAAAACCCTCTGGGCTACCGCCGACAAGCTGCGCGCCAATATGGACGCGGCCGAATACAAGCACCTCGTGCTCGGCCTCATCTTCGTCAAATACATTTCCGACACCTTCGCCGCGCGTCGCGCCGAACTGGTGCGTCGCTTCGCCGACGAAGCCGACGACTACTTCCTGCCCGACAGCACGCCCGCCCTGCTCGCCGAAGAACTCGAAGACCGCGACTACTACCGCGAGGTCAATGTGTTCTGGGTACCCGAAGCGGCGCGCTGGGAAACCCTTCGCGCGGCGGCCAAGCAGCCCGACATCGGCAAGCGCATCGACGACGCGCTGTCGCTGATCGAGGTGGAGAACCCGAAGCTCAAGGGCATACTCGACAAGCGCTACGCGCGCGCTCATCTGCCCGACGGCAAGCTGGGCGAACTGATCGATCTGGTGTCGACCATCGGTTTCGGCGCCGACAGCAAAGGCGAACCGGGCGCCGCGCGCGACGTGCTCGGCCAAGTGTACGAGTATTTTCTCGGTCAGTTCGCCAGCGCGGAAGGCAAGAAGGGCGGGCAGTTCTACACGCCGGCCAGCATCGTCAAGACACTGGTCGCGGTGCTCGCGCCGCATCACGGCAAGGTGTACGACCCCTGTTGCGGCTCGGGCGGCATGTTCGTGCAGTCCGAGAAATTCATCGAGGCGCACGGCGGCCGGCTGGGCGACGTGTCGATCTACGGCCAGGAATCCAACCCGACCACGTGGCGGCTGGCGGCGATGAACCTCGCCATCCGCGGCATCGACTTCAATCTGGGCAAGGAACCGACCGACACCTTCACCCGCAACCAGCACCCCGACCTGCGCGCCGATTTCATCCTCGCCAACCCGCCGTTCAACATCAGCGACTGGTGGCACGGCAGCCTAGAAGGCGACCCGCGCTGGGAATTCGGCAACCCGCCGGCCGGCAACGCCAACTACGCCTGGCTGCAGCACATGCTGTATCACCTCAAACCCACCGGCCGCGCCGGCATCGTGCTGGCCAACGGCAGCATGAGTTCCAGCCAGAACAGCGAAGGCCAGATCCGCGCCGCCATGGTCGACGCCGACGTGGTCGAAACCATGATCGCGCTGCCCGGCCAGCTCTTCTTCAATACCCAGATTCCCGCCTGCCTGTGGTTCCTCACCCGCCACAAACCGCGCCGCCCCGGCGAGGTGCTGTTCATCGACGCGCGCAAACAGGGCCGCATGATCAGCCGCGTACAGGCCGAACTGAACGACGACACCATCGCCCGCATCGCCGCCACCGTCGCCGCCTGGCGCGGCGAAGCCGGCGCCGGCGACTACGCGGACGAGCCCGGCTACTGCCGCAGCGTGAAGCTGGCCGAAATCGCCGAACACGGTCACGTGCTCACCCCCGGCCGCTACGTCGGCGCCGAAGCGGTCGAAGACGACGACGAGGCGTTTGCCGACCGCATGCAGACGCTGACCGAAAAGCTGGGCGAACAGATGGCTAAGGGCGCGGAACTGGACCAGTTGATCCGGCAGAAGCTGGGGGGGCTGGGGTATGAGTTCTGAGAAGCAACGGGCGCTAATTCGCCCTTTGTTTGCCCCCACGGTTAAATCCGATTGGTCGTGGAGTCGCCTCGATGAGATATCTCAGGTATTTGATTGCCCTCATTCCACTCCTAAGCTCGTTGACGATCCTGCATCGCCCTTTGTCGTTAGATCGCAGGATGTGAGAACCGGGTCATTCTTAACGGCAAATGCCGCAAGGGTTTCACCCGGGACTTACGAGGAGCGCATCAAGAGGGTCGAACCAAGATTTGGCGACCTTGTATATAGTCGTGAAGGCACATATTTCGGGATCGCAGCCGAGGTACCAAGGGGAATTAAACTGTGCCTTGGACAGCGGATGGTGCTGATAAGACCTGATTCATCAAAGGTAGATCATGCGTTTTTGAAGTATTGGCTTAATTCGCCTCAGATACACGGCCACATTCATGGCTTCCGAGACGGTACTGTTTCCGAACGTCTGAACCTGCCGGTTATTCGGGGACTGGCCATCGCATTTCCGTCAAAGGCTGTGCAGCGCGAGATCGCCGAAGTCTTAACGTCACTCGATGACCGCATAACCCTCCTGCGCGAAACCAACGCCACGCTCGAAGCCATCGCGCAGGCGCTGTTCAAGTCGTGGTTCGTCGATTTCGACCCCGTCCGCGCCCGCATGGAAAGCCGCGCGCCGGAAGGCATGGACGACGCCACCGCCGCCCTCTTTCCTGACAGCTTCGAGGAATCGGAACTGGGCTGGGTGCCGCGGAGGTGGCCGACAGGCAAACTTCAAGACTTGCTGGTATTGCAGCGGGGTTTCGATCTGCCGGCCTCTTCGCGCACGGAGGGCGCTTATCCCCTCATCGCTGCAAGCGGTCCAAATGGTACGCATGACGTTGCAATGGCAAGCGGTCCCGGGGTCGTGACCGGTCGATCCGGCGTCTTGGGCAAAGTCTTTCTTGTCCTCGAAGACTACTGGCCACTGAACACGACGCTTTGGGTCAAGGAGTTCAAGCATTCGACGCCCTGTTACGCCTTCGAACTGCTGAAACGGCTGGATTTCGCGTCGTTCAATGCAGGCTCTGCGGTTCCGACGCTGAACAGAAACCACATCCACGGACTCCCGTACTTGCTACCGCCGAAGGAATTGCTCCTTGGATATGAGGCTGTGGCGATGACGCTCCATAGACGCGCGCTTGAAAACAGCCGACAAGCCCAGACCCTCGCCACCCTTCGCGACACCCTGCTGCCCCGCCTGATTTCCGGCCAGCTCCGTTTGCCGGATGCGGAAGCGATGGTGGAGGCCAGTGTGTAATGCCTCATCGCGTGACCGAACTGCACTCGATCATGCCGATAGACAATGTGCCGTCGGTCATGGCGCACGGCCTGCTGTCGTACGAGGCTGCGGCGGCGTTGACGCATCACTCGGTCGCGATGCCGGAGATACAGGACCGTCGCGACAAGGTGCAGGTACCCGGTGGCCTGAAGCTGCATCAGTACGCGAATCTGTACTTTCATGCGCGAAACCCGATGATGTTCAAGCGCCGCCATCAGGCTTCGGGCCTTTGTGTATTGAGGGTATCGCGCGAGGTGTTCGATCTGGATAATGTCGTGCTGGCGGATCAGAACGCTGCCAGCAATTACGTGCGCTTTCTGGGGCCGGCGCAGCTTTGGGCGATCAATCTCGATCTGGTTTATGCACGTGACTGGACCAGCCCGGACCTGATTGCCTATTACCGGCAGAAGGCGGCGAAATGCGCTGAAGTGCTGGTGCCCCAGCGTGTTCCGCCCGAACTGATTGTCGGTGCGTATGTGGTGAGCGAGGCGGCCGGCAACCTGCTCAAGATGACCGGTTTCGGTCTTCCGATCACCGTAGACGCCGATCTGTTTTTCCATTGAGGCCAGCCATGATCAAGATTCTGATCGGCGACATGTTCGAAAGCGGCGCGGCCACCCTGGTCAATACGGTGAATTGTGTCGGCGTGATGGGCAAGGGTGTGGCGGCCGAGTTCAAGAAGCGCTATCCGCAGATGTTCGCCGACTATGCGTCGCGCTGTGCCGCCGGCCAGGTGAAGCCGGGTGAGCCCTACCTGTATCGCGACGTGCTGGGCACGTCGGTCATCAACTTCCCGACCAAGGACCACTGGCGTTCGCCGTCACGGCTGGACGACATCGTGCGCGGCCTCGATCACCTGATTTCGCACGCAGCGGCGTGGCAGCTCGAATCGCTGGCGGTGCCGCCGCTCGGCTGCGGCAATGGCGGGCTCGAATGGTCGCTGGTCGGGCCGATCATGTTTCAGAAGCTGTCGGCGCTGAACATTCCGGTGACCATCTACGCGCCCTACGGCACGCCGCAGTCGCAGCTGTCGGCCGAGTTTCTCAGCCAGACGATGAGCGCCGACAACGTGAAGGGGCGCCAGCAGCAGAAGCTCAATCCGGCCTGGCTGGCCCTGCTGGCCGTGGTCGATGAACTGGGCCGGCAGCCGTATGCCTACCCGGTCGGCCGGACCATCTTCCAGAAGATCGCCTACATCCTGACTGAGCAGGGTGTGGACACCGGCTTCCGTTTCGAGCAGGGCAGCTACGGGCCGTTCTCGGCCGAGTTGCAGGAAGCGATCAAGGTGTTCGCCAATACGAACCTCATCGAGGAACGCACGCTGGGCCGCATGACCGCCGTGTACGCCGGGTCGGCCTACCCGGCGTTCCGCGACCGGTACGCGTCGCTGCTGGAGGGCTACCGGAAGAAGATCGACAAGACGGTCGACCTGTTCAGCCGCATCAAGAACACCGATCAGGCCGAAGAGGTGGCCACCGTGCTGTATGCGGTGCGCAAGCTCAAGCAGGAAGCTGTGCAGGAAGTGTCGGAAGAAGACCTCTATCGCTACATCCTCGGCTGGAAAAAGTCGTGGGACCGCGAGGACAAGCGCCGGTCGATCGCCGGGACGATACGCAATCTCGAAATGCTGAACTGGATGCGGCTGAAGTACAGCGAGGCGCTGGAAGTCGAGTAAGACGCGCTGCCGTTGCCGTACGCCGCCGACGTCTGTTTAGCAATTGCTTAGCAAACCCGCTTGCTACCCCAGGTCACCGCAGGGTGCGTGACTGGATAATCAATGTAAACAGTGGGTTGATGTACTTGACCCCTGTTTGGCTCGCCGATCATTTCCGTCTTTCGGCGAAAGCGGCAGTCCTCGCGCCTTGCCGTACACCCTGCCGACCATCCCGACGACGCCGATCAACTGACGTTTTCAGGTTCAAACCGGCTTTAACTGGATCTCTACAAGTTAAAGAATGCTTTAATATAAAAAGCGTCGTGTAAAGAATCCATGCCTGTCATGCGCAGCACCGGTACCTGCGTCACCACCTCGACCCTCGGCGAATCCGTGCAGGCCTTCGTGCCGCACGTCTTGCCGCCGCGAGACCCTGCGCTGTCGGTCGATGCGTTCGCTGCGCTGAACCAGGCGGCCGAACACGCGCTCGCGCGCCTGTCCGGCGTGTCGGGGTTGGTGCCGTCGGTGGACTGGCTGCTGTACAGCGCGATCCGTAAAGAGGCCTTACTAACGTCGCAGATCGAAGGCACGCAGGCGACGCTGACCGACCTGTTCGACGACGAGGCCGGTCTTGCGGTGAGCAATACCGACGACGTCGAGGAAGTGACCAACTACCTGCGCGCTTTCCGGCATGTGCGCGATGCGTTGCGCGACCCCGCTGGCCTGCCGCTCAGCGTGCGCCTGCTGCGCGAGGCGCACGGGCTGTTGCTCGACGGCGCGCGGGGGCGCGGCAAGCAACCGGGCGAATTGCGTCGTTCGCAGAACTGGATCGGTGGCACCCGGCCTGGCAACGCGGTGTTCGTGCCGCCGCCGGCCGAACAGGTCGCGGCGCTGCTGGCCGACGTCGAACGCTTCATCCACGAGCCGGCGCCGGCCGATCTGCCGCCACTGGTCAGGATCGCGTTGGTGCATGCGCAGTTCGAAACCATCCACCCCTTTCTCGACGGCAACGGCCGCATGGGCCGTCTGCTGATCACCGTGCTGATGGAACACTGGCAACTGCTGCCGGAACCACTGCTCTACCTCAGCGGCTATCTGAAGCGGCATCAGTCCGAGTACTACCGCCGCCTGTCCGGCATACGCACCGACGGCGACTGGGAAGGCTGGGTCGCGTTCTTTCTCGAAGGTGTGGCGGTCGCAGCCAGCGCGGCCGAACGCAATATCGTGGCGATCGCGAGCCTCGTGGCCGCCGATCGTCGCCGCCTGCTGGCCGAACCGAAAGCCACGCCGGCGAGCTACCGGCTGTTCGAACTGCTGCCGATGATGCCGCGCTTCACCATTGAGCGCGTGCGCCAACAACTCGACACGACTTTCCCGACCGCCAATGCGGCGGTGAAGCTGCTCGAAACGCTGGGCATTGTGGTCGAACTGACCGGCCAGAAGAAAAACCGCAGCTTCAGCTATCAGTCCTATATCGAAATGCTGGCAGACTAGGCCGCGTTTTCATCCAGATCGATACCGGCGAGCGCCTGCCGTGACGTCCGACAGAAGGTGCGCGATACGCCATGACCGAAGACCACCTCGAACAGGAAGTGCTGGGCTGGCTGGCTGACGTCGGTTACACGCCGCTCGACGGCCCGGATCTGGCGCCTGACGGCAGCCGCCCGGAGCGCGGCCACTACCGCGAGGTGGTGCTGGAAGGTCGCTTGCGCAGCGCGATCGCGCGGCTGAACCCGGCGGTTCCGACGGCGGCGCGCGAGGACGCACTGCGCCAGGTGCTCGATCTGGGCACGCCGGCGCTGCTGGCGGCGAACCGGCAGTTTCACCGGCTGCTCATCGGCGGCGTGCCGGTCGAGTATCAGAAGGACGGCGACACCCGCGGCGACTTCGTGCGCTTGATCGACTGGGCCGACCCCGCGTGCAACGAGTGGCTGGCCATCCGGCAGTTCACGATCAAGGGGCCGAAGCACACGCGCCGGCCCGATGTGATCCTGTTCGTCAATGGCCTGCCGCTGGTGCTGCTGGAACTGAAGAACCCGGCTGACCAGACTGCCAGCATCTGGAAGGCCTATGACCAGATACAGACCTACAAGGCGCAGATTCCGGATGTGTTCCAGTACAACGAACTGCTGGTGATCGCCGACGGCAGCGAGGCGCGGCTGGGTTCGCTGTCGGCCAATTCCGAGCGCTTCATGCAATGGCGCACCATCGACGGGGACGTGCTCGACCCGCTGGGCCACTTCAACGAACTCGAAACACTGGTGCGCGGCGTCCTCGCGCCGCCGATGCTGCTCGATTTTCTGCGTTTCTTCGTGTTGTTCGAAGACGATGGTGGGCTGGTGAAGAAGATCGCCGGCTACCACCAGTTTCACGCGGTGCGCGCGGCGATCCGCCAGGTGGTGGCCGCGTCGCGTCCCGACGGTGCGCCGCTCACCCGCGGCAAGGGCGGCGTGGTGTGGCACACCCAGGGCAGCGGCAAGAGCATCACGATGACCTGCTTCGCCGCCCGCGTGATGCAGGACGTGGCGATGGAAAACCCGACCATCGTCGTGATCACCGACCGCAACGACCTCGACGGCCAGCTGTTCGGCGTGTTCTCGCTGGCGCAGGACCTGCTGCGCGAACAGCCGGTGCAGGCGGCCACCCGGCAGGATCTGCGCGCCCGGCTAGGCAACCGCCCGTCGGGCGGCATCGTGTTTGCCACCATCCAGAAATTCATGCCGGGCGAAGACGAAGACAGCTTCCCGGTGCTGTCGGATCGCCACAACATCGTGGTGATTGCCGACGAGGCGCACCGCACACAGTACGGTTTCGAGGCGAAGCTGAAAACAGTGCGCCCCGCGCGCGGCAGTTCAGCCGATGCCGCCAATGACGGCGGGCGGGCGCTGAAGGTGGCTCAGCCGGATACCGAATACGTCACGCGCTATCAGGTCGGCTACGCGCAGCACTTGCGCGATGCGCTGCCCAACGCCACCTTCGTCGCCTTTACCGGCACGCCGGTGTCGAGCGAAGACCGCGACACGCGCGCCGTGTTCGGCGACTACATCCACATCTACGACATGCAGCAGGCGCGCGAAGACGGCGCGACGGTCGCCATCTACTTCGAATCGCGGCTGGCCCGGCTGTCGCTGAAGCAGGAGGACCTGCCGCAGATCGACGACGAGGTCGACGAACTGGCCGAAGACGAAGAAGAATGCCAGCAGGCGAAGCTGAAAAGCCGCTGGGCCGCGCTCGAAAAGGTGGTCGGCGCCGAACCGCGCATCGCCCGCGTGGCGGCCGATCTGGTCGAGCATTTCGAAGCGCGCAACGCCGCGCAGACCGGCAAGGCCATGGTCGTCGCGATGAGCCGCGAAATCTGCGTGCATCTGTATGACGCCATTGTGGCGTTGCGCCCCGACTGGCACGACGACGACGCGGAGAAGGGCGCAATCAAGATCGTCATGACCGGCTCGGCGTCGGACCGCGCCCTGCTGCAGCCGCATATATATAGCGCGCAGGTCAAGAAGCGGCTCGAGAAGCGCTTCAAGGCGCCGGGTGATCCGCTCCGCCTGGTCATCGTGCGCGACATGTGGCTCACCGGTTTCGACGCGCCGTGCATGCACACGCTCTACATCGACAAGCCCATGAAGGGCCACAACCTGATGCAGGCGATCGCCCGCGTCAATCGGGTATTCAAGGACAAGCAGGGCGGGCTGGTGGTCGATTACATCGGCATCGCCAACGAACTGAAAAGCGCGCTGAAGGAGTACACCGCTAGCAACGGCCGCGGCCGGCCGACGGTGGATGCCGCAGAAGCCTATGCGCTGCTGGCGGAAAAGCTCGACGTGCTGCGCGCGCTGCTGCACGGCTACGACTGGAGCGATTTCCTGACCGCCAGCCACAAGCGCCTGGCCGGTGCAGCCAATCACGTGTTGGGCCAGCCTGAGGGCAAGAAGCGCTTCGCCGACAATGTGCTGGCCATGAGCCAGGCATTTTCGCTGTGCTGCACGCTGGATGAGGCGAAGGCCGTGCGCGAGGAAGTCGCATTCCTGCAGGCGATCAAGGTCATCCTGACCAAGCGCGACATCACACAGCAGAAGCGCACCGACGATGAGCGCGAACTGGCCATCCGCCAGATCATCAGCTCGGCGGTTGTGTCCGAAGACGTGGTCGATGTATTCAATGCCGTCGGGCTGGACAAGCCGAACATCGGCATTCTCGACGACGACTTCCTCGCCGACGTGCGCAACCTGCCGGAACGCAATCTGGCGGTCGAACTGCTCGACCGGCTGCTGCAGGGTGAAATCAAGTCACGCTTCGGCAGCAACGTCGTGCAGGAAAGGAAGTTCTCCGAACTGCTCGCCAACGTCATCACGCGCTACCAGAACCGCGCCATCGAAACCGCCCAGGTGATCGAAGAGCTGATCGCGATGGCGAAGAAATTCCGTGCGGCGGCCAGCCGTGGAGAGGAACTGGGTCTGAGCGAGGACGAAGTGCGCTTCTACGACGCGCTGGCCGACAACGAATCGGCGGTGCGTGAACTCAGCGACGACATCCTGAAGAAGATCGCCCAGGAACTGACCGACAGCCTGCGCCGGAACCTGACGGTCGATTGGTCCGAACGCGAAAGCGTGCGCGCAAAGCTGCGCCTGATGGTGAAGCGCATCCTGCGCAAATACCGCTACCCGCCCGACGAGCAGGAAAAGGCGGTGGAACTGGTGCTGCAGCAGGCGCAGGCGCTCGGTGAGGCCTGGTCGGCGTGAGCGTCCCGACCCTGCCCGCTGCGGCTGCCTTACCGACACCTGGCTCGGTGCGCACGCATCCCAACGACATGCCACCGCAAATAACCGCGAGTTCCTGCACGAGGAAGAAGATATGAACAAGCCGTTCTCGCTGCGCATCTTTGTCGCCGACGGCGACCCCGACGCCCTTCGCATCGTCGAGCGATCGAACTGGATCGGCAAGGCGCTGATGTTCCCGCGCGCTCTGCTGCCCCAAGTGAAGCAGCGCGATGAACTGAAGCAGACCGGTGTCTATCTGCTGCTCGGTCCGCGTGAGGATGGCGAGGGAGAGCTGCTCTACATCGGCGAAGGCGACCCGGTGCGCCCGCGGCTCGAAAGTCACTATGTACAGAAGGACTTCTGGACTCGCGCCATCTGCTTCATCGCGGCGCCGGGGCAGCTCAACAAGGCACACGTCCAGTTTCTCGAAGCCCACCTGATCCGCCTGGCGAAAGCGGCTCGCCGCGTACCACTGGACAACGCGACCCAGCCCCTCGAATCCAGCCTGTCGGAAGCGGACCGGGCAGACATGATGGTGTTTCTGGAGAACATGCTGGGGATGCTGCCGGTGATGGGCGTTCATGCGTTTGAATCGAGCCCCGCGCCGATAGGCAGGAGAGAGGTACTGCTGACCTGCAATGCCAAAGGCGTTCTGGCGACCGGGTTCGAGTCCAGCCAGGGCTTCGTCGTGAAGGCGGGTTCCCAGGCGGTGGTCGTGGTGACGCCGAGTTTTCAGCAAATGCGCCGGTCGAGCGATCTGCGCCAGGAGTTGATCGAGAACGGCGCGCTCGCTCGTGAAGGCGATGTGTACCGCTTCACCCAGGACTATGTATTCAGCTCGCCATCGTCCGCGTCAGACATGGTGCTCGGAACGTGTTCCAACGGCCGACTGATGTGGAAGGACGCGAAGGGCCGGACCTTGAAGGAGTGGCAGGCCGAGCAGGCGTCGGTCTGATCGGGGTAGGGCGCCGATTACTACAGTTCACATTGCGCTTCCCCACCGCCATCGTACGTTGCTCGCTGGCGACGCCTCGCGCGCGGCCACACTGCGCCGTTGCAGTGCGCAACGCACCCAAAGCGGGCAGATTTCACACTCCCGACCATTGATTCATAAGGACTTTCCCTCTGGCACGATTGATGCACCGCAACATGCGGTGCTGCACATCCCCCACTGTCCAGAAGGAGCGTCCGCATGTCGAGCTGTACTCATCCCGCACATCAGCACTGCAGTTTCTGTGATGCAAAAGGCCGCCTGACGGTACAGGTCGACGGCAACGGCGAAGCGGCGCTCGATACGCCGGCGCCGCCGGATCCGTCGCGGCGCGGCTTGCTGAAGGGTTCGCTGGCGGCCGGTTTCGGCACGCTGAGCGCCGGCTGGGTCGGTTCGGCAATGGCCAAGGATGCGGCCACCGGCACGATGAAGGCGGTCAATCACTACTACATTGCGGCCAGCGCCGACACGGTGCACTGGGGTTACTTCAGCAAGTCGCTGAAGCCGCAGGTGACGGTCGAACCGGGTGATTTCGTCACCATCGAAACGCTGACCCACCACGCGGGCGACGATTTCGACCGCATGATCAAGGGTGACCCGGGCGCGGAAAGCGTTTTCTACTGGGACAAGAAAAAGAAGGGCGTCATCCGCCGCGGTGCCGGGCCGATGGACGCCAGCCTGTTCGGACGCGGTGCCGGCGAAGGTCTCGGGGTGCACATATGCACCGGGCCGGTGTATGTGAAGGGTGCGGAAGAGGGCGACGTGCTCGAGGTGCGCATCGTCGATGTCACGCCGCGGCCGAGCGCCAACCCGAAGTACAAGGGCAAGAGCTTCGGCGTCAATGCCGCGGCCTGGTGGGGCTTCCACTTCAAGGAGCTGATCACCGAGCCGAAGGAACGCGAAGTCATCACGATCTACGAGATCGATGCCAGCAGCGAGAAGAACTGGGCGCAGGCGGTGTACAACTTCCAGTGGACGCCGCAGACCGACCCGTTCGGCGTGGTGCACAAGACGATCGACTACCCGGGCGTCATCGTCGATCACTCGACGATCAAGGAAAACCACGGCGTGCTGAAGAACGTGCGTGTGCCGACGCGGCCGCACTTCGGCGTGACCGGCGTGGCGCCGAAAGAAGCCGACATGGTCGATTCCATCCCGCCCAGCTATACCGGCGGCAATATCGACAACTGGCGCATCGGCAAGGGCGCGACGATGTACTACCCGGTCGCGGTCAAGGGCGCGCTGTTTTCGGTCGGCGACCCGCACGCGGGTCAGGGCGATTCCGAACTGTGCGGCACCGCCATCGAATGTTCGCTGACCGGCACCTTCCAGTTCATCCTGCACAAGAAGGCCGACCTCGCCGGCACCGCACTCGAAAAGCTCGCCTACCCGCTGCTCGAAACACCTGACGAATGGGTGATCCACGGCTTCAGCTTCGCCAACTATCTGGCCGAACTGGGCGACAAGGCGCAGAGCGACATCTACGCCAAGTCTTCGGTCGACCTCGCGCTGAAGGACGCCTTCCGCAAGAGCCGCGCCTTCCTGATGGACACGCAGAAGCTGACCGAAGACGAAGCGATTTCGCTGCTGTCGGTCGGCGTCGATTTCGCCGTGACCCAGGTGGTGGATGGCAACTGGGGCGTGCACGCGGTGATCAGGAAGGCGCTGTTCTCCGGCGGCAGCCTGTAGCGTACCGCCGCCAACAACGATCGGCCCGGGGGGTGTCCCCTGCGGGAGCGGCGGCGGTTCTGTGGGAGCGGCGGCCTCGCCGCGATCGGCGCGTTGATCAGCGATCATCGAAGCATCAATCGCGGCGAGGCCGCCGCTCCCACAGGCCGCTCCCACAGGCCGCTCCCACAGGTCCCTCCCACAGGTCCGCTGCCGCCGTGCCCGGCGCAAGCAGGGATTGCAGTTTTCGACAAGACTTCGCTGCAGTGGCCGTGCAGACTGGCAGCCCTTCATTCCAGGTCCCGTGTCGTGCTTGCCGTCGTCGCCCCTGCCCTGTTCGTACTTGTCTGGTCCACCGGCTTCATCGTTGCGCGGGCGATCGACGGTGTGGCCGATCCGGCGCTGTTCCTGCTCGCCCGTTTCACGTTGACCACACTGATGTACGCCGCCATCGCCGGCGCGCTGCGTGTCGCCTGGCCGGCGCGCAGCCAGTGGCCCAAGCACCTGCTGGCCGGTGCGTTGCTGCAGGGCGTCTACATGGGCGGCGGCTATTGGGCGGTGGCGCACGGGCTGTCGCCGGCGGTGATGGCGCTGCTGGCCACGCTGCAGCCGATGTTCACCGCCCTGATCGCGCAGCGTCTGTTCAACGAACCGCCGGGCCGTCATTTCTGGGCCGGGCTGCTGGCCGGTGCGCTGGGGGTCGTGCTGGTGCTGGCGCCGCGGCTGGCAAGCGTAGGCCCTGAGGCGCTGTCGCCGCTGGTCGTCGGGGTGGCGCTGGTCGCCGTGGCCGGCATCACCGCCGGCACGCTGGTGCAGAAAAGCTCGATCGCCGCCGCCGATCTGTTCAGTTCGAGTGCGATCCAGAACGCCGGGGGCGCGCTGGTCTGTCTGGTCGTGGCGCTGGCGCTCGGCGAGTCGTTATGGGTGCCCGGCCCGGCACTGTGGGCGGCACTGGCGTGGGCGGTGTTCGGCCTGTCGGCCATCGGCAGCACGCTGCTGGTGTGGATGGTGCGCCGGGGCTCGGCCGCAAAGGTGAGCGTGCTGGTGCTGCTGGCTCCGCCGCTGGCCGCGGTGCAGGCCGCCCTGCTGTTCGGCGAGCGGCTGGCGCCATTACAGATGGCCGGTTTCGCGCTCGCTCTGGGCGGCGTGCTACTGTGCCGGCGTCGCTGAAGGCCATGCCATGCACGTCACCGATCCCAACGTCGATACCCGCTGCTACGCGGCCGAACCGGCCGGGCACGCGCACGACTTCCACCAGGTCGTGCTGGGCGGCGACGGCGGCACCGAACTGGAGCTTGAGGGCCACCTGCACCGGGTCGATGCCGGCGCCGGCCTGCTGATACCGGCCGGCACCCGGCACGACTACCGCGGGCTGGACGCCGCAAACCGCCAGCTGGTGGTCGACCTGCCGGCGGCGTCGGTCGCCTTGCCGGCGTCGCTGTTCGAGCGTCCGCGTGCCTTCGCCATTGACGCCGCGTTGCGCCGGCGCGTGCAGCCCTTGCTCGGCCTGGCCGGCGAGCGCGTGTCGCGGCCGCGTCACTGGCTGCTGGCCAGCCGCTTGGCCGATGATCTGGCCGGCCGGCTGCATGCCGCCCCGGCGAACGACGACGCGCGCCGTTTTCCGGTCGCACGCGTCGACGCCTGGCTGCGCCGCCACGCTGGCGACGCACCGCCGCTGAAGGAACTGGCGGCCCGCTTCGGCTACGGTCCGCGCCGCTTTCACGATCTTTTCGTCGACGCCTTCGGCGAAGCTCCGCACCGTTACCTGACCCGCTTGCGTCTGGACGCCGCGCTCGCCCTGCTCGACGACAGGTCACGTTCGCTCGGCGACATCGCGCTCGACACCGGTTTCGCCGACCAGAGCACGTTCACTCGCCGCTTCACGCAGCGCTTCGGCCTGCCGCCCGGTCATTGGCGACGGGTGGCCTGAGTACGCTCCGCTTGCTGACCGCACCTGGCAGTGGAACGGGGCGCGGCGCCTTGCTTTGAAGGCACGAAGTCTGCAGGCCGCGCGCCTGCGCGTCGGTGACCCTGGCAGATCCATTCGTCTATCATGCGCGATGTTTCGTGCCGTCATCCTCAAGCATGGCCACGCTCATTCCTTCATACGGCGCCTGCGCCTCGCGCATGCAGGCGGGCGAACGACGTTTCGCGCAGCGTCTCGCAGACAAGCTCGAAGACGACTACCTGTGCTGGTACGACATGCCGGTCGGTGCCCGCCGGCGGTACTCGGATTTCATCGTCCTGCACCCCCGCCGCGGCCTTTTGCTGCTCGAGGTGAAGGACTGGCGCCTGGCCACCCTGCAGTCCATCGACCGCGTATCCGTGCAGCTTCTGACCGAGGCCGGTCCGAGGGTGGTGAGCAATCCGCTGGAACAGGTCAGGCAGTGCGCCTATCAGCTGATCGGCGATCTGGAACGCGATCCGCAGCTGGTGCAGCAGGAAGGCCGGCATCGCGGCAAGCTCGTGCTGCCGTGGGGCTATGGCGTCGTACTCAGCGGCATGACGCGCAAACAGTTCGAAGCCACCGACCTCGGCGACGTATTGCCGCCGCATCGCGTGATCTGCGCCGACGAAATGCGCGAGGCGAGCGATGCCGAAGCCTTCCAGCAGCAGTTGTGGAACATGTTCGACGTGAGCTTCCCGCAAAGTCTCACGCTGCCGCAGATCGACCGCATACGCTGGCATCTGTTTCCGGAGGTGCGCATCGGTCATCAGCAGGCAGACCTCTTCGCCGAGGTGGGTGAAGACGCTTCGGACGACGGCCTGCTGCCGGACCTCGTCCGGGTGATGGACATGCAGCAGGAGATGCTGGCGCGCAGCCTGGGAGAGGGGCACCGCGTCATCCACGGCGTGGCCGGATCCGGAAAGACGCTCATCCTCGGTTACCGCTGCCTGCATCTGGCGCGCGTTCTCGCCAGACCCATTCTCGTGCTCTGCTACAACATCGCGCTGGCGGCTCGCCTGCGCGACCTCATCGCCACCCGCGGCCTTGCCGGCAAGGTGAGCGTGTACCACTTTCACGACTGGTGCAGCGAGCAGTTGCGGGCGTATCACGTCGAGCGCCCGGCGGCCGGGAAGGACTATTTCGATCGTGTCGTGTCCGCGGTGATCGATGCCGTCGACAAGGGCGCCATACCGCGCGCCCAGTACGGTGCCGTGATGATCGACGAGGGGCACGACTTCGCGCCCGAGTGGTTGCGCCTCGTCGTCGGCATGGTCGATCCGGAAACCAACGCCTTCCTGATGCTGTACGACGATGCGCAGTCCATCTACGGCAAGCGCGGCGGTCTGGACTTCAGTCTGTCCAGCGTGGGCATACAGGCGCGCGGCCGCAGCACGGTGCTCAAGCTCAACTACCGCAACACCGAGGACGTGATCCGCTTCGCCTACGACTTCGCGCGCGCCTACCTGACCGCGGCCGATGCCGACGACGACCACGTGCCGCTGCTCGAACCGCAGTCGAGCGGCCGTCGCGGACCGCCGCCGGTGCTGCGCATTCTCGAGTCGGACGCCGAGGAAATGGCGCTGATCACGCGCACGTTGAAGAAGATGCATGCGGAACGCGGCGTGGCGTGGGCCGACATGTGCATTGCCTGCCCCGACAAGTACATCGGCGATCGTCTTCATCGTTACCTGATGGCCGCGTCGATTCCGGTGCACTGGCTGTCCGATTCGAGATCGAAGCGTCGTTTCAGCCCGTCCGAGGACACCGTGAAGCTCATGACCATGCACAGCAGCAAGGGCCTGGAATTTCCGTTCATGGTCGTGTGCGGCGCCCACACGCTGCCGCGGGCCGAAGACGACGCGGATCGCGTGGCGGCCGACGCCAAGCTGCTGTATGTCGCCATGACGCGATCGACCGAGCGCCTGCTGGTGACGGCCTCCGCAGAACGTGGATTCGCTGCGCGTCTTAAGGCCATGCAGGGCAGCACAGGTGGATGACACATTCGCAGCCGGTTGCGACCTGCCCTTGCGGCCAGCCGGGCAGGATCAGACGCGCGCCATCACTTCCAGGGTGTCGACCAGCCGGCGTGCGTAACCCAGTTCGCTGCGGTAGCCGGCGCACACCTTGACGATGCGGCCCGACACCTGGGTCAGCGCCGCCTGGAACAGGCAGGAATGCAGGTCGGTTGCGCTGGTCGTGTCGTCAGGGCCGTCGCAGTAGCGCAGCAGGTCGCCGTAGGCGCCGAAGCTGGCGCACTGGATCAGTGCGTTCACTTCTTCCACGCTGGTGTCGCGCCCGGCGGCGAACACCATGCCGAGCAGCACCAGATCGCAGTCCGGCAAATGTACCGGCGGTGTTTCGTCCAGCGCACCCGGCAGGCGCGGCAGTACCTGCTGCAGCTGCGCAGCCACGCTGCCTTCTCGCTCGCAGGCGATGCCGGCGCAGTGCTGCACATCGTGCATCGGCGTGATGACGGCGTGCTCGATGCCCAGCGCGTAGTGCAGCAGGCGCGCCACCGGCGCGATGCCGTGGGTGGCGCTGCACGCGCCGTGCAGCAGGCGGTGCGAGCCATCGATCCGCATGTGGTTCACGCCGAACACCACCAGGCCGTCGAACGCGAAGCCGCCGGCCGGCGCGCCGCACAGCACCTTGGTCGCACCCGCGGCAAGGTGCCGCCGCGGATCGTCGCCCGAACAGTCGAGCACGATGTCGACGCCGTGTTTGCCCCAGGCCGGCGTAGCCTCGCCGCGCACGGCCACGTTCACCAGTTCCAGCCCGCCATTGGCGCAGAACGCCGGGTGCGTGCAGATTGCCGCCCGCGCGTTGCGCGCGGTGCGCCCGCAGCCGTCGATGGCGATCCGCCTCACCATGTCCGCTGCGGCGGCATTCGTCGCCGCCTGTCCGGTCGGGTGATCATGCCGTTCATGCTGCCCGCTGCTGCCGACGGCGTTCCAGCAGACGCAGGATCATCGGCGTGAAAATGAGCTGCATTGCCAGTTCCATCTTGCCGCCCGGCACCACCAGCGTGTTGGCGCGCGACATGAAGGAGTCGTGCAGCATGCTCAGCAGGTAAGGGAAATCGAAGCCGCGCGGATTCGAAAAGCGAATCACCACCAGGCTTTCATCTGCGCTTGGAATGGTGCGCGCGATGAAGGGGTCGCTGGTATCGACCACCGGCACGCGCTGGAAGTTGATGTGGGTGCGCGTGAATTGCGGGCAGATGTAATGCACGTAGTCGTGCATGCGGCCGAGGATCACGTCGGTCACCGCGGCGGTCGAGTAGCCGCGCGTGCTGCGGTCGCGGTGAATCTTCTGTATCCATTCCAGATTGATGACCGGCACCACGCCGATCAGCAGGTCGGGGTAGCGCGACACGTCGATGGTGTCGGTCTTCACACCGCCGTGCAGGCCTTCGTAGAACAGCAGCTCGCTCGGCGGCAGGTCGGCCCAGGGCGTGAAGGTGCCTGCCGGCTGATCCCAGGGGGCGGCCTCTTCGTCGTTGTGCAGGTATTTGCGGCTGCGTCCGGTACCGGTTTCCGAATAGGTGCGGAACAGCGTTTCGAGCTCATCGAACAGATTGGCTTCTTCGCCGAAATGGCTGAAGTGCGGCTTTTCCTTCGGATCGATTTCGGCAGCGGCACGCTTCATTTCGGCGCGGTCGTAGCGATGAAAGCTGTCGCCCTCGATCACCGCCGCGGCCACGCCCTCACGGCGGAAAATGCTTTCGAAAGTACGGGTGACCGATGTGGTGCCGGCGCCGGACGAGCCGGTGATCGCAACGATGGGGTGTCTGACTGACATGGCAACCTCGTGATGACTGGATTCTGTTCCGTGCGCACCGCTCAGCCGTTCTGACCGGCGAACAGGCCACGTCGCCCGAACAGGGGCGATTCATAGGTGTCCGGTTGCGGCTCGCGGTGATACGCCTCGATGCGCGTCACTTCTTCGGCCGAGCCGAAGACGAAAGGAATGCGCTGGTGCAGCGACGTCGGCTGCACCTCCATCAGCCTGCTGTGCCCGGTGCTCGCCATGCCGCCCGCCTGCTCGATCAGGAAAGACACCGGGTTCGCCTCGTACAGCAGGCGCAGACGACCCGGTTTCGACGGGTCCTTCGTGTCGCGCGGATACATGAACACGCCGCCACGCATCAGGATGCGATGCGTTTCGGCCACCAGCGAGGCGATCCAGCGCATGTTGAAATCTTCGCCGCGCGGTCCGGTTTTTCCAGCCAGACACTCATCGACATAGCGACGCACCGCGGGTTCCCAGAAGCGGCTGTTCGACGCGTTGATGGCGAATTCGCGCGTGCTGCGCGGCACCGTCAGGTTGGCGTGGCTGAGCACCCATTCGCCCAGCACCGGGTCGAGCGTGAAGGCGTGCGTGCCATTGCCCAGCGTCAGCACGAGCATCGTGGACGGGCCGTAGATGGCGTAGCCGGCGCACACCTGCTGCGTGCCCGGCTGCAGGAAGTCGGCGCCGGTCGCGTCTTCGCCGGGCCGCACGGCGCGCGTGATCGAAAAGATGCTGCCGACCGACACGTCCACGTCGATGTTCGACGAACCGTCGAGCGGGTCGAACGCCAGCAGGTACTTGCCGCGCGGATAGTGGCCCGGCAGCAGGTGGATGTCATCCAGCTCCTCCGACGCCATGGCGGCGACGTGCCCGCCCCATTCGTTGGCACGCAGGAAGATGTTGTTGCTCAGCACGTCGAGCGTCTTCTGCGTTTCGCCCTGTACATTGATCGCGCGACCCGATCCGCTCTTGTCATGGTCGCCCAGCACGTCGGCCAGACCGCCGAACGCAACCTTGCGCGAGATCGCCTTGCAGGCGAGCGCGATGTCGGCAATCAGGCCGTTCAGGTCGCCGGTGGCGCCCGGGTGCCGGCGCCGCTCCTCGATCAGGAACTGGATCAACGTACTGCGTCCGCCTGTCGGCATTTCGGTCTCCCCTCAGATCATTGCTCGGTCATTGTGCATGTCATTTTTATGCCCGGTTGTCCGGCCGCGCCTCTGCGGGCGCGGTCCGGCCGGGGTGCTGCCTGCTCTTCCCTCTCCATCCCGGTCGCGCTACCCCTGTTCGGCGCAGCGCGACATCATTTCCTGCAACAGTTGCGCGGGCGATGCGACATGCCAGGGCTCGATGCCTTCGGGTATCGAATGCGCGCCATATCCCCAGCCCACCAGCACCACCGGGCAGCCGGCGGCGCGCGCCGCCAGCAGGTCGGCCGAACTGTCGCCCACCATCAGCAGCTCGTGCGGCGCAACGTGCAGCCGCTGTGCCGCGGCCAGCAGCGGCGCCGGCGACGGCTTAAGCTCTTCTGCCCGGTCGCCGCCATGGACCGACGCCATGAAGGGCAGCAGGCCGGCCGCGCCGAGCACGGCGCACGCCAGCGGGGTCGGCTTGTTGGTGACCACGGCGAGCGGAAACACGCCGTACAGGCCTTCGATCATGTCTGCGATGCCGTCATACACATGGCCGTACTTCAGCGGTGCGGCCAGCGTTGCTGCATCGAAGGCCTGGCGCAGCTGCGCCTGCAGCGCGCCGTCGCTGTCTGCGATGCCGAAGTGCGCCAGCGCACGGCGGATCAGCAGATCCGGGCCGCCGCCAATCCAGCCGCGCGCGGTGTCGAGATCGGCGCTCGCGAGGCCGGCCTTGATCAGGCCGGCATTGAGTGCTGCGCAGATGTCGGGTGCGCTGTCGACCAGCGTGCCGTCGAGGTCGAAGGCGATCGCGCGGATGTGGTTCAGGGTGTCGGGGTTCATGTCAGCTGTCTTGTCGGTTCATCGAGAAAACGCGGCTGGCCAGCACGTCTTCCGCGTACAACGTGCACAGCGCGTCGCGCGTCGGTGCGGTGTCGGTGGCGAACAGCCGGGTCGCGTGGCGCAGCCGGATGCGGTCGAGCGCGTTGCGCACCGAGCGCGCGTTGGCGAAGTGCGGCTGCTGGCGACGCAGGCCCAGGTAGCGCTCGAACGCGGATTCGGCGGTGTCGTCGAAGCGGTAGTTCAGATTGCGCAGCATCAGCTGGGCGATGCGCATCAATTCGTCCTGGTCGTAATCCGGGAAGTCGATGTGGTGCGCGATGCGCGACGCCATGCCGGGGTTGCTGGAAAAGAAGGTGTCCATGCGGTCGCGGTAGCCGGCCAGGATCACCACCAGGTCGTCGCGGTGGTTCTCCATCACCTGCAGCAGGATTTCGATCGCTTCCTGCCCGTAGTCGCGTTCGTTTTCCGGCCGGTACAGGTAGTAGGCCTCGTCGATGAACAGCACGCCGCCCATCGCTTTCTTGATGATTTCCTTCGTCTTGGGCGCGGTGTGGCCGATGAACTGGCCGACCAGATCATCGCGCGTCACCGCCACCATGTGGCCCTTGCGCACATAGCCGAGCTGCTTCAATACCTCGGCCATGCGCAGCGCCACCGTGGTCTTGCCGGTGCCCGGGTTGCCGGTGAAGCACATGTGCAGAGACGGCGGCTTCGACTGCAGGCCCTGTTCGGCGCGCAGCCTGTCGATCAGCAGCAGCGCGGCAATGTCGCGGATGCGGCTCTTGACCGGCGCGAGACCGATCAGCTCGTCATCGAGCTGGTCGAGCAGCGCCTGCACGCCGGACGATGCGAACATCGAGCGCGGCGATTCGATTCCGGTCGGAGGTGCGGTGACGGCGTCCATGAGGCAAACCTCCTTCAGTAACGCGCGCCTTCCGGACGCGCCTGCACGGCATAGCTTTCGATGCTGTAGCGCACGGTGCGGCCCGGTTCTTCGGTGCGGATCAGGCGGAAGCCGGGTTCGGCGTCCGGCCGATTCACGATGAAGGACAGCACGACCGATTCGGTGCCGTGCGTCGAGTCGAACGCGGTTACCCGGATGTAGTACTGCGGGAAGGTGGCGCGGCAGGCATTCACCTCGAGCAGGATGGCGGTCGCGTCGCGGATGTCGAACATCGGGTTGCCGTACATTTCCCAGAAGGTGTTGCGCGGGTGCGGGTCATCGGTGTACTCGATGCCGACCGCCCAGCCCTGGTCCAGGCAGTAGTCGATCTGCGCCGCGATCTGGGAATCGGTCAGGTCCGGCAGGTAGGAAAAGGTGCCCTGGGTGATGCGCATGCTGTTCTCCTTGTTCAGTTGATGTTCCGTGGCATCGCGGCCTGTTATGTGAGCGGGCTGTGGGAGCGGCTGCTGTGGGAGCGGCGGCCTCGCCGCGATCAGTGCAGCGATGGCCACATTGCAGCGTGCGTATCGCGGCGAGGCCGCCGCTCCCACACAACACCGCTCCCACGGGCTGTTCCTGCACGACGCTGCCTCCTGGCTTTGTCCATGGTCAAGCCACCGACGGCGTCGGCGCATAGTCCGAGGTGTCGGTCGACGCATAGTTGAAGGTGATGTCGCCCCAGGTATCGAGAGCGGCGGCCAGGGGCGAACACCACTTCGCGGCGTCGCGCAGGATCTGCGGGCCTTCTTCGGCGATGTTCCGGCCTTCGTTGCGCGCCAGCACCATGGCTTCCAGCGCCACGCGATTGGCGGTGGCACCGGCCTGGATGCCCTGCGGGTGGCCGATCGTGCCGCCGCCGAACTGCAGCACCACGTCGTCGCCGAACAGGTCGATCAGCTGGTGCATCTGGCCGGCGTGGATGCCGCCGGACGCGACCGGCATCACCTTCTTCAGTGCGCCCCAGTCCTGGTCGAAGTAGATGCCGCGCTGCAGGTCGACCTCGGTGTGCGTGTCGCGGCACACGTTGTAATAGCCCTGCACCGTCATCGGGTCGCCTTCCAGCTTGCCCACTGCGGTGCCGGCGTGGATGTGGTCGACCCCGGCCATGCGCATCCACTTGGCGATGACGCGGAAGCTCACGCCGTGGTTCTTCTGCCGCGTGTAGGTGCCGTGGCCGGCGCGGTGCAGGTGCAGGATCATGTCGTTCTGCCGGCACCAGTGCGACAGCGACTGGATCGCCGTGTAGCCGACCACCAGGTCGACCATGACGATGACCGAGCCCAGATCCTTCGCGAAGTCGGCGCGCCGGTACATTTCTTCCATCGTGCCGGCGGTGACGTTCAGATAGCTGCCCTTGACTTCGCCGGTCGCGGCGCTGGCCTTGTTGACCGCGTCCATGACGAACAGGAAGCGGTCGCGCCAGTGCATGAAGGGCTGCGAGTTGATGTTCTCGTCGTCCTTCATGAAATCCAGCCCGCCCTTCAGGCCTTCATACACCACGCGGCCGTAATTGCGGCCACTGAGGCCTAGCTTGGGCTTGGTCGTTGCGCCGAGCAGCGGGCGGCCGAATTTGTCCAGCCGCTCACGCTCCACGATGATGCCGGTCGGCGGGCCGGCAAAGGTTTTCACGTAGGCGACCGGAAACTTCATGTCCTCCAGCCGCGCCGCCTTCAGCGGCTTGAAGCTGAACACGTTGCCGATGATCGATGCGGCGACGTTGGTGATCGAACCTTCCTCGAACAGGCTCAGGTCGTAGGCGACGTAGGCGAAGAACTGACCCGGCGTGTTGGGTACCGGATCGACGCGATAGGCCTTGGCGCGGTACATGTCGCAGGCGGTCAGGCGGTCGGTCCACACGACGGTCCAGGTCGCGGTGCTCGATTCGCCTGCCACCGCGGCGGCGGCTTCGATCGGATCGACGCCGTCCTGCGGCGTGATGCGGAACAGCGCGAGGATGTCGGTCGCCTTCGGTTCGTAGTCGCTGTCCCAGTAGCCCATCTGCGCATATTTCAGGACGCCGGCCGAGTAGCGCTTCTTCGCATCGGTGATCTGCGTCGGGGTGTTCATGTCGCCCATGTCTTCCTCCCTGATGGTTCGTTCCGGCGCCCTGCCGGTCGTTTGTGTGCTGCAAGCTCGATCCGAGGCGCCGACGATAAGGAGAACTTATGGATAAGAAAAGTTTGTTTTTTTCCCTTTGATATTAAGTTACGCTTATGAACCAAAGGTGCAGCAGAATGTCGCAGCGCAGCAGTTCATCGGAGCTGAGGCCTGTGTGCAGCACAAGAGGTCTTGATTTGATGGAATTCTGGCAAAGTGCTGCAGCGCGACGTATCCGCCGGTCGGTGTCGCGCTGCTTGTGAAGGTCGGGTGTCTGTGATCCCCAGTCCGGGAGTGTGTACATGCTCAAGAACGCCACGCTTCGCCAGCTTTCCGCACTGCACGCAGTCGCCCGACTGGGCAGCGTGTCGCGTGCGGCCAGCGAAATCAATCTCACGCAGCCTGCGGTGTCGATCCAGCTCAAGCTGCTGGAAGAATCGGCCGGCACGCCGCTGATCGAACGCGAAGGACGCGGCATCCGGCTGACCACGGCGGGCGAAGTGATGGCCGACTACGCCGGGCGCATTCTCGAACTGTGGCGCGAGGTGGGCGACGAAATGGCCGCACACCGCGGCGTCGTGTCGCGCCGGTTGCGCATCGGCGTGGTGACCACGGCCGAATATCTGGTGCCGCGCATGCTGGTCGTGTTCGCGCGCGACAATCCGAACGTCGAAGTGAAGCTCAAGGTGGGCAACCGCGACGAAATCGTGCGCCTGCTGTCGAGCCACGAGGTCGATCTGGTCATCATGGGCCGCGCGCCCAAGGAGCTGAAAACCCAGGCCACGCCGTTTGCGCGCCACACGATGGCCTTCATCGCCGCGCCGTCGCATCCGCTGATGGCGCGCGGCCCGCTGCTGCTGAGGGATCTGGCGCAGGAAGACCTGCTGGTGCGCGAACGTGGCTCGGGTACGCGCACCACGCTGGAAAAGCTGTTCCGCGATGCCGAGCTGAATCTGCGCGTCGGCTCCGAGCTGTCGAGCAACGAGGCGATCAAGCAGATGTGCGCCGCCGGATTCGGTCTTGCCTTCATGTCGCAGCACATCTGCCGGCACGAACTGGCATCGGGCGAACTGGCGCTGCTGCCGGTCGAACGCAACCCGATCGAGCGCGAGTGGTTCGTCATCCATCTGGCCGCGCGTACCCTGGCCCCGGTGGCCGCCGCCTTCGAGCAGTTCCTGATCGAACACGGCCAGAAACACGTGCAGGACCAGCTGCTGCGCGCACCGGTCTGACGCCTCCGGGCGCACGCTGCTGCGTCCGGACTGCTCACGGCGATCCCTGCCCGCTGCAAGCGCGCTTTCCGCCGCCTGGTGGAAAGCGCAAATCCACCTTCCACCGTCGCCTGACGACAGCCGCCGCCTGACCTGTCCGCTCGAATGCGTTTTTCGATACGGAACAAGGTCTTGATCTGAATACCTATTTTGCTGCAGCGCAAAATTTCCGTCTGGCCCGCATCTTGTTAGTCATCCCCACCACCGGCGCGAACCAGAGGTTCGATCGGGGCGTGGCATGACAACAAGACGCACAGGGAGACACCAGGATGGAAACCTTCTATGAGGTGATGCGCCGGCAGGGCATTTCGCGCCGCAGCTTTCTCAAGTACTGCTCGCTGACTGCCACGTCGCTCGGGCTCGGCCCGGCCTTCGTGCCGCAGATCGCGCATGCGATGGAAACCAAGCCGCGCACGCCGGTGCTGTGGCTGCACGGGCTGGAATGCACCTGCTGTTCCGAATCCTTCATCCGCTCGGCGCATCCGCTGGCGAAGGACGTGGTGCTATCGATGATTTCGCTCGACTACGACGACACGCTGATGGCCGCCGCCGGGCACCAGGCCGAGGCGATCCTCGAAGAGATCATGACCAAGTACAAGGGCAACTACATCCTGGCGGTCGAGGGCAACCCGCCGCTGAACCAGGACGGCATGAGCTGCATCATCGGCGGCAAGCCCTTCATCGACCAGTTGAAGCACGTGGCCAAGGACGCCAAGGCCATCATCAGCTGGGGCAGCTGCGCCAGCTGGGGCTGCGTGCAGGCGGCGAAGCCGAACCCGACCCAGGCTACGCCGGTGCACAAGGTCATCTTCGACAAGCCCATCATCAAGGTGCCTGGCTGCCCGCCGATCGCCGAGGTGATGACCGGCGTCATCACCTACATGCTCACCTTCGACCGCATTCCCGAACTGGACCGCCAGGGCCGGCCGAAGATGTTCTACAGCCAGCGCATCCACGACAAGTGCTACCGCCGCCCGCACTTCGACGCCGGCCAGTTCGTCGAGGCCTGGGACGACGACTCGGCGCGCAAGGGCTACTGCCTCTACAAGGTCGGCTGCAAGGGCCCGACCACCTACAACGCCTGTTCCACCGTGCAGTGGAACGAGGGCACCAGCTTCCCGATCAAGGCCGGCCACGGCTGCATCGGCTGTTCGGAAGACGGCTTCTGGGACAAGGGTTCGTTCTACGACCGGCTGACCGACATCCACCAGTTCGGCATCGAGGCGAACGCCGATCAGGTCGGCGCGACGGCCGCCGGCGTGGTCGGTGCAGCCGCGGTGGCGCACGCCGCGGTATCGGCGATCAAGCGCGCCTCGCACAAGAACGATACCCCCGCCAGCACGGCTGACCACTGATCACGGACCTGCCCGCGCGGGCAGGTCGGGTTCCAGCAAAGGATACGAAGATGGGTGCTTACGAAACGCAGGGTTTCAACATGGACAACTCGGGCCGGCGCATCGTCGTCGACCCGGTCACGCGCATCGAAGGCCACATGCGCTGCGAAGTGAATGTGGACGAGAACAACATCATCCGCAACGCGGTGTCGACCGGCACCATGTGGCGCGGTCTGGAGGTGATTCTCAAGGGCCGCGATCCGCGCGACGCCTGGGCCTTCGTCGAACGCATCTGCGGCGTGTGTACCGGCTGTCACGCGCTCACCTCGGTGCGTGCGGTCGAGGATGCGCTGGGCATCCGGATTCCGCTGAACGCGCACCTGATCCGCGAAATGATGGCGAAGACGCTGCAGGTGCATGATCACGCGGTGCATTTCTATCACCTGCACGCGCTCGACTGGGTGGACGTCGTGTCGGCGCTCAAGGCCGACCCGAAGCAGACCAGCGAACTGCAGCATCTGGTGTCGCCGTCGCATCCGATGTCTTCGCCCGGCTATTTCCGCGACATCCAGAACCGCCTGAAGAAATTCGTCGAAAGCGGCCAGCTCGGCCCGTTCATGAATGGTTACTGGGGCAGCAAGGCCTATGTGCTGCCGCCGGAAGCCAATCTGATGGCGGTCACCCACTACCTCGAAGCGCTCGACCTGCAGAAGGAGTGGGTCAAGGTGCACACCATCTTCGGCGGCAAGAACCCGCATCCGAACTACCTGGTCGGCGGTGTGCCGTGCGCGATCAATATCGACGGTGATGGCGCCGCCGGTGCGCCGATCAACATGGAGCGGCTGAATTTCGTCGAGGCGCGCATCAAGGAAATGATCGAGTTCAACAACAACGTCTACATCCCGGACGTTCTGGCCATCGGCACGATCTACAAGAACGCCGGCTGGCTGTACGGCGGCGGCCTGTCGGCGACCAACGTGGCCGACTACGGCACCTACGAGAAGGTGCCGTACGACCACAGCACGCACCAGCTGCCGGGCGGCGTCATCCTCGATGGCAACTGGGACGACATCCACGAAATCGATCCGCGCGATCCCGAGCAGGTGCAGGAATTCGTCAATCACAGCTGGTACAGGTACGCCGACGAAAGCAAGGGCCTGCACCCGTGGGACGGCGAGACCGAGCCGAATTACGAGCTCGGCGCCAACACGAAGGGCACGCGCACGAACATCGAGCAAATCGACGAAAGCGCGAAGTACTCGTGGATCAAGTCGCCGCGCTGGCGCGGCCACGCGGTCGAGGTCGGACCGCTGTCGCGCTACATCCTCGGCTATGCGCACGCGCTCAAGGGCAACACGTGGTGCCAGCGCGTGAAGCAGCAGATCGACGAGTCGGCGGTGGCCATCAACAGTGCCATCCCGAAGGCACTCGGCCTGCCCGAGACGCAATACACGCTCAAGCAGCTGCTGCCAACCACCATCGGCCGCACGCTGGCACGCGCACTGGAAAGCCAGTACGCCGCGGAAATGATGATGGACGACTACAAGCAGCTGATCGGCAACATCAAGGCCGGCGACACCAGCACCGCCAACGTCGAGAAGTGGGACCCGAAGACCTGGCCGAAGGAAGCCAAGGGCGTGGGCACCGTCGCCGCGCCGCGCGGCATGCTGGGCCACTGGATCCGCATCAAGGACGGCCGCATCGAGAACTACCAGTGCGTCGTGCCGACCACCTGGAACGGCAGCCCGCGTGACACCAAGGGGCAGATCGGCGCCTTCGAAGCCAGCCTGATGAACACGCCGATGGCCAATCCGGAACAGCCGGTCGAAATCCTGCGCACATTGCATTCCTTCGATCCCTGCCTCGCCTGCTCGACCCACGTGATGAGCGAGGACGGCCGCGAACTGACCACGGTGAAGGTGCGCTGAACGGCGCCCACGACAACAAGACATCAGGAGGAAACAATGAATACGTCCCCATCCATTTTCCCGGCCACCTCCATGGTCCGCCGCGTCTGCGTCGCGGCCGCCATGATGCTGGCAGCCGGTATTGCCCAGGCGCATGAAGGTCACGGCGCACACGGCCTGGCCGCCGGTCTGGCGCATCCCTTCGCCGGCGTCGATCACCTGCTGGCGATGATCGCCGTCGGCATCTGGTCGGCCGCCGTGCTGCCGGCTGCGCAACGCCTGGCCGGCCCGGCCTTCTTCCTGCTCGCGCTGCTGGCCGGTGCCTTCATCGGCGTGCAGACCGGCGCTGGTGTCTACATCGAAGCCGGTGTGGCGCTCAGCGTCGCACTGTTCGGCGTGCTGCTGCTGGCACGCCGCCAGCTGCCGGCGGCGGCCGGCTTCGCACTGGTCGCTGCCGCTGGTGCGCTGCACGGGGTGGCGCACGGCGCCGAGTGGGCGGCAGGTTCGTCCTTCGCTGCCTACGCCGCCGGCTTCATGCTCGGTTCTGCACTGCTGCATGCCGCTGGTCTCGCAGCGGGCGCTGCGCTGGCGCGCGTGCCGGCCTGGGTGTGGCGCGTGCAGGCGGCAGGGCTCGGCGTCGCCGGCCTGTTCATGTTCGCGTCGCGCATCTGAAGCAGTCAACCGCGGGAGACGACAGATGTCCGCCACTACAGAAAAGTTGTCCCACGCCACCGGCATCGATGAGGGGGCAGTCGCCCACGGCCGCTCGATCAAGTCGGTCTACGTGTATGAGGCGCCGGTGCGCGTGTGGCACTGGATCAACGCGCTGGCGATCACGGTGCTCGCGCTGACCGGCTACTTCATCGGCTCGCCGCTGCCGACCCAGCCGGGCGAAGCCAGCGCCAACTACCTGATGGGCTACATCCGCTTCGCCCACTTCGCCGCCGGCTACATCCTCGCTGTCGGTCTAATCGGCCGCACCTACTGGGCCATCGTCGGCAACCACCATGCGCGCGAGCTGTACTGGGTGCCGCTCTTTACGAAGGCCTATTGGGTCGAAGTGCTGGGCATGCTGAAGTGGTACGCCTTCATCAGCCCGCGTCCCGGACGCTATGTCGGCCACAACCCGCTGGCGCGCTTCGCGATGTTCTTCGGCTATCTGGTGCTCACCGTTTTCATGATCGTGACCGGCTTTGCGCTGTACGGCGAAGGCGCGCAGATGGGGTCATGGCAGGAACGCATGTTCGGCTGGGTCATCCCGCTGTTCGGCCAGTCGCAGGATGTGCATACCTGGCACCACCTCGGCATGTGGGCGCTGATCGTGTTCATCATCGTGCACATCTATGCGGCGATCCGCGAGGACATCATGGGTCGCTCCAGCGTGGTGAGCACGATGATTTCCGGCCACCGCACGTTCAAGGACTGACGCCATGTCGGCCGCTGCCCCCTCGTCTCCAGGCAGGCTCGTTGTGCCACCCTTGCGCCCCGGACGGTCACCGCTGCGACGCGCACCCGCCGGCATTCCGGTACGGGCGCCGTGGCATCCGGGACGATTTCTTTCGCGCAACTATCTCGAACCGCTCGGCCTGTCGCAGAGCGAAGCCGCGCGTGCGCTCGGCATGTCGCGCCGCCGCCTGCACGAAATCGTGCACGGCCAGCGCGCGATGACGCCCGACACCGCCATTCGCTGCGCCCTGCTGTTCGGCACCGACGCCGCCTTCTGGCTGGCGCTGCAGTCCGCCTGGGACAGCTTCCACGCCTGGAAGGCGCTGCGCGCCACGCCTCACGCCACGCTTCCGCGCGGCGCTCACTGATTCTTTCCGAAGGGAATTCGACCGTGACCCCGAATCCGTCCGCAAGCAGCTGTCACCCACCCCGTGACAGCATCGTCGTACTCGGCATCGGCAATGTACTGTGGGCCGACGAGGGCTTCGGCGTGCGCTGCGTCGAAGCGCTGCAGCATCGCTTCGAATTCGATTTCGCACCGGAAGGAGGCCCCGAGGTGCAGCTGATCGATGGCGGCACGCAGGGCCTCTACCTCGTGCAGCACGTGCAGGCGGCCGACTGCCTGCTCATCTTCGACGCCATCGACTATAGCCTCGAACCGGGCACGCTCAAGTGCATCGCCGACGACGACGTACCGCGCTTCCTGGGCGCGAAGAAGATGAGCCTGCACCAGACCGGCTTCCAGGAAGTGCTGATGCTGGCGCAGCTGACCGGGCGGTACCCGCGCGAAGTGCTGCTGATCGGCTGTCAGCCGGAAGAGCTGGAGGACTACGGCGGCAGCCTGCGACCCACGGTGCGCCGCGCGATGGAAGGTGCGCTGGCGCTGGGGCTGGATGCGCTGCGCCGCTGGGGCGCACGACCGGTGCCGCGCACCACGCCGCTGACCGTGCGCGAGTGCATCACCTTCGCCGAGCTCGAACTGGCGCGCTACGAGGATGAGCGTCCGCCGGAAGCGCTCGCCTGCCGCAGCGGCGACGCGCGTTTCTTTCCGAACCCCGTCGAGCGCTGAACCATGTGCCTGGGCATACCGATGCAGGTGACGGCGGTCGAGCCGGGTCGCGCGCGCTGCGCGGGCCGGCTGGGCGAACGCCGCGTGCGCAGCGCGCTGGTCGGCGACGTGGCCGTCGGCGACTGGCTGATGGTGTTCCTCGACAGCGCGCAGGAACGCATTACGGTCGAGCGCGCACGCGAAGTCGACGCCACGCTGGACCTGATCGAAGCCGTCATGCAGGGCGAAGCCGGCGATGGCGATGCCGCCTTCGCGCTGCCGTCGGCGATGAGCAGCGAACAACTGCGGGCGCTGTCCGGCGCCCGCGCGGAAGTGCAGTACACCGCACCGGAAAACTCGCAGCACACCACGCAGGGAGAAAGCGCATGAACATCGAAACCGCATCATCGGAAACGGTCGTAACGCTGCCGGTCGCCGCGCCGGCAGCCGTGTCGCCGCTGATCGACCGTCTGGTCAGCGCACACGGCGCGAACTGGCTCACCGCCGACAACGTCGCCGACTGGGCGGCCGCTGGCGGCGACCGCGTCATCCTGCTGGCCGGCGACCCGGTGCGCTTCCCCGAGGCGCTGGACCTCGCCGTCGTGCTGCCCGAACTGCATCGGCACTTCGCGCAGCGCTTCGCCATCGGCGTCGCCACGCGCGAACACGAGGACGCGATCGCCAAACGCTACGGCTCGATCCGCTGGCCGGCGCTGGTGTTCGTGCGCGACGGCCAGTACGTCACCGTGCTGTCCGGCATGCTCGACTGGCAGGTCTATGTCGAGCGCGTCGGCGAAGCGCTCGCGATGCCCGCGTCGCGCGCGCCCACCATCGGCATTCCGGTGCGCAATGGCAGCGCATCCGATTCTTCCTGTCATTGAGCGGAGTACGGCACGTGAAAGAGTTTCCCGCATTTCCCATTCCTGTCGCCGTCATCGGCCCCGGCACCCAGATCGAAGACGAAGCGCTGCACTACCTCAACATGCCGCAGGGCATGGAAACCTTCCGTCCGCCCATCCTGCCCGAGCCGGAAGAGCTGGTCGGCCACGAACAGGCACATCTGGCGCTGCGCGACGTTCTTGCCTGCCTCGGCGAGACGCGCGCGGACGGCCGCAACCGCAGCATCGACCTGACCCGTCTGCCGCCCGAGGATCTGAAGCTGATCAACCAGGTCATGGGCGAGGGCGAGGTCAGCGCGCAGGTGCGCACCGACGGAGATGCGGCCCACCACGTGGCGGTGCAGGAGTCGGTGTTCGCCGGCGTCTGGCGCGTCATCGTCAGCGATGGCGGCCGCGTCGTGTCCGACACGATGGAGGTCGGTGCCATTCCGCAGGTGCTGCGTACCTCGGCCACCGAAGACCTGTGGATCGCCGCGCCGCGCTGGCAGGGCGCGCTGCCGCCCAATGTGCAGAATGCACCGGCGCTGCTGGCCGAGATCGGCGACCAGTGGCGCGGCTGGCAGCCCGGCAAGCCGGCGCACGTGGTGAACCTGACGCTGCTGCCGATGTCGGTCGAAGACATCGGCTTCATGGACCACCACCTCGGCACCGGCCGCGTGCTCATCCTGTCGCGCGGCTATGGCAACTGCCGCATCACCAATACGCGCGTGCCCAACACCTGGCGCGTCGTGTATTACAACTCGCAGGACGTGGTCATCCTGAATACGGTCGAAGTGTCCGCGCTGCCGGAAGTCGCGCTGGCGGCGAAGGAAGATATGGAGGACTCGTTCGAGCGTCTGACCGAAGTGCTGGCCTGGGTGGAAGGCGACTGATCATGTCGGCCAATGTGCGCTTCGAAGGCAGCTATCTCGGCGACGCCGGCAAGTTGCCGGACAATGCGAAGCTCGAATGCAAGATCTGCTGGTGGGTGTATGACCCGCAGCAGGGCGACCCGGTGTGGCAGATCGCGCCGGGCACCGCCTTCGCCGACCTGCCGCCGCACTGGCGCTGCCCGCAGTGCGACGGCGATGCCGACCAGTTCATGGTGATCGACTGAGGTTGATCGCCTCACCTCACCGCACCTGAGCGACCGACATGACCGCCGACCCGATGCTCGCCTACCGTATCAGCGCCCTCGAAGCGCTGTTCCGTCAGATCGCCGACACCCGCATGGCCGGGCTGCCGATCGTGAATGCGGCGCTGCGCGTCGAGGCGGTGGGTTTCGAGCCCTGTGCGTCAGAGCCGGACCTGCCGCCGGCGGCCAGCGGCGTGCTGCTGACGCCGTGGTTCATGAACCTGGTGCGCCTGCCGTTGGCGCGCGAGGACGACCTTGGGCGCATCGGCGTCACGCGCCGGCTGGCGCTCGGGCGCGAGCGCTTCGACTTCATCGGCGCACACGAAGCCGCCATCGGCACCTTCGACGCCTGTTCGCTGTTTTCGCCGATGTTCGATTTCGCTTCGCAGGACACCGCCGTCGCCACCGCGCAGGCGGTGCTGGCTCGGCTGCGCGAACCGCTGCCCGAGGTGGCGAAGGATGCGGCGGAACAGCCGGAACGCCCGGCCCGCCGTGGCTTCCTGTTCGGGCGGAGCCGCACGCCATGATGTCGCTCGACGCACTGGCCGGTGTGCTGCGCGTGCAGCCGGGTGCCCCGCGCCCGGCCGCGCTGAGCGGTCAGCGTCCGGACTGGGCGGCGCGCCTCGCCGTCGGTCGCCCGGCGCAGTCGCTGCCCGATCTGCTCGGCGCCGTGTTCAGCCTGTGCAGCCACGCGCACCGGCTGTGCGCGCGGGCTGCGGTCGGCGCCGCGCAAGGCGTCGATGCGCAGCAGCCGGACACCCTGCACGGCGAAACACTGCGCGAACACCTGCGCCGCGTCCTGCTCGACTGGCCGGTGCTGCTGACGGCCGGGCCGTCGGCCGACGCGCAGCGCGCGCTCGCCAGCTGTCCGATGCTGCGCGACGACGGTTGTGCCGACAACATGCCGGATTGGCTCGAGCATCATCTGCTCGGTGTCGCGCCGGCGCGCTGGCTAACCGCCTTCGAGCGCGCGCCGCAGCAGGCCTTCGCCGACTGGCGCGATGCCGCGCCGTCCTGGCTGGCGCGACTGCTGCGCGATGGGGCTGCGCTGGCCGACGCACCGGTGGCCGCTGCCGCGCCGCTGCACGTGCATGCCAGCGAAGCGGCGCTGCGCGCACTCGCCGTCAGGATGACGGAGGACCCCGCCTTCACCCGTCGCCCGCGGATCGACGGCGCCTGTGCCGAAACCGGCTGCTGGACGCGGCTGGACGATGACGCCCCGCCTGCATCCGCGTCCGATCGCCTCGCCGCGCGACTGGCCGAACTGGTGCGCCTTGCCTTGCCCGGCGGCGAACACCGCCTGCGCAGCGGCCGTCTCGCGCTGGCGCCGGGCGAGGGGCTGGCCTGGGCTGAAATGGCACGCGGACTGCTCATCCATCACGTTCGGCTTGATGGCCACGGCGCTGACGCGCGCATCGAGGCCTGCCACGTGCTGGCGCCGACCGAATGGAATTTCGATGCCGATGGTGCGGTGGCGACTGCGCTCGAAGAACTGGACCCAGCAGAGCCCGACTGTGCGCGCCGTGTCGCGTTGCTGATGGCCGCCTGGGACCCCTGCGTGCGCTATGAGCTGGTCGACGCCGTGGAGGTGGTCGATGCATGAAGCCAGCCTTGCCGGGGGCATCCTGCAGCTGGTCGAACGCACCGCAGCGCGCGAGCGTTTCGCCCGCGTTACGCATCTGCGGCTGGAGGCGGGGCAGCTCGCCGGCGTCGAGTCGCGCGCACTGCGCTTCGCGCTCGAAGCCATCGCGCCCGGCACGCTGCTCGACGGCGCGCAGATCGACATCGACGAACCACCGGGCGAAGCCTGGTGCATGGACTGCAGCCTCACCGTGCAGATCGCGCAGCGTGGCGATGCCTGCATGCATTGCGGCGGCTACCGGCTGCAGCCGACCGGCGGTACCGAACTGAAGGTGATCGACATGCAGGTAGAGGATTGAGAAGCGGTTCTTGTGGGAGCGAGCTTGCTCGCGACGGGCGCCTGCACGGCGCTGCAGGATTTTTCGCGTCGTCGCGAGCACGCTCGCTCCCACAGGAAATGAAGACCCGGCCTGGACCGGGCAAGGACTGAGGAGACCGATATGTGCGTAGTGTGTGGATGTGCCGGTGACGGCAGCCAGGTGACGATGGAAGGGCACGGGCACGCGCATCCGCCCAGTCCTTATTCACCCGCGGCGCGGCGGGCGAAGTCCGGTGCGCCGGCGATCCGCCGGGCGGAACTGGCGCATGCGGGGGCCTCGCACGTCGCGGTGGACCCGGCCAGCGGCGACCTGCATTTCGGCGCCGGCGCGGCGAAGGTGTCGGTGCCCGGCATGAGCCAGGCGCGCGCGATACGGCTGGAAACCGACATCCTCGGCGAGAACGACCGCGTGGCGGCGCAGAACCGCGCGCAGTTCGCGGCGCACGGCGTGACCGCGCTGAACCTCGTGTCCAGCCCCGGCTCCGGCAAGACCACATTGCTGTGCGCCACCATCGAAGCGCTGAAGACGCGCGCCCCCGGTCTGCCGGTGGCGGTGATCGAGGGCGACCAGCAGACCTCGTTCGACGCCGACCGCATCCGCGCCACCGGCGCGCCGGCGCTGCAGATCAACACCGGCAAGGGCTGTCACCTCGACGCGCCCATGGTGGCCGAGGCCTTCGCCCGGCTGCACGACCACCACCATCACGGCCGCAGCCTGCTGTTCATCGAGAACGTCGGCAACCTCGTGTGCCCGGCGATGTGGGATCTGGGCGAGGCGGCCAAGGTGGCCATCCTGTCGGTGACCGAAGGCGAGGACAAGCCCCTGAAGTACCCGGACATGTTCGCCGCCAGCACGCTCATGCTGGTGAACAAGATCGACCTGCTGCCCTACCTGAATTTCGACGTCGAGCGCTGCATCGCCTTCGCGCGCCGCGTCAATCCGGCCATCGAAGTGATCCGCGTATCGGCCACCACCGGCGAAGGCATGGGCGACTGGCTGGCGTGGATCGACGCGCGACTGAAGGTCGACGCGGTGGCGGGCCTGCAGGCGCACATCGACGACATCGTGCGGAGCACCGCTTCATGAGCCCGCGGCTCCCCACCGTGCTGGCGGCCGGCGCCTGGCTGAAGAATGCCGCCTGCCTGTTCGAGGATGGCCGCGCCGTCTGGTCGCCGCTGCACGGCGACCTCGGCGACCCGCAGGCCTGCGTGGCACTCGACCGTTCGCTGGACACCTTGCTCGCGCAGGCAACCACGCCGATTGCAGCGATCGCGCACGACCTGCACCCGGATTTCTACAGCACGCAGCGGGCGGTCGCGCTGGCCGACCGGCTCGGCGTGCCGGCCATCGGCGTGCAGCACCACCACGCGCACATCGCCGCCGTGATGGCCGAACACGGCCTGACCGAACCGGTGATCGGGCTGGCGCTCGACGGCGTGGGCCTGGGCACCGACGGTCTCGCCTGGGGCGGAGAACTGCTGTGGGTCGCCGCCGGCGACTGGCGCCGGCTCGGCCACCTGTGGCCGCTGCGCCTGGCCGGTGGCGACGTCGCCGCGCGCGAGCCGTGGCGCATGGCCGCCGCCGCGATGCAGACCCTGGGTCGCGACGCCGAAATCGAAGCGCGCTACACCGCTGCAGTCGGCGCGCAGGCCGCGCGCACCGTCGCCCGCATGCTGGACAGCGGTCTGAACAGCCCGCCGACCACCAGCACCGGCCGCTGGTTCGACGCCGCCGCTGGCGCGCTCGGCTTCAGCGTGCGCCAGTCGCATGAGGCGGAAGCCGCCATAGCGCTCGAATCGGCCGCGCAGCGCTGGTTCGCGGCACACGGCGAGCCGCCGCTGGACAGCGCCGTCGAGGTCGCGGGCGACAGAATGCTCGACCTGCGTCCGCTGCTCGCCCGCCTGCTCGACTGGCCGCGCGACCGCGCAGACGAAGCCGCCGCGTTCTTCCACGTGGCGCTGGCCGACGGCCTCGCGCACTGGGCAATCAACGCCGCGCAGCACGCCGGGGTCGATACCGTCTGCCTCGGCGGAGGCTGTTTCATGAATGCGCTGCTGACCCGCCGCGTCACGCTGCGGCTGCAGCGCCGCGTGCTGCGCGTGCTGCGGCCGCAAGCCACCTCATGTGGCGATGCCGGTCTGGCACTCGGCCAGGCGTGGGCGGTCGCACAGCAGATCCACCTGTCACCCGGCGTGCTCACGGAGTCCCTGTCATGTGTCTAGCCATCCCAGCCCTTCTGGTCGAACTGCGCGCGGACGAACGCGCGCTGGTGAACCTAGGCGGCATCCGCAAGGACGTGTCGATCGAACTGGTGCCCGAGGCGCAGGTCGGCGACTACGTCATCGTCCATGTCGGCCACGCCATAGGCATGATCGACCCGGAAGAGGCCGAGCGCACGCTGGCGCTGTTCGGCGAAATGTCGGCGGCGATGGCTGCGGCGGAGCCGGCGCCATGAAATACATCGACGAATTCCGCGACGGCGAAGTCGCCCGCAAGATCGCCGACCGCCTGGCCATCGAAGCACGCGGCGATCGCCAGTACAGTTTCATGGAGTTCTGCGGCGGCCATACGCACGCCATCTCGCGCTATGGCGTACGCGAGCTGCTGCCGGTCAATGTGCGCATGATCCACGGCCCGGGCTGCCCGGTGTGCGTGCTGCCGATCGGCCGCGTCGACATGGCGATCAAGCTGGCGCTCGAACACGAGGTCATCGTGTGCACCTACGGTGACACGATGCGCGTGCCGGCGTCCGACAGCCTGTCGCTGACGAAGGCCAAGGCGCGCGGCGGCGACATCCGCATGGTGTATTCGGCGGCCGACGCGCTCACCGTCGCGCGCGACAACCCGGAACGCCAGGTGGTGTTCTTCGCCATCGGCTTCGAAACGACGACGCCGCCGACCGCGCTGGCCATCCTGCGCGCGCAGCGCGAGGGGTTGAAGAATTTCAGCGTGCTGTGCTGTCACGTGCTGACGCCATCGGCCATCACCCACATCCTGGAGTCGCCGGAAGTACGCCAGTACGGCACGGTGCCGATCGACGGCTTCATCGGCCCGGCGCACGTGAGCATCGTCATCGGCTCGGGCCCGTACGAGCACTTCGCCGAGGAATACCGCAAGCCGGTCGTGATCGCCGGCTTCGAACCGCTCGACGTGATGCAGGCCATCCTGATGCTGGTGCGTCAGGTGAACGACGGCCGCGCCCACGTCGAGAACGAGTTCACCCGCGCGGTCGACCGCGACGGCAACCTCGCCGCGCAGCAGAAGGTGTCCGAAGTGTTCGAACTGCGGCCCAGCTTCGAATGGCGCGGCCTGGGCGAAGTGCCGTACAGCGCGCTGAAGATCCGCCCCGCCTTCGCCGAATTCGACGCCGAGCGCCGCTTCGGTCTCGGCTACAGGCCGGTGGCCGACAACAAGGCCTGCGAGTGCGGCGCCATCCTGCGCGGCGTCAAGCAGCCGACCGACTGCAGGATATTCGGCACCGTGTGCACGCCGGAAAACCCGGTGGGCTCGTGCATGGTGTCGAGCGAGGGGGCGTGCGCGGCTCACTATGCGTACGGGAGATTCAAGGACATTCCGGTGGTGACAGCATGAACGCGAGAGACGACAGCAAGGGAGGCACGGTGCGCGCCGGCTATGTGCGGCCGCTGGACATCCGCAACGGCCGCATCGACATGGGCCACGGCGCCGGCGGTCGCGCCGCCGCGCAACTGATCGAGGAAATCTTCCTCGCCGCCTTCGACAACCCCTTCCTGCGCCAGGGCAACGACGGCGCATCGCTGGCCATTCCGCAGGGCAGCCGCCTGGTGATGGCGACCGACGCGCACGTCATTTCGCCGCTGTTCTTTCCCGGCGGCGACATCGGTGCACTCAGCGTGCACGGCACGGTGAACGACGTGGCGATGATGGGCGCCACCCCGCTCTGGCTGTCGGCCAGCTTCATTCTCGAAGAAGGCTTTCCGCTGGCCGACCTCAAGCGCATCGTGCAGTCGATGGCCGCCGCCGCGCGCGAAGCCGGCGTCGCGGTGGTGACCGGCGACACCAAGGTGGTGGAGCAGGGCAAGGGCGACGGCGTATTCATCAGCACCACCGGTGTCGGCGTGGTGCCGCACGGCATCGACGTGTCGGGCGCCAACGCGCGGCCGGGCGACGTCATCCTGCTGTCGGGCACCGTGGGTGATCACGGCGTGGCGGTGCTGTCGCAGCGCGAATCGCTGGAGTTCGAAACCACCATCGTGTCGGACACCGCGGCGCTGAATGGCCTGGTCGCCGACATGCTGGCGGTGTGCCCGGCGATTCGCACGCTGCGCGACCCGACCCGCGGCGGCGTCGCCACCACGCTGAACGAGATCGCCCGCCAGTCCGGCGTTGGCATGCTGCTCGACGAAGCAGCGATACCGGTCAAGCCGGAAGTCGATGCGGCCTGTGAACTGCTCGGGCTGGACCCGCTGTACGTCGCCAACGAAGGCAAGCTCATCGCCATCGTGCCGGCCGAGCACGCCGACGCCGCGCTGGCCGCGATGCGTGCGCATCCGTACGGCGCGGACGCGGTACGCATCGGTGTCGTGCAGGAGGACGCGCACCACTTCGTGCAGATGAACACCCGCTTCGGCGGCCGGCGCGTGGTCGACTGGCTGAGCGGAGAGCAGTTGCCGCGCATCTGCTGATGCATGCGCTGCGCATCCTGCTGCTGTGCCACAGCTTCAACAGCCTGAGCCAGCGCCTGTACGTCGAACTGACGGCGCTCGGTCACACGCTGTCGGTCGAACTGGATATCGCCGACGCGGTGACCGAAGAGGCGATCGCGCTGTTCTGCCCTGACCTCGTGCTGGCGCCCTTCCTGAAGCGACGCACCCCGGAGCCGGTGTGGCGCGCCGTGCCGTGTTTCGTCGTGCACCCGGGTCCGCCCGGCGATCGCGGCCCGGCCGCGCTCGATTGGGCGATTCTGGAAGGGCGGCGAGAATGGGGCGTCACCGTGCTGCAGGCGGATGGCGATTTCGACGCCGGCCCGGTGTGGGCGCACGCCTGTTTCCCGCTGCGTGCGGCGTCCAAGGGCGCGATCTACCGGCGCGAGGTGACCGAGGCGGCGGTCGCGGCGACCTTGCAGGCGCTCGCACGCTTCGCTGCCGGCGATGCGCCGCAGCCGTTGGCGCCCGCTGCCGACGGCTGGCGCGGCGTGCTGCCGCAGTCGCGCCGCGCCATCGACTGGTCGAGCGACGACAGCGCCACGGTGCTGGCGAAGATGCGCGCCTCCGACGGCCAGCCGGGCGTCGTCGACACGCTGTTCGGCCGCCCCTGCCGGCTGTTCGACGCACACCCGGCGAGTACGGACGCGCTGGCCGGCCTCGGTGGAGAGCCGGGCGATGTGGTGGCGCAGCGCGAAGGTGCGCTGCTGCGCCGGACCGTCGATGGTGGCGTCTGGATAGGGCGCGTGTCGGTCTTGCCCGGCGATGCCGCGTCGCCGATCAAACTGCCGGCGACGCAGGCCTTTGCGGCAGAGGCAGCCACGCTGCCCGAACGTCCAGTGCCGCTCATGCGGGCGGCCGATGAGTGGGGCGAGCTGCGCTATACCGAGCGCGGCGAGGCGGACGCCCGCGTCGGCGTGCTGAGTTTCGATTTCTGCAATGGCGCGATGTCGACCGCACAGTGCCTGCGCCTGCGCGACGCGCTGGTCGAAGTGAAGCGGCGCGACACGCAGGTGCTGCTGATTGCCGGTGGCGACGGTTTCTTCAGCAACGGCATCGATCTGAACTGCATCGAGGCGGCGGCCCACCGCGACGGCGACAGCGCGGCCGACGAATCGTGGCGCAACATCAACGCGATGAACGACGTCGCGCTGGAAATCATCACGACGACCGACCGCCTCACCGTGTCGCTGCTGCGCGGCAACGCCGGTGCGGGCGGCGCCTTCCTCGCGCTGGCGGCCGACGAGGTTTGGGCGCAGCGCGGCGTCATGATGAATCCGCACTACAGGAACATGGGCAATCTGTATGGCTCGGAATACTGGACCTATCTGGCGCCGCGACGGCTCGGCGCAGATGGCGCACGCACGCTGATGCAGCGCCGGCTGCCGCTGTCGGCGCCCGAGGCGCTGCGCATCGGCTTCATCGACCGCTGTCTCGACATGCCGGCCGGCGACGCGCTCGATGCGGCGGTGCGGGAAGCCCGCCTGCTGGCTGCGTCGTACAATCTGCGCGATCGCGTGATGCGCAAGCAGACCGAGCGCGCAGCCGACGAAGCCGAATGTCCGCTCGCCGATTACCGCCAGGAAGAACTGTCCCGCATGCACCGCAACTTCTACGGCTTTGACCCCAGCTTCCACATCGCACGCCACCACTTCGTGCACAAGCTGCCGCATGCCTGGACGCCGCGCCATCTCGCCACCCACCGTGAGGTCGCTGCGCAATGAACGCCGCACCGCGCCTTCCGACGGTGCTGGTGGTTGACGACGAAGTGCGTTCGCAGGACGCGATGCGCCGCACGCTGGAAGAGGATTTCTCCGTGCTCACCGCCAGCGGTGCCGACGACGCGCGCCAGCAGCTGGAGCGGCACGAGGTGAACGTCATCCTGTGCGATCAGCGCATGCCCGGCCTGACCGGCGTGCTGTTCCTGAAAGAGGTGCGCGAGCGCTGGCCCGACGTCGTGCGCATCGTCATTTCCGGCTACACCGATTCGGAAGACATCATCGCCGGCATCAACGACGCCGGCATCTACCAGTACATCCTGAAACCATGGGTGCCCGACCACCTGCTGGCCACCGTGCGCAACGCCGCCGAGGCACAGACGCTGCAGCAGGAAACCGCCCGCCTCGACCTCGAACTGCGCACCGCCACACCGGTGCTGCGCCAGCGCGCCGCGCACAAGCTGGAGCGCGCGCGCCGCACCTTCGGTTTCGACCGCATCGAACGCTCGGCCGGCAGCCCGCTGGATTCGGTGTGCGAGATGGCGGCGCGCGTCGCCCGCTATGACCTGTCGGTGCTGGTGCTAGGCGAATCCGGCACCGGCAAGGAACTGCTGGCGCGCGCCATCCACTACGCCAGCCCGCGCGCCGGCGGCGCCTTCGTCGTCGAGAACTGCGCGGCGATACCGGAAACACTGCTCGAATCCGAACTGTTCGGTCACAAGCGCGGTGCCTTCACCGGCGCCTACGAAGACCACATCGGTCTGTTTCAGCGCGCCGATGGCGGCACCGTGTTCCTCGACGAAATCGGCGAAACCTCGCCCGCCTTCCAGGTGCGCCTGCTGCGTGTGCTGCAGGAAGGCGAGGTGCGGCCGGTCGGCGGCACGCGCGCGCTGCCGGTGGACGTGCGCGTCATCGCCGCCACCCACCGCGAGCTCGAACAGCGGGTGCGCGAAGGCCTGTTCCGCGAGGATCTGTATTACCGCATCGCCGGCGCCACCTTCACCGTGCCGCCGCTGCGCGAACGCGTCGGCGACATCGAGCCGATCGCCCGTCGCGTCGTCGAAGAGGTGGGCATCGAACTGGGCCGCCCCGGCGCCTCGCTGAGCGACGAGGCGATGGCCTGTCTGATGGGCTATCCGTGGCCCGGCAACATCCGCGAGCTGCGCAATGAACTGGCGCGCGCGCTGGCGCTGAGCGACAGCGAACGCATTGAGGCGCAGTCGCTGTCGCTGCGCGTGCTGCACGGTCAGGCCGGCCTGACCGCCACCGCCAGCGCCACCCCGCTGCCGGCCAGCGGCACGCTGGCCGAGCGGCTGGATGCCATCGAAGCCATGGTGCTGCGCGAAACGCTGCTGCGTCACCGCTGGAACAAGACGCGCGCCGCCAAGGAACTGGGGCTGTCGCGCGTCGGTCTGCGTGGAAAGATGGCGCGCTTCGGGCTGGAGGGATGATGGGCGACAACGCGGAAGTCCTCGGCGGGGCGGCACGGACAGCCGCCGACGCCGTGCTCGACCGCTGGCAGCGTGATCCGCACGCGCTGGTGCAGGTGCTGCGCGAAACGCAGGCAGTCACGCACTACCTGCCGCGCCCGCTGCTCGCCCACATCGCCGGCGCGCTCGGTCTGACGCTGGCCCACGTTGAAGGCGTGGCCGGCTTCTACCGTTTCTTCCACACCCGCCCGGTCGGCGGCACGCGGCTGCTGTTCTCCGACAACATCACCGACCGCATGCTGGGCAGCGAAGCGCTGCTGGCGCAGCTGTGCGCACGCCTCGGCGTCGTACCGGGCGAGGTGGACGCGCAGGGGCTCTTCAGCGTCGATCGCTGTTCCTGTACCGGGCTGTGTGACCAGGGGCCGGCGCTGCTGGTGAATCACCATCAGGTCATTACGCGACTGGACGCGGCGCGCGTCGATGCACTGGCCGATCTGCTGCTGGCCGGCACGCCGGTCGAGCAGTGGCCGGCGGCGTGGTTCGCGGTGGTCGATGGTGTGCAGCGAGCAGACCTGCTGCTGAGCGGTCTCGCCGCCGACGCGCCGACGTTGCCGGCCGTGCTCGCGCGGTCGCCGCAGGCCCTGCTCGACGGAGTGGCGCGGTCCGGCCTGCGCGGCCGCGGCGGCGCAGGCTTTCCGACCGCGCGCAAGTGGCAGGCCTGCCGCGACGCGGCCGGCGACCTGCGCGTCGTCGTCTGCAATGCCGACGAGGGCGAGCCCGGCACTTTCAAGGACCGCGTGCTGCTGGCGGTTCACGCCGACGCGGTGTTCGACGGCATGACGGTGGCGGCGCGCGCGATCGGCGCGCAGCAGGGCTTCGTGTACCTGCGCGGCGAGTACCGCTTCCTGCTGCCGCAGCTCGAAGAAGTGCTCGCGCGCCGCCGCGCGCAGGGCCTGCTCGGGCGCGATGCGTGCGGCGTCGCTGGCTTCGATTTCAACATCGCGATTCATCTGGGCGCCGGCGCCTACGTCTGCGGCGAAGAATCGGCGCTGATCGAATCGCTCGAAGGCAAACGCGGCACGCCGCGCATCCGCCCGCCCTTCCCGGTGCAGGCCGGCTATCTCGGCCGGCCGACGGTGGTGAACAACGTCGAAACCTTCTGCGCGGTCGCCCATATCGCGCGCCGCGGCGGCGCCTGGTGGGCCGGCATCGGCACCGCGCAATCGACCGGCACCAAGATCCATTCGGTGTCCGGCGACTGCGCGCGGCCCGGCCTGTACGAATACCCGCTGGGTACGACCATCGCGCAGATCCTCGCAGACTGCGGCGCCGGCGACGTACAGGCGGTGCAGGTCGGCGGACCGTCCGGCGCCTGCGTGCCGGCGTCCGAATTCAACCGCGCCATCGCCTTCGAGGACGTGCCCAGCGCTGGCGCCTTCATGGTGTTCGACCGCACGCGCGACCTGTTCGAGGTGGCGCGCCACTTCGCCCGCTTCTTCGCGCACGAGAGCTGTGGCCTGTGCACGCCCTGCCGCGTCGGCACCGAACTGGTGGTGCGGCGGCTGGACAAGCTGGCACACGCGCGCGGCGCCGGCCGGGCTTCGGCCTTCGACATCGAGCGCCTGCTTGACCTCGACACCGTGCTGCACAGCGGCACCCACTGCGGCCTGGGCGCGTCGGCCTGCAATCCGCTGCGCGACACGATGCGGCATTTCGGCGACGCCTATGCGCAGCGCTCGACCGCGCCGCAGTTCCAGCCGGACGTCGACCTCGACGCCGAACTGTCGTCTGCGCGCCGCGTGACCGGCCGGACCGACGCGGGCGCGCATCTGCACACGGACACGCCGGCATGAGCGCCGTCGATCCGACCTTCGAGCTTGACGGCCAGCCGGTCGCGCTGCAGCCGGGCGACACGATACTGGCCGCCGCAGCGCGCGCCGGGCTGGACATTCCCTACCTGTGCTGGAGCGCCGAGGTGTCGGCCAGCGCTTCGTGCCGGCTGTGCACCGTGCTGGCCGACGGCCGCCCGGTGGCCGCCTGCGTGACGCCGGCGGTGGCCGGCCAGAAGGTCGAATGCCGCACCGCGTCGCTGGCCACACAGCGGCTGCGCCTGCTGCAGATGCTGTTCGTCGAGGGCAATCACTTCTGTCCCGGCTGCGAAAAGAGCGGCAACTGCCTGCTGCAGGTGCAGGCCGAACGCGCCGGCATGACCGACCTGCATTTCGAAACGCTGAATCCGGAACGGCCGGTCGATGCCAGCCACCCGGACGTGCTGTTCGAACCCAACCGCTGCATCCTGTGCCAGTTGTGCGTGCGCGCCAGCGACGAAATCGACGGCAAGCGGGTGTTCGCCATCGGCGGCCACGGCATCGCCACCCGGCTGCTGATCGACAGCCCGAGCGGCCGCCTCGGCGACAGCGCGCTGTCGGTGGGCGACCGCGCCGCCCACATCTGCCCGGTCGGCGCGCTGCTGCCCAAGCGGGTCGGCTTCGCGGTGCCGATCGGCCGGCGCCGCTTCGACACGGAGGACACGCGCGGATGAATGCGAGCTCCCCATCGCCGCGCAAGCTGCGCGTCGCCACCGTGTCGCTGGCCGGCTGCTTCGGCTGCCACATGTCGCTGCTGGACATCGACGAGCGGCTGTTCGAACTGATCGAGCGGGTCGAATTCGACCGCTCGCCGCTGACCGACATCAAGACTGTCGGCCCCTGCGACATCGGTCTGGTCGAGGGCGGCCTGTGCAACGCCGAGAACGTCGAGGTGCTGCGCGCCTTTCGCGCGCACTGCAAGGTACTGGTGGCGGTCGGCGCCTGCGCCATCACCGGCGGCCTGCCGGCGCTGCGCAATCACCTGGACGTCGGCGACATCCTGCAGTCGGTGTACGGCGAGGTGCCGGATGACCCGGAGCTGCCGCTGCCGCTGAACCGCGTGCTGCCCATCCACGAGGTGGTGCATATTGACCACGCGCTGCCCGGCTGTCCGCCGCCGGCCGATGCCTTCTGGCAACTGCTGCAGGACCTGATCGCCGGTCGCACGCCGGTGCCGGCACCCGGCCTGATCCGCTACGACTGAAGCCATGAATACGCGCTCGCTCGAAATCGCTCCCGACCCCAAAGGATTGCGCCGCATCGCCATCGACCCGCTGTCGCGCGTCGAAGGGCATGGCAAGGTGACGCTGCTGCTCGACGACGACAATCGCGTGCGCCAGGCGCGGCTGCACATCGTCGAATTCCGCGGCTTCGAGAAATTCATCGAAGGCCGGCCATACTGGGAAGTGCCGGTCATGGTGCAGCGGCTGTGCGGCATCTGCCCGGTGTCGCACCACCTCGCGGCGTCGAAGGCGCTCGACCGCGTGGTCGGCGGCTGGCCGGTGCCGCCGGCGGCCGACCGCATCCGCCGGCTCATGCACTACGGGCAGATCGTGCAGAGTCACGCGCTGCACTTCTTCCACCTCGCCTCGCCCGATCTGCTGTTCGGCTTCGACGCCGAGGTCGACCGCCGCAACATCGTCGGCGTGGCCGCCGCCTTCCCGGACGCCGCGCGCCAGGGCGTCATGCTGCGCAAGTTCGGGCAGGAGGTGATCCGCATCACCTCCGGCAAGCGCATTCACGGCACCGGCTCGATACCCGGCGGCATGAACCGCGCGGTCGACCCGGCCGAGCGCGACGCGCTGCGCGCCGAACTGCCGCAGGTGCTGGCCTGGGCGCAGGACGCGGTGGCGCTCGCCCGCCGGCTCCACGTAAGCCTGCCGGCCCGCTACGCCGACTTCGCCGACACGCCGGCGGCGATGATGTCGCTGGTCGGCCGCGACGGCGCGATGGAGCTGTACGACGGCGTGCTGCGCCTGCGCGAAGCCGACGGGCGCATCGCGGTCGACGGTTTCGACGATCAGTGCTACCGGGAACTGATAGACGAGGCGGTCAAACCCTGGACCTATATGAAGTTTCCCTACCGCCGCGACCTCGGCGTGGATGACGGCTGGTACCGCGTCGGTCCGCTGGCGCGCGTGCAGAACTGCGACTTCATCCCGACGCCGCGCGCCGAAGAGGCACGCCAGGCCTTCGTCGCTGCGCACGGCGGGCAGCCGGTGCACACGGTGCTGGCTACCCACTGGGCGCGCATGATCGAACTGCTGCACGGCGTCGAAACGGTCGCCGCGCTGCTCGACGACGCGCTGATCACCGGCGGTCCGCTGCAGGCCGAGGGCACGCACCAGCGCTCGGGCATCGGCATCATCGAAGCGCCGCGCGGCACGTTGATCCACGAATATGAAGTCGGCGACGACGATCTGGTCACCCGCTGCAACCTCATCGTGTCGACCACGCACAACAACCAGGCGATGAACGAGGCGGTGCGCGCGGTGGCGCTGCGCTACCTCGATGGCGAAGCGATCACCGAAGGCCTGCTCAACCACATCGAGGTGGCGGTACGCGCCTACGATCCCTGCCTGTCCTGCGCCACGCATGCGCTCGGCCAGATGCCGCTGGCGGTGAGCCTGCGCGCGGCCGACGGCCGCGTGCTCGACCACGTGCTGCGCAGTTCGACCGGCGAACTGCTGCGCGACGGCGCGGCGCACGATGCCGAGGCGGCGCAATGACGGCGCCGCTGCTGGTGCTGGGCTGGGGCAACCCGAGCCGCGGCGACGACGCGCTCGGCCCCATGCTGGTCGATGCTCTGGCGGCGTACGCCGGACGCGCCCTGCCTGCCGGCAGCGTGGACTGCCTGACCGATTACCAGCTTCAGATCGAGCATGCGCTCGATCTGGTCGGGCGCGAACGCGTGCTGTTCGTCGATGCGGCGCTCGGGCTGGACGCGGCCTTTGACGTGCGCAGTGTGCAGCCGCAGCGCGAGCGCCGGATCACCAGCCACGCGCTGTCGCCCGAGGCACTGCTGCAGGTGTTCGTCGATACGCAGCGGCGAGCACCGCCGCGCTGTGATGTACTGGCCATCCGCGGCCGCCGCTGGGAACTGGGCGAGCAGCCGGATGCGCGGGCCGCGGCCGATCTCGAACAGGCGCTCGCCCGGGCGCGCGGCTGGCTGCACGACACCGTCGCCCGCGGCGAGCACACCGAAGGAGTGAATGCATGAACGTGCTCTGGTTGCAGTCCGGCGGCTGCGGCGGCTGCAGCATGTCGCTGCTGTGCGCCGACACCGACGATTTCCACGGCCAGCTGCGCGATGCCGGCATCGATCTGCTGTGGCATCCGTCGCTGTCGCTCGACAGCGGCAACGAAGTGACCGCGCTGCTCGGCCGCATCCTCGATGGCGATCTGCCGCTGGACGCGCTGTGCGTCGAAGGGTCGCTGCTGCGCGGGCCGAACGGCACCGGCCGCTTCCATGTCATGGCCGGCACCGGCGTTCCGATGGTTGAGTGGGTGAGTCGCCTCGCCGCGAAGGCACGTCACGTGATCGCCATCGGCAGTTGCGCCGCCTGGGGCGGTGTCACCGCCGGCGGCGACAACCCGACCGACGCCTGCGGCCTGCAGTACGAGGACGACGTGCGCGGCGGCCTGCTCGGTGCCGGTTTCCGCGCGCACGGCGGCCTGCCGGTGATCAATATCGCCGGCTGCCCGACCCATCCGAGCTGGGTGCTCGACACGCTAATGGCGCTGGCCGCCGACGGCTTCACCGAAACCGACCTCGACACGCTGGGCCGGCCGCGCTTCTACGCCGACCAGCTGGTGCACCACGGCTGCACGCGCAACGAGTACTACGAATTCAAGGCCAGCGCCGAGAAGCCCTCGGACCTCGGCTGCATGATGGAGAACATGGGCTGCAAGGGCACGCAGGCGCACGCCGACTGCAACACCCGGCCGTGGAACGGCGAAGGCTCCTGCACCCGCGGCGGCTACGCCTGCATCAGCTGCACCGAACCCGGCTTCCAGGAACCCGGCCACCCCTTCCACGCCACGCCGAAGATCGCCGGCATCCCGATCGGCCTGCCGACCGACATGCCCAAGGCCTGGTTCGTCGCGCTGGCGTCACTGTCGAAGTCGGCGACGCCGAAGCGGGTCAAGGTGAACGCGGTGTCGGACCACGTCGTCGTGCCGCCGGTTGCGCGGCGGACACGGCTGAAATGACGCTGGCGCGGGTGCGGAATTCAGCGCCGGCGGCGGCTCAGTGCGCCCAGCGTGATCAGGCCTGCAATGGCAAGTGCCCAGGGTTGCGGCTCCGGTACCGGCGCCAGCACGATGCCCGGATAGAACGTGTTCTGTTCCGGTGCGCCGAAGATGGGCAGCAGCCCATAGGGCGAGGTCGTGATCGCGACGGAGGGGTCGCCGTCTTCCGTCGCACTGATCAGCGTCAGTTCGAGACGCATGCTGTCGAACTTGAGGCCGGCGTCGAGCGAGATGGTGTTGGTACCGACATGGACCGACGAATTCACCACATCGGCCGCCGTATCGCTGAATACCTCGGCCGCGTCGTTGTAGAGCGAGAACATGTAATTCACGGTGCGGTCGCCGGCCTCGCTGACGCCGAAGGCCATCAACGGAAAGAAATCACCGGATTCCAGCACTTCCCAGTAACGATCGTCAGCGATGGACAGGGTCCAGACGAAGGTGTCGCCGTCGTAGAGCACGGTGCCCTCCGGATCGTCGCTGCCGGCGGCAAGAGCGGCCACACCCGCGCCCTGATACAGCACGTCGAAGGTGTAGCTGGCCGCGTGGGTGGCGGGAGCAATCGCCAGACCGCCGATCAGTGCAGCCAGCGCGGCGCGGCGATGAAACGGGGTGCTCGGTCGGTGTGCAGACATGTCGTTCTTTCCTTCCGCGGAGGTGGATACACGCCCGATCCGTCGAGGCCGGACGCGTCATGAGCGTGCGGGTAGGCACGTCGTCGACAGCAACCTGGATGAAAGCAGGGATCGCGCCAGACTTGTTGCGCCGACGCCGGATGCAACAGCCGGCGCGGAATGCATGGCTAAAAGGCGGGTCTGTGTCGGCAGGGATCGACGCATCCCTGCGTAGTGGTGTAAAGCGTTTCGACAATTGCCGCACGCTCTTCAGGAAGTTCTCATGACCCGCCTCCTCGTCGGCCCCTTCAACCGCGTCGAAGGCGATCTCGAAGTCACGCTCGACATCGCCGATGGCCGCGTCGCATCGGCGCACGTCAATGCGCCGATGTATCGCGGCTTCGAGCAGATACTTCGCGGGCGAGAGCCGCACGACGCGCTGGTGTATGTACCGCGCATCTGCGGCATCTGTTCGGTGTCGCAGTCGGTGGCGGCGGCGCGCGCGCTGGCCGCGCTCGGTGGCATCACGATGCCGGCCAATGGCCAGCACGTGACCAATGTCATCCTCGCCACCGAAAACCTGGCCGATCACCTGACTCATTTCTATCTGTTCTTCATGCCGGATTTCGTGCGTCCGGTCTATGCCGACCGGCCCTGGCATGCCGAGGCGGTGCGCCGCTTCACGCCGCAGACCGGCGAACAGGTGCGCGCCGCGATTGCCGCGCGCCAGCGCTGGTTCACATTGCTCGGCACATTGGCCGGCAAGTGGCCGCACACCCAGAGCATCGATCCCGGCGGTTCGACGCGCGCCATTGACGCCGCCGAACGGGTGCGTCTGCTGGCGCGCGTGCGCGAATTCCGCCGCTTCCTCGAAACCCGCGCCTATGCGGCGCCGCTGGAACAGGTTGCCGCGCTCGATTCGGAAGCGGCACTCGATGCCTGGCATCACGGCACCGATCCGCTGGCCGGCGACCTGCGCTTCTTCCTGACCGTCGCGCGCGACGCGGAGCTGGCCGCACTCGGCGCCGGACCCGGCCGCTTCCTCAGTTACGGCGCCTACCCGCAGCCGGACGGCGGCAGCGCACTCGGCGCCGGCGTGTGGCACGCCGGCGCGCTGTCGCCGCTCGACCCGGCCGCCATCCGCGAAGACGCCACGCACGCCTGGCTGCGCGACGCCGACGGCCCGCAGCATCCGCGCAGCGGCGTTACGCTGCCGGAGCCGGACAAGGCCGGCGCCTATACCTGGAACAAGGCGCCGCGGCTGGCCGGCGAGGTGGTCGAAACCGGCGCCATCGCTCGCCAGCTGGCGAGCGGCGATCCGCTCATCGTCGATCTGGTCGGCCGCCACGGCGGCACCGTCTACACCCGCGTCGTCGCCCGCCTGCTCGAACTGGCGCGTGTGGTGCTCATGATGGAAGACTGGCTGCGCGCGGTGCGGCCGGGCGAGCCCTTCTGCACGCCGGGCCGGCTGCCGGACGAAGGCAGCGGCGCCGGTCTCGGCGAGGCGGCACGCGGCAGCCTGGGCCACTGGGTTTCGGTGCGCGACGGCCGCATCGCCAATTACCAGATCGTCGCGCCCACCACCTGGAACTTCTCGCCGCGCGACGCCGCCGGCCGCCCTGGCGCGCTGGAAGCGGCACTCGAAGGCGCGCCGGTGCGCGAGGGCGAAACGACACCGGTCGCGGTGCAGCACATCGTGCGGTCCTTCGATCCGTGCATGGTGTGTACGGTGCATTGAGTGTGCAAGCGGGACGCGGGACGCGGGGCGCATCGGATCGCGCCATATCCCGGTTGGCGCGATTTCCCGTTTTGTGCCAATATATTGGCGCGATAAATGAATTGCGCCACTCAAATGACCCGGCCCCGCTCGTCCATCGATCCGCACACGCTTGCCGCACAGATCGCTCGCCATCCGGAGGGCGTCGGTGTGGACGGCTTGCTGCGCGCGCTGGGCGAGGGCGTGGCGCGGCGCACGTTGCAGCGCCGGTTGGCCGAGCTGGTCGCGCAGTGCCGCGTCCTGACGCGCGGCGAGGCGCGGGCGCTGAAGTATTTCCCGGCGCCCGTCGGCGCCGCGCTGGCGGCGATGGAGCCTCTGCCAGCCGCCGCCCCGGCCCCCTATGTGACGTTGTCGGCCGAAGGCGCCGAGTTGCGCGATCTGGTGCGCCGGCCGCTCCATCTGCGTCGCCCGGTCGGTTACGACATCGGCTTCGTCGAGCGTTATCGCGCCAATGACACCTTCTATCTGCCGGAGCCGCTGCGCGCGCAACTGCACGTGCTGGGCCGCTCACCGGTCGGCGAAGCGGCGGCGGGCACCTTTGCCGGCGACATCCTGAACCGGCTGCTGATCGACCTGTCCTGGGCCTCGTCGCAACTGGAGGGCAACACCTATTCGCGGCTCGATACCGAACGCCTGATCGAACTGGGCGAGATCGCCGAGGGCAAGGACGCGCTCGAAACGCAGATGATCCTGAACCACAAGGCGGCCATCGAGTATCTGGTGCATGGCGCGGGCCGCATCGGCATCGATCGCGAAACGCTGCTGTCGCTGCACGCGCTGCTGTCCGACGGCCTGCTGCGCGATCCGCAGGCAGGCGGCCGGGTGCGCAGCCGGGCGGTCGAGATCAGCGGCTGCGTGTACCGGCCGCTGGCGTTGCCGCAGCAGCTCGACGAGCTGTTCGGCATCGTCACCGACATCGCCGCCGACATTCTCGACCCGTTCGAGCAGGCCTTCTTCCTGATGGTGCATCTGCCCTATCTGCAGCCCTTCGAGGACGTGAACAAGCGGGTGTCGCGGCTGGCCGCCAACATTCCGCTGATCCGCACCAATCTGTGCCCGCTGTCCTTCATCGACGTGCCGCAGCAGGCCTATGTCGATGCAATGATCGCGGTCTACGAGCTGAACCGCATCGAGCTGCTGCGCGACGTGTTCGTCCAGGCATACGCCCGCTCGTGCCAGCAATACGTGGCGGTAAAACAGCAACTGGTGCCGCCCGACACCTTCCGCCTGCGCCATCGCAAGGCGCTGACCGAAGCGGTGCGCGCGGTCGTGTTGGGCGGTCTGCCGGCGAACGCAGCGACAGCACGCACCGTGATGCCGGCTGACGTGGCGGCAACAGAACGCGCGCGCTTCGTTGAACTGGTGCTGCAGGAGTTCCGCTCGCTGCACGAAGGAAACGCCGTCCGTTTCGGCCTGCGTCCGCTGGAATTTGCCGACTGGCTGGCCACGAACGGCACGTCGATCGATACGACCTCACCGGAGCCATGACATGCAGCGCTTCACCATATCCCTCGACGACCAGCTGGCCGCCCAGTTCGACGACTGGATCGCGCAGCGCGGCTACGGTAACCGCTCCGAGGCGGTGCGCGACCTGTTCCGCGCCGAACTGGACCGCACGGCGCAGCAGACCGGCAGCGCGACGCACTGCGTGGCCTGCCTGTCGTACGTGTTCAATCACCACGAGCGCGACCTGGCCGAACGCATCATCAGCCTGCAGCACGCGCACCACGATCTCACGGTGTCGTCGATGCACGCCCACCTCGACCACGACCACTGCCTTGAAACCGTCATCCTGAAGGGCGAGATCGCAGCGGTGCGGCAGTTCGCCGATGCGGTGTGCGCCGAGCGCGGCGTGCATCACGGCAAGATCAACCTGATCAGCGTCGAACTGGATGCCGGCCACCACCACACGGGACCGGGCGGGCACAGCTATGCGCGGCGGCACGAACGCGGCGGGCATGGCCACGTGCATATCAAGCCCAGCACCTGACGCAAGCGCCGCTGCCGCCGCACCGATCGAAACGGCAGCGCACTGACCACCTCCACCCCGACTGTCTCGCCGGACCGCCGGTCCCGCGTGGCGCCATGACTGGCACGCTTTTCGCGTATGAAGATTGCCTTAAATCTTCATACAAGAACATGAGCACAGTGAAAGACCTGTCCGGGATGGGTTTGCGCGCCTCGGCCGCAGTGGCGCGGGGCGTGTTCCGGCTGCTGTGCGTGCCCGTCATCGGGGCGTGCGGCACCGCGCTGGCGCACGAAGCATCGCCGTCTGCCCACCATCTGGAAACGGTGACGGTCGAGGGCCATTACGACAACGCGGTCGGCACGTCCGACGCGGCCAGTCAGGGCCGCGTCACGGCGCGCCTGATCGAAAGCCGGCCGACGCTGCGTCCGGCCGAGGTACTGGAATTCGTGCCCGGGGTGATCGTCACGCAGCACAGTGGCGGCGGCAAGGCGAACCAGTACTTCCTGCGTGGCTTCAACCTCGACCACGGCACCGACTTCGCCACCTACATCGATGGCATGCCGGCCAACATGCCGACGCATGCGCACGGCCACGGCTACACCGACCTGAACTGGCTGATACCGGAGCTGGTCGGTCGCATCGACTACCGCAAGGGACCGTACTATGCGGAAGAGGGTGACTTCGCGTCGGCCGGCTCTGCGCGGCTGCGGCTGGTCGATCGTCTCGACTACGGCACGGCTGAATTGACCATCGGCCAGGATGGCTACCGGCGCGGCCTGCTGATGAATTCGCACGCGCTTGGCGCCGGTACGCTGCTTTATGCGCTGGAGACCTCGCGCAACGACGGCCCCTGGGACAATCCGGAAGACTTCCGCCGCATCAATGGCGTACTGCGCTACACGCTGGGCGAGGGCGCGGACCGTACCTCGGTCACCGCGATGGCCTATACCGCGCGCTGGGACTCGACCGACCAGATTCCGCTGCGCGCCGTGCAGTCCGGCCTGATCGGCCGCTACGGCACGGTGGACCCGACCGACGGCGGCAAGACCCAGCGCTACAGCCTGTCGATCGACCATCAGCGCGCCCGGGACGACGGCGCCTTCCGCTTCAACGCCTACGCGATCCGGTCCGAACTGGACCTCTGGTCAAACTTCACCTATTTCCTCGAAAACCCGGCCGACGGCGACCAGTTCCGGCAGTCGGAACAGCGCACCGTGTTCGGCGTGGCGATGAGCCGCAGCTGGGACGGCCAGCTCGCCGGTCGGCCGATGACCAACACGCTGGGCGTGCAGATGCGGCACGACCGTCTGAACCCGGTCGGGCTCTACACCACGGTCGCGCGCCGCACCACCGGTGTGACGCAGCAGAGCGACGTACGCCAGACCAGCTTCGGCCTGTACGGCGAAAACAGCGTGCAATGGACGCCCTGGCTGCGCAGCCTGGTCGGGCTGCGCCTCGACCGCTACGACTTCGACGTCAGCAGTTCGATCGCCGCCAACAGCGGCAACGCGAACGACCACATCGCGTCGCCCAAGCTGTCGTTCATCTTCGGGCCCTGGGCGCGCACCGAGTATTTCGTGAACTACGGCTACGGCTTCCACAGCAACGACGCCCGCGGCACCACGGCACGCGTCACCGCCCGGGGCGGGCTGCCGGCCGATCCGGTCGATGCGCTGGTGCGCACCAAGGGTGGCGAAGTCGGCGTGCGCACGGAGCTCGTGCCGGGGCTGCAAAGTTCGCTTGCGGTGTGGACGCTGAAGCTGGATTCGGAACTGCTGTTCGTCGGCGACGCCGGTGAAACCGAGCCCAACCGGGCCAGCCGGCGCAGCGGCATCGAGTGGAACAACCGCTGGACGGTGCGTCCGTGGCTGCTGTTCGACCTCGACATCGCCGCGTCGCGCGCCCGCTTCACCGAGGACGACCCGGCCGGCAACCACGTGCCGGGCGCGGTCGACCGCGTCGTCGCGGCCGGCCTGAGTCTGACCGACGACAATCCGCTGGCAAACGGCTGGTTCGGGCACCTGCAATTGCGCCACGTCGGCCCGCGCCCGCTGGTCGAAGACGATTCGGTCCGTTCGGGCTCGACCACGCTGGCCTATCTGCGCGTCGGCCACCGGCTCAGCCGCGACGTGCGACTGATGCTGGACGTGTTCAACCTGTTCGACAGCGGCGACAGCGACATCGAGTACTTCTACACCTCGCGCCTGCGTGGAGAGGTGGCGGGCGGTGTCGACGATCGCCACTTCCATCCGGTCGAGCCGCGCAGCCTGCGCCTCACGTTGAGCGCGCGCTTCTGACCGCGGGCACGATTCGACGGGTTGGCGGAGCGAACGCCGTCGGCGCTACCATGCGCTGCTGACGCCTCCCTGCCTGCCGCGATGACCGACCACCCGAAGTCCGCCAACACCAGCGCCTTGCTCGCAGGTGCCCACATCGAAGGCGTGGACGAGGCAACCTGGCTGGACGTGATCCAGCGCATGGACGAGGTGTATTCCCAGCTGGTCAGCGACGAAATCGCGCTCGAGCAGAAGAACGTCGAACTGGAACAGTCGCAGCAGTTCATCTTCAGCGTCATGTCGGCGATGTCGGACGTGCTGCTGGTGTGCAACGAGCGCGGCGAGATAGAGGAAACCAACGCCGCGCTGTGCGAACTGGTCGGTTGCAGTGACGACGCGCTGCGCGGCACGCCGGTGTTCGCGTTGCTGGCCGACGACGAAAGCCGCACCCGCATGCGCGGCGTGCTCGATGACGCCAACCCGTCGCGCCGGGGTGAGGCGGTCGAGCTGAACCTGCGCGACGCCGCGGGCGCCGGGGTGCCGGTGGACACCAATCTGACGCCGCGTTTCACGCGCAACGGCCGGCGTGCCGGCACCGTGCTCGTCGGCCGGCCGACGGCCGAACTGAAGCGCGCCTACCATGAGCTGCGCGAGGCGCACGAAGCGCTGAAGCTGGCGCAGCAGCAGTTGCTGCATTCGGAAAAGATGGCTTCGCTCGGTCGCCTGGTGGCCGGTGTCGCGCACGAGCTGAACAACCCGATCAGCTTCGTGCTCGGCAACGTGCATGCGCTGAAGAAGTACAGCGAACGCATGGGGAGCTACATCGACGCCGTGCACGCGGGAGCGTCCGACGAGGAACTGGGCGCGCTGCGCGTCAGGCTGCGCATCGAGCATCTGCTGAAGGATCTGCCGTCGTTGATAGAAGGCACGATGGAAGGCGCGCAGCGCACTGCCGACATCGTCAACGGGCTGAAGCGCTTTTCCGCCGTCGATCCGGAAGGGCGCAGCGCCGTCGATCTCAATGCGGTGATCGAACGGGCCATCCACTGGATACAGAAGGGCACCAGCGAGGTCGTCGCGCTGCACTGGGCGGCGCGCGAACCCTGCGTGGTCACGGGCAGTGCCGGTCAATTGCAGCAGGTGGTGATGAATCTGCTGCAGAACGCCTACGACGCAGCCGGTGCGGAAGATCGTGTCGCCGAGCTCACGTTGAGCTGCACCAACGAGGGCGACCGGGTGCGCATGAGCGTGCGCGACAACGGACCGGGCATACCCGACGAGTACCTGTCGCGCATTTTCGAGCCCTTCTTCACGACCAAGCCGGTCGGCAAGGGTACCGGCCTCGGCCTGTCGATCAGCTACGGCATCGTCGAACAGCACGGCGGCGTGCTGTCCGCCCGCAACCACCCGGAGGGTGGCGCGGAATTCGTGCTGGACCTGCCGCGCGCGCTGGCCGGCCCGTCGGAGGTCGCCGCGTAACGGCCTCCGACGGACGTCCTTGCGACGACTACTCGACCTTGTCCAGCGCCGCCTTGAAGTTCTGCACCGTGCGTTCGACGTTCTGCAGCTTGTCCAGACCGAACAGGCCGATGCGGAAGCTGCGGAAATCGGCCGGTTCGTCGACCTGAAGCGGCACACCGGCGGCGATCTGCAGACCCTGCGCCATGAACTTCTTGCCGTTCTGGATTTCCGGATCGCTGGTGTAGCTGACCACGACGCACGGCGCCTTGAAACCTTCGGCGGCAACGCTTTCGAAGCCGCGCGCTTCCATCAGTGCGCGGATCTGGCGGCCCAGCTCGATCTGGTTGGCTTTCACCTTGTCGAAACCGAAACTTTCGGTTTCCAGCATGACATTGCGCAGTTGCGTCAGACCGTCGGTCGGCAGCGTGGCGTGATAGGCATGGCCGCCGCCTTCATAGGTTTCCATGATCTGCAGCCACTTCTTCAGGTCGGCGGCGTAGCTGGTGCTGGTGGTCGAATCGATGCGCGCGCGGGCGCGCTCGCCCAGCATGACCAGGCCGGCGCACGGCGAGCCGCTCCAGCCCTTCTGCGGCGCGCTGACGACGATGTCGATGCCCAGTGCGCCCATGTCCACCCACAGCGTGCCGGCGGCGATGGCGTCAAGGACGAACAGGCCGTCGACCTCGCGCACCGCGGCGGCCACTTCGCGCAGGTAGTCGTCCGGCAGCTGCAGGCCGGCCGATGTTTCGACCTGCGGTGCGAACACCACGGCCGGTTTGTGTTCGAGGATGGCGGCGACCACTTCGGTGATCGGCGGCGGCGCGAACGCCTTCTGCGAGCCGGGCACCGGCTGGCGCGCCTTCAGAACGACGGATTCGGACGGGATGTGGCCCATGTCGAAAATCTGCGTCCAGCGGAAGCTGAACCAGCCGTTGCGGATGACCATCACCTTCTTGTCGGTGGCGAACTGGCGCGCCACCGCTTCCATGCCGAAGGTGCCGCTGCCCGGCACGACGACCGCCGATTTCGCGTTGTAGACCTGCTTGAGCACGCGCGAAATATCCTTCATGACGCCCTGGAAGGACTGCGACATGTGGTTCAGCGCGCGGTCGGTATACACGACCGAATATTCGAGCAGCCCCTGGGGGTCGACGTTGGGCAACAGGCTGGGCACGGTGTTCTCCGGATAGATGAGGTGGTGTGACAGGACCGCGCCGTCGCTCGTGGCGGCGGCAGGGCAGTGCCTGTGACGATTCGACGGGTCGTCGGTCGGCGGGTGGCCGCGCCGTGCGTACTCGAAGGCCCGCGATTCTAAATCACCACGGGCCGGTCCGCTCGACCGGCCCGCGCAACCTGTCAGGGCAGCGTTGGCCCGGTCTGCTAACGTCCGGTCTGGCAGTCATCGTGCGGGCAGGCTGCGCGCCGGGTAGCCTGCCGCATCACAAGCCGTGAGGACGAACAATCGTGTCTGACCTGAAGGACCCGCGCGTGCTGTTTGCCGCCGAGCGCACGCTGCTGGCTTGGAGCCGCACCAGTCTGGCGCTGATCGCCTTCGGTTTCGTCGTCGAACGCGCCGGCATCCTGATCCGGCTGGTGTCGCCGGCACAGCATGGAGCCGGACTGTCCGGCGCATCGCTGTGGTTCGGGCTGGCGTTCATCGCGCTTGGCGCAGCGGTGGCTGCATGGTCTTCGCGGCAATACCTGCGCCTGCTCGGCACGCTGACGCCGGCCGAATTTCCGCCCGGCTACGGCGCCCGCTGGGGCGCCTGGGTCAATCTGGTCGTGGCGGCGCTGGGCGCCGGGTTGGCGGTCATGCTGTACCGGGCTGCCTGAGCGCCTGTTCTGAAGCGGGAGAGATGATGACGCGCCGATTGATCGATTCGGGTTCCACTTTCGAGGCGCAGGCGGCCTACTCGCGCGCCGTGGTCGACGGTGACTGGATCTTCGTGTCCGGTACCACCGGTTTCGACTATGCGTCGATGACGATCGCCGACGATCTCGTCGCGCAGACCGAACAGTGCTTCCGCAACATCGAAGGCGCGCTTGCGCAGGCCGGTGCGACGCTGGCGGACGTCGTGCGCGTGACCTACATCGTGCCCGATGCAGCGTCGTTTCCGCAGTGCTGGCCGGTGCTGCGCAGCCACTTCGGAGACGTACGGCCGGCCGCCACCATGCTGTCCGCCGGTCTGGCCGATCCGCGCATGAAGATCGAGATCGAAGTGACGGCCCGGCGTCGAAGTGGCCCGAACGATTGATTCCGATGGCATGACGGGTCAGGGTGTGCGCTAGACTTCGCCCATTGCATCACATGACGATCACATGTCACTCGCCATCCTGCGCAGCCGTGCGCTGGCCGGCCTGCACGCACCGGAGGTGGCGGTCGAAGTGCACGTCGCAAACGGGTTGCCCGCGTTCTCGCTGGTCGGTCTGCTCGATGCGGAAGTGCGCGAAGCGCGCGACCGCGTGCGTGCGGCCATACTCTGTTCAGGCTTTGAATTTCCGGCCCGGCGCATCACCGTCAATCTGGCGCCGGCCGACCTGCCGAAGGAATCCGGCCGATTCGACCTGCCGATCGCGCTCGGCATCCTGATCGCGTCCGGTGCGCTCGCCGCGCCCACGCTCGACCGCCACGAGTTTGCCGGCGAACTGTCGCTGACCGGCGCGCTGCGCCCGGTGCGCGGCGCGCTGCCGATGGCCCTTGGCGCGCGCGACGCCGGTCGCTGCTTCGTGCTGCCGGCGGAATCGGCAGCCGAGGCGGTCACGGTGGCCGGCGTCGATGTGCGTGCCGCCCGCTCGCTGCTCGACGTGTGCGCCCACCTGTGCGGTCGCGAGGCGCTGCCCCGCGCGAGTGCGCCGGCGCAGCGCGCAGCACCGGTCTGGCCGGATCTGGCCGATGTGCGGGGCCAGCTGCAGGCCCGCCGAGCGCTGGAAATCGCCGCTGCGGGCAATCATTCGCTGTTGCTGAGCGGCCCGCCCGGCACCGGCAAGTCGATGCTGGCGGCACGTCTTCCCGGCCTGCTGCCCGATCTTGAAGAGGCCGAGGCGCTCGAAACAGCGGCCGTGCTGTCCGGCGCCGGCCTGTTCGATGCCGCCCGCCTGACGCACCGGCCGTTCCGCGCGCCGCACCATTCGGCCAGCGCGGCTGCACTGGTGGGTGGCGGTGCGGTACCGCGACCGGGCGAGATTTCGCTGGCGCACCACGGCGTGCTGTTTCTCGACGAACTGCCTGAGTTCGACCGCCGCGTGCTCGAAGCGCTGCGCGAGCCGCTGGAAACCGGCCATGTGACGATTGCCCGCGCCGCCCACCGGGCACGGTTTCCGGCCCGTTTTCAGCTGGTCGCGGCGATGAATCCGTGCCCGTGTGGCTATCTGGGTCATCCGTCGGCGCACTGTCGCTGCACACCCGAACAGGTGGCGCGTTACCGCAGCCGCCTGTCGGGTCCGCTGCTCGACCGCATCGACCTGCTGGTGACCGTTGCACCGCTGGCCGAGCACGAATTGCGCACCGGGCCCGGCGAAGCGACAGCGGTGGTGCGGGCGCGTGTGCTGGCTGCACGCAGCCGGCAGCTTGCGCGTCAGGCGCGGCCGAACCAGTCGCTGGAGGCGGCCGACATCGATCTGCACTGCATGCTCAGCGATCCGGCGCGCACGCTGCTCGGTCAGGCGATGACGACGCTGAACCTGTCGGCGCGCGCCTATCACCGTTGTCTCAAGGTGGCGCGGACGATCGCTGATCTGGCCGGGATGGATTGCATCGCCCCGGCGCATGTGGCCGAAGCGATCCAGTACCGGCGCGCGCTCGACGTGCCGGCAAGATAGATCGCTCGTTCAGTTCTGGCCGGCGAGCTGGCGGAAGCGTACGAGATCCTCCTGGAAGCGCTGCTGTGTCTCGATCAGATCGCGCTCTTTCGCTGCGATGTTCTCGGCCAGCAGGCGCATGTCCTGCGCGTTGGTGTCCAGCCGGTCCTTGATGCCCGGCGGTATCGGCTTGCCGACGAAGCGTGCGGCGTCCGCTTCGAGATTGACGTGCCGCTGCCTGAGCGTCTGCTGCTGGTCGCGCAGTTGCACAAGCAGCTCCTCGATGTCGGTCACCCGGCGCTTGCGCGCCATGTCGATGTCGCGCTCGCTGGAATAGGTATTGAGCAGCGTGGCGTCGCGCCGACGCTGTTCCTCGCGCGCGCGGTCTTCCGCGCTGGCCCTTTGCGCCTCGGCGTCGCGCTTTGCGCGCTGTTCCGCACTGATCGGCGCATCGACCTGCTTCACCGTCGCGCCCTGCTTGTTCAACTCGCGGTAACTGCGGTCGGCACAGGATTCCGGCAGCACGTCGCCGCACACCTGATGCCCGCGCGCGTCCTTGCAGCAATAGACGCGCGCCTCGGCGAACGGGGCGAGCATCAGGCCGATCAGAGCCAGGGCGGGCAGCAGGTGACGCAGTTCCAGGGTGATCATCTTCAGGTGCCGACTCCGTATTGCGTGCGGTACGCCTGTACCGCCGCCAGATTGCTCTCCATGCCGGGGGTGAGCTGCAGATAGCCCACCAGATCATCGAGACTGGCGCAGGCCACCACCGGCATGCCGTATGAACGTTCCACTTCCTGAACCGCTGACAACGCCCCGCTGCCGCGCTCCATCCGGTCGAGCGCGATGGCGACGCCGGCCGGGATCGCGCCGGCGGCACGGATCAGTTCGACCGACTCGCGCACCGACGTACCGGCGCTGATCACGTCATCAATGATCAGCACGCGACCCTTGAGTGGCGCGCCGATCAACGTGCCGCCTTCGCCGTGGTCCTTCGCTTCCTTGCGGTTGAACGCGAATGGCACGTCGCGACCGCGTTGCGCCATCTGCATCGCCGCACCGGCGGCCAGCACGATGCCCTTGTAGGCCGGTCCGAACAGCATGTCGAACGCAGGCGCACGGTTCAGGATGGTTTCGGCATAGAACTCGGAAAGCTTTAGCACCGACGCGCCGCTGTTGAACAAACCGGCGTTGAAAAAGTACGGTGACTGGCGGCCCGCCTTGGTGGTGAAGCTGCCGAAGCGCAGCACGCCGGTTTCGCAGGCGAACTGCACGAATGAACGTCTAGAATCCACGGATTTTCCCAACGAATCGGATGAACCGACCATGTTACGTATCGTGTCGCTCAACCTCAACGGTATCCGCTCGGCCACGACAAAGGGTGTGTGGCCCTGGCTGGCGGGCGAATCGCCCGACGTGCTGGCGGTGCAGGAACTCAAGGCGCAGGCGGCCGATCTCGATGACACGATGCGCGCGCCAGCCGCTCTCGGCGGCCTGCCCGGCCATTTCCACTACGCGCTGAAGAAGGGCTACAGCGGTGTGGGGCTGTACGCGCGGCGGTCACCCTCTCGCGTGATCACCGGTTTCGGCGAGCAGGAATTCGATGACGAAGGCCGCTACGTGGAAGCCGATTTCGGCGACCTGACGGTCATTTCGCTCTATCTGCCGTCCGGCTCCAGCGCACCGGAGCGGCAGCAGGCGAAATTCCGCTTCCTGGACGCGTTTGTGCCGCATCTGGCCGCGCTGCGCGCCAGCGGCCGCGAGATCGTCATCTGCGGCGACTGGAACATTGCGCATCGGGAAATCGACCTCAAGAACTGGAAGGGCAATCTGAAGAATTCAGGTTTCCTGCCCGAAGAGCGGGCGTGGATGAGCACACTGCTCGGGCAGGGCGGCTGGGTCGATGTGTATCGCAGCCTGCACCCCGACGCGACCGACGACTGCTACACCTGGTGGAGCAACCGCGGCCAGGCGCGCGCAAACAACGTCGGGTGGCGCATCGACTACCAGATCGCGACCCCGGGAATCGCGGCAAAGGCCTGCGCAGCAAGGGTCTTCAAGGATCAACGATTCAGTGATCATGCGCCGTTGATTGTCGACTACGATGTCAGTTCGACCTGATTCGCCAGCCGCGACTCATCGGTTTTCCGTTCATCACAGGAGTGCCTCATGAAGACCAGCCGTGCCGTGTTGTTCGCCCTGCTGACCGCGCCGTTCGCGCTGCCGCTGTCCGCTTCGGCCTATGACCGCATCTATGCCTTCGGCGACAGCCTGTCGGATGACGGCAATCTCTACTCGCTGACCGGAAACCTCTATCCGCCCGTCCCGTACTTCGAAGGGCGGTTGTCGAATGGCATCACGGCGGTCGAGTATCTGGCCGACATGCTCGGCGCCGGACTGTCGAACTTTGCCGTGGCAGGCGCGCGAACCGGCACACCGGTCGGCGGTGGCTCGGACAACTTCATCGATGACGACGATTCGCTGTTCCCGCCGAATTTTTTCAACGGCACCGGCGTCATTGCGCAGGTCAATGGCTACCTGGGCGCCAGCGGCGGAACGGCCAGCGCGAGCGATCTGTACTTCATCTGGGCCGGCCCGAACGATTACTTCCTGCTGTCCGAAGCGACACCGGGATCGGTCGATCCGCAGGACTACGTGACAAACGCCATCGGCAATCTCTACACCTCGGTCACCACGTTGTATGCCGCAGGTGCAAAGAATTTCCTGATCCCGAACCTGCCCAATCTCGGTCTGGTGCCCGAGCTTGCCGATGACGATCCCTTCATTTCGCTGGTGGCGACGCAGATTTCGCTCGGGCACAACGCCGCCCTGGCCGATCTGCTGGCAAGTCTCGACGCTGCGCTGCCGGATGCGAGCTTCTTCACCGCCGATACTTTCGCGCTGACCACCGCGGCCAATGCCGATCCGCAGGCGTTCGGCTTCACGAACGCAACCGACGCCTGCGTCGAAAGCGTGTCCTGCGTCGATGGAAATGGTGCCGGATATCTGTTCTGGGACGGCGTGCATATCACCACGGCCGCTCACCAGCAGGTCGCTGCCGCGTTTGCGTCCGCACTCGCGCCGGTGCCTGAGGCACAGACCTGGGCCATGCTGCTGGCGGGTCTCGGCCTGATCAGCGTAGCCGGTGGCCTACGTGCTTCAAGGGTACCGGCCCACACGGGTGCGTTGCGCGAGGCAACTTAAGGGGTTAACTTCGTGTCTTTAAAGACACCCCATTCAACAAGGAGAACATCAATGTCCGAACTCATCGATCAATCAACGGTAACCAAGCAAAAGCTGATTGCGGACCTGAAGGTGGTGATCGCAGACGCGGAAGAACTGCTGAAGGTCACGGCCAATCAGGCGGGCGAAAAAGTTGGCGAACTGCGCGTGCGCATGCAGGAAAACCTGACCTCCGCACGGCACAAGCTGGCCGACGCCGAAGCCGCGCTGAAGGAAAAGTCGCGCGAAGTGGCGCGCGTCACCGATGACTACGTGCATGATCACCCGTGGAAGGCGATCGGCGTTGCGGCCGGCGCCGGGCTGCTGATCGGGCTGCTGATCGGTCGTCGCTGAGCGCGATGTCGGAACCGCAACGGCCCGAGCGTCTTGCCGTATCGCTGAAGGGGTTCTTCTCCAGCCTGATCGAACTTGTTCATGTCAGGCTGGAACTGGTCACGGTCGAGGCGCGCGATGAAGCGCTACGTCTGACCGAACTGCTGGTGTATGGCGCGCTGGCCATCGCCTTTCTCACCTTCGGCATCGCCTTTCTGGCGGTATTGTTGACGGTGCTTCTGTGGGACAGCCACCGCCTGCTGGCGCTGACGCTGTTTTCCACGCTGTTCATCACGCTCGGGGTGCTCGCGGCGGTCGTCGCGCGGGCACGCATGGCGGAGGGCACGCGCCTGTTCGCATCGTCGCTCGACGAACTGAAACGCGACCGCGATAGTCTGCAGCCATGAATCCGCAACGCATGCGCCTTGCTTTGACGCGCGAGCGGCTGCTGGAGCGCTCGCGCACGCTGCGCAGCATTGCGGTGGAACAATCGGCCGCGCTGTCGCCGGCATTGCGCTTTGGCGACACGGTGCGCGAAGGTGTGCAGTGGGTGCGGATGCATCCTGAAGCCATCGCCGCGGCAGCGGTAGGCATCTTCCTGCTGCGGCCGCGTCGCGTCTGGCGCTGGGGCCTGCGGCTGTGGGGGGGCTGGCGACTGCTGCAGCAGTTGCAGCACCGACTGGGTTCCGACAGCAGGCGATCATGAGCCGTGCGCGAAGCGGGAAGACCCCTCGGCGGGCCCCGCGCCAGCGCCGGTAACTCAAGTTTTCGGCAAGATTGCCGAATTCAGCTAACTGCCACCGTTCCGACACCCGACATGTCCTCCCATACCGCACAGGAACTGGCGCAGCGCACGACAGAACTGGTGACCCTGCCGGCCATCTACCATCGCGTGAAACAGGTGTTCGACGACCCGGAAGGTTCGGTACTCGACCTCGCGAAAGTGGTGGTGGCGGATCCCGGAATCACGATGCGCGTGCTGCGCGTCGTCAATAGCGTGTTCTACGGCTTTCCAGGCAAGGTCGAAACCATGTCGCGCGCGGTCAGCGTGCTCGGCATGCAGCAGGTGCACGACATCGTTCTGGCCACCACGGTGACCGCCGTCTTCTCCGGCATGCGCCCCGAGCGCATGGACGTCGCCCGCTTCTGGCGCGCGTCCGCGATGCGCGGGCTGCTGGCGCGCGCGTCCGCCAAGAGCTGTGGCCTGCTCGATGCCGAACGCCTGTTCGTCGGCGGCCTGCTGGCCGACATCGGCCACATGGTGATGTACATGCATGTTCCTCAACTGGCCGAGGCTGCGCTGGCGGAGTGCCGGGCGTCCGGCGCCGCGCCGGAATTGATCGAACGCGACGTCATCGGATGTGACTATGCCGCTGTTGGTGCCGAACTGCTGCGATCATGGCAATTGCCGACCAGCTTTTCGACCGCCATTGGCGCGCAGATAGACCCGGCACGCGGCGCGCCGCACGAGTTCGAAGCCTGCCTGCTGCATTTTGCGCGCTGCGCGGTCGGTCACGACGGCGAACTGCTCGATTCGGCGCGGATTGTGGCCACCGTGTTACCCGAGGCGTGGAGCATGACCCGGCTGGAACCGCAGGCTTTCGAAGGCGCATGCGCCGAAGCAAGCAGTTCTATGGCCGCGGTGATGGGGCTGTTCTTCCCGGAATACGCCTGACCTCACTGTCGTTCGACCGGCACCGCTGCGCGGTGGGTCGGCGGGGCTGGTATCTTCCGGCCTTGTTCCCCGCCCTGCGCCTCGCCCGTGACCCTGCAATCCACTGATGCCGGCTGGCTCGACAGTCTGAAGGTGTATGCCCACCCGCGCGTCGCCGGCATGCTGTTTCTCGGCTTTTCCGCCGGTCTGCCGCTGATTCTGGTGCTCGGCTCGCTGTCGTACTGGCTGCGCGAGGCGGGCATCGATCGCTCTACCATCGGCTATTTCAGCTGGATCGGTCTCGCCTACGCCTTCAAGTGGATGTGGTCGCCGCTGGTCGATCGCCTGCCACTGCCGCTGCTGACCGGACTGCTCGGTCGGCGCCGCAGCTGGCTGCTGGCGTCGCAGCTCACCATCGCGCTGGCGCTGCTCGGCATGGCCGCAACCGATCCGGCGCAGAACCTGAGCCGCATGGCGTACTGTGCGCTGGCGGTTGCCTTCGCCTCGGCGACGCAGGACATCGCGCTCGACGCCTACCGCATCGAGGCGGTCGAGCAGCGGTTGCAGGGCGCGATGGCAGCGACCTACCAGGGCGGCTACCGCATCGCGATGATCGTCGCCTCGGCCGGTGTGCTGTGGCTGGCGGCGTCGGTCGATGCGACCGAGCTGGTCTATGAGCACGCGCCCTGGCGCTTCGCCTACCTGGTGATGGCGGCCAGCATGTCGGTCGGCGTGGTGACCACGCTGCTGATCCGCGAACCCGAGGTGGTGGTGTCGGCCGAAACCGTGCAGCGCGAGGCGCGCGCCCGGGACTGGCTGATGCGCGAGGGCCTGCACGGCCCGCTGCTGCGGCTTGCTGCCTGGCTGCACGGTGCCGCACTGTCGCCACTGCTCGACTTCATCCGACGCTACCGCTGGCAGGCCGTGCTGCTGCTGGCGCTCATCGGCACCTACCGCATTTCCGACGTGGTCATGGGCATCATGGCCAACGCCTTCTATGTCGACATGGGCTACACGAAGGACGAGGTGGCGACGGTCGCCAAGGTGTACGGCGTGGGCATGACGATCGCCGGCGCGGTGATCGGCGGCGTGCTCACTGCCCGCATCGGTGTCATGAAGACGCTGTTTCTCGGTGCGCTGCTGTCGTCGGTCACCAATCTGCTGTTCGTCTGGCTGGCCGGTCGCGGCCACGACGTCAGCGGTCTCATCTTCGCGATCTCGGCCGACAACCTGTCGGCCGGCATCGCGTCGTCCGCCTTCGTCGCCTATCTGTCCGGGCTGACCAATGTGGCGTATTCGGCCACGCAGTACGCGCTGTTCAGTTCGCTGATGCTGCTGCTGCCCAAATTCATCGCCGGTTTTTCCGGCGTCGTGGTGGACGCACGCGGCTACGAGTTCTTCTTCACCGGCACCGCACTGCTCGGCGTGCCGGTGCTGGCGCTGGTCTGGCTGGCGGCGCGGGCGGAGCGGAGCAGGTAGCAAGGCTCAAGGCTGCGCCTGTTTCCGGGTGTGGCCGTCGCGTTGCGCGACCGCTTCCCGGTTTCAGCGTCGCTTCGCGCGCGCCTGCTCCAGCTGTTCGCAAAGTTGCGCCGCGCCGTCGAGAACGCGTGGTGTATTGCGCTGCAGCTGTTCCGGCGGAATGAAGTAGAGGTTGTCCCGGGCGACGGCCGGCAGGCTGCGCCAGCGCCGCCAGGCGTCCAGCCACGCGGGCCGCGCATCGGCCGTGCCGCTGGCGACGATGACCTCGGGTGCTGCGGCGAGCACCGCCTCTTCGGTCACCGTCGGCGCGAGTATGGCCAGATCGGCGAACACATTGCGCCCGCCGCACAGCGCCATCACGGCGCTGATCAGGTGCTGGCCGTTGACCGTCATCGGTGGCCGGTCCCAGATCTGGTAGAACACGCCGACCGGTGGGCGGGACGCATAGCGCGCCGCCAGCCTGTCGCGTCGCGTGCGGAAGTCGAGCGCCGCGGCCTCCGCGTCCTTCGTTGTACCGGCCAGCCGGCCGAGCAGTTCGAGCGTGCGCGGAATGTCATCCAGCGAGCGCGGTTCGCTGACGAAGACCGGAATGCCCAGCCGGTCGAGCTGACCGTATTGCGCGACCCGGGTGCCGCTCTGCCAGGCGATGACCAGATCGGGCTTCAGCGCTGCGACCGCCTCGATGTCGACGGCACTGGAACTGCCGACCCGCGGCAACGCCTGCGCGGCCGGCGGATAGTCGCTGTATTCGACAGCGCCGACCAGCTTTCCGCCGGCGCCGGCGGCGTACAGCAGTTCGGTCACATGTGGCGCCAGACTGACGATGCGCTGTGCGGCTGCCGGCAGCACGACGCGGCGTCCGGTGTCGTCGGTCACGCTGACACCGGCGCGCGCCGGGGCGGCGGCAAGCATCAGTCCGAGCAGCAGCCAGGCCAGGCGCATCATGCCGGCACGAAATAGCGACGCTCGCCGTCGCGCAGCTCACGCAGCGGATGGCAGAACGCGCGCGACAGCGTGTCCGGCTGCAGCACCGCGTCGACGGCGCCGCAGATCCACTCGCCGCCGCCGGTCAGCAGCAGCACGCGGTCGCAGAAACGCAGCACCTGATTGAGATCATGCAGCACGGCCACCACGGCGCGACCCTCGTCATGCGCCATGCCGGCGAACAGCGCCAGCGTGTCCATCTGGTAATCGAGGTCGAGATGGGTGACCGGCTCGTCGAGCAGGCACAGCGGTGCGTCCTGCGCCAGCAGCGCGGCGATGGCCACACGCTGTCGTTCGCCGCCGGACAGCGTGCGCACATCGCGCGCCTCGAAGCCGGTGAGCGATACGCGGGCCATCGCGTCGAGCGCGACCTGCATGTCGTGCGGGCTGTCGTCCGACCAGCGGCCGATGTGAGGATGGCGACCGACCAGCACGGTGTCCAGCACGGTCGAAGCGAAGGCGTCTTCGTGCGACTGCGCCAGCAGCGCGCGCCGGCACGCCAGCTCGCGCGGCGCCATCGAGGCGAGCGGCAGATCATCCAGCGTCAGGCTGCCGGCGAGCGGTGCGCGCAGCCCGGCCAGCGTGCTCAGCACGGTGGACTTGCCGATGCCGTTGCGGCCGATGACGGCGAGCATTTCACCGGACCGGATGTCGAGATCGAGCGCGGCGCACAGGGTGCGGCCGTCGATGCCGACGGTGACACCGCGCGCGACGAGCAGGGGCGAGGTGGCGCTCATCGGCGGCGATGCAGCAGGAACAGGAATACCGGCACGCCGAGCAGCGCCGTCAGCACGCCGACCGGCAGTTGCGCCGGCGCAATGAGGGTGCGCGCCGCAGTATCGGCCAGCAGCAGCAGCAGCGCGCCGGCCAGCGCACTGGCCGGCAGCAGCAGTCGCTGGTCGTTGCCGAGCGCCAGCCGCATCAGGTGCGGCACGACCAGACCGATAAAGCCGACCGCGCCGACCGTGGTCACCGCGACCGCGGTCAGCGCCGACGCGATCAGGTAGATCGCCAGGCGCAGGCGCAGCACCGGTACGCCGAGCGTTTGCGCGGTGAGGTCGCCGCGTGCCAGCAGGTTCAGGTCGCGCGCCAGCGGCACGCACACCAGCACGCCGGCAGCCAGCGTCCACAGCGCAGCCGCGGGCGGCGCGGCCACGCCGGCGTCGCCCATCAGCCAGAACAGCATGCCGCGCAGCGACTGCTCGTTCGCCACCGTCAGCATGAAGGACACCGCCGCACCGCAGCCGGCCGACACGATGACCCCGGTCAGCAGGAGCCGGGTCGGCGTGCGCCCGCCCTCGCCGTGGGCCAGGCCGAACACCAGCGCCATCGCCGCCAGCGCGCCGGCAAAGGCGGACAGTTCGAACAGCGCGCCCGCCAGGCCGGCTGTCATGGCGAGCAGCGCGCCGACCGAGGCGCCGCCGGAAATGCCGAGCACGTAGGGGTCGGCCAGCGGATTGCGCAGCAGCACCTGCATCAGTGCGCCGGCCAGCGCGAGCAGGCCGCCGCAGGCTGCGGCCGCCAGCACGCGTGGCAGCCGCAGGCCAAGCACCACGTCGCCGGCCACCCCGGCATCGCCACCGGTCGCGATCTGCCACAGTTGCGCCAGGCTCACCGGTATGCTGCCGAGCGACAGCGACAGCGCGATCGACAGCAGCAGGCCGACGGCGAGCAGCGGCAACGCCAGCGTGCGGCGACGCGGCGCGCGGGTGTGCACGGACGCAGGGGGCGGCATGGCGTCAGCACGGATGGACATGTGCCGCTAGCTCCGCCCGAGGCGTTCGTCGAGCGTGCGTCCGGCTCGTTCGCTGACCACCAGCACCAGCTTCATCATGGCGCGCGTGGCGCCGACGAAAAGCTTGCGCAGCGTGCGCTCGTCGAGCGCATCGAAGTCGACTTCGGCCAGGATGACCGCCGGCGCCGACTGACCCTTGAACCGGTAGACCGATTCGATCAGCACATCACCCTCGGAGTACTCGGGCTGGCCGAGCAGGTCGTACTGGCCGGTGAAGCTGCGCAGCGCGTTGGCGCCGAGCCGGTCGTGACGCAGCAGTTCCGACTGTTCGCGGCCACGCCAGCTGACGATGGCGACGTCCTCGGTGCGAAAGCCGGCGGCAAAGCACAGGCGGATCGCCTCCTTGACGCGCTGGGTCAGCGGATGCTCGGCGTCATACACCAGTCTCTCGACGTCGTCGGCATCGAACGGCGATGCCGCCTCGATCTGTGCGGCTTCGGGCAGCACGTCCTGCAGCAGCGTCTGCAGCATGTGCACGACCGGGCGCGGGCTGCGGAAATTGCTGCGCGCACGCAGCGTCACCCAGCCGGGAAGATCGATCGGCGTGCGGCCGTACAGGTTCTGCATCGGGTCTTCCAGCCAGATCAGACGCGCCTCGTCTGCGGCATGGCGCCAGAGCCGGGTCGCCCAGTCGGCGGAAAAGTCCTGGCCCTCGTCGACGATGACGGTGTCGAAACGCAGGGCATCCGGCACGTCGAGTTCGCCGGCGCGCGCGATCAGCGCGTCGAACGCGTCGGGGCGTGCGTAGTCGGGCCGCTCGCCGTGTTCGGCCAGCACGCGTTCGCACAGGTGGTGGAAGGTGCACGCCAGCCCGCCCTCGGGCGCGATGCGCGCCAGGTGATCGGCCAGCGGCCGGTTGAAGCAGACATACAGCGGACGCCGGCCGGCTTCGACTGCCGCGCGGTACTCGGCGAGCGCGAGCTGCGTCTTGCCCGAGCCGGCCGTACCGACGACGCGCAGCCGGTAGGGCGTGAAGTCGAGCGCGCGCGCCCACTGCGACAGGCCGCCGGCAACCCGGGTCACGCGCTCGCGCGCCATGCCCATGCGCGCGCTGACGTCGGCTTCGAGCTTGATTTCGTCGCGCAGGAAACGATGCACTTCGGCGGCGCGCGCGCCGTGCTCGCCCGGAGGAAGAATCGACTGGATGCGCGCTGCCAGTGTGTCGCGCAGCGCCGCATCGACAATGCGTTCCGGCTCGATGCCGGCGGTATGCGCCTGGCGCACGAAGTGGTCGGGGCAGTACAGCAGGTATTCGAGGGTGGGTACGGCCACATCGGCGCCGCCCAGACGCGATGCCAGACGGGTGTGCAGCGCATGGCGTGAGCGTGCGATGCCGACCGCGACATTGCGGTCGCGTCCGCGGTGGCGGGTCAGCAGGCCGTGCGGACCTTCTTCGAGATAGCCGCTGCGCTGTTCGATGGCGAGCAGGTTGCCGGCGGCATTGACGATGACGAAGTCAATGTCGCCGTAGATCGAATAGCCCTGATCCAGACGTGTCCAGTGCACGCCGTGATAGACGGTGTAGGCCGCCGGCAGCGCACGCTCGAGCAGCGCCAGCGTGGCGCGTTCGCGCTCTGCTGCGGCACCCGGACGGATGGCATCGCCGGCGTCGTTGCCGCCATCCATTTCGCGCCAGCCATCGGGTACCACCTTTGCCACGTGTTGCGTCCTGTCGTCAGATCGGTGCGAGCTTACACGGCGTGTGCCGATCGCCGTGCGCGGCATGCCGGTTATCCACAGTATCTGTGGACAAGATGCTTCATCACGCGGTAACACCGGCCGGAGCGCCGCACGCTGCAACGGTGTCAATAGGGTTGCTCATTATTGAGGCAGGGTGCGGACAATTGAGGTGGTCGCTCGTGCATCCGGGTCACTCAGTCCATCCACAGTTTCTGTGGACAAGGCTGTGGGCGAAAGCTGTATGGCGAGGGCAGCGCCGCCGCCAGCAAGGATGTGGGCACGACGCCTCATTTGCAGGCAGTGTGCTCAATCGGGGCCACGGGCGCCGAGCAGTTCGTGCAGGTTCTCGGCCACCATTTCCTCGAAACCGGTTGCCGGGTCGATCTCGCGCCGGATGTCCCAGCCGGTGGCGATGCCGAGCACCAGTTCCATCGTGGTGCGCACGATGCTGCCCGCCAGCAGGTGACCACCGGTGACGCGCCCGTCGGCGTCGGCCACCATCATGTGCAGATGAACGCCGTGCCGGCTCACGGTGCCGGACAGCGTCAGCAGCTCGCTGTCGCCGTCGATGATGGTGGCCGTGTCGCGACCGGCCAGACGCAACATGGCGGGTGCAAGGCTGCCCACCGCCGACAGCACGAAGGCGGCGCCGATGTCCTGCCGGCGCGCGATGGCTTCCAGGCTGCGCCGCAGATCGTCGCCCGGGCGCAGCCGCTCGATGTGCAGGGTGATCACAGGCGTACGTTCAGCCGAAGGGCTTCACGCCGATCAGCGCGAGGTGCAGCCAACCGGCGAACACCGCCCAGCCTGCGACACCGACGACGATGGCGATCGCATCGCGCGGTGCGCTGCCCGGGCGCTGCACACCTGCCGCGCGGTCGCGCCGGCGCAACGTGGCGAACATGACGACCGACCACACCAGAAAGCTGCCGAACAGCAGCAGGTCGGCCAGCGTGCCGTTGGCGACAAGGTGGGCGAACGCCCAGATCTTCACGCCGGCCACCATCGGATGGCCAAGCTTTGCGCGGATGCGCGTGCCCGGCACATAGGCACAGGCCATCAGCACGAAGGCCGGCAGCGTGAGCAGCGCGGCCAGGTGACGCGTCCATACCGGCGGCGCCCACAGCAGCGTCGGCGCCATGCGCGCGTCGCCATAGCCCTGCACGATAAGCGCCAGCCCGATCAGGGACAGCGCCGCATAAAGGACTTTCCACGGCAGCAGACCGAGGCGCGCGACACCCGCATCGCGCAGGCCGGGGGCAATAAGCCGCGTCGAGTGCACGCCGAGCAGCAGCGCCAGACCGAGTACCAGCATAGCCATCATATGTTCTCCAGGACAGGGATCAGAGCGCGAGCGTACCCGAGACGGGCCACGCGCACGTGAGTCGATGCGGGAATCGTCCTACAGCCAACCCTCCATGCGGACGACAGGCGACGGCATGGCCGCTGCACATACTGCAGTCGTGTCATGCAGACGGAGAAACGCATCATGACGATTCGATTGCTGATGTCGGCGCTGTTCGGCGCTCTATTGAGTGCGGGGCTGCTGACCGCCTTCCAGATGGGACGCGGCGCAGCAGCCACACCCGACAGCGTATCTGCGATGTCGCGGCTTGATGGCCGCGAGGTGTTCGATGCGGATGGGGTCACGCTCGGCGTGGTCGAGCAGACCATATCCGGGCGCCACGGTGAACGCAGCGCACGCTATGCGATGGTGCGCGTGTCGCGCTCCGGCAACGCCGGCCTGCGTCTGGCGGTACCCGCCTACCGCTTGCAGGCGGTGGACGACGGCCTGATGTTGACGACCGATACAGAGGATGACCCGGCTGATGCGGGCGAAGACGGTGAAATCGTGCCGGCTGTGTCGCAGCTTCGCAGCACGATCTGAGTGTCACAGGCAGGTTTTCTGAACGCAATACCCACTTCCCCAACGGAGACGAGCATGAACAAGCTGATGACGATACTTATTCTGAGTGCCGGTCTTGCACTGGCAGGCTGCAACACGATTGCCGGCGCCGGCAAGGACATCGAGTCCGGCGGCGAGGCGGTGCAGGACACCGCGCGCGACGTGCAGAAGAAGATGTAGCTCCACGCTTCACCCCTTCCCGTTTTGCCCGACTCAGGCCTCGAGTCGGGCATTTTTTTGGCATCCATCGATCCGCTGCGGGCTCGGCCGGCGATCCCGATCGGGACCATGCCGCATGACGCGATCAAACGCGTCGCGCGCGCCACCTCGGAGAAGCGTCGCACCCGCCGTCCGTTCGCCCGCGTCAGGCGGATTTCTTTGCAGTGGCTTTTTTCGGGGCAGCCTTCTTCGGCGTGGTCTTCTTCGCTGCAGCCTTGGTCGGGGCAGCCTTCTTTGCGACCGCCTTCTTCACTGGCGCTGCGGCAGGCGATTCGCCTTCCGCCACGTCGGCGCCTGGCGTTGCCGCCTTGGCCTCCTTGGCCCCGGCTTTCGGCTTGACCGCACGCGGCTCGAATTCAAAGCCCACCTTGCCGTCCGGCTGGCGCACCAGGAAGGCGGAGAACTTGCGTTTGGTGCGCGACGACACGAATCCCTTCAGCAGATCGGTGCGGCCGGCCTCCAGCAGCTTCTGCATCTGCTCCGGTTCGATCGGCTGCTGCAGGATGATCTTGCCCGAGCGGAAGTCGCAGGACTTTTCCGGACCGACCGCCTTTTCGCAGATGTAGGACATCGGCTGTTCGTACACTTTTGCCGCGCACTTCGGGCACGCGCCGAGCGGCGTCTGCGACGAGAAATCGACCGGCTCGGCGTTTTCGTCATCGCGCGGCTGGCCGAAGTCGAACTCCGGTTCCATCTTGTCATTGAGCTTGATCAGCGCATTGAACGGCCGGCCCATCTTGTTGCGGAAGCCGGTCAGCGGTCCGACCTTGTGATCGCGCAGCAGGGTGTCGATTTCGTGCGTTTCGAACTGGCGGCTGGCGACGATCTTCCACAGCGCGAAGTCACAGCTCTGGCACTGGAACTTCTTGTAGTTTTCCTTCACGACACCGCCGCAGCGCGGGCACTTTTCTTCCAGCGTCGCGAAATCGCCCGGAATGGTGTCGCTTTCGTAGCTCTTCGCCTGATGCACGATGCGCTGCGTCATGTCTGCGATTTCGCCCATGAAGGCTTCGCGCGACAGCTCGCCGCGCTCGATCTGCGACAGCTTGTATTCCCACTCGCCGGTCAGTTCGGGCGAACTGAGTTCGTCGATCTTCAGGCCGCGCAGCGCGATCATCAGCTGGAAACCCTTGGCGGTCGGAATCAGCTCGCGGCCTTCGCGCAGCATGTAGCTTTCGAGAATCAGGTTTTCGATGATCTGCGCTCGCGTCGCCGGCGTGCCCAGACCGCGCCCGGCCATCGCCGCGCGCAGTTCCTCGTCGTCGATGGTCTTGCCGGCGCCTTCCATCGCGGACAGCAGCGTCGCTTCCGAGTAGCGCGCCGGCGGGCGCGTCTGCTGCGCCTTTACCAGCATGTCCTCGACCTTGACCGTCTCGCCCGGCCTGACCGGTACCAGACTGGCCGCAACGGTTTCGCCCTTGGCCTTCGCCTCGTCATCGACCAGTGCCGCTTCCTTGCCATACACGGCCAGCCAGCCGGCATTCACCAGCACCTTGCCTTCGGTCTTGAAGGCTTCGCCCTCGACGCGGGTGATCCGGGTCGTGATCTGGTATTCGGCGGCCGGAAAGAACACCGCGAGAAAGCGGCGCGTCACCAGGTCGTAGATCTTCGCTTCGGCTTCGGACAGCGACTTCGGCTCGGTGCCGGTCGGAATGATGGCGAAGTGATCGGAAATCTTGGCGTTGTTGAAGATGCGCTTGTTCGGCTTGACCCAGCCCTGCTTCACGATTTCGTTGGCATGCGGTGCATAGGTCTGCGGCAGGCGCGCGAGCACGTCATTGACCGTCTGCAGATAGTCTTCCGGCAGCGCGCGTGCATCGGTACGCGGATAGGTCAGCACCTTGTGCTTTTCATACAGCGCCTGCGCGATCTGCAGCGTGACGCGGGCAGAAAAGCCGAAGCGCCCGTTGGCCTCGCGCTGCAGCGACGTGAGGTCATACAGCAGCGGCGACAACTGCGTCGATGGCTTGGCCTCTTCCTCGACCGTACCGGTCTTGCCGGCGCACTTGGCCTGGATGGCACGCGCCTTCGCCTCGTCCCAAACGCGTTCGGCGCGGGCGTGCTCGTCGCCTTCCGGCCGCTTGAATTTCTCGTCGATCCAGCGGCCGGCGTACTCACCGGCCACGGCGCCGAAACGACCTTCGATTTCCCAGTAGTCGCGCGACTTGAAGCGACGGATTTCTTCCTCGCGTCGCACGACGATGGCCAATGTCGGTGTCTGCACCCGGCCGACCGTCGTCAGATGGAAGCCGCCGGTCTTCGAGTTGAAGGCGGTCATCGCGCGTGTGCCGTTGATGCCGATCAGCCAGTCGCTCTCGGCGCGCGACATCGCGGCCTGACGCAGACCTTCGACTTCCTGCGCACTGCGCAGCTTCACGAAGCCGTCGCGGATCGCCGTCGTGGTCATCGACTGCAGCCACAGGCGCTCGATCGGCTTGGTCGATTTGCTGTGCTCGACGATGTAATTGAAGATCAGTTCGCCCTCGCGGCCCGCGTCACAGGCATTCACGAGGCTGTCGACGTCCTTGCGCTTGATCAGCCGGGTCAGCAGGCGCAGTCGCTCCGCGGTCTTGTCGATCGGATTGAGCGTGAACCGGGGCGGGATGACAGGAAGATGGGCAAACGACCACTTGCCGCGTTTGACCTCGTATTCCTCGGGCACGGCCAGTTCCAGCAGATGGCCGACAGCGGACGACAACACGTAGTCGTCGCTTTCGAAGTAGTCACCTTCGCGCGTGAATCCGCCGACGGAGCGCGCGATGTCCTGCGCGACCGACGGTTTTTCCGCGATGATCAGTTTTTTGCCCATGCCTGCCCGATGACCCGATCGCCGACTGCGGCGCACCGGGTGCGCGCCGGATCAAGCGGCGTGAAAGCGGCGCATGATAGGGACAAAAATTCCGAACAGGCAAGCGAATACGCGGGAGCTCGCCAAGCCCGTCGCGTCGCGCGCCGGATCAATGCGGGGCGCGCGGCTCGTCTTCGTCGGACAGCAGCTCCTCGAGGACCAGGGTGTCGGTGGTTGCCTGCTGGTTCCACAGCACCATCAGCACGATCACCTTGAGCTGGCTCAGCGACACCTCGTCATCCTCCAGCGCCAGCGCACGCTCGACCACGATTTCACGGGTCAGGGCGTTGATCGCACCGGCATCTTCGAGGAATGAGAGGAAGCCGCGGCATTCCGTGTCGAGCCGCGATTGCTCCGCTGCCGAGTACAGCCGGATGGAGCGGCTTTCTTCGGCAATCTTCGGCTTGTCTGCGCCACCGGCGCTTTCAAGACCGGACAGCCAACCCATGGCTTCCTCGATTTCGTCCTGCTCGAAACCGGCAGCCGTGAGCTTGCGTGCGAGCTGGTTGGGCTCGGGATAGCTGTCCAGATGCGCGTAAGTTTCGAAAAGATAGACCAGAACGTCGATCATGATTCGGCTCCGCGCGTGCCGGTTGGCGGCAAAGCCCACCGGCGGTTTGTCACCCGGCTCGGGCGGACCCGAACCGTATCACCTGATTCGCTGGAATCGCCCGTCGGGCAGCAACGCAACCCGCCTTTCGAGTTCCAGCGAAAGCAGCATGGCGGAGAGGGTGTCTGCCGTCAAGCCGGTATGTTGCGCGAGCAGGTCGATTCCGATCGGATCGAAGCCCATTGCATCGAGCAGCCCCGAGATGTCGTCAGCCAACGGTGCTGCGGCGGCAGCGCCGGCAGGAGCCACCTCCGGCTGCAACTCGGACAGGATGTCGCGCGCGTCATCCACCAGTTTGGCCCCCTGGCGGATCAACTGGTGGCAGCCCTTGGACAGCGGCGAGTGGATGGACCCCGGAATCGCGAACACCTCGCGTCCCTGGTCGCCGGCAAGACGGGCGGTGATGAGCGTGCCGCTGCGTGCTGCCGCCTCGACCACCAGCACACCACGAGAAAGGCCGGAAATGATGCGGTTGCGGCGCGGAAAGTTCTCCCGCAGCGCCGGCGTGCCGAGCGGAAACTCGCTGAGCACGGCACCCTGTGCCGCCACGCGGCGCGCGAGTTCCTGATTGCGCGGCGGGTAGATGCGGTCGGCACCGGTGCCGATCACCGCAATGGTCGAACCCGGACCGTCGAGCGCGCCGTTGTGGGCTGCAGCGTCGCAGCCTAGCGCGAGGCCGCTGACGATGGTCAGGCCGCCGCGCGACAATTCGCGCGCAAATTGTTCGGCCGTCTGCGCGCCCTGTGCGGTGGCGTTGCGCGCACCGACGATGGCCAGCGCACGCCGGTTCAGCAACTCGACGCGGCCTTTCACATACAGCAGCGTCGGTGGGTCGGCTATTTCGAGCAGTGCTTGCGGATACGCGGCGTCGGCAAGCGTCACGAGGTGATTGCCCTGCTGGTGCGCCCAGTCGAGCGTACGTGCGATCGCCGCATCGTCATCGAAGGCGGCCAGCAGGCGGGCCGCCCTGTCGCCGACCGCCGCGGCGATCGCCGGGCCGGACGCCGCGAACACCCGCTCCGGCGGACCGAATGCAGACAGCAGACGGCGCTGTGCTTCCAGCCCGAGTCCGCGTGTCAGCGTGAGCCGCAGCCAGGCTGCGAGCGACGCATCGGATACGCGCTCCACCGGCGACCGCGCGATCGAGCCGTCGGCGTTCAGGGCTTGCGGAAGCGGTCGCCGACGGTGATCGGGCGCTTGGCATCCATCACCAGCGCATAGGAAATGGTGTCGAATACCCGGAACACGAACACGACGCCCGAGCGCTCATCCGGCATCTGGAAGGTGTTGATCTGCTGGTCGAGACGCTCGGTGATCTTCTTGCCGGCGACGAAGGCGGCGAACACGTGGCCGACCTCGACACCATCGTTCGCGCCGCGGTTCAGCAGCACGACGTTGTGGCGTCCGGCCGATGCCACGCCGCCGACGATGCGCGCCACGCTGCCTTCGATCTCCTTCTCGGGGGCTCGCGGTACATAGGCGACCAGTACAGCCGGGGGCGCCGGAATCAGCCGGTCGCCCTTGCCCATTTCGAACTGCGCCTTCTCGACCTCGAATGTCGCCGGGTCGCCTTCGCGCGTCAGCCGGGCATCGCCGAGGTATTCGGCCTCGAAGCCCAGCACGGCCTTGGTTTCCGGATCGCGGATCGGCGCAGCCGGCCGATAGACATGCCACAGCGACGCGCTGTCGGTCACGCCGGTCACATAGGCCACATCGCCCGCGCTGAGGTACACGCGGCCTTCCTGCGTGCCGACGATGCGCGGCGCCGTTTCGTTGAAACCGGCTTCCACCGCAATCGGCCTGGTCAGGAAGGGTTCGATGGCCTTGTGCGGAATCGAGGCGATCGGCTCGGGCACCGCTTCTTCGTAGGTCTTGGGCGACAGCTTGACCGGCTGACCGACGCGCAGGCGAGGCGAGCCGTTGAAATCTTCCAGATAGACGATCTGCCCGGGGTAGATCAGGTGCGGGTTGCGGATCTGTTCGCGATTCATCCGCCAGACTTCGGGCCAGCGCCACGGCTCCTTCAGGAACAGGCCGGCAATGCCCCACAGCGTGTCGCCCGGCTTGACGACATGGCGGTCAGGCGCGTTGCCGGCAATGGCGGGCGCAGCGTCTGACTGGGCGAAGGCGGTCGCGCTTGAAAGGGCGACCAGCAGGGAGCATATAATCTTGCGCATGTTGTGGCCTCGCACTGGCGGACGCCGGTAGCACAACGGTTACGGACGGATGGTCGCCGCGTTTCGTGTTGCACCGCCGGAACCCGGCCGGGGGTTTGCCTCTCGATATTGGTTCAAGCGTTTGCTACGGCAGCGTGCGCGGCGACTTGAGCTGCGCACGTTCTGGTTCCGCCGCCGAAAATCATGGGTTGCATCATGGATTGCGGCACGCGTTGCATGACGGCAGGCAAGGCTCAGGCCATCGGCATGCATCAGTGTAGCAAGCTGCTTCAACTAATGACAGTCTGCATGAAAATTCACTGCTAATCCATTAAATCAGCACGACTTTTATGGCACTACTTCCGATACTGAAATTTCCCGATCCCCGTCTGCGCAAGAAGGCGTCGCCGGTGCAGCAGGTCGATGAAAGCACCCGCAGACTGGCCGCCGACATGGCGGAAACGATGTATGCCGCACCCGGGATCGGACTGGCTGCGACCCAGGTCGATGTGCACAAGCAGGTCATCGTGATCGATATCAGCGAGGACAGGAGCGGGCTGATCACGCTGATCAACCCGCGCATCGTCGCGCGTGACGGCGAGCAGGTGTACGAGGAGGGGTGTCTGTCGGTGCCCGGCATCTATGAAAAGGTGACGCGCTCGGAGCACATCCGCGTCAGCACGCTGTCGCTCGACGGCGCCGAGCACGAAATCGATGCACACGGCCTGCTCGCCGTATGCATCCAGCACGAAATGGATCACCTTCAGGGCAAGGTGTTCGTCGATCACCTGTCGCAGCTCAAGCAGAGCCGCATCAAGAACCGCATCGCGAAGCAGGCCCGCGAAAGCGCCTGATGCCCTCACGTACCCCCACGGCCCGGCCGCGCATCGCGTTCGCCGGCACACCTGAATTCGCCGCTCGTGCACTCGACGCGCTGATCGGTTTCGACTGCGACATCCCGCTCGTGCTGACCCAGCCTGACCGGCCGGCCGGCCGCGGCATGAAGCTCGCGCCCAGCCCGGTGAAGGCGCGTGCCCTGGCGCATGGCCTGATGGTGGCTCAGCCGGATACGCTGAAAACGCCGGAACTGCGTGCGCCGCTGGCGCAGGCCGCGCCCGACCTGCTGGTGGTCGTCGCCTACGGCCTGCTGCTGCCGCGCGCCGTGCTCGACATTCCGCGCCTCGGCTGCATCAACATCCATGCGTCGCTGCTGCCGCGCTGGCGTGGCGCCGCGCCGATACAGCGCGCCATCGAAGCGGGTGACGCCCGGACCGGCATCACGCTGATGCAGATGGACATCGGTCTGGACACCGGCCCGATGCTGGCAGAGCGCATGGTCGCCATCACGGACATCGACACTGCCGCCTCGCTGCACGACCGGCTGGCTGAAGCCGGCGCGCGGCTGCTGATCGATACCCTGCCCGACCTGCTGGCAGGCCGCGTCACGCCGCGCGCGCAACCGGACCATGGCGCGTGCTACGCGGCCAAGATCAGCAAGGCCGAAGCGGCCCTCGACTTTCGTCGTCCCGCGCTCGAACTGGGTCGCCGGTTGCGCGCCTTCGATCCTTTCCCCGGCGGGCTGATGACGGTGGAGGGAACGCCGATCAAGCTGTGGCGGGCCGACGTGCTGGCCGAGCCGGGCGCACCCGGCCTGATCAGCCGGGTCGATGATCACGGCGTGGTGATCGGCTGCGGCGACGGCTCGCTGTGTGTCACCGAACTGCAGAAGGCCGGCGGGCGCCGGCTGCCAGTGGCCGAATTCCTGCGTGGCCACACGCTTGCAGCAGGCCAGCAGGTACAGCTGCCGGGCTGATCGTCGGCCGGGGTCCGGCTGCGTTGCGCGTCCTTGCAGGGAGCCATCCTGCCGCGTCGTCGCGCCTTGTCAGACACTCTGCCGCCCCTGCCTGCAACGCCGGTCAACTGAGGTTTCCGGCTTGAATTTTCAGCTGAGTGCGCAATCTATATGGCGTCCGATTTCACTGACGGGTAAGCACAATGTTTGGCAACTGGCTGAAAACCTCGATCCTGATGGCCGGCATCGTCGCGCTGTTCGGCGTCGTCGGCGCAGCCATCGGCGGGCAGCAGGGCATGCTGCTGGCGCTGCTGTTCGGCGGCGCGATGAATGTGTGGGCCTACTGGTTTTCCGACAAGATGGTGCTGCGCATGTACAAGGCGCGCGAAGTCGACGCCGCGTCGTCGCCCTATCTTTACAACATGGTGGCCGAACTGGCGCAGCGGGCCGAACTGCCGATGCCGCGCGTCTACCTCATCGACGAGGCGCAGCCGAATGCCTTCGCGACCGGTCGCAACCCGGAGAACGCGGCCGTGGCGGCGACCACCGGCATCGTCCGCATGCTGTCCGCGCGCGAGTTGCGTGGCGTGATGGCGCATGAGCTGGCACATGTGAAGAACCGCGACATCCTGATCTCGACCATTTCGGCCACGGTGTCCGGCGCCATCTCCGCGCTGGCGCAGTTCGGCATGCTGTTTGGCGGCAGCCGCGATGCGGAAGGGCGCCCTGCCAATCCGGTGGTCGGCATCATTGTTGCCCTGCTGGCGCCGATTGCTGCCATGCTGATCCAGATGGCGATATCGCGCACGCGCGAATTCGGAGCCGATCGGGGTGGTGCGGAAATATCGAATGATCCGCATGCATTGGCCGACGCCCTCACTAAAATAGACGCTTACGCGCGGGGTATCCCCATGGCAACCGCCGAAGCGCACCCGGAGACCGGCCAGATGATGATCATGAATCCCCTTTCGGGCGGCGGCCTGCGCGGCCTGTTCAGCACGCATCCGGCAACAGTGGAACGCGTGGCGCGCCTGCGCGCGCTGGTCCGCTGACATGGACCGCGACTGGCGGCCCGACGGCAATGCCCGCAACGTGCTTGGCGGGCCGCTCGAGCCCTGTTCGTTCAAGCCGCTGACCGGATTTTTCCGCGATGGCTGCTGCAACACCGACGACAACGACTTCGGCTCGCACACTGTGTGTGCGGTGCTGACCGACGACTTCCTGCTGTTTTCCCGCGCGCGCGGCAACGATCTGTCGACGCCGCGCCCGGAGTACGACTTCCCCGGCCTGCGGGCCGGCGACCGCTGGTGCCTGTGCGCAGCACGCTGGCGCGAAGCCTTTGACGCCGGTCAGGCGCCGAAGGTGATCCTGGTCGCCACGCACGAGGCTGCGTTGCGCTATGCGTCGATCGAAGCGCTGCGCCAGCACGCCTGGACGGGTTGATCGTCCGCTTATCCCCGATCAGAACCCGCTCCGGAGCGGGTCTGACTCGCCTCTTGCCGGTACCCATGCATTGAATTCCGCATCTTCTGCCGGTCAGCCGGTCGCCGCCGATTCACTGGCTGCAGCCCTGCTCGGAGCAGCCCACGCCGTGGCTGCCGTGCTCAAGGGTGATGCGCTGGACGACGCGTTCAGTCGCACGCCTGACGCCCTGTCATCCAATACCGCCGCCGTGCGCGATCTTGCCTACCAGTGCCTGCGCGCGCATGCCGCGATCGAGGCCCGGCTCGCCGTGCTGGTGCCCAAGCCGCTGCGCGAGCTCGATCGGCGTGCGCTGCTGCTGGTTGCGCTGTGCCGCCTCGACGCGCGACCCGACAGCGCACACACCACGGTCAGCCAGGCGGTCGACGCTGCGCGCACGCTCGGTGGTGACCGCTTCGGCGGGCTGATGAATGCGGTGCTGCGCAGCGCGCAGCGGCGTGGCGACGAGTTGGCTGCCGCGGTCGCGGGTGACGACGCAGCGCGCCTGCAACACCCGCGCTGGTGGCTTGACCGGCTGCGCCGTGACCACCCGAATCACTGGCAGGACATCGCGCAGCAGGGCAATACCCATCCGCCGATGGCGCTGCGCGTCAATCGCCGGCGCGCCACCGTCGATGAAGTACAGGCCCGCCTCGCGGCCGAGGACATCGCGACAACCCGACACGGCGACGCCGGTCTGCTGCTCGACAAGCCGTGCCCGGTCGCCCGGCTGCCGGGGTTTGCCGATGGCCTGATGTCGGTGCAGGACCTCGGTGCCCAGCGCGCCGCCGGCCTGCTCGACGTGCGCGCCGGGCAGCGCGTGCTTGATGCCTGCGCAGCACCCGGCGGCAAGGCGTCGCATCTGCTCGAATGCGCCGACATCGAACTGCTGGCGCTCGACCACAGCGCGCCGCGCGCACAGCGCATCAGCGAAAACTTCGCGCGGCTCGGGCTGACCGGCCGGGTGCAGATCGGCGACGCCGCGGCGGTCGATACCTGGTGGGACGGCCGCCCCTTCGACCGCATCCTGGCTGACGTGCCGTGCAGCGCGTCCGGTGTCGTGCGGCGGCACCCGGACGCGAAGTGGCTGCGCCGGCCGGACGATATCGCCCGTTTCGCCAAGCAGCAGCGCGCCATGCTGGACAGCCTTTGGCGCGTGCTGGCGCCCGGTGGTAAATTGCTGTACGCCACCTGTTCGGTCTTCCGCGCGGAAAACCACAAGCAGGTGGCAGCCTTCGTGACCCGCCACGCCGACTGCCAACGCCTGAGCCCATGCGGCGCTTTCGATCTGCAACTGCTGCCGGACGCCGAGCATGACGGGTTCTTCTACGCCCTGCTGCAGAAAACCCGCGGTGTCTGAACGACCCCCGACCTGGCCGGGGGTCTGGCGCTGCATCGTGACCTGCCTGCTGACGATCTGCCTGATGGCGCCCGGCCATGCTGCTGCTGGCGTGGAAATGCGCGATGTCCGGCTCGATCACAGCGACGAGGGCTACCAGCTGTCCACCGACATCGGCGTCACGCTGTCGCCTCGGCTGGCCGAAGCCGTCACGCGCGGCGTGGCACTGTACTTCGTGCTCGAGTTCGAAATCAGCCGGCCACGCTGGTACTGGCTCGATGAAGACGTGGTCGAGCGCGCGCTGACCTACCGCCTGAGCTATCACGCACTGACCCAGCAGTACCGGGTATCCACCGGCGCGCTGCACCAGGGCTTCGACACGCTGGACGAAGCGCTCAAGCTGATCGGCCGGCTGCGCAGCTGGCCGATCATCGACTCGGGGCGTCTGAAGGCCGGCGGCAGCTATGTCGCGGCGTTGCGTCTGCGGCTCGATGTGACCCAGCTGCCCAAACCGTTCCAGCTCAGCGCGATGAGCAATCGCGACTGGACGCTGGAGTCCGAATGGCAGCGCTGGGGCTTCACCGCGCAGCAGGCGGTGCCGCGATGAGGAACTTCATTTTCGCCAGCGCCGCGCTCAGTGGCGTGCTGCTGCTGCTGCTGTCGCTGGCCAGCGAAAACACCGCGCTGTTCGCGCGCAGCTACCCGCTGCTGCTCGGCCTGAACGTTACTGTGGCGCTCGGCCTGCTCGGTCTGGTGACGTGGCTGGTGGCGCACCTGCTGCGCGAGCACCGCGCCGCCGTGTTCGGCTCGCGCCTGAAACTGCGTCTGTTCGCGGCATTTGCCGCACTGGCGGTGGCGCCGGGCGCGCTGATCTACGTGCTGTCGGTGAATTTCGTGTCGCGTTCCGTCGATTCGTGGTTCAACGTGCGCATCGAACAGGCACTCGAAGGCGGTCTCATCCTCGGGCGCAACACGCTCGACTACCTGTCAGCCGACCTGCTCGACAAGGCCCGCACGATGGCGCGCGACCTGTCCGATACACCACCGCTCAAGCGCAGCGCACGGCTCGACGTGCTGCGCGAACAGGCCGGTGTGGCCAGTGCAACGCTGTTTTCCCCGCAGGGACAGGTGGTGACGACCAGCGCGGCGGCCACCCGGCTGGTACCTGCTCTGCCATCGCCGTCGCAGCTGCGTCAGGCGCGCCAGGGCATGGGCTTGACCACGGTGGACACCGACAGCAACGACGGCCTCACCGTGCGTGCGCTGGTGTTCATCGGCGGCGCGACACTGGCATCCGACGCGCCGGTGCTGCAGCTGCTGCAGCCGCTGCCGGCTTCGCTGGCATTGAACGCGGAGGCGGTGCAGAGTGCCTATCGCGACTATCAGGAACTGTCGCTGGCGCGCGCCGGACTCAAGCGCATCTTCGCGCTGACGCTGACGCTGGCGCTGCTGCTCGCGCTGTTGTCGGCACTGGCCGTGGCTTTCGTGATCAGCCGGCGCATGTCGGCGCCGCTGTCCATTCTGGCGCGCGGGACCGATGCCGTGATGCAGGGCGATTTCAGCCCGATTCCGGCGCTCGCCACGCGCGACGAACTGGGCACATTGACCCAGTCCTTCCGCCGCATGACAGAACAGCTCAACGATGCGCGTGCGCAGGCCGAACGCAGCCGCAGCGAAACCGAGGCGGCACGCACCTACCTCGAAGGCGTGCTCGGCAACCTGTCGACCGGTGTGCTGGCATTCAGTCCGTCCACCCGGTTGCGTGCCGCCAACCAGGGCGCGCTGGCCATCCTGGATGACCGGCTAGAAGGCTGGGAAGACATTGCGCTGGCGCAATGGCCGCGCCACCCGGAATTGCGCGACACCATCCTGGCGGCCATCGACGAGGGGCAGGAGTCGTGGAGCCGACAGATCGACATCGCCGATCCGTTCGGCCCGGGCAAGACTTTGCTGCTGCGCGGTTCGCAATTGCCGCAGGCCGGCGGCGGCGGCTTCGTCGTCGTGTTCGACAACATCACGCAGCTGATCGCCGCGCAGCGCAGCGCCGCATGGGGCGAAGTGGCGCGCCGGCTGGCGCACGAGATCAAGAATCCGCTGACGCCGATCCAGCTGTCGGCCGAACGGCTGCAGTTCAAGCTGTCGGACAAGCTTGACGAGGACGGCCAGCGCCTGCTGGCGCGCGCCACATCGACCATTGTCGATCAGGTCGAGGCGATGAAGAACATGGTCAATTCCTTCCGCGACTACGCGCGGCTGCCGCAGCCGGTACTGACGCCGCTCGACCTGAACCGGCTGGTGGACGAAGTGCTCGGCCTGTACGAAACCTCGACCCCCCGCATCGAACGGCATCTGGCGACCGATCTGCCGCACATCAGCGGCGACGCCGGCCAGCTGCGCCAGGTCATCCACAACCTGCTGCAGAATGCGCAGGACGCCTCGGCCGAAGCAGGCACGCCGCAGATCAGCGTGCACACGCGCCGCCGCGGCAATCGCGTCGAACTGTCGGTGCGCGACAACGGGCACGGCTTTCCGGCCCAGGTGCTGGCGCGCGCGTTCGAACCCTATGTCACGTCGAAAGCACGTGGCACAGGCCTGGGGCTGGCCATCGTGAAGAAGATCGTGGACGAGCACGATGGTCGTATCGAAATCGAAAACATCGCGCCGCAAGGCGCTGAAATCCGCATAGCGCTGCCGCTGGCAGCCTGAAAGTCAGGAAAACATGGCTCGCATACTGGTGGTCGACGACGAGATGGGCATTCGGGAGTTGCTGTCCGAAATCCTGCGGGACGAAGGGCACGACGTGACGCTGGCGGAAAACGCGGCGGCGGCGCGCAGTGCGCGACTTGCCGCGCGACCCGATCTGGTGCTGCTGGACATCTGGATGCCCGACACCGACGGCATCACGCTGCTGAAGGAGTGGGCTTCGGGCGGGCAACTGACGATGCCGGTCATCATGATGTCCGGTCACGGCACCATCGATTCGGCGGTCGAGGCGACACGCATCGGCGCGCTCGACTTCCTCGAGAAGCCGATCGCGCTGGCCAAGCTGCTGTCCAGCGTGAAGCGCGCGCTGATCCGCAGTGCACCGGCCGAACAGCGCCCGGCGGCACCTTCGCTGGCCGGCATCACGCGTGGTGGTCCGCTGCGCGACCTGCGCCGTCGTCTGGAACAGATGGCCAGCCGCTCGCGCATCATCATGCTGCGCTGCGGTCCGTCGAGTTTTGCCGAACTGGCTGCGCGCACGCTGGCGGTGCCGGGACGGCGCTGGATCGAACTGGCCGGCATTCCGGGCGCCATCACGCAGGAACAGCTCGATGCGGCACGCGGCGGCGTCATCCACGCCGGCGACATCGGCGCGCTGTCGCGCATGCAGCAGAAAAACCTCGCCTTCGCGGTCGACCGGCTGGAGCGGCTCGACGCGAAGCTGATTGCCAGCTGCGCCCAGGCGCCGGCAGAGCTGCAGGCCGCCGGCTGGGACGAAGCCGTGCTGTCGCGGCTGTTCGACGTCGTGCTGCCGCTGCCGACGCTGGCCGAACTGCGTGACGAGATCGGCGATCTGGCCGACGACGTGCTCAAGCACATGGCGGACGCGGGCGAAATTCCGCTGCGCGCACTGGCCGAGTCGGCCCGCCCGCTGCTGCGTCAGCATCCGTGGCCGGGCGGCTACGGAGAACTTGTGTCGGCGCTGCGCTCGGCCGCGCTGGCCACCCTCGATGACGATGTGGACGCGAGTGCGCTGCGGGCGCTGCTGCGCCCCGCCGGCAACGCGGCGCTACCCGGTCTGAACCAGCCGCTGCGCGACGCGCGCGAGGCGTTCGAGCGGCTGTATTTCGAACACCACATGGAACGCGAAGGTGGCAACATGACGCGGCTGGCCGAGCGATCCGGGCTGGAGCGCACCCACCTGTACCGCAAGCTCAAGCAGCTCGGGCTGCCGGTCGGCCGGCGCACCGAGCATCAGGACTGAAGTCCGGAACCGAGCCGCAGGACCGGGCCGATAGCCCGGGCCGCGGGATCGCCGCCGTCAGGCGCGCTGGCGGAACGTCAGGTAATACACCCCGGCGACCAGAATGCTGCCGCCGACGATGTTGCCCAGCGTCGCCGCGACCAGATTGCCGGCCAGCCCGGCCGCGGTGAGGCCGGACAGATCGACGCCGGCCGGCAGCACACCGTTGGCGTGCAGCAGCATGCCCATCGGAATGAAGTACATGTTGGCGATGCAGTGTTCGAAGCCGGCGGCGACGAAGGCCGACACCGGAAACACGATGGCCAGCACCTTGTCGGTCACGCTGCGCCCGGCGGTTGCCAGCCACACCGCGAGACAGACCAGGGCGTTGCACAGGATGCCCTTCACGAACACGACCAGGAAGGGCGTCGCCGTCTTCGCCGCCGCCACCTTCACATAGGTTTCGGCCACTGCGCCGCCGTTCATGTCCCCGTGATGGGACAGGAACACCAGCGCCACCATGCCCAGTGCGCCGACTGCATTCGCCACATAGACGATGGCCCAGTTGCGCGCCAGCAGGCTGAACGGAATGCGCCCCTCGGCCCAGGCCATGACCAGGAAATTGTTGCCGGTGAACAACTCGGCGCCGGCCACGGCCACCAGGATGAGGCCGAGCGAGAATGCCAGCCCGCCCAGCACGCGGGTCAGCGCGAAGCCGAGCGAGGCATCGCTGGCCACCAGCGTGAAGTACAGCGCACCGAAGCCGATGAAGGCGCCGGCCAGCACCCCGAGCATGAACATCGTGCGCACCGGAAGGTTGGCTTTGACGATGCCGATGTTTTCGACCTTCTCGGCAATCTCCTTCGGTGAGTAGAGGTCGATCCCCAGATTGCTGGCCATGCGTGCTCCTTGTCGGTTTTGTGTGCGGAACCCGTCTCGCGCGGGCAGGCCGACAGTGTAGGATGCTCACCGTGACGCCGGTAGATTGCCGGCCCCGCGGCAGCCCACCAGTTAGCTCGCCGCGCGGAACATGCACCACAGAAGTCAGCCAGACGCACAGTGCCGGTGAGCAATCCGCCCGCCGGCCCGCGCACCCGCCGGACCACCCGTCACGGCCAAGCGTCGCACGAAAACCCCTGACCGGCCTTCTCCGCAACGCAGCGGAGCAGCACCGGCGTCGGGGTTCAACGCCCTCTCTTGACATTGACGGAGTACGACCATGAGAACCCGCCTCACCCTGACGCTCGACGACGCGCGGCAGATTGCGGCCGCGGCAGAAGCCGAAGCCCTGAAACGCAACTGGCCCGTCACCATCGCCATCGTCGACGACGGTGGCAACCTGATGTGGCTGCAGCGCCTTGACGGCGCGCCGCCGATGAGCACCCAGATCGCACCGGAGAAGGCCCGCACCTGCGCTCTGGCGCGCAAGCCGAGCAAGGCGATCGAGGACGTGGTCAACAGCGGCCGTCTGGCCGCGTTGCGCATGCCGGTGCTGCCGCTGGAAGGTGGCGAAATGATCATCGTGGACGGCGAATGCGTCGGCGGGGTCGGCGTATCGGGCGTGAAGTCCAGTGAAGACGCCATCGTCGCCCGCGCCGGCATCTCGGCCATCGGCGCGAGCTGGGAACTGCCGGCCTGAAGAGCCCATACGGGCGCGGTCCTGTGGGAGCGGTCCTGTGGGAGCGGCGGCCCCGCCGCGATACGCACGCTGATCATCGACCATCGCTGCTCGATCGCGGCGGGGCCGCCGCTCCCACCGACCGCCGTTAGCGGCCGAACAGCCCTTTCAGCTTGTCGCCGACCTGTTCCTGCACCTTGTCACGGGCTTTTTCCTGCAGTTTCTGGCTCTGTTGCTCGACCGCCGTCCTGGCGGCGCCCTTCACCAGATCGGCGAACTCGATCTTGTAGTCGAGGCTGGCGAACGGCCCGTACAGGCGCACCGGTACGGTCACGCCCCTGAGTTCGTCGGCGGCACGGCCGTCCTGCCCCTTGCTCGTCGCAGCCAGCGTGACGCGCGCCAGGTAATCCACACTGGCGTCGGGCAGATTGATGGTACCGGAGCCGGCCAGTCGCAAAAAAGGCGAGCTGGCTGTCAGATCCGAATTGCGGGCGATGCCGTCGTCGATGCGAAAGCTGGCGCTTAGCGCCGAGAAATCGGTCTTTTCGGTGGTGCTGGCCTGCTGCACGGTGGTGCCGCCGCCCAGCTTCGCCTTCGCTTCGCGCAGGCTCTTCGCGAGATTGATGCCGCGGATGGCACCGTCGCGCAGCTTCAGCGATGCACTGCCGTCGAGTGCACGCTTCAGCGCACCGACCGTCGTGCCGGCCGTCGCGACATCCAGCGTGACCGTGCCGCGCCCCTCCAGCAGGTCCTTGCCGGCCGCGTCGCGGATCAGTGGGTGCACGTCGATGTCCGACAGCGTCTGCTTCAGCGCGATGCGGTTGCCATCGGCATTCAGGCTGAGCGCACCGCTGGCCGCGCCCTGATAGAGCGCGGCCGAATAGGGCGACACCTCCAGCTTTCCGTTCGACGCCTTCACGTTCAGCGTCATCTTCGTCATCTTGACGCCGGCCAGCTGCAGTGCACCGATGCGTACGCTGCCGCTGGCGTTGATGCCGCGCAGCGCGGACAGGTCGACCGGGGTGTCGTCCGCATTGCCGGCTGCGGGTCTGGCCGCCTCGCCGGCCGGCGCGGGCGAGCGATAGCGATCCAGATCGAGCTGGTCGATGTCGACGTCGAAGGTCAGCGCCAGCGGTTGCAGGCGGGTCGCGGCGAGCTTGAGCAGGATGTGGCTGTCGTCGAGCCGCGTGTCGAGATCGAGCGCTGCGGTCTGCGCCTTCAGGTCTGCGCGCGCCGAGCCCTTGACCGGAAGCTTGATGCTTTTCATCGGCAAGGACGGATGCGCGATGTCCAGCGAACCTTCGAGCGCCGACAGCTCGCCGGATGGCCCGTCCAGCTGAACGTTCAGCGGCGTGGCCAGGGCGGCCTTTACGGTGGCGGTGTCCTGACGCGCGTCCAGCGCCAGCGTGAGGCCGGCCACCCGGATCGCCTGCGCGCTGCCTTCGATGCCCTTGAGCTGCAGCTTGATGTCCGCCATGCGGGCACTCGAATCGATCTTCGCCGCCAGACTGACCTCATCACCACGGGCGCCGCCGGCATCGAGCTGCAGCGCGGGCGCCGCCAGTTTCGCCGACAGCGCCTCACCGGCCCGGCGGGCGGACAGGTCAAGCGCCAGTTTCTGGATGTCGATGCGGCCGTCGGCGGCGGCTTCGAGCCGCTCCGAGGTCAGTGCGGCACGCAGATCCGTCAGGTCTGACAGCGTGCCGTCCATCGTCGCGTTCAGCGCTTCGAGCGCGAAGCGCTGCGCCGGCAGGTCATAGTCGTAGCCGGCAGCCAGCATGATGTGCGAATCGGCCGCCGGCTGCGCAGACGTCCAGCGCGCCGTCATGTCGAGCCTGCCGCGCGCCGCGTTCGACAGCTTGCCGACCGACAGTTCGATGTCGCCCAGCATGTGCGCCGCAGCGCTGCCCTCGTCGCGGAAAGCGAGTGCCGAGCGCGACAGCTTCAGCCCGGCGATATCGAAGCGGACCGGCGAGCTCTCGTCCTTCTCGGCCGAGAGCAGGTCTTCGAAGTTGAACGAGCCGTCCTTGTAGCGGATCAGCGCGACGCTCGCACCTTCGATCCGGATTTCGTCGACCACCAGCGAACCCGACAGCAGCGGCAGCACCGCAACCGATACGCGCGCACTGTCGATGGCTGCGAAGCGCTCGGTCGAATTGTGTTCGGACAAGGCGGTGCGACCGAGCTTGAGTCCGAGGTTCGGATAGAAGGACAGGTCGACATCACCTTCGATATCCAGCGTGCGCTGCTTCTGTTCGAGCACGACCCGCCTGAGCTCTTCCTTCACGCGGACGGCATCGAAGGTGATCGCCACATACAGCACGACCGCAGCGAGCAGCGCAGCGATGCCGCCGAGCGCGAAAGCCGCAAGCTTGAGTATCTTCATGCCTTCTCCATACGAAACAGACCGGCTGATGACACATGCCGCGTTGCCGGACGGTGCTCGATCCGGCTGGCGCAAGCGGCACGGTGGCTGGCGAGCGTATCAGAGATGGCGGCGGGCAGCCCGGACCGGCGCCACGCCGGCCGTGTGCTATCTTCCTCGCCGCCGGAAGTCATCGGTTCGCGCGCGCCGCCCGCACGCGAATTGCACCCATATCAACAAGGAGACCAGCATGAGCTTCGTTTCGGAATTCAAGGCATTCGCCATGAAGGGCAATGTCGTCGACCTCGCAGTCGGCGTCATCATCGGCGCAGCCTTCGGCAAGATCGTCGACTCGGTCGTCGCCGACCTGATCATGCCCATCGTGGGTGCGATTTTCGGCGGCCTGGATTTCAGTCAGTTCTTCATCGTGCTCAAGGACATTCCACCCGGCGTACCGGAAACGCTGGCCGACCTGAAGAAGGCGGGCGTGCCGGTGTTCGCCTGGGGCAGCTTCCTGACGATCGCACTCAATTTTGTCATTCTCGCCTTCATCATCTTCATCATGGTGAAGCAGATCAACCGGCTCAAGCGTGAAGAGGCGGCGGCACCGGCGGCACCGGCAGAGCCACCCGAAGAAGTCGTGCTGCTGCGCCAGATCCGCGATTCGCTGTCGAAGTAGTCCGGATCGGGCGGGCAACAAAAAAGGAGCCAAAGGCTCCTTTTTTCGTTGTTGGCCTGCGGGCGCTGCAGGTCAGTCCATCGCTTCGCCTTCGTTCGGCCGGGCGTCACCGGACACCCGCTCCAGCCGGTAGCCATAGTTGTAGGTCGACGCCAGTCGATAACCATTCTCCGGACGCAGGGCGAGCTTGGAACGCACGCGCGACATGTGGGTATCGACGGTCCGTGTCGGCACATCGCCCTTGCGGCCCCACAGCGATTCGAGCAGGTGACCGCGCGATACCAGGCGACCGACGTTGCGGAACAGGAACACGGCCAGTTCGAACTCGCGTTCGGTCAGATCAACAACCTCGTTGTGCAGGCGCGCCGTGTGTGAATTCAGATCGAAATGATAGGGCTCGGCTTCGACCACCGGCTGGTCTGCCGGTGGACGGCTGCGCCGCAGCACGGCCTCGATCCGGGTCAGCAGTTCCAGCCGGCGCGCAGGCTTGACGATGTAGTCGTCGGCACCGGCGGCCAGTGCGGTGACGATATCGTTCTCGTCCTGCCGCGCCGTCACGAAAATGACCGGCGTCTGCAGCTGGCGCTCGTTGCGCAGCCAGCGCAGCACATCGGCACCCGGCAGATCGGGCAATTCCCAGTCGATCAGCAGCAGGTCGTAACTTTCACGCACCGCTTCGCGCATCAGGTCACGAGAACGCATGAACACATGCACGTCGTGGCCTGCGGCACGCAGCCAGGTGCCCAGTATTTCAACCTGGACCGGGTCGTCTTCCAGCAAAGCTATTCGGGCAGTCTGCACGGCGGGATCTGTATCCGTAGAAATGGGCGGGTCAGACAGGGTTGACGGCAGGCAGGTCGCGGACTGAAGGGCCGGAATGCATGATAAGTGCCGCCTGAAGCGTGACCGGGTGCCGCTCAATGTACGTTCGAGTATGCCACAGCGGGGTCAGCGGCCTTTCACGGCGGCGAAGCGCGCAATCATCCACTGAAGATAGCGCGTCGCTGCCGGGTCGCCCGGAGCGGGTGCCCACGGTGCGAGCTCGTCGATAGCGAGCGGCCGATAGGGCCCCGACTTCGCTTCGAACATGACCGAGCCTGATTCGAGCGACACCAGGCTGTGAAACTGGCCATGACCGATGTCGATGCCACAGGCGTGGCCCGCACCCAGTCGATGCAGCGACTGCACGGCGCCCGCGTCGTCGAACAGGATGCAGCCGAGCATCCCGCGCAGGCAGAGCAGGGTTTCATCCTTGGCTGGATCGAGGTGGCGATGGGGCTGGACATAGCTGTCCGGCTCGATGGCATTGAGCAGGCGGTGCGTCGGATGGTCGTCATGCGGATGCAGGTTGTCGTTCATCCGCCGACGCGGGCTGGCCTGCGCCCGCATCGTCAACGCGTCGAGCGCGGACTCGTCGATCAGGCGCGTGCGCGCTGGCGCGCGCTCAGGCATAGGTGACGCCGACCGATTCAGGTGGCAGCCAGTCGCGCAGCCCGTCGAACAAGGCGTCGTCCAGCCGCACGCGCCACTGGTCGCCGAAATCGAGGGGTGCGATGGCCTGGCCGCTGCTGTAGTGAAGCCGCACCCGGCAACCGCCTTCGGCGCGGAACGGTTCGAGCAGGCTGCGCAGGCGGGCGCAGGCGGCGCGCGCACCGCCTGCGCCCGCCACTTCGCCATTGACCCTGAGTTCGAGCCGGCGGGCGAAGCGGGCGCGAGCCTCACCGGCGGTCAGCAGGCTTTCGGCCACGACGCGCATCGAATTGGAGTAGTCGTCGAACTGCGCGCGGCCCTCGATCACCAGCACTTCGTCTTCGCGCAGCTTGTTGCGCGAAGCGTCGAACAGTTCGTTGAACACCGACACCTCGACCTGCGCCGTGCCGTCGTCGAGCACGACGAAAGCCATCTTGCCGCGACGCGTCATCTGCACGCGCGAACTGACGACCAGTCCGGCGACCACGGTCGGGTCGCGCGACGATTCGAGTTGCGCCAGCTTGCGCCGCGCAAAGCGCGAGAACTCCTGCGCATAGCTGTTGAACGGGTGACCCGACAGATAGAAGCCGAGCGCCTGCTTCTCGTTCTGCAGCTTTTCGCGTTCGCTCCATGGCTTGCAGCTCACGTACTCGGGGGCGCGCGTGCCGACGCCCGCCGGGGCGTCGTCGAACAGGCCTCCCTGATGCGCGTTGGCCGCCGCCTGTTCGGCCGCTTCCATGGCGAGTGCAACGCTGGACATCAGGATGTTGCGGTCCGGGTCGGCGCCCTCGCGCGTCGAGTCGAAGGCGCCCGCGCGGATCAGCGCCTCGATGGTGCGACGGTTCACGGTGCGGCGGTCGACGCGCAGGCAGAAGTCGAACAGGTCGACAAAGGGCCCGCCGCTGGTGCGCGCCTCGATGATGGCGTTCACCGCCTGTTCGCCGGTGCCCTTCACCGCACCCAGGCCATAGCGGATTTCGCTGCGCGACACCGGCACGAAGCGGTATTCGGACCGGTTGATGTCCGGCGGCAGCACGCTGAGCCGGTTCTTCTTCGCGTCGAGGAAGAAAATGTTCACCGTGTCGGTGTTGTCCATGTCGGACGACAGCGACGCGGCCATGAAGGCGGCGCAGTGATGCGCCTTCAGCCAGGCCGTGTGATAGGTGACGACGGCATAGGCGGCGGTGTGCGACTTGTTGAAGCCGTATTCCGCGAACTTGGTCATCAGGTCGAACAGCTGTTCGGCCAGCGCCGGATCGTAGCCCTTGGTGGCGGCACCCGCGGCGATGGTTTCGCGGTGCTTGGCCATTTCCTCCGGCTTCTTCTTGCCCATGGCGCGCCGCAGCATGTCCGCACCGCCGAGCGTGTAGCCGCCGATGATCTGCGAAATCTGCATCACCTGTTCCTGATACACGATGACGCCATAGGTCGGCGACAGGCAGCCTTCGAGATCCGGGTGGAAGTAGTCGATCGCCTGCTGACCCTTCTTGCGCAGGATGAAGTCGTCGACCATGCCGGAGCCGAGCGGCCCCGGGCGGTATAGCGCCAGCACGGCGATGATGTCCTCGAAGCGGTCGGGCTGCAGTTTGGACAGCAGCTTCTTCATGCCTTCCGATTCCAGCTGGAAGATCGCCGTCGTGTTGGCTTCCTTCAGCACCTGGTAGGCGGCCGGATCGGTGAAAGGCAGACTCAGCAGATCGGGCCGCTCGCCGGTCATGCGCTCGATGTAGTCGACCGCGAGCTCGATGATGGTGAGGTTGCGCAGGCCCAGAAAGTCGAACTTCACGAGGCCGATGGCTTCGACGTCGTCCTTGTCGAACTGGCTCACCGGCGCCGCGTCGTCGCCGTCCTGCTGGTACAGCGGACAGAAATCGGTCAGCTTGCCGGGCGCGATCAGCACGCCGCCGGCATGCATGCCGACATTGCGCGCCAGGCCCTCGAGCGGCTCGGCCAGGCGCAGCAGTTCGCGCACCTCCTCCTCGTTCTGCTCGCGCTCGGCCAGTTGCGGCGCCTGTTCGCGCGCCTCGGCCAGCGACAGCGGCTTGTTCTGCACCACCGGAATCAGCTTCGACAGCTGGTCACAGAAGTTGTAGCCCATGTCGAGTACGCGGCCGACGTCGCGGATGACCGCGCGCGACGCCATCGTGCCGTAGGTGGCGATCTGGCTCACCGCGTCGGCGCCGTATTTCTGGCGCACGTACTCGATCACCATCCAGCGCTTGTCCTGGCAGAAGTCGACGTCGAAGTCGGGCATCGACACCCGCTCCGGATTCAGGAAGCGCTCGAACAGCAGCGCGTAGGCGAGCGGATCGAGGTCGGTGATGCCCAGCGAATAGGCGACCAGCGAACCGGCGCCCGAGCCGCGACCCGGCCCGACCGGCACGCCGTTCTTCTTGGCCCAGTTGATGAAGTCGGCCACGATCAGGAAGTAGCCGGGGAAACCCATCTGGATGATGGTGTCGCACTCGAACTTGAGCCGTGCCTCGTACTCGTCGCGTCGCGCCGCGCGCACCGCCTCGTCCGGAAACAGCAGCGCCAGCCGCGTTTCCAGGCCGGCTTTCGCTTCGGCGATCATGAAGTCGTCGATCGTCATGCCGGGCGGCGTCGGAAACTGCGGCAGGTAGTTCTTGCCCAGCGTCAGCGTGAGATTGCAGCGGCGCGCGATCTCCAGCGTGTTTTCGATGGCCTCCGGTATGTCGGCGAACAGTTCAGCCATTTCGGCCGATGTCTTGAAGTACTGCTGTTCGGTGAAATCGCGCGGCCGCCGCTTGTCGGTCAGCACATAGCCCTGGGCGATGCACACGCGCGCCTCGTGCGCCTTGTAGTCGTCCGGTGCCATGAACTGCACCGGGTGTGTGGCGACCACCGGAATGCCGGTCTCGATGGCCAGTGCGCATGCGTCGGCCACATACACCTCGGTGTTCGGATGGCCGGCGCGCTGCAGTTCGATGCAGTAGTCGCCGTTGAACAGCCGTGACCAGTCGGCGGCCAGCCGGCGTGCCGATTCCATGTTGCCGGCCAGCAGCGCCAGCCCGACATCGCCCTGCATCGCGCCGGACAGCGCGATCAGGCCGGCCGCGCCGGTATCGGCCGCCTCGAACCACTCGCGCCGGATTTCCGCCCGGCCGCGGTGCTTGTTTTCCAGATAGGCGCGGGTTAGCAGGCGGCACAGCGTGCCGTAGCCTTCGCGATTGCGCGCCAGCAGCAGCAAGCGATGGGGCTTGTCGCGTTCGGCCTCGTTGGTGATGAAGACATCGACCGCGGCAACCGGCTTCACGCCCTTGCTGCGAGCCGCCTTGTAGAACTTCACCAGGCCGAACACATTGGTCAGGTCGGAAATGGCCAGCGCCGGCATGCGGTCCTGCGCGGCCGCCTTGACGGCCGCGTCGAGCGTGACGATGCCGTCGACGATGGAAAATTCGCTGTGCACGCGAAGATGGACGAAGGCGGCTGCAGCGGCGGCTGGCGCGGAAGAAATTGCTGCTGGGCTGATGTCTTTCATGGGCCCGATTTTACGTCGGACCGCGTGCGCGGCATCGGGCTATCGTCAGTGCGCCTATTATCGGGGCCTTCGTCGAAGCTCGAATGGGTTCTTCATCATGATCCGCTCCACCCTTGCGCTCGCGTTCGCGCTGAACGCCGGACTGACTTTCGCCGCCGCCCCGCCCAAGGACAGGGAATGGTCCACCTTCGGGCTGGATCACGCAAACACGCGCCTGGCCGACCTGCCGGGCGTCACGCCGAAGACCGTGCAGAAGCTGGTGCCGAAGTGGATCTACCAGAGCGGCATCGCGCAGACCTTCCAGGCCACGCCTCTGGTGGTCGGCGGAAAGATGTATGTGTCGCTGCCCGGTTCGCACGTGGTGGCGCTCGACGCGCGCACCGGCGCCGAACTGTGGCGCTACACGCACAAGAAGCGCACGGAGAAGGTGTGCTGCGGCCCGGCGAATCGGGGCGTGGCATTCGATGACGGCCGCGTGTTCGTCGCCACGGTGGATGCACGCCTGGTGGCGCTCGACGCCGCCACCGGCAAGCCGCACTGGGACATCGAACTGGCGCGGCCGGACAACGCGACGACCGAAAGCAGCGAAGGCATCAAGGGCGAGGTCGGCGGCGGTTCGGGCGTCGGCGCGGCCGCTGCACCACTGGTGGTGGACGGCAGGGTGATCGTCGGCATCAACGGCGTGGGTTACGGCCTGCATCTGGACGTGCCCGGCTCGGCAGGCCAGCTGGCGTCGGTCGTCGGCATGGCGGGCAAGTACGGCGGCATCGGCTTTCTGGCGGCATTCGACGCGAAGACCGGTCAGCGGGTGTGGCAGTTCGACACCGTGCGCAAGCCGCAGGAGGGCGGCTGGGAAGGTGATTTCGTCGAGAAAACCGCAGACGGCCTGCCGCTGAACCGCGACATCGCCGGCGAGCGCGCCAGCGCGCCGCAACACAAGGACGCGTGGGAATACGGCGGCGGCTCGGTGTGGAATGCGCCGGCCTATGACGCGAAGTCCGGCCTGCTGTACTTCGGCACCGGCAACCCGAGCCCGCAGATCAACGACACCACTCGCCCGGGCGACAATCTGTATACCGCGTCGCTGGTCGCCATCCGTGCGAAGACCGGCGCCTACGCCTGGCACTTCCAGCAGATTCCGCACGACAAGTGGGGCTACGACGTGGCCAGCCCGGCGGTGCTGTTCGACCACCGCGAGCCGGATGGTCGGGTCGTGCCGGCGGTCGGTCAGGCGTCGAAGCTGGGCTGGTTCTATGTGCATGACCGCGCCAGCGGCGCGCTGCTGTACAAGTCCGAGCCCTTCGTGCAGCAGGACAACCTGTTCGCCGGTGCCAGCAAGGAAGGCACGCGCATCACGCCGGGCGTGGCGGGCGGCGTGAACTGGTCACCGGTCGCCGTCGACGTCGGGCGCGGACTGGCCTTCGTCGCCGCGATGCACATGCCGATGCGCTACTGGATCAAGGAAAGTACCGCCACGGCGGGCAAGCCGGCGCAGCGCTACGACAGCATGGAGCCGGCGGACGAAGCGAACTGGGGCGTGCTTGCGGCGATCGATCTCAGGCAGCGCGGCAAGCTCAAATGGACCGCGCGAACCGATGAACCGCTGGTCGGCGGCGTGCTTGCGCTGAAATCCGGCGTGGTGTTCACCGGCGAAGGCAACGGTCACCTGTCCGCGTTCGACAGCGTCAGCGGCAAGCGGCTGTGGCGCTTCCAGACCGGCGCCGGCGTGAATGCGCCGCCGATCGCCTTCGCCCTCGACGGCAAGCCTTATGTGGCGGTGGCGGCCGGCGGCAGCGCCATCTGGGGCTATCGTCAGGGTGACGCCGTCATCGTGTTCGGACTGCCGGACTGACCGCCTTCGGGCGTCGAAGAATCTTGCATGGCGGAGGTCGCCAGCCCGTTCTGGGCCGCTTCAAGGTGCAGGCGCATGACGGACGCTGGCGGCGATACGGACGGCGAATTCCTCCCCGGGCCTCGCACTGGTTGGCGCTGCCGCGCGCGGCGATGACTGCAACAGGATGCAACCGGCGGGTCGGTCATCCCCTACAGCGGGCTTCGCGATCGCCCGCAGCCCGGATGGCCGCGTTTCCCTAGGATGAAGTCTCGACAGCGCAGTTGGCTGTCACTCATCCCAAGGAGACATCATGAACCAGAGCGAAACGATTGAAGTGCTGAACGGCCTGATCGAAACCTGCAAGGATGGCGAGTACGGATTCAACACCTGCGCCGATCAGGCGGACTCGGTGAAGTTGCAGTCGATGTTCAGGCAGCGGGCGCTGGAATGCAGCACTGCGGCACAGGAACTGCAGACGGAGGTGGTGCGCGCGGGCGGCGAGGCCGACACGTCGGGAACGGTGGTCGGCGCGCTGCATCGCGGCTGGGTCAGCGTGCGCGGCGCGCTGCCGGGCAAGGACGATGTGGCGATGCTGGAAGAAGCCGAACGCGGCGAGGACCGCGCGCTGGCCCGCTACCGCAAGGCACTGGAAGCGGCGTTGCCGCCGGAGCTGCGCAATCTGGTGCAGCGTCAGCTGATCGGCGCGCAGCGCAACCATGACCAGATCCGACAGCTGCGCGACCAGTACCGCGCCGCCGCCTGATCCGCTTGCATGAGGACGGCGGTCAGATGACCGCCCGGCACGGGAAGCCGGCCCCCTGGGGTCGGCTTTTTTACGTGTCGAGCAGATGCGGAAATTCCGGCGCCGCACGCAACGGGTCGAAAAGACAGGTCGGTCGCGCTCGAATAATGCATTGCGTTCACAAATTGTTCTCCTAAAGAAACTTTTTTGATCGTCGTGAATATCTCGTCACCGAACCCGAGCTCGATCATGAATCTGCACACCCTGAATCTGCGCACCAAGCTGCTGGCCTCCACCGTAATCACCGTCCTGCTCTGCTTTTCGGTCACGCTGGGCGTACTCGCCTGGCGCAGCCATCAGGCGGTACTGGAACAGGGGCTGGCGCGCGCCGAGAGCGTGGCGACCTCGGTCGCGCATGACGTTGGCGCGGATCTGGACGAGGCGATGGCGGTGTCGTCCACGCTGGCGCTATCGCTCGAAGGCCTGCATGCGAAAGGGACGCTGGATCGCGACGCCGTCAGTCGCCTGCTGCGCCGCACGCTGGAAGGCCGGCCCGCGCTGCTGGGCGTCTACACCGGCTGGGAAGCCAATGCCTTCGACGCACGCGACGCCGACTTCGCCGGTGCCGCCGGTCATGACGTGAGCGGCCGCTTCGTGCCCTACTGGAGCCGCAGCGGCGACACGCTGTCGGTCGAAGCGCTGGTCGACTACGACAAGCCGGGCGCCGGCGACTACTACCTGCAGCCGAAGCAGACCGGCCGCGCCTATCTCGCCGAACCATACGAGTACATGGTCGGCGGCAAGAAGATGCTCATCACTTCACTGGTCAAGCCGCTGACCGTCAATGGCCGCTTCGCCGGCATTGCCGGCGTCGACATGGCGCTCGACCGGCTGGCCGACGATCTGGGCCGCATCAAGCCGCTCGACGTCGGCACGGTTGCGCTGTATGCGCCGTCCGGCCTCGTGGTCGCGCATGCCGACACCGCCCGCATCGGCAAACCGGCCACCGACCTGCCGGCCGATGCGCTGGCGGCATTGCGCGAAGGTCGCAGCCTGCAGTGGCGCGATGCCGCCGGCGTGCGTCATTTCCTGCAGCGCGTAGCGTTGAGCGACGGCGACGCCTGGTGGGGCAGCGTGGTGTCGGTGCCCGAGGGCGTGATCACCGCGTCGGCGGATTCGCTGCGCAACACCGCCATCGCGATGGGCGTCATCAGCGTGCTGCTGACCGCCGGCGTGCTTTTCGCATTGCTCGGTGCGATGACCCGGCCGCTGGAAACCCTGGCCGACGCAATGAAGGCGCTGGCCAGCGGCGAAGGCGACCTGACGCGCCGTCTGCCGGAAACCGGCAGCCGCGACGAGCTGGGCCGCGTCGCCACCTCGGTCAATGCCTTCCTCGGCAGCCTGCAGCGCATGTTCATCGAGGTGCGCGACCAGAGCCACACACTGGTCAGCGGCATCCGCGAAGCGTCGGACGCCACCCGCCAAATCGCCGGCAGTTCGCGCTCGCTGGCCGGCACCACCGGCGACAACGCAGCGACGATAGAGGAAATCACCGTGTCGATCGGCCATATCGCCAGCCACGCGACCGAAGCCAACGGTGTCATGCTCGACACGCACACCGCCTCGCAGCGCAGCGGCGAAGCGGTGCGCGGCATGCAGACGCACATGCGCGACATCGCCGGCAGCATGGAAACGCTGGCCGGTTCGCTGACCGGTCTGGCCGAACGTTCGGTGCAGATCAACGGCATCGTGCAGGTGATCCGCGAAATCGCCGACCAGACCAATCTGCTGGCGCTCAATGCCGCCATCGAAGCCGCCCGCGCCGGCGAACAGGGCCGTGGCTTCGCGGTGGTGGCCGACGAGGTGCGCAAGCTGGCGGAACGCACCAGCAACGCGACCACCGAAATCCGCGACATGATTTCTGCCATGCACGGCGAGACCGACCGCGCCGTGCAGAGCATGAACAGCACGCGCGACGCGGTTGAATCGGGCGTCGAACGCGCTGCCCGCGTGGCCGAGGAGATCGGCGGCATCGAAGCCGGCATGCAGCGCGCCGCCGAAAGGGTGCGCGAAATCGCCGAAGCGACGCAGGAACAGTCGGCGGCGACGACGGCGCTGGCGCAGTCGGCAGAGCAGGCTTCCGAAGTGGTGCAGAGCACCGATCACGCGATACAGCGCACCTCGGCCACGCTGTCGCAGATCGGGCGCGCATCCGATCATCTCGGCGAACTGGTGGGCCGCTTCAAGCTGTAGGCGCACGGCCGGCACCGCACCGACCCCGGCGGTCCGGCTTTTCTACATTCCGAGCAGACGCGGCACGTCGGGGGCGTCGAGCAGCAGCACGTATTCCAGACCGTCGATCTCGTCGATGAACGATGCGATGCGCCGGAAACCCGCGCTGGCGAGCAGCGCGCACGATGCAAGGTTGTCCGGGCTGACCGACGCGACGAAGCGCGGCACACCCTGCTCGACGTGGGCCCAGCGGATCAGCGCGACCAGCGTTTCGCGTGCCAGACCTTGCCGGCGGTGACGCGGGTAGATCGTGTAGCCGATTTCGACCGCATCGGCGGCGTACGGCGCCAGATAATCGGGCGCCGGGCGGGAATGAAAACCCGCATGGCCGACCATTTCGCCGCTGCCGCGCAGTGCCAGCGCGCGCACCGACCAGGGCAGGCTGGCCGGGTCGGTCGTGACGTCATGCAGACGCAGGGCTGCCAGATCGGCTTCGCGCAACCACGCGGTGGCCACCTTCAGACCGATCAGAGAGGACAGTTCGTCGATGTCCCGCCCGTCGGCCGACGCAGCCAGGAACTCTGCACCCATGGCGCGCAGCCGCAGACGCGGCGTCAGGATGTCGGAGGGCGTCATGGTCATGCAGACCGGCGACGGGCGGCGCCGTGACCTCGATAACCCCGGTTCAGCGTGCCGCCAGCGCGAAGTACAGGCTGGCCGCCAGTGCCACGCTGAACACCACGGCGGCGGCGAGCATGACGCGCGAGCGCAGGCGCAGTACTTCGATCTCGCGTACCAGCTGCACATTCTGTTCGGCCAGCGAGCGGATCAGCTGCGACGAGGCGAGCGCCTCCTTCTGCAGTTCGCTGACCACCTGTTCGAGGGCGGCCAGCCGCACCTCGGCCGGCGCGCCGGCCGGTGCCGTCGCCGGTGCATCCGCCGGCTCGCCTTTCGGCCGCTTTTTCGCAACGCGATCCCACAACGCATTGGCGCCCTGCACCACGCTCGGGGCCGCCGCGATGACGTCGCCCCAGGGCACGGCTTTCACTGCGCCGAGCAGACTGATGGACATGAGGTGTGCTCCTTCCGGATTTCGATCGATACTGATAGTACTGCGCACTCAGGCACACTGCGGCGCTGCCGGAACCGCATGACCTGACCCCGACCATGAACGACACTCTGCTCCATGTTGCCGCCGCGGACTTCGAAGCCGCGCGCCGCCTCGATCACCTGCCGACCGCACACCGGGCGCACGCGCTGCATGGTCACAGCTTCACCGGCTGCGTGCGTGCCGCGCTGCCCGAGGGCTGGGGCGGTGTGGCCGGCGGAGAGGTCGATGCGCTGGCGGCGCGGCTGCGCACGGTGCTCGCGCCGCTCGACTACCGGCTGCTGAACGACACCGTCACCCGGCCCGGCGATGAAGATCTCGCGCGCTGGCTGCGCGGGCAGCTCGACCTGCCCGATGCGTACGCGGTCGGCGTGCGCAGCACCTCCCAGGCCGGCGTGCAGCTGGATCGGCACGGCGACGCCCACGTGTGGCGCCGCTACGTGTTCCAGTCGGCGCACCAGCTGCCGCGCGTGGCACCCGGCCACAAGTGCGGCCGCATGCACGGCCACGGCTTCGAAGTGCTGCTGCACGCGAAGCCGGCGCCCGATGCAGCGGTCGACCCGGAACGGATCGATGCCGTGTGGGCGCCGCTGCACGCGCAACTGCATCTGGCCTGCCTGAACGACATCGCCGGGCTCGACAACCCGACCAGCGAAAACATCGCGGCCTGGATCTGGCATCAATTGAAGCCGGCGCTGCCCGGCCTGCGCTGGGTCACCGTCTACGAAACCGCCAGCTGCGGCGCGCAATTTGATGGCCGGCAGCACCGCGTATGGAAGGAGTTCACGCTCGACAGTGCGGTGCGGCTCAAGCGCGCACCCGACGGCGACCCGCGCCGGCGCATTCACGGACACACCTTCACGCTGCGTCTTCATCTGGCTGCGCCGCTCGACCCGATCATGGGCTGGACGGTCGATTTCGGCGACGTGAAGGCGCAGTTCGCGCCGCTGTTCGACCGGCTCGACCACGCGCCGCTGCACGAACTGATGGAGGGCGGTGGCAGCGACGCGGACACCGCCAGCCTGGCGCGTCGCATCATGACGCTGGCGACGCCGCTGATCCCGTCACTCGAACGGCTTGACCTGTACGAAACCCGCGGCTGCGGCATCATCCTGCAGCGCGGCGGCAGCGAGCCGGCGCTGCCTGTGTGACGGGTTGCTGCCGGACGCACCGCAGGACAGTCGTTGTCCGCCAGGGACTTACCAGCGGCCCAGGTCGATGCCGAAGGTCACCATGAAGCCAGCGGTGCCGAGCAGCGCGACCTGGGCGTTGTAGCGGTCGTACTGGTAGCCCAGCGCCGGAATGACCGCAAACGCGACACCCTTGCGGTTGAATGGAATCTTGTCTTCGTACTCGCCCGAATAGCCGAGCAGCGCGCCGGCAGTCACCTTTACGTACAGGTTCGGGCTAACCGCTTCGATCGGCCAGCTCCGGCCCCCGTAGTAGTACTCGCTGGCCTGGTCGAACGAGTTGCGGAACCAGGCCGCGCCGACATTCCAGCGCGTCGGCGACTCGTATTCGAGGCCGAACAAGGCCGGCACGTTGTTGTGGTCAGGTTCACGGTCCCAGTGGTGAATATAGGGTCCGAACTGCAGGCCGATGCGGTGTGACGGTGCGGTGGCATCGGCCGAGGCGACGCCACTGGCAAGACAGGCCACGCACAGCAGGATGCAGCGGAAGGGAGGTGTCAAGACGAAAGCCCGATAGCGAATACCAATCGGGCAACACAAACTGCCTGGCGTTCCCGGGCGGCCCCTTTGCTGTGTTGCACCATGTTTCAGCGCCGACGCGGACGGCCCGCCCGGCACCCGCGTCGACTCAGTCGCGGCGGCGTCCCAGCAGTCGATCGACCGACAGCGCGCCGGGTCCGAACACCGCGATCACCAGCAGCCCGACGCCCCACCACAGGTGCGACTCGACAGCCGCCGGGCACTCGAATTCCCACAGCGCGGGGTAGGACACGACAGCCATGATGTTCACGATGAACAGGCCCAGCGCGGCGAAGCGCCCGGCCAGACCGATGGCGAGCAGTGGCGGCAGAACGATTTCGCCGGCCGTGCCCATGAGGGCCGCGATGGCCGGCGGCAGCAGCGGCACCTTGTACTCTTCGGTGAACAGGAAAAGCGTGCTGTCCCAGTCCTCGATCTTGGTCAGACCGGCCTTGATGAATACCCATGCAATGTACAAACGCAGGGCGAGCAGCAGCAGCGGCTGCACGTGGTCGGCGAGGCGCGCGAGCGGTGCGCCGAAGTCGTAGGCGCGAGTGACGGCATTCATTGTTCTTGTCCCCTGGTTTCGATGTGGTGCAGCCAGCCGCAGGCAATGGCCTGTTCGATGGCGGCTGCAAGGTTGAAATCCTGTTCGTACTGGATGGCGCCGGCCCAGGCGTCGCCGAAGCCGGCGCCGACCAGCGCAATGGCGGCCCAGAATGTGTAGGCGCCGGCGGGCAGCGGCGCCACCCGCACACGCAGCCCGTCGCGCCACACGACGGCGTACTGCGCCTGTTCGAGATCGATGTCGAGTTGATCGCCCGACCCGCCGTCAGCGCCCGGCTGATGCTGCAGCCAGATGTCGGCAATCGGCCATGCACTGCCGAGCAGCGCGAAGCCGGGCGTCATGTGCAGGCGGGCCGTGGCCAGCGCATCGGGGTCGAGGCCGGCAAAGGCCCCGCCGCCCAGCGGCGCGGCGTCGGCCGCCGTTGTCGCGACATGCACCGACCACTCGAGACGGGCCACGTCCGGCAGATAGGGCAGCGCGCGCACCGGCTCGAAGCCGTCGAGAAAGTCGGCAAAGCGGTGACCGTAGCGATTGAGGTCGCCGTCGGTCGAAGGCGTCTGCGCCCAGTAGCGGCGCACCAGCGCGTCGAAGTAGTCGTCGCCGGTGATCTGCCGGCACACCGGGTAGGCCAGCGTCAGTGCGGCGTTGGCGTTCGCCACCGCATTGCCGCGATAGACGCCGAGCAGGCTTCGGTTGCGTACGGCGTCACCGGTCAGCAGCGGCAGCATGGCCGGTTCGCCCCGCGCGCTGCGCAAGGCACTCGCGAAGCGCCGCTGGGCGTCAAGCAGCGCAGACACGGGGCAACCCATTCGATTCGTCCGTGACAGCGCCGATGCGATCGGCCCGGGCGGCTTCGGCCAGCAATACGTCGAGTTCCGGCAGATCGGTGTCCCACTCGATCAGCGCCGGAGCGCAGACACCACGTCGGCGCACCGCGGCAAGCAGCGCCCACACCTCGTCGCACACCGCGCTGCCATGGGTGTCGATCAGGCCGTATTCGGTCACCGCGTGACCGGCCAGATGGATTTCCCGCACCGCGTGCATCGGCAGCCGTTCGAGCGCATCCATAGGGTCGCTGTCGAAATTGCGCGCATTCACGTACAGATTGTTCAGGTCGAGCAGCAGACCGCAACCGGTCAGGCAGACCAGATCGGCGAGAAAGTCGGCCTCGGTCATCTGCGCGTCCCGATACTGCACGTAGGCCGACAGGTTTTCGATCATGACCGGGCGGCGCAGGCGGTCCTGCAGCGCATTCACGCGCGCCGCGACCAGCGAAAGTGCCTCGTCTGTATAGGGGAAGGGCAGCAGATCGTTGAAGTGGATGCCATCGACCGCGCCCCAGCACAGATGCTCGGACACGAATTCGGGTTCGATGCGCTCGACCAGCTTCGCCAGTCGTTCGACATGCGCGTCATGGCGCGCGTCGACCGACGCCAGCGCGAGACCGACGCCGTGCAGGCTGACCGGATAGCATTCGCGGGCGCGCTCCAGCGTGCGCAGTGCGGCGCCGCCGTCATGAAAGAAGTTTTCGCTATGCACCTCGACGAAGCCGATGCGCGGTCGCTCTTCCAGGACGCGGGCGTAGTGCGGCTGGCGCAGACCGATGCCGGTCGGCGAGGCAGGATGCAGGATCATGGGAGTCTCGCGACAGGGATGCGGCCCGACGGCCGCATCCCCAGGGCATCAGCCCTTCTTCGGCGCTGTGGTCTTGCCGCCCATCTTTTCGCACGTGCCGGTGGCGACGGACACCCATTCGTTCGGGTCGTTGTCGGTCTTGGCCTGACCGGCGCAGCTGTGCGAGCCATTGGCGGACGCACAGTCATTGGCGCCCTTCTTGGCCACGCCGTAGCACTTCTCCTTGCCTTCCGCAGCCGCGGCGATGGGGCTTGCCACGATGCCAAGGGCGAACACGGAAGCGAGTGCGGCAGAAAGGGCGGCGGACTTGTTCATGGGTGATCTCCTGAGGGTGGAAAAATCAAACCATTCATGTGGTTTGCACCGCAGTAGACCCTGCAGTGCGCCGAACCTTACCGCACCGCAGACAAAAACCTGCGTCGTCTACCAGAGCCAGGCGGCGCCGCGCACGCCGGAGGAATCGCCATGCATCGGCGAGCACAGCCGGGTCGTGATCAGGTCGGAAAAGACATGCGGCCGCCAGTGCTCCGGCACCCGCTCATACAGACCCGGCAAGGCGGACAGCCCCCCGCCGAGCACGATGATCTGCGGGTCGAGCAGGTTGATGACGCCGGCGAGCGCGCGCGCCAGCCGGATTTCGTGGCGCGCCAGCGTGGCTGCGCAGGCGGCATCACCGGCGGCTGCGCGCGCGACGATCTGCTCCGGTGCCAGCGCATCGCCGGTCATCCGGCGATGATCGGCCGCAAGTGCCGGACCGGACAGCCAGGTTTCGATGCAGCCGGCGCGACCGCAGTAGCACGGCGGCGGCGCGCTGCCTTCGATATCCGGCCCTGGGGGCATCGGATTGTGACCCCACTCTCCGGCCACGCCATTGGCGCCATTCAGCACCCGCCCATCGACGACGATGCCGCCGCCGACGCCGGTGCCCAGGATGACGCCGAACACCACCTGCGCACCGCGTCCCGCGCCATCGACCGCCTCGGACAGCGCAAAGCAATTGGCGTCATTGGCCATGCGCACCTCGCGCCCGAGTGCGGCTTCCACGTCCTGCTGCAAGGGCTGGCCGTTCAGGCAGGTGGAATTGGCGTTGCGCATGCGCCCGGTCAGCGGCGACCGCGAACCTGGCGTGCCGATGCCCACCGTCGTGGGCACGCCCAGCCGCTGTTCGGCGTCGCGCACCAGCCGGGCGATCAGGGCGACCGTCGCGGCGTAGTCGCCGGAGGGCGTCGGCTCGCGCCGGCGCAGACGCTCTGTTCCGTTGCCGTCCAGCGCAATCAATTCGGTCTTTGTTCCACCCAGATCAATGCCGATGCGCATGCTGTCTCCCGCGCGATGCGACAATCAAAACTTCTTCATCCGACGGCGCAAGCATCATGATCATCACCTTCAAATCCCGGGCCACTGCGGACACCATCATGTTCGGCGACGTTGCGAAGGACCTGCTGTCGCTGATGGGCAAGGCTTTCGAGCCGCGCGGAATTATCACACTCGAGCAGCTGCCCGACGCCATCGCGCGGCTGCGCGAGGCGGCAGAGCGCAGCCGCGCGGCGCAGCGCGGCCAGCCCGAGCCGGACGACGTCGATCCGGCCCGCGCACCGGTGCCGGTGTCGCTGGCACAGCGCGCGGTTCCGCTGATCGAACAGCTGGAACGGTCACTGCGTGCCAGCCAGCCGGTGATCTGGGAAAGCTGAGCGGCATTCAGCCGGGGCGCCCGCGGCCGATAACGAAGCACCCAGACGTCGGAAAAGTGCATGCCTCCCGATTCAGACATTGCTGCGAACCCGGTCATCGACGCGGTACGGATTGATGATCTGCGCGCGCTGCTCGGCGACGCGCTCGACGACATCCTGCGCACCTGGCTCGAAGACGCGCCGGCCGGTCTGGCGGCCGCGCGCCGGGCAGGACAGGCCGGCGAACCGGATGCGCTGATCAAGGCAATCCACGGCGTCAAGGGCAGCGCCGGAAACGTTGGCGCAATCGAGCTGTCTGAAGTTTCAGGCGTGCTGGAACGACGCTTGAAACGTGCCGATCCGGCGCTCGACCTGGATGCCGAACTGACTCGACTTGATACCTGCTACACCCGCGCCGCCTGCCATATCCGCACACTGATTCGATCATGACCGACCTGACCATCGCCCGCCCTGCCATCCCGACCGACCCGGCTCCGGTACCACCCAGCATGCCGATGGATTCCGAATGCTGCGAATCCGCCTGCGAACGCTGCGTGTGGACCGTGTATCAGGAAGACAAGCTGGAGTACGAGCGCCGTTACGCCGCGTGGCTGATCCGCCACCCGGAACACGCCCCTCATATATAGATAGGCTCAGCGCACGCAGGTCTTCGTCCAGACCGTCGCCGCCGGCCACTGACCGCGTGTGGCGGCGCGGCCGCCGGCCAGCGTGACCCAGCCCTGCTGGCCGTAGTGCGGCAGGGCGCGTGTCGCCTTTGCCAGCGCGTCGGCGTCGCGCGCGGCGACCAGCGCCAGCGTGCCACCGGCCGGAGCGCGCAGCGCCCAGGCAACGACCTCGCCGTCCCGGTCGCGCGCCGGCAGACGGTGCCGTGCCAGCCAGCCGTCCATGGCCGCGAAACTGCCGATGACCATGCGCGACGCCCGGCCCGGCGCTTGTGCAGCGTCGACGATGGTCGGCGTGCGGTCGAGCCACTGTGCCGTCAGCGTGCGGGCCGCCGTCGCGAGGCGCTCGTCCCCGGGCAGAACGGTCAGGCCGAGCGCGTCGTCCAGCGTGGCTTCGCGCAGCACCGGCGGTGCTTCGCCCGGCGCCAGACGGCGGGCCAGACGGAAATCCGGGTCCAGCGCCAGCTCGGCGCAGCCCGCCGTGAGCGGCACGCTGACCTGTGTCTGCGCACCATGCAGTGCCACCCGTTCGACCCGCGTCTCCCCGGCAATCCGCACATGCAGCGGCACCGCCAGCGGATAGTGTGGTGTCGGCTGCTGCAGCGTGACGGTGAGACGGTCGGGTCCGGCCACGGCGTTGGTGATCGAGGGCGCAGCCAGCCCTCCGCCGTCCACCCACAACGCGAAATAGCGGCCGAGATCGCGGCCGGAAGCCCGTTCGAACGCCGCGCGCAGATCCTGCCAGCCGGCCCGCCGGTGCCGGTATGTCTGCCAGAAGTCGCGCAGCGCACTGTCGAATGCCGTCGCGCCCAGCGTATCGCGCAGCATCAGGAAAACGAGTGCAGCCTTGTGATATCCGATGGCTTGCGACGCGTCATGCGTGCGTCCACCAAAGCCGGCCAGGCTGCCGTGCGCTGCCGGCGACAGCGCCGACAGGCCGCGCAGCCAGTCAAGCCGCATGGCGCGCGCGCCATCGTCGCCCTGGGCCTCGCGCAGCGCATAGTCGGCCATGAACGTGGTCAGCCCTTCTGACCAGTTACCGCCCGCGAGCGCCAGATAGACGCCATTGCCCCACCAGTTGTGCAGGATTTCGTGCGGCAGCGAGGTGTGGCGGATGAAGGGCAGACGCAGCACGTCGATGCCCAGATAGGTCAGGCCGGCCATGCCGAAGCCGGTCGGCGTCGGTGACGACGCAATGGTGAAGCGGCTGTAGGGATAGGCGCCGAGGGTCTGTTCGATGCGCGCGAGATGGCCGGCGGCGGCGTCCAGGTAGCCGTCGGCCTGATCGGCGATGTCCGGGTGAAACAATGTGGCCAGCGTCAGCGGGCGGCCATCGATCGAGCGCACGCTGCGCTCGGCTTCGACCCACGGTCCGGCCATCAGGTCAGCCCCTTCGCTGTCCTGCGCCATGTCGAAGCGCACCGTGCGCCGGCCGTCGCGCAACGTGTCGACCAGACGGTCGCCGGGCGCCAGTGCGCGCTGCTCCGCCGGCAGGTCGACGGTCAGGCGGTAGCGGTGCAGCAGCGGGCCCGCGTCGTCGAAAGGCAGTGGATACCAGGCGCCGCCGGCCGGCAGGAAGCTGCCGGCTTCGCCGATCTGCGGCGCAAAGGCGGTCAGCGTGTCGCGGTGCGAGGCGGTGGCGTCCGGCGCATCGGCGCGGATGGCCCAGCGCAGTTCCAGCTGGCGTGGCTGCTTCGCCGCTGCAATGCGGATGCGCTGCAGTCCGCCTTCGGTCGAGGCACGCAGCGCGCCGCCGTCGAGCTGCATCGACGTGACGCGATGGCGGGCATCAAGGCGCAGGTCGATCGCCTCGTGCGCCGGCAGCGCAATCAGCGCGCGCGCGCTCAGGCTGCCCTGCGCGGGTTCCAGCCCGACCGTGAGGTCGAACTGCGGGGCAGCGAGCGCCGGCAGACCGGGGAGCGCTGCGCACAAGACCAATGCAAGCGCACGCCAGCCGGCCACCCGCATCAAGGCTGCGCGCTCCGCGCCGGTGGCACGATGCCGAATACCGCATCGGCCACCCCGGCGACCAGATCGGCGCAGTCGCCGTCAGCGTCCCACGGCAGCAGGCTGCCGACGTCGGGCACGCCGAGATCGCGCAGCTGGTGTTCCACGCCATAGCCGTGGATGACGTGGCCGCTGCCCATCAGGCCGACCACCAGCGCATCCGGCTGTTCGCGTACTGCGCCGGCCAGTGCCTCGGCCATGGCGCGGTCCCACAGCAGCTGACCATCGAGAAAGCGGGTGAAGGCGTCGTCCTGCACCGCCTTGCCGGCCGGCATGTGGTCGCTCCAGACCTGTCTGAGCCAGTCGCGATAGGGTGGCTGGGCGCGCGCCGGCATGCCGACGCCTTCGCGGCTCGCCGCCGGCACACCGGCCAGCCCCAGCCGCGACACCTCGCGCACCACCTTGCGGTCGATATTGAGTGCGCGCAGCGGCACCGCCTTCTCGCGGGCGAAGCGGAAGATGCCCGCGTACAGCTCGGGCGGCATGCCCCAGACACGCTTCCAGTCGGTGCGCTCGAACAGCGCCGCCTCGCTCAGTTCGCCCCGCACCCAGGCATCGAGCACCGGCTGGGCGCCGCGCGGCAGCATTTCGAGCCCGATCACCATGCGCGGGCGCAGCGCATGCAGCGCGCGCAGCGTGTCGAGCTGCCAGTCGTGGTGAGCGGCGCTGTCATGCGTTTCGCCCAGCAGTACGACTGATTGCCGGCTCATGCGCCGCATCAGCGCGGCACTTTCGGTCTCGCCCTGCCCCGGTTCCAGCCAGCTGCCTGGCGTCACGCAGGAGGCAGCCGGAAGCGCAGGCGCCAGAACAAGTCCGCCGCACAGGGCGGCCATCCGCATCATTGATCGCATCGCAAGGTCATCAGGTGGGGTGGACAGCGTGTGTGAAAACGCCAGGGTGGATCGTCAGGGCTTGCAGGCCGCAGCCTACACGGCTGAAGTGGACGCATCGGCCGGGCGTTCGTTCCGCACACTTGCCCGGGGTGGAACGGCCTTAACATGCAGATCAGTTTATCGCCGACACGTGATCGTGCCTCATTCCGTGAAGATCGCTCCGCTGCTCGCCGCCGTGCCTGCCTATGCCGCTGCCGTGCTGCTCGATCCGCTGCTCGGGCTGTCGGACGGCCAGCCGCCGGTCATCCAGCTGGCGCTCGGCGCGGCGTTCGCCATCGTGCTGCTGTTCGGCCTGCGTCACCTGCCCGCCATCATGCTGACCGACCTCGCGCTGGCGCTGCAGGCCGGCGAGACGCCGCTGTCGGCGCTCGGCTCGGCAGTCGTCATCGGTCTGCTGACCGGCGCCGGCACTCAGGTGCTGCGCCATTTTCCGGTGCAGCCCTTTCCGCGCATGCGCGCCGATCACTACATGTGGTTCCTCGCGGTTGCGCTGTTGCTGTCGGTCATGCACGGCGCCCGGCTCGCCTGGCATCCGGGCGCGCCGATGTATGTGTCGGACTGGACGCTGCATGCAGCCGCCAGCTTCGCAGGTACGGTGCTCACGGTGCAGCTGGTGGCCGGCTGGCTGGACAGGCAGGACTGGCAGCGTTTAGCGGCCGATCTGCCGAAGGTGCTGCCCTGGTTCGCGCTGACCCTGCTGACCACGGCGGCGATCTTCCTGCGCGTGCTGGATGGCCCGGAGCCGTTCATGTTCCTGCTGCCGGCCGTGCTGGTGCTGTCGGCCATCCGCCTCAAGGTACGCTGGATGAGCCTGCTGCTGGTGCTCATGCACGGGCTCGCCTTCTGGGGCACGAGCCAGGGTACAGGGCCGTTCGGCAACGACACGCCGCTGCGCTCGCTGCTGCTGCTGCAGACCTTCATCATCACGCTGTCGATCGCGTCCTATGCCCTGTCGATCACGCTGAACGAGCGCGCGAGTGCGTCGCGCCGGGCGCGCACACGCGAGGCGCAGCTGCTCGACCTGTTTGATGGCTCGATCCAGGGCATCCTGATTCATCGACGCTTCCAGCCGCTGTTCGCCAACCGGCGGGCGGCTGAACTGCTCGGCTTCCAGTCGGTGGCTGACCTGATGGCGCAAGGTTCCCTGGCCGACATGATCGTCGCCGACGATCTGCCGGTGGTCGACAGCGACAGCAACCGCCGCCAGCTGTCGTCCGGCCGCATCCTGCCGATGCAGGCGGGTGTGACGCGCGCCGACGGCGAGCGACGTACGCTGGACGCCTACATCCGGCAGGTCATGTGGCGGGGCGAGCCTGCCATCCAGGCCACCTTCATCGACGTGACCGACGATCTGCGCGCGCGGCGCGAACAGCGCAGTCGGCTCGAGCGGCAGGACAAACAGCTGGCAGCGATCATGCGCCTGAGCACAGACCCCGCGCTGTCGGCCGGTGACGATGATGCGCTGGCCACACTGACCGAAGTCGCTGCCGCGTCGCTGTCGGTCAACCGCGCCAGCGTGTGGCGACTCGACGACGACACGCGGCAACTGGTCTGCCTAGATCTGTTCGACATCGACCAGCTGGCCATCGCGCGCGGCCACACGCAAGGCCAGGTGCTTGATGCCGCGGCGTTCCCCGACTACTTCTCGGCGCTGCGCAGCGGCCGCACGATCACTGCCGGCGACGCGCGCGCGCACCCTGCCACCGCACAGCTCGCCGATAACTACCTCGACCGGGAAGGGCTCGCCGCCATGCTCGATGCGCCGGCCTTTCTCGACGGTCGGCTGGCCGGCGTGGTCTGCCTTGAGCAGCGTGGCCGGACACGCGAGTGGGCGCATGACGAAGCCCGCTTCGCTGCCGAACTGGCTTCGCAGCTGGGGCGCTTCCTGGTGGCGCGCGAAAGGCGTCTCGCCCAGCAGGAACAGGCGCGCCTGTCGGCAATCCTCGATGCGACCCCGGACTACGTGTCCACCGTCGACACCGACCTCAATGTGTCCTATCTCAATCTGGCGGCGCGCCGCATGCTCGGACTGCCTCTGGACGAACTGCCGGAACAGCTGCAGGCACGCGATTTCTATCCGGCCGACAGCTACCGCCACTACATCGATGTGCAGTTGCCGACCGTGCTGCGCGACGGCATCTGGATCGGCGAAACGATGCTGCGCGCAGGCAACGGCGCGCTGGTGCCGATGTCGGCGGTGCGGCTGGCGCATCTCGATGGCAGCGGCAAGGTGCAGTACATTTCAAGCGTGCTGCGCGACATCGGCGACATCAAGCGCAACGAGGCCGCGCTGCGCGAGGCCAACGAAACGCTGGAACAGCGCGTCACCGAACGTACCGCCGAACTGGCACAGGCCAATGAACAGCTGAAGGACCTCGACCGGCTCAAGTCGATGTTCATCGCATCGATGTCGCATGAACTGCGCACACCGCTCAATTCCATCATCGGCTTCACCGGTGTCGTGCTGGCCGGCATGGCGGGCGAACTGACCGCGCGCCAGCAGGATCAACTGCAGCGGGTTTATGGTTCGGCGAAGCACCTGCTCGCCCTGATCACCGACGTGATCGACATTTCGAAGATCGAAGCCGGCTTCATCGACGTATTCGAGGAGCGCATCGAAGTGGCTGCGCTGGTCGATGAAGCCGTGCAGACCGTGCAGCCAGCCGCGCGCGAGAAGAAGCTGGAGATCAGGGTGTCGGTGCCGCCAGGCATCATGGTCCAGACAGACCGCCGCAGGCTGCTGCAATGCCTGCTGAATTTCATGAGCAACGCGGTAAAGTACACCGTCGAAGGGACTATCACTGTGGAGGCGTGTGTGCGTGGAAACTGGCTCGACATCAGTGTTGAAGACACGGGCATCGGCGTGGACGAAGCCGGATTGAGCCGCCTGTTCCAGCCCTTCGAACGCATCGATTCCCACCTGCGCGTGAAAACCCCTGGCACGGGCCTCGGCCTCTATCTGACGCGCAAGATCGCCACCGAACTGCTGTCCGGCTCGGTCGAGGTCAGCAGCACGCCGGGTCTAGGCAGCCGTTTTACGCTGCATGTGCCGCGCGAGGGCTCGGGTCGTGCCAGCGACGGGGTCAAGCCATGAAGACGGCGCTGGTGGTCGAAGACAACGAGAACAATCTCGAGCTGATCACGTTCATCCTGCATGCCGGTGGCTATGCCACGCGCTGCGCGATCACCGGACTGGATGGCGTGGCCGAGGCGCTGCGCGAACGTCCCGACTTCATCCTGCTCGACATCCAGCTGCCCGACATCGACGGTCTCGAAGTGGCGCGCCGCATCCGCGCTGGCGAGACCGGTGCACCGATCCCGATGATCGCCATCACATCCTTCGCCATGGCAGGCGACCGCGAACGCGTGCTGGCGGCCGGCTGCAACGGCTACATCGAAAAGCCGGTCGATCCGCTGCGCGTGATGGAGCAGATCGAAAACGTCCTGATGCAGGCCATCTGATGCACATCCTGATCGCCGAAGATGACGAAAACTCACGCCTGATGCTGAGCGCAGCGCTCGAAGCGCGTGGCCACCAGGTGCAGGCCGCGACGGACGGACGGCAGGCGCTCGAACTGGCTCTCGCCGGCACGCCCGACCTGATCGTGTCGGACATCCTTATGCCTGAGCTGGACGGTTATGGCCTGTGCCGCGCGGTGCGCGCCCACCCGCAGCTGTCGGGCGTGCCGTTCGTGTTCTACACCGCCACCTTCACCGACCGGCGCGACGAGGAACTGGCCTACCAGCTGGGTGCCGACCTCTTCCTGGTCAAGCCGTGCGAAATCGACAAGCTCATCCTCGAACTGGAATCGGCCGCGAGCCGCAATGCGATCAGGCCGGTGCCGATCGACGCCGACGCACTGTATGCCGAGCGCCTGCGCGACAAGCTGGACAAGAAGATCAGCGAACTGGAAGCGGAACGTACCCGGTTGCGCGACTTTGCAGAAGCGGCGGCCGACTGGTTCTGGGAAACCGACATCGATGGCGTCATAGTGCATACCTCGGACGGCGCCTGGCCGCTGCGCGGGCTCACGCTGGACGGCCTGTTCGCGATGCGCCGCCCCGGCCTGCAGCGGCCGGACGATCCGGCGCAGCTGGCGCGCGAGGTGCGCAGCTTCCGCGACGTCGTGATCGACTGGCGACAGCAGGACGGCAGCGTGCGCATCATGGCGCTGTCCGCCCGCCCGTGGCGCGATGCCAACGGCCACATCGCCGGCTACCGCGGCAGCGCGCGTGACGTCAGCCGCCAGGTGCGCGCCGAAGAAGAGCTGCGCGCGCTCAATCAGGAGCTGGACGAGCGGGTGCGCAGCCGCACCGCCAGCCTGAAGGCCGCGTTCGAGGAACTGGAAAGCTTCAGCTATTCGGTGTCGCACGACCTGCGCGGGCCGCTGCGTGCGATCCACGGCTTTGCCAGCGTGCTCGACACCGAACTGAACAGCCCCGGCGTGACCGGCCTGCCCGACAGTGCGCGCGATTCGCTGCAGCGCATCCTGCGCGCCGCGCTGCGCATGGAACATCTGGTGGACGATCTGCTTGAACTGGCGCGTGTCACGCGTTTGCCGCTGCAGCGCCAGCCGGTCGATCTGAGCGCGCTGGCACAGGACATCACTGACGTGCTGCGCAACGCAGAGCCGTCGCGCCAGTGCGACGTCCGCATACAGCCCGGCCTGCTGGTCGCCGGTGACGTCGGCCTGCTGCGCATCGTGCTCGACAATCTGCTGCGCAATGCCTGGAAGTTCTCCGCCCCGACCGCGCATGCGCAGATCGAAGTCGGCAGCGAAGGCAAGGGCCAGCAGGCCGTGATCTACGTGCGGGACAACGGCGTCGGCTTCGACATGGCCCATTCCGACAAACTGTTCCACCCGTTCAACCGGCTGCACCGCGACGGCGAGTTCGACGGCACCGGCATCGGTCTGGCGCTGGTACAGCGCATCATCCGTCGCCACAACGGCCGCGTCTGGGCGCGTTCCGAACCCGGCGCCGGCGCCACCTTCTGCTTCACGCTGGGCGACACCGAATCCAGCCTGCCGTCGCTCGCTGCCTGACGCTCAGCGGCGCCCGACCCACAGCACACCCGCCACGACCAGTACGGTGCCGGCCAGCTGCAGCCCGGAAACCGGTTCGGCGAGCAGCCACCAGGCGAGGAACACCGTGATGACCGGGCCGGTGCTGCCGACCAGCGCCGCAGTTTGCGCGCCCATGCGGCGGATCGCGGCCGACTGCAGGAACACCGGCAGCACGGTGGCGAACAGCGCCATCGCCGCCGCCAGCCACCAGACCGATGCCGGTTGCGCCAGCGCGTCGAACGGTCGCACTGCGGCGAAGTGCAGGGCGACGGCGACCGTGGACACCAGCGTCGCCAGCGCGGAAAAGCGCGTCGCGCCGAGCTTGCGTATCGGTGCGCCCGCCCCGGTCAGATAGATGGCGAAACTGAGTGCCGAACCGAACACCAGCAGGCAGCCGAGCGCGATGGTCGCCGCTTCGCCGCTGACTTCGATGTCGTGTACCACGGCCAGTGCGATGCCGCCGTAGCACAGCAGGCTGGCGACGATTTCGCGCGGCGTGATGCGGCGCCCTTGCGCCAGCCAGCCGATCAGCAGGGTCAGCGTCGGGTAGGTGAACAGCACCAGACGTTCCAGCCCGGCGGATATGTAGAGCAGGCCGTAGAAATCCAGCATGCTGGCACCGTAATAACCAAACAGGCCAAGCACGACGACCGTGCTCCAGTCACGGGCCGTCAGCGGCGCACCGCGCGCCGCTTCGCGCCACGCAACGACGATGAACACCGGTGCCGACAGCAGCATGCGCAGCGCAACCAGCGTCACCGGATCCACGCCGTGCGGATATGCCAGCTTGGCCAGGATGGCCTTCAGCGAAAAACCGGCCGACGCGATGACGGCCAGCCAGATGCCGAGCCGGGCGTCTGCGGCGGCAGGCGGTGCGGCTATTTTCGTCGCCCGCCGAGGATGGAGCCGAGCACGCCGCGCATGATTTCGCGGCCGACCGAACTGGCGATGGTGCGCGCGACCGTCTTGGCCGCCATCTGCGCAATGCCGTCGCGCTGACCGCCGCGCGGCCCGGTCGAGCCGAACACCAGATCGTTCAGACCACCGAGCAGGCCACCGTCGCCTGCGGCAGGCGTGCCGGCGGTCGGCGCAGACGCAGTGGATGACGGCGTCGCCGATGTACCGGCGGCCACCGACGCAGTCAGCTTTTCGTAGGCGGATTCGCGGTCCAGCGTCTGTTCGTAGCGACCGCGCATCGGCGAGTGCTGGATGATGGCGGCACGCTCGGCCTCGGTCAGCGGGCCGAGGCGGGACGCCGGCGGCAGCACGAAGGCGCGCTCGACGACCGAAGGCCGGCCCTTTTCGTCCAGGAAGGACACCAGCGCTTCGCCGGTGCCCAGTTCCATGATGGCCTGTTCGGCATCGAACTTCGGATTGGCGCGCATGGTCTGCGCCGCGGTCTTGACCGCCTTCTGGTCGCGCGGCGTGAAGGCGCGCAGCGCGTGCTGCACGCGGTTGCCGAGCTGTCCCAGCACGGTGTCCGGCACGTCGAGCGGGTTCTGCGTAACGAAATACACGCCGACCCCCTTGGAGCGGATCAGCCGTACCACCTGTTCGATCTTTTCCAGCAGCGCAGGTGGGGCGTCGTTGAACAGCAGGTGCGCCTCGTCGAAGAAGAACACGAGCTTGGGTTTGTCCATGTCGCCGACTTCCGGCAGCTGTTCGAACAGTTCGGCCAGCAGCCACAGCAGAAAGGTGGAGTACAGCTTGGGTGAGTTGTACAGCTGGTCGGCTGCCAGCACATTGATGGTGCCGCGACCGTGTTCGTCGTGCGTCATCAGGTCGGCGATGTCGAGCATGGGCTCGCCGAAGAAGCGGTCGGCACCCTGTTCTTCCAGCGTCAGCAGTCCGCGCTGGATGGCCCCGATCGATGCCGTCGACACATTGCCGTACTGCGTCTTGAACTGTGCTGCGTTGTCGCCGACATGCTGCACCAGCGCGCGCAGATCCTTCATGTCGAGCAGCAGCAGGCCGTGGTCGTCGGCCACCTTGAACACGATGGTCAGCACGCCGGTCTGGGTGTCGTTCAGGCCGAGCAGGCGGGCCAGCAGCAGCGGGCCCATGTCGCTGACGGTGGCGCGGATCGGATGTCCGGACTGGCCGAACACGTCCCAGAAGCAGACCGGGCTCGGGTAGGGCGTGAAATCGGTGATGCCGAGCAGGTCAAGCCGCTGCTGCAGTTTCGGGCTCACGCTGCCGGCTGCCCCCATGCCGGACAGGTCGCCCTTCACATCGGCCATGAAAACCGGTGTACCTATATAGGAGAAGCGCTCAGCCAGCGACTGCAGCGTCACCGTCTTGCCGGTGCCGGTGGCGCCGGTGATCAGCCCATGACGATTCGCCATATTGGGCAGCAGGGCGAGCGAGAGATCGCCCGCGCGGGCGACGTAGAGCGGATCGGCCATGGCTTTCGGTCCTTCGGAAGGGATGTCGCGATGCTACCAGCGGACGCTGCCCGGCTGGCAAGCTGGTGCGGTGCAGGGGGCCGTCAAGTCGCCGCCGGGCCGTCCCAAGGCGACGTGCCCGCCTCGGGGGGCGGGTCGGGCGCGGTGCGGTGCAAGGGGGGCCGTCAAGTCGCCGCCGGGCCGTCCCAAGGCGACGTGCCCGCCTCGGGGGGCGGGTCGGGCGCGGTGCGGTGCAAGGGGGGCCGTCAAGTCGCCGCCGGGCCGTCCCAAGGCGACGTGCCCCCCTCGGGGGGCGGGTCGGGCATCGCCCGACCCAGGGGGCCGTCAACTCCCGGCCGCGAAGCGGAACTGCGATTTGCCTGCGCGCTTCGCTTCGTACATCGCGTCATCGGCGCGGCGCATCAGCTTGTCGGCCGCGTCCGCCGGCGTTGCCGTGTAGGCCACACCGACACTGGCACCGATGGTGGCCGACTGGCCGTCACCGCAGTCGACCGGGCGCGCCAGCGTGCTGACGATCTTCGATGCGATGAAGCGGGCCGTGTCGGCGCTTTCGAGCGCGCACAGCACGACGACGAATTCGTCGCCACCGATGCGGGCGACCAGATCGGTGCGTCGTACCACCGCCTCCAGGTGACGGGCGGCGGCGACCAGCACGCGGTCACCCGCATCGTGCCCCATCGTGTCATTGACCTGCTTGAAGCCGTCGAGATCGACCACCATCAGCGCCAGGCCGGTGTCGGGCCGCAGTGTGGCCAGTGCATCGCCGAGCCGGTGTTCGATGCCGCGGCGGTTCAGCAGACCGGTCAGCGGGTCGCGCTCGGCCATGGCGATCGCGCTGGCTTCGGCCCGCTTCTGTTCCGTCACATCATTGACGATGCCCTGCATCAGGTTGCCGGGCATCGGGTTGAGCACCAGATGCAGCCAGAGCGAACCTGCCGTGCCGTGCGGTATTTCGAAATCGGCTGCGGCCGGGCGCTGGTCGCTCAGCGCGCGCACCATCAATGCATCGAGCCGCGACGTGTCGTCGCCCAGCAGCGCGCCCAGCGCATAGCGGCGGGCGGCGTCACCGTGCGCCGGCAGGCCCAGCATGCGGGAAAACCAAGGATTCCAGTCGTGCAGCACGCCTTCACCGTCGAGCGTGAAGATGCCGGTCTGCGCACTTTCGAACAGCAACCTGAACTTGCGCTCCGATTCCTCGCGCTGCGCCCGCATGTCGCGTTCAGCTGCCAGCAGATCACCGGTGCGGCCGATCAGGCTGTTGATGTCCTCGGTCAGCCGGCCGATCTCGTCGTTCCGGTGACCGGGCGGCAACACGATCAGCTCGCCGCTGCCCACCTTGAGCTGGTGCAGGTCGTCGGACAGTTTCTTCACCGGACGCGTCACGACATTGAGCACCACCCAGGCGACTGCCAGCACGACGACGACCACCTGCACCAGCAGAATGATGGCGATGTAGCCCGAATAGGCACCGGCGTCATGGTCGATCCGTTCGCTGGCCGGCCACAGTTGCAGATCGCCGACCCGTTCCGACGGATCGAACGGGGACGCGAGCGCCAGCGTAAGTACCGGCAGTGTCACCGTTCGGGTATCGACCGAGGCTTCGCCGACCGCCGCCAGTTCGTTGTCGCCTTCGCGGATGACCACCCGCGACACCGTGCCGTTGCGCAGCAGACCGCGCGCGACCTCGTAGGCCAGTTGCTCGTCGCGGGCGAAAGCGGCGACGCTGGCGGTGCGCTCGACCGTCTCCATCAGCTCGACCAGGCTTTGCTGCATGCGCTGGCGTTCTTCGCGCGCCACCATCACCGTGCTGGCCAGCGCGACCAGAATGCCGACCAGTCCGGCAAAAAACAGGATGAGCAGCGTGGTGCGCCAGACGACGCTTGCACCGAGCCGGCGCGACGGCGCCATGCCGGCACTGGCATCCTGGGGACGCGTCAGCGGATCAGTCCTCAAGGCGCAATACCGGTCTGACGCGCGAGTCGACCAGGGCGCCATCGATGTAGCCGATGGCGTTGCGGTCGCGTGCGACGCGTTCGATCACCATCTCGGCGCTCTCGATCTGCATCGGCGGCTGGGTGCGGCCGGAAAAGCGCAGGCGCGCCCAGTAGGCATCGATCTCCGGTAGGCCGCGCCGCACCAGCGCCTGATAGAAGGCCTGGCGCAGCGGCAGGGTGTCGATGACCACGGCCGGCGTGCCGGGCAGCAGGTGCTTGATGCGACCAAGAAACAGATGGCTCACCTCTTCACGGCTGATGCTGTCGATACCGCTGTCGGGATTGACGATCACCGCGATGCCATGGGCAGCGGCCGCAGCGCCGTACAGCGCGAGCCATAGCGCCAGGAGCAGGCGGGACAAAAGAAGTGTAGCCGGCTTCAAAACACGAAATCCAGTGCGATCGAATAGAGCGTCATGCCGACATCACGCGCCGACATACCACGGGAATCGATGATCAGTATCGACTCGGCGGCGTTGATCCGATCAATCTGGAACTTGAGGGCGTAGTTTGGCGCGAAGTCATAGCGCACACCGGCGCCGACGCTGCGCTGATTCATGGTGAGGCGGTCGACAGCGCCAGCGTAGGCCGATTGCAGGCCCGCAAGGGGGGCGGGCAGTGACAGGTCGGTCTCTTCACTCGGGTCGAGGGATACGCGGGAGTACGTCACATAGGGCTTGAACGCCCCCACCCGGTAACCCAGGATGACGTTGGCCCCCTGTCCGCGATAGGTCGGAAACTGCGAGAAACGCGACCAGCTGAACATGCCCTGTGCCGAGAACGGACCACGTTCGAAAAGAAAGCCGAGGCCGGCAAAGGTCAGGTGATGTGACGTATCGAACTGCGCCGCCCGGGTCTGTGCCAGCGGAATCGGCACCGATGCCAGCGCGGTAGCCAGTGGCTGCAGCGACGTATCGCGCGCTGTATAGGTGTCGCCCCAGGCGGCGCGCAGCGTCAGCCCTTCGCTCACCCAGTCAAGGGTGGCACCGAGCCGGCGCGCATCCGGCGGACGATACTGACGGCCATACAGCGAAAGGTCTCCTCGCGAACGCCCGCCGTACAGGCGCAGGCTGAGCAGCCCGTCTCCAGCCGGGCGGCGCAGCGTCAGGTCGATGCCGTCGAACAGGTCCTGCGTGACCACGCCCAGCACTTCCGGTGCCGGGCGTACGGCGGTGAAGGCATAGCCGACATGGCGCGAGTCGCCATCAAGGTAGAGATCCACGCCCAGCCTGCCGATGCGCATGTCCAGCGTGTCCGATGGCGTGTAGCGCAGAAAGGTCCAGGACAGTTGCGGCGTCCATTTTCCTTCGCTGTCGAGCCGGCTGACGCTCTGGATCTGTGCCGACCAGCGGGCATCGAAGCTTGCGCTGGCCTGCACGCCGATCCGGCTGTCGCCACGAAATCCTAGGCGGCCGCCGTCATGGCCGCCGGCCTGTTCGAGGTCGCGCCGATAGGTGAGGTCGTCGCTGCCGTGATAGCCGGCGCCGAACGTGCCAAAGCCGCCAAAGCGCCAGATCGGTTCCTGCGTGCCGGTGTCGGCGCTGGCGGCGGCCGATAGCGACAGGAGAATGGCCAGCAGGCAATGCGTTGTCGAGTGTCGAGTCTTCATGCGTTGAGGCAAAAGTCCATAAGATCCGGGCGTGGCAAGCCTTACCCGCACAGCGTTAACGGGTACCCTGCGTCCCACTTGAGCGCGCGCGAGCGACGCTCTCGACTAAAATCACTCCTCGCACAACACGGACGGAAGTCATTCATGGCAGGTCATTCGAAATGGGCCAATATCCAGCACCGCAAGGGGCGGCAGGACGCCAAGCGGGGCAAGGTATTCACCAAGCTGATCAAGGAAGTCACCGTGGCCGCCCGCATGGGTGGCGGGGACCTCAACTTCAACCCGCGCCTGCGCGTGGCGGTCGACAAGGCCAAGGCGGAGAACATGCCGGGCGAAAACATCGAGCGCGCCATCAAGCGCGGTACCGGTGAGCTCGAAGGCGTGAGCTACGAGGAAATCCGCTACGAGGGCTACGGCATCGGTGGCACGGCGGTCATGGTTGACTGCCTGACTGACAACCGCACGCGCACCGTGGCCGACGTGCGCCACGCGTTTTCGAAGTACGGCGGCAATCTGGGCACCGACGGCTCGGTCGCCTTCATGTTCAAGCATTGCGGCCAGTTCATCTTCGCACCCGGCACGCCGGAAGATGCGCTGATGGAGGCCGCGCTCGAAGCCGGCGCCGACGACGTCGTCAGCAACGACGACGGCTCGATCGAAGTGCTCAGCCCGCCGAATGATTTCGTCGCCGTCAAGGATGCGCTCGAAAAGGCCGGCTTCAAGCCCGAGTTCGCCGAGGTGACGATGAAGCCGCTGAACGAGAACGTGCTGACCGGCGACGACACGGCCCGGATGCAGAAACTTCTGGATGCACTGGACAGTCTGGACGATGTGCAGGATGTCTACACCACCGCCGTGATGGACGAAGACTGACCAACCAGGGAAACGACACATGCTGATGACCACCACGCAGACGCTCGAAGGCCGACCGATACGTCAGTACTACGGCGTCGTCACCGGTGAGGCCATCATCGGCGCCAACATCTTCAAGGACATGTTCGCCAGCATCCGCAATGTGGTCGGCGGCCGCGCCGGTGCCTACGAAAGCACGCTGGCCGATGCGCGAGAAGCCGCGATGGCAGAGATGGGCGAAGTCGCCGCGAAGCTCGGCGCCAACGCCATCGTCGGCATCGACATCGACTACGAAGTGCTGGGCGCCGACAATGGCATGCTGATGGTGTGTGTCAGCGGGACTGCGGTCAGCATCTGACCCAGATGGCCCGAGATTGACAAACCCGCCCGTTTCGCCAGAATGCGGGTTAAGTGTGGTGCGCCGATTTGTCTCAGCTTGCGGGCGCATAATAAATACGGCTAAAGCGAGGGCGACCCGGTCCTGGCTTTGGCCTACCGGGTTTTTTCATGGCCGATGATTTTCCTCTTTCCTCCGGCAGCGTAGGCGTCGTCGCACCGCTGTCGGCCCGTTTCGACACGCCGCTGACACTCAGGAGCGGTGCCGTGCTGCCCGGTTTCGAGCTGATGTACGAAACCTACGGTGCGCTCAATGGCGCGCGCTCGAACGCCGTGCTCGTGTGCCCGGCGCTGTCCGGTCACCACCACGCGGCCGGTGTGCATGCCGACGCGCCGAACAACATCGGCTGGTGGGACAACCTGATCGGCCCCGGCAAGCCGCTTGATACGTCGAAGTTCTTCGTCGTGAGCATCAACAACCTGGGCGGCTGTCACGGCTCGTCCGGTCCGGTCAGCGCCAATCCGGATACCGGCCGGCCCTGGGGTGCCGATTTTCCGATCGTGACGGTCGAAGACTGGATGGCTGCGCAGGCGCTGCTGGCCGACCGGCTGGGCGTGGAGAGCTGGGCCGCCATCATCGGCGGCAGCCTGGGCGGCATGCAGGCCATGGCCTGGGCCATCCACCTGCCGGCGCGCGTGCGCCACGCCATCGTGATCGCGTCGGCGCCCAAGCTGACGGCGCAGAACATCGCATTCAACGAGGTGGCGCGTCAGGCCATCATCACCGACCCGGAATTCCACGGCGGCCACTTCTACGAGCACGACACGCTGCCGCGCCGCGGCCTGAGACTGGCCCGCATGCTGGGCCACATCACCTATCAGTCGGATGACCTGATGGCCGAGAAATTCGGCCGCCGGCTGCGCGAGGGCGGACGCAAGTTCAGCTTCGAGGTCGAATTCGAAGTCGAGTCCTATCTGCGCTACCAGGGCGACAAGTTCGCCGCCAGCTTCGACGCCAACACCTATCTGCTGGCCACGCGCGCGCTCGACTACTTCGATCCGGCGGGCGACGCCGGTGGTGATCTTGCCGCTGCTTTCGCGCCGGCCACGGCCGACTTCCTGCTGGTGTCGTTCTCGACCGACTGGCGGTTCGCGCCGGCGCGCTCGCGCGAAATCGTCGATGCGCTGATGCGCAACCGGCGCAACGTGAGCTACGCAGAAATCGAATCGAGCGCCGGCCACGATTCATTCCTGCTCGACGACCCGCACTATCACGCGGTGCTGCGCGCCTACTTCGACAACATCACGGTGTGAGGACGACATGAGCACACTGGACATCCGCATCGACCACGACGTGATCGCCTCCTGGGTCGCAGAAGGCGCGCGCGTGCTCGACCTGGGCTGCGGCGACGGCGAATTGCTGCGTTACCTGAAGGACAGGCGCGGCGTCAGCGGCTATGGCGTCGAGATCGACGTCGATCGCGTGATCGCCGGCATGAAGAACGGCATCAACGTGCTGCAGATCGACCTGGAAGAAGGGCTGTATGACTTCGAGGACCAGAGTTTCGATCTGGTCATCATTTCGAATGCGCTGCAGACGCTGCACCGCACCGAAAAGCTGCTGTGCGAAATGCTGCGTGTCGGCCGCGAGGCGGTGGTGAGCTTCCCGAACTTCGCCTACTGGAAGCACCGCGTGGCCATCATGGACGGCCACATGCCGGTGTCCGACCGGCTGCCCTTCCAGTGGTACGACACGCCGAACGTGCGCTTCTTCACCGTCGCCGACTTCGAGGCGCTGTGCGACAAGCTGGGCATTTCGGTGCGCGAGCGACTGGTGCTCGACGACGCCGGCAAGCCGGTGACCGAAGAACACAACTTCCTCGGTAGCTTCGCGCTGTATCGGCTCGGTTGACCCGAGGCGCGGTCAGCGCGCCTGCGCCAGAAAGCGGTCCAGCGCCGCGGCGAAGGCGCGGCCGTCGCTGACCGAGAATGCCGACGGCCCGCCGCTCATGACGCCGCTGTCGCGCAGATCATTCATCAGTGCGCGCATCTGCAGCCGCTCGTGGATGGTGCCGGGCGAAAACCACTCGCCGCGCGGCTCCAGTGCGTGCGCGCCGCGCGCCAGCACGGCCGCCGCCAGCGGAATGTCGGATGTGATCACCAGGTCACCGGCGACCACTGCCTCTTCGATGTGGCGATCAGCGGCGTCGAAACCGTGCGCCACCTGCACGGCGCGGATCAGCGGCGACGCCGGCACGCGCAGCAGCCGGTTGGCGACCAGCGTCAGCCGCAGACCGGTGCGCGTGGCGGCGCGGAACAGGATGTCCTTCACCGGCGCAGGGCAGGCATCGGCGTCGACCCAGATCGACATCGCCGAAGTCGCGCCGCTCACCGGAACCTAGTCCAGCGCCTTGCGCAGCAGTTCGTCGGTCAGGTCGTTCAGCGACATCTGCCGTTCGGTTGCCAGATCGCGCAACCGCGCCGCCAGCGCCGAATCGATCTTCACCGCGAAAGGCACCAGGCCGCGCGCCTGATCGAGCTTGCGCTGCTCCTTGCGGTCCGGTGCGGGCGCCTCGCCCAGTGTGGTGCGCTGTCCGGCGGCATGCTTCATCTGAGCCACCACTTTGAGGCGGTCATTCTTGTACAGATCGGTCTTCTTCAAGTCGGTATCCTGTCGGGTCTTGTTTCACGGCTCCGGCGCGCATTCGACGCGCCGGAACACTCACGGGACAGCATTGTCGGCCATGGCTCTGAAATCCACCATCTACAAGATCAATCTGAACGTGTCGGACATGGACCGCGGCTACTATGCGGAACATGCGCTGACCGTCGCGCGCCATCCGTCGGAGAACGACGAGCGCATGATGGTGCGCGTGCTGGCCTTTGCGCTGCATGCGTCCGAAGACCTTCGCTTCGGGCGCGGCCTGAGCGCCGAAGACGAGGCGGATCTGTATGAAGCCGACCTGACCGGCGCCATCCGGCTGTGGCTCGACGTCGGTCTGCCGGACGAAAAGCTGGTGCGTCGCGCCGCCTCGCGCGCCGGCAGGGTGGTCGTCGTGACCTATGGCCGCACCGCGGTGCAGTGGTGGGAACAGTCGAAGGCGACGCTGGCGCGGCTGAACAATCTCACCGTGCTGCGCCTCGCCACGGCCGACACGCTGGCGCTGGCCGGACTGGCGCAGCGCGCGCTGAACCTGCAGTGCATCGTCAACGAAGGCCAGATCTGGCTGGGCGACGACGGCGCGATGCTGCAGCCGGTACCGGAACGCGTGTTCGGCCCGGATCCTGCCGGACGCTGATGTTTCTCCCGTGGCAGGCGGGGTCCGGCCAGCACGCGGAAAACATCCGGTTCGCAGGCACGGTGAGCTGACGGCTTTCGACGGGCCAGCGTTCCCGGGGTGCGGTCGATAACGGGGGATCGACCACAGGTCGCCGATGTCGCCACCTCGAAGGCCGGGGCCTTTCAGGCGGCGCCGTCCGGAACGGTTCCGGGTTTTTTCCGCGCCGCCGCCAATTTCGCCCGCGCGCGTTGCAGGCGCATCAGGCGGCGCTGGATTTCATCCGAGTCCATCCACAGGTCGCTGCCCTTCAGGATTCTTCCGATTTCGCTGTCGGACAGGAAGGGGGTGCAGATACGGCCCATTGCCTTTTCGAACCACTTTCCGACCGCAATCACTTCGGCCTGCTGTTCGTTGCCGCGCCCCGCGAAACTGCCTGAGTAGATGTGGAACATGAGCTGGCAGTTGTCGTGGATGACCAGTTCGTCGCCACTCAGGAAGATCAACGCCGCCATCGAATAGGCGCGCGCTTCCAGCACTGTAATCACGTGTGCTTCGGAGGCGAGGATGTTGTTGATGATCTGCAGACCGGTATCGAATTCTCCGCCGGGCGAGTTCAGATGCAGATAGATCAGGTCGGTCTCGCTTGCGGTGCGCAGGGTGTAGAACAGTTCGGTGTAGTGCTGTGGTTCTCCGATGTCACCGCAGAGGTAGTACGAAATCTGGTGGATCGGCATCTGCCGCTCGTAGCGGATCAGGCCGTTGAAGTGCTCCGTCGTTTCCACCGGCGCGTCCGGTTCTGTCTCTTCTGCGGTCGTTCTGTTCTGCATCGCGGGCTCCTCGCTGGATCTCGGCGGATTATGTGCCCATCGCCGGCTGTTTTGCCGAAGCCCCGGGGAGGCACGGCGCGCGTCCGGCCGGTAATCGGTACGCCAGCGCACAGAGCAGCCGGCCGGATTGGCACACAGTCGAAGCGTCACGCTTGGCTGACCTGTGCGGTATGGCTGAAATGCAAACATCTTCCCGCAGGCGGTCCGGAGTCGTGGCAATCGCTGCCGCGCTTGCAGGTCTGGGCGTCGTGTCGGCCGCCGGTTGCAGCGGGCGAGGCGAGGCGGCCATCCCGGCCGCGCCGCCGCGGGCGTCCGCCGAAGTCATCGACGACCCGCTGGTGACCAGCGTCCGGTCCAGCATGCGCAAGGATACGGAAGTGACGAGGCAGGTCAGGATTGCGCTGCTGCAGGACGCCGGTGTCAGTCGCTTCGATATCGACGTCATCACCCTGACAGGCCGTACCAGCCTGATCGGCGTGGTCGAGCACCGGCATCAGGCCGATCGCGCGCTCAAGCTCGCCAGTGCGGTCGATGGCGTGCTGGCGGTGCGCGACGAGCTGAGTCTCAAGCCGGATTGATGCGGCCGGGCAATTCGCAGATCCGGCACGCCGCGAGCGCGGCTCAACATTCAACGGTCAAGCCTTCACACGCCCACGCGCTCATGGCGCGCGGCACCGCAGCCTTCGTCGCCGCGAGGTGGGCGTTGAGCAGCGCCGCGCGGTCACGCTTGTTGCGGGGGTTTGCCGCACCGCGACGCCCGCATCACCAGACGCCCGGAGACTTCGGTCTGGTCGCCCATCCGTTGCGCATCCCGGCCACAGGCGGCAAGACACTGTTCGCCTGGTGGGTACCGACGGCCCCACGCGCCGCCCTGCCATCTGCTGCGGTGCTGGTGATCCACGGCTGGGGCGTCAATGCGGCCATGATGCTGCCGGCCATGCTGCCGCTGCACGCGGCCGGCATGGCCGTGCTGCTGATCGACGCACGCTGCCATGGCGCCAGCGACGAAGAGGATTTCATGTCGATGCCGCGCTTTGCAGAAGACATTGCCAGCGGCCTAGACTGGCTGCATCAGCGACCCGAGGTCGATGCCACGCGGCTGGCGGTACTTGGCCATTCGGTCGGCGCGGCGGCCGCGCTGCTGTGCGCGGCCCGGCGTTGCGATGTGGCGGCCGTTGTCAGCCTGTCGGCGTTCGCCCACCCGGCTGCGCTGTTGCGCCGCGTGCTGAGCGGTCGGCGTGTGCCGTGGATGCCGCTGGGCTGGGCGCTGACGCGCTATGTGCAGCACATCATCGGCGCCCGTCTCGACGATATCGCACCGCTCACGACCTTGCCGGCCCTGAACTGTCCGGTACTGCTGGTGCACGGCATGCACGACGAGATCGTGCCCTATGCCGATGCGCTGAGGCTGCAGGCAGCCAGCGGCGGCCGGGCGGAGCTGCTGCCGGTGGCTGCCGGTCATGACATCAGCGTTGCGGTAGGCTCTTGCGCCGGCCGCATCGTGGGCTTCCTCACCCGTACTCTTCATGTCTGATACATCACGCAGCCCCTGGCGCCGACCGCGCGTCGTCGCCATCATCGTGCTGCTCCTGCTGCTGACCGCCATCGCGATCGGCGAGTGGCGCGGCTGGCCTTTCCTCGTGTCGCCGCTGCAGAACCTGCTGTCCGGGCAGCTGGAGCGGCGCGTGCGTTTCATCAACGACGCGCCGGGCACGTTCACCGTGCGTTTCATCGGCGGCGTGCACCTGCACAGCGCACGGCTCGACATCTCGAGCCCACCGTGGAGCACCGCGCCGCATCTGGTGAGCGGCCGCGACGTCAGCCTGCGGCTGCGCTACGTGGATCTGTGGCGCGCCTCTCGCGGGCAGCCGCTGCGCATCGAAAGCCTGCAGGCGGGTGCGCTCGACGCCCACCTCGAACGACTGGCTGACGGACGCGCATCCTGGCAGTTCGCCGCCGACAGCTCCTCCGATGACACGACCGAATGGCCACGCTTCGGCGCGTTCCGGATCCATGATGGTCTGCTGCGCTACAGCGACCTGCGACATGACGTCACGCTCGAGGCGCGCGTTTCGGTCACCGGCGAGCAGGCGGACAGCCTCCTGGAGGTCGATCTGACCGGCGCCTATCGCGACCAGCCGGTACAGATCGCGTTGCGCGCCAGCGGCACCCGACCGGAGAGCGCCACCGCTGCACAGACCACGGCAGTCGCCTTGACGGTCAGCGGCGCGGTCGGTCGCGCGACACTGGAGTTCGCCGGCAGCGCCAGCAAGGTGCAGGACTTCGGCCAGCTGGCCGGACGCTTCAAGCTTGCCGGTCCGTCGCTGGCGGCGATCGGCGATGCGATCGGCGTCACGCTGCCCGGTACGCCGCCGTTTCGCATCTCCGGCACGCTGGACAAGACCGGCGGCGACTGGCAGGTCGGCGTCGATGACGCCAGCGTAGGATCGAGCCAGCTGCAGGGTGATTTTCGATATGGGGCCGGCACGGGCCGGCCATTGCTGAGTGGGCGTCTGGGTGGTGCGCGTCTGCTGCTGGCCGATCTGGGCCCCGCGCTCGGCGGCGCCAGGCCCGTCCGTCGCGAAGGCAAGGTGCTGCCTGGCGGCGATTTCGATCTCGCCGCATTGCGCGCCATGGACGCCGACGTTGCGATCGACATCGCCGCAGTCGATCTGGGCACCCCCCTGCTGGGCGCCCTGCAGCCGCTGCGCGCACAGCTCAAGCTGGCAGACGGCGTGCTGTCGATAAGCGGACTTGACGCCCGCACTGCCGACGGCTGGCTCAGGGGCGGTATCGAACTGGATGGCCGGGGCGATCTTGCGCTGTGGTCGGCCGATCTTCGCTGGGGCGACGTGCGGCTGGAGCAGTGGCTGCGCCAGGCGCGCACCGACGCACCGCCGTATGTGGCCGGTCGCCTCGGCGGCCGCGCCACGGTGACCGGTCAGGGGCGCTCGACGGCAGACATCCTTGCCAGCCTGAAAGGCCGGGTGCAGGCGCAACTGCGCGACGGCCGCATGTCGCATCTGGTGGTGGAAGCCGCCGGGCTGGATCTGGCGGAAGCGCTCGGCCTTCTGGTCAGCGGCGACAGCACGCTGCGGTTGGACTGCGCCGTGGCCGACATTCAGGCTGACGCAGGCGTGCTGCGCCCGCAGGTCATGGTGCTCGACACCGAAGATTCGACCGTGTCGATCAGCGGTTCGCTGTCGCTTGCGGCCGAAACGCTGGACCTGACCGCGATTGCGCTGCCGAAGGATTTCAGTCCGCTGACCTTGCGTTCGCCGTTGCGGGTGCAGGGCAGTCTGGCCGATCCGCAAGTGTCGCTGCAAAAGGGACCGATCGGCATGAAGGTGGCGGGTTCTGCGCTGCTGGCGCTGCTCAATCCGCTGGCGGCGCTGCTGCCGCTGGTTGATACCGGCAACAGCGACGAAGCGGACCGTCTTGCCGCCGGCTGCGCCGCACTCGCCCGGCGAGGCGCGGAGAAGCGCGTGCCGGCGAAATAGAGAGATTTCGAAAAACATCCCCTGACCATCCGCTTGGATGGTGTTAGGATGGTCCGCATGAATACAGTCCGAGCACTTTCCGCCGTCAAGGTGAAGCCTGCCGAGTCAGAGAAGATCACCATCAATCTCGGTTTTGTCGATCTTGGCCAGATCGATCTGCTGGTCGCCGAGGGCTTCTACGGCAATCGCAGCGACTTCATCCGTACCGCCATCCGCACGCATCTGGCCAGCCATGCCGATGCGGTGAAGCACGTCGTCACGCGCCGCATGTTCGTGCTCGGCCTGCAGCATTTCAGTGCGGCCGACCTGCAGGCCGTGTGCGACGGCGGCGAGACGCTGCAGATACGTGTACTCGGGCTGGTCACGCTGGCCGACGACGTCACGCCCGAACTGGCCTGCGCTGCCATCGCCTCGATCGATGTGCTGGGTGCGCTGCATGCGAGCCCCGCGGTGAAGGCCGCACTGGCCGATCGCGTGCCCTGAGCTCCGACGACACCCGCTTCCATGAATGAGGTTTCCATGAACACCCAATTCCAGCTTCTCATGCGCGACGCCACCCGGCTGACGCAGGCCGGGCGGCTGAACGAAGCCACCGAAGCGATCCAGCGCGCGCTCGAAGGGATGGCGGCGGCGGCCGGCATGCCTTCGCATACCGTCGACGGCGAAGCTTTCGAGGTGAACGAACTGCCATCCGGCCTGCTCGGTACCGCTCAGCCGGCGGTGCGGCCAGATGCGTCGGCCAGACAGACAAGCTGCTTCTCCGACGAGCGCTTCGTGCACGGCGGAATGGCGCTTCAGTACAAGCTGTACCAGCCGGCCGGACGTAGCGGCGAGGCGCTGCCGCTGGTGGTGATGCTGCACGGCTGCACGCAGAACCCGGACGACTTCGCCGCGGGAACCGGCATGAACGCACTGGCTGACGAACTGGGCTTCGTCGTGCTCTACCCGGCGCAGTCGCAGGCGGCCAATCCGCAGGGCTGCTGGAACTGGTTCGAGCACAGCCATCAGAAGCGCGGCAGCGGTGAGCCCGCGGCCCTGGCTGCGCTGACGCTGTCGGTGATAAAGGCGTACGGCATCGACGCCCGGCGCGTGTACGTTGCCGGGTTGTCGGCCGGGGGGGCGATGGCGGACATCGTTGCCAACGCCTACCCGGACATTTTCGCGGCAGCGGGCGTGCATTCGGGTTTGCCATGTGGCGCGGCCGGCAGTGTTGCCGAGGCGTTCGCAGCGATGTCGGGTGGTTCGCCGGATGCTTCGCCGCTGAAGGGTGTGATGAAGAAGCGCCGCGGCGCGGCGCAGCCGGAAGTGCGCGCAGTTCCGACCATCGTCTTTCACGGCGATCGCGACCACACCGTGCATCCGCGCAATGGCGAACAGGTGATTGCCGCCGCGCTCGGCCGCGTCGCCGGTCAACCGGAAAGACGCCGCACCCACACGCAGCAGGGGATGTCGGAAAAGGGGCGTCACTACACGCGAATCGTGCATGACGACCACGACGGGGCTGCCCTCGCCGAGCACTGGGTGGTGCACGGCGCCGGACACGCATGGTCAGGCGGACAGGCGGCCGGCTCCTACACCGATGCCGGCGGCCCGGATGCCACGCGCGAAATGCTGCGTTTCTTTCTCGCGCAAGCGCTCGCGCCGGGCGCCTGATCGTTTCAGGCGCCCGGGCGGATCAGCGGAAGCCGAAGAAGGACAGGACGGCGAGAACGATGACGACGGCGCCGACGATATAGACAATGCTGTTCATGAAAGGAGTCCGGGTACAGGTGAAGTCGGATTGACGGGGCTTACCGGCAATCGCCGGCACGCCGATGCCGACCGTAGCGGATTGCTGCCGGGCGCTCAGTCTGCCAGCGCACAAATCTCCGGCTGCGATGTCAGTCACCGGGCGCTAGTCCGTTCGTCACTGTGCCTGTCTCGGGCAGCACGTAGATCACCGCCGGCCGTTGCGATGGCGGACCGGGCCGGATATGGCGGTCATAGAAGGCGACCGGCACGTTGATGCAGCCAAATGAAATGCGGTTGTCCGCAGGCGTCGGCGTCGCCAGTCGCTCCAGACGCCGGTCCGAGGGTTTGCCGATGCGAACGCGGTGCAGCGATACCGCATTGTCGTAATCCACCCAGGTCACGTCCTCGCCTTTCAGATTCGTACCCTGTTCAGAGACAAAGCGCCCGGCAGGCGTCGTGCGCTCCTCCGGCCTGATCTGGTCCATCGGCCGTTCGCCGATGCCGGGGACGGAATGGTCGCCGATGGCCGCGCCCAACAGCACCGCGCTGGCGCCGAGCAGGCGTCCGCCGGCATCGAACGCGAACAGGCGTGCCTGTCTCTTGTCGATGACGTGGAAGGGCGCGCCGCCGTTGTCCCGCGATGCGATGATCCAGGTGACGGTGCGGCGCACCTCGGGCGAAGCCGCCGCGAGCGCCGGATCGGCGCCGGGTCCGGCAGCGCCCGCCGGCAACGGCAGTCCCGAAAGAACGGCGAGCGCGCCCAGCCGCGCAGCATTGTCACGGATGACACTTTGAAGTCGTCGCCATGCCGCCCAGGGGACGGCATGCATACAGCGCGAGTCAGGCGCTTTCAGTTGCGGTCGGCACGTGCAGCCCGCGTGGTCGGCGTGCTGTCGCCTGCCGCGGTCGCGCCTTCATCCGACAGCTTCCGGGCTTCGTTCATCGAATCCTGCGACGCGGCATTCGATGAATTCATGCGCAGCCGCTCATCAGCGCTGGTGTTGTTCATCCGTTCCTGCGCAGCGGAACGCGGTTGCGCCGTGCTGCCCCTGACCGCGTCCGGAGAGGTGGTCAGATTTTTCTGTGCGCCGTCGATCGCAGGGTGTGACGGTGACGCCGGTACCTGGGTCGTCGCCGGATCGGCGATCAGCGGGCTGCTGACTTCGCCGCTCGCACCGGCGGCCTTCGCCGGGTCGGACTGGGCCAGCGCGTAGCCGGACAGCGCAAACGCGGTGAAGCCTGCAACAATCATGTTCGATGTTTTCATGGGATGTACCTCGAGTAGGGTGGGCCGGCTGGCCGGTCTGGCGCAGCCGGATGACCCAACATAGGCGTCCCATCCGCGCGGTTCAGTGCGACAGCGAACCAATCGCCCGAGCCGATCGTGCCCGTTTGCCTGCCCGAGGCGCTTCAGGGCGGATAGCTGTAGCCGCTGCGGAAGAACTCGCGAATCAGGAAATCCTCCAGCTGGGCGTTGTTCTCGGGTGCCGCCGACAGCACGACGGTGCGACCGAGCACGCGCGATTCCCAGTTGAAATTGCCCTGGTAGTAGCGGCGGATCAGTTCGATCATGCGCTTGACCAGCGCACGCTCGATGTCGCCGCCGACACCCGCATCGACCTCAATGTATTCACGGCGCGCGTTGACCGCGTCGGTGGTCCAGCCGCGGAACACGAAAGACGCCGTCCGTACGCCCTTGCGGGTGATCTGGAACACGCCGCTGGTGCCCGACTGCAGGTTGCGCTTGATGTTCGCCATGGCGATCTCGTCCGCGCTGAGCACCCGTTCGCGCGCAATGCCGGCAGCAGTCTCTTGCCCTTCCGAGGCTTCGGCCGCCTGCCGTCGTTCGCGCTGCCGATTGACGTACGACGCCATGTCGGTCGGTTCGTCGTCGAGTTTCGGCCGGGTCGGCGCCTGCGGCGGCGGGGCCGGGGCCGGGTCGGGCACCGGCGCGCGCAGCACTTCCGGCTGCGGCTTGACCGGCGCGGGCTTGCGGTCGCGCTTGGGTCGCTCGGCCTGACGGGTCGGCGGCGGCGGAACGGGCGCCGGTTGCACCGCGGGCGGTTGCGGCTCGGCGCGGGGACGCGGCGCTTCCGGCTGGACCAGGCGGGCGCTGATGGTTTCGCTCGGCGTGCCGGTCAGCGGCAGCTCGGGCATGCTGTCCTTGTGCAGTATCCAGCCCAGCAGCGCCAGGTGCAGGCACACCGCCACCGCCAGCGCGAACAGCACGCTGCGACGCACGCGCAGGGACAGATAGACGACGCCAGGCGGGCTCGTCTCCCAGGCCATGTCGAACGCGTCGAAGCCGAGCGTGGAAGGATGTCGTCGGCGGTGTAAAGCCATCTTCAGGTCTGGCCGCGCGCCGGCAGCATGCGGAGGGGGAAGGTGCACAAGTCGGTGCGGTCAGCGCCGGCACCGGAAGTCGAAGCGCGGACGATACGTGAAATCAAGGGTCTGCGTCAGCTTCGAGGACATCTGGGGCCCCCGGTTCCCCGGATGCAGTCGCACAGACACCATCCGGGCCGCCCGCCGGCGTTCAGCGCGCCGTCGGTTTGATCTTGCCGCAGTCGGCGGCCAGCCAGCGTGCGTCGGTGTCGGCAGTCATCGCGCCTTCGGCCGACTGCATGTTCACCTTCGACGTGAAATGGGTCGGGCTGTCGATGATGGCTTCGAAATCGCCACTGGCCTTCGGCTTCGTGCAGGTGATCGTGCCCTTGACGCGGGTCGCGCTGTTGGTGACGTTCGTGTAGCGGCAGTCGCCGTCGGTCTTGCCCGTGTAGACGTTCGCGCCCTTGGCATCCTCCGGCGTGATGCATACCTGCAGTGCGCCGCCGCTGCCCATCGCGACGCCCTGCGCGGCCATCTGTTTCTCCATCATGGCGCGCGCCTCGGGCGGCAGATTCTTCATCTGCTGCTGCATCATTTCCATCTGCGCCGACATGTCGGGCATGCCCGGCATCGCCAGCTTCGACTTGAATTCCCACAGGCCGGGCTTGATGTCGGCAGCGTGTGCGCTGCCGAAGGCGCACAGGGCAAGGGTGAGGGCGGCGGTCAATCGTGCATTCAAGGTGTGACTCCTTCGGGGGCGGTGGCAGGCGGCACCGGCGCGACATAGCTGGCAATCAGTATGAGTGCGCCGATCCCGAGCAGGGAGGCGGTCCATTCGACGGTGCCCGCGCTGGCCAGATCGATCATCAGCAACTTGGCACCGACCGCGGCAAGCAGTGCGAAGCCGGCGAACCACAGGGTACGCGCGCCATTGCGGGTGGCGTGGATCATCAGTGCGAGTGCGGCCAGCGTCCAGGTCAGTGACAGCGTGGCCTGCAGCAGCGTGGATTGGAACATGGCCTCTGCCGACCAGGCCACCCCGGCCAGATGATGCACGCTGCGCGCGGCCAGCGCCGACACCCACAGCAGACCGACGGCGCCGGTCAGCGGCAAGGGTAGCAGTGGCTGTGGCCGGCCGCGTGCCAGCCACAGCAGGGCGGCGATGCTGGCCAGATCGAGGGCCGATGCCAGTGGCAGGTAGCGCAAAGCCGAGCCGCCATCCTGTGCCAGCTGCAGCGCCGCGACCGCCAGCAGCAGCAGCGCGGCGATCGGCCGCAGCACGTGGCTTTCGTAGCGGTCGCGCTGCGCAGTCCACGGCCATTCGTCGCGATCGACGGCCAGGGCACGCTGCAGTGCGATGCCGGCCATCAACCAGACCATGATCCAGGCGAGCCAGCGCCACAGGTCCTGCCCCGGCAGCCACACATCCAGCCAGCCGCCGGCTTCGACGCCGATCGACAGCAGCAGCGTCCAGGCCGTCGCAACATGGCGGAAGCGGCTGAAAAGGCCGGCCTCGTCTTCGTCCTGTCGGCGCAGGATCCACAGATGGGTCGCCCATGCGAGCGGCAAGGCCAGTGCCATCGCGCCGAACAGCAGATGGTGCTGCATGTCCCAGCCGACCAGACTGCCTGCCCACAGCATCGGCAGCGACAAGGCTGCGAGCGCGCGCGCGATGACGAAGTTGCGGCGGCGCCCCTGTTGTTCGGCGAAGGCGGCGCTGGCGATTGCGAACAGCAGCGCCAGCGCCGGCTGCAGCGCGGACGGCGCGAAATCTTCGATGTCGGCCAGACCGCCGAACAGCCACCAGCCGGCCAGCCAGAGGGTCAGTGCCTGCGGCAGCCCGTCACCGGTCGCAGCCGTGGCGCGCAGCACGCGTACCGATGCCAACGCCGCACCGGCCATCAGCAGGCAGCCCAGGGCGCGACCATTGACCAGCGGCCAATTCAGCGTCAGATCGGGTAGCGCGGCGACCAGCCACAGGCCGGCCAGCCCCTGCAGTGCCGCGCCGGCCCACAGCGTGAGCTTCGAGCCGCGCACACAGCCGTACCACAGTGCGGCCGCCCCCTCGACCGCATAGACCGCGGCCGTCATCTGCAGGTCGAACGCCAGCGGCACGGCCAGCGTCAGCAGCGCCGCGCCGATGCCGGCGTGTGCGCACAAGGCCAGCGATGCGTCCGGCACCCGCGCCCGCAGAAGCCAGGCCAGCGCGAGGTAGTACAGGCCGGCCGCGACCGCGCTGAGCGCGTCGCCGTACTCGAAAGGCTGCATCAGCGCGGCCTGCAGCACGCCGGCCGCCAGCGGCGGGCCGAACAGCAGGCTGCCGGAGTTCCACCCGGATGTCCTGCCCCGGTCCTCCGGCGCGCGTGCAACGGTCAGCGCGACAGGGGTGGCGCTGAACAGCAGGAAGAAGGCGATCAGGAAGCCCTGCACCGCGAGGTAGTCGTCCGGCGTGTAGCTGCGCAGTCCCCAGCCGGTGCCGATCACGAAGGTGAACAGGAAGCCGGCGAGTATCAGCGCGCGCCACGCATGGCGCCAGGACAGCGCAATGATGAAGATGTCGAGCAGCAGGGTATAGGACAGCAGCACGATGTGATCGCCCCGCCCGGTGGCGGCGAGCACCGGTGCCACGAAGGCGCCGGACAGGCCGAGCAGCGCCAGACTTTGCGCCGACTGGCGTGCGGCCATCAGCGCGCAGGCGGCGCCCAGCGCGGCGAACAGGCCGAAGGCCGGCGCCGGTCCGATGAAGCCGTAGTGCGCCAGCGCGAAGTAGACCGACAGATAGAGCAGCGCGAAGCCGCCGCCCTGCACCGCCAGCGCGAACATGCGGCGCGGTCCGTCGCCCGTCATGCGCCAGCCGGCGACGATCATGACCAGTCCGACCGCCAGCGCGCCGGCAAGGCGCAGCTGGGGCGGCAGCAGGCCGGCCTGCGCGGCCAGCCGCAGCGCTGACGCGACACCGAAGAACAGCACGATCACGCCGATGCGCGCCAGCGGATTGCCGCCCATCAGGCGCGCCCACAGGGCTGACCACGGCGGGCGGGCTGAGGGGCTGCGCACTTCGGGCGCTGCCGGCGTCATGCCTTGGGTGACGGCAGCAACCCGCACGCCAGGCGCGTGCAGCGCATCGAGCGGGGCTGCCTGCGCGCTGACGGACTGAGGCGTCGGCGAAACGAGCGGAGCAGGTACCGGGTCTGCGACCTGTGTCGCGGCCGTTGCCTGGCTGTCCGGTGCGGCTGCCGCGACCGGCGGCACAGCGCCGTGCTCTCGCTGCAGCGCGGTCAGCGCGTCATACAGCCAGCGCGACTTGTCATCGAGTTCGCGCAGCTTCTGCGTCAGGTCGCGTTCCCGCTGCGCGCTGCGGGCGCTGATCCACAGGCCGGCGGCGAGGCCGACGGCGGCGCCGACGAAGCTTTCGATTCCGCCGTGCGCAGCCCCCGCGACGAGGCCGAGCAGACACAGGATGGCAGTCAGCATGACAGGCGCCTCATCGCCGTTCGCCGCGCAGCCCGGCGACGATCACCTGCAGTGCTGCCGGTGTCGCGGCATCCGGCGCAATGGCGTCACCGGCCACCAGCTCGATGCGGCTGAACGGACCGCGTCGCGGCACCCGGCTCATCGCCGGCCCGTCCTTGCGCGAGAAGAAACTGCCCCACAGGCCGCGCAGCGCGAGTGGAATCACCGGCGCCGGCGTGCGCTCGAGGATGCGCGTGATGCCCGGCTTGAACGGATACAGCTCGCCGGTATCGGTGATGCGTCCTTCCGGGAACAGACCCACCAGGTCGCCGGCTTCGAGCGCTGCCGCGATCTCCTCGTATGCGCGTTCGAGCAGCACCGGGTCTTCCTTCGCCGGCGCGATCGGAATGCAGCGATTGGTCCGGAACACGAAGCTCAGTATCGGTGTGCGGAAGATGCGGTGGTCCATGACGAAGCGGATCGGCCGCCGGCATGCGGCCGTGATGACCAGTGCGTCGACGAAGCTCACGTGGTTGCACACGACGACGGCCGGGCCGTCGTCCGGGATGCGTTCGAGTCCTTTGGTGTCGAGCCGGTACACGGTGTGGATCAGTATCCACACGATGAAGCGCATCAGGAATTCCGGCACCAGCGTGTAGATGTAGATCGCGACCACGGCGTTGAAAAGTGCGGTCACCAGAAACAGCTGCGGAAGATCCAGCCCGGCCCGGAACAGCAGCAGGCTGACCAGCGCCGACACCACCATGAAACCCGCATTGAGGATGTTGTTGGCGGCGATGACGCGCGCGACGTGATGTCTTTCGCAGCGGCTCTGGATCAGCGCGTACAGCGGCACGATGTAGATGCCGCCGGCGGTGCCGATCAGCGCGATGTCGATCAGCAGCCGCCAGTGCGCGGCCTGCTGCAGGAAGCCCGCTGCACTGCCGTCGTAAGTTGCCGGTGACGACGGCGTGGCGAAGAACAGATCGATGCCGAACAGCGTCAGCCCGATTGCGCCGAATGGCACCAGGCCGATTTCCACCTTGCCGACGGACAGCTTTTCGCAGGCCAGCGAACCGGCACCGACACCGACAGAAAACACCGCCAGCAGCAGAATGAACACCCCCTCGCCGCCGCCCAGCACGTCGGCGGCATAGACCGGAAACTGCGCCAGCAGCGTCGCACCGTAGAACCAGAACCATGACACGCCGAGCAGCGACAGCCACACCGTGCGGTTGCCGGTGGCAAAGCGCAGCGTGTCGCGCGTGGCACTGAGCGGGTTCCAGTCCAGCCGCATCGCCGGTTCGGGCGCCGGAGACAGCGGGATGCCGCGGCTGGTCCACCAGCCGATGACGGCCAGCGCGAGCACCACCAGCGCGATGGCGCCGGCCGAAGTATTGCCGACCAGCCAGGCGCCCAGGATCTGCCCGCCGAGAATGGCGATGAAAGTACCCGATTCGACCAGCCCGTTGCCGCCGACCAGTTCGCCGTCTTGCAGATGCTGTGGCAGGTAGGCGTACTTGACCGGCCCGAACAGCGTCGACTGCGTGCCCATCAGGAACAGTGCCAGCACCAGCGCCGGCAGATTGCCGGCGACGAAGCCCCAGGCGCCGAGCGCCATGACGACGATTTCCAGCAGTTTGCTCAGGCGGGCCAGCATGGCGCGGTCGTACTTGTCGGCGAGCTGGCCGCAGGTGGCCGAAAACAGGAAGAAGGGCAGGATGAACACGCCCGGCAGCACGGTGGCGAGCAGCCCGGGCGACAGGTCGGTGATGCTGCCGGCCCGGAAGGTGAGCAGCGTGATCAATGCGGTCTTGAAGACGTTGTCGTTCAGCGCGCCCAGCAGCTGGGTCAGGAAGAAGGGCCGGAAGCGGCCTTCCTTCAACAGGTGGAACTGGGAACTCATGCGGGGCCCCGGTCAGCGGCGGAACAGCCGGCTTAGCAGCCACAGCGCGACCGCGCCGAGCGCCACCAGCCAGACGATGAGCGCGCGGCGCGACGCCGGCGGCGCCTCCTTCGGTGCCGATGCGTCGCGCAGCTCGTCGGGGAAGGGCCGCGGAGGCGCCGGCCGGACGATCCATTGCGAGCGGTCGGTCGGTACGCGCCCGGAATACTCATCGTAGGACGTGACCGGTGCGCGGCCAAATGCACGCGAAGATGGAATCTGCGGGATGTGGATGTACAACAGTGCTTCGACGTCGTCAGCCAGCAGGCGCTCGAGTCCCCGATCCGCCGCCTTGCCGGCCGCCAGCCGGCCGAGGAGGTCGCTGCCGGCGACGTTGAAGGCGACGAAAGGAAACAGGCCGCTGCGTTCCGCGCTCATGTAGTCGAAGGCCTGCAGGCCACTGGCCAGGCTCAACTCCGTGACCGTCATCCAGGGCAGGCCAAGCCAGGCTTTCAGTTTCGACGTCGGGCCCAGCTGCGGTACCGCCCAGCCGAGCGAACGCAGCGTGTCGAGACTGACGCCGGCGCAATTGGCAGTGGCGTGGCGGTAGCTGAAGTCGTGCCGGTAGAAGTGGCTGAACACGCGGTCGATGCCCTGCTGCACTAGGGCAGCGGCGCGCGGCTCGCGCAGCACGGCGACCAGCACCGCCGAGGGTCGGTACCAGGCCTGACCTGCATTGAGATCGGTCAGGTAGGCGTCCATCGGCAGCGTCGCCGCGACGATGCCCTTTTCGCTCCAGGCATCAAGGTTGTAGAAATTGTTAACCAGCCAGCCGCTCCACTGGCCGTGCTCCCCGAGTACGCCTGTGGCGAGGGCGAAATGGCCGCCGTGTGCCTCGTCATCGTCACCCTGGGCGCCATTGAGCACCAGCGCAAGCACCGGCTTGCCGGCGGCCGAGCGCGCCGCGCCCGGCGTGCGTTCCCACAGCAGGCGTACCGACGGCGGCTGGCGCGCACCGCCCTCGTTGGCGCGCACCAGCGTGGCCAGCGTTTCGCCGTCGCGCAGCGGTTCGGTGCTGAGCACCGTGAGGTCGATGTCGAAGTGGTGCGGCCACACGGTGCGCGCCATGAAGGCGCCGGCGTTCGCCTCACCGCGCAAGGTCAGCGGCTGGCCCTGCAGCCAGGCGACGCTGTCTGCGTTGAACCACGACGCGTTCGATGGCAGCTGCTGGACCAGCGAAAAGGCCAGGCTCTTGCCGTCGCCGATGTCGAGCCGGGTGCCGTCGGCCGTCAGGCGCGCGCCGGTCAGCATATGAGGCGAGCCGATCCAGATCAGCGGCGGGTGCGTCGCCTCGGAACCTGCGTCGTATGCCTGCGCCCAGGTGTGTACATCGTCCTGCGCGGTCAGCGCAGGATCGAAACCGCTCGCCGGTCCATGCGGCACGGCGATCCAGTCGTCCTGGAAATACCACAGCGCCTGCGGCGAGGCAGCACATCCGGCACAGGCGCCCTTGACGGCGCGAAAACCGGTCGCGTCGTGCAGGCCAAGCCGTCCGCCGGACAATCCGTCGGACGCGGCAGCGGCAGGGTGCGCGAAGGTCATCATCAGGCTCAGTGTAAGCAGGTGGCGCGCGGCGGGCGTCACAGCACGATCTCCGCCGCCGGCGGATGGCCCAGGAAGTTCACCGGACTTGCGCTCGCGCCGTAAGCGCCGGACTGGAACACCACGAGCAGGTCACCCGGCTGCGCGACCGGCAGGGTGATGTCGCGAGCCAGTACATCGAAGGGCGCGCACAGCGGCCCGGCGATGCTGACGCATTCGGTCCCGGCGTCGGGGACGGTCTGCAGCAGGGTCATCGGCAGATTGGCGGCTTGCGCACGATCGGGTTGCAGGGTGGCGTGCAGGTGATGATGGGCCCCGCCGTCAGCGACCAGCCAGGTGCGCCCGCGCACCGTCTTCCGGTCGAGAATGCGGCAGACGTAGATGCCGGCCTCGCCAACCAGGTAGCGACCAGGCTCGAGCGCGATTCGCGTACCCGGATGCGCTGCCTTCAGCCGTGCGTCGACGTGGTGCAGGTGCGCCGTGACCGCAGTCATGTCGAGCGGCGCCTCGTCCGCACTGGCCGGGATGCCGAAGCCGCCACCGAGATTGAGCCAGTCCAGCGCCAGCCCGGCGTCATCGGCCGCACGCAGCGCGTCGGCCGTGCAGAATGCATGCAGCGCGTTCACCGCGTTGGCGTCGAGCATGCGCGACGCACAGTAATAGTGGAAACCTGCGAAGGTGAGTCGGTGGTCGCGCACTGCGCGCAGTGCAGCCGGAAGCTGGTTGCTGTCGATGCCGAATACACCCGCTTCATTCATGCGTACATGCGTGCCCGTCATCGCAACATCCGGATTGACGCGCAGTGCAACCCGCGCCGGCAGGCCTTCGCGTGCTGCGATGCGTGCGATGCGACCGATTTCGCCGATCGATTCCGCGCACAGGCGCACGCCTTCGCGCACCGCAAGCGTCAGGTCCGCATCGCTTTTGCCCGGTCCGGTGAAACCCAGCTGCGCACCGACAAACCCGGCTGCCAGCGCGCGCCGGATTTCCTCGCCCGAGCTGACGTCGGCGCCATCCAGTCTCGGCTGCAGGCGGCGCAGCAACGCCGGCAGCGGATTGGCTTTCACCGCGTAACAGAGCAGCGTGTCCGCGGGCAGCTGTGCGCGCAGCGTGTCGATGCGCGATTCGATCGCCGCGGCGTCGTAGGCGAAGAACGGCGTACCGCCGAGGCGACCGGCGAGCGCGGCAACATCGAGTCCGGCGAAGGCCGCGGACGATGCGTCAGTGGATGTTGAACGGCAAGGCGTACCGGCGGTCGTCATCGGTGATCTTCCAGATAGTCGATCACGCTCTTCAGGTGGCCGATCAGTGCTGCGGCACAGAGCCGGAAGTGTATCTCGCGGCCGTGTCGCGACCGTTCGAGTATGCCGGCGTCGCACAGCAGCTTGAGGTGATGCGATACGGTCGTTCGGCTCAACGTCGAAGCCCTGGCGATGTCGCTGGCGTTCAGCGGAGCGCCCGGCTCGAACAGCAGCAGGATGCGCTGGCGCTCTTCATCGCCGAGCGCCGCAAAGACATGCGACAGGTGCAGCCACTCCGGCGGGATGTCCGATCGGTAAGCGCTTATCATGTCGAAAAATATCGACTAATTGACGCGCGGCGTCAAGCCCAAGTCATGTTGCGGCGCAGCGCGCAGGCCGCGTGGTCACCTGGAATCTGCGCTCCGCTTCGATTGACCGGTCTTGTAAGCTCATGTATCATCGCGGACTTTGTGTGTGGCGCATAAGTTCCGTGTGTGCCGCTGCAATGCAGTTGGGGATGTCGCGCAAGCGACGCTGACGTTGTTGATCGGACAGGTTCGCGCAGTGGGCCGGAAAGTCGCTGTGGAACGGAAAGAGCTGGCATGCTGAAGGCGGTCATGCTGCAGCTTTCGCTGATTCTGGTCATTACCGGTTGTGCGCTGTTGTTCGGTGGGACGCTTGCAGGGTTGTCGGTGCTGCTGGGCGGATTGAGCTACGCGCTCCCGTCACTGCTGTTCGCCCTCAGGTTGAACCGGCTGACAAAAGTTGCCTCAGCGTCCGGCAACGCATATCCGCTCGAATTCTTCTTCGGCGAGGCGATCAAGATCCTCTCGACGATTGGACTGCTGGCGTTGAGCCTTTACCTCGTACCGGACCTCATGTGGGGCTGGTTTGTCGGAGGTCTGGCTGCCGCGCTGCAGGCTGGTTTTTTTGCTTTCTTGCTCAAACACTGACATGGCATCCGGAACCGAACTGACGCACGCCGCTCCCACCGCGGGCGAATACATCGCCCACCACCTGACGTTTCTGAACAATTCCGGCGAAATGCAGGCCAACCTGATTGATTTCGGGTTGTACAACGTCGATACGCTGTTCTATTCGATCGTGCTGGGTCTGCTGACGGTGTTCCTTCTGCACCGCGCCGCGGCGAAGGCCACGTCGGGTGTTCCGGGCCGTTTCCAGGCCGCGGTCGAAATCCTCGTCGAGATGGTTGCCGATCAGGCCAAGGGCATGATCCACAGCGAAGAATCGCGCCGCTTCGTGGCCCCGCTCGCGCTGACCGTGTTTGTCTGGATTTTCTTCATGAATGCGATGGACCTGCTGCCGGTCGATCTGCTGCCGCGCATCTGGGAAGGTGTGTATGTCGCCGCGGGCCACGATCCGCATCACGCCTACATGCGTGTCGTGCCGACGGCCGACATCAACGCAACGATGGGCATGTCGATCGCCGTACTGCTGCTGTGCCTTTACTACAACGTGAAGATCAAGGGCGCCGGCGGCTGGTTCCACGAGCTGATTTCCGCACCGTTCGGCAATCACATCCTGCTGGCGCCGTTCAACTTCGCCATGAACGTCATCGAATTCCTCGCAAAGACCGTGTCGCACGGCATGCGGCTGTTCGGCAACATGTTTGCAGGTGAACTCATTTTCATGCTGATCGCGCTGATGGGTGGCGCATGGACCGGCATGAACGCACCGAGCATCCTGCTCGCGGCCGGCCACCTCGTTGCCGGCCTGTCCTGGGCGATCTTTCACATCCTGGTGATCACGCTGCAGGCATTCATTTTCATGATGCTGACGCTGGTGTATATCGGCCAGGCGCATGACGGTCACTGATTTGCAGTTCATCAGGTTGTTGTTGTTTTTCTATTCTTATCATTAAGGAGTTGTTATGGAACTGGGATTCGTTGCTATCGCCTGCGGTCTGATCATCGGCCTCGGCGCTCTGGGTGCTTGTATCGGTATCGCACTGATGGGCGGCAAGTACCTCGAGGCATCGGCACGCCAGCCCGAGCTGATGAATGCGCTGCAGGTCAAGATGTTCCTGCTGGCCGGCCTGATCGACGCTGCGTTCATTATCGGTCTCGGTATTGCGCTCTGGTTCGCCACGTCGACCTTCCTGAAGTAAGACAGGCAACCGCCCCAACACCGACTCATTGAAGGGAAAGTTGCCGTGAATCTGAACGCAACGCTCATCATCCAGCTCGTGGTGTTCCTGTCGTTCGTGTGGTTTACGAAGAATTTCGTATGGCCGCCCATCGTCAAGGCACTCGACGAGCGTGCGAAGAAGGTCGCTGACGGACTGGCTGCTGCGGACAAGGCAAAGGCTGATCTGGCCAATGCCGAGAAGCGCTCGATGGAAGAGCTGCGCTCCGCGCGCGAATCCGCCGCCGAGCTCCGCGCCGGTGCCGAAAAGCAGGCCGGCAAGCTGGTCGAGGATGCCCGCGCCGAAGCCAATCGCATCATCGCCGCCGCCCGCGAAGCAGCGACCACCGAAGCCGGTGCCGCAGCCCAGAAGGCCAAGGACGCATTGCGCGATCAGGTGGCAGCGCTTGCCGTCGCCGGTGCCGAACGCATCCTGCGTCGCGAAATCAACGCTCAAACCCACGCCGATCTGCTCTCCAACCTGAAACAGGAATTGAGCTGACACCATGGCAGAGAACGTCACCATCGCGCGACCGTACGCCGAAGCCGCTTTCCAGCTCGCCAGGGAAGCCGGTGCGCTGTCTGCCTGGGCCGATGCGCTGGGCTGCATGGCTGCCGCAGCGTCCGACCCGGCCGTTCGACAGCTGTTGTCCGATCCCACCCGCACGTCCGTGGATCGCGGCTTCCTGTTCCTCGCCGCGGTTCCGGGCGAACTGACCGACGAGCACCGCAGCTTCGTGCGCGTACTGGCCCAGAACAACAGGCTGTCGCTGCTGCCCGAGGTGTGCGAGCAGTTTGTCAGCCTGAAGAACGATCACGAGCTCAATGCCGTGGCCTACGTCAGTTCGGCCTTTCCGATGGACGACGCCACAGTGGCGCGTCTGCTGGCTGATCTGGAACCGCGTTTCGGCCGTCGCCTCGAGGCGCGGGTGAGCATCGATCCGGAATTGATCGGCGGTGTGAAGGTTGCGGTCGGTGACGAAGTGATCGACGCCTCGGTCCGCGGCAAGCTTGCCGCCATGGCCACTGCGCTACAGAACTAGGAGTTTTTTGATGAACCTCAATCCGTCTGAAATCAGCGACCTGATCAAGAGCCGGATCCAGAACCTGCACCTGACCGCGCAGGCGCGTACCGAAGGCACCGTCGTTTCGGTTACCGACGGCATCGTGCGCGTGCATGGTCTGGATGATGTGCAGCAGGGCGAAATGCTGGAATTCGAAGGCAACACGTTCGGTCTCGCACTGAATCTCGAGCGCGACTCCGTCGGCGCCGTGGTGCTCGGTGATTACGAACATATTTCCGAAGGCCAGACCGTCAAGTGCACGGGCCGCATTCTGGAAGTGCCGGTCGGCCCCGAGCTGATCGGCCGCGTGGTCAATTCGCTCGGCCAGCCGATCGACGGCAAGGGCGCGATCGATGCCAAGATGACCGACAAGGTCGAAAAGGTAGCCCCGGGCGTGATCGCACGTCAGTCGGTGTCGCAGCCGGTGCAGACCGGCCTGAAGTCGATCGACTCGATGGTTCCGGTTGGTCGCGGCCAGCGCGAGCTGATCATCGGCGACCGCCAGACCGGCAAGACCGCGGTTGCGATCGACGCCATCATCAACCAGAAGGGTCAGAACATGACCTGCATCTACGTGGCGGTCGGCCAGAAGGCCTCGACCATCGCCAACGTGGTGCGCAAGCTGGAAGAGTACGGTGCGATGGCCTACACCATCGTCGTCGCCGCAACGGCTTCCGACTCGGCTGCGATGCAGTTCCTCGCACCGTACGCCGGTTGCACGATGGGCGAGTACTTCCGCGATCGCGGCGAAGATGCGCTGATCGTCTATGACGACTTGTCGAAGCAGGCTGTTGCCTACCGCCAGATTTCGCTGCTGCTGCGCCGTCCGCCGGGCCGCGAAGCCTACCCGGGCGACGTGTTCTACCTGCACAGCCGTCTGCTGGAGCGCGCCGCCCGCGTGAATCCGGAATTCGTCGAGAAGTTCACCAATGGCGAAGTGAAGGGCAAGACCGGTTCGCTGACCGCACTGCCCATCATCGAAACGCAGGCCGGCGACGTGTCCGCCTTCGTTCCGACCAACGTAATTTCGATTACCGACGGCCAGATCTTCCTGGAAACCGACCTGTTCAACGCCGGTATACGCCCCGCCATCAACGCGGGCGTGTCGGTGTCGCGAGTCGGTGGTGCAGCCCAGACCAAGATCATCAAGAAGCTGGGTGGCGGTGTGCGTCTGGCACTGGCCCAGTACCGCGAGCTGGCTGCTTTCGCGCAGTTTGCTTCAGACCTCGACGAAGCCACCCGCAAGCAGCTTGAGCGTGGCCGCCGCGTGATGGAGCTGATGAAGCAGCCGCAGTACTCGCCGCTGTCCGTCGCGCAGATGGGTGTATCGCTGTACGCCGCCAACAACGGCTACTTCGACGACGTCGAGGTGCCGCGGGTGCTCGCTTTTGAATCGGCCCTGCATCAATACCTGCAGCAGAAGACCCCGGATCTGATGAACAAGATCGAGTCCACCAAGGATCTCGACGGTGAATCGGAAAAGGCGCTCGCTGCCGCGGTGGCCGAGTTCAAGAAGAGCTGGGCGTAAGCGCGCGGACCGGAGATAACCATGGCCAGCGGAAAAGAAATCCGTACCAAGATCAAGAGCGTGCAAAACACGAAGAAGATCACCAAGGCGATGGAGATGGTGGCTGCATCCAAGATGCGCAAGGCGCAGGACAGGATGCGGGCTGCTCGCCCCTACGCCGACACGATCCGTCGTCTTGCCGCCAATCTGTCCGCCGCCACCGCCAGCGAGTACAAGCACCCCTTCCTCGCGACCGTCGGTCAGATCAAGCGCGTCGGCATCATCGTCGTCACGACCGACAAGGGTCTGTGCGGTGGCATGAACACCAACGTGCTGCGTCTTGCCCTGAATTCGATGAAGGAATGGGAAGCGAAGGGCGCGACCGAAATCCGCGTTGCCGCCATCGGCAACAAGGGTCTGGGTTTCATGCAGCGCATGGGCGCCAAGGTGGTGTCGCAGGCAACGCAGCTGGGTGACACGCCGCACCTGGAAAAGCTGATCGGCACCGTCAAGGTGATGATCGATGCGTTCCAGGCTGGCGAGCTCGACGCGGTGTATATGTCCTTCACCCGCTTCATCAATACGATGAAGCAGGAGCCGGTGATGGAACAGCTGCTGCCGCTGACCGGTGATCGCCTCGGTACGCCGCAGGGCACGTGGGATTACCTGTACGAGCCCGACCCGCAGGTGGTGATCGATGAATTGCTTGTCCGTTACGTCGAGGCGCTGGTGTATCAGTCAGTGGCCGAGAACATGGCGTCCGAACAGAGCGCGCGCATGGTGGCCATGAAGGCGGCCTCCGACAATGCGGGCAATGTCATCGGCGAATTGCAGCTGGTCTATAACAAGACCCGCCAGGCGGCGATCACGAAGGAGCTGTCCGAAATCGTCGGCGGCGCCGCTGCAGTCTGATCGCGCACAATGATTTTTTGTATTGGGGATAGACGATGAATACCGGAAACATCGTTCAGTGTATTGGCGCAGTCGTGGACATCCAGTTCCCGCGCGATTCGATACCGAAAGTGTTTGAAGCTCTGACACTCGACGAAGCAGATGGCACGCACACCGCCGAAGCGGGTTTGACGTTCGAAGTCCAGCAGCAGCTGGGTGATGGCGTGGTTCGTACGATTGCGCTGGGCTCCAGCGACGGTCTGCGCCGCGGCATGAAGGTGGCGAATACGGGCGCGCCGATCAGCGTGCCGGTGGGCAGCGCGACGCTGGGCCGCATCATGGACGTGCTGGGTCGCCCGATCGACGAAGCCGGCCCGATCCCGACGGACGAGCGTCGCTCGATCCACCAGAAGGCCCCGAAGTTCGACGAGCTGAGCCCGTCGGTTGACCTGCTGCCCACGGGCATCAAGGTGATCGACCTGATCTGCCCGTTCGCCAAGGGCGGCAAGGTGGGTCTGTTCGGTGGCGCCGGCGTCGGCAAGACCGTGAACATGATGGAACTGATCAACAACATCGCGAAGTCGTACGGCGGCTTTTCGGTGTTTGCCGGTGTGGGCGAACGGACCCGCGAAGGCAACGACTTCTACCACGAGATGGAAGAGTCGAAGGTTCTGGACAAGGTGGCCATGGTGTTCGGCCAGATGAACGAGCCGCCGGGCAACCGCCTGCGCGTGGCGCTGACCGGCCTGACGATGGCCGAGAAGTTCCGCGACGAAGGCCGCGACATCCTGTTCTTCGTGGACAACATCTACCGCTACACGCTGGCCGGTACCGAAGTGTCCGCGCTGCTGGGTCGCATGCCGTCCGCCGTGGGCTATCAGCCGACGTTGGCCGACGAAATGGGCCGCCTGCAGGAGCGCATCACCTCGACCAAGGTGGGTTCCATCACGTCGATCCAGGCCGTGTATGTGCCTGCGGATGACTTGACCGACCCGTCGCCGGCGACGACCTTCCAGCATCTGGACGCCACCGTCGTGCTGTCGCGTGACATCGCTTCGCTGGGCATCTACCCGGCGGTCGATCCGCTCGACTCGACCTCGCGTCAGCTCGATCCGCTGGTGGTTGGCGAAGAGCACTACAACTGCGCGCGCAAGGTGCAGATGACGCTTCAGCGCTACAAGGAACTGCGCGACATCATCGCCATTCTGGGCATGGACGAGCTGTCGCCGGAAGACAAGCTGGCCGTGTCCCGTGCGCGCAAGATCCAGCGTTTCCTGTCGCAGCCGTTCAACGTGGCCGAAGTCTTCACCGGCTCGCCGGGCAAGATCGTGCCGCTGGCCGACACGATCAAGGGCTTCAACATGATCGTCAATGGCGAATGCGACCACCTGCCGGAACAGGCCTTCTACATGGTCGGCGGCATCGAGGAAGCGTTCGAAAAGGCGAAAACCCTGCAGTAATGCACCGGCGTGTGCGGTGACGGGCTCGCCCGCTGCCGCACACGGGCAGCATTCACGGAGTACTTATGTCCAAGACCGTACATGTCGACGTGGTCAGCGCGGAAGAGAAGATTTTCTCCGGGCTGGCGGAATTCGTCGTGCTGCCGGGCGAAAGCGGCGAACTGGGCATCCTGCCCGGTCACACGCCGCTGATCACGCGCATCCGCCCGGGCGAAGTGCGCATCAAGCTGCCGAACCAGGACGCCGAAGAATTCGTGTTCGTGGCCGGCGGCATGCTCGAAGTGCAGCCGGGTCTGGTGACCGTGCTGGCAGACACAGCGATCCGCGGCGCCGATCTCGATGAAGCGAAGGCGCTGGGTGCCAAGCGTCTGGCAGAGGAAGCGCTGGCGAACCGCAATGCCACGATGGATTACGCGGCAGCGCAAGCGGAACTCGCTTCCGCCGTCGCTCAACTCGCGGCCATCCAGAAGCTGCGCAAGCGCCACTGAGCGTTTCTGCAGTGCCTGGCACGGGAAAGGCAGACTTCGGTCTGCCTTTTTCGTTTCAGGCGCCCATTCGCTCCAGTCACTGATTCGTTCCGGCGCAGAATGCCGACCATGGCTTCGCCTCCGCATGATCTGCTGGTCGTCGGTGCCGGCATCAATGGTGCCGGGATCGCGCGCGACGCCGCGTTGCGGGGTTTGTCTGTCGTCGTCTGCGATCGTGGCGACATCGCCGGCGCGACCTCGTCGGCGTCGACGAAACTGATCCACGGCGGCATCCGCTATCTGGAACAGGCCGCGTTCGGGCTGGTACGCGAATCCCTGCGCGAGCGCGAGATTCTCGGGCGCATCGCCGCGCATCTCGTGCGGCCGCAGCGTTTTGTCTTGCCGCACACCGGCGAGCGGCCGGTGTGGATGCTGGCCCTCGGCCTGGGTCTTTACGACCTGCTCGCCGGCCGCAGCAGTCTGCCGCCATCACACCGGCTGCCCACGGATTTTCCGCTGCTGCGCGAACTCGATCCGCCGGTCTCCGGTGCCCACGCCTACTTCGACCTGTGGGTGGACGATGCGCGTCTGACGCTGACCAACCTGATGGATGCGCGCACACTCGGCGCAGAGGTGCTGCCTCGGCATGCGCTGGTCACGGTGAGCGCTGACCCGGCGGGGGGCTGGCGCTGCGAGCTCTCGGGGCATGGCGGGAGGCGCGAAATTCACACGCGCTGCGTGGTCAACGTCGCCGGGCCGTGGGTCGGCGAAGTGGAGAAACTGCGCGGTGAGCAGCCACCGCCGTTGAGGCTGGTACAGGGCACGCACATTCTGCTGCCCCGGCTGCACGCGGGCGACGACGCGTGGCTGCTGCAGCAGCCCGACCGGCGCGTGGTGTTCGTCATTCCATGGGACGCGCATTCGCATCTGGTCGGCACGACTGAAACGGAACTGGATTCACCGGCTGCATCGGGTGCGACTGACGCCGAATTCGCTTACCTGCTGTCCGCCGTCCAGCGCGCCTTTGGCCGGCGGCTGCACGCCGAAGACATCCAGTGGGCGTTCAGCGGAATGAGACCGCTGATCGGTGACGACGGACGCACTGCCCGCACCGCAAGCCGCGAGTATCGACTGTCGCTGGACGCAACCGACCTTCGGCGGGTCTGGCTCACCGTACAGGGCGGGAAGCTGACGACCTACAGGCGGCTGGCTGAAATCGCGGTTGATCTGCTGAAGGGCCCGCTCGGCATGGCCACCCGCTCAACGACCGCCGAGCGGGTCCTCCCGGGTTCCGGCCCCGCCCCTGCTGCGGCGCTCTCCATCCTGCACCGGACGGCGGGCACCCTCCCAGCGGAATGGATTGACGCGCTGTGGCTTCGCCACGGTACGCTGACTGCGCAGTTGATCGGTGATCACGCCAGCGGGGCGCGCGGCGCCGGCCGTGATTTCGGCGGTGGCCTGTTCGAGTCGGAGGTGCGCTGGTGTGCCGAGCACGAGTGGGCAGCCGAGGCCGATGACGTCATGTGGCGCCGGACCAAATGCGGCGTGCGGATGTCGCCCGATCAGCGGGCTGCATTCTCCAGCTGGTGGAGCGCTCAGGATTTCGGCTGAGCCCGGCGTTCGAGCAGTTCGATGCGTTTCTGAAGTCGGGAAAAATCGTCCCGCAAGGTATCGACGTCCGATGCAAAAGCGACGGACGCCGCGGGCCGGATCAGCATCTGTGCCTCGTCTGCAACATATTCGGAACCGGCATTGGCAAACCGGCTCGCCAGATCGCCGCCTGCAGACAACATAGAGCGAGCACTGCCGACCACACGCTCGGCTGCCACATCGCCGACGACGCGGCTGAGGTCTTCGGCTGCATCCCAGCGCAGCGAACGCAGCACCTGTCCAAGCGTTTCGGCCAGCGCGGCATCACCTTCGATGCGCGCCTCGCGCAAAACGCCTTCACCCTGGTGTGGCAGGCGCAGCAGCGCGTCGGCTGGCAGACGGAGCGTGACGGATGGAATGCTTTCGGCAGACTCGGCCAGCGTGCCGTCCGGTGCAATGGCAAACGCCACACCGACGGCACCAACCGCCAGCCGGGCGTGCCTGCCGGCGTACGCGGCGAGCTTCTCCTGCCCGCCCGGTGTCTGGGCGAGCAGGTGGTTGAGCAGCTTCAGTGCGGTCGCAGCGAGCAGGGCGCTCATCCCCGTTCATTCCATTTGCTGGATGCCGGCGATGAGCCAGCCACGGTCTCCCGACACGGGCTTGGAGAGGTGCCACACTTCATCGAACGATTCCGGCGACGCGTCGGCCTGTTCGCGGATCAGGCCGTAGAAGCGCACGCTGGCGACGTACTGCGTGTCTTCGGTGCTGACATCGAGCAGCACGGCTTCGACCTGCACCACGTCGGTGGACTGTGGTTCGCTGCCGCGCTCCTGGATCTGCATGCGGATTTCGGCAAACACTTCCGGCGTCGTGAAGCTGCGGATGTCCTCGACGTCACCGGCGTCGTTCGCAGCCTGAAGGCGCACGAAGTTCAGCTTGGCCTGACGCAGGAAGCCGGCGACATCGAAATCGGCCGGGATGTGCGCCGGAGCTGCAGCCGCTGCCATCGCTGCAGCTGATCCGGCGGCAGCGGGCGCGTCAAAGGGCTGATTCTGCGGCGGTGCGTAGGCCGGACGTCCGGCGGCGGCACCTGCGTACTGCATGCCCGGCTGGGGGGCCGGCGACTTGCGGCGTGCAAACATGCGCCACAGCACCAGCGCGCCGATGACCAGTAGTGCAATCATCATGAAGGATGCCAGTTCCTCACCGAATCCGAGGTGCGAAGCCAGTGCGGCCAGGCCGATGCCGGCGGCCAGGCCGGCCAGCGGTCCCATCCACGAACGCTTCGCCGGTTGTGCGGCGGCGCCGGCGGCGGCCGCGCCCGACTGTTGGGTGGCCGATGATGTGTTCTGTGCCGGCGCCGGTGTGGCGTCGCGCTTCATCACCGACGAATCGCGCTGTGATCCGAACGACTTGCTGCCGCCGAGCCGCTTGGCTTCGGCTTCGTAGGTCATGCCGCCGAAACCGACGACGGTGGCAAAAAGCATCAGCAGGAACTTCTTCATTCTGTTGTCTCCTCGGGTAAGGCGGGAACACGAGACCAGTCAGGCTTCGGAATCATCGCCCAAAAAATTAGCACACTAACAGACCGCCGGGAACGCGGAAGGTTCTGTTCTTTTTCGACCGATGGCAGGCGCGTACCGGCGTTCAGAGCTTGAAGCCGCGGTGCAGCGCGACCACACCGGCACTCAGGTTGAAGTATTCGACCCGGCCGAGGCCCGCGTCGCGCATCATTCCGGCCAGCGTGTCCTGATCGGGATGCATGCGGATCGACTCGGCAAGATAGCGATAGCTCGCCTCATCCTTCGCCACATGCCGACCCAGCCACGGCAGCACCTTGAACGAGTACAGGTCGTAGGCCTTTTCCAGCGGTTTGGCGACACGCGAGAATTCCAGCACCAGCACGCGGCCGCCCGGCTTGAGCACGCGACGGAATTCGGCCAGCGCGCGGTCCTTGTGCGTCATGTTGCGCAGGCCGAAGGCGACCGTGACGCAATCGAAGTAATTGTCCGGGAACGGCAGCTTTTCGGCGTCGCACAGCAGGCTGGGCAGCAGCAGGCCGGCATTGGTCAGCCGGTCGCGGCCTTCGCGCAGCATGTCAGGATTGATGTCGGTGTGCCATACCTCGCCTGTTTCGCCAGCGCGTTTGGCATGCGCAATGGTCAGGTCGCCGGTGCCGGCTGCCACGTCGAGCACGCGCTGACCCGCACGCACGCCTGCCATCTGGATGGCGAACGCCTTCCAGCCGCGGTGCAGGCCGCCGGACATCAGGTCGTTCATGATGTCGTAACGCCGTGCGACCGACGAAAACACGCTCGACACCCGCTTCGCCTTCGCCGCCTCGGCGACGCGCTCGAATCCGAAATCGGTGGACGGTTCGCTCATGTTCAGCTCAATGCGAGTGGCCGCGGCCACCGGTACCGCAGCCGCCCTTGGCTGAGGGCGGAGGCGTCAGCGCGGGATCGCGGCTGGCGCCGGCGGCATCGAGGCGGGCCAGATAATCGGACCACAGGGCTTGCTGGTTCTCGCCCAGCAAGTACAGATAGTCCCAGGAGTAGATGCCGCTGTCGTGGCCATCGGAAAATACCGGCTTCACCGCGTAGGCACCGACCGGCTCGACGCGCGTGATGTCGACGTCACGCTTGCCGACCTGCAGCGTTTCCTGGCCCGGTCCGTGGCCGCGTACCTCGGCCGATGGCGAGCACACGCGCAGGAACTCGAAACTGAAGCTGAAGTGCCGGCCGTTGTCGAAACTGACGTCCATCAGCTTCGATTTCTGCTGCACCTTTATTTCCGTGGGAATCGGGGTGTCCTTGTCCAGACCGGCCATGGTTTTCTGCATTCGATACGAAGAAGGCCGATGATACCGCGCGCCGCACGCACTGCCTTCGTGAACGCGCACGCAGAGGCCAGACGCTGTCACTAAATCGTCATCGTACTGAAATAGACTTCGCAGCGATCCATCACCGGAACGACCTTCATCGTCATGGCCCGCATACTCGTTGTCGAGGACGAACCGTCCATTCAGGAACTGATCAGCGTGACCCTCACGCGCACCGGCCACGATCCGCTGCGCGCGCTCGACGCCGAAACCGCGCTGCGACTGATGCAGGCCGAACTGCCGGATCTGGTGCTGCTTGACTGGATGCTGCCCGGGCAAAGCGGCATTGATCTTGCACGCAGGTTGCGAAGCGATGAACGCACGCGCGGCGTGCCCATCATCATGCTGACCGCGCGCGGTGACGAACAGTCCAAGGTGACCGGGCTGGAAACCGGCGCCGACGACTACGTCACCAAGCCGTTCTCTCCGCGCGAACTTGCGGCCCGCATAAAGGCCGTACTGCGCCGCCAGAAGCCGCAGGCGACCGAAGACCCGGTCGAGATCGAAGGCCTGCGCCTCGACCCGGCGACTCATCGCGTCACCGCGCGCGGCGCAGCCGTCATGCTGGGCCCGACCGAATTCCGTCTGCTGCACTTCTTCATGACGCACGCCGAGCGCGTGCATTCGCGCGCCCAGCTGCTCGACAGCGTGTGGGGCGATCATGTGTTCGTCGAGGAGCGCACCGTCGATGTGCATATCCGTCGCCTGCGCAGCGTGCTCGAAGCGAGCGGCCACGACGCGCTGATCCAGACCGTGCGTGGCAGCGGCTACAGACTGTCCTGCCAGAAGGAATAGCGCGCGATAATCCGCAAATGAACGGATCGTCCCGCCATGCGTGAATTCTGGTATCGCGTCCTGCTGCGCGTGGTGCTCGTTGGCGCCTGCGTGCTGACCGGGCTGATCGCCGGGTCGATCGTGTTCGGGCTGGCGCTGGCGGTCGGCGTGCTGCTGGCGGGGAGTCTGCGCGACCAGTACGAGATCGGCCGCTTCGATCACTGGCTCAATTCGACCGTCGATACCGCGCTGCCCGATGGCGCCGGTCAGTGGGAATTCCTGTTCGCCAAGCTGGCTCGGCGGGAGCGCAATGCGCGACATCTGCGCGAAGACCTGCGCAGCCGGCTCGAGCGCATGCGCGAAGCCAGCCGTGCGATGCCTGATGGCACGCTGATCATGTCGCGTGATGAGGTGATCGAATGGCTGAATCCGATGGCCGAGCAGCATCTGGGACTCGACGGGCAACGCGATATCGGCAGTCCGCTGCTCAACCTGCTGCGTCAGCCGGAGTTCGCCAACTACCTGCAATCGGGCGACTATGCCGATCCCCTGTCGATGCCTTCGCCGCGCCAGCCGGGCCGTACGCTGCAGATCCGCGTGGTGGCCTTCGGCGACGAGCAGAAGCTGCTGCTGTCGCGCGACATCACGCAACTCGAAAAGCTCGAAACGATGCGGCGCGACTTCGTTGCCAACGTGTCACACGAAATGAAGACACCGCTGACGGTGATTCATGGCTTCCTCGAAACGCTGGAGGACGCGCTGCCCGAACTGCCACACGAACAGGCACTGTCCTTCATCGCGATGGCGCAGCAGCAGTCGGTGCGCATGCAGCGTCTGGTTGAGGATCTGCTGACGCTGTCGGCGCTGGAAACCGATGCGCCGATGTCTGAGGAGGCGGTCGACATGCGCAATCTGCTCGACATCGTGATGATCGAAACACGTGCGCTGTCGGGCGGGCGGCACGAAGTGCTGCTCGAACTGGACGGCCCGCCCGGCGCGCTCACCGGCTGCGCGCGCGATCTGCGCAGCGCGCTCGGCAATCTGGCCAGCAATGCGGTGCGCTACACGCCGGATGGCGGTCGGGTGCGACTGGGCTGGACGGTGGTGGACGGCTGCGGGGTATTTTCGGTCGAGGACAACGGGATCGGCATCGATGCGCAGCACATACCGCGCCTGACCGAACGCTTTTACCGGGTCGATCGTGGCCGGTCGCGCGAGACCGGCGGTACCGGTCTGGGTCTTGCCATCGTCAAGCACGTGCTCGAACGCCACCAGGCGACGCTGAATGTCGTCAGCGAACCGGGCAAGGGCAGCTGCTTTACCGTGCGCTTTCCGGCCCGGCGCACATTGAGGCAGGCACAGGCGGTGGCAGCCTAGGTTTCCGCAGGGCCCGATCCCGCAAGGATCGTACGGCCGGCTATTTCACCAGTTCGCTGAATGCCACCCGTTCGTAATTGATGCCGAAGGTATTCAGCCGGGTCAGGGTCACGCCGAGCACGCTGTCGTTCAGATAGATTTCCAGCGCGCGGTCCTGCTGGAACCAGCCGCGTGGCACGACCAGCGTGGCTTCCTCGCCCATCACCTGTACGGCTGGCAGCAGAAAGGCACGAATGAAGCGCTCGGCGGGGGCGCCGTCTTCGGCCTTCGGACGTATGGCGATGGCGCGTGGCGTGCCGGGCAGCACATGCAGCCCGACCAGCAGGCGGGCGTCGGCTTCGACCATCAACCAGGATACGCGGGCCAGTCGCCAGTGTTCGGCGTCAGGCCCGAATACCGCCACGATCTGTGCGTGCTCCACCGGGCCGGTGTCCGGAGGCGCGCGCAGGCGATAGCCCATCACGCTGTGGTCGAGCATGGCCCAGCGCTGCGTCGGATAGTGCGCCCGCGCGCTGGCCTGCCGTACCGCCAGACCGGCGCCATCGTGGGCGCGTTCGCCGAAGGTGGCGATGTCGATGAAGTCGCTGTGGCTGTAGATGCGAGCGGGCGGCGGCTGGACGAATTCGCTGCCGCTGATCAGGAAGTGCATCGCTTCGAAGCCGAGGGCGATATCGATGTCACCGGTGCCGATGCGCCGCTGGAAGCGGCGCGGATTGGCGGCGTGGCACCACGGCTTGTACAGCAGCAGCAGCAGGCGGCCCGCCGAAACGGGGTGGCAATCGGCGCCCAGGCCGAGATGTTCCGGTGACAGACCTTGCTTGAGTCCCGCCACGACGCGCTCGATCTCGCTGGCCAGCCGGGCCGAGCCGAGCCGACGCAGCGATGGCGCGCGGGCGAAAACCTCCAGCGGCTTGGCACCGTTGTCTCGGTTGAGGTCGATGGCATAGGTCTTGGCGTCTGTGCCTCCGAACACCGGCATGATTTCGGTCAGGCTGGCGTACTGGTCGGCCCAGCGGCACACCCATTCGAACTCGCGCGGACTGCGGCCGTACGGGTTCGACAGGTCGATCAGCAGCACGCAGCAGTACGATTCCGCCGCGCTCTGTGGGTAGCCGCCCTCCTTCAGGCTGTCGGCCACCGGCTGGGTGGCGAATCCCCATTCGTCGGCCGTGCTGAAGTAGCCGTGCAGTTCCAGCCACATGCCGCGCGGAATGGTCCGCCGGGCGCGGAAATACTCGATCACCGCCCGGCCGGCATACAGCACGCAGCGTTGGCAGACCAGCGCGAGTTGTGTATCGGACAGCGGATGCACGCCGGTCTGCTCAGCCGCCTGCGCATAGCCCTGCGCCATGCCCAGCCACAGCGCAACCACCTGGCGCAGCACCGGGTCTTCAGCGCCGCCCGGAATCACCGGCCGGCTGCTGTAGCGCACGGCCAGGCTTTCCTGCAGGAAATGCAGCGGTGCCCGCATGGCTTCAAGCACGTCGAGGTAATCCGGGCTGCGCGGCGGTGTCTGGCGCAGACCGTACAGCAGCCGGGTCAGCGTATCGCGCACCCGCGGCACATTGGTCAGCGGCAGTTCAGCAATCAGTGTTCTGCACTGGCGCGCGTCGCGGTAATTCAACGTGCCGGGCAGGGGCGGAATGTCGGTCATGCTGCGGGCTCGATGCGCGCGAGGTCGAAATCGGCACCGCGCTCCAGCGATTCAACCAGCCGCACGCGCCGCCGGCCGGCGTCTCCCGACAGCAGGATGTCGCGCGACTTGCGATACCAGCCTGACGGCAGCGCGACGCATTCCGGTTGGCCGATGCGCTCGACGGCTGGCATCAGCAGGCCATGCCCCTGATGTTCGCCCTGGCCGTCGGGCGCGCGGGCCAGCCCTACCGGCTGGGGGGTGCCGGCGAGCAGGCTGATGCCGATCTGCAGTTCGACGCCATTCGCCATGACCCAGCAGATGTGCGCCAGCATGAATTGGGGGGCGTTGTCCGGCCGTACCGCCAGCAGCATCCCGTTGCTCACGCGCATGCCGTCGCCGCCGATGCGACGGCCCAGTCGCAGACCGGTGGCGCTGTCGTCGAGGATGCGCCAGTCTTCGACCAGATAGCCGGTGGCGGTGGTGGCCGGCGCGCTGGTGGATTGCAGTACGTCAAGCGCAGCGGCGCCTCCGCCAAAAAACTGCTGCACCGCCAGCATGCCGACGACCACCGATGCGTTCTGCTGCAGCGGTCGTCTCGGTTCGGCGCGTGTCAGGCCACCGCGGCAGCAGTGCGTGTGCAGGTGGCGCAGCAGCCGGTCGGCCTGGGCCGGGCTCAGTTCGTCGCCCAGACGCAGCGCGACCGGTGTTTCACCCTGCGCAAGCAGCCCCAGCCGCTTGCGGATGCCGTGCGAAAACTCATCCAGCACCAGCCAGCGCAGCGAGCTTTCACGCTGGGCGGCACGCGCGATCGCCTCGTCGCTCGACAGATCGAGCATCAGTGGCGGCAGCGCGCACTGGTGGATCGCAGTGTCGAGCAGTGCCACCTTGCCGGACCACTTGCCGAGCCAGCGGTACAGCATGCGCAGCTGGCGGTGCGTCAGGCCGAACGGACTGGCCGTGTGCATCAGCACGCACAGCACATAGGCGGCGCGCACGCTGGTGGGGCGTTCGTCGTTCAGCGTGTCGTCCTGGATCTTGCGTTCGCCCGCCCCGAGCTTTTCCGCCGCTTCGTAGCAGGCATGGGTGCGCCGCCAGTAGCCGGTCGGCGGCAGATGAGCGGCGCGCAATGCGTCAAGCTGCATCTGCGACAGCGCGCTCAGTGCGCGGTGGGCAATCAGCCCGACCTGGCCGGCGACGCCGCCGTCGCCATCGAGTGCAGCAGCCAGGCAATGCAGGTAGGCCGTGGCCAGCGCATCCCACATCGCCTGATTGGCATCGAAGGCCGCGCGCTCGCCAGCCGACAGCGGCAGCGGCCGGCCAGCAAAGCGGCCCGACGCGCCGGCTTGCGCATGCAGCACGGCATCGCGCACTTCTTCGATCACGCGCAATCGCTCGCCCGCCGTCATCCGATACCGGTTCAGCAGGTTGATCTGGCCGAGCAGGCTGGCCTGGGCGTTCAGGGGCTGCGTGCCGTCGAGCTGCTGCAGCCAGTCGCGCGCCGCCCGGGCAGTGCCGAGCTCGGGCGGGTGCGTTGGTGCGGTTGCAGGCAGGGCGAACGGATGCATTGCGATCTTGCAGCGGATAGCGATACCTGATTCTATGTGCGTGCCGCTGTTTGCGTGTGCGCACCTGGCTTGATCGCACGCATTTTTTGACCGATTGCGGCATCGCAACCCGCGTGGGCGCGCTGTCTGCGCGCAATCACCGAACGGGAGATCGACATGTTATCGAGATACCTGCTGTCTATCGTCACCATGGCGTGCAGCCTGACCGCGCTGGCGCAGCCGATCGAGGGCGCGGACGGACGGCTCACCGACCCGTCCGGCCGGGTGCTCTATACGTTCGATCGAGACAGCGCAGGTGTCAGCGCCTGCAAGGATGAGTGTGCCGTGCAGTGGCCGCCTTTTTCCGCCTCGCCCGATGCGTCGGCGAAGCCTGCCTTCTCGCAGTTGCGCCGCGACGATGGCAGTCTGCAGTGGGCGCATCGCGGCAAGCCGTTGTACTACTTCGTGGGTGACGCAAAACCCGGCCAAGCGAGCGGCGACGGCCTGGGCGGCACCTGGCATGTCGCGCGCACCCGCCCTGCGGAGACACCGGACAGCGGGCCCAGTTACAGTCCGAAGGGATACTGAGCGGTGCTGTCTGCGGGCGGGGTCAATCGCCCCTCGGGCGCACGCACCACATCAGCCGTGCCATGTTGCCCGCTTCACCGCACAGCACTGCGTTCTGGCCGAAGGCGGCGCCTATACGCAGGGCTTCCTCCGGACTGATGCCAGCGCACAGCAGCGCCGGTTCGGTCCAGCCGGCGACGCCGTCGTCCGGCCAGTTCATTGCTTCGCACACCGGCAGGCCGCGCTGCACCAGCAGCGCGCGCAGGGCGGTGTGCGCGGCGTGGTTGGCATCTTTTTCGCAGCGCGTCGACCACGGATTGGCGGCGGAAATGACCGCCCAGCGGGTCTGTCCGTGTTCGGCCAGCCAGTGCTCGAGCAGCGGTTCAGGCGTGCCGATGCGCAACGTGGCCGGACCGCCGGGCAGGTCGGCCGCATAGGCGGTGCTTTCGTAGGCCGTGACCAGCTCGGGTGTCACCGCCACCGTCGGCAGCCCCAGCCGCGCCAGCAGCGTGGCGCGCCACAGCGCGGCGGGTATGCGCGGGCGGGCCGCGCCTTCGCGCTGCTTCGCACTCCAGACCGACCCCGGGAAATGCGCGTCGTCCGGCCAGCGGGCGATGACGTGCCAGTGCAGGTGCGGCACCATGTTGCCGAGGCTGCCGAGGTTGATCTTGTCCGGTTGGGCGATCTCGCGCACGGCGCGCTCGACCTGCCAGACGACCTCCATCAGGTGCTGGCGGTCGGCGTCGACCAGATCGGTCATTTCGCGCACATGCGCATTCCAGACCACGCGCAGGAAGGCTGGATGGTCGGCATCGCGTGCATCGATGATGCGCAGCCGCTCATCACGCCACAGCCAGTGGTGGCCCGGCGCATCGCCGCAGATCGGGCAGCTGCTGGACATCTCAGTCGCTCCAACGCACGTTGCGCAACTCACAACGCATGAAACGGCGCCGCGCCGCCCCAAGGAGTGTAGCGGGGGTTTCGGCGAGCGCTGCTCGCCGCCCGCGCAACCGGCCGGCTGTGCAAAGTCGACCGTGGATGAGCGCAGCCCGCACGGGGGGCAGCGAACGAAGTGAGCGTGGGGGCATCTGCGCCGCCCGCAGGGCCGCCCCAAGGGCGAGCGCAGCCCCCACGGGGGGCAGCGAACGAAGTGAGCGTGGGGGCTTCATTTCAATCTTCGATGCCCTGGCTGGCGAGGTATTCCTCGTAGCCGCCGCGGTAATCGGTGATCTGTCCATCGGCGCGCATTTCCAGCACGCGCGTGGCCAGCGTCGATACGAAGGCGCGGTCGTGCGACACGAAGAACAGTGTGCCTTCGAACGCGTCGAGACCGGCATTCAGCGATTCGATCGATTCCATGTCCATGTGGTTGGTCGGCTCGTCGAGCAGCAGCACGTTCTTCCGCTGCAGCATCAGCCGGCCGAACATCATGCGGCCCTGTTCGCCGCCGGACAGCACGCGCACCTTCTTCTTCACGTCTTCGCCGCCGAACAGCAGCCGGCCCAGCGTGCCGCGGATCAGCGTGATCGCGTCGTCGCCCTCGTAGCCGCCCTCACGCACGTAACCGCTGATCCAGTCGGTCAGGTTCAGGTCGCTGTCGAAGTCGGCCGAATGGTCCTGCGCGAAATAGCCCAGCCGGGCCTTCTCCGCCCATTTGATCGCACCGTGCTGCGGCGCCAGCTCACCCACCAGCAGCTTGAGGAGGGTGGTCTTGCCGACACCGTTCTCGCCGATGATGGCCACGCGGTCACCGCCATCGAAGGTGGCGGTGAAGCCTTTCAGGATCTGCGGGCCGCCGTCGTAGCCGAACACCACGTTTTCCAGTTCGACCGCCTGGCGGTGCAGCTTTTCCTTCGGGTCGTACTCGAAGCGTATCCACGGATACTGGCGCGAACTCGGCTTGAATTCCTCGATCTTGATCTTGTCGATCATCTTCAGGCGCGACGTGGCCTGCTTGGATTTGGACGCATTGGCCGAGAAACGGCGCACGAAGCTCTGCAGGTCTGCCACGCGCTCCTTCGCCTTGGCGTTCGCCGCGGCAACCCGTTCGCGCGCCTGCGTCGATGCCTCGATGTAGTCGTCCCAGGTGCCCGGATAGACGCGGATGGTCGCGTAGTCCAGATCGGCCATGTGGGTGCACACCTGGTTCAGGAAGTGACGGTCGTGGCTGATGATGATCATCGTGCTGTTGCGTTCGTTCAGCACGTGTTCGAGCCAGCGGATGGTGTTGATGTCGAGGTTGTTGGTCGGCTCGTCGAGCAGCAGCACGTCCGGGTTGGCGAACAGCGCCTGGCAAAGCAGCACGCGCAGCTTCCAGCCGGGCGCGACCTCGCGCATCGGTCCGGTGTGCTGTTCCGTCGGAATGCCGACACCGAGCAGCAGCTCGCCGGCGCGCGCCTCGGCGGTGTAGCCGTCGTATTCCGCGAATTCGCCTTCGAGTTCGGCGGCGCGCATGTAATCCTCTTCGGTCGCGTCCGGGTTCGCGTAGAGGGCGTCCTTTTCCTGCATGCAGGCCCACATTTCCGCATGACCCATCATGACCACGTCGATCACCCGCAGGTCTTCGAAGGCGAACTGGTCCTGACGCAGGAAGGCCATGCGCTCGTGCGGATCGAGCACGACGTTGCCGGCGGTCGGTTCGAGCACGCCGGCGAGGATCTTCATGAAGGTCGACTTGCCGGCGCCATTGGCACCGATCAGGCCGTAGCGGAAGCCGCCGCCGAACTTGATGCTGACATTGTCGAACAGCGGCTTGGCACCGAACTGCATGGTGATGTTGGAAGCGGACAGCATGGCACTCACGGAAAGTTGAACGCGCGGATGCGCAAGACGCGGGATTGTACCGGAGCGCAACCGGGGGCCGTCCGGGTCGGTGCGGCCCCGAGGTGGCAGAGGGAGGTCGCAGGGGTACAATTCGCGGCCTGAATTTCAATGCGGATCGCGACCGCCCAACGCCCATGGTGCCTCATCTGACCACCGCGCTCACCGGCCCGCTGCTCGCGCTGGAGCGCTGTTTCCTGGAACGCCAGACCGACATCGAACAGTGGTTCCGCTCTCAGTGGCTGGAGCACTCGCCGCCCTTCTATGCCTCGGTCGACCTGCGCAATGCCGGCTTCAAGCTGGCACCGGTCGACACCAATCTGTTTCCCGGCGGTTTCAACAACCTCAACGCCGCGTTTCTGCCGCTGTGCGTGCAGGCGACGATGACGGCGATAGAAAAGTTGTGTCCGGAAGCGCGCAACCTGCTGCTGGTGCCCGAAAACCACACGCGCAACCTGTTCTACCTGCGCAACGTGGCGCGGCTTGCGCACATCCTCAAGCTGGCCGGGCTGCACGTGCGCATCGGCAGCGTGCTGCCGGACATCACGGCGCCGACCACGCTGGACCTGGGCGATGGTCAGAGCCTGCTGCTCGAACCGCTGATCCGCCTGCCGGGCGGGCGGCGCATAGGCGTCGAAGGTTTCGATCCGTGCGCCATCCTGCTCAACAACGACCTGTCGGCCGGCGTGCCGGCGCTGCTGCAGGACGTGCGCGAACAGACCATCATTCCGCCGCTGCACGCCGGCTGGACGACGCGTCGCAAATCGCAGCACTTCGAAGCCTACAGCGAGGTGTCGCGCAGCTTTGCGTCGGTCATGGACATCGACCCCTGGCTCATCGATCCGATGTTCGATGTCTGTCACGACATCAACTTCCACGAGCGCAGCGGAGAAGAGTGCCTGGCGACGCGGGTCGGCGCGCTGCTGGCGCGCATCCGCGACAAGTACGCCCAGCACGGCATCGACCACGATCCCTTCGTCATCGTGAAGGCGGATGCCGGCACCTACGGCATGGGCATCATGACGGTGCGCGACCCGTCCGAAATCGTCGGCCTGAACCGCAAGCAGCGCAACAAGATGGCCGTCATCAAGGAAGGCATGGAAGTCAGTTCGGTACTGATCCAGGAGGGCGTACCCACCTTCGAGACGGTCGATGGCGGTGTCGCCGAACCGGTGGTGTACATGATGGACCGCTACGTCGTCGGCGGCTTCTATCGTGTACACGCCGAGCGCGGCCGCGACGAGAACCTGAACGCGCCCGGCATGCACTTCAAGCCGCTGGCGTTCGAATCCTGCTGCACGATGCCCGATCCGGGCTGCGAGCCGGATGCGCCGCCCAACCGGTTCTATGCGTATGGGGTGGTGGCGCGCCTTGCGCTGCTGGCAGCCAGCATCGAACTCGACCGTGGCCTGCCGGAAGACGGCCAGCATGAAGCCGTCGAAGCGGAACTGCGCGGCTGATCATGCAATTCGCCTTCATCGTCGATCCGCTCGACGCGCTCAAGCCGGTAAAGGATTCCAGCATCGCCATGATGCGCGAGGCGGCGCGCCGTGGCCACGAAATCTGGACCGTGCAGCGCGAGGCGCTTAGCCTGTCCGGCAATGAACTGTCGGCGAGCGCGCTGCGCATTGACCTCGCGCCGGGCGACCACCCCTGGTACAGCCCGGCCGATGTCGAGACGCGCGCGCTGTGCGACTTCGACGCCGTGCTGATGCGCCAGGACCCGCCGTTCGACTTCGAATACATCACCGCCACCTGGATGCTCGAGCGCGCCGTGGCCGGTGGCGCGCGCGTGTTCAACCATCCGCGGGCGGTGCGCGACCACTCGGAAAAGGTGTCGATCTGCGAATTTCCCGACCTGATCACGCCGACGCTGGTCACGCGCGACGTGGCGGCGATCAATGCCTTCATCGACCTGCATCGCGACAGCATCCTGAAACCGCTCGACGGCATGGGCGGCTCGCGCATCTTCCGCGTGCGCGCCGATGACCCGAACCGCAACGTCATCATCGAAACGCTGACCGCTGACGGCACTGACACACTGATGGCGCAGCGCTTCATCCCGGACATTGCGCAAGGCGACAAGCGCATCCTGCTGATCGACGGCGAGCCGGTGCCGTTCTGCCTCGCGCGCATCCCGAAGGCCGGCGAGACGCGCGGCAATCTAGCGGTGGGCGGGCGCGGCGTGGCGCAGCCGCTGTCCGAAGGCGACTGGCGGATCGCCCGCGCGCTCGGCCCGGTGCTCGCCGCAAGGGGCCTGCTGCTGGTCGGGCTGGACGTGATCGGCGACCGCCTGACCGAGATCAACGTCACCAGTCCGACCTGCTTCGTGGAAATCACCGAACAGACCGGCTTCGATGTCGCCGCGATGTTCGTCGACGCGCTCGAACGTGCGGCAACGCGCTAGCGCCGTCCTCGCGCTGCTGTGGCTGTGCGGGCTGCTCGCGGGCTGCGCGCGCGATCCGGTCGAGCGGCAGGAATCCTTCGTGTTCGGTACCCGGGTCGAAGTCGTCGTCTACGGCGTCGATCGCGCGCAGGCGCGTGACGCGCTGGGTGAGGTGCTGCGCGAATTCGACCGCCTGCACCGCCTGCTGCACGCCTGGCAGCCGTCGGAGCTGACACGCATCAACGCGGCCATCGCCGCCGGCGAGCCGGCCGACATCGATGACGAGATGGCGCAGTTGCTGGCTGATGTAAAGACCACGGCGCTGCGCGGCGAAGACCTGTTCAATCCGGCCGCCGGCGCGCTGATCGGTGCCTGGGGTTTCCATGCCGACGAATTCCTGCCGCGGCGGCCCGATGCGGCGACGCTGGCGGCGTTGATCGCGGCGCGGCCGCGCATGGCCGATGTCGATATCGACGCCGGGCCGGCCGGCGGTCATCGTCTGGGCAGCCGCAACGGCGCCGTGCAGTTCGACCTGGGCGGCTATGCCAAGGGCTACGCGCTCGACCGTGCGGCCGCCCTGCTGCGCGCGCGCGGCGTGCGCAACGCACTGATCAATATCGGCGGCAACGTGCTGGCGCTGGGCGCCAAGGGTGACCAGCCGTGGCGCGTCGGCATCCAGCACCCGCGCAAGTCCGAGGCACTTGCCAGCGTCGAGCTGCGCGACGGCGAAGCCATCGGCACATCGGGTGACTACCAGCGCTACTTCGAGCTCGATGGCGAGCGGCTGTGCCATCTGATCGATCCGCGCGACGGCCAGCCGGTGCGCCACACGCAGTCGCTGACCGTGCTGATTCCTGCTGCGCCCGATGCCGGTGCGCGCTCGGACGCCGACAGCAAGCCGCTGTTCATCGCCGGGCGCGACGCCTGGCAGGCGCTGGCCGCGCGCATGGGCGTCAGTCATGCGCTGCGCGTCGATCAGGATGGCAGCGTGGTCGCCACATCCGACATGCAGGCGCGGCTGCGCTGAGGGCTCAGCGTTCGACCAGACATTCGCCGGGGCTGCCCGGCGTGGTATCGGTCGCCGCCTCCACCCGGTTGCGGCCGTTGTCCTTGGCCCGGTACAGCGCGGCGTCGGCCGCTGCGATCAGGGCGTCTATCGAGGCTGCGTGCGCGTCAGCGCAGGCGAAACCGATACTTACCGTCAGTTCGTCCGGCGCTTGCCACGGTCCGGTTTCGACCGCGCGGCGCAGGCGCTCGGAAATCTTCCGCGCCAATTCGGCTGGCGTATTGGGCAGCATGACGACAAATTCCTCTCCGCCGAAACGCGCGAGGTAGTCGTCACTGCGCAATTCCGACGCCAGCTTGCGTGCAACCTGACGCAGCATTTCGTCGCCCCGTGCGTGGCCGTAGGTGTCGTTCACCTGCTTGAAGCGGTCGATATCGATCAGCGCAACCGACAGCGGCAGATTCAGCGTGAGTGCAACGCGGAATTCGTCGCCGAGTCGATGATCGGCGTCGCGCCGCGAGCCGACGCCGGTCAGCGCATCGACGCGGGCCTCGACCGCGAGTTGTTCGCAGCGCTCTTCCAGTGCATGGTGCTGCTGCATCAGCAGCGATTTCTGGCGCTGCAGCGCGAGCGTCGTCTCGCGCAACTCGCGCACGCGCAGCCGCAGATGCATCTGCGCCTCGGCCTGCCGCGCCAGTGCCTTCAATGCGCGCTGCTGCGACGCGTCCAGCGTGCTCGGACGATGGTCGATCACGCACAGCGCACCCAGCGGCAGGCCGTCCGGCGACCACAGCACCACACCTCCATAGAAGCGGATATGCGGTTCGCCGACCACCAGTGGGCTGTCAGCGAAGCGTTCGTCGAGCCATGTATCCGGCACGACGAGCAGTCCGCCCTGTTCGTTGAAGGCATGGGCACACATCGAAACATCACGAGATGTTTCGCTCGCCTGCAGTCCGCAGCGCGACTTGAACCATTGCCGCTCGGCGTCCACCAGCGATACCAGTGCGATCGGCATCTCGCAGATCTGCGAGGCGAGCATCGTCAGGTCGTCGAAAGCCGGCTCGGGCTCGGTATCGAGCAGATCGAGGCGGTGCAGCGCGTGCAGGCGCTGTACTTCGTTGGCAGGCAGGGGTGCGGTCTTCATCGGCGCTCAACAGGTATCGTCACTGTTTTTAACGCCTTTCAAGGCTCGAGCTTGAGCCATGATTTGTATCGGATTTCCGCAATGGTCCGGGGTGGATCGCCGTACGCGGCAAAAAATCCCCTGCGTCGTGAAACCGGCTGGCGAACTACCGGTCTTCCTCTCGTCCTGTTTTCCCCGGCGCGCCATGACCCTCCATTTCAAAGGCAACAAGCAGTCGCTCCCCAGCCGGCCCTGCATCGCTTGCGGCCGAGAAATGACCTGGCGCAAGTCCTGGGCAAAGAACTGGGCGCAGGTGAAATACTGTTCGGACGCCTGCCGTCGCAGGGGGATGGCGCATGGCTGAAATGCGTCATCTGGTACTCGTGTTGGGCGACCAGCTCGACGCGGATTCCGCCGCCTTCGCTGGCTTCGATCCGGCGAGCGATGCCGTGCTGATGATTGAGGCGGCTGGCGAATCGACCCACGTCTGGAGCCACAAGGCGCGTACGGTGCTTTTCCTGACCGCCATGCGGCATTTCGCGCAGGGTCTGCGCGCACGCGGCTGGACGGTGGATTACCGCGCGCTCGGCGACGACGCCGAAGCGGCGCTGGTCGATATCCTCGCCGCCCGGCTGACGCAGCACCAAGCGCGCAGGCTGGTGCTGGTCGAGCCCGGTGAATGGCGGCTGGAGCAGGCGATCCGCGCGCTGTGTTCCAGCAACGGAATCACGCTCGACCTGCGCGACGACCTGCACTTCATGATGTCGCGCCAGGGTTTCGCCGACTGGGCGCGCAAATACAAGCAGCCGCGCATGGAGTTCTTCTACCGCCACATGCGCGAGCGGCACGCCGTGCTGATGGAGGGCGGCGAGCCGGCCGGCGGGCGCTGGAATTTCGACGCCGACAACCGTGCCGGCTTCGGCAAGCGCGGCCCCGGCCTCGTGCCGGCGCCGCTCGCCTTCCCGCCTGATGACGTGACGCGCGGCGTGATCGATCTGGTCGAAGCACGCTTGGCCGATCACCCGGGTTCGACTGCACACTTCGACTGGCCGGTCACCCGCGACGACGCACTGGCCGCGCTCGCCGATTTCGTCGAGCACCGGCTCGAATTGTTCGGCCACCATCAGGACGCGATGTGGACCGGCCAGCCCTGGCTGTGGCACGCCCGCATCAGCGCGGCGATGAATCTGAAACTGATCGGCCCGCGCGAGGTGATCGCGGCGGCGATCGATGCCATGCAGCGGTATCGCCTGCCGCTGCAGTCAGTCGAAGGCTTCGTGCGGCAGGTGCTGGGCTGGCGCGAATTCATCCGCGGCATGTACTGGCTCGACATGCCCGGCCTGCGCGACGCCAACCATTTCGGCCACGCGCGCGCACTGCCACGCTGGTACTGGACCGGCGACACGCACATGCAGTGCATGCGCGCAGCCATCGGTCAGACGCTGCAGTACGGCTACGCGCACCACATCCAGCGGCTCATGGTGACCGGCCAGTTCGCGCTGCTGGCGGAGATCGAACCGCAGCAGGTCGAGGACTGGTATCTGGCGGTCTATGTCGATGCGGTCGAATGGGTCGAACTGCCCAACGTGGCCGGCATGACCCTTTACGCCAACGGCGGCCGCTTCACCAGCAAACCTTATGTGGCGAGCGGCGCCTACATCCAGCGCATGAGCAATTACTGCGACGGCTGCCGCTACAGGCCGACCGAGCGCACCGGCGAGCGCGCCTGTCCGGTCACCACGCTGTACTGGCACTTTCTCGACCGCCATGAGACGGCCTTTGCGGGCAATCCGCGCACCGCGCTGATGGTGAAGAACCTGCAGCGCATCGGCGATGCGGAGCGCGACGCGCTCCGCAATCGCGCGGCCGACATGCTGGACAATCTCGACCGGTTGTAGCGCCAGCTCAGTTCAGCCGTTCGTTCGCCACCACGCCCGGGTGATAGGTTTCATAGACGATGACCGGAACGCCCAGTACGCCGAGGTGCTGCTCGACCAGAGGCTTCACGTCGGCCCAGTCCATGCCGCCGACACCCGTGGCCAGTCGCGGCAATGCGATGCTGGTGACGCCGGTGGAACCGGCGTAGCGCGCCAGCGCCTTCAGTGCGTGGTTGACCGATTCCAGCGTGGCCTTGCCGGGTCGTGCGGCCGGACCTTCACCCACCATTTTCTGGGTCAGCAGATTGAGGATGGTGCGTGTGCTGCCGTCGCTATCCACGCCGGCCCAGGACCATACCGTGCCGGCGTCCAGGTGCTGGCCGCGCTGCGCGTGCCGGTAGTCGCGCGCCATTGATGGCCAGCGTTCGCGCAGCGCCAGCGCGAGACCGTGGTCGAAGTGTTCCTGCGGCGCGATGCCGTGCGCAATGACCTGAGCCTGGCTCAGCAGAATGTCGCCTGTTACGTACTGAATCATCAATCTTCCCCCTGAAAGCCGCGCGCAGCATGGGTGTTGCGCGTCGGTTCCACAGTACGCGCCCGCTGCGTACGGCCTTTGATCGGGGTCAACGGGGTGACGGGCTCTCAGCGCGCAGGGGCGGGGACGAACAGCAGAAGCCCGGGCTGAAGGCGTGAGGGGTCGGGCACCGTGTCGGTGTTTGCGTCCGCAATGCGCGGCCAGAGCCGACCCTGGCCATACATGCGCGTTGCAATGCCCCACAGCGAATCGCCCGGCTGCACGTGGTAGGGCCACCCGGGCAGACCGGCCTCGTCGGCGGTCACCGGCACGGCCAGATACTCGCCGGCCAGTATGTAATCGGGGTCGCTGATCCGCCGCAGTCCGGGCGCCAGTGCGCTGGCGGCATTGTGCCGCTCGAGGATGAATGTCCATTCCCGCGCATCACCGAGCAGCCGCTTCGCGATGCCTTCGAGCGTGTCGCCGCGGCGCACGGTGTAAAGCGCTTCGCCCCGATCGGTGCCGGCCGCCGGTTCGACCTTGCTGTCGACGGCGAAATCGGGGGGCTCACCTGCGCTCGCTACCACGTTGCCCACCCACCCGGACAAGTGCGCGAACAGCGCGCCGAGCGCAGGGTCTGCGGCGCGCTGCGCCGCGTCCCACAGCAGCACGCTCAGGCGTTGTGCATCAGCGCCGAGCGACGCCGGATCGAGCGCATCCGGATCGAGCCGCAGCAATTCCTGCAGGGTGGCCGCTGCCGCAACATCTTGACCTGCCTCCAGTTGCGCGATGGCCTGAGCGACCGCAAGACGAGTGCGCTCGGCCTGCGTTTCGGGCGCAGAGACCGGTCGGGCAGCTGGCGCTGTGCCGGCAGGCTCAGCGGAGGACGGGGCGAGGTCAGAGGCGTTGAAGGTCAGCAGCGCGACACCGATCACCAGCAACAGCAGCGCAGCCAGCGCGCCATAGAGCAGGGTCCGGGACGAGCGTGCGGCGATCGGTACCGTCTCTGGTACGGGGACGGTTACCGGCGCCAGGGAGGGTGGTGCTTGTTCCTGAGCGGCTTCCGGCGCAGCGGCGTGTGACGCACCGGGCTCACGGACAGGCGCTGCCTCCGGTTCGACAGCGGGCAAGGCCACCGGGACGGCGAGCGGAACAACAGCGGGTGTGGCGGGAGGGGCAATCGTGAACAGCCGCCCGTCCGGCGAGCGCATGTGCAGCGCCGGTGCGCCCCACTCGACCTCGTGACCGCGGGCGAACAGGAAGGCGCGTGCCGATGTCAGTGCGGCGTCTACCGGCTGGCCGGCGGCGAGATAGCGATAGAAGTGACGTGACAGCTCGACCGCAGCCTTGTCGGGAATCGCGAACTGCATCGCGATCACCGCCGGCACGCCGCGCCGGATCAGGGTCTGCGCGATGCCGCCGAACGGGTCGACCGGCGATACCGCGCCACCCATGCAGCTGTTCAGGAACACCAGCCGCAGATTGGCCAGATGATTGCGCAACAGCACGCCGAGCCTGCGCCCGGTCAGCGGGTCGGGCGCGCGGTCGGGCGTATCGCTTTCCAGCAGCAGCAGGCCGTCGCCGCCGTTGAAGTCACCGTGGCCGATGAAATGCAGCACGTGCGGTCGCACCGTCAGCAGCGCGTCGTCCAGCCGCTCCAGGGTCGCGTTCTCCAGCCGCGTGATGCCGATCAGGCCGCGCTTGGTCAGCGGCGCCAGCGCCTGGTCTAGCCGCGCCAGTTCGTCGCCGATGCTCAAGGGCGCCAGACCGCCCGGAGCGGCGAATGCGATCAGCACGCGCAGCGGCGGCGAAATGCTCAGCGTCGGTGTCGGTTCATCGACGTCGAGCCAGCGCACCACCGGCTTCATGCGGTCGGAGAACAGGAAGTCGTCCTTCTCCGGGCTGTACAGGAATTCCCACGGCAGACGACCCAGTTCCGGCGTGTCGGTGGTGTCGATGACGAAGCGCAGGCCCTTGCCCTGCTGCGGATCGATGGCGCGCAGGCTGTCTTCGATGCCCGTCCTGAGCGTCGGTCCGAACAGCGCCCGGTACAGCAGGGTGCCGGCATCACGTGCCTGTGCCGCCGTGGGCAGGCCATTGTGGGCCAGCGCCCCGGGCGGGCGGCGCAGCGTGTCGCCGACCGCCGCGCCACGCATCGCATCCTCGATCGCCGGTGCGTCGATCGCGCAGTCTCCGCTGAAGCCGTCGACCGCCTGCGGGCTGTTGATATCCACTGTGTAGCGGCCGGCCTCGGCATAGGAAAAGCGCACCTTCAGCGAGGCATAGGTGGGCGTGGCGTCGGGCGAGTCGGGTGGTGGGGTGACCGCGTCCGGTTCGGTCGCTGCATGGGAAGGCAGTCGCTCGATGTCGGCCACCGCCAATACGACCTCGGCCGCCAGATTGCCTTCCGGTACCAGTACGGTGACCGAGCCCAGATAGGGCGGCAGGGCACTGAACGGGGTGGCTTCGACCATCACCGGCAGCACATGGCCGGCCGGATCCGGCCAGCGGCGGCGGGCGATCTTCAATTCGGTGCGGGTGTAGTGGCCTTCGGCGACCGCTGCGGGCGACAGCAGGAACACGAACAGGTCGCTGCTTTCGATGGCGCTGCGGATGCGGTCGTCGTAGTTCAGGCCGGCCGGCAGGTCTTCTCGGTCGAAGAATACGTCGTGTCCGGCGGCCTGCAGCGCGGCATTCACGCCTTCGGCACGCGCGCGTATTTCCGACGCGTAGGACAGAAAGATCTTCAACGGCTGGCTCCGGCGCTGCCCGATGACCGGCCGGTCATCCGTTCTGGCAGGCGTGCCGAGTATAGACCGCGCGCCGCCCTGCGGCGCCCGGCGCGGCGTCAGTTCGCGGGTTCGGCCGGCGCGTGGTCAGTTGCCGGGGCTTCTAGACCGGACACGGTGGCGTGCGTGGTGCGGGCCAGATGCTGGCGGGTGTGGCCGTGCGTGGGCAAAGACGGCAGCAGTTCGACCCGTGCCACGGTGCGCGGCGCGCGGGCGAGCCGGCACACCGATTGCCAGAAAGTGGTGTCGCCGATGTACAGCGCGGCTTCGGACAGCTCGCCGTGCATGTCGAGGTAGCTCAGGCGCACCGGCTTGACCGCGCGGCCGGCATCGATCGCCGCCTGGAACATCGCGGCGCGAAACGGCAGCACGCTGCGCCCGTCGGTGGTCGTGCCTTCCGGAAACACCATGACGCTGCGCCCGCAGCTCAACGCGCTGACCAGCGTGTTGCGCACTTCGGCCGCCGAGTTGCGGCTGGTGCGCCGGATGAATACCGTTTCATTGCGTGCGACCAGCCAGCCCAGTACCGGCCAGCTGCGGATTTCGTCCTTGCAGACAAAGCCGAGCGGCGAAATCGCGTTGATGACGAACACGTCCACCCATGAGATGTGATTGCTCACCAGCAGCTGGCCCGGACGCGGCAGCGGTCCGCCGGCCTGCAGTTCGACGCCGAGCACGCGCAGCAGGCGGCGCGACCACTGCGCCTTGATCTTGCGCTGCGTGCGCGCCGACACCAGCGGATAGATCAGCGCCACGCGGGCGCAACCGTCGGCCAGATGCACGGCCAGACGCGAGATGCGCCAGCTCATGCGCAGCCCGGCGCGCAGGCCGCTGTCGGAGGCGTTGCTGACGGGCTGACGGGCGGGCGGGCTTTCGAAGGTCAAGGCGGATGCGTCGAAAAAGTCGGCTGAGATATCGATCAGTGACATGGCGCGTGTCCTCGCATTCTGCCTGATGGTTTGCCCGATGGTTCGACGAGGGTGCCCGGCTCAGGCAGCGCGCTGCACGAAGTGCCTGGCATAGCGCGCGTCCAGCCGTGACAGGGTGAGCAGCAGCGGCAGGTCGGCCGTATTGAAGTCCGGGTCCCAGGCCGGTTCGCCGCACACGTCGGCACCGGCGCGAAGATAGCCCTTGACCAGTGGCGGCACGACGCAGGCCGGATGCGGGGTCAGCCGCTCGAGCGGCAGGCGCACCTTCGGGAACACGCGGTACTCGGGCGGCGCCATGCGGTCGCTCAGGCTGTTGAAGATCGCCGCCGCGTTGTGACCGCCGTCGGCCATGCTGATGCTGGCGCAGCCGATCAGGTACTGGTAGCCGCCGTCGAGCAGATAGCGCGCGAGACCGGACCACAGCAGCGCGATCACCGCCGCGTTGTTGCGGTAGTCCGGGTCTATGCAGGAGCGGCCGATTTCGACGATCTGCGAGCGCAGGTGGTCGAGCCGGCCGAGGTCGAATTCGGTTTCCGAGTAGTAACCGCCGGTGCGCCGCGCTGCGTCGGGCGCCAGTATCCGGTAGCAGCCGACGATGCGGCCGTTGTCGTCATCGCGCACGATGAGGTGGTCGCAGTGCGGATCGAAGCGGTCGCTGTCGACGCCGTGCGTCGGCGTGTCGAGGCGGGCGCCAAGTTCCTCGACAAATACGCGCCAGCGCAGCTTTTGCGCCGCCAGGATTTCGGATTCGCAGTTCGCCAGCGTGACGCTGAGATTGCGTTGGGCACGCCGCTCGCGTGCGGTATCGACCTGAAGCATGCAGACGATCTCCGTGAAGGGTCAGCTTCAAGATAGGTGCGCAGTGTTCAGGCGATATGACGTAGCGGCGACACGACGGTTACAGCGATGCCGCCCCGGGGCTGCTTCAGGGTTGCCCGAGAAAGCGCAGCGCCAGCAGCGTGATGTCGTCGGCCTGGGCGTGCGCGCCGCAGAAGGCGCGCGTGGCGTCGCGCACCGCGCCTAGGGTCTGCAGCGCGCTGCCGCGGGCCGCGCCGGTGACGGCGGCGAGCAGGCGTGCTTCGCCGAACTGCTCGGTGGCTTCGTTCTCCGCCTCGGTCACGCCATCGGTATATAGCAGCAGCAGGTCGCCGCGCGCCAGCCGGGTTTCTCCGAGCGCGTAATCGATCGCCGGATCGATGCCGGCGATCGGGTTGCGCGGAACCTTGAGCAGCGAGGCTGGCTCGCCGTGTCGCGCGATGACCGGCCGCAGGTGGCCTGCATTGGCAAAGCGGAAGCTGCCGCTGCCGGTGTCGAGCAGGCCGATGAACAGGCTGGCGAACAGCAGGCGGTCGTTGTTCAGTGCCAGCTTGCGGTTGATGCGCTCCATCACGCGTTCGAGATGGCCTTTCTGGCCCTGTTTGCGGCCGGCCTCCGAGCGCAGCGTGGTCAGCGTGCGCATCATCAGCAGCGCGGCCGGCATGCCCTTGCCGCAGACGTCGCCGATCGCCACGAACAGGCGCTTTTCATCGATGAAGAAGGCATCGAAAAAATCGCCACCGACTTCGCGTGCCTGCTGGATGCTCGCTTCGCATTCGATTTCGAAGTGCTCGGGGAACAGCGGAGAGCGCATCGGCAGCATGCCGGTCTGGATTTCCTGCGCGGTGCGCATTTCCGACTGCAGCCGGTCGAGCAGCATGGAGTTGCGCACGCGGTCGATCACCTGCTGATTCGTCTTGCGCATGCGCGCCGCCATCATGCCCAGCAGATTGCGCGCGACGCGCGGCAGCGGCAGCAGCTCGGAAAAGAACTGGTGGGCATCGATCAGCAGCAGGCGGGTGCCCGGTTCGGCCACCACCCAGGCCGAGGCCGGTTCGCCGTCGATGATGGACAGCTCGCCGGCACATTCGCCCGCTGCGATCACGCTGTAATCGCCGCCCTGCGGCGTATCGAGGTGCACACGCAACCGACCGGTCAGCACCAGCGCCACGTGCTCGTTCGGTACGCCCGGCGCCAGCACGACGTACTCATCGGGGTAGTCGCGCTGCGGGCAGTGCGCGAGCAGACCTTCGATCAGTGCGTACGGTACTTCGCGGAACAGCTCGATACGGGAAATGAAACCGAGTGCGCGTCGCTCGCCACCGCTTCGCCGATCCGCGGCAATGCGTGCACCATCACTGGCCGTAAGCGGGAAAGCCGCAGCCGGGCGGCGCCGGCGTTCGATGCCGCGGCGGATCGGCGCGCGGCCCTGGGCTGGCCCGGCGCGGCCGGGCCGGGTCCATGCGAGCGTCAGCTGGTTGCGCGCGCCGACCCGCTCGTAGCTCACCTGGTCGGCAAACTGGCGCACCAGATGCACACCCAGGCCACCTACGCTCGCTTCTTCCAGCGTGGCCGGGGCCACCGGATCGGGCAGCGCGAGCGGATCAAATTCGCGGCCGTCGTCGGCGATGACCAGCTTCACCGACTGCGGTTCGAGGATGAGATCGAGCGCCAGCGTGTGCGGCGCCTCGTCTTCGAAGGCGTAGCTGATGATGTTGGCAACCAGTTCCGATACACACAGGTCGAGCCGGAACGTGAGCTCGCTGCCCAGCTCGAAACTGTCGCCCAGCGTGCGCAGCCAGGCGCTGGCGGCAGAAATCGCGCCGCTGTCGTTGATCAGCCGCAGGCTGCGGCGCGCATGGGCGCTATGCATCGGCGCCCCCCGCAAGCATATTCAGCGGGCTCAGGCGTCGAGTGCCGCGCGCGCGGTGTCGAGGTCGGAACACAAGGTCAGCAACTGGTCGACGCCGGCTGTCTGCAGCACGCGCAGCACCATCGGCTGGGCACCGAACAGCACCAGCTTGCCACCGCGAGCGGCCTGGCCGCGCGCGCCTGCGAGCAATGTACGGATGCCGATCGAGGCGACGAAACTGACGTCCGACAGGTCGACCGCAATCCTCGCCGGGTGCGTGCTGGTCAGATAGGTGAAGGGCTGGTCCAGCGTCTGCGCGCCTTCGATGTCGAGCCGGCCGTCCAGCCGGATCAGGGTGATGTCGCCATCCAGCGTCTGGCTGTCCATTTTCATATGCTCGCTCCCGTGGTGCCCGATCGCCGACTGGGGGCGACCGAACGAGCTGTGCAGCTTGTTTCATTTCCATGTCAGGCGTGTGACAGGGCCTTCGGCCTTCACTCCGTTGGCGCATCACCCCAGCGCGGCACCAGATCGTGCGGCACGCGCAGCTGATCGAGTACGCGCGCCACGACGAAATCGACCAGGTCGTCGATGCCCCGGGGCTGATGGTAGAAGCCGGGCGACGGCGGCAGAATGACCGCGCCGTTGCGCGACAGGCTCAGCATGTTCTCCAGGTGCAGCGTGGAAAATGGCGTTTCGCGCGGCACCAGGATGAGCTGCCGGCGTTCCTTCATGACCACGTCGGCGGCGCGCTCGATCAGGCTCGATGCCAGGCCGTGGGCGATCGCCGCCAGCGTCCCCATCGAGCACGGGCACACCACCATCGCGTCGGGCGGGTTCGAGCCGGAGGCGGGCGGGCAGTTCCAGTCCTCGCGGCCGAATACCTCCAGCTGACCGGGCTGCGCGTTGAAGCGTTCGGACAGTTCGCGTGCGGCCTGCGCCGGATTGGCCGGCAGCAGCAGATCCATTTCCTGCCGGGCCACGATCTGCGCCACCTGCGAATAGACCAGCCACACCTTGCAGCCTGCGCCCAGCAGGCATTCGATCAGGCGCAGGCCATAAGGCATGCCGGAGGCGCCGGTCAGCGCGACGAGGACGGTCGGCGGTGCAGCGGGGGATGTGTGCATCAGTCTTTCTCCTGCATCAGCCGCGCGGCGACGATGCCATTGAGGACGCCGAACAGCAGTGCGGCGCCGAAGAACACCGGCGCCAGGTTGAACAGGCCGTCATGCGGCACCAGCCACAGACGCGCCAGCACCAGTTGCGCGCCGATATGGGCAAACGCGGCGGCGACCGAGCGGCCGACCGGCCCGAGCCAGTGCCAGGACAACGCTTGCAGCGCGCCCAGTACCGCCAGACTGGCCAGTGCGCCGGCACCCGCCAGAAAGAAGCCGGGCGCGAGAAACTGGCCGGCGAGCAGGCTGCCGGCGACCACCCGAAGCACGCTGACCCAGGCCGCGTCGCGCCAGCCGTGACGCGCCAGCACGATCAGGATGACGATGTTCGCCAGACCGGGCTTGACGCCCGGCAGCGGACTCGGAATCGCCGCCTCGACCAGCGACGCGGCGATCGCCGCCGCCGCGTAGCGTGCCAGCCGGCGGTCGCGCGCACTCGGCTCGACCAGCAGCGTCGTGGCCGATGGCGACATCAGAAAGCCACCGTGTCATGCGCACCGTCAGGCCCGACCAATTGCAGCGAAATGTGGCTGGGTGCGCACACCGCAACACTGCCGGTGCGGGTCAGCCAGCCCTGCTGCACGCAGTACTGGCGCGGGCCTGGATCGGCCGCAATGCGCGCCCGGCCCGGTTCGACCTCGATCACGGTCTGACCGCGCGCGGCGAGGGCGCCGTCCAGGGCGATGCGATGCGTGCCGGTCAGCGGCAGTTCGGCCACGATGCGCCCGTCCAGCCTGACCTGTGCCAGGGCCGGTGCGCTGCGGCCCCATTGCGCGGCCGCAGTCGCCGCGGTGGCGAGCAGGCCGGCGGCGATGACCAGCCAGTCGCCCGGCCGCACCGCCTTCATTTATGCGCCGAAGCCAACGAGCGGTGGCGCACCAGCACGCGCGCCGCGCTGCGGAAGTGTTCGGCCAGCCACTGCGCCATGTAGACGGAGCGATGCTGACCGCCGGTACAGCCGATGGCCACGGTGAGGTAGCTGCGGCTGTCCTTCACGTAGCAGGGCAGCCAGTCGCCCACGAAGCGCGCGATGTCGTCGCGCATGCGGATCACCTCTGCATGGCCTTCGAGGAAATCGATCACCGGCTTGTCCTGGCCGCTCTGCGGTCGCAGTGCGATGTCGTAGTACGGATTGGGCAGGCAGCGCACGTCGAACACCAGATCGGCGTCGAGCGGAATGCCGTGCTTGAAGCCAAACGACTCGAACATCAGCGTCAGGCCGACCGCTTCATCGACTTCGACCACGTCGCGTATCCACTTGCGCAGCACGGAGGCGTGCAGATCGCTGGTGTCGATGCGGTGGCCCAGTTCGACGATCGGCGCCAGCAGCTCCCGCTCGCGCCGGATCGCCTCGCCGAGCGAGGTCTGGTCGTCGCCCAGCGGGTGGCGGCGGCGTGTTTCCGAAAAACGCGCGATCAGCGTGGCGTCACGCGCGTCGAGGAACAGCGTCTGCAACTGGGTGCCGTTGCGCAGCACGCCCATCATCGGTGGCAACGCTTCCATGCTCTTGCCGGAACGTACATCCACCGCGATGGCGACCCGGCTGTAGCCAGCTTCGCGCAAATGCCCGACCAGTTGCGGAAGCAGTGGCGCCGGCAGGTTGTCGACGCAGAAGAAGCCACCATCCTCCAGCACATTGAGCGCCACGCTCTTGCCGGAACCGGACATGCCGCTGATCAATACGAGGCGCATCGCGCCGCGTCGCAATTCGTTCACCTTGATTCACCCTGCAAATGGATGTTCATGCATGCAACATGCTTGACTCTGACCGGCCGCAATCTACGCTTGAAGCTCAGGCCTGCGCCGGACGCCTCTGCCGACCGCAGGCGACTGACTGTCAATGATGATCCAGGTAGGTGCGTCACAGGCGATTTTCTGCAGGGCCTGACGCATTTCCGAGCCGTGCCAGGATTTCCGCCCGCTGCACTTTCAACCCGAAGGAGCCCGGCATGCGATATCTCAGACTTCAGCGCAGTCAGGCCAACAGGCGGCGTTCCGAACGTGACGCCGATCGCGCGGGGTCGCGCACCGAACCGGTGCCGAATGATCCGCCCGCCTGCGAATACCCTGCGCCCGCCGAACAGCCGCCGGTCAAGCCGGCTGCCGGCCCGCGCAAGCTGAAGTCGGGTTGAATCGCTCACGTGCCGTCCATCGGCGTGACCCGCAGGTGTCCAGCGGCTTCGCGCCGACCGATATTGGCCAGGATCTGCAGGCGATGGCTGTCTGTCGTCGAACCCCAGCAGGCTATTTCGTCGCGCGAGCGCAGGCAGCCCAGGCAGAGCGCGGTGGCGGGGTCAAGCTGGCAAACGCCGGTGCAGGGTGAAGCAATCATGTAGGTCGTCTTGAGTTGAAGGCACGGGCCACGCGCGACGCGACCGGGTGGCCGAGTTGCGCGCTGATCCAGGACGCCACATCCACCAGTTTCTGCAGATCGACGCCAGTGTGCACGCCGGCATCATCGAACAGGTAGACAAGGTCTTCGGTCGCAACGTTTCCGGTCGCGCCCGGCGCGAAGGGACAGCCGCCCAATCCGCCGACCGAGGCGTCGAATACGGTCACGCCAGCCAGTGCTGCAGCATAGGCGTTCGCGGCAGCCATGCCGCGGGTGTCGTGGAAGTGACCGGCGATTTGCCGGGGTGGCACGTGTCGCGCGACGCTGTCGATCAGCGCGCGCACCCGAAAGGGGCTGCCTGCGCCCGTCGTGTCGCCGAGGCTCACTTCGTGACAACCCATGGCGATCAGCTCGGCCGCCAGCGTGGCGACGGTTTCAGCGCTGACGGCACCTTCGTAGGGGCAGCCCATGACGCATGACAGGTAGCCGCGCACCCGCAGACCTGCATCGTGCGCACGCACCGCCACGCGCGCCAGCCGGTCCATCGATTCGGCGATGCTGCAGCCGGTATTGCGTTGCGAGAAGGTTTCCGACACGGCGGCAAAGATCGCGATGTCGGTGCAGCCGGCATCCAGCGCAGCATCGAGCCCGGTTTCGTTCGGTACCAGACAGGGGTAGCTGACACCGGGGCGGCGATCGAGCCGCTCCATGAGTTCGCCGCTGCCGGCCATGTTGGGCACGCGGCGCGGCGATACGAAGGCGCCGGCTTCGATGTCGCGCAGACCGGCATCCGCAAGCCGGCCGATCAGTTCGAGCCGGCGATCGACGTCGAGCGCAACCGCTTCGTTCTGCAGGCCGTCGCGTGGGCCGACTTCGACGATGCGGACGGCGGCGGGCAGCGCCGTCATCACGAACTGCCGGCCGGCACCCAGCCGGGATGACGCCGCCCGAAAAGCGCGTCCAGACCTTCCTGCGCTTCGGCACCGGCATCCAGCCGATGTTCGATGTCCACCGCCTGATCGAGCGTCTTTTCGTCCACCCGCGGCCGGCCGAGCGCACGCACCAGCGATTTGACCTGCTGTTGCGCACGCGGTCCGCCGAGCAGCAGCGCATCGACGACTTCCCCGATCGCATCGTCCAGTTGTTCGGCCGACGCGGCCAGTTCCGACAGCAGGCCGATGCGGTAGGCCTCGGATGCAGAAAATCGCTCGCCGGTCAGGAAATAGCGCCGCGCGCGCTGCGGACCGACTGCGCCGATCACATACGGAGCGATGACGGCCGGTACGCGACCGATGTGCACGGCTTCGAACGAAAATTCGGCGTCGAAACTGGCTATGGCAATATCGCATGCGGCAATCAGGCCGGCACCCAGCCCGTATGCCGGGCCCTGCACGCGTGCCACCACGGGCCGCGGGCATTCGGCGACGCTGCGCAGCAATCGTGCCGCCAGCGCCGGCTCGACGGCGATCAGGCCGCTGCGTTCCAGCTCGAGCGGATCGGAGCCGACGCTGAAACTGTCACCCAGCGCCGACAGGACGATGGTGCGCACGCCGGGCCGCGCGACCAGATCGTCGATGGCGCCGATCAACGACTCCGCGAGCGAAGCGTCGAGCAGATTGTGCGCATGCGGGCGATTCAGCGTGACGATGCCGATGCCGGCATCGACTTCGGTCAGCACCAGCGCGTCAGCGTGGCGCGTCACTGCGGGTCTCCCTGTACCAGCGTGCCGCCGAGCGCGCGCAGCGGAGCACCCAGTTCGAAGCCGGGCATCACGACTTCCTCGTCCACGGCATACAGCTGGCAGGGCAGGCCGTGCGCCTCGCAGCGTGCCAGTGCGTCAGTCACGGCGCCTTCGCCGGCGTTCCAGGCCCAGTCGCCATTCATGTTCAGTGCAAAGGCACGCGGGCGGATGCCGATGCGCAGGAAGCGGCTGTAACCCGCACGACCGCTTTCGGTCAGCAGCGGCACCGCCTGCACCAGGTCGACCGGACGCACCTGTGCATTCTGTGCAGTGCCTGCGGCGGGCAGGCCCGCGCAGGCGCAGGCAAACAGCAGGCGCGTCAGATCAGGCTTCATGCAGCGAATTCTCCCCGGAAACGACGGCGGACAGCAGACGATCGAGCAGGCGCTGCGCATCGTGCTCGGACGGCATGAGCTGCCTGTGCGCAGCGCTGAGAAAACCTTCCTGCACCGCATGATCGAACATCGCGAGCAGCGGATCGAAGTAGCCTGCTGTGTTCAGCAGGCCGCACGGCTTGCGATGCAGCCCCAGTTGCGCCCAAGTGAGAATTTCGCACAGTTCGTCCAGTGTGCCAAAGCCGCCGGGTGCGGCGATGAATACGTCCGCCAGTTCGGCCATCAGCGCCTTGCGTTCGTGCATGCTGCCCACCACGTGCAGCGCGCTCAGGCCATTGTGGGCGACTTCGCGATCGAGCAGGTGACGCGGAATGACACCGATCACCTCGCCGCCAGCCGCCAGCGTCGCGTCCGCGATGATGCCCATCAGTCCGATATTGCCGCCACCATAGACCACGCCGTGGCCGGCGCGCGCGATCAGCGTGCCCAGTTCGGCGGCGGTGTCGCGATACAGGGGGCGGTCACCCTCGCGGGAGCCGCAGAACACACAGACGCGCATCGGACGGTACGAATTCGGGTTGGAGAAAGCGAACACTGGCGAGTATGCCCGGCCCCGCGTGCCCTGCGCAGGGCACGCGGGGCCGGGCGCAAAGAATTCCTGATCCGGATCGGCCTTCAGTCGAGAAATTTTGCCCGGACAATACGCCACTCCTGCGGTCCGTCGAGCGTGCGCGAGCAGCCGAGCGGCACCGGCTCGGCGCCCGGCTTCATTTCCGTCTTCGAGCGGTCGCCGGTGCCCACATCCATGTGAAAGCGGTCGAGCCACACCATCACGGTGCGCGTCGGATGGCTATTGGCAACGAGCAGCTGCACCGAGTTGCGCGACACGCAATTGCCGGCGAAATCCTGGCTGAAGGTGACGAACTTCGTCGGGTCTTCGTCCTCGGCCCACACCATCGGGCCGCTCAGCGCGAGCAGCAGCAAACACATCGTTTTCCGCATTGTTTCCTCCGGATTCATGGGCCGTCAGGCGACCCGCAAATCTCTGATGCCGGCCAGCCGCCGGTGTTCCGCGCCCTGATGCGCAAGTTTAGGGTCTGTTGGCTTTAAATTGCGGTTCGCGATTCATGGCAACAGACCCTGGCAAGCCCGCCATCGCGTTCCGGAAGCAGGTTCGATATTGCACTGCACAATGCGCAGTCGTTTCGGGTTACCATTCAAGGAATTCAACGCCTTGGACTACGCTGCCCATCGTGTCTGCCCTCGAACCCCATCCCGCGATCGCCCCGCCAGCCGGCTGCATGGTGCAGGTGGCGCGTGGCGTGCACTGGTTGCGCATGCCGGTCGCTTTTGCGCCCGGTCACGTGAATCTGTGGGCCATCGAGGATCAGTACGAGGATGGCAGCAACAACGGACCGTGCTGGACGCTGGTGGACGCAGGTTTTCCGGATGACGCGACGCGCGCCAACTGGACCGCGGCGCTGACCGGCGACCTCGCCGGTCGTCCGGTGCGCCGGATACTGATCACCCACTGCCACCCTGACCACTTCGGGCTCGGCGAGTGGCTCGCGCAGCAGACCGGCGCACGCATCTGGATGTCGCTCGGCGAATTCATGACGGCACAAGCCTGGTTCGGCACCGTGCCTGCGTCGGACCGGGGCTTGATGGCCGACTTTTTCGTGCTGCACGGTCTGGCTGCCGAACAGACCGATGCGATGCGCGGTGAAAGCGGGCGCTACCGGCAGGTCGTCGGTGAATTGCCGCTGGCGATGCGGCGCATCCTGCCTGGCGAAACCCTGCGCATCGGCGGTGACGACTGGACGGCCATCGCGGGCTACGGCCACTCGCCGGAGCATCTGTCCTTCCATCGCGCCAACGATCCGGTACTGATCGCCGGCGACATGCTGCTGCCGCGCATCTCGCCCAACACGCCGACGCTGGCCTACGAGCCGGAGGTGGACGCGGTCGGTCAGTACCTCGATTCGATCGAACTTTTTCGCGCGCTGCCCGACCACACCGTGGTGCTGCCGGCGCACGGCGATCCGTACGTCGGCATCGCCGCACGCGTGGATGCGCTTCAGGCGCACCATGCAGAACGCCTCGCATTGATCGTGAGCCTGTGTGCCGAGCCGCAAACCGCGGCGGCGCTGCTGCCATCGCTGTTCAAGCGCGAACTCGACAGTTTCCAGACCCGCTTTGCCATGGGAGAGGTGATTGCCCACCTCAACCACCTGTGGCAGACGGGTCGCCTGCGCCGCCTGCCGAAGCAGGACGGCGTGCTTCGTTACACCCAGCCATAACCAGTTTCCGGGGGAGCCAGAGCCATGAATAAACCAGCCACCAAAGACACCACACAGCCCGAGGCGTCGTCCCTGCCTGATCCGGCAGAAGTCGCCAAGACCTATGCCCAGGTCGCCGAACGAGCGTCCAAGCTGCTCGGAGACCACGTCCAGCGACAGCTCAAGCGCGGCATCACGCCGCCAGCCGACGAACTGGGCATCGCCCAGGCCTTCATGGACATGACGTCGCACCTGCTGTCCAACCCGTACAAGCTGGCGCAGGCGCAGATGGGACTGGTGTGGGACTACTACACGCTGTGGCAGCAATCGATGCTGAAATTCATGGGTGTCGATGCAGCACCGGTGGTCACTCCGGTCAAGGGCGACAACCGCTTTCGCGGCGAAGATTGGCAGAGCCATTTCCTGTTCGATTTCTTCAAGCAGAGCTACCTGATTTCGGCGCGCCACATCCATGATGTGGTGAGCAACGTCGAAGGCATGGACGAACACACGCTGCAGAAGGTCAATTTCTTCACCCGCCAGACCATCAACGCATTCAGCCCGAGCAATTTCGCGCTGACCAACCCCGAAGTGCTGCGCGAAACCGTGCGCAGCCATGGCCAGAACCTGCTGAAGGGCTTCAACAACCTGCTGCGCGACATCGAGGATGGCGACGGCCAGCTGCGCGTGCGCATGACCGACACCACGGCGTTTGAACTGGGTCGCAACGTGGCCACCACGCAGGGCAAGGTGGTGGGCGAGAACGCGCTCATGCAGCTGCTGCAGTTCAACCCGACGACCGAACAGCAGTTCAAGCGTCCGCTGCTGATAGTGCCGCCCTGGATCAACAAGTACTACATCCTCGACCTGCGCGACTCGAACAGCTACATCAAGTGGGCGACCGATCAGGGTCACACCGTGTTCGTCATTTCCTGGGTGAATCCGGACGAAAAGCTGGCCCAGCTGACCTTCGAGGATTACGTGGAGCAGGGGCCGCTGGCCGCACTCGACATGATCACGAAGCAGACCGGCGAAACCGAAGTCAATGCCGCCGGCTACTGCCTGGGCGGCACGCTGCTGGCCACCACGCTGGCCTATCTGTCGGCGAAGAAGGACAAGCGGATCGCCAGTGCCACCTTCTTCACCACGCTGATCGATTTCTCGGAGCCGGGTGAGCTGGGCGTGTTCATCGACGAGAAGGCCGTCGAGGGGCTGGAAAAGAAGATGTTCTCGCGCGGCTATCTCGAAGGGTCGGAAATGGCCGGCACCTTCAACATGCTGCGCTCGAACGATCTGATCTGGTCGTTCGTCGTGAACAACTACCTGATGGGCCGCGAGCCCTTCCCGTTCGACTTGCTGTACTGGAATTCCGACTCGACCCGCATGCCGGCCTGCATGCACAGCTATTACCTGCGCCAGATGTACATCCACAACAAGCTGCGCGAGCCGGGTGGCATCACGGTGCTCGGTGAAGCGATCGACATCCGCAAGATCAAGCAGCCGGTGTATTTCATCTCCGCCATCGAAGACCACATCGCGCCGTGGAAAAGCACCTACACCGGTGCCACCCTGCTGTCCGGCCCGACGCGCTTCGTGCTCGGCGGCTCCGGCCACATTGCAGGCATCGTCAATCCGCCGGCCGCCAACAAGTACGGCTACTGGACCAGTGCCGCACCCAAGCTGGCAGCCGATGCCGACACGTGGCTGGAGGGCTGCACGCAACACACCGGTTCCTGGTGGACCGACTGGCAGCAGTGGGTGACCGCGCTCGACGCCGACATGGTGCCGGCGCGCGACCCGGCAAAGGGCAAGCTGAAGGTGATCGAAGATGCACCTGGCCGTTATGCCAAGCTGCGTCTCGACACGACGAAAGGTTGATCAAGGGGGCGCGCAGGGCGCCCCTGAACTTCACCGGCGGCCGCTGCCGCCGGTGAAGTCAGCCACCCGCTGCAGCAGGTGGGCCTCGTCGTAAGGCTTGCCGAGATACTCGTTCACGCCGATCTGACGCGCATAGGCCTGATGCTTCTCGGCGATGCGCGAGGTGATCATCACGATGGGAATGTCGCGCGTGCGCGCGTCGGCGCGCACCTGCAGCGTCAGTTCGAAACCGTCCATGCGCGGCATTTCGATATCCACCAGCATGACTGCCGGCAGCTTGTCGGCCAGCTTTTCCAGCGCATCGACGCCATCCTTGGCCGTGATGACGCGGTAGCCTTCGCGTTCCAGCAGCCGGCTGCTCACCTTGCGCACGGTCAGCGAATCATCCACCACCATGATCAGCGGCGGCAGCGCTTCCGGCACTTCCGGCACGGCGCGCACGATGTCGGGTCGGTCAGCCATGCGACCGATACGCGATGCCAGCGACACCGGGTTGATGATCAGCGTGACTTCGCCATCGGCCAGCACGGTGGCGCCGGCGATGCCGGCCAGCCGTGACAGTTGCGGTCCGACTGGTTTCACGACCACTTCCTGGTTGCCGCGCAGCGCGTCTGCCTCCAGCGCCATCAATTCGTGGCCGGCACCCAGCAGCAGCAGCCAGGTGCCGGTGCCCGGCTGGGCATCGGCATTGCCAAGCAAGCGGGGCAGGTAATGATAGGTGTAGTGGTGGTCCATCCAGTCCTGGCCACCGGCCAGACGAAGGGCAACCGCTTCGTCATCGCGCAGCTCGTGCGCGTGCTTCACCATCGACGACGGAATGGCGTAGGTCTTGCCGCCGCTGCTCACCAGCAGTGACTGGGTCACCGCCAGCGTCATCGGCAGCGACAGCCTGAAACGCGTACCGCGGCCGGCTTCCGATGTGGTTTCGATGCGCCCGCCCAGTGCGGTCGTGGCGTTCCTCACCACATCCATGCCGACGCCACGGCCGGCCAGTTCCGACAGCTGTTCGGCGGTCGAGAAGCCCGGTTCGAAAATGAGGCTGGTCAGACGCCGCTCGTCGGCCTCCTCGTCTGCGCCGAGCAGCCCACGCTCGACGGCGCGAGCACGGATGCGTTCGAACGCCAGCCCGCCACCGTCGTCGACCAGTTCGATGACGACCTCGTTGGTCTGCTGGGTCAGTGAAATGACGATTTCACCGGTTTCCGACTTGCCCGCCGCTTCGCGTGTCGCGCGTGGCTCGATGCCGTGGGCCACCGCGTTGCGCAACAGGTGCTCGATGGGACCGGTCATCTTTTCCAGCACTTCGCGGTCGAGTTCGATGCGTGTGTTGGTCAGTTCAAGATTGACCTTCTTGCCGGTTTCCTTGGCCGACTGGCGAGCCACCCGGTACAGCCGGTCTTCCAGCGTCGAGAACGGCACCATGCGCACCGACATCAGCGCCTGCGACAGATCCCGGTTCAGCCGCGCCTGCGACTGGATCGCGGTGTCGGCCGCATCGAGGTTGCGCACCAGGTTGTACTGCACCGTGGTCACGTCGGACAGGCTTTCGGCCATCATGCGCGACAGTTCCTGGAAGCGCGTGAAGCGATCCATTTCGAGCGGGTCGAACTGTTCGTGCTGCGCCTCGGCGGCGGCCATCCGCGACTGCATCTGGCTCTCGGCCTGGATTTCGATTTCGCGCAGCTGGCTGCGCAGGCGCTGTACGTTTTCCGTCAGATCATTCAGCGAGCCGCGCAGCGAACGCAGTTCGCCCTCGATGCGGGTTCGCGCAATGCTCATTTCGCCGGCTTCATTGACGAAGCGGTCGACCATGTCGGACCGCACGCGCACCGACGGGCGCTCGCGCGGCGCACTGGCGTCGCCCTCGGCCGCGGGCGTCGGGGCTGCTGCATCCTCGGTCGCCACGGTCTCCGGAGTCAGCGCTTCACCGCGCTCCAGCTTCGCCACCAGTTCTTCGCAGCGGTCATAGCCGAGGTCGAGCTCGTCGAGCAGCAGCGCGCGATCATCCGGCGCACAAGGCTGTTCGATCAGCGTCTCCATGCTGTGCACCAGATCGCCGAAGCGCATCACACCGGCCATCCGGGCACTGCCCTTGAGCGTATGCAGCTGCCGGCGCAATGCGTCCGACGCACTCAGCGCGTCGTTGTCGTCGCGCCAGCTGCGCAGTTCGCTGCCGATTTCCCGCAGCAGGTCATGGGCCTCCTCGATGAAGATCGGCAGCAGCTGATGATCGATCTCATCCGGTACCACGGAGGCCTGTGCGCTGTCGGCCGGCACGGCGGCGCGGGCTGATGGCAGGCGCGCCAGTTCGAACGGCTGTGCGTCATTGCCGGCCGCCTCGGCCAGCACGTATTCGTCCGGCAGCGTGACCTTCTCGAACGCGGTCAACGCCGGCAGGTCGGCCGCGACGACTTCCAGTGCGGGTTCGACCGGGGCGGCCATTTCGTCCGCGGTGTCGAAGGCCTCGGGTTGTATCGGTTCGGGCGCTTCCGCCAGCACTTCCGTCACGCCGCCTACCGGCATGATGTCCATGTCCGGCAGTTCGAGAACCTGCAGTTCGACTGTCTCGGGCACGACGCGTGCTGCGCTGAACAGCGCATCGAGCCGTGCGATCAGTTCCGGTGCTGGAGTGGCGATCGCACCAGAACCGATGGCGGCGACCTGGGCTTCCAGCGCGCTGGCGGCGCTGTTCAGCAGCGCGGATTGGTCGGCTTGCGGCGCGTCGCCGCGCGCTTCGCAGCGCAGCAGCGCATGTTCGAGCGCGCGCGCCAGCGCGCTGATGTCTTCCTGACTGACGGTGAGAGAAATGCCACCCAGTGTGTGCGCGGCGAGCAGGCTGTCCTGGCTCGGACGCAGCGACGGATTGATGTGCAGTCGCGTCAGTTCGCGCCGCAAAGTGGCGACGTGACCACGCGCTTCGGCGAGGAACAGGTCGAACAGCGTGCGGTCGGCGCCGGCATCGAGTGCGCGCTCTTCTGCGTCGATGTCGGACGTGATGTCTATCGTGCTTTCCGGCAGCGTCAGTTCGACGCCCGGTGCATCCAGGTCGAAATCGAGTTCGAGGTCGACGTCGCCGGCAGCGGCGTCCAGCGGTGCATCCAGTGCGACGATGTTGGTCACCGAATCGAGGCCGGTGTCGGGCTCGAACACATTGGCTGCGACCGGCTCGGCGGCCGGCGTATCCGCCTCCAGATCGAAATTGAAATCGATGTCCAGGTCGAGGTCGCCGCCCGCGACGGCTGCGCCCGGGACTGCGTCTTCAGCCGGTGCTTCGGCGGCCGGCGCGGCAGCGGGCTCTGCGTCGTGCGTCTGTATCGCGTCGCAGGCCGGCTGCAGCCATTCATGCTCCGGCGAGCGGGTATCGCCCTGCGCCAGCCGGTCAACCCAGCCAGCGAACAGCATGCGCGCGCCGTCGAGCAGGTCGAACAGTTCCGGTGTGCCGTCGCGCTCGCTGCCCAGCCAGCGGTTCATCACCTGCTCGACCGCGAACGCCGCCTCGCCCAGATCGCGCAGGCCGACCATGCGACCGCTGCCCTTGAGCGTATGAAAGCCGCGTCGCAGCGTGGTCAGCAGATCCTGGCTGTGCGGCTGCAGGCGCGCGGCGTCGGTACTCGACGCCATCGTATCCAGCACTTCGCGCGCTTCCTCGATGAATATCTCGAGCAGTTCGGCGTCGAAATCCTCCTGGCTCGCTTCGGCGAGGCGCACCGTGTCGGCCGACGGCGCAAGCGACTCGTGCGGTGTCTGGCCGATGCCCTGCACCGCGTCGGCGATGGCGGCATCGGGTACCGCCTCGCCGGCCTTGAGTGCGGCCAGGGCTTCGGTGGCGCGCTGCTCGAGTTTTTCATCGGCGAGCAGCTTGGCGTCCTGCCGGATGGTTTCGAGTGCCTGACGCAGTTCGTCGCGCGTGTGCGCGTCGGCGCCGCCGTGCGACAGCCGGTCGAGCAGCTGAGCCGCCTTCTCGCGCCGGTTCGCAAGTTCCGACTCCACGCTTGCGCCTTCGCCGGCTTCGGCGGCGTCCTGCGCCGCGCTGCGCGGGTTGAGGATCAGGTCGAGGTCGGCCGGGCCGTATTGCAGCTTGTCGACGAAGAAGCCCAGGCCGGACAGCTGGTGCGCGAGGGCTTCGAATTCGCCTTCCACGATTTCATGTTCCGGCTTCGCCATGTCGGCGATCTGCGCCGCCGCACGACGCACCAGCGACACGGCGGCGTCCTGCCCCAGCATGTTGAGCGCGCCGTCGATCTGCTTCAGCGGGCCGGCCAGCGACGCCAGTTCTGCCGCGCGCGATGGATCGCGGAAGTAGCCGTCGAGCTGCTGTTCGACATCGGCCAGGCTGGCCATGATTTCGCGTGCCACCTGACCCATGAACAGCCGTTCCTGCGCGCGGCGCGACATTTCGTCGAACAGCGGGATCTGCATCGCCGGCAGCGCTTCGCCGCGGCGCGCCCGCGCGAGGCGGTCGATCAGCGTGTCGACCTGGCTCGGCAGGTCTTCGCTCTGTGCGCGGCTGAACTGTTCGACCAGCGCGTCCATCACCAGCAGCGCGGTGGCGACTTCCATCGCCAGATTTTCGGTGTGCTGCAGCGGATCGCGGCGCAGCCATTGGCCAAGGTCGAGCAGCGCGGCGGCCAGACGCGCCAGATCCGGCTGACCGACGCGGCCCGCCGCGGCGACCATGGCTTCGCATTGTTCATGGAACTGCGGCAGGCCGACCGCCGCCCCGGACGAAAAACGGGTCCATGCATCCTTGCCCTGGCCAAGCGATTCGCGCAGCGCGGCCAGCGCCGGACGCAGGGTGCCGAAGTCGTCGTGGCCGGCGGTGTCGCCGGGTGCCAGCAGTGCGTCGAGCTGATAGGTATCGCGCACCTGACGGATATGCGGCGTCACCTGATCGGCGGTGGCGATGAAGTACAGCGAATCGCGCATCAGCCGCTCGGCCACGCCGCGCGAGCCTTCGAGCAGGCGGCGCATCTGCACGTCCATGCGCGCGCACAGCCGCTTGATGAAGAAGTCGCCGCGGATGGCGCCCTGCGCCAGACCGTCGGTCAGCGCACCGCACACCCACCAGAAGGCGCGCGTCGCCGGGACCGACTGCATCTGTTCGATGGCACCGATGGCCTGCCGCATCTGCGGCAGGCCTTCGCGATCGTCGCGCAGGAAACGCAGCAGGCCGCGTTCGAACTGGCTGCGTGCGGCACGCAGCGCGCGCGCACGGTCCAGTGGCGACATTTGCGACGCCGGCTGGGCCGGAGCCGGCGGGCGCAGCGTGAGGTCGGGGAAAAACAGTTCGGACGGCACGACGACCGTTTCGCCGCGCAGCGCCATCAGGTCGCGATACAGCGGCATCAGCCGCATCGGCTGGTCTGCGCCACCCGCGACCAGTTCGTCGAGATGACCGCGCACCGACGCAATGGCGCGCTGGGCGAGCGATGAAGCCCCCCGGCTGCTGGCCAGCCTGCCAGCGTGCCAGTCGGCGAACAACTGTTCGAGCGCGTCGCAGAAATGGGTCAGGCCGTCGAGACCGACGATGGCCAGCGCGCCGCGCGCCTGGTGCAGATGGGTCTGCGCAAACTTGAGCGGCTCGGCGCCCGCCTGATGATCTTCGTTGCCGAGTGCTTCGGATGCGCGGATCAGCGCCAGATCGATTTCGCCGCGGACCCAGATCAGCGGGCCCAGATCCTGATGGGTGGAAGGCGTCGTGTTCATACCTTGAAGCCCGCGACCGAGCCTTTGAGTTCAGCCGCCAGATCGGCCAGCTGTCCGATGGAAAGAGCGGTCTGCTTGGTGCCGACCGTGGTCTGTTCGGTAATGCGCAGAATGCCCTGCATGCCGTGCGCCACCCGGGTCGCCTGCTCAGCCTGTACCTGCGCCGACGACGAAATCGCTTCGATCAGTTCGGTCAGTTCGGTCGAAACGGTTGAAATTTCATCCAGCGCCTGTCCGGCGGCGTCGGACAGGCGCGCACCTTCGACCACGCCGCGGGTCGAGTTTTCCATCGCGGCGACCGCGTCCTGGGTATCGGTCTGGATGGTGCGCACGATGGCTGCAATCTGCTTGGTCGCCTCGCCCGACCGTTCGGCCAGCCGCTGCACCTCTTCGGCCACCACGGTGAAGCCGCGCCCGGCCTCGCCGGCACCCGCGGCCTGGATGGCGGCATTCAGCGCCAGCACGTTGGTCTGTTCGGTAATGTCGGAAATCAGTTCGACGATTTCGCTGATCTCCTGCGACGACTCGCCGAGGCGCTTGATGCGCTTCGATGTTTCCTGGATCTGGTCGCGGATGTCGTTCATGCCGCGGATCGAATTCGACACCGCGTTCGAACCGTTCTGGGCTGCCGCCAGCGACTGGCGCGCCACCTGCGCCGAGCGGGTCGCCTCTTCCGACACCGCGTTCATCGATTTCGCCATGGCCAGCACCGACTGGCCGGACTCCGTCACTTCGCGCGACTGCCGCTCTGCGGCCGTCAGCAACTGGGTCGAAATGCGCTGCGCGGACTCCGACGCTTCGGCCACGCGTCCGGCCGCGTCGTTGATCCGCTTTACCAGCACCGACAGTTCCTCGATCGTGTAGTTGACCGAGTCGGCGATGGCGCCGGTGATGTCTTCCGAAACCGTCGCACGCACCGTCAGGTCGCCGTCGGCCAGGTCGCCCATTTCATTCATCAGGCGCAGGATGGCCTGCTGCGTCGTGTCCTTTTCGCGTTTCGCTTCCTCGCGCGAGCCTTCGACGAGAACGCGCTGCCGGTGCTGGTCCTCGTTGTAGGCGCGCACCATCAGGAACACGCTGGCCAGCGCAAGCAGCACGCACAGCGCGGCGCCAAGCGCACGCAGCGCACGGTCTTCGCGCTGTGCCGAATAGACTGTGGCCAGTGCGTCGGTCGGACCCGCCAGCGCCGCAGCGCTGCCGATCAGCCAGAGACCCGCGGCACGTGCGGCGAGCAGGTCGGCTGGCTTGTCCAGCGCCGTAACCAGCGCGGTCAGGCGCGGCACCAGATCGTTGTGCGCCTGCGCAAAGGCCTCACGCGGCTCGCCCTCGGCACTTTGTTCGAGTTGGGCAGCGGTGTCGAGCAGCACGGGCAGGGCGCGCTGAAGCGCGTCGAGCGTGTCGGCTGACGTCGGCGTGATTGAGGTCAGCGCATGGATCGCCGCCCGGACCTGACCGACGCTGCCGGCCAACGACAGGCTGAGCCCGCCATCGCGTGCGCCACGCTGGGCGGCGATGCGGCCCAGCGCAGTCATCATCGGTGTTGCAGCAGCATCGAGTGCGCGGCCGGCCTCGCCAAGCGCAATCAGGGTTTTCTGCTGGCCAAGCAGCAAGGCTGTGTTGCGGTCCTGGCCGCTCCATGCGGCGTCGATCTGTTGCAGCGCATCTTTCGCGGCGCCGCGGGCGGGCGGCAGCGATACACCGTCCACCTCGCCACCACGGTTCAATGTGTCGAGCAGCGCGGTCACCGCAGCGCGAGCGGACGAAAGTTGGCCCAGCGCGCCGGCCTGTCCGGCCAATGCCTGCGGCGCGGATTGAGTCACCCCCTGCATCAGCGTGCGCAACTGACCCGCGGCATGGATGTGGGCCGCGTTTTGCCGCGTGCCGCGCCAGTCCTGCCACACCAGTACTGCGGCCAGCGCGATGAACAGCAGGAAGATCACCGCCAGCGACCGCACCTGCTGGCCGAGCGGCAGGTGGCCGATCAGCGGCAGACGGCCGCGCAGGAATCCCGCGGCATCCAGCTGATTCGACGGCGCGGGGTCGCTGCCGGCCTGCGCAGCGGACTTCAGTCCAGGAATGTTCAACGCCATCGGGACTTTCCTCGGGGACTACGTTGCTTGGGGGATAAGGCAGGGGGCTCGAGCAGCGGCCAGCCCGGAACAGCGATCACGAAAACATGGCCCGATGCAGCGCCGGGCGATCGGCAGCAGCCGGCAGCGGGATGACGTGCGAGCAGGGCCGGCATGCGGGTCAGGCCGCCACGTCGGCAAAGCCGGGGTCTGCGTAGAGGCGTCGCGGATCCAGCCGCAGCCACACGCGGCCCTGGGTGTCGACCAGCCGGTCCGACGCCCAGGGTCGCGCATCGGCCTGACCGGTATCAGCGCTTTCGAAATCTTCGAGTGCCCGCAGACCGAGCACGCGGGACACCAGCAGCGCGCTGTTTGTCCCGAATTTGGCGTGCGGCAGAAGCAGCCGTGTTTCGCCCGCCACACCGGTTGATGCGCCGCCCTGAAAGGCGGCGAAGTCGGTCACCGCGTAGAGCAGGCCGCGTACGTTGGCGATGCCGCGCAGCCAGCTGCGGGTCAGCGGTACCGGCGTCAGCGCGGGTACCGGCAGGATTTCGCCGGATTCGGCCAGATCGACCAGCCACAATTCGTCGCCTGCCTGCACGCCGAGCAGCGCGCGTGCGCTGCCCTGTCCGGAGGTGTCGGACAGCTTGCGGGCCAGCTCCTCCTCGAATTCGCGCAGCGAGACCCTAGCCATCGTTGCCCGCCGCGCCCAGTTGCTGGATGCGGCCCAGCAGTTCTTCGAGATTGACCGGCTTGACCATGTAATCGAGCGCGCCCTGCCGCATGCCCCAGATGCGGTCGGTCGGCAGATCCTTGCTGGTGCACATGATCACCGGGATGTCACGCGTACTGTCTTCGCGCGTGATGGTGCGCGTTGCCTGGTAGCCGTTGACGCCGGGCATCACGACGTCCATCAGGATGAGGTCGGGTTTTTCGGCCTTGGCTTTCTCGATGGCCTGCTCGCCGTTCTCGGCGATGATGACCTCGAAGCCCTTGCGGGTCAGGAAGTCGTTCAGTACATGGCGTTCGGTGGGCGAGTCGTCCACCACCATGATGCGCTTGATGGCCATTGTGGCTCCGCGTTCGGTAAGCGCCGGCAGGTCAGTCAGCGCCGTTGCGCGCGTGACGCGACACTGCCTGCAGCAGGCTGTCCTTGGTGAAAGGTTTGGTGAGGTATTCGTCCGAGCCGACCATCCGGCCGCGTGCGCGGTCGAACAGACCGTCGCGCGAAGAAAGCATCACGACAGGAGTAGCGGCAAACCTGGGGTTTTTCTTGATGAGTGCGCAGGTCTGGTAACCGTCGAGACGCGGCATCATGATGTCGCAGAAGATCACCTGCGGGTGATGGTCGCTGATCTTCGACAGCGCATCGAAGCCGTCTTCCGCGAGGACGACCTGATATCCCGCCTGGACAAGAAAGATTTCTGCACTGCGGCGGATGGTGTTGCTGTCGTCGATCACCATCACCTTGACGCCGGCGCTGCCACCCGATTCAGCCAAGATGCTCTCCCGTTCTTGTGCGCGACGATCGATGCCGCGATGTTGTGCCGTTCGCCGTCAGACAGCGACGCGGGTCGCACGCTGAACAAACGGCGGTCGGCTGGTCAGATCTGGACCATCTCAAAATCGTCCTTGCGTGCGCTGCACTCAGGACAGGTCCAGTTGGGCGGGACATCCGCCCAGCGTGTGCCGGGTGCGATACCCTCTTCCGGCAGACCGGCGGCTTCGTCGTAGATGAAGCCGCATATGAGACACATGTAACTCTGGAATTCGGCCGTGACTGTGGAACTCATGGCAGTATGGTTTGTTAGAATCGAATCGATATTACCGTAATTAACCTTCTGTAACGACAATCCGGGCGCGCGCTTTATGGTCAATCGTGATGTGCGGGCGCATCCGCCTCTTGTCATGTGTTTTTCCGCCACCGACCCCACCGGTGGCGCCGGCATGCAGGCCGATCTGATGACGCTGTCGGCGCTCGGCTGCCATCCGCTCGGCGTGGTGACGGCCGTCACCGTGCAGGACACCACCGGCGTCGAGGAAATCGTGCCGATGGACGACGACCTGGTGGTCGATCAGGCGCGCGTGCTGCTGTCGGATGTTCCGGTGTCGGCATTCAAGATCGGCGTCATGGGCAGCGTGGAGAACATCGCCGCCATCGCCGAGATCATTTCAGACTACCCGCACCTGCCGGTGGTGTTCGATCCCGTGCTGTCATCCGGCCGCGGCGACGAACTGGCCGACGAGGAAATGGTGATCGCGCTGCAGGAACTGCTGCTGCCGCTGACCACGGTGCTGACGCCGAACAGTCTCGAAGCGCGCCGGCTGGCGCAGTTCGGCGACGACGATGATGAGGACGACGAATCGGACAACCGTCAGGATCCACTCGCGCTCGACGAGTGTGCCCGCTTGTTGATAGCAGCCGGCTGTGGGCACGTGCTGCTGACCGGCACCCACGAATCGACGCTGCGCGTCAGCAACGTGCTGTACGGCCATGGCGGCGTGATCCGGCGCGACGAATGGGACCGCCTGCCCGGCAGTTACCACGGCTCCGGTTGTACGCTGGCCTCGGCGCTGGCTGCCTGGCTGGCGCAGGGGCTGGACGTCGGCGCTGCGGTGCAGGCGGCGCAGGAATATACGTGGCGCACGCTGGTCAACGGTTTCCGGCCCGGCATGGGTCAGTATCTGCCCGACCGTTTCTTCTGGACGCGCAACAGCAATATGGACGCGGACGACGGCAGCGACGACTAGACGATGCCTGCCGACCTCCGTTCATTGCGCGGCCTTTACGCCGTGACACCCGAAGCCCTCAGCGGCGCTGCGCTCTGCCGGGCAGCCGAAGCTGCCTGCGCCGGCGGTGCAGTGCTGCTGCAGTACCGCAACAAGTCGTCCGACGCCGCTTGCCGCCTGGCGGACGCGCGCGCGCTGCGCGCCATCACCACCGTCTGCGGGACGCGTTTAATCATCAACGATGATGCCGAACTGGCGCACGAAGTCGGCGCCGACGGCGTGCACGTCGGCCGCGGCGATGGCGATCCGGCGGCGGTCCGCCGGCGGCTGGGTCCGGCGGCACTGATCGGCGTGTCCTGCTACAACGATGCCGCGCTCGCGCGCGAGGCCCGGCGGGCCGGCGCCGATTACGTGGCCTTCGGCGCGATGTTCGCGTCGGCGACCAAACCCGCTGCGCCGGTCGCCGACCGCGCGCGCTTCGCCGAGGTGGCCGATCTGGGCATTCCCCGATGCGCCATCGGTGGCATCACGCTGGACCGGGCACCGCGGCTGATCGAAGCCGGAGCCGATCTGCTCGCCGTGGTGTCCGACCTGTTCGACGCCCCTGACATCTCCGCGCGGGCACGTGCCTATGCGCAGCTTTTCTGAAGGAATCGCCATGACCACCCGCAACGAACAGCTTTTCGAACGCGCCCAGCGCAGCATTCCGGGCGGCGTCAATTCACCGGTCCGGGCCTTCCGCTCGGTGGGCGGTACGCCGCGCTTCTTCACGCGCGGTGCGGGCAGTCGTCTGTGGGACGCCGATGGTGTCGAATACATCGACTATGTGGGGTCGTGGGGCCCGGCCATCCTGGGCCATGCACACCCGGAGGTGATCCGGGCCGTGCAGGAAGCCGCGGTGGGTGGCCTGTCTTTCGGTGCGCCGACCGAAGGCGAAATCCTGATGGCCGAACTGCTGTGCGCCCGCGTGCCGTCGATCGAACAGGTGCGCCTGGTCAGTTCCGGCACCGAGGCGACGATGAGCGCCATCCGTCTGGCGCGCGGTTTCACCGGCCGTGACGCGATCGTCAAGTTCGAAGGCTGCTATCACGGCCATGCCGACAGCCTGCTGGTCAAGGCCGGCTCCGGTGCGCTCACCTTCGGCAATCCGAGCTCGGGCGGCGTGCCGGCCGACTTCGCCAAGCACACGCTGGTACTCGACTACAACGACCCGCAGCAGCTGGAAGACTGCTTCCGCAATCACGGTGAGCGCATTGCCTGCGTCATCGTCGAGCCGGTGGTCGGCAACATGAACCTCATCGTGCCGACGCGCGCCTTCCTCGATGCGATGCGCACACTGTGTACACAATATGGCGCAGTGCTGATTTTCGACGAGGTGATGACCGGTTTCCGCGTCGGTCCGGTCGGCGCCCAGGGCCTGTTCGGCATCACGCCCGATCTGACCACGCTGGGCAAGGTGATCGGCGGCGGCATGCCGGTCGGCGCCTTCGGCGGCCGGCGCGACATCATGGCCGCCATTGCGCCGATCGGTGCCGTGTATCAGGCCGGCACGCTGTCCGGCAACCCAGTCGCCGTGGCGGCGGGCCTGAAGACGCTGGAACTGATCGACGCACCCGGCTTCCATGACCGGCTCGCCGCCCGCACGAAGCAATTCACCGATGGCATGGTCGCCGCGGCCCGCGAGGCCGGCGTGCCATTTTCGGCACAGTCGGTCGGCGGCATGTTCGGCCTGTACTTCCGCGATGCGCCGCCGGCGAGCTACGCCGAAGTGATGCAGTCGGACCGCGAACGCTTCAACCGCTTTTTCCACGCCATGCTCGATGCCGGCGTCTATCTCGCGCCGTCGGCGTTTGAAGCGGGCTTCGTGTCGGGCGCGCACAGCGAGGACGACGTGGCGCAGACGCTGGCGCGGGCGAAGGCCGCGTTCGCGAAGGCCTGACGGAATAGACAGGATTCAAGGTGCAAGGAGGGGCGACGCTCACTTGCATACTGAATCTTGCAACTTGCATCTGCCCTACAACGTACCGCGCGGCTTGCGCCCGGCCTTCGCGAAAGCGACGTCGAATACCGGGCCGGGCAGCAGGCGCAGCAGCTTGGCCACCACGCCCATCTGCCAGGGCACGACTGCGTAGGACGTGCCGCGAGCAATGACGCGGGCGAAACGCGGGGCGGCTTCGTCGGCGCTGAGCAGAAAGGGCATCGGGTAGGGATTGATGGCGGTCATCGGCGTGTCGATGTAGCCGGGGCAGATCGTCTGCACTTTCACGCCGCTGCCGCGCAGTTCCACCCGCAGGCTTTCCAGATAGGTGATCGCCGCCGATTTCGAGGCGCAATAGGCGCCGGCACCCGGCAGGCCGCGGATGCCGGCGACCGAGGCGATGCCGACCAGTGCGCCGCTGCGCCGTGCCTGCATCGGTTTCACGAAAGGTGCGAAGGTGCGCACCAGCCCCAGCACATTGATGTCGAACACGGTTTCGAACGCCGGCAGGTCTTCCTGCTCGCCGGTCAATGTCCCGACCGATACACCGGCATTGCCGATGACGATATCCGGCACGCCGGCCTGCTGCATGAAGGATTCTGCGGCAGCCTGCAGTGCGGCGGCGTCGCGTACGTCGGCGGGAAAGATGAAATGTTGCCCCGGCAGGCTGGCAGCCAGTGCTTCGAGCTGGACCGCCCGCCGCGCCACCAGGCCGAGTGTGGCGCCCTCGGCGGCGTAATGGCGGGCCAGTGCTTCGCCGATGCCGCTCGATGCACCGGTCAGAAAGACAACGGGTGCCGCGCGGGCACCCGTTGCTGCCGGACGCGTGGCGTCCATGCGGTTTACTTCTTGGCGGCCGCTGCGCGCTCGCCGCGCGCGCGCTCGATCAGCTGGTCGACGATGGCAAGCATGCCGTCGTAACTGTTGCCGAGCGCGATGTACTTGCCATCGACCACCAGCGCCGGCACGCCGGTCAGCTGATAGGCGGCGCTCATCTGCTGTGCACGCTGCACCTTGCCCGACACGGCGAAGGACTTGGCCGTGTCTTCGAACTTCTTCGCGTCGATGCCGTTCTTGCCCATCCAGCTGCTGATGGTTGCCATGTCGTTGAACGCCTGGCGCTCCATGTGGATGGCGTCGAACACCTTGCTGTGCATGCGGTCGAGCTCGCCGAGGGTTTCCAGCGTGTAGTAGGTCTGCGCGCCAGCCACCCAGGACTGACGGAAGATGGCCGGTACCCGCTTGAAGGTCACGTCGTCCGGCTTGCGGTCGAGCCACTTCTTCAGTGACGGCTCGAGCTCGAAGCAGTGCGGGCAGCCATACCAGAAGAACTCGATCACCTCGACCTTGGGGCCCGGTTCGACCGACTGCGCCGGCTTGATCTCGCGAAAGTCCTTTTCATTCAACGGGGCGGCAGCGACGCCACTGGCCATGAAGCCGGCAAAAGCCAGCGCGGCGATCTGCTTGAATCCGAATTTCATGCTGTCTCCTGTGTATGCACGGCAAGTCCGGTCATCGGACAAGCGAAGTATCGATCCCGTTCTGGGCCAGTTCGGCGCGGACCCGGCTCATGTCGTCCGGGCTGGCGAACGGGCCTAGCCGTACGCGGTAAAGCGTGCCCTTGCCGGCGACGGCATGGGTCTGAACGTTCGACTCCAGACCCATCAACGCAAGACGGGCTCGCAGGTTGTCCGCTTCTTCTTCCGACGAGAAGGCGCCGGCCTGCAGGACCAGCGATTCAGGCGCAGCGGCAGGCGCCGGCGTGACCGCAGGTGCCGGGCTGTCTTCCGGAGTCGTCGGTGCTGCCGCAGGCGGCGTCCGGGCAGGTGCGGGTTGCGCACTCTGGTTACCGGGCAGGATTTCATAGAAGTCGAAGCGCGGCTTGGCGGGCGGCTTGTCACCCGGTTTGCCGGGCAGTGCGACCGGTTCGCTCCCCGGTGCAGCCGCCGCTGGCGCCGCTTCACGCAACTGCAGCGGCAGCGCCGAGCCGTTGATGTACCACATGACGCCGGCGCACAGCACCACGCCCAGTACCAGGCCGATGAAGATGCCGACCACCGTGCCGCCGCGATGCTTGCGCGCGGGCGCCTTTTTTTGCGCAGCTTTGGCCATTACATCGATTCCGGTGCGGACACGCCGAGCAGCGACAGCCCGTTGGCGATGACCTGCCGCGTTGCGGCGGCCAGTGCAAGACGGGCTTCGCGCACCGCCAGATCGTCGACCAGCATGCGCGAAGCGTTGTAGAAGGCGTGGAAATCGGATGCCACGTCGCGCAGGTAGAAGGCGACCGAGTGCGGTGCGCGCTCGGCCACCGCCTGGGTGATCACATCCGGGAACTCGGCCAGGCGTTGGGCCAGCAGCAGTTCGCGCTCGCCGGTCAGCGAATCGAACGGGATGCCGGGCAGCAGCGACAGGTCGAGCGCGTGATTGGCCACTGCCTCGCGCAGCACCGAGCAGATGCGGGCGTGCGCATACTGGATGTAATAGACCGGATTGTCGTTCGACTCGGATTTGGCGAGATCGAGGTCGAAATCAAGATGCTGGTCGCTCTTGCGCAGCACGTAGAAGAAGCGCGCCGCGTCGTTGCCGACTTCGGCACGCAGGTCGCGCAGCGTGACGAAGTCGCCCGAACGCTTGCCCATCGCCGCCTTCTCACCGCCGCGGTACAACACGGCGAATTGCACCAGCGCGATTTCGAGCTTGTCCGGGTTTTCGCCCAGTGCGGCCAGCGCACCCTTCACGCGCGGGATGTATCCATGATGGTCGGCACCCCACACGTCGATGACGAGGTCGAAGCCGCGCGCGAACTTCTCCGCGTGATAGGCGATGTCGGACGCGAAATACGTATACGCGCCATTTTCGCGGCGCACGACGCGATCCTTCTCGTCGCCGAAGCGGGTCGACCGAAACCACAGCGCGCCGTCCTGTTCGTACAGGTGGCCGCCGTCCTGCAGGCGTTTCACCGCGCGATCCACCGCGCCGTTGCTGTGCAGCGACTGTTCCGAATACCACACGTCGTAATGCACGCGGAACTCACCCAGATCATTGCGCTGGTCGGCCAGCATGGCATCGAGCGCGTAGCGGTGCACCGTCCACCAGTCTTCGCCCAGCGTGGTCTTGGCATGGGCGATCAGTGCGTCGAGCATGGCGTCGGCGGTATCGCCGGCGACCGAGGCGTCGGGCAGATCGGCCGTGTGCCGGTTCAGTCGGGTGCCCTGCTGGATGAACAGTTCCGCCCCGATGTCGCGCACATAGTCGCCGCGGTAGCCGTCGGCCGGGAATTTCACCGCCGCGCCCTGCGTTTCCATATAGCGCAGCCATACCGACACGGCGAGGATGTCCAGCTGGCGACCGGCGTCATTGACGTAGAACTCGCGCGTCACCGCGTAGCCGGCGGCGTCGAGCAGGTTGCACAGCGCAGAGCCGTAGGCGGCGCCGCGACCGTGGCCGACGTGCAGCGGCCCGGTCGGGTTGGCCGACACGAATTCGACCTGCACCTTTTTGCCGGCACCGGTGTCGGAGCAACCGTAACGCTCGCCTTCGTTCAGGATGCGGCCGACGATGGCCTGCTTGACCGAGGCGCTGAAGAAGAAATTGATGAAACCGGCGCCTGCCACTTCGGCGCGCTCGACGATGCGCGATGGCGGCAGTTCTCGCACGATGCGTTCGGCGATGACGCGAGGGTTCTGTTTCAGTGCCTTGGCCAGCTGCAGCGCGACGTTGCAGGCGAGATCGCCGTGCGAAGCCTGCTTCGGACGATCAAGAAGGATGTCGGGTGGCGCGATGTCGGGCGCCACGCTGGCCAGTGCGGCATGCAGCAGACGGGTCAGTTCTCGGCGCAGTTCGGGGGTCATGAGTGAAACGGAAGCGCGATGCGCAAGTGCATTTGGAGACCGCGAAGTATAGCGCGAGCCCGCAGACAGCCCGGAAAGCCGCTTCCGGCGTGACGGTGCTTCTTGTACAGTGCGCGCTCCGCACGCCGCTGTCGAGTCCCCGCAACATGAGGTTTCAACCCCCCAGACCGTCTGTCCCTTCCCCGCTAAGTGCGGCCGAGGGCTGAGCCGCATGCGCTGGCTGCGACTGCTCAAGATCCTCACGGTGAGCCTGCGCTTCGGGCTGGACCAGATGCTGCTCGATGCCGGCAGCAAGCTGCGCTTTGCCGGCCTGCTGCGCGTCACCCGGCTGGGCCGGCGCTTCACCGACCCGCGCGCCGTCAGGCTGCGCGAAGCGCTGGAGGCGCTGGGCCCGATCTTCGTCAAGTTCGGCCAGATGCTGTCCACCCGGCGCGATCTGCTGCCGCCGGACATCGCCGACGAACTGGCCAAGCTGCAGGACCGCGTGCCGCCGTTCCCGTCGGAGCAGGCAATTGCCCGGCTCGAAACCTTCTACGGCAAATCGCTTGACCAGGTGTTCCGCAGCTTTGAAACCCGACCGGTGGCGTCCGCATCGGTGGCGCAGGTGCATTTCGCGGTGCTGCCGAATGGTGAGGATGTCGCGGTCAAGGTGCTGCGCCCCGGTATCGAACACATCATCGCCAACGACATCCTGCTGATGGAAACCGCCGCCGGTCTGCTGGAGCGGGTGTGGTCGGAAGGGCGCCGGCTGAAGGCGCGCGAGGTGGTGGCCGAATTTTCCAAGCATCTGGGCGACGAACTCGACCTGATGCGCGAGGCGTCGAACTGTTCGCAGTTGCGCCGCAACTTCCGCGATTCGCCACTGCTCGCCGTGCCCGAGGTGTATTGGGACTTCTGCGGCCCGACGGCCATGGTGATGGAGCGCATGTACGGCCTGCCGATATCGCATACCGATGCGTTGCGCGCCCAGGGCGTCGACATGGCGGCGCTGTCGCGCGCCGGTGTCGAAATCTTCTTCACCCAGGTATTCCGCGACGGTTTCTTCCACGCCGACATGCACCCGGGCAACATTTTCGTCGCGCCCGACGGCCAGTACATTGCGCTCGACTTCGGCATCATGGGTACGCTGACCGACGTCGACAAGAACTACCTGGCGCAGAACTTCCTCGCCTTCTTCCAGCGCGACTACAAGCGGGTGGCGCAGGCGCACGTCGATGCGGGCTGGGTGCCGCGCGGCACCCGCGTCGATGAATTCGAGGCGTCGATCCGCGCCGTGTGCGAGCCGATCTTCGACAAGCCACTGAAGGAAATCGAGTTCGGCCGCACGCTGCTGCGGCTGTTCCAGGTGTCGCGCCGGTTCAACGTCGAAATCCAGCCGCAACTCGTGCTGCTGCAGAAAACCCTGCTCAACATCGAAGGCCTCGGTCGTCAGCTCGACCCGGAACTCGATCTGTGGAAGACCGCCAAGCCCTTTCTTGAACGCTGGATGAGCGAACAGGTCGGCTGGCGCGCGCTGCGCCGCAAGCTGCTCGACGAGGCGCCGGCCTGGGCGATGATGATGCCGGAGCTACCCCGGCTGGCGCACAAGATACTGAGCCAGTCCGCGGCGCAGGATGTGCGGCAGGAGGCGGTCGACCTCGAACAGCGCAGCCGCCGGCAGCTGCGCTGGATTCAGTTCCTGTGCCTGCTGGTCGCGCTGCTGATCGGCTTCGAGGTGTGGCACGCCTTCGCCTGAGTTGCGCTCGGGACACCGTCCCTAAAGATGTCGCCACGAAAGTCGTTAGCCCCTGTTCATACCGGGAGATGCCGACGATGAATATGACCACGGTAGCGGGGCATGCAAGGGATAACGCGGGGGCTGGGCAATGATTCCTCCACACATGAAGGCATTCGGCGAACTGGCCGGCTCGATGAGCAGCTCGGTGCATGGCGCCGCGTCCACCTTCACGCAGATCGTGTCCGAGCAGGTGGGCATGTCGGTTTCGCATGTCGAAATGGCCGACCGCGCCCGCCTCGACATCTGCATGGCCAGCCTCGACAGCTGCCTGTGCGGCGTGGCCCAGCGCATGCGCACCACCGAGGGCTGCAGCGCCGAAGCCATGCTGGTGCTGCCGCAGATCGGCGGCCTGGCGCTGGTGAGGCGCATGCTCGGTCTGCCGGGTGACATTGCCGAGCCGGGAGAACTGGAGCAGGACGCTCTGGCCGAAGTCGGCAACATCGTCATCGACGCCTGCTCCGGTGTGCTGGCCGGAGCGCTCGGTTGGCACATCGAGGCGTCGCAGGCGCGCGTCACGCTGTCGGTACCTGATCGGCCGTTCGGCATGGATGAATCCGTACGCTGCGCGCTGGTGACCCATCTGCGCATGCATCTGTCGGGCCTGCGCGTCGATGGACTGGTGGTGCTCGAAATGACCGCCCTCGCCGGGCTGCCCATGTTGCCGCCGCGGCGCCTGGACGCCTGATCGAAAACCCCGCAAATCCAGTGCCCGCAAGGCTTGTGCGCCGTTATCATTGAGCCTGCGCGGCGTTGTTCCGCGCCGTGAAATGTTGCTTCGGGGCGTGCATGCTGATCTGGTTCGTAGTGCTCTATCTGATGGTGTCGGTCGGCATCGGTCTGTACGCCGCGACACGGGTCCACAACGCCAGGGATTTCGCCGTTGCCGGCCGCAGCCTGCCGCTGCCGGTGGTGACGGCCACCGTATTCGCCACCTGGTTCGGCGCCGAGGCGGTGTTCGGGGTGTCCGCACAGTTCGTCACCGAGGGCCTCGGCGGTGTGGTCGCCGATCCTTTCGGCGCATCGATGTGCCTGATCATCGCGGGCATCTTCTATTCGACCAAGCTGTACAAGCTGAACATCATGACCGTCGGCGACTACTATCGCCTGCGCTACAACCGTACCGTCGAAGTCATCACGTCGCTGTGCATCGTCGTGTCGTATCTGGGCTGGGTGGCGGCGCAGATCAAAGCCATGGGCCTCATCTTCTTCATGGTGACCGACGGCGCGGTCAGTCAGGAAACCGGCATGGTGCTCGGTGCCCTCATCGTGCTGACCTACACCACGTTCGGCGGCATGTTCTCGGTTGCCATCCTGGATTTCGTGCAGATGGCGGTGTCGATGGGCGGCCTGCTCTACATCGCCTACGTCATCAGCGGCCTGACCGGCGGTGTGGCGCCGGTCATCGACCACGCGTCGGCGGCCGGCAAGCTCGATTTCTTTCCGCCGGCGGATCCGTGGCTGTGGATCACCTTCCTCGGAGCCTGGCTGACCATGATGCTGGGCTCCGTCCCGCAGCAGGACGTGTTCCAGCGCATCACGTCGGCGAAGAGCGCGAAGGTCGCGATCGGCGGCTCGGTGCTGGGTGCATCGATCTACTTCTGCTTCTGCTTCGTGCCGATGTTCATCGCCTATTCGGCGACGCTGATCGACCCCGGCACCTTCAATGCGCTGATCGAGGAGGATTCGCAGCGTGTGCTGCCCACGCTGGTCATGCAGCACACGCCGCTCATCGCGCAGATCCTGTTCTTCGGTGCGGTGCTGTCTGCCATCATGAGCTGTTCGTCGGCCACGCTGCTGGCGCCGTCGGTCACCTTCGCCGAGAACATCGTCAAGGGCTTCTACCCGCGCATGGGCGATCGCCAGCTGCTGCTTGTGATGCGCAGTGCCATCGTCGGTTTCGCCAGCATCGTGCTGGTGGTGGCGCTGAATTCCGAAGCGGGCATTTTCGAAATGGTCGAGAACGCCTACAAGGTGACGCTGGCCGGCGCCTTCGTACCACTGTTCTTCGGGGCGTTCTGGAAGCGCGCGACAACCCAGGGCGCGCTGGCCGCAATCATTGGCGGCCTGGGCTCATGGTTGCTGGTCGAGATACTGGTCGGCGAGGCCAGTGCGGTGCCGGCCCAGCTGATCGGGCTGGCGGTCAGTGCCACCGGCATGATCGTCGGCTCGCTGCTGCCTCAGTGGGTGGGTCATCGTCTGCCGCACGAGCCGGACCACGCGGCGCTGCATCACCATGCCGCCGCCGGCACGCATCACGCCGCCACCGGTCACACCCCGCCGCCGCGCTGATCGCTACTGCGCGGGCTGAGGCTGCGCCGCGGCCTTGGCGGCCGCTTCGGCTTCGCGCTGCAGGCGCTGCGCTTCCTTCCGGCGCACCCGTTCGTCGATCTTGTCGGCGTGGCGCTGCTGGTCTGCCGCACGCTGGGCTGCGCGGGCGTCCTCGCGTTGCCGTCCGGCGGCCTGTTCGGCATCCTTCCGGGCGGTTTCCTGTGCCTTGAGCCGTGCGCGTGCTTCCGCCTCGGCGTCTTTCTGCGCGCGCTCGCGGGCATCCTGCTCGCGTTGCCGTGACAGCGCCTGCTCGGATTCACGCGTCTTCACGCTCATTTCGATCGACTTCAGCCGGCGCTCATCGGCTGTCCGCTGCTTCTCCGCGCGGCGTGCCTGCGCGGATCGCGTGCGCACGTCACGTTCGATGTCGCGCGCCTCTAGTTCGAGCTTGCGCACTTCAGTGACGCGCAGACGCAGGGTTTCGTCCGCTTCTTCGATGCACGACGACACCAGCGTGCGCTGCCAGCAGAGCGCGTCCGCGGCCGCCCGGTCGGCATCCGCCTTGCGCCGCAATTCGCGTGCCTGATCCTTCAGATCGCTGGCACGCTTGCGGAGCCGGTCGCGCTCTTCGGCCGGAAAGGCATCGGCTTCCGCTGCGGTGGTGTCGGTGGCGACTGCGGAGCCAGCCGCAGCCAGACCGCTTGCCGTCAGGGCAATCAGTCCCGCCAGCAGGTGTGCGGCAAAAGTGTTCACGTGCGTCCTCATCCTTGAACTTCGACGCCGAGTGGCGCCGTGCTGTCCATCCGCCGAGATGCTAACCCGGCGTGCAGACGTTCGACATGCAAAGGGGACTCAACGCATCAGGACGGGCGTCGATGGACAGGATGTGTCTTCAAGGGGGCCTGGGCCGACGGACGGCGCGTGGCAGGGCTTTCAGATCTGCACGGTCGGCGCCGGTCGCAGCACATAGCCGACGATCGCCAGCCCGCCCAGCGCCAGCGTGATGCCGGTCGGCAGGCCGGCTGCCATGGATGCCGCGGCAGCCACTGCACACAACGGCGTGGCCTGTCGGGTTGCAGACCGGCGACCGGCGTGCAGGAATCGGTTGACTGGAGTCGGCATGGTGATTTTCCTCAAACGCATCAGGTGCTGAGTTTCACGGGATTTACCCACGGGCGAAGTCCAGAATATCGCCGCGATTCCCCGGCATTCCGTGCGATTTCGAACACTGCCCGCTGTGTCGCTCTGACAGTCCGTGACACAGGTCGCAAAGAAAAAAAAACGGGCACCCGAAGGTGCCCGAACTTTGCAGAGGAGAGCGTTGCTTCAGATGCGGTAGGCTGTTTCGCCGTGCGCGGTCACGTCCAGACCTTCGCGCTCTTCATCTTCCGGCACACGCAGGCCGATGAAGATGTCGACCAGCTTGAAGGCGATGAAGGACACGACGGCGGACCAGATGATCGTGATCACGACGCTCATCACCTGGACGGTGACCTGCGAACCGATCGAGAAATCATCGGCGCCGGTGCCGCCCAGTGAAGGAGCCGTGAACACGCCGGTCAGAATCGCACCGACGATACCGCCGACGCCATGGACGCCGAACACGTCGAGCGAATCATCTGCGCCAAGCATGTGCTTGAGGCCATTGACACCCCACAGGCAGATCACGCCAGCCAGCAGGCCGATGACCAGCGCGCCGATCGGTCCGACCGTACCGCAGGCCGGTGTGATTGCCACCAGACCGGCGATCGAGCCCGATGCCGCACCGAGCATCGACGGCTTGCCCTTGAACACGGCTTCCGCGGCGACCCACGCCACGATGCCCGCTGCAGCGGCAACCATGGTGTTGAGTGCAGCGAGCACCGTGCCGGCATTCGCTTCGAGGTTGGAGCCGGCGTTGAAACCGAACCAGCCCACCCACAGCATGGACGCACCAACCATCGTCAGCACCAGCGAGTGCGGCGCCATCGATTCCTTGCCGTAGCCGATGCGCTTGCCGACCATGTAGGCACCCACCAGACCGGCCACACCGGCGTTGATGTGCACCACCGTGCCGCCCGCGAAGTCCAGCGCACCGTGACCCAGCAGGTAACCGCCGGCGCCCCACACCATGTGAGCGATGGGGATGTACGAGAAGGTGAACCACAGCACGCTGAACAGCAGCACTGCGGAGAACTTCACCCGCTCGGCGAACGATCCGACGATCAGCGCAGCGGTGATGCCGGCGAAGGTCAGCTGGAACATGACGAACAGATATTCCGGAATCTTCACGTCGGCACTGAATGTGTCGGAAAGGGAATCAACCGTCACGCCGCTGAGGAACATCTTGTCCAGCGAGCCGATGAATGGCGTCGCTTCGGTGAAGGCCAGGCTGTAGCCATAGACGATCCACAGGATGCCGATCAACGAGAAGACGACCATGACCTGCATCAGCACCGACAGCATGTTCTTGGCGCGAACCATGCCGCCATAGAACAGCGCCAGGCCGGGCAGGGCCATGAACAGCACGATGATGGTGGCAACCAGCATCCAGGCGATGTCGCCCTTGTGGACCTCCGCCTTCACTTCTTCAGCCGGTGCAGCCTCGGCAGGTGCAGCTTCCGCCGCCATCGGTGCTTCAACTGCCGCATCTGCCGGAGCGGCCGCTGCTTCTTCGGTAACGACAGCCGGAGCTGCCGGGGGATCTTCTGCCATGACAGGCGCAGCCAGGCCGATAGCCAAGGTTGCGCACAGGATGCCCAGGAAACGTTTCATCTTGTGTTCTCCCTTAAAGCGCATCGACGCCGGTTTCACCGGTGCGGATGCGGACGACCTGTTCCAGATCGAAAACGAAAATCTTGCCGTCACCGATCTTGCCGGTGCTGGCAGACTTTTCTATGGCTTCGACCACGCTGTCGACCAGCTCGTCGCTGACTGCAGCCTCGATCTTCACCTTGGGCAGGAAATCGACGACGTACTCGGCACCCCGGTACAACTCGGTGTGACCTTTCTGGCGGCCGAATCCTTTCACCTCGGTAACGGTGATGCCCTGCACGCCGATGGCCGATAGGGCCTCGCGTACTTCGTCAAGCTTGAACGGCTTGATGATGGCTGTGACTAGTTTCATGACAATCCCCTGGCAGATACCGTGAAGCGTTGTTTGGATCAGAACGTCTTGGTCAGGAACACCACATACTGGTCGTCACCCAGATACTTGCCCTTGAGGTTCGTGTAGAAGGCCTTCTCCGCGCTGTTCATGCTGGTGTCGGTGTAGAAGGCGCCGACCGTGAAACCTTGCGGAAGGGCGTACGACAGGCCGATCTTCCAGTCTTCGTACGAAGCGATGTCGTCGTTCTTCACGCCGGCGTTGGAACCGCTGAAGTCCTGGATGCCGTAGTGCAGGTTCAATGTCAGCGCTTCGGTGATCGGGTAGTTGGCCGACAGGTCGAGGTACCAGGTGCCTGACGAGTTGTTCACACCGAAGGTGTCGCCCAGGCTGTACGAGTACTTGGCGCTCAGGAAGCTCCAGCTGACAGCGGCGTAGGCTTCCAGCGTGTCGGCCTTGGTGACGCCGGGGTTGCGGTCGCCCGGGTAGATGTACTGCAGCAGGCCGACGTCGTAGCCGATGCCGGTTTCGCCGAAGGCGCCGCGATAGCCACCATACACGTCGATTTCCATGCTGGAGCTCGAGTAGGCCGGGTCGACGCCTGCCGGCGCGTCCTTGAGCCACGAAATGTTCGATGCCCAGGTGCCGAGGTAGAAGCCGCTGGCGTGCGAGTAATCGAAACCGCCCTGCAGTGCCGGGTCTTCATTGGTCTGGCTGATGCCGCGGAACACGTACTGACTGAACAGACCAACGTTGCCGGTGAAGGTATGCGGGCTGGCCGGCTCTTCGGCTTGAGCGGTGAAGGCCGGCACGGCCAGTGCGCTGGCGAGGGCAGCGGCGATCAAAGTCTTTTGCATTGGGTTCACTCCTTGATTTAGGGAAACTGCCCGGCTTGTCTTGCACAGAACGTGCCAGACGTTGTTACTCCTTGTTTTTCAATGGTTTGATGCAGTACGGCGAATATCCGGGACGGTCCGAGGGGATCCCCCGCCCCAAATGCACGCACTGCAATATGGTCTTGCACCAACACGGTGCATTCCCGGGCGAACGGCGCTGCTTTGTGCACAATCGGTGCCTCGCACACCGCCTCGGCAATCATTTGTCGTGAATTCCGTCACGCCGGGATCGCGCGTTCCGCTGCGCGACGGCACAATGCGGGGCTTCGCGGTCGGCGAAGACCGGATGTGCTGCGTTGTACCGGCCATAGCCTGGAGAGAAACCTATGCTGAATCCCAAGATGCTGGAAGAACTGTCGTCGCGCTTTTCCGAACTGCTTGCCGCCAGCCCGGCCAGGGATCTGGAGAAAAACGCCAAGGCGATGGCAAGCGCCATGTTTTCGCGCCTCGACCTGGTCACGCGCGAAGAATTCGATGTGCAGAAGGATGTGCTGGCGCGCACCCGGGCGCAGCTCGAAGGGCTGGAAGCGCGGGTGTCCGAGCTCGAAAAGCAGATTGCAGCGCGTGCCGGCTGATCGCCCGGCCGCGTGGCGGCCGGATCCTGCAGCGGAATTTTTTGGCTCCGCTGACATCACACCGGTGTCTTTCACAGTCTGGAGCCGTCGATGATGCAGGGAATTTCGCCGCTTGCGCGCCGTGTGCTGGCGTTGGGCGCGGGCCTCGCGCTGCTGTCGTCCGCAGTGCACGCGGCAGGCAGCTATTCGCGAGTCTTGCCGGAGAAAAGCTCGCTGGCCTTCGTGTCCCAGCAGATGGGCGTGTCGGTCGATGGCCGGTTTACCCGATTTTCGGCCACGCTGGACTTCGACCTGGCGAAGCCGGAAGCCGGCAGCGCCACGCTCGACATCGAACTGGCGTCGATCGATGCCGGCGGTCCGGAAGCGAACGATGAGGTCAAGGGCAAGAACTGGTTCGATGTGAAGCAGCATCCGACGGCGCGCTTCGTGTCCAGTTCGGTCAAGCCGCTTGGCAACAACCGTTACGAAGTGCGCGGCCAGATGAGCATCAAGGGCAAGACACGCGAAGTCGCGGCCCCCTTCACGCTCAAGCCTGACGGCAGCGGCGCGCTGCTGGAAGGCAGTTTTCCGATCAAGCGCCTAGAGTTTGGCGTCGGCACGGGCGCCTGGGGCGATACCTCGGTCGTTGCCGACGAGGTGCAGATCCGTTTCAAGCTGGCCGTCGCAGGCAAGTAGGCCGTGCGTTGGTCTTCATTCAACAAGATTCTGGAACCCACATGAAACTCACTCCCGCTCTGTTCGGCCTGTTGATGGGCGCCTCGCTGACTACCGGTGCAATGGCGGCCGACAGCTACACCATCGATTCCCGTCACACCTTCCCGACCTTCGAAATCAACCACCTCGGCTTTTCAACCCAGCGCGGCCGCTTCAACAGTACCAGCGGCAAGATCATGCTGGTGCCGTCGCAGAACAGCGGCAGCATCGAGGTGAAGATCGATACCGCCTCGATCGACATGGGTCTTGAAGCGTGGGACAAGCACATGCGCGGCGAGGACTTCTTCAATTCCGAGCAGTTTCCCGCCATGACCTTCAAATCCACGAAGCTCATGTTCGATGGTGACAAGCTGGTCGGTGCCGAGGGCGACCTGACGCTGCTCGGGGTGACCAAGCCGGTCACGCTGGACGTGAAGGGCTTTGCCTGCGGTACGCACCCGATCAACAAGAAGCCACTGTGCGGCGCTGACATTTCGACCACGATCAAGCGCTCCGACTTCGGCATGACCAAGTACCTGCCGGGCATCAGCGACATCGTCTACATCGAGATTCCGGTCGAGGCCTTCCGCGACTGAGTGCAGCGGAAGGGGAGCGGACGCAATCCGCCCCCTCCGCCCGGGCGCAATGGACACGCTGAAGTACCTGGCCGGCTACCCGGCGCACATCCAGGATCAGGTGTGCGCGCTGATCGAGCAGGGTCGGCTCGCCGAAACACTGAAGGCGCGTTATCCCGACACGCATGCGGTGCGCAGCGACGGCGCACTGTACGATTACGTGATGGCGCTGAAGCAGCGCCATCTTCGCAATGGCGCGCAGATCAACAAGGTCATGTACGACAGCAGCCTCGGTCTGGTCGCCCGGGCGCTCGGCACGCACACCACGGTGTCGCGTGTGCAGGGCGGCAAGCTGAAGGCCAAGCACGAAATACGGGTCGCCACGCTGTTCCGCGACGCGCCACCGGAATTCCTGAAGATGATCGTCGTACACGAACTGGCCCACCTGAAGTCGCGCGAGCACGACAAGGCGTTCTACCAGTTATGTACACATATGGAACCGCAGTACCACCAGTATGAATTCGATCTGCGCCTGCACCTGACGCAGCTTGACCTGTGCGGCGGGCCCGCATGAATCCGAAGGGCAACCGACCTACCGTCTCGCTGGTGCTCGGTTCCGGCGGCGCGCGCGGGCTGGCGCACATCGGCGTCATCCGCGAGCTGGATTCGCGCGGCTATGACATCCGCGCGATTTCGGGCTCGTCGATGGGCGCGCTGGTGGGTGGCATTCACGCGCTGGGCGGACTCGACGCCTACGAAAAGTGGGTGACCGCGCTCGGGCAGTCCGACATGCTCCGCCTGCTCGACCTAACGCTGTCCGGCGGCGGCCTGATCCGTGGCGAGGTATTGATCCAGCGCCTGCGCGAGCTGGTCGGAGAATGCAATATCGAGGATCTGCCGCTCGACTACACTGCGGTCGCCGTCGACATCGAACGCGGTCGCGAGGTGTGGCTGTCGGACGGCTCGCTGTTCGAAGCCATCCGTGCCTCGATGGCCGTGCCATCGGTGTTTACGCCACACGCCTACCGCGGCCGCCTGCTGGTCGACGGCGGCCTGCTGAATCCGGTGCCGGTGGCGCCGACCCTGCGCACACTGACCGATCTGACGGTCATCGTCGATCTGAATGGTGAAGCCGTCGTGCCGCCGCCTCTGCACACCGACGCGGATCCCGGCCTGCTGGCGCGGCTGCGCAGCTACCTGCCCGGTGGCAACGGAAACGGCGCGGTGAAGGTCGCCGAATCAGGGCTGGCCATGTCGGATGTGCTGATGCGTTCGCTGGAAACCATGCAGGCTGCGCTGACGCGTCGCAACCTCGCGGTGTTCTGGCCCGATGTGGTCATCAGCGTGCCGAAGAACACCTGCCGGTTTCATGAATTCCATCTGGCGTCGCCGCTGATCGAGTATGGCCGCCGTCTCGCCGTCGACGCGCTGGACCGGCTGGAGGCGTCGTCCGGCGCGCGCGGCGGGCCGCCGTCGCCCTGATCAGTCGGAGCCGAGCCGCTTCACCTTGACGTCGCGCCCCTTTACTCGCCCGCCGTCCAGCCGGCGCACCACCTCGTCGGCAATTTTCCGTTCCACCGCCACATAGGTCAGGTATTCGGTTACGTCGATCCGGCCCACCTGCTCGCGGGTGAAGCCGGCTTCGCCGGTCAGCGCGCCCAGCACGTCGCCCGGCCGGATCTTTTCCTTGCGCCCGCCCAGTATCTGCAAGGTGGCCATCGGCGGCACCAGCGGCGCATGACCGGCCGGCTCCAGTTCCGCCAGCGGCTGCCATTCGAGCGCCACGCCCTGCGCCTTCTCGATGCGCAGCGCCCGACCCATCTCGTTGCGGCTGACCAGACTGAGTGCCCAGCCCTCGGCGTCACCGCGCCCGGTGCGTCCGATGCGGTGCACGTGCACCTCGGGGTCGGGCGTCACGTCGACGTTGATCACCGCTTCGAGTTTGTCGATGTCGAGTCCGCGCGCTGCCACGTCGGTCGCCACCAGCACCGATGCGCTGCGGTGTGCGAAGCGCACCAGCACCTGGTCGCGCTCGCGCTGTTCCATGTCGCCATACAGCGCCAGCGCCTCGAAACCCTGTGCACTCAGGCGGTCCGCCAGTTCGCGGCAGCGTGCCTTGGTGTTGCAGAAAGCCAGCGTGCTGACCGGCCGGAAGTGGCGCAGCAGTTGCGCCACGGCGTCGAGCCGTTCGGTGTTGTCGATTTCGTAGAAGCGCTGGCGGATCTTGCCGGCCGCATGCTGCGTCGCGACCTGCACCCGTTCGGGCTCGCGCAGGAACTGCGCCGCCAGCTTTTCGATGCCGGGCGGGAAGGTGGCCGAAAACAGCAGGGTCTGGCGCGCGGCCGGGCACTGTTGCGCGATCCATACGATGTCGTCGAAGAAGCCCATGTCGAGCATGCGGTCGGCTTCATCGAGCACCAGCATGTTCAGGCCACGCATATCCAGCGTGCCGCGTTCCAGGTGATCCATGATGCGGCCAGGCGTGCCGACGGCCACATGCGCACCGTGCTCAAGACTGCCGATCTGCGGCCCCATCTTCGCGCCGCCGCACAGCGTCACCACCTTGATGTTGTCGGTGGCGCGCGCCAGTCGGCGAATTTCCTTCGCGACCTGATCGGCCAGCTCGCGCGTCGGGCACAGCACCAGCGCCTGCGGCGAAAACCAGCGCGGGTTGAGCTTGGCCAGCAAGGGCAACGCGAACGCCGCCGTCTTGCCGCTGCCGGTTTTCGCCTGCGCGATCAGGTCGCGCCCTGCCAGCGCCAGCGGCAGCGTCGCTGCCTGTACCGGCGTCATCGCGAGATAGCCGAGCGTGGTCAGGTTGGCAAGCGTTTCGGGCGCCAGCGGCAAGGTGTCGAAAGCGGTCTCGGTCACCGCCTGCGGCGCAAGGTCGGGCGAGCTGGGTTCGGAAGAGATTGATTCAGTCATGCGCGATTATAAGGGCCCGCGCCAGACTGGCACGTGCGTCGCCCTTGCGCCGTGGCGCGCCGCTCCACCAGAATGCGCCGACAGCATCCGACAGGTAGCGACCCGATGAAACGCATCGTCATCCTCGGCACCGGTGGAACCATCGCCGGCCAGGCGCGCAGCGCCGCCGACAACACCGGCTATGTCGCCGGCACGATCGCCGTTGCGGATCTGATCGCTGCCGTGCCCCCGCTGGCGGCGTTTGCGATCGATGCCGAGCAGGTTGCGCAGACCGACAGCAAGGATATGACTTTCGCCATCTGGCGTTCACTGGCGCAGCGGGTTGCGCATCACCTTGCACGCAAGGATGTCGCAGGCATCGTCATCACCCACGGCACCGATACACTGGAAGAAACCGCCTACTTCCTGCATCGCGTGCTGGCGCCGGCCAGACCCGTCGTGCTGACCGGCGCGATGCGCCCGGCGGGTGCGCTGGCCGCCGACGGACCGCAGAACCTGCTCGACGCCGTGCGCCTGGCCGCGTCGCCCGAAGCGAGCGGCGTACTGGTCTGCATGGCGGGCACCGTTCATGCCGGCTGCGAGGTGCGCAAGGCGCATCCGTATCGTGTCGACGCCTTCGATTCCGGTGATGCCGGTCCGCTCGCCTACCTCGAAGAGGGCGTGCTGCGCCGTCTGCGCGACTGGCCGCGCGGCGACGCACTGGGTCTTGCGCATGTTCTGCGCGAGGACTGGCCGCGCGTCGACATCGTGCTGAACCATGCCGGCGCCGACGGCGCGCTGGTCGATGCGCTGTGCGCGCTGGGTGTGCGCGGCATCGTCGCGGCGGGCACCGGCAATGGCACCCTCGGCGTGCCACTCGAGGCGGCGCTGCTGCGTGCGCAGGCAGGCGGCGTCGCCGTGCTGCGCGCCAGCCGGACTGCGCGTGGCAGTGTCATCGACACCCCCGGCGCTGTGTTGCCGGGCGCCGGTGCGCTCACGCCGGTGCAGGCGCGCGTCGAGTTGATGTTGCGGTTGATGTAACGCGCCGCGGCGGGGCTGCCGCAATGGACGTACGTTCGCCTGTCACGACGCATCGTGAATTTCACGCAGCCCATGTAAGTGAAACGGCACGATGCGCTTACACTTCGACATCGTGCACATACACAATAAAGTCGCCCAAGCGACTGCTGATCGAACAACGCCCTGATGCGACGCCGCGCATTCATCACGCTGCTGACGGTCGCTGCCCTGTTTGCCGGGCTGCTGCCGCTTGCTGCAGCGCTCTATTTTTCCTGGACCTACACGCTCAGGGTCGAAACGCTGCACCTTGACGCGCTGGCGCAGCAGGCCCTGCTGCGCGCCGAGCAGGTGTTCGACGAGGCGCAGTCCGAGCTGCATGGCCTCGACACGGTTCCGGACACGCCGTGCTCGCCGGCCCACATCGAGCGCATGCGCCAGATCGCCTACTGCACGCCCTTCGTGCGCGAAATCGCCTACATCCGCGATGGCCGCATACAGTGCAGCAGCATGGGTTCTGGCGAAGAAAACGGCGTCCGTTCGCTGCCCGCTGCAGACTGGACCGATGGCAAGGGACGCCAGATATGGTTCCGGCTGACGCACCCGCTCGACGACGCACGACCGTCCGTCGCCATCGGTCGCGGTCCGCACCTGGCGCTGATCCACGCCAGCCATTTTCAGATACGCAGCATCGCCGACACCCGGCTGGTCGTGCTGAGCATCACCGACTGGCTGCCGCTCGCCGTGGTCGACGAGCCGCTCGTGTCGAGCATGATCGATACCGCGATGACGGGCCGTGAGCATATCCAGGGCGATCGCCTGTATGCCGTCGCGCAGTCCGGCCAGCTGCCCATCGTCGCGGTGGCGGCCCAATCGCGCGCCCAGCTGCTCGCGGCATGGACCGAGCCGCTGGTGATGACCACACTGTTCGGTGTCCTCGTCAGTACGCTGATGGTGTGGGCGGTGCGCCGTTTCACGCGCCAGTTCTTCTCGCCGGCCACGGCGCTGCTGGCGGCCATCCGGCGCGGCGAATTGCGGGTGGCCTACCATCCGCAGATACGCCTGTCCGATGGCCGCTGCGTCGGCGCCGAACTGCTGGTGCGCTGGCCCGACCAGAACGAGCCGGTCATGAGCACCGACGATCTGGTGCATCTTGCAGAGCACTCCGGCTTCGAACATGAAATCACCTCGCGCGTGCTGCGTACCGCGATTGCCGAGATCGGCGACCTGCTGCAGCGCCGGCCCGAACTGACGGTGTCGCTGAACGTGGCGTCGCACGATCTGGAAAGCGGCGGCCTGAGCGAACTGTTGTCCGACGTGCTCGACGGCAACGGCATCCGGCGCAGCCAGATCGAACTCGAACTGACCGAACGCAACCTGATCCAGGCCGGATCAGCCGGTCTCGTGCTCGCGCAGCTGCGCGAAGCCGGCCACAAGGTGCTGCTCGACGATTTCGGGACCGGCTACTCCAGCCTGTCCTACCTGCATGACCTGCCGGTTGACGCGCTCAAGATCGACCGCGCCTTCGTCGGCACCATCGGCGCCGATTCGCCGCACGCACCGCTGGTGCCGCACATCGCCGAGATTGCCCGCTCACGCAAGTTGCAGATGGTGGCGGAGGGGGTCGAGACGGAACAGCAGGCGACCTATCTGCGCGAGCAGGGCGTGCAGATTGCGCAAGGCTTCCTGTACGCGCGGCCGATGGATGCCGCCGAATTCCGTCAGTTCCTCGCCACGCGTGCCTGAACGTACGGCGCGGCGCGCAGTCCATCCGCCGTGCTTTCCCTGATTGCCCTCGACAAGACCCTGCCCGGCACGCCGCCGCGTGTGCTGCTGCACGCGCTCGATCTCGATATCGCTGCCGGCGAATACGTGGCGGTGATCGGCGAATCCGGCTCCGGCAAATCCACGCTGCTCAACGTCGTGGCGGCACTCGATCGCCCGGATGCGGGTTCTGTGCGTTTCGACGGCGTCGAGGTGTCGGCGCTGGACGATGACGCCGCCACCGTGTGGCGGCGCACCCGGGTCGGCTTCGTGTTCCAGGCCTTTCACGTTCTGCCCTGGCTCAGTCTGCGCGACAACGTGGCGCTGCCGCTGGCGCTGGCGGGTGTGTCGCTGCGCGAGCGCCGCGAGCGGGCGCTCGCGCAACTGGCCACGGTCGGGCTTGCGATACGCGCCGACGACAGCCCGACGCAGTTGTCCGGCGGCGAGCTACAGCGTGTGGCGATCGCGCGCGCGCTGGTGCACCAGCCGCGCCTGCTGCTGGCAGATGAGCCGACCGGCAATCTGGATGCCGACAACGCCGAGCGGATCGCAGCGTTGCTGCGCGATGCCGTGAAGTCGGGCGCTGCCTGCGGCCTGCTGGTCACCCATTCGGCCGCCGTCGCGTCCACCGCTGACCGCGTGCTCAGGCTGGGCCGCGACGGCCGCCTGCATCCGGCCGACACGCACGTCGATGCTTGAGCTGCTGTGCCGCTCGGCCTGGCGCGGCGCGAGCCGGCTTGCGCTGCTGGCCATCGCGCTCGGGGTGGCGCTTGGCGTCGCGGTATCCGCCATTCACCGGGCAGCACTCGACGAGTTCGAATCCGGCCTGCGTGCGGTATCGGGCTCGGCCGATCTGGAAGTGGTGGCGGCGCGCGGCATGGAGGAATCGGTCTATCCCTTGCTCGCCCGCCTGCCCGACGTGGCGCACGCCAGCCCGCTGGTCGAGCGCGAGCTCGACGTTGCGGTCGGCGCGCGCACGCTGAAGCTGCGCGTCATCGGCATCGATGCCTTTCGCGCGGTGGCGGTGCAGCCGACCTTGCTGCCGCCGGCCGGCGACATCGGACGGCTGATGGAGCCGGGCGCGATCTTTCTGAGTCATGCCGCCGGACAGACGCTCGGCGTGCAGCCGGGACAGACGCTGGCACTCGGGCGTGACGGCACGTCGTTCACCATCGCCGGCTGGCTGCCGTCGGCCGGCAGCGGCGCCGTGCTCGCGGTGATGGATATCGGCGAGGCGCAGTCGCGGCTGACTACCATCGGCCAGATCAGCCGCGTCGCGCTGCGCCTGCGCGAAGGCGTGAATCGCGCCGACGCGACCGCGCGCATCGCGGCCGTGCTGCCCCCGGGCGCGCACTGGCAGACGCCCGCGCAGGCACTGGAACGGGCAGACCGGCTGTCGCGTGCCTATCGCGTCAATCTGGGTCTGCTGGCGCTGATCGCGCTCGCGGTCGGCAGCTTTCTGGTGGCCGCGACGCAGGCGGCAGCGATTGCGCGGCGCACGGCCGAAGTCGCCTTCCTGCGGGCCGCCGGGCTCACCCGCGCGCAGCTGTTCCGGATGCTGATCGGCGAGGGAGCGCTGCTGGGCGCATGCGGCGCGCTGCTGGGCATCGCGCTCGGTCACGCACTGGCGGCGCTCGCGCTGACGCTGATCGGTGCCGATCTGGGCGCCGGTCTGGTGTCCGGCGTGGCGCCGGCACTGTCGTTCGACATCGCGGCCAGCGCGGGCTTCGGCCTGCTCGGCGTCGCCAGCGCGGCCGCCGGCGCCGCCTGGCCGGCGCGCGATGCGCTGATGATTGCGCCGGCACAGGCGCTGCGGGCCGGACACTTCGGTCCGCCGCTGCGCACGCTGGGAAATGATCGTCGCACCGTGGCGGTACTGGCCGCGCTGCTGCTGGGTGTCTTTGCTGCACTGCTGCCGCCGCTGGTCGGCCTGCCGCTCGGGGGCTATGCGGCAATCGCCTGCGTGCTGGTCGCCGCCGTGCTCGCGGTGCCACCACTGGCGCGGACGCTGGCGCGCAGCTTGCCGATGTTTGCAGCCGTACCGCTGGATCTGGCCCGGGCGCGACTGATGGCCGAGCCCGGATTTGCATCGCGCAGTGCGGCCGGTGTGCTCGCCGCCACGGCGCTGATCGTCGCGATGGCCGTGATGGTGTCGTCCTTCCGCAGCTCGGTCGATCGTTGGCTGACCGATGTGCTGCCGGCCGAGCTGTACCTGCGCGGAGATCGCGATCGATCGTGGCCGGACGACATCGAAGCGCGACTGGCGGCAGTGCCGGGTGTCGAGCGGCTGGAAGCCATTCGCCATCAGAGCATGCTGCTGAGTGCCGACCTGCCGGCCGTGGCGCTGATTGCCCGCCCACTGCCGGATGACGCCGGTCGCGTACTGCCGCGCGTCGGTGCATCGGTGGCGCCGGGCACGCTGCCGCAGGTGTGGGCGTCCGAGGCGATGGCGGATCTTTATGGCTGGCAGCCCGGACGCGAAGTCGAACTGCCGATCGCCGGGCAGGCACTGCGCGTGCAGGTGGCCGGTCTGTGGCGCGACTACGCGCGCCAGCACGGTGCGGTGGTGATCGATCTGGCGCTCTACCGGGCGTTGACCGGCGACACGGCGTCCGACGATTTCGGGCTGTGGCTCGATGCGGGGTCCGGGGAAGAGGACGTCTCGCGCGCGCTGCGCGATGCCAGCGGCAAGGGCGAGGCGCTGGAACTGACGTCGAGCGACGAGGTGCGCCGCCTGTCGCTCGGCGTGTTCGACCGCACCTTCGCCGCGACCTACGCGCTGGAAGCGGCGTCGGCGCTGATCGGCCTGGCCGGGATCGCCGCGGCGTTTGCCGCATCGGCCAGTGCGCGGGCGCGCGAATTCGGGCTGTTGCGCCACCTCGGCTGCACGCGCAGGCAGATCGCCGTCCAGCTGGCCGCTGAAGGTCTGCTGTCTGCGCTGCCCGGCCTGCTGCTGGGCCTGGTCGCCGGATTTGCGATGAGTGCGCTGCTGATCGAAGTGGTGAACCGCCAGTCCTTCCACTGGAGCATGGACTGGGTGGTGCCCTGGGGCTGGCTTGCCGGCATCGTGCTCGCCATGCTGGCGGCGTCGACGTTCGCAGCGATACTGGGCGCGCGCGGTGCGCTCGGTGTGGCGGCGGTGCGGGCGGTGAAGCTGGACGATTGAGCAGATGATCGGGCAGGACGTCGCGGGTCGCGACGATTGTCCGCCGGGCCAAGCCCCTTACAATGCGTTCATGGCGCGCAAACTATTTGATTTTGGCAAGGCCGATACAGTCAATGACTGGTCGCCGATCGATGATGGCGTGATGGGCGGCATGTCGCGCAGCAGGCTGCGCCCCGACCCTGCCGGACACGCGGTGTTCGAAGGCATCGTGTCGCTGGAACGCAACGGCGGCTTCGCGTCGGTGCGCGCGCAGCCAGGCAATATCTCCGAACCGGGCGCGACCCACTATGCACTCGTGGTGTTCGGAGACGGCAAGCGCTACAAGCTCAGCCTGCGCTGCGACGACGATTTCGACGGCTTGAGTCACCAGATCAGCTTCGAACCGCCGGCCGGTCAGTGGGCCACCGTGCATCTGCCGGTGGCGGCGTTTCGCGCCACCTTCCGCGGCCGCAACGTGTTGGGTGCACCACCGCTCGATCCTTCACGCGCACGGCAGATCGGCCTGATGATCGCAGACCGTCAGGCGGGCACTTTCTCGCTCGGCATCCGCGCGATCCGGGTCGAGTGAACGTCCCGCTCAGTGCGGCTTGATCAGCGGCTGCATCAGTTCGGACGCATTTTTCTTCGCCTGCTTGGCGGCCTTCTTTTCTTTCGGTGTCGACGCCGGCTGTTTCTTCGTCGCCTTCACGCTGTTTCGTTCCTTGCTCATGGTGTGACCTTTCGAGTGCCGCCGGCGCAGTGGGCGCACGGCTCAGCCCGATCACTATAAGCCGATGCGACCTCGCGGCGGGGAATGACGGATGCGGCTCAGTCGCCGCCGAGCTGCGAATGGTAGAGGTTGGCGTACATGCCGCCGGCCGCCAGCAGCTCTGCGTGTCGGCCGATCTCGGCGATGCGGCCGCGGTCCATCACGACGATGCGGTCGGCTCGCTCGATCGTGGACAACCGGTGCGCGATGACCAGCGTGGTGCGATTCTTCATCAGCACTTCGAGCGCCGCCTGCACCTGTCGCTCCGATTCGGTGTCGAGCGCCGACGTCGCTTCGTCGAGGATGAGTACCGGAGCATCCTTCAGCAGCGCGCGCGCGATCGCCAGCCGCTGGCGCTGACCGCCGGACAGCTTGACGCCATTCTCGCCGATCAGCGTGTCGAAGCCTTCCGGCATGGCCTGGATGAAGTCGAGCGCGTAGGCCGCGCGCGCGGCGGCTTCGATGTCGCCGCGATCGGTGTCGCGCAGCGCACCGTAGGCGATGTTCGCTGCCACGGTGTCGTTGAACAGCACCACGTCCTGGCTCACGAGCGCCATGTTCGCGCGCAGGCTGGACAGCCGGATGTTCTGGATGTCGTGACCGTCGAGCAGGATGCGCCCGCTGCCCGGCGTGTAGAAGCGCGCCAGCAGATGGGCCAGCGTGGTCTTGCCGGAGCCGGATGCGCCGACCAGCGCGACCGTCTCGCCCGGTGCGATGGCCAGATCGATGTGCTGCAGCACGCGTTCGTCGCGCCCCGGATAGCCGAAGCCGAGCTGGTCGAAGTCGATGCGGCCGCGCGCGCGTTCGATCTCGACCGTCCCGGTGTCACGCTCGGCCTGTTCGTCGATCAGCTGGAACACGCTTTCCGCCGCAGCCAGCCCGCGCTGCAGCGGCGCATTGACGTCGGTCAGGCGCTTCAACGGCGCCAGCAGCATCAGCATGGCGGTGACGAAGCCCATGAAGCTGCCGACCGTCGTGCGATTGCTCGCCGAGTCGTGTAGCGCCACGGCGATGACGATGCCCAGCGCCATCGCGGTCAGCACCTGGGTCATCGGCGACACCAGCGATGCGGCGACGATGTTGCGCATGTTCTGCCGCCGCTGCTTGCGACAGGCGGCATCGAAACGGCCCATCTCATAGTCCTGGCCGCCGAATATCTTGACCACCTTGTGCGCTTCGATTGTTTCTTCCAGCGTGTGCGCGATGCTGCCCATGGCGGTCTGCGCACCGCGCGCCGATTCGCGGATGCGGCGCGAACTGAGGCGCACCACGATGGCGATCAACGGCAGCATGCCCAGCACGATTAGCGTGAGCTTCCAGTCCAGCCACAGCAGCCAGGCCAGCAGCCCGGCCACGGTCAGCGTGTCGCGCACGAACACGGTGATGACATTGGTCGCCGCCTGCGTCACGCCCTGCACGTCGTAGGCGACCTTGGAAATCAGCGCGCCGGAGTTGTGGTTGTCGAAGAAATCGGTCGGCAGCGCGAGCAGGCGTCCGAACATGGCGCGACGCAGATCGAGCACGACGTTGTTGGCGGCCCAGGCGAAAGCGTAGTCGGCGATGAAGCCGAAAATGCCGCGCGCGGCGAACAGCGCGACGATGAGCACCGGATAGAACCATACGGCATCCGGATCACCGCCGCCGAAGCCGCCGTCGAGCAGCGATTTCATGATGGCCGGAAACACCGGTTCGGCGGCCGCCGTGAGCGCCATGCAGAGCAGTGCGACGGCAAAGGCCACCCAGTATGGGCGCACATAACCGAGCAGGCGCACGTAGATCGCGCGGCTGGAAACCTGGACTGAAGTCATGGCGGGTCAGGTGCGGAGAAGCGCGGATTATAGGTGCAGCGCGCTCAGCGGTTGAATGCGCGCAGTTTGGCGCCGAGCGGACCGATCGTCAGATGCGTCAGGTGGCCGAAGTCGAATTCCAGATTCAGCCAGCGCTCGGGTGGCAGCCCGAGCAGCGTGCCGGTCAGCGCGCGCATCGGCCCGTTGTGGCCGACCAGCACGAGCGCATCGGTGCCGTGCCGGTGCGTCTCGAACGCGGTCCAGACGCGTGCCGCCATGTCGGCGTACAGCTCGCCGGCCGGCGCCCGGAAGTCGATCAGCGCATTGCCCCAGGTGTCGAAGCCATGCGACGGAATGTCGCTGAACGGCTTCATTTCCCACTCTCCGAAGTCGAGTTCGCGCAACCGCTCGTCCGTCTCGACCGCCGGATCGAGGGCGTGTGCCAGCAATCGCGCGCGCTGCAGCGGGCTGCTGACGGTGCGCGCATCGGCCGGCAGAAGCGGGCGCAGACGGTCGGCACAGGCCACCGGATCTTCGGCGACGTCGAGGTCCGTCACGCCGTAACAGAGTCCCGGCGCCACGGCGGGCTTCGGATGGCGCACCAGATAGAGGTGGAGCGGATCACTCAAACGGAACATTCCGCTCATGGTGTGCCGCCTGTGACATCACGCGAACAGGCCGGCGCACCAGCCCGAGTCGCAGCCCTGACACACTGTGCTGAGCTTGCGACCCACTGTGCTGCGCCGCAAAAATAAACTACGAGTTTCGTCACAATCCATTACTGGTGCGGGGTTGAAAGAGTTGTTGCAGTGCACTACATTCAATCCAACAACTGCTTTTTAACTTGCTGGGAGCTTCATCATGAAAACCACTGCACTGCGTATCTTGCTTGCTGCGAGCCTTTCACTTTCGGCTTTTGCGGTGTCTGCCGATGCCGCCGAATCGTCGAAGGCGGTCGGACACCCCGAAGACTACAAGGTGTTCATCGATGCCAAGACCGGTTACGCCTTCGTGCGTACGCCGTCACGCTGGGTGTTCACCCGCAAGGTGGGTGGCGGCCAGGTTGCCGAAACGTCCGCCGAAAAGCGTATCGATACGGCCGAACTGGCGCGTTGATCGCACGACCCGGCGGGTTTGCCTCCGCCGCTCACCTGAAAAAGCCACTCCCGCGAGTGGCTTTTTCTTTTGTGCCGCCGCCCGGCCGGTACTTGTCTTGACCGCCCGATGGGCGCCCCCCTATAGTTCGCCGATGGATCACGATATCAATCAATTGGGCGACCGTCTCGACATCCTGCTCGGTCGATTCGGGGCGCTGCACGATGAAAACATCGTGCTGCGCAACCGCGTGGCGGCGCTGGAAGGCGAGAACAGGGTGCTCGGCGACAAGGTCGAAGCGGCGCGCGAGAAGGTGAGCAGTCTGCTCGAAAGGTTGCCACAGGAATGAGCCGCGAACCCGCGCAGGCGGAAACCACTGAAATCACGATCCTCGGACGCGAGTACCGGGTGCAATGCCGGGAAGGTGATCGCGACGCACTGAATGCCTCGGTCGAACTGGTCGAGCGCCGCATGCGTGATCTGGCGGAAACGACGCGCGCATCGGGAGAACGGCTTGCGGTGATGTGCGCGCTCAATCTTGCACACGAAATTTTTCAGATGCAGGCGACCGGCGGTGTTGATTTGGTGCCGCTGCGGCGTAGAATCAATTCCATGCAATCGCGTATCGAAGAGGTGCTTTCCAGTCAGGAAAAGCTGTTCTAGATGCCGTTTGCGTCAGGGTTGAACGCCCTGAGCACCAATCCCCTGCGGTGTTCGCCAAGGTCATAGATTCCTTGAACCAATGTTGATTGGCATGAGGTTGCGAACCTAGGACGCCGCTGTTGTGCCGGCCCTTCACGGGCTGGCCTGATGCGGCAGGAACGCAGCCGCTCTGAACCCTCGGTTCAGGATGCCGGCCTAGCGACATGCGCGGGGGTCCCCCTACCGACAGCCCACCACCCCGGGCGCGCGGTACGGTCACCGAGGTGACCGCCTCTGGTTGGCGATGAGACACATCGCAGCCATTGTCTTGTGGCTTATCTGCCACAGACTGTTCCAACTCAGTGTCTTTGCAGCAAAGTTTTGCATAAGCTGATCGCTTGGTGCGGGCATGGCTTGAACGATCGTTCGTTATGGACGACACTCACACCCCCCATCGTTTTGCTTTTGCGGAACAGCGGTTGTCCGCGGAGACCTGTCGGCTTGCGTCTGCGGAACCCCGAAGCACGCGATGGGCGGCTTCTTGAATTTCAAACTGTCTTACGGAGTCTGTATGTCGGCCACCTCTACGCTGATCGAGCTGTTTTCCACTGGAGCCGATGCATCCGTCGCGCTGTCTGCGCCGGCGCGTTCGGACCTGAGCTTCGGTCAGCTGCGTGCCCTGATGGCACGCACCATCGCACGCCTGAACGCGCTCGGCATCGGCCGCAATGATCGCGTCGCCATCGTGCTGCCGAACGGCCCGGACATGGCCAGCGCATTCATCAGCATCGCCGCCGGCGCCACGGCTGCGCCGCTCAACGCCGGCTATCGTGCGGAAGAATTCGAGTTCTATCTTTCCGACCTGAACGCCCGGGCGCTCGTGGTCGACCGCGGCAGCGTGTCGCCGGCCATCGAGGTGGCGAAGAAGCTGGGTGTTCGCGTCATCGATCTGGTGGCGCAGGACGCCGCTGGAGATTTCACGCTGGAGCCGCGCGAGGCGGCCGACGTGTCTGCGCCGGCGCACCCGGGCAATGCCCAGCCGGACGATGTGGCACTCGTGCTGCACACCTCGGGCACGACCTCACGCCCGAAGATCGTGCCGCTGACCCAGCGCAACGTGTGCGCTTCGGCGCAGAACATCTGCGCAACGCTTGCCTTCACCGAAAAGGATCGCGGCCTGAACATCATGCCGCTGTTCCATATCCATGGCCTGATCGCCGGCATCATGGCGCCGCTGTCCGCCGGCGCATCGGTGTTCTGCACGCCGGGCTTCGACGCACTGAAGTTCTTCTCCTGGATGGATGAAGCGCGTCCGACCTGGTACACCGCGGTGCCGACGATGCACCAGGCCATCCTGTCACGCGCATCGCGCAACAAGGAAACGATTGCCCGCAACCCGCTGCGCTTCCTGCGCTCGTCGTCGTCGTCGATTCCGCCGCAGGTCATCCGCGAACTGGAAGAGGTGTTCGGGGCACCGCTGATCGAGGCATACGGCATGACGGAAGCTTCGCACCAGATGGCGTCCAACCCGCTGCCGCCGCGTCCGCGCAAGCCGGGTGCCGTCGGACTGGCGGCCGGTCCCGAAGTGGAAATCATGGACGACGACGGCAACATCCTGCCGGCTGGCGAGATCGGCGAAATCGTCATCCGCGGCGCCAACGTGACGCCTGGCTACGAAAACAACGAGAAGGCGAACAAGGAAGGTTTCACGCACGGCTGGTTCCGCACCGGTGATCAGGGCAGCAAGGACGCCGAGGGCTATCTGTCGCTGACCGGTCGCCTGAAGGAAATCATCAACCGCGGTGGCGAGAAGATTTCGCCGCGCGAGGTCGACGAAGTGTTGATGGATCACCCTGCGGTCTCCCAGGTCGTGACGTTCGGCATTCCGCACCCGAAGCTGGGCGAGGAAGTCGGCGCAGTCGTCGTGCTGCGCGAAGGCCAGAGCGCGACCGACAAGGAAATCCAGGCGTTTGCCGCGACGAAGCTCGCCGACTTCAAGGTGCCGCGCAAGATTCTGTTCATGGACGAAATTCCCAAGGGTGCAACCGGCAAGCTGCAACGTATCGGGCTGGCACAGAAGCTGGGTCTGGGTACCTGATCCACGACCTTTTCCGCAGTACTGTCATCAACAATATCCACTGAGGAGAGTGCAATGATCGAGTTCAAGAACTGGGCCGCAAGAGCCCTGGTATCTGCGGTTGCAGCGATCGGCCTGACCGGTGCTGCACATGCGTGGGAACCGACCAAGCCGGTCGAGTTCGTCGTGCCGGCCGGCACCGGCGGCGGCGCCGACCAGATGGCCCGTTTCATCCAGGGCATCGTGGCCAAGAACAAGTTGATGGAGCAACCGCTCGTCGTCGTCAACAAGTCGGGTGGCGCCGGAGCCGAAGGATTCCTCGAGGTGAAGGGTGCCAAGGGCAATCCGCACAAGATCATCATCACGCTGTCGAATCTGTTCACCACGCCGCTGGCGACCGGTGTCCCGTTCAACTGGCGTGACCTGACGCCGGGCGCGATGCTCGCACTCGACCAGTTCGTGTTGTGGGTGAATGCCGACGCGCCGTACAAGACGGCCAAGGAATACATCGACGACATCAAGGCCAAGCCGGCCAGCACGTTCAAGATGGCCGGTACCGGCTCGAAGCAGGAAGACCAGATCATCACCGCGATGATCGACAAGGCCACCGGCAAGAAGATGATTTACGTGCCGTTCAAGGGCGGCGGCGATGTGGCGGTGCAACTGGTCGGCGGTCATGTCAATTCGACCGTCAACAACCCGATCGAAGCCGAAGCCCACTGGCGTGGCGGCAAGCTGCGCCCGCTGTGCATCATGGACACCGAAAAGCTGACCTACACCGAAAAGGTGACGGATACGCAGTCCTGGGCCGACATTCCGACCTGCAAGAGCGCCGGCGTGCCGATCGAGTACCTGATGCTGCGCGGCATTTTCCTCGCCCCGGGCGTCACGCAGGAACAGGTGGACTTCTACGTCAATCTGTTCAAGAAGGTGCGTGAAACACCGGAATGGGCCGATTTCATGAAGAAGGGCGCTTTCAAGCAGACCTTCATGAGCGGCAAGGAATTCGCCGACTGGGTGGGCAAGACCGAAGCGATGCACTACGGCCTGATGAAGGACGCCGGCTTCCTCGCCAAGTAATCCGCCTCAAGCAAGTCAGTCACACGGGCGGGTCATCCCGCCCGTGTTCATTTAATCGCCCGCCGCAAAGATGCATGCGCCCTGTTTTCATTCTGGAGATTCGTGATGGAGCGATCCGAGGAAGCCGCTGAAGCCGGCTTGTCCAACCGCTGGCCGGAACTACTGGTCGCGCTGTTCCTGTTCGTCATGGGAATCATCGCGGTCATCGACAGCATCCGCGTCGGCATCGGCTGGGAAGAGGGCGAAGGCCCGCGCGCCGGCTACTTCCCGTTCTACATCGGCTGCATCCTGCTGGCGTCAAGCGGCTGGATCCTGATCACCGCGCTGATGAAGTTCAGGCGCGCGCAGCCGCAGTTCGCCAGCTGGACTGAACTGCGCTCGGTGATGCAGATGCTGGTGCCGCTGACCATCTATGTGGCGGCAGTGGTGTTCCTGGGCATTTACGTGTCTTCGCTGGTGCTGATCGCCTTCTTCATGAAGGTGCACGGCAAATTCGGCTGGCTGGCCACGGCGATCACCTCGATCGGCGTGCCGCTGGGCGCCTTCCTGCTGTTCGAGCGCTGGTTTCTCGTGCCGCTTCCAAAAGGTCCGATCGAGCTGATGCTCGGTCTGTGACACCACAAGAACTCATCCTCCGAGACCGAGATGGACGAACTCAATAACCTCATGCACGGGTTCAGCGTCGCGATGACGCTGCCCAACCTGGGCTTCATGGTGCTCGGCGTCACGCTGGGCATCCTGATCGGCGTGCTGCCCGGTCTGGGCGGTGCCAACGGCATCGCCATCCTGCTGCCGCTGACCTTTTCGATGGACCAGACCTCGGCCATCATCATGCTGTCCTGCATCTACTGGGGCGCATTGTTCGGTGGCGCGATCACGTCGATCCTGTTCAACATTCCGGGTGAGCCGTGGTCTGTCGCGACCACGTTCGACGGCTATCCGATGGCGCAGCAGGGACGCGCGGGTGCCGCGCTGACCGCGGCGTTCACGTCGTCCTTCGTCGGTGCGTTCTTCGCCGTGCTGCTGATCACCTTCCTCGCTCCCCTGGTGGCGAGGTTCGCGCTGAAATTCGGTGCGGCGGAAATGTTCGCGGTGCAGATGCTCACCTTCTGTTCGTTTGTCGGCATGAGCAAGGAGCCACCGGCCAAGACGCTGGCCGTGATGGCACTGGGTTTCGCGCTGGCCGCGGTCGGCATGGACACGGTGACCGGCACGTTGCGCATGACCTATGGCGTGACCGAACTGCTGAAGGGTTTCGACTTCCTGATCGCGGTGATCGGCCTGTTCGGCATCGGCGAAATCCTGCTGACGATGGAAGAAGGCCTGGCTTTCAAGGGCAAGAGCGCGAAGATCCAGCTCGACGTGGTGCTGAAGACCTGGGCTGAACTGCTGCGCTACTGGAAAACCTCGATCCGCTCGGTACTGGTCGGCTGCTGGATGGGCGTCACGCCGGGCGGTGCCACGCCGGCCTCCTTCATGGCCTACGGCCTGGCCCGTCGCGGTGCAAAGGACAAGGATTCGTTCGGCAAGGGCAACATCGAAGGCGTGGTGGCGCCGGAAACCGCGGCGCACGCAGCCGGCACGTCGGCCCTGCTGCCGATGCTGACGCTGGGCATTCCGGGTTCGCCGACCGCCGCCGTGCTGCTGGGCGGCCTGCTGATCTGGGGCCTGCAGCCGGGTCCGCTGCTGTTCACCGAAAAACCGGACTTCGTATGGGGCCTGATCGCCTCGATGTATCTGGGCAACATCGTCGGCCTGATCATCGTGCTGACCACCGTGCCGTGGTGGGCAGCCATCCTGCGCATTCCGTTCTCGGTCATCGGCCCGATCATCATCGTCATCTGCGCGATCGGCGCCTACACGGTGCACAGCTCGATCTTCGACGTGGTGATGATGCTGGTGTTCGGCGTGTTCGGTTACCTGTTCAAGAAGCTGCGCTATCCGCTCGCGCCTCTGGTGCTCGCGCTGGTGCTGGGCGACATGGCCGAGTCTAGCTTCCGCCAGTCGATGCTGCTGTCGCAGGGCAGTCTGGACATCTTCTGGGCGAATCCGCTGGTCGGCGGCCTGATGGCCTTGTCGTTCGTGATGCTGCTGTGGCCCATAGTGCCGGTGCTGAAGCACCAGCTGCGCCGCCGCACTTGATCTGAAACCCGCTGCGCCCGCCGCACGACGGCCGGGCGCGGCCGGCGGCGGCGTGACCGGTGTCCGGCGCGCCGCCGCGCTCTCGAGGGAGATGAAAAGATGAAGATTGCAGTCGTTGGCGCAGGCGCCATCGGTGGTTATCTGGCCGTGAAGCTGTCGCGTGCCGGCAATGAAGTCACCTGCATCGCGCGTGGCCCCAACCTCGCCGCCATCCAGGCGAAGGGCATGTCGCTGATGCTGGAAGACGGCACGGTCGAGCACGCGCCGGACATCCGCGGCGTGCAGAAGATGACGGACGCCGGCGTGCAGGACGTGATCCTGCTGACGCTCAAGGCGCATCAGGTGAAGGATGTCGCGGCCGACATGCGGGCGCTGTTCGGCCCGGACACGATGGTCGTGACGATGCAGAACGGCATTCCGTGGTGGTACTTCCACAAGCTGGCCGGCGATTACGAGGGCACGCCGGTCACTTCGGTGGACCCGGACGGCATCGTCGCCGCGAACATCGAAGTCGAGCGGGTCATCGGCAGCGTGGTGTATCCGGCGTCCGAACTGGTCGAGCCGGGCGTCATCAAGCTGATCGAAGGCAATCGCTTCACGCTGGGCGAACTCGACGGTTCGCGCTCGCCGCGCATCGAGGCGCTGTCGCAGGCCATGATCGCCGCCGGCTTCAAATCGCCGGTGTCGAAGGACATCCGCTCCGAAATGTGGGTGAAGCTGTGGGGCAATCTGAGCTTCAACCCGATTTCGGCGCTGACGCATGCCACGCTGGAAGACATCTGCCGCTTCCCGCTGACCCGCGAACTGGCGGCCAACATGATGCGCGAGGCGCAATCGGTCGGCGAGAAGCTGGGCGTTGAATTCAAGATCGCGCTCGACAAGCGCATCGCCGGTGCCGAAGCGGTCGGCGCGCACAAGACCTCGATGCTGCAGGACGTCGAAGCCGGCCGGCCGCTCGAATTCGAGGCGCTGGTCGGCTCGGTGCGTGAACTGGGCCGCATCACCGGCATCCCGACGCCGAACATCGATGCGGTGTATGCGCTGGTGTCGCTGCTGGCGCGCACGCTGTCGGACAAGCGCGGCAAGCTGGCCATCGCCGGTTGACCCACCGCGCAGCCGTTGCCGTCACAGGGCACCTGAGGGTGCCCTGTGTGTTTCTGCGCAACGCAGGCTTTGCGGTCGCACTGCGGCCTGTGTTCAGATAGCGGTTTTTGCAGCGCACCATGATGTCCGCACCATGATTTTCTTCCCCGATACCGAGTTCGTGCTCGCCTGCCTGTTGCTGGGCACCGTCACAGGCTTCCTGGCCGGATTGCTGGGCATCGGCGGTGGCGCTCTGCTGGTGCCGATTCTGGTCAGCCTGTTCGAACGGCTGCACGTCACGCCCGACCACATCCTGCATCTGGCGCTCGGCACCTCGATGGCGGCCATCGTCGCGTCGGCCGCGATCAGCCTGCGCACCCACCATGCGCACGGCGCGGTCGACTGGCCAACCGTGCGCACGATGACCATAGGCGTGCTGATCGGCACCCTGTTCGGCACCTTCATCGCGCGCGAAGTGTCGACCCAGGTGCTGTCACTGATCTTCGCGGTGTTCATCGGCTACGTCGCACTGACCATGCTGATCGGTTTCAAGCCCAAGCCTGCCCGTCAGTTGCCCGGAGCAGGCGGTTTGATCGTGGCCGGTAGCGGCATAGGCGTGGTGTCGGCGCTGGTCGCCATCGGCGGCGGCGCGCTGACGGTGCCCTTCCTGACCTGGTGCAACCGCGACATCCGTCAGGCCATCGGCACCTCTGCCGCGCTCGGCCTGCCGATCGCGCTTGGCGGCACGGCCGGCTACATCTTCAATGGCTGGGGCGTGCCGGACATGCCGCCGCAGGTGCTGGGCTATGTGCACCTGCCGGCGCTGGCCGCCATCGTCGCGGGCAGCCTGTTCACGACACAGCTCGGCGCGCGCGCCGCACACCGGCTGCCGGTGCCGCTGATCAAGCGGCTGTTTTCGCTGCTGCTGGTCGCGCTGGCCGTGCGCATGCTGTGGAAGCTGTGGAACGCCTGATCCGCGCCGGGCGTCAGCGGCGGTGGCTGGCCCGGGCCAGCCGCTCCACCAGCGCGTCCTGATCGGCGCTGCGGCCTGCCGCACCCATGGCCGTGAAGCTCACTGTCAGCTCGCCCACCTTCAGCATGCCCTGACGCAGCATGGAGAACGGCTCCGGCGTGATGTCGCCACCGGCGTCGAAGAAGTAGCCGGCGGGTGCGCTTGCCGGCAGCGGTTGCAGCGGTGCATCGGCCGCACCGACGGTCTGGGCGGTGCGCGCCACGCGGGTGCGGATTTCCTCCAGCGTTGACGGCGGCTTGCGATCGGCCGCCTTCCACACTGCGGTCACCACCCACTGTGCCTTGCCATCCGGTGCCGACACGGTCACGGTCGGCGGCATGCGCACATCGTGCCGGCTTTCCTCGACCGACCAGGTGTCCGGCACGCTCAGTTCCAGCGCGCCCGCTTCGGCGCAGGTGACGGTCAGCGCGCGGTCGGCCGCTTCGGCGCTGGCGCCGGCGATCATCAGGGCAAGGCTGGCAGTGAATAACCGGATGCGCATTGTCGGTCCCGATCAGAGCAAAACCAGGGTGGCCAGCCCGAGAAAGATGAAGAAGCCGCCCGAGTCGGTGACCGCGGTGATCAGCACCGAACCGCCGACAGCCGGGTCGCGGCCGAGCCGCGCCAACACGATAGGCACCGTCACGCCGATGAAGGCGGCCAGCAGCAGGTTCAGCGTCATCGCCGCGCTCATGACGGCGCCCAGCGCCCACGAGTCGTACAGCCAGGCGGCCAGCAGGCCGAGCAGGCCGCCCCAGACGATGCCGTTAATCAGGGCAACGCCCATTTCCTTGCGGTAGAGCCGGCGTGCCGCATCGGGTGCGATCTGGCCGAGCGCGATCGCACGCACGATCATCGTGATGGTCTGGTTGCCCGAATTGCCGCCGATGCCGGCCACGATGGGCATCAACGCGGCCAGCGCGACCAGTTTCTCGATCGAGCCTTCGAAGGCGCCGATGACGCGCGAGGCGAAGAAGGCGGTGCCCAGATTGATCGCCAGCCAGGCCCAGCGGTTGCGCACCGAATCCATGATGGGCGCGAATATGTCTTCCTCCTCGCGCAGGCCGGCCTGGGCCAGCAACTCTTCTTCCGACTGTTCGCGGATGAAGTCCATCACCTCGTTCACCGTCAGCCGGCCGATCAGCTGATCGTGGTGATCGATCACCGGCGCCGACACGAGGTCGTAGCGCTCGAACGCCTGGGCGGCCGATTCGGCGTCGTCCGAGGCGTGCAGCACCAGCGGGTGCTCGCGCATCACGGCCGCCACTTCGACATCGCCGTCGTTGATCAGCAGGGTGCTCAGCGACAGCACGCCGCGCAGTTTTTCTTCGCGGTCGACGACGAAGATCTGGTCGGTGTGGTCGGGCAGTTCATCGAAGCGACGCAGATAGCGCAACACCACTTCGAGCGTCACGTCCTCGCGCACGGTGACCATGTCGAAATCCATCAGCGCGCCGACCGAATCGTCCGGGTAGGACATCGCGGAACGCAGCTGTTCGCGCTCTTCGACGTCGAGCGCGCTGAATACGTCCTGCATGACCTCGGTCGGCAGGTCCGGCGCGAGATCGGCCAGTTCGTCGGCGTCCAGCTGTTCGACCGCGGCCACCAGTTCCTTCGGCTCCATCGCGTCGATCAGCGATTCGCGTACCGCGTCCGACACTTCGAGCAGGATTTCGCCGTCGCGGTCGGCGCGCACCAGATCCCACACCAGCAGCCGGTCTTCCGGCGGCAGCGCCTCCAGGATGTAGGCAATGTCGGCCGGGTGCATCGTGTCGAGCTTCTTCGTCAGCTCGCTGTGGTGCTGCTTGGCGACCAGCGTTTCCACCAGGTCGTGACGCGGCATTTCCTGACGGTGCAACAGGCTTTCGACGCGTTTCTGACGGTCGAGCAGCGACCTCACCTCTTTCAGGCGACGGTGCATTGCATCAAGCGGCAGAATTTCGTCGTGTTCGTCCACAGGGTGCCGTTCGGGCAGGGTGATCGGTGCAGCGGCTGGCAGGCGATTGTAGCCGTCGACTGTCCGCCGCCTCCGGGTTTTTGCCGCAATGCGACAACGCGCGGACCCCGGGCGGCGCTTATCCGCGATAATCGCGGTCCGAGTTCTTCCGTACCCGCTTCATGAATGTTCTTTTCGAAGAGGACGGCCACTTCCGTGCCGGCTCCGTGATGACCGACAGCGTGTCCTCGCTGCAGGTCGAACTGCCGAGCGGCAAGCGTTCCAAGGTGAAGGCGGCCAATGTGCTGCTGCGTTTCGCCAGTCCCGACCCGGCTGCACTGCTGGCTGCAGCAGAAGTGCAGGCGACCGATCTCGATGCCACCTTCCTGTGGGACGTGTGCGGCGACGACGAATTCCCGTTCGAGGAACTGGCGCGCGAATATCACGGCGCCGCGCCGACGGCCGAACAGGCGGCCGCCATCCTGCTGTGCCTGCACGCCGCACCGGTGTATTTCCACCGCAAGGGCAAGGGCCGCTTCCGCAAGGCGCCGCCCGACATCCTGAAAGCCGCACTGGCCGGGCTGGAAAAGAAGCGGCTGCAGCAGGAGCAGGTCGATGGCTGGGTCGCCGAGTTGCTCGCCGGGCGCACGCCGCCGGACATCGCGGCCTGCAGCGCGCAGATCCTCTACAAGCCGGACCGCAACCGGCTCGAAACCAAGGCCGTCGAAGCCGCCGCCGCATCGGCCGGCCTGTCGGTGGTCGGCCTGATGGCCAAGGCGGGCGCTTTTGCGTCCAGCCATGAGTACCACCTTGGGCGCTTCCTGTTCGAATACTTCCCGCGCGGCACCGACTTTCCGACGCATGAGGTGCCGCCAGCCGGCGATCTGCCCGATGCCGGCGTGCGCGCCTTTTCGATCGACGACGCCACCACGACCGAAATCGACGACGCCTTTTCGGTGCAGCCGAAGGCCGGCGGTGGCTGGCGCATCGGTATACATATTGCGGCGCCGTCGCTCGGCATCCAGCCGGGCACGCCGCTCGGCGACATCGCGCGCAGCCGGCTGTCCACCGTGTACTTCCCCGGCCGCAAGATCACCATGCTGCCGGACGAGGCGGTCGATACCTACACGCTGCAGGCCGGCCGCAGCTGTCCAGCCCTGTCGCTCTACCTCGATGTCGAAACCGACCTGCGCGTCACGGCGAAGGAAAGCCGCATCGAACAGGTCGCCGTGGCCGCCAATCTGCGCCACCACGAAATCGAGCCGCTGTTCAACGAAGACACCATCACCGGCGGCGACTTGCCCGAATTCGAGTGGCGTGACGAACTGCTGCTGCTGTGGCGTCTGGCCGAAGTGCTGGAAGCCGGCCGCGGCAAGCCGTCGGCCAACGCCGGGCAGATGGACTTCAATTTCTACGTCGACTGGGCGCAGACGACCGAAGACGGCGAAGGCCGCATCGACATCCAGCGCCGCGCGCGCGGCAGCCCGCTCGACAAGCTGGTCGCCGAACTGATGATCGTCGCCAACAACACCTGGGGCAGCGACCTGCGCGATGCCGGCATTCCGGCGCTGTACCGCGCCCAGGGCGCCGGCAAGGTGCGCATGACCACGGTGGCTGCGCCGCACGAGGGCCTGGGCGTCGATTGCTATGCCTGGTCAACCTCGCCGCTGCGCCGCTACGTCGATCTGGTGAATCAGTGGCAGATGATTTCGCTGCTGCGCGGCGAAGAGCCGGTGTTCCCGCCGAAGTCGGAGGCGCTGCTGTCGGCGCTGCGCGATTTCGAACTGGCCTATGCGGCCTACGCCGACTTCCAGCGCGGCATGGAGCGTTACTGGTGCCTGCGCTGGCTGCGCCAGCAGGCGCGCGAAGGCAATACAGTGTGGCCGGCCATCGTGCTGCGCGAGTCCCTGGTGCGGCTGGAACATGTGCCGCTGGTGCTGCGTTCGCCCAGCCTGCCGGCGCGCGATCCGCGTTCGCGCGTCGAGGTCGAGATCGACCAGCTCAACCTGCTCGACAACGACGCGCGTGCCCGCTGGGTCGGCGATCTGGCCGCACTGGCCGGTGCGGCCCAGGTGTCCGAGGAAGAGCTGGCGGAAGAAATTGCCGAGGCGGAACTGCCGCCCGAGACGCCGGCGGCAGACGCGCCGGTGCCGGAACTGCCGGTGGCTGCGCCGGAAAGCGGCGAAGCGGATTAAGCAGTTTTTGCAGGCACTGCAATCGTCGCGAAGCATCTTGCGGCCATGCGCTGTCGCGCTGTTCGTCCGTTGGGCATCGCTGCGCTTACCCCAACCTGCGGGTGATTGATTTGCGGGGTGGTTGGTCGCGCGCGCATTCGCGGCTCTGAGGTCGCGGCACCTGCGTAGGTTGGGGTGAGCGCAGCGATGCCCAACAAGATCCCGTCACCGGCAGGAAGGTGACGAATTCGCGGTAGTGCCGTTCGTGGAAGTCGACCGGCGAACCGGTGAATTCGTCGCGCTGTTCGCGCCAGGGATTGCCGTCGGTGATGGCGGCCAGGGCCTGCGGGTGGCGCTGCACCTGATCACCGCTGCGCAGCGGCATCAGCCGTAGCGGCCACATCAGGATCTGGCGGAAATGTCGGGCGATCGGCGGATCGGTGCGGCTCATGGGCGATTCAGTGGCAAGAGACCCTAGCGCAGCAGCCGGCGCTGTTCCGCCGTCAGCATGCGCCGGTCCTTCAGGATCGTCAGCGGCAGGCCTTCGCGTGCCACCTGGCCGATGACGCGGCCGGCCAGCACGCTGTCGCAGTCCATGTGCGTGGTCGAAATGAAGAAGTCGGCGCTTACCCAGTCGCGGGTGATGACGAACTCGGGCCCGAGCCAGGCGTCGGCTTCGACCGGGTCGGCGCACACCGCGACCTGCCAGGGCGCGGCTGGCCGGGTCGTGCCCTTCAGATGGTCGCGCAGCAGGCCGGTGGCTTCGCGCACGCCGTCCGACCAGTAATCGGCCTCCCAGCGCCCGGCGACCGCAGCTTCGAAGCCGCCGGCCAGCCGGTTGTAATTGACGTAGTGATAGGGATGCAGTCGCGCCAGCGCGACCAGCGGATCGAGCGCGCCGATCAGGCACAGCGCGCTGAACGCAGCTACCAGGCTGCCCGAGCCGCGCGTGTGCCGCCACAGGGCATGCAACCCGGCGGCGGCGATCACCGCAAGCGGTGGCAGCAGGAAGGTGAAGTGACGGATGCCGTTGTACAGCGCCGGCCGGGTCGCGATGGCCAGCGCCAGCGGCAGCAGCGCCGCCAGAATGACCGTCAGCCACGGCAGCTGCGTTCGCCACGTGTGGCGCGGTCCTGCCAGCGCCGCGGAGAGCGCCATACCCAGCGCGGCAACGAGTCCGGCCAGCGCCAGTTCCGGCAGACGCACGGCAAGATAGATCGGCAGATAGCTGCGCGGCACCTCGGTGATCGCCATGACCTGGCCGTCAAGCACGGTCTGGATCGCGAAGGTGACATGCGAGAAGGTGGTCAGCGCCTTGATCAGATTGCCCGGTGCCTGTGCGGCCCACGGCCAGAACAGCGCGATCAGCGCCAGCGCGACCGGCATGGCAGGCAGCAGCGCACGCAGCGAGCGACCCAGGTGCGCGAGGCGGGCGCGCCAGTTGCCGTCGACCAGCGCCATCGATGCGAGTACGCCGAGCCCGAGCACCATGATGCCGAATACCGCACCGACGCGCAGCCCGAAGGCGAAGCCGATCGCCATGCCCAGCTTCAGCACCAGCCCGAGTGGCGGTGCCGGCAGGCGCGCCACGATGAGCGTCGTGTACCAGGTCACCCATGCCATGCAGGCGGCAAACGGAATGTCCTTCGTGTGGGTGAACAGCGCGCCGCTCCAGGCACCGGTGAGCATCAGCAGCGCCACCGCGATGCAGGCGGCGGTGTCGTCAAGCAGGTGCCGCGCCAGTCGATACACGGCGACCATGCCGGCAAAGCCGAACGCCGCCGACAGCAGGTGGCGCATGTCCCACACATTCATCGGCAGCACGCGTTCGAGCGCCGCAGCGATCAGGTCGAACAGTCCGCCATACAGATACAGGTCCTTGTAGTGGAAGGCCGACATGTCGGTCAGCCCGGACGCGTAGTAGTCGAGCAGCAGCCGGCCGTAGGTGTGCTGCACCCACTCGTCGTTGCTGATGCCGTGCTGGCCGAAGGTCAATGCGATGTGCAGCGCGATGAGCGCGAACAGCGCCAGTCCGGTGCCATACGCTGTCAGGCGCGGGAGGCTGCGCGTTGCAGGGTGAAACGTTGTAGCGGTCGGTGTCACAGGGTGCATGGAGAGCGGCGGGAGGAAAACGTGCGGAGGTTTAACGCGCTACATGCGGGCGCGCTGACAATGCCGTCGCCAAATCGGGTGGAAACAGGGTGGGCAGCATGAAACGCCGGATGCCCGCTGTTCACGGCCGCAGCTGCCCGATCTGAATGCCGGATGCCGCGAGCAGGTCGTGGAAATCGTCCCCGGCAAGCACGCCATGTTCGACTGTGCGCGCGCGCGCGATCGGATCGCCCGGCACGGCCTGCGTCGCCGGATGACACATCACGGCGTCGCCGTCATCGGCCGTGGCGAACCAGTGCGCCAGCCGGCGGCGGTAGCCGGCGGCGTCGCAGTCGAAGCCGTAGGCGCCCAGCAGGCGCGGCATCACGCGGAAACCTGCGGCGCCAGCACGGCGCAACAGCGCTGGCGCACCGAGCGCGGCAATGAAGCGCGGCTTGAAGCCGTCGCCCGGACGCGCACCGCTGATGCGCAGCCAGGGCAGCCGGCTGTCGTAGCGCGTCAGCAGCACCTCGATCAGCGCGTCGCGGATCTGCGGCAGCTGGTGCACGTGCTGATGGCCGTCGATGTAGTCCGGCGCGTGGCCGGTCGCGTCCTCGAACCGCGCGCACTGGGTGGCGATTTCGTCGCGCACCTGCGTCAGGTTCAATTGGCGGCCATTGCTGAGGGCAATCAACGGCCACAGATCGCGGCGAGCCGGAGAAAACTCGGTGAAATCCAGGTGCAGGCCAAAACCGGCACCGCCGTGGCGGGTGGCGATGTGCGCGGCAGCTGCAGTCCAGCCCGGCGCGCGGGTCATGCAGGCCGCACCGCTGAGACGCCCGGCATCGATCAGATCGAGCACCGCGGCGTCGACCGCCGGGTGACAGCCATAGTCGTCGGCCGTCAGAAAGACCGTCTTCATGCCGTGTGGTGTGCGAACGCCCAGTAGCGGCCGAGCACCCAGGTGCTGATGGCGACGCACACCAGCACGATGGCCAGCGCGATCCACAGCGGCAGCGGCGTATAACGCAGCAGCGCGGCCAGCATCAGCTGGTTGCCGACGAAGGCGGTGCACGACACCGCCAGCAGCCGTGGCAGCGCCTGTCGGTGACTGGCTCGCGTGCCGGCGAACGAAAAGCGCCGGTGGCCGAGGTAGCTGACCGGAAAGGCGCACAGGAAACCGATCAGGTTGGACCACGCCGGGTCCATGCCGGTCGCGGCATCTGCCGCCAGCGTGACCAGATAGTGCACGCCGGCGGCGCAGCCGCCGACGATGAGGAACAGCAGCACGGAGGCGCGCATGTTCAGTCTTCGATCCGGTCTGCGTGCGGCACCGGATCGCGCCGCACGAGTTCCGCCACGACATACGGCGGCCGGCCCTTCACCTCTTCGTAAACGCGCGCCAGGTATTCGCCGAGGATGCCGATGAACAGCAGCTGCACGCCGGAGAAGAACATGATGCTGACCACCACGGTCGGCCAGCCCGGGAGGTCGATGCCGAACACCAGCTTTTCGATCACTTCATACAGGCCGTAGCCAAAGGCCAGCGTCGACAGCAGCAGCCCGGTCAGACTGGCCATGCGCAGAGGCAGTACCGAAAAGCTGGTCAGACCGGTCCACGCCAGCCGCATCAGGTTGAGCCGGTTGAACGTGGTGACCCCGGCCGCACGAGGCAGCGGCGTGTACGGAATGCCGATCGAACGGAAGCCGACCCAGGCGTACATGCCCTTCATGAAGCGCTGACGTTCCGGCAGCGCCAGCAGGGCGTCGACCACGCAGCGGTCCATCAGACGGAAGTCGCCGGCATTGGGCGGAATGTCCAGCCGGCCACCGATATTCATCAGACCATAGAACACTCTGGAGCCGAGCCGGTTGAACAGACCCTGCTCGCCGCGATCGGCGCGCACGGCATAGACCATATCGTAGCCGTCGCGCCAGCGCGCGAGCATGTCGCCCAGCAGTTCGGCCGAATGCTGACCGTCGGCGTCCATGCAGACCACCACGTCACCGCGCGCGTGCTGCAGACCGGCGGAAATCGCGGCTTCCTTGCCGAAGTTGCGCGAAAAGCGCACCAGCGTGACGGGCAGGCGAGCCGCGCAATCGCAGGCGATCTGCGCCGTCGCGTCGCGGCTGCCGTCATCGACCACCACCAGTTCGAAACGTGGCGTCAGCGCCGACAGGTGGCCGGCAATCGTGTCCAGCGTGGCGGTCAGCGCGCCTGCTTCGTTGTAGGCGGGGATGACGATGCTGACGCAGGCCGGCGCCGCGATGCGTCGCAGGGAAGGCTGCAGCCGGTGGCTGGCGGGGTCGGTCGGAATCATTGTGGGGTGCCCGCGTGGCTGGCAGCGGCGGGCCTGAACAGGGTTGAAGCGGGTGAGCAAGGTGCGCAGTGTACCGGCCTGCAGACGCTGTCGGGAGGCTTTACAGCGCCTTCCGATAGTTAGCGTGCGCAGTTGTTTGCAATTGCAAGTGCATGAAAATAAACAAAAGAGCGGGCTGTGGCACGGCGATTGCTAAACAAGACATCGTCAGACTCGAAGTAATGGACGTCGAGTCGCCACACAAAGATGATGCGGGCGCGCTTCGGCTGTTTGCCCGCCACGATCGGGATACCACCATGAAACTTGCAAAAATCGCTCTGGCACTTGCACTCGCTGCCTCGGCCAGCCACGCCTCTGCGGCCATCATCGCCTCGGATGATTTTTCCTACGCAACGGGCGCACTCAACGGCGCCAACGGCGGCACGGGCTGGAACGGCGGCTGGAGCGCCACCGGCGCGGCATCGGTCAGCGATCCGGTGGTCGATCTGGACGGCAACCGAGCGGCCTCCTTCACCTCGAACGCCGGCAACGCCGCACACCGCGCCCTGTCGTCGGCCTTTACCGGTGACAGCGTGTTCGTCAGCTTCTTCATTCAGGTCGCGACCGGTTCCGACATCGGCAACAACGACTTCCTGGGGTTGTGGCTGCAGAACGGCGCCGCCAACGAAGGATCGAACCGCCCGACGCTCGGCCTGAAGGGCAACGAGGTGACCAACGATGCGTCGCGCAACGACCTGTTCGTGCGCACGACCGGCAGCAATGGCAGCTTTCTCGCATCCAGCAACGTGATGCTCGGTCAGACCTATCAGATCGTCGGTCACCTGTACCGCAACGCGGCCGGCAACTACACCAACTTCGACGCCTGGCTGAACCCGACTGCGGGTGATCTGGGCACGCCCGATGCGAGCTTCGTCGGCAATTCGGGCATCAACCAGATCACGCGCGTCGGCATCCGTACCGCGAACCTCGATCAGGGGGACAACGTCCTGATCGACCGCGTTGTGCTGGCAACCACCTTCCGTGAAGCGATCGGTCAGCCGATCCCGGAACCGGGCGTACTGGGTTTGCTGGGCCTCGGCCTGGCCGGCATGGCGTTCATGCGCCGCCGCATGGCCTGAGTCGGCGACGCACGGGTTCGACTACCGTCTGCTCGACGTACTTTCGCCTTGGGGCAGCTTCGGCTGCCCCTTTTTCGTTCACGTCCCGAATGTGGGGGCACGGGTGTCCTCATGGCCTGTTCTTCAGCGCCTCGGCCGCGCGGGTCAGGTGCTGCATCAGCTTCGGGGCGACGTCCATCGGAATGTCGGTCGCCTCGATGGCATGCACCATGCAGCGCAGCCAGGACACGATTTCCTCCTGGCTGATGGCGACGTGCGCATGCATCTGCCGCAGGTTGGCATGGCCCATGCGTTCGGCGTAATAGCGCGGGCCGCCGAGAAAGCCGCACAGGAACTCGAACTGCGCCTCGCGCAGGTGGGCGACGCCGAAACCGTGCTGGTGCAGCGCGTGTACCGGCGCCCCGTCCGGATGGGTTTCGACGATGTCGTAGAAGGCATTGACCAGCCGGCGCAACGGCGCTTCGCCACCGATCTGCTGGAACATGCTGGGCGGTCGGGTCGCGCCGCTGGTCATCGGGTCTCCTTGACGGGGCGGCTTGTTGGGCGTCGCTGCGCTCACCCCAACCTACTGTTACCGCAGCGGTATGCAGCATCCGCTGTCCCGCCCACTCGCCGCAATACCCCGGTGGAGGTACCCGCCCGGGCGTGGCATCCGACGTAGGTTGGGGTGAGCGCAGCGATGCCCAACACCACGCTGCGCAAAGGACCGCTGCATCCTCCCCCGTGCCGCCGCGAGCCTTATCAGGCCGGAATCGCCGCGGCGAGGTCGACGAAGCGCCCGGCGTCCATCGTGAGCACGCGACCCATGCGCTCGAAGGCGCGCGGTCGGTGCGCGATCAGGATCACCGTGCGGCCGGGCGCGTGATCGCTCATCAGCGCGTCGATCACGCGCGCTTCGGTATCGGCGTCGAGCGCCGACGTGGCTTCGTCGAGCAGCAGCACGGGCGCGTCGCGCAGCACGGCGCGCGCGAGGCCGACGCGCTGTCGCTGGCCGCCCGACAGGCTGTGTCCTTTCTCGCCGACCGGACTGTCGAGGCCGTCGGGCAGCAGCGCGATCACGTCGTCGAGCTGCGCGATGCGGCAGGCGTTCAGCAGGTCGACTTCACTCACGTCGCGGCCGAGCGTCAGGTTGTCGCGCAGCGACAGGCTGAACAGTTCGGTTTCCTGCGGCACCACGGCGATCTGGTGCAGCAGCGCCTCGTGCCGGATATCGGACAGCGGCACGTCGTCGACCGCCAGTCGTCCCGACTCCGGCGGGTACAGCGCGAGCAGCAGCTTGACCAGCGTGCTCTTGCCGGAGCCCGAACGCCCGGCGATGCCGATGTGCTCGCCGCGCCGAATCGTGAAATCGAGCGGGCCGAGCACGCGCCGGCCGTCGTGCGCAAAGGTGAGTGCGTCGGCGTGCAGCACCTGCCAGTCGGCCGGCCAGTCCAGCGTGCCGTGCTGCGCGGTCTGCGGCGCGAACAGCGGCATCATGCGGCCGAGGTTGGAGGTGCGCTCGATCATGGTCTGCACGCGGTCGGTCATGTCCATCGACGCTTCACGCAGCGTGTTGAAGTAGGCGGTGTAGGTGAGCACCAGTCCGACCGACAGTCCGCCTTCCATCACGCCCCAGGCCACGCCCAGGATATAGAGCGACCATGCCAGCGCGGTATGCAGCTGGAACAGCATCCACTTGGTGTTGGTCAGGCGCAGCCGGCGGTAGGCGAAGTCGCGCGCCGCCTGTTCGCGTGCGGCGACCCGCGCCGTCATGTCGGCGCCGGCATTCATCGCCTTCACCGACAGGATGTTGGCAGCGCTTTCGACGAAGCTGCCGCTGGCGTTTTCCATCGATGCGTTGATCTGGTCCGACAGCTTCGCGATGCGCCGGTAGAAGTACCACTCGATGAAGCCGAGTACGCCGCAGTAGTACAGAAAGAAGAACACCGTGGCCGGGTGCAGCAGCATGCAGGCGATCAGCGCGCCGAAGAAGGCACCGGATGCCGTGAGCAGGGCATTGACCAGTTCGCTGGTCCAGTCGCGCACCGCGTCGGCGCCGGTCAGCACCCGCTGAGCCTTGTTGCCGGTGCTTTCCTTCTGGTGCCAGCCGAGCGAAAAGCCGAGCAGGCGCTCGAAGCCCCACACCTTGGCGCGCATGCGCGCATCGATCGACATGCGGCCGATCACCCGCTTGGTCGACAGCCGCACCAGCGCGACCACCGCGTGCGCCACGCCCAGCGTGGCGATCAGCGTGTACATCGGCTTCAGGCTGTCGCCGCGCTGCCAGCCGATCAGGAAGTCAGCGACCTGGCCGATCAGGAAGGGCGGCAGCATGGGGTAGAACTGCACCACGCCGAGTACGCAGATGAACAGCAGATAGCGCCGCCGGTCCGTGTCCAGAAAGAACCGGATGGCGCGCGGGACGTCGGTCAGGCGGAAGTGCGCGTCGGCGGGCAGGCGGTGGGAGTCGGTCACGTTGACGGACCGGCGCGCCGGACGGCCGCGCCGGTGGATGCGGTCAGGCTCAGGCGGTCACTTCCTTCGACGAGAGGGTGTAGACGAAGCTGGGCGCATCGAGACTGTCTGCGCGCCCGGCGGCGGTTTCCAGCTGCGGATACATCAGGAAGGGAATGGCCGGCCCGGTCGCTTCCGGCAGCTTCAGGTCGTGCGCCACGTTGTAGGCGAGCCAGTTCATTTCCCACGATCCGAACAGCGCCTTGCGTGCCGCCACCACCACGTCGTCCTTCAGCGTCAGGCCGGGGCGCTCTTCCAGAACCACCTTGCGCACGTCGGCCGGATCGACCGGCACCCAGCCGAAACCGGCCAGCCATACTTCGGCGCGACAGTGCTGCGCCTTCGTGATGTCGCCCGCCTTGCCCAGGCTCTTGTAGCCGAACTTCGAATCGGCCACGCGCACACCGTACACGTCACGCGCCGGCAGACCGGCGGCGCGGGCCAGACCGACGAACAGCGCATTCAGGTCGGCACACTTGCCGCTCAGGTTGCCGCTCTCCAGCATGCTGCGGATGTCGCCCAGACCGCAGCCGCGGGTTTTCGGGTTGCGTTCGGTGTTGTCGCAGATCCACTCGTAGATCGCCCGCGCGCGTTCCAGATCGGTGCCTGCACCCTGGGTGATCTTCAGCGCGGTGTCGCGCACGACGCCATCGGTCGGCAGCAGCTCGGTGGCCTGCGTGAAGAGCTTGTGCGACGGTGCGTCGAGTGGCGCGACGGCGCCCGGCTGGGTCAAATCGACCGCGCGGTCGCGTGTGGCGAAGCGGTTCACCAGTTCGATCACCGGTGCCTCCTGACCGGCGCGCCACTGCGCCACCAGCATCTTGGTGCCATACACGGTGTCTTCCGCGATGCCGGCGCGCGCTGCGTTGCCCTGCCAGTCACTGGCCAGCGGCCTGATCCATTCCGGATTGTCGATCGACGGCAGCGGAATCCACGCCGTGGCCGCTTCGCCGCGCGTGACAGGCGTGATGACGGTGGTCACCTCGAAAGTGCGCCAGCCGGCAGTCGGCGACGGATTGAAGGCGGGCTGCGCGGCGGAGCCGGACAGCGGCAGCATGCCGGACAGGCCGGCCAACGCGGAAGACTGGATGAAACGACGACGATCCATGATGACACTCCGATTGATTCAACAGCTATTTCAGCAGACGCCGCAGCCGATCCAGCACCGCGTCGTCCTCCCATTCGATCACGCCCTGAGCACGCGCCACGATGCGATGCTGCCGGTCGAGAATCACCGTGTAGGGCAGCAGACGCGCGCCCCACAGCCTGCTCAGGCGCTGGTCGCGGTCATGCAGCACCGGCAGCGCAAGCTGCGCGCGCTGCATGAACAGCGCCGCGTCGGCTTCGCGGTCGGCCACCGCCACGGTCAGCACGACCACACCGGTGCCAGTCAGCCTGGCCGGAAGGCGCGCCAGCGCAGGCATTTCGTCGCGGCAGGGCTCGCACCAGGAGGCCCAGAAATTGATCACCAGCGGCTGTCCGGCATGGCGGGCGAGTTGCTGCGCAAGCCGCGCATCGTCTCCTACCGGGACCGCAGCCGGCGCTTCGGTGACCAATCCGGCCACCAGACCGGCGGCAGACGCCTGGCCGCACAGGGCAAGCCAGAACAGAAAGGATGGCAGCGCGCCCTTTGCAGCGCAGTGGAGTGTCGCCCACATCGAAGTTTTCGTCTTCCCTTTTGTTCGACTGCCGGTGTTCGTTGCGCACGTGGACATCAAGTGGCTGTCATGGTTGCGTCACCGCGCCGTCATGTTGCTGCATTGGCCGGTCGCGACACTGCGCGAATGCGACCGGACGACGCCGACGACGAACTCGCCTTCACCGTGGAACGACTGCACGCGGCAGACGAGCCGCTGCGCATCGCCGTGGTGACCGAAACCTATCCGCCGGAAATCAATGGCGTCGCGATGAGCCTCAAGCGCATGCTCGACGGCCTGCTGGCGCGCGGCCACCGCATCCAGCTGATCCGGCCGCGCCAGCATGCGGACGATACCGCGATGCAGTCGGGCGCGCTGCATGAAGTGCTGGCGCGCGGCATGCCCATCCCGCGCTACGGTACGCTGCGCGTCGGCCTGCCGGCGAAGCAGAAGCTGGCCCGGCTGTGGGCGGTCGAGCGGCCGGATCTGGTGCACCTGGTCACCGAAGGCCCGCTCGGCTGGTCCGCCATGGCCGGCGCGCGCAAGTTGAAGCTGCCGGTGACCAGCGACTTCCGCACCAATTTCGACGCCTACAGCGCGCACTACGGCATCCGCTGGCTCAAGCGCCCGATTTCCGCCTACCTGCGCCGCTTTCACAACATGGGCCACGAAACCTTCGTGCCGACCCGTGCCATGCAGACGCAGCTGATCGACTGCGGCTACCGCAATGTCGAAGTGGTGGCGCGCGGCGTCGATACGCGGCTGTTTTCGCCGCAGCGGCGCAGCGCGGCACTGCGCACCGCCTGGGGTGTCGGCGAGCGCGACCCGGTGGTGGCATTCGTCAGCCGGCTGGCGCCGGAAAAGAATCTCGACCTCGTTGCGCGCGCCTTCGAGGCGCTGCGCGCGCAACGGCCGCAGGCCCGCATGCTGTGGGTGGGTGATGGCCCGGCACGTGAATCACTGGCGCGGCAGTATCCGCATCACCTGTTTGCAGGCATGCGCAGCGGCGACGATCTGGCCACCCATTACGCCAGCGCGGATCTGTTCCTGTTCGGCAGCCTGACCGAAACCTTCGGCAACGTGCTGACCGAAGCGCTGGCCAGCGGACTGCCGGTGGTGAGCTACAAGCAGGCGGCCGCGGCCGAACTGGTGGTGCCGGAGCACAACGGGCTGCTTGCCCAGCCGGGCGACGAAAACACCTTCATCGCGCAGGCGGTGCGCGCCGGGCTCGATGACGATCTGCGCGCCGGCATGGCGAAGCGCGCGCGCGCGAGCGTCGAACAGCTGGGCTGGGACAGCGTGGTTGACGCCTTCGCCGCCCGGCTGCGCGCCACCGTGCTCAATGCCGAAGCACTGCGCAGCGCACGCTCGCGACGCTGAAACGACGGCGGAAGCCCGTATACTCGCGGCTTTCGCCACCGGTCTGCCTTCATGTCCGTCCTCATCTGCGGCTCCATTGCCTACGACACGATCATGGTGTTTCCCGATCGTTTCAAGCAACACATCCTGCCCGACCAGATACACATCCTGAACGTGGCCTTCCTCGTACCGGACATGCGGCGCGAATTCGGGGGCTGTGCCGGCAATATTGCCTACAACCTGAAGCTGCTGGGCGGCGAGCCGCTCATCATGGCCACGGTCGGCCATGACGCCGGCCCCTACATGGACCGCCTCGCATCGCTCGCCATTCCGGCCACCCATGTGCGACGGATCGATACCGCCTTCACCGCGCAGGCCTTCATCACGACCGATCTCGACGACAACCAGATCACCGCCTTCCACCCGGGCGCGATGAATGTGTCGCACGAGAACAGCGTGTCCGACGCCACCGGCGTCAAGCTGGGCATCATTGCGCCGGATGGTCGGGACGGCATGATTTCGCACGCGCGCCAGTTTGCCGACGCCGGCATCCCGTTCGTGTTCGATCCGGGTCAGGGCCTGCCGATGTTCGGCGGCGACGATCTGCTGAATTTCCTGGATCTTGCGCGCTGGTGCACGGTCAATGACTATGAAGCCCGCCTGCTGTGCGAGCGCACCGGTCTGACCGAAGCGCAGATCGCGGAAAGGGTCGAGGCGCTGATCGTGACCCGCGGCGCAGAAGGCTCGCGCGTCTACACCGGCGGTTCGGTGACCGAAGTGGCCTGCGTGCCGGCCGATACGCTGGCCGACCCGACCGGTTGCGGCGACGCCTACCGCGGCGGCCTGCTGTATGGCCTGTCGCGCGGCGCCGACATCGTCGCTTCGGCGCGTCTGGCGTCGGTCATGGGATCGATCAAGATCGCCAGCCGGGGCGGGCAGAATCACCTGCCGACGCGTGAGGACATCGCCGCGCGCCATCGCGCTGCTTTCGGCACTGCGCTGGCATTCTGAGCGCCGGGCCGCGAATCGGGAGCCGAAACATGCGCTCACCATTGGTCGGCTGACGCGCCGTGCGGCGCGCGGTAAAAGGTCAGCATGGCCGCGATGTCGCGGCCGCATACGGAGAAGCATCATGAATCGCATCGCATTGCCCGCCCTGTTGCTGGCCGGCATCGTTCTCGCAGGTTGCCAGTCCAGCCTGTCGGGAGACACCTATTCGCGCGAACAGGCGCGGCGCGAAATGTCGGTCCGCCAGGGAACGGTCGAAAGCGTCCGCGCCATCACGATCGAGGGCACGAAGTCGAACATCGGCACCGCTGCAGGCGCAGCGGTGGGCGGCCTGGCCGGCGGTCAGGGATCCACTGCCGGCGCCATCGCCGGCGCCGTGGTCGGCGGTGTGGCCGGCGCATTCATCGAGGAAGGTGCGACCCGCCGCAAGGGGCAGGAAATCACGATACGGCTCGACACCGGCAATGTGATCGCGGTGGTGCAGGAGGGCGACGAGAAGTTCGCGATCGGCGAGCGCGTTCGCCTGGTCGGCGCCAGCGGCAACACCCGGGTGACGCGCGCGCAATGAGCCTGTGCCTGTGCGGCAGCGGTCGTCCAGCGGCCGACTGCTGCGCACGGCATCACGCCGGTGAACCGGCTGCTACTCCCGAAGCACTGATGCGCTCGCGCTACAGCGCCTACGTGCTCGGTCTGACCGATTACCTGCTCGCCACCTGGCACCCGACGACCCGTCCGGCTGCCTTGATGCCCGATGAGGCCGGGTTGAAGTGGCTGGGGCTGGATGTGCGTCGCTGCGCGATGCAGGACACCGATCACGGCACGGTGGAATTCGTCGCCCGCAGCAAGCTGGGCGGACGCGCGCACCGGCTGCATGAAACGAGCCGCTTCGTGCGCGAGAACGGTCGCTGGTTCTACCTGGACGGCGACTTCGTGGCCTGATTCACCTTGCCGAATGCACCACCAACGGTGGCCGGCTCAGTAGTCGTCAGCGCCAGCGCTTTCTTCTTCTTCGTCCTCGTCGTAGTCATCGACCGCCTCTTCCGCCACGCGGGCTTCAAGGAAAGCCTTGAAATCATCCGGGTCGGTGAATTCGTCGATGAACTCGGCAAGGATGCTGACGACGGTATCCGGATCCCATTCGCACTCGTCGGCGGCGTCGTGAATCAGCTTTTCGGCACTCATTGCTTTCTCCCGAAGGACTGGACAGATGCGCATGGCGCAGTGCTAGAAAGCCTAGCACAGGCCGATCCGCGCTTCATCGTGCAGCGCGTCGAACACGTTGCGCAGCGTTACGGCGTCAGGCGCCCTGAGCCTTGCCCACGGTGTCGGCGTTCTGCCCGAACAGCAGCTTGCTGGAGAGCTCGTCGACCACCGGTTTGTCGCTGACCTGCACGCCCCGCAGATACGCCCGCACGGTGGCTGCACGGTCGCGGATGCTTTCATGCCAGCGCTTCAGATGCGGAAAGTCATCCAGATTCATCTGCTGGCGCTTGTGCGGCACGGTCCAGGGGTAGCTCGCCATGTCGGCGATGCCGTACTCACCGCCGGCGATGAAGTCGCGATCGGCCAGATGCTTGTTCAGCACGCCGTACAGGCGCGAAGTTTCGTCGACGTAGCGGCGGATCGCATAGGCGATCGGCTCGGGCGCGTACTGTACGAAATGGTGGTTCTGGCCGGCCATCGGTCCGAGCCCGCCGACCTGCCAGAACAGCCACTCCAGCGTCTGGACGCGCTGACGCAGTCCGGCCGGCATGAACTGACCGGTCTTTTCCGCCAGATAGAGCAGTATGGCGCCCGACTCGAACACCGGCAGCGGCGCGCCGCCGTCCGCCGGCGCATGGTCGACGATGGCCGGCATGCGGTTGTTCGGCGAAATGGCCAGAAACTCCGGCCGGAACTGCTCCCCGGCGCCGATGTTCACCGGCACGATGCGGTGTTCGATGCCGGATTCTTCGAGGAACATCAACACTTTGTAGCCGTTCGGCGTTGGCCAGAAATGAAGGTCGATCACGATGTGCTGCCCCGCTGAGGTCACGTTCATCGACCGTAACCGCTGCCCGCAACGCGCGCCAGTCGCATCTCACGCCGCATGTGGCGGATGCCTCGCGCACCCACCACGTACAATGTATGGTCGTTGCCTTTTTCCGTTCGCCGCATGCTCCGTCACGCCATCATTCCGGTCACCCCGTTCGAACAGAACTGCACCCTGCTGTGGTGCGACGAAACCATGAAGGGCGCCGTGGTCGATCCGGGCGGCAATCTCGAACGGGTGCTGGCCGAAGTCGAACGGCAGGGCGTCACGCTGGAGAAGATACTGATCACGCATGGTCATCTCGATCACGCCGGCGCCACGCTGGATCTGGCCGAGCAGTTCGACCTGCCGATCGAAGGCCCGCACCCGGACGACAAGTTCTGGATCGACGGCTTTCCCGTACAGTCGCAGATGTTCGGCTTTCCGCCTTGCCGGCCCTTCGTGCCGACGCGCTGGCTGGCCGACGGCGACACCGTGACGGTCGGCAACGTGACACTCGACGTCGTGCACTGCCCGGGCCACACGCCGGGTCATGTGGTGTTCGTCGATCGCGTCGGCCGGCTGGCCCAGGTCGGCGACGTGCTGTTTGCCGGGTCGATCGGCCGCACCGACTTCCCGCGCGGCAACCACGCCGACCTGATCCGCTCGATCCGCGAAAAACTGTTTCCGCTGGGCGACGACATCCGTTTCATTCCGGGCCACGGCCCGATGTCGACCTTCGGCGAAGAACGCCAATACAACCCACACGTTGGACAACGCTGACATGCAGCTCGAACGCATCCTGCAGAGCCAGGGTTTCGGCACCCGCCGCGAATGTCGCGCCCTGGTGCGCCTCGAACGCGTCACCGTGCGCGGCGAAATGGTCGACGACCCCTTCGTCGACGTGGACACGGCTGACCTTGACTACACCGTCGACGGCGAAGCCTGGCGCTATCACGAGCCGTCATACGTGATGCTGCACAAGCCGGCCGGCCACGAATGTTCGCAGAAGCCCAAGCACCATCCGGCGGTGTTTTCGCTGCTGCCGTCACCGTTGGTGGTGCGCGCGATCCAGTGTGTAGGCCGGCTCGACGAAGACACCACCGGCCTGCTGCTGCTGACCGACGACGGCCAGCTGATCCACAAGCTCACGTCGCCCAAGCACGGTGTGCTCAAGCGCTATGTCGCCACCGTGAAGCATGCGGTGGATGATGCGATGCTCAAGGCGCTGGGCAGCGGTGTGGCGCTGAACGATGCGCCCGACGTGTCGGTCGCCGCGCACGCGGTCGAGCAGCTGGACGAGCACCGGATCGCCATCACCATCGGCGAGGGCAAGTACCACCAGGTCAAGCGCATGGTGGCCGCTGCCGGCAACCGGGTCGAGGCGCTGCATCGCGTGGCCGTCGGGCGGCTCGAACTGCCGGCCGATCTGGCGCCCGGCGAGTGGCGCTGGTTCGATCCGGCCGAGGTGTGACGCCATGATCCATACCGATCCGCTGCAGGCAGCCGCCGAACGTCTGGTGTCGGCCGCGCCGGCCGACGTCAGGGAAGACGCGCTGGAGCGCGCGCTGCGTCCGAAGCGGCTCGACGAATACATCGGTCAGGTCAAAATCCGGGAACAGCTCGACATTTTCGTCGCCGCGGCGCGCGCACGGCGCGAACCGCTCGATCACGTGCTGCTGTTCGGCCCGCCCGGTCTGGGCAAGACCACGCTGGCGCACATCGTCGCCGCCGAAATGGGCGTGAGCCTGCGCCAGACCTCGGGCCCGGTGCTGGAACGCGCCGGCGACCTCGCGGCCATCCTCAGCAACCTCGAACCGAACGACGTGCTGTTCATCGATGAAATTCACCGCCTGAGCCCGGTGGTGGAGGAAATCCTGTACCCGGCGCTGGAGGATTTCCAGATCGACATCATGATCGGCGAAGGCCCGGCCGCGCGCTCGATCAAGCTCGACCTGCCGCCGTTCACGCTGGTCGGCGCCACCACGCGCGCCGGCATGCTGACCAATCCGCTGCGCGACCGCTTCGGCATCGTCGCCCGGCTTGAGTTCTACACCGCCGACGAACTGGCGCTGATCGTGCGCCGCTCGGCGCGCTTGCTTGATTGCCCGATGGATGACGCCGGCAGCGTCGAAATCGCGCGCCGCTCGCGCGGCACGCCGCGCATCGCCAATCGCCTGCTGCGACGTTGCCGCGACTACGCCCAGGTGAAGGCCGACGGCGCCATTTCACGCGACGTGGCCGATGCGGCGCTGACCATGCTCGACGTGGACAGCCTCGGTCTGGACATGATGGACCGCAAACTGCTCGGCGCCATCATCGACAAGTTCGATGGTGGCCCGGTCGGCGTGGACAACCTCGCCGCCGCGGTCGGCGAGTCGCGCGACACGATAGAAGACGTGATCGAGCCGTATCTGATCCAGCAGGGGTATCTGCAGCGCACGCCGCGCGGGCGCATCGTCACCGCGGCGATCTACCGCCACTTCGGCCTGGGCGCGCCCACACCGGCGATCGCGTCGCTGTGGGACGACGCGAACCCCGCCGGCTGAGTGCTCAGTCGGCCGCGCGCAGCGCTGCCACGGCAGCGACCCGTGCTGCCTGCACTTCGCGCGCGATGGCAGGTCCGCTGTCCGGTGATCCCGTCCTGCCCTTGGTGGCCATTGATCGCGCGATCGCGCCGGCGTCGACCGCCCGGAACGCGGCCGCTGCCCTGCGTACGATATCCGCCTGTGGATAGCCAGCCGCATCGAAGCCGGGCCGGCTGCGCTGGTCGGCTTCGCAGGCGAGCAGCATGTCAGTCAGCCGCTCCGGTTTGCGCATCACGTCCAGCCGCTCCAGCAGTTTCACCAGCGTGTCGGCACGCAGTTCGGCGGCGCGGTGGATGTTGGTGTGCTCCTGCGCCACCAGCCGGCCGATGTCGGCAATGTCGGTCGGCACGCGCAGGCGCTCGGCCAGCGCGTGCGCCAGTTTCACGCTGCGCGCCTCGTGGGCGATGTGTCGTGGCCACTCTGCACGCGGTGTCGTGCCCTTGCCCAGATCGTGCGCCAGCAGCGCCCAGCGCGTCGCCAGTGACGCATGGTGGGCGGCGGCCCAGTCCAGACATTGCAGCAGATGGATGCCGGCATCGATCTCCGGATGGTGCTTTTCCGGCTGCGGCACGCCGAACAGCGCATCGACCTCGGGCAGCACGACAGCCAGTGCACCGCATTCGCGCAGCACGTCGATCATGCGTGACGGTCGTGCTTCCATCAGGCCGCGCGACAGCTCCTGCCACACGCGCTCGGCAACCAGGGCGCCCGCTTCACCCGCGTCCACCATGCCACGCATCAGCGCCCGCGTTTCCGGCGCGACGGTGAAGCCGTCGAACCGGGCGGCGAAGCGGGCCAGCCGCAGGATGCGTACCGGGTCTTCGGCAAAGGCGGGGCCGACATGACGCAGCACGCGCGCCGCGATGTCGGCCCGACCGTTGCACGGATCGATCAGCGTGCCATCGTCGGCCCGCGCGATCGCATTGATCGTCAGATCGCGCCGCTGCAGATCTTCTTCCAGCGTGACCGACGCGTCGGCGTGGAACACGAAGCCGCGGTAGCCGGGCGCGGTCTTGCGCTCGGTGCGCGCCAGTGCGTATTCCTCGTGCGTATCGGGATGCAGGAAGACCGGAAAGTCGCGGCCGACCGGCATGTAGCCGGCGGCGCGCATGTCGTCCGGTGTGGCGCCCACCACGACCCAGTCGCGGTCACCGGCCGGCAGTTGCATCAGCTCGTCGCGAACCGAGCCGCCGACGCGGTAGATGCGCATGCTATCTGCGTGCCTTCGAGCGCGCGCGCTCGAAGCGGTCGGTCGGCGTGAAGTCGGCCAGGCAGCGACCGATCTCGCTTTCCAGCAGCGCCGGCGTGAAGCCGAACGGCAGCGTGCAGCCGGCGTCGCACACGTTGTCGACGCTCATCGAACGCAGGTTGTCGCGCGACATCAGCGTCGGGCCCGGTGCCAGTTCGAGCGCCAGCGCCTGCAGCGATGCCAGCGGCCCGGGCAGGCCGATGACGCACGGATCGCGGCCGATGGTGCGGCCGGTCAGCTGCACCAGTTCGCGCATCGTGTAGACCCTGGGCCCGCACAGCGGATACACCTGACCGATGGTGTCGTCGCTGTCGAGCGCATGCACGATGCAGCGCGCCACGTCGCGCACGTCCACCGGCTGATAGCGCGTGTCGGCACCGGCAAGCGGCATCACCGGAAACAGCTTCAGCAGCCCCGCGAACAGGCGCAGGAAGCATTCACCGTCGCCGAACACCAGCGACGGCCTGAATATCGTCCATTCAAGTCCGCTCGCACGAACGGCGTCTTCACCGGCCGCCTTCGAACGCTGGTACTCCGACGGCGCGTCTGCGGCCGCGCCCAGTGCGCTGACCTGCACCATGCGCGGCACGCCAGCCGCCTTGGCTGCAGCAGCGACGGCACGGGGCAATGCGACATGCGCGCGTTCGAAGTCCGCACCCCACGGGCTGCCGCTGCGCGAATGCAGGATGCCGACCAGATTCACCACGGCATCGGCGCCCTGCATCAGGCGGTTCAGCGAGGCGGCATCGTGCACGTCGGCTTCGACCACATCGACCGTGGGCAGCAGGATGAGGGGCTTCGCGCGGTCGCGCCGGCGTGTCGGCACAATGACGCGGATATTGCGCTCGGCAAGCAGGCGGGCAACGTGGCTGCCGATGAAACCGCTGCCGCCGATCAGGAGAACTGTGGAAAGGGACATCGCGCTCACTCTGGTTGGACAACGGCGGTCATGCTACCAGCGCCGCTGCGGGGGGAAGCGTGACCGGGATCAAGGCGTGTGCCGGCCGATCCCGGCGCGATCCATCGCAGGCGCACGCTTATATCGGATCATCCGGCAGCGCGCCCGGGCCCGGCTGTATCGTACCGAGGCGCTGCTTGAGTGCGGGGCTGTTCTGCTGTCCGAACACCAGGCTGTACAGCACGGCGTTGGCCATCACCTTCTTCACATAGTCGCGCGTTTCGTTGAAAGGGATGGTTTCCGCGTAGATCGCGCCTTCCAGCGGCCTGGCAGCGCGCCACTTCTTGGCCCGTCCGGGCCCGGCGTTGTAGCCGGCGCTGGCGAGCACCGGATGGTCGTCGAGGCTGTCCAGCACCAGCCGCATATAGCTGGTGCCGAGCAGCAGGTTCGTGTCCGGGTCGGCGATCTGGGAAGGCTTGTAGCCATTCAGGCCGATCTTCTTCGCCACCCACTGGCCGGTCGCCGGCATCACCTGCATCAGGCCCTGCGCGCCAGCCGACGATTTCGCGCGCGTGATGAAGCGGCTTTCCTGCCGCATCAGCCCATACACCCAGCTCAGGTCGAGCGAGCGGGCATGCACGTGCGGTTCGACATCGCTGCGCATCGGTGCGAGGTAGCGCAGCGAGTAGTCGTGCTCCAGCGTCGTGCGGTCGGCACTGTTGATGGCGCGGTCCCACAACTTGTGGCGCAGCGCGACGTGCGCGGCGGTGAGCAGGGCGCGGTCATCGGCGTCGCGGATGGCCCAGTTCCATTCGCGTACCGCCTCGGTGCGCAGGTCGAGCTCGAACAGCTTGAGCGCGCGCGCGATCGCCGGCGTCGCCTCGGCGCGACGGATTTCATCGACGGAGGGCGCCGTGGCCTGCGGCGGCAGGCGATGCGGCTGGTCGAGCTCTTCGGCCGCCAGCAGACCGTAGAAGTGCGGTTCGCCGGCGATGCGCCGCCACGCGGCGTGTGCCTGATCGACGTGGCCGGTCGCGCTGCGCGCCCGGCCGCCCCAGTAGATCCACTCGGGCTTTTCGGCCAGCGCCTGCGGCATGCGGCCGATGGTGTCGCGCACCATTTTCCAGTTCGTCGCGCGCAGCGCGGCGCGCGCACACCAGGCCAGGGCGTCCTCGCCCTGCAGCGCGTCGTCGGCCGACCGGCACCACTGAACCGCGCGCGTATCGTGCTGCTGCGCGCCCTGCCAGCCGAGCTGTTCGAAGGCGTATCCGCGCTCCTCCGCGCTGAAACGGGCGGCGATGACTTCCAGACTTCGTTCCGCGCCGCGCACGTCGCTGCGCGCACGCCGTGCAATGGCCATCAGCGCCAGTTCGCGGCCGCGCCGGGTGATCGAGAAATTGGCGGGCTGGCGATCGAGCCAGCGCGTCGGATTGCCGACGATGTCGTCCAGCGCGCCAGCCGGCGGCTGAGCGGCGGCCGGCAGCAAGGCAAGCGTGCTGCGCGCCTGACCGGGGCGGCGCACCTCCATGTGACGGCGCGCGCGCAGCCACACTTCATCTTCCGTCAGGCGGCCGGCGTCGAACAGGGCGGCAAAGACGGGCAGGCAGGCCGAGGGTGGCTCGTCCATCGTCGCCCACAGCAGCTTGGCATCGGCGAGCGCGGCCTGTTCGGCGGCATCGAGCCGGGCGCGCAACGCGTGACAGCGCAGATCGGCTTCGGGTGTCGGCGAACTTTGCGGCAGCAGCGCGTACTCGGCGCGATAGTCGCTCCACCGTTCGGCTTTCGCGAGCTGGCGCAGCCAGTCCGAACGCAGGCGCTGTGCCACGAGCGTGCCGGCGTGCTGTTCGAGGAAGGCGGCGACGCGGTCGGGCGAGGCGCGGTCGAGATCGAGGCGCAGCCGGTAATAGTCGATATAGGACGCCAGAACGTGCGACTGCAGTCCGGCGGCGTGGCGCTCGAAAGCCTGCCGATTGCCGGCGGAAAATGCATCGCGTGCCGCGATGAAGGCGGCGTCACCATTCGCGTGCGCTGCAGGTGCGAACAGCACAAGCGCCAGCATGAGGGGTCGTAGGGCGCGCCGGATGTGCGCGCCGGGGTGGAAGTGCATGGGCATCTGCTATCGTTTTCGCTTGCTGATACTCATGATACCGCCCGCACGTGAATGTTCCCGACGATCGCGCCCGACGGCGCGCACTTCGCCTGTCGCTGGTCAGCCGGCGTGAAGCCATGCCGGCGACCGCGCTGGCTCCCTGGCATGCCGACATCGCTTGTCATCTGGAGGCGCTGCTGGCGCAGCTCGCACCCGCCTCGATCGGTTTCACCTGGCCCTACCGCGGCGAGTTCGATGCGCTGGCCGTCGTGCGCGACTGGCTGGCCGGCGATGCGGTGCGCTGGGCCGCGCTGCCGGTAGTAGGGGAAAAAGGCCAGCCTATGACCTTCCGTCGCTGGACACCCGAAAGCCTGATGGCGGCCGACCGCTACGGCATTCCTTACCCGGCGGATGGCCCATCGGTGGTGCCGGCGCTGCTGCTGATTCCGTGCAACGGTTTCGACGCACGCGGGTTCCGGCTCGGTTACGGCGCCGGCCATTTCGACCGCACGCTGGCGGCGCTCACGCCCGCGCCGCGCGCTGTCGGCATCGCCATCGAGGACGGACGACTCGACGATCTCGACCCTCAGCCGCACGACATTCCGATGGACTGGATCGTCACCGAAGCGGGCGTGTTCGGGCCCTACCGATAAGCGAAGGGCGAAAAAAAGCCGGCGCAGGCGCCGGCCTTCGCGTCATCCCGGCCGCCTACTTTTCCATCACGGCCTTCAGGTTTTCCAGACCGCTCTTGTAGACGCCGGTGATGGCGCTCAGTGCGGCTTCGTCGTCCTCGCCCTTCGGCGGATCATTGTTCATGTACTTGCGGTAGAAGGCGCCCCGCCATTCCACCACTGCAGTGCCGCCTTCACCAGCCTTCACTGTCATGTTTGAGCTGTAGTTGGTCACCGGCAGCGCGCCGCCATCCTTGGCGCGATAGGAAAACTTCTTCGCGGCCGGATCGATGGACTCCAGCGTTTCGATGACCTGACCGCCGCCCTTCAGATTCAAGGTGCGGACCGAACCGACTTCGCTGCGATTGGTGGCGCTGCTGCTTTCGACCGCCGGATGCCAGCCATGCAACTTCGTGAAGTCGCCGACCTTGTCCCACACGGCCTCCGGGCTGGCCTTGATCGTGATCGACTCGAACGCTTTCTGGCGCGTCGGGCCGTGGGCGTGTGCGAAGGTGGCTGCAAGGGATGCGGCCAACATGATGATGAACGCCGAAACTGCGCGCATGGTGTCTCCTCGGTTGTCAAAAACGGTTGTTGCAGTGGCCGCGACGATAACCGCAGGCGGTGCAGCGATCAATGCGCGGGCGGTGAGCGATGAATGAAGCGGCCGAAGCCGCGCGGGTTGCGGCCCAGATCGATGGTGCCGCGCGCCGCACCGGTGTGCGCGTCGAACACGCCGACCAGATCATCCATCCAGCTGACGACCAGCAGTGTATTGCCGGTCACAGCGACGCCCTCGGGATAAACGACCGAAGGCCAGGTCGCGATGACCTGACGTTGTGCGGTGTCGATGACCGATACGCTGTCGCCCTGCTGATTGGTCACGTAGGCGCGCGCGCCGTCATCCGAAAACGCGATGCCGTACGGCCCCTTGCCGACCGGCAGCGTCGCCACGCTTCGCTGCTGGGCGATGTCCACCACCGATACGTCATTGCTCCACACGTTCAGTGCGTAAAGCGTGCGCCCGTCGGCCGACAGTTCCAGCGCGAACGGATGGTTGCCGACCGCAATCGTCGACACCTGCTTCATGTTCGCGAGGTCGAGCACGCCGACTGCGTTGTCGTCGCGGTTGGCCACCCAGGCCGTGCGGCTGTCGGGCGAGGCGACCAGTCCGGCCGGCGCGTTGCCGACCGCGATTTCACCCAGTGCGGCATGTGTGGCGGCGTCGAACACCAGCACTCGGTGCGAAAACCAGTCCGCCACCAGCAGCCGTCGGCCGTCCGGCGTCACCGTGATGCCGACCGGGCTCTTGCCGGCCGGAATGCTGCCGGCGACCTGGCGCGTCGCCAGATCGATGACGGTGATGCTGGCGCTGTCCGGGCTGCTGATGAAGGCCTTGCCCGCCGCTTCACTGACCCACACGCCAGCGGGTGACTTGCCGGCCGGCAGCGCGGCGATCACGCGCGACGTGTCGAGGTCGACCACGCTGACGTCGTGCGAGCCCTGGTTCGTGATGTAGGCGAGCGGACCGGCCAGTGCGACGGCGCTGGTCAGTGCGCCGCACATCAGCGCCAGCAGCCCTGCGAACAGCGAGTATTTCATCCGAGGAAGAGCTTGTAGGCCGGGTTGTCGGTTTCGTCGCGGTAGGCGTAGCCGAGTGCGTCGAGGAAGGTCTGCAACGCCGCCCGATCGCCCGCCGGCACCTGCATGCCGACCAGCACGCGGCCGTAGTCGGCACCGTGGTTGCGGTAATGGAACAGGCTGATGTTCCAGTCGCGGCTCATCGCTTCGAGGAATCTCATCAGCGCGCCCGGACGTTCCGGGAATTCGAAGCGGTACACCTGTTCCTGGCCGGCTTCCGGGCTGCGCCCGCCGACCATGTAGCGCACGTGCAGCTTGGCCAGTTCATCATCGGTCAGATCGAGCGCAGGATAGCCGTTCGCCACCAGATGACGCACCAGTTCGGCGGCCTCGTCGCGCCCCGACACCTGTACGCCGACGAAGGCGTGCGCCTCTTTCGCGTCCTTGTAGCGGTAGTTCAGCTCGGTGATGTTGCGCCGCCCGAACAGTGCGACCAGTTCGCGGTAGGCGCCCGGCCGCTCCGGCAGCGTGACCGCCAGCACCGCTTCGCGCGACTCGCCGATTTCGGCGCGCTCGGCGACGAAGCGCAGGCGGTCGAAGTTCATGTTGGCACCGGAGGCGATCGCCACCAGGGTCGCGCCCTTCACGTTGTTTTTCGCGACCCAGGCCTTGGCGCCGGCCACCGCGAGCGCGCCGGCCGGTTCGAGGATCGAGCGCGTGTCTTCGAACACGTCCTTGATCGCCGCGCAGATGGCGTCGGTGTCGACCAGCACCATTTCATCCACGTACTGCTGCGCCAGGCGGAAGGTTTCCTCGCCGACCAGCTTGACCGCTGCGCCGTCGGCGAACAGCCCGACGCTGTCGAGCTGGATGCGCCGGCCGGCCGCCAGCGACTGCGCCATCGCGTCGGCGTCCGACGCTTCGACGCCGATGATGCGGGTGTTCGGCCGCAGCCGCTTTATATATGCGGCGACGCCGGCCACCAGCCCGCCGCCGCCCACGCAGCAGAACACCGCGTCGATCGGCTTCGGATGCTGGCGCAGGATTTCGACGCCTATCGTGCCCTGGCCGGCGATCACGTCCGGATCGTCGAAGGGGTGTACGAAGGTCAGGCCCTGTTCCGCTTCGAGCGTGCGCGCATGGGCGTAGGCTTCGTCGTAGGATTCGCCCGCCAGCACCACCTCGCCACCGCGCGCCGCAACCGCATCGACCTTGATGCGCGGCGTCGTGGTCGGCATGACGATGACCGCGCGGCAGCCCAGCTTTGCCGCCGACAGCGCCACGCCCTGCGCGTGGTTGCCGGCCGAGGCGCAGATGACGCCGCGCGCGCGCGCCTCGGGCGTCATGTTGGCCAGCTTGTTGTAGGCGCCACGCAGCTTGAAGGAGAACACCGGCTGCATGTCTTCGCGCTTGAACAGCACGGTGTTGCCGATGCGCCGCGACAGGTTCGGGGCGAGGTCGAGCGGCGTTTCGATCGCCACGTCGTACACTTGCGCGTTCAGGATCTTTTCGAGGTAGTCGATGTGCATGATGGGGATACAGCCTTGCGCGCGCCGACGCGGGAATGGCCGGCACACAGGGGCGCAAGCCTAGCAGCGCGCGCGCTCTGCCGGCAAATGCCGTGCGCGCGCCCGGCATCGCCATGACGGACTGGATGCCCGGCGCCGAAGTCAGCCTGGGGGGGCTGTTCATCGTCAGCTTCCTCTCAGCGACGATACTGCCGGGCGGCTCCGAGCCGCTGTTCATGGCCGTCGTCACGGCGCATCCGGAGCAGCGCGAGGCGGCCGTGCTGCTCGCCACAGTGGGCAATACGGCCGGTGGCATGGCGAGCTACTGGATGGGGCGGCTGATTCCGGGCCGGGCGCTGCCGGAGCGGCTCGAATTCGTGCGCCGGCACGGCACACCGGTGCTGCTGCTGTCGTGGACGCCGTTCATCGGCGATGCGCTGTGCGTCGCCGCAGGCTGGTTGCGTCTGCCGCCGTGGCGCAGCGCGCTGATGATGTCGCTGGGCAAGGGCGCGCGCTACGTGGCACTGGCCGCGCTGCTGGCATGAGCCGCTCCGCTCCGCACATCACTCAGCTGGCGCGCCATCTCGCCATCGCGTGGGCGCTGCTGATCGCCTATGCCAGCCTTCATCCGCTGGGCGAATTCCGCGACGCCGGCGACCGCCTGCTCGATTTCCTGACGGCGCCCTGGCCACGCTACTGGACGCGTTTCGACGTCGTCGCCAATGCGCTGGGTTACCTGCCGCTCGGCTTCCTGCTGGTACCGGCAGCAGCACCCGGGCTGCGCCGCACGCCCGCGCTGCTGCTGGCGATCGTGCTGGCGACCGGCCTGTCGATCAGCCTGGAAGTGTTGCAGCACTACCTGCCGAGCCGGGTGCCGTCGAATCTGGACGTGCTGTCGAACCTGCTCGGTGCCGCGATCGGCGCGCTGATCGGCTGGCGCTGGGGCGGTGTGCTCAATGAGGGTGGCGCGCTTGCCCGCTGGCGCACCCGGCGCATCGTGCGCGGCCACACCGGCGATATCGCGCTGGTGCTGCTGTGCCTGTGGTGGGTCGCACAGATCGATCCGGACACGCCGCTGTTCGGCCTGGGAGACCTGCGCGACCTGTTCGGCCTGCCGCCGCCGGTCGATTTCACCGAACGCCGCTACCGCGCGGTCGAGATCGGCGCCTGCGTCTGCGCCATGGTCAGCGTCGGCGTTATCGGCTGGCACAGCATGCGCGCACGCAGCAGGTGGCTGCTCGCCAGCGGCTTCGTCATCGCACTGGCGGTCAAGACGGGGTCGGGCGCAGTGCTGGTGCCCGGCGGCGGCGCCTGGCTGTGGGCCACGCCGGGCGCGCTGGCCGGCCTCGTGGCGGGAACACTGGCGCTGGGCATCGTGCTGTGGCTGCCGGCCACGCTGCGTTTCGCGCTGGCCGCGCTGGCACTGCTGGCGGGTGTCGCGCTGGTGAATCTGGCGCCGGACAACCCTTATCCGTCAGCGGTGTCGGATGCATGGCGGGCCGGCCACTTCTTCAACTTCAGCGGCCTGACGCGGCTGGCGTCGGCGCTGTGGCCGTATTTCGCGCTGCCTTATCTGATGGCGCTGCAGGCGCGCGAAGGGCGCAGCCGACACGCCGCCCACGATCATCGATAATCAGGGTCTGAAGACCTTCAATACACGACGCCTCACCTATCCGGAGACCGGCCGATGAGCCACTTCAAGCATCATGTGTTTTTCTGCTGCAACCAGCGGCCCGACGGCGAACAGTGCTGCAACAGCATGGGTGCCGCCGGCTTGCGCGACTACGCCAAGAAGCGCGTGAAGGCGCTCGGCCTGTCGGGCGAAGGCAAGGCGCGCGTCAACATGGCAGGCTGTCTCGACCGCTGCAGCGAAGGGCCGGTCATGGTGATCTATCCGGAAGCGGTCTGGTATACCTATGTCGATCAGGAAGACATCGACGAAATCATCGAAGAACATCTGGTCAATGACCGCGTGGTCGAGCGGCTGAAAGTCTGATGAACGCACGCATACAGTCCGAACGCGGCGTGATCGCCGGCCCGGTTGGCGCGATCGAAACGCTGACCGAACTGCCGGATGGCGCGCCGCGCGCGATCGCGCTGGTCGGCCATCCACACCCGCTGTACGGCGGTACGATGGACAACAAGGTTGTGCTGACGGTGGCGCGCGCCCTGCGCGAACTGGGCTGCGTCGCGCTGCGCGCACAGTTCCGCGGCGTCGGCAGGACCGAGGGCACGCACGACGAAGGTCGCGGCGAAACCGATGACCAGCTGGCGGTGATCGACCATGCACGGGCGCGCTTCGGCACTCTGCCGGTCATCGTCGCCGGCTTTTCCTTCGGCGCCTATGTGACGACCCGGGTCGCCGACGCGCTGGCCGCCCGCGGCGAGCCGGTCGCCGGCATGGTGCTGGTCGGGCTGGCCGCCGGAACCGTCGAGGGCATCCGCCATTACGCACCGGGTCCGGTGCGCGACGACGCGCTGGTGATCCACGGCGAGCGCGATCAGGTCGTGCCGCTGGCGCATGTGCTGGCCTGGGCTGCGCCGCAGAACCTGCCGGTCAGCGTGCTGGGCGAAGCGGACCACTTCTTCCACGGCCGCCTGCACGTGCTGCGCGTGCTGATCGAACGCTGGTGGCGCGCCAACGCGCCGGCCGGACAATGAGCGATGCACGCATGCTGCTGGTGCTGACCACGCTGCCTGACGAGGCGGCCGCAACGCGCATCGCGCGCGATCTGGTCGAGCGCGGGCTGGCCGCCTGTGTCAGCATCGGCGCGCCGGTCCGGTCCATCTACCGGTGGCAGGGCGCGGTCGAGGATGCGCAGGAAGTGCCGTTGACGATCAAGACGAGCGCAGCCGCCTACGATGCGCTGGCGGCTGCATTGCGCGCCGCCCATCCTTATGAACTGCCCGAAATCATTGCCGTGCCGGTCGAGCGCGGGCTGGATGAATACCTGAGCTGGGTCGATGCGTGCACGCGATCCGCTGCTCCGAGTGCCTGATGCATGTTTTCCCCACCGATGTTCCGTCCGCCCTTGAGGCGCCACCGATGATCCCGATGCTGCCCCGTCTGTTTCGCATGCTTTGCCTCGCGCTGACCTTGTCCATCAGTGCCTTCGTGCGGGCCGAACCGGCGCTGCTGCCGCTCGAGCAGGCGTTCCGGCTGTCGGCCACGGTGGTCGATGCGACGACGGTCGAAGTGCGCTTCGACATCGCCGACGGCTACTACCTGTATCGCGACAAGCTTGGCTTTGCGGCCGAGCAGGCGGCGCTCGGACCGGCCGACATCCCGCCCGGCAAGATGAAGAAGGACGAAATATTCGGCGACGTCGAGGTGCATCGCGGCGTGCTTCCCATCCGCTTGCCGCTCGGCTCCATGACCGACACGCCGATCACCCTGACCGTGCGCTCGCAGGGCTGCGCCGACGCCGGCATCTGCTACCCGCCGTCCGAACAGACGCTGGTGCTGGATCCCGCCAATCCGGGAGTGCGGGTGAGTGCGGCCGGGTTCGACGAGGCGGCCGGCGCGTCGGTGCTCGACCGACTGCGCGGGCTGGGCGGGCGCAGCGAGCCGGCGGCGGAACCGGCCGCGCCTGCGCTGGCGCCACCGCCCGTTCCGTCTGCCGCACCGGCTGGCGACGAGTCGTCGATGGTCGCCGGCCTGATGCGCAGCGGCAACCTGTGGCTGATCGCGGTCAGCTTCCTCGGCTTCGGACTGCTGCTGAGCTTCACGCCCTGCGTGCTGCCCATGGTGCCCATCCTGTCCGGCATCATCGTCGGCCATGGCGCGCACATTTCGCGCGGCCGCGCCTTCGCGCTGTCGGCAGCCTACGTGCTGGGCATGGCCGCGACCTACGCGCTGGCCGGCGTGGCGGCCGGCCTGTCCGGCACCCTGCTGTCGGCGGCGCTGCAGAACGCCTGGGTGCTGGGCGGCTTCGCACTGGTATTCGTCGCGCTGTCGCTGTCGATGTTCGGCTTCTACGAGCTGCAGTTGCCGACGGCGCTGCAGTCGCGCCTGTCCGACACGGCGAACCACCAGCGCGGCTCGATCGGCGGACTGCTGCTGATGGGCGCGGCGTCTGCGCTGATCGTCGGCCCCTGCGTGGCGGCACCGCTGGCCGGCGCGCTGCTGTACATCGCGCAGAGCGGCGACGCCGTACTCGGGGGGCTGGCGCTGTTCGCCATGGCGCTCGGCATGGGCGTGCCGCTGATCGCGGTCGGTGTGGCGTCGCGGTCGCTGCTGCCGCACACCGGGCCGTGGATGGAAGGCGTGAAGCGCTTCTTCGGCGTGCTGCTGCTGGCCACCGCCATCTGGATCGCCTCACCGGTACTGCCCGGCGTCGTGACCATGCTGGCGTGGGCGGCGCTGCTGATCGCCTCCAGCATCTATCTGCACGCGCTCGATCCACTGCCGCCGCATGCCGGCGGCTGGCACAAGCTGTGGAAGGGCGTCGGTGTGATCGCGCTGCTGGCCGGTGCCAGCCTGCTGATCGGCGCGGCGGCCGGCTCGCGCGACGTGCTGCAGCCACTGGCCGTACTGCGCGGCGGTGCCGCAGCGTCGGCCGCGCAACCCGCCTTCCAGCCGGTCGACAGCGCGGCCGAACTGGATGCCCGTCTGGCTGCCGCCACGGCGCCGGTCATGCTCGATTTCTACGCCGACTGGTGCGTCAGCTGCAAGGAAATGGAGCGTTTCACGTTCAGCGACCCGCAGGTCGCGGCGCAGATGGCGGGCATGACGCTGCTGAAGGCGGACGTGACCGCCAATTCCGCCGAACACCAGGCGTTGCTGAAGCGATTCGGGCTGTTCGGGCCGCCCGGCATCCTGTTCTTCGACCGGTCGGGACAGGAGATTGCCGGGACGCGGGTGGTCGGTTTCGTACCGGCCGGTCCCTTCTCGTCGACGCTGGGCCGCGCGATCGCCGCCAGCGGCCCGCGCTGATCGCGTAAAATCCGTTTTCCTTCGCAGCTCACGTCCTCTCCCCATGTTTTCCGGCATCGTGGCCGCCACCGGCCGCATCACCCATATCGCCCCGCTTGAGCAGGGCGTCCGTCTGACCGTCGATACCGACGGCCTCGGGCTCGACGACGTCATCGTCGGCGATTCCATCGCCAACAACGGCGTCTGCCTGACCGTCGTCGGCATCGACGGCCGTCATGCGCTGTTCGACGTGTCGAAGGAAACGCTGGCCTGCACGGTCGGACTGGACGTGCCGGGCGAAGTCAATCTGGAAAAGGCGCTGCGCCTGTCGGACCGTCTGGGCGGCCATCTGGTCAGCGGTCACGTCGATGGCGTGGGCGTCGTGCGCAGCTTCACCCGGATCGGCGAATCGCACGAACTGGTCATCGTCGCGCCGCGGCCGCTGGCGCGCTACATCGCGCGCAAAGGGTCGATCACGGTGCAGGGCGTCAGCCTGACGGTCAATCGCGTGACCGATGTCGACGATGGCTGCGAATTCTCGATCAATCTGATTCCGCACACCGTCGCGGTCACGACCTTGCGCGCGCTCGCCGCCGGCAGTCGCGTCAATCTCGAAATCGACCTGATCGCCCGCTACGCGGAGCGCATGATGGCTGCAGGAGACAACGCATGAGCGCACTGGCACCGGTGCAGGACATCATCGCCGACATCAAGGCCGGCCGCATGGTCATCCTGGTCGATGAGGAAGATCGCGAAAACGAGGGCGACGTGGTGCTGGCGGCCGAATTCGTCACTCCGGAAGCGATCAATTTCATGGTCAAGCACTGTCGCGGCCTGGTTTGCCTGACGCTGACCGAAGAGCGCTGCCGCCAGCTCGGGCTGGAACAGATGGTGCGCCACAACCGCACGCCGCACGGCACCGCGTTCACCGCGTCGATCGAGGCGGCGACCGGCGTGACCACCGGCATTTCGGCGCACGACCGCGCGCGCACCATCCAGGTCGCCGTGGCACGCAACGCGAAACCCGACGACATCGTGATGCCCGGCCACATCTTCCCGCTGACCGCACAGAAGGGTGGCGTGCTGATCCGCGCCGGCCACACCGAAGCCGGCTGCGATCTGGCCCATCTGGCCGGGCTGGAGCCGGCGGCCGTGATCTGCGAAATACTGAAGGACGACGGCACGATGGCGCGTCTGCCCGACCTGATCGAATTCGCCAAAGAGCACGGCCTGAAGATCGGCGCCATCCGCGACCTGATCGCGTGGCGCGCGGCCACCGAGGCGCTGGTGCGCGAAGTGTCTCGGCGCGAGGTCAGCGGCGCCTACGGCCGCTTCATGCTGCACGGCTTCGAAGACATGACCACCGGCGAAATCCATCTCGCCATGGTCAAGGGCGACATCGATCCCGACGTGGAAACACTGGTGCGCGTGCACGAACCGATTTCGGTGCTCGATTTCCTCGACGGCGACAGCCCGCGCCACAGTTTCAGCATCGACCGCTCGATGCAGATCATCAACGACGCCGGCCGTGGCGTCATCGTCATGTTGCGCCGGACCGAAACCGACGCCGACCTGCGCCGCCTGCTCGATGATCCGGGCGCGGCGCCGGCCGTGCGTTGGGATGCCCGCACCTTCGGCGTCGGCGCGCAGATACTGCGTTCGCTGAACGTGCGCAAGATGAGGCTGCTGGCCAACCCGCGCAAGATTCCGAGCATGGCCGGCTTCGACCTCGAACTGGCCGGCTACCTGACAGACTGACCGAACAAGCGAGAACCACCATGCCGCGCTTCAATGACATTCCCGAAATCGCCGAAAATCTCGACGGCAAGGGCCTGCGCGTCGCCATTGCGATGGCCCGCTTCAACCCGGACATCGGCAGCGGCCTGCTGTCTGCATGCTGCGCCGAACTGCGCACGCTGGGCGTGGCACCGGCCGACACGCTCATCGTGAGCGTGCCCGGCGCGCTTGAGCTGCCGCTGGTACTTCAAAGGCTTGCATTGTCCGGAAAGTACGACGCGCTGGTCGCGCTCGGTGCGGTCATCCGCGGCGAGACCTACCACTTCGAAATCGTGTCCAACGAAATGGCGCGCGGCGTGTCCGACGTGCAACTCAAGACCGGCGTGCCGATTGCCAACGGCGTGCTGACCACCGAAGACGATGACCAGGCGCTTGCCCGCATGCACGAGAAGGGCGCCGACTGCGCCCGCGCCGCGGTCGAAATGGCCCGACTGATCGCCACCCTGACAGACTGATCCATGGACAACACCTCCGACACCGGCGACATCAAGACCGCCGACGCACCGCGCAAATCCGGCCGCCGTCTGGCCCGTGAATTCGCGGTACAGGGCATTTACCAGTGGTTGCTGTCCGGCAACGACCTGCCGGCGATCGACGCGCACCTGAGCGAAGACGACGGCTTCACGAAGGTCGACCGCAAGTTGTTCCGCACCTTGCTCAATGGCGCGCACGACAAGGCCGACGCATTGCGCGTCCAGTTCGGCAGTCACCTCGACCGGCCGGTCGGCGAATTGTCGCCGGTCGAGCACGCCATCCTGCTGGTGGCGACCTTCGAGCTGGCGCACCAGATCGAAACGCCGTACCGCGTCGTGATCAACGAAGCGATCGAACTCGCAAAGGATTTCGGTGGCTCGGATGGCCACAAGTTCATCAATGGCGTACTCGACAAGCTGGCGCCGCAATTGCGCGCCGTGGAAGTCGAGGCGGCGCGCAACCGTCCGCGTCGATAGCCGCTATTCCGGTGAGTCCGGTGAGCCCGGAATTCGAGCTGATCCGCCGCCACTTCGTCCGGCCGATGCGTGGCGCGGCGCTCGGGCCGGGTGATGACTGTGCGCTGGTCAGCCCGTCTGCCGGCTGCGAACTGGCCGTCACCAGCGACATGCTGGTCAGCGGCACCCACTTCCTGCCCGATACCGATCCGCGCCGACTCGGCTGGAAGACGCTGGCAGTCAATCTGTCCGACCTCGCAGCCATGGGAGCCACTCCGCGCTGGGTCACGCTTGCCCTGTCTCTGCCGCAGGTGAACGACGACTGGCTGGCCGCTTTCGCTGACGGATTCTTCGATTGCGCATATATATATGGCGTCGACCTGATTGGCGGCGACACGACGCGCGGCCCGCTGACGCTGTGCGTGACGGCATTCGGCGAAGTGGCGACCGGCAAGGCGCTGCGCCGAAGCGGAGCGCACGTCGGCGATGATATCTGGGTGTCCGGTCAGCCGGGCCGGGCCGCGCTGGGGCTGGCCGACGCGCTCGGCCGCCTGCGCCTGAAGAATGCGTGTCGCGACGAATGCATCGCGGCGCTGGAAAAGCCGCTGCCGCAGGTGGCGCTCGGACGCGCCCTGCACGACCTTGCAGGCGCGGCGATCGACGTATCCGACGGACTGCTGGCCGATCTGGGTCATATTGCCGCGGCCAGCGGCCTGCATGCAGTGGTCGAAGACGCAGCTTTGCCCTGGCCCGCGCTGCGCGCCGCCTGCGATGACGAGGCCACCGTTCGTCGCGCCTTGCTGGCCGGCGGCGACGACTATGAATTGCTGTTCTGCGCGCCGCGCAGTGCGCACGATGCGTTGCGCCGGCTGTCAGACAGCATGTCGCTGCCGCTCACCCGCATCGGCGCGATGCGTGCCGGCGGTGCCGGTGATGTCAGCCTGGTCGATGCGCAGGGTTGCGAACTGCCGGTCGCGCACCGCGGCTACGACCACTTTTCCTGAAGCGATGATCAAGACCTCCGTTCCGCCCGGCTTCGGTTTCCTTGCCCATCCGGCCCACATGCTGGCTTGCGGCTTCGGCAGCGGTCTGGTGCCGTTCGCGTCCGGCACCTGGGGCACGCTGGCGGCCTGGCCGCTGTATCTGCTGATCAAGCCGTCGTTTTCCGACGCGGCCTTCGGCATTTTCCTGCTGATCGCCGTCATCATCGGTTCGCTGGCCTGCCAGCGCACCGGGCGCGACCTCGGCGTGCCCGACCACGGCGCCATCGTGTGGGACGAAATCGTCGCCTTCTGGCTCGTGCTGTGGGTGACGCCGCCCGATTTCTTCTGGCAGCTTGCGGCCTTCCTCGCGTTCCGCCTGTTCGACATATTCAAGCCGCCACCGGCGCGCTGGGTCGATATCCACATGAAGAACGGCTTCGGTGTCATGCTGGACGACCTGATTGCGGCCCTGTTCGCCATGGTGTCGCTGGCGCTGGGCAAGCTGCTGCTGGAGCGTTTTGCATGATGGACGAGGAATTCGCTGCGTTGTCGGCCGCGGTGGGCGCAGCGTGTGTCGCGTCAGGGCATGTCGTCGTTGCGGCTGAATCGTGCACCGGGGGCTGGGTGGCAGAAGTGCTGACCGCCACCGCCGGCAGCTCGGGCTGGTTTGACTGCGGTTTGGTGACCTACTCGAACGCCGCCAAGCAGCGCCTGCTCGATGTGCCGGTCGAATTGCTGGCCGCGCACGGCGCAGTCAGCGAGCCGGTCGCGCTGGCCATGGCGCGCGGTGCGCTGGCCCGGTCGGCCGCAACGGTCGCGCTGTCGGTCACCGGCATTGCCGGTCCGGGCGGTGCGACACCGGGCAAGCCGGTCGGCACGGTGTGCTTCGGCTGGGCCGTGAAGGGTGGCGTCGAGCGCAGCGAAACGCGTCATTTCGATGGCGACCGCGAAACCGTGCGCCGCCTATCCGTACGTCATACACTGACTGTGCTGCTGGCTTTGCTGGCAGCGCAGACCTGAAAGCACGTGGCAAGAACTGTGCCATAATCGACCGAAAGCAAACGAAAGGATTCCGCATGGACGACAGCAAGGCCAAGGCGCTCGCGGCAGCGCTGGCACAGATTGAGAAGCAGTTCGGCAAGGGCTCGATCATGCGCATGAGCGACGGCCAGCTCGAAAACGACATCCAGGCCGTATCGACCGGTTCGCTGGGACTGGACATCGCGCTCGGAATCGGCGGCCTGCCGCGCGGTCGGGTGGTCGAAATCTACGGTCCGGAATCATCCGGCAAGACCACGCTGACGCTGCAGGTCATCGCCGAAATGCAGAAGATCGGCGGCACGGCGGCCTTCATCGACGCCGAACACGCACTCGACGTGCAGTACGCCGGCAAGCTTGGCGTAAATGTCAGCGACCTGCTGATTTCCCAGCCCGACACCGGCGAGCAGGCACTGGAAATCGTCGACATGCTGGTGCGTTCCGGCGGTGTGGACGTGATCGTCATCGACTCGGTCGCCGCGCTGACGCCGAAGGCCGAAATCGAGGGCGAAATGGGCGATTCGTTGCCCGGCCTGCAGGCCCGCCTGATGAGTCAGGCGCTGCGCAAGCTGACGGCGAGCATCAAGCGCACCAACACGATGGTCATCTTCATCAACCAGATCCGCATGAAGATCGGCGTCATGTTCGGCAATCCGGAAACCACCACCGGCGGCAATGCGCTGAAGTTCTATGCCTCGGTCCGCCTCGACATCCGCCGCATCGGCGCGATCAAGAAGGGCGAAGAGGTGATCGGCTCGGAAACCCGCGTCAAGGTGGTGAAGAACAAGGTTGCGCCGCCGTTCAAGCAGACCGAATTCGACATCCTGTACGGCGAGGGCATTTCGCGCGAAGGCGAAATCATCGAGCTGGGCGTGCTGCACAAATTCGTAGAAAAGTCGGGCGCCTGGTATTCCTACGGCACCGAGCGCATCGGCCAGGGCAAGGACAACGTGCGCGAGTTCCTGCGCGCCAATCCGGTCATGGCACGCGAGATCGAGAACAAGGTGCGCGTGGCCTGCGGCATGCCTGAAATGGGCGTCGTTGTGGCAGGACGGGAAGAGGCTGCGTGAGCGCAAGCCTGCGCGAGAAGGCCCTGCGCCTGCTCGCGCGGCGTGATCACAGTCGCGCTGAACTGGTGCGAAAACTGTCGGAGGACGGCAACCATGACGATATCGCAGCGCTGCTGACGCGTTTCGAGGAATGTGGCCTCGTTTCGGATGCACGTTTTGCGGAACAATTCGTGTCGTCACGTGCAACGCGCTTCGGTGCGCGTCGCCTGCAGCACGAACTGAAACTCCGTGGTGTGCCGGAAGATGACGCGGGTGCCGCGCTGGCCGCACTGGAACAGGATGAAACCGTCCGTGCACGTGCCGTATGGGCGCGCCGGTTCGATGCCGCACCGCAGGATGCGAAGGCCTGGGCACGGCAGGCGAGATTTCTTCAATCACGCGGTTTTTCCGCCGATAGCATACGCAAGGTACTGCGCGAACAACCCGACCAAGATGACTGAAAACCGGAGTGCCAGCCGGCTCAAGGTTGAGCGGCTGCGCAAGAAATACAAATCGCGCCCGGTCGTGAAGGATGTGTCCTTCGAGGTTGGCAGCGGCGAAGTGATCGGTCTGCTGGGCCCGAACGGTGCCGGCAAGACGACCTGTTTCTACATGATCGTCGGCCTGGTCACGGCCGACGGCGGCGAGATCCACCTTGATGGCGAGCGGCTGACGCACCTGCCGATACACCGGCGGGCGCACCAGGGCTTGTCCTATCTGCCGCAGGAGAACTCGGTATTCCGCAAGCTGGACGTCGAGGAGAACATCCTCGCCATCCTGGAACTGAACGAGAAGGATGCGCGGGTGCGAGCACAGCGGCTGGAAGAATTGCTGGCCGAACTGGGCATTGCCCACCTGCGCAAGAGTGCGGCCGTGGCGCTGTCGGGCGGCGAGCGGCGGCGTGTCGAGATCGCCCGCGCACTGGCCACGTCGCCGCGCTTCATCCTGCTCGACGAACCGTTCGCCGGTGTGGACCCGATTGCGGTGATCGACATCCAGAAAACCATCCGCTTCCTGAAGGAACGCGGCATCGGCGTTCTGATCACCGACCACAATGTGCGGGAAACGCTGGGCATCTGTGACCGGGCTTACATCATCAACGAAGGCGAGGTGCTGGCGAGCGGCCGGCCGGACGAAATCGTGTATAACGAAAGTGTCAGGAAGGTCTATCTGGGCGAGCATTTCCGCCTGTAGCCCGCCGAAATTTGCACACCATGAAGCAGTCGCTGCAACTCAAACTTTCCCAGCATCTTGCGCTGACACCGCAGCTGCAACAGTCGATCCGGCTATTGCAGCTGTCGACCATCGAATTCAATCAGGAAATCGAACGTTTCCTCGATGAGAACCCGATGCTCGAGCGTGACGAGCCGGATGCCACCGCCAGCTTCCAGCCGCCGCCCGAAAGCGTTGCCGAGGTGCGCGATGCGCCGCAGGAAAGCACCCAGGCCAGCGCCGACGAACGTGCCCCCGAGGGTACGGGCAGCGCCGACATGGACGAGTGGTCGGGCGAAGGCGGCAACTACGGTACGCGCAGCGGCGGCGACGATGACGATGGCGACTACCAGGACGTGCAGGCGGCCGGTACCTCGCTGAGGGACCACCTGTGCGGCCAGCTCGCCCTGTCGCAGATGAGCGAGCGCGACCGCTATCTGATCCGCCTGCTGATCGAAGCGCTTGACGATGACGGCTACCTGAACCAGGGCCTGGACGAACTGGTCGAGCTGCTGCCGGAAGAGGCCGACATCGACCTCGACGACCTGTCGATCGCGCTGCGCCAGTTGCAGAACTTCGACCCGCCCGGCGTGGCGGCGCGCGACCCGCGCGAATGCCTGCTGATGCAGCTCAACTTCCTGGCGACCGACGAAGTATCGACGCTTGCACGCGTCATCATCGATCAGCACATCGATCTGCTGGCTGCGCGTGATTTCGCCAAGATCCGGCGTGCGGTCGGCTGCGATGAAGAACTGCTGCGCGCCGCACAGAACCTGATCCGTTCGCTCAACCCCCGTCCGGGTGCCCAGTTCGCGCCGATCGATGCGCGCTACATCGTGCCCGACGTCGTGGTGCGCAAGGTGCGCGGCCAATGGACGGCGCTGCTCAATCCGGATGCCATGCCGCGTCTGCGGATCAACCGGCTGTATGCGGAAATCCTGCAGGGCCAGCGCGGCAGCGGTCTGTCCGGCCAGCTGCAGGAGGCCAAGTGGCTGATCAAGAATGTCCAGCAGCGCTTCGACACCATCCTGCGTGTCTCTCAGGCCATCGTCGAGCGCCAGCGCCAGTTCTTCGAATTCGGTGAGGTTGCGATGCGGCCGCTGACGCTGCGCGAGATCGCGGAGACGCTGGAACTGCATGAATCCACCATTTCTCGGGTGACGTCGCAGAAGTACATGGCGACGACACGCGGCCTGTTCGAACTGAAATATTTTTTCGGCAGCCATGTGGCAACCGAAAGCGGCGGGGCCTGCTCAGCCACCGCAATCCGCGCACTCATCCGCCAGTTGGTGGGTGCCGAGGATGCCAAGCGTCCGTTGTCGGACTCGCGCATCGCGGAAATACTGGGTCAGCAGGGCATCGTGGTTGCGCGGCGCACCATCGCCAAATACCGTGAATCGCTCAACATCCCGCCGGTCAGCGTGCGCAAGGCGATCTAGCGCGTTCAATGACGAACGCCCGGACCGTCCCGCATATTCCGTCCCGCAACGACAGGAGGCAGCATGAACCTCACCATCACCGGCCATCATCTTGAAGTGACGCAGCCGATCCGCGACTACATCGAGTCCAAGCTCGAACGCGTGATCCGCCATTTCGACCACGTAACAAGCGTTTCCGTGATTCTGACTGTCGAAAAGCTGCGACAGAAGGCGGAAGTCACTCTGCACGTGCGAGGCCGCGACATCTTCGTCGAAGCGGAAAGCGAAGACATGTATGCCACCCTCGACAACCTGATGGACAAACTCGATCGTCAGGTGCTCAAACACAAGGAAAAATCGAACGAGCACACGCGCGAGTCGGTCAAGCACCAAGCGGCAGAATGACACGATTGCCATCTGTCACGAGCGTATAATCCGACGTCTTGTTGCAGTGCAATCAACTTCACGGCGCGGTTTCCGATATCCGGTAATCGCGCCCGCCGCGTGTTCGGAGTAGCCCCTGACATGACGCTCATCGCCAAGCTGTTGCCCGTTTCGAATGTCTGTATCGGCCTTGAGGCCAGCAGCAAGAAACGTGTGTTCGAACAGGCCGGCCTGCTGTTCGAGAACCATCAGGGTATTGCCCGCAGCCAGGTGTTCGACAGCCTGTTCGCACGGGAAAAGCTCGGCTCCACCGGACTCGGTCAGGGCGTGGCGATTCCGCACGGCCGCATCAAGGGTCTGAAGGAAGCCATCGGCGGGTTTGTGCGGCTGGATACGCCGGTCGCCTTCGATGCGCCGGACGGCCGACCGGTCAATCTGCTGTTCGTGCTGCTGGTGCCCGAGCAGGCAACCGAGCTGCATCTGCAGATATTGTCCGAGCTGGCACAAATGTTTGCAGACAAGGCGTTCCGCGAACAGCTGCTTCAGGCAGCAGACGCCGCTGCCATCCACGCTCTATTCACCACCTGGCAACCGGTGCATGCGGAAGCTCAGCGTCGCGCGGCTGTTTGAGGACAATCGCGACCGTCTTCGCCTGCAGTGGCAGTGCGGCGACGGCAACACACTGATCGTTGCCGATCAGATCGGCCTGTCGCCCGCCGATCTCGTCGGGCATCTCAATACCATTCACACCCGGCGCATCCAGGTCATCGGCGTGCCGGAAATCCTGTGGGTTGAAAACGTCAGTCCGCGCAAGGTCGAGGACATCGTGGGTTCGCTGCTGGAAGCCCATCCGCCGGCCTTCATCGTCGCCGACGGCGCCCAGCCGCCGGCCGCCATACGCGCCGGCTGTGCGGAGCACGGCATTCCGCTGATCACCACGCAACGCAGTGCGGCATCGGTCATCGACCAGGTGCGCGCCTACCTCGCGCGCGAACTGGCCGACCAGACCACGCTGCACGGCGTATCGATGGATGTGCTTGGCATGGGCGTGCTGATCACCGGTGATTCGGGTGTCGGCAAGAGCGAACTTGCGCTCGAACTGATTTCGCGCGGGCACGGGCTGGTTGCCGACGACTGCGTGGAAATCTCGCGCATCGCGCCGACCGTACTCGAGGGGCGCTGCCCCGAATTGCTGAAGGACTTTCTCGAAGTTCGCGGGCTGGGCGTGCTGAATATCCGGACGGTATTCGGTGAAACTGCCTGTCGGCGCAAGATGAAGCTGCAGCTCGTCGTGCATCTGCAGAAGCAGGTAACCGGTCTGCCTGAAGCCACGCGCATGCCGCTCGACAACGAGGTCATGGACATCCTCGGCGTGAAGATACGCAAGGTTGTCATACCGGTGGCGGCCGGACGCAATCTGGCCGTGCTGGTCGAGGCGGCCGTACGCGTCACGATTCTCCGTTTCCGCGGCATCGACTCCACACTCGAATTCGTAGAACGTCAGCGCCGCGCGCTTGGCGGCGACGAGGGCTGAAACAGAACTTCCCTGTTCGATGACATGCGAATATCATGCGAATCGACTGGCGCCTGTCAGTCGATTCGCATGTTCATTCATTGTTGTCGTGAGGAGGTACATCATGTCCGCATACCGCTTGTCCTCGACGCTGACTGTCCTGTCAGCAGCCTTTCTGCTCGTCTCGCCGAGCGCCGCCATCGCCGGGCCGCAGCAGGAGAAGATGAAAGCCTGCAATGCCGAAGCGAAGGAGAAGGCGCTCAAGGGCGATGAACGTCGCAGCTTCATGAGCGGCTGCCTGTCGTCGGGTTCTGCCGCAAAACAGACGCTGACGGCCGACGAAGCGGGTGCGCTGAAGGACCGCAAGAAGCAGTGCCGCACCGAAGCCACCGAAAAGGCGCTCAAGGGCGAAGAAAGAAAGTCCTTCATAGCGGAATGCGTCAAGGCCTGACCTTGATGTTGCCGGTGTCGCATCCACGGCACCGGCCGATGTGGCTTATGCAACAACCCGACATGAATCGTGCCGCAAGGCGAGCAGCGACGCGATGCCCTTTTGCTATAGTCAAGCGGTGTTCGACTGTCGGGGTACGTCGTGCTGCGCTATTGCAACAAGGGCATCCGGCTGCTGTGTGGCGTGACGCTCCTTGCAGCCGCGTCGATGGCTGCGGCATTCAGTTTTTCCGAAGAGGCGGAGAAGGACGCGCGGGCTGAAGAAGAACGCCGCGCCACCTCGCACACGGCGCTGTCCCTCCCCGCAGGCTGTCTCGCCGAGCTGAAGCGAAAGAAGATCATGATCGTCATGGGCGAGCGCACCGGCGAAGGCATCAGCGCCAGCCAGGCCCGCTACAGCCCGCATTTCAATTCGATCAACAAGCGCCTGCTCAGGCAGGGCATCCGCACCTATTCCCAGCAGGAAATCACGGCCCACATCGCTCAGGCCGAAGTTGACGCCTACTTCCGCAACGATCCGGACGCCGCACTGGCGGCTTCGAAGAAGATGGGCGCCCAGCTCGTCCTGCGTGGCACGATCGCGTCGCGCTCGATGCTGAATCCGGTAGTACGCATTCCCGAGGTCTACGTGACGATCGCCTTCGCGCTCATGAAGCCTGACGGCACGCTGCTGTCCGATGCCCAGGCGTCGGCCGAGTCGTATTCGGGCAGCGACACGCTGGCCATGGCCGGCACGCTGGTGGAAGAAAAGGCAGATGGCGTGGTGAGCACGCTGCTGGGCGGTTACTGCGCGCATGCGGCATCGACCGCCGGCAACAAACGAAGATAGGCAGTTCGCACCAGGGCAACGGCCGGCAGGCCAGGGCACTTCCAGTCGGCGCAGAACCGGCATGAAATCGATCGGGATGACCAAATGAAAGGGATGTCATGACTATCAACCACGGGATGTTGCGCCACAGGGTGGCACTTGCAGTCGCACTGGCATGCATCGGGGCGCCGGCTTTCGCACAGCCGACGTTCGAGAGCGCTTCGCCGACGGCCGGCACCAGCACTTCCGACAAGGCCAACGAAAGCGCCGACAAGGCGATGTACAAGGCTGTCGAGTACAGCAACAAGAACAAGAAGGGGCCGACCGTCATCGTCGTGCCGGGCGAGATCAAGAGCAACAATGCCACCTTCACGCAGAAGTTCGCCTCCAACAACATTGCCGACTTCGGCGAACTCGAGCTGTCGCAGGCCAATTTCAAGGTGCTGGAGCGGTCCGATCTCGGCCCGCTGCTGGGCGAGTTCCAGTTGGCATACTCGATGGGCGACCCGGACTCGGCACGCAAGATGCTGCAGAAGGGCAAGCTGAAGACGACCAAGTACGTCGTGAAATTCGACATCCTGAAAGCGGAGCAGGTCGCTGCCGCGAAGGAAGGCATCAGCGGACGGGCGATCGGCAACATCATCGGCATCCTCGGCGGCAGCCGCGGCAGCTACGCCGCCGGCGAAGCGGTCGGATCGGTCGAGACCGCCGCTGCCGCCGGCGTGTGGATCATCGGCATGCGCTACAAGATCATCGACGCAAACACCACCGAACAGCTTGCGCAGGGCTATACCGAAGAGAAGATGGAAGTCGGCGCCAAGGGCACCTCCATCCTCGGTGTGTCGAGCAGCCAGGAAGGCGGCATCACGCTGGACGGCATGGTGCAGCGACTGGTGCAGAAATCGGTCTGGGAAATCGACTCGAAGTACAAGTAAGCATCCTGCTGCCGGAGCACACGCCGTGAGCCTTCCAGCCAGACTGGGCAAGTACGACATCCTGCGCGAGCTCGGTCAGGGTGCGATGGGCATCGTCTATGAAGGGCGCGACCCGGTCATCGACCGACGGGTCGCCATCAAGACGCTCAAGCGCGAGCAGCTGGAGCGCAGCGAAGCCGACGAGGTGATCGCACGCTTCAAGCGCGAGGCGCAGGCGGCCGGACGGCTCAACCACCCGAACGTCGTCGCCATCTACGAGTATGGCGAAGCCGACGACGGCACCGCCTTCATCGCGATGGAGTTCGTGCAGGGCCGCGAACTGAAGGATCTGTTCGAAGCCGACGAGCGCATTCCGCTACCCATGGTCGGACGCCTCATGGGGCAGCTGCTCGATGCACTGGGACACGCCCACCGCCACGGCGTCACCCATCGCGACATCAAGCCGGCGAACATCATCCTGCTGGCCGACAACACGGTGAAGGTGGCTGACTTCGGTGTCGCGCGGATCGAATCGTCGAATCTGACCCAGACCGGCACGGTCATCGGCACGCCTTCCTACATGTCGCCCGAGCAGTTCATGGGGCAGACGGTCGACGGGCGCAGCGACCTGTTTTCCGCCGGTGTCGTGCTGTATCAGCTGCTGACCGGCGAAAAGCCCTTCACCGGCGCGCTGACCACCATCATGCACAAGGTGCTGAAGGAAGATCCGACCTGGCCGTCGGTGCTCAATGTGCATGTCAACGCGCGACTCGACGCCGTGGTGCGCAAGGCGCTTGCCAAACGCCCGGACGACCGCTTTCAGGATGCAGCAGCATTTCGCGCCGCGCTCGATGCCGCGCTGCTTGCGTCCGCCGACGATGACGCCACCGTCGTGACCCTGTCGGGCGACGATGACGCCACGCTCGTGACGCAGGCGGATGCGACGCTTGCTACGCCAACGCCAACGCCGGTCGATCGGGCGCCGGCCGTCGACTCGCCGCCCCGCGCCCATCCCGTCAATACGCCCGCGCGCCGCGGACCGCTGCCCTTCGCGATCGCTGCGGCAGCGCTGGTCGCCGTGAGCGCAGGGGTCTGGTTCGCATTGCAACCGACAGCCGACGCACCGGCGCCGCCCGTCGCCGTCGAAGTCGCCCCGCCAGCGGCAGCGCCCGCTGCGCTGGTGCCGGCACCGTCCGCGGTACCGGAACGTGCGCTCGACCCTGGCGTCACCGTCATCAGCGCGATCGGTCTGGCCGATCCGAGCGACCCGCGCTTCGCCAATGACCAGGCGGCACTGGCAGGTGCGCTGCGCGACGACGCGCGCCGCCAGATACTTGAAAAGGCGGTCGCCCTGTTCGTCGATCCGAAGTCGGTGAACAGCCATTACGCACTGCTGCAGGACAAGCTGCTGGGTCGCAGCGGTGATTTCATCCAAGCGGTGCTCGAAGAGGCGCCGCCCGAACTGGGCAAGGACGGTCTGATGGCGGGAGCCGTGCGCGCCGCAGTGCGCGTGCGTCAGGTGCAGAAGTCGCTGAACCAGATGTCGGAAGACGAGCGGGTCGACTTCATCCGCAACAATGGCGACCCGAAGATTTCGGTCGCCGTGGCATCGCGCTGGGCCGACGGTGACCCGTCCGCACCGGCGCAGCGTTCACCGCTGGCCGAGAACATGTTGAAGCAGCATGTGCAGGGTTTCGGCTTCCGCACCTGGAATGACGACGCTGGAAGCCAGCAGGCGGCTGACTTCAGCATCGACGGCGAAGTGCGCTTCAAGCGCCTGAGCGCCACGCTGGCAGCGTCCGGGCTGACGATAGAAAAGGTCGTGCTGACTTCCTGGACCGTCCGCTGCACCGACCGCAAGACCGGCGAAGAGGTGTATCTGAACACCGAAATTCCCGAAGGCGCGAGCTGGGGGTCGGAAGAAAAGGCGCTGGCCGACATCGGAAAGCGGGTCGGCGAGCAGTTCAGCCGCGATTTCTTCCTGAGCCACTTTCACTTCGCCGGCCGCAAGGTCAGGCTGGATATCGCCGGACTGCCGGGTCAGGACACCACACAGGCGCTGTTGCGCGAAATCGCGTCGATGCGGGCGGTGCTCGGTACCGAAGTGCTGCGCATGGATGGAGCGGGTGCTGCGCTGAATGCCGACATGTCGGGCGGGCTGGCCGATACCAGCCAGAACGTGCAGGCTGGCATCCTGCTGCCACTGTCGCGCAAGCTCGGCCGCAACTGCCTGCGCGTCGTGTCGAGCAGCCCGGAGGCGGTGGCGCTGGAATTCGAGGCGGCGTGCCGGGAGCCGTCGGTGCTCGCGCGGCTGGAAACGCTGCCTCCGGCTGCGCTGATGGACGCGGCACCGGCTCGGCGCGAGGCGGTGGTGCGCGATCCGGAGCTGCTGAAGCGGATCAGTATCTGACGGCGCCCGGCGGCACGCCGGTCAGCCCAGCACCTCGAACTGCATCAGGTCGATGCCCTGTTCCATCGCGCTGTGGCCGAAGCCGATGGTGCCGTGACCGCGCAGGATCATTTCCTCGCGCTTCAGGATGACCTCGTTTTCGCCCTCGATGCACAGGAAGGTACCGTTGGTGCTCTGGTCGATCAGCACGAACTTGTCGCGCCTGCGCTCGATGCGGGCGTGATTGCGCGAGGCGCGCTGGTCCTTGATGACCACCTCGTTGCCCATGTCCCGACCGAGCGTGAGCGGGCCTTGCGTCGGGTCCAGCGTGCGCTCCAGTTCGCGGTACTTCACAAAGAGGCGCGCCATCACGTAGAGCGGGGCGGTGCTTGACGCCTTCATCGTCAGGTCGGCGCCCTCCTGCCACAGCACTTCGCACACCCGCACGTCTTCGGCCTTGCCCTTGACGGTCAGTGCATCGATTTCGCGCACTGCCGGGGCGAGCGAAAGGGTCAGCGACGACAGGGTTTCGGCCGTGGTGATCACCTGCCCGGCCTGCGCCAGACCCGCCATGCGGGCCGCGGTGTTGACCGTGTCGCCGAACACGTCGTCGTTTTCCTCGATCGCCGGTCCGTAATGGAAGCCGACCCGGATGGCCAGCTTGACGCCCGACACCGGCGGCAGATCCGTGATGCGGTGCTGCATTTCGCAGGCGGCCTGTATGCCCTCGTCGGCACTCGGGAAAGTCGTCATGACCTCGTCACCGATGGTCTTGATGACCTTTCCGCCATGGCCGTCGATCACCCGTCGGATGCGGTTCAGGCAACGTTCGACCGCCCGCAGGGCTTCGGCATCCCCGAGCTTTTCGTACAGCCGGGTGCTGCCCGACACGTCGGCGAACAGCACGCAAAGAGATTTTTGTTGGGAGCTCATGGGTGGCCGGAGTGGCGAACGACTGTCAAAGCATTTTACAAATGCGCAGCTGATCTGTCCGGCTTTTGGATCGCAATCATCCAAACGGCTGCTGCATGCGTCACAGATGCGCGCTGCGCCCGCCGTCTACCGCGATGATCTGACCGGTGATGTAAGGCGCGTCCTCGATCAGGAAGCGTACCGTACGCGCGATGTCCTGTGGGCAGCCTTCGCGTTTGAGCAGGGTGTGTTCGACGATGCGCGAACGCTCGACAGCATCGAACAGTGGGTCGTCCGGCCACTGTATCGGTCCCGGCGCCACGCCATTCACCCTGACCTGCGGTGCCAGTTCGATCGCCAGCGCACGGGTCAGCGTGGCCAGTGCGCCTTTCGACGCGCTGTACAGCGCGTAGCCGGCGAGCGGACGTTCGGCGTGGATGTCGGCGATGTTGACGATGCAGCCGCCGCGCGCCCGCAGTTCCGGCGCGGCCGCCTGGGCCAGAAACAGCGGCGCCTTGAAGTTGCTGCCGACCAGACTGTCCCAGTCCTGGGCGGTCACGCTGCCGAGCGGCGTCGGGAAGAAGCTGGAGGCGTTGTTTACCAGTGCGTCGAGCCGGCCCCACAGCGCGGTCGCCGCCGTCACCAGTGGCGGCAGACCGTCGGTGTCGAGCAGATCGGCCGCCAGCCCGGCCGCGCTGCCGGGGCGCAGTGCATTCAGCGATTCGACCAGCGCATGCGCCTCGCCGGTCGAGCGGTGGTGGTGGATCACCACCCGCCAGCCGGCGCCGTGCAAGGTACGCGCGGTCTGCGCGCCGACCCGCCGCGCCGCGCCGGTGATCATGACTACCCGTTCGTGGTTCATGTTGCCCTGCCCGATTGTGCCGCGCCTGTGAGTTGCCGCATCATGCGCAGCCCGCCCAAACCTTTGCCCATATGTCCCTGCCCCTGCATCTGCCCTCTCCCGACGCCGATGCCCTCGACCACAGCGCCCGACTGCAGGCGCTGATCGGGGCCGAAGTCGCCGGCAGCGGCTGGATGTCGTTCAGCCGCTACATGGCGCTCGCGCTGTACGCGCCCGGCTTCGGCTATTACAGCGGTGCGCTGCAAAAGTTCGGCAGCGGTGGCGATTTCGTCACCGCGCCCGAGCTGTCGCCACTGTTCGGGCGCTGTCTGGCGATCCAGCTTGCCGAGTTGATGCAATTGTCGGCGCCGCACCTGCTGGAAGCAGGCGCCGGCAGTGGCCGGCTCGCCGCCGATCTGCTGCGCGAACTCGCGCGCATCGGCTGCGCCCCCGAAAGTTACCGCATCCTCGAGTTGTCGGCCGATCTGCGCGCGCGCCAGCGTGCGCTGATCGAGCGCGAAGTGCCGGCGCTGGCCGGGCGCGTCGAATGGCTGGATGCGCTGCCGGAGCGCTTCAGCGGCGTGGTGTTCGGCAACGAACTGCTCGATGCCCTGCCGGTCGAGCGCATCCGGGCAACGGCCGATGACATCGAAGAAGCCGGCCTCACCGTTGATGCCGATGGGCAGATTGCGCTGAGCTGGCGCGTCGCCCCGCCTGCGCTTGCCGATGCCGCGCGTGCGCTGCGCCTGCCGCCCGGCTACGAGACCGAACTGGGCCTGGCCGGGCGCGCCTGGGTGGCCGAGTGGGCGCGGCGCATCGAATGCGGCGCGTTGCTGCTGATCGACTACGGCTTTCCGCAAGCCGAGTACTACCATCCCGACCGCAGCACCGGCACGCTGATGTGCCACTACCGCCACCACGCGCATGCCGAGCCGCTGTGGATGCCCGGCCTGTGCGACATCACGGCGCATGTCGACTTCACCGCCGTGGCACAGAGCGCATTCGACGCCGGCCTGTCGCTCGCCGGCTACACCTCGCAAGCGAGCTTCCTGCTGAACTGTGGCTTGCCTGCACTGTTGTCGGATGAACCGGAACCACTGGCACGCGCGAAGCGCAATGCGGAAGTGAACCGGCTGACCTCGCCGGCCGAAATGGGCGAGCTGTTCAAGGTGATCTGCATGACGCGCGGCATCGCAGCGCCGCTGAGCGGCTTCGCGCGCGGTGACCGCAGCCATACCCTCTGATCAGGGCGCCGAAGTGGGTGGAGCGGAATCGTCGAGCCGCACCTCGAATGCCATCGATTCGACCTGCAGACCGGCGGCGTCGAGCAGCGCCAGCCGATGCCGGCCGGGGCGCGGGCTCCACAGCGCGCGCCCTTCGACCGCAGGCAGGCGTTCGCCATTGATCAGCCAGATCAGTCCGGGCAGCGGCGGGCGCGCCTCGAACAGCAGGGTCTGGCGGCCGGCCGGCAGCGCCGCGCTGACCAGCTTGACGCCGCCGGCCGGCAGAACGATGCGCGGCCGGCCGGATACATCGTGCACCGTGGCATCGACGAACGCCTGCTGGGTGCCGCGCAGGAAGTACTCGTCGCGGGCCGGTTCGATCGCCGGCTCGAACTGCACGCGTACCCGCTCCACGCCCGGCGGCGCGCCCGGGCGCTCTAACGCCGGCTCGAACGAAGGACCCTCCAGTGCGTCGATCAGCGCCAGCCAGGTGGCAGCCACCGGCCGCGGCGCGCGCAGCGCCACCGTGTAGTGGCGGGTGAAGCCGACCGACCACCAGACCGAACGGTCGGCTGAACGGCCATTCATCAGTGCCGCCCAGGGCCGTGGCGCCGGTTCGCCTTCGGTCGGGCGTACGGTCAGCAGGTCGCCGACGATCCAGGCCGCGGCCGGCGACCACAGCCTTTGCGCCGGCGATGCGGGAAGCGCGTCGGCCGCAGTGACCGGTTCGAGCCGCCAGGCGCTCCACAGGCCGGCGCTGGCAAAGGTGCGGTAGGCGTTCGCCAGTTCGATCAGGCTGGCGCGCGCGCCGCCATTCGATACGGCTGCCAGGCCATGTGCCTGCAGGGTGGCGTCCAGTGCGTCGTCACCGATCAGCGCGCGCACGCGCAGCGCGGGAATGTCTGCGGCGAGGCCCAATGCGCCGCGTACGCTGATGGCGCCGCGCGGTTCGCCATCGGGCAAGCCCGGCGGCAGGGGCAGGGTAACGAAGGCAGGGTTGTCGTCGAGTACCGAAGCCGCTGTCAGCCAGCGCTGCTCGATCGCCATGCCATACATGAAGGGCTGCAGTGCGCTGCCGGCCGGCTGACGCTGAAGTACCGTGTCGGCGCTGTCCGGTCCGCCACCCCACACACGCACTTCACCGGTCAGATTGTCGAGCACCACCACCGAGGTGTCGTCGCGCGTACTGCCGAGCGCCTGCAGGGCGCGCCGCTGCAGCGGTGCGTCCAGCGTGGTCGGGCGTTGTTCGCCGGGCTCGCGCAGCAGCCGGCGCGCCAGCGCGGTGGCGTCCTGCCAGCGCGGCTCGATGCGGTAGCGCTGCGACAGCACGGCGTCGGCGCGCGTCCGGATGTCGCGGCAATCCGGCACCGGATCGAGTCGCTTCGCCACCGCGCAGGCACGCAGCGCGACCTTGTCGGCCGCCGCGTTGGGGCCGCGCAGCAGTGCGGCCAGCAGCACCGCCTCGACCGGATCGATCGCGTCCGGATCCTTGCCGAACAGGCCACGCGAGGCGGCGCCGATGCCGCGCAGTTCACTGCGGAACGGGGCCAGATTGAAATACGCCTCGAGAATCTGCGCCTTGTTCCAGCGCCGCTCGATCTGGCGTGCCGCGGCTGCCTGATCCCACTTCTGGCCGACGCTGCGCCGCGTGCCCTGCAGGCGCAGCGCCGGATCGATCAGGCCGGCCAGTTGCATCGTCAGGGTCGAGGCGCCGCGCGGCCGGCGGCCTTCCAGCGCGCGCCACAGATTGTCCCAGGTGGCTCCGGCCAGCGCCTGCCAGTCCACGCCGTCGTGCTGCAGAAAGCGCTTGTCCTCGGCCACCAGCAGCGCGCGCACCAGCGGCTGCGACAGCGCACGTGCGCTGACCCAGTCGAGTCGTCGTTCGTCGAAGTCGACCCGCACTTCGGCCAGCGGCTCGCCGTGGCGGTCGAGCAGACGCGCTTCCGACGAGCGCCAGGCGTCGCGCACCGTGTCGAAGTCGGGCGCCAGCGCGTGCGCAGCCGTGCCGGCCAGCAGACTGATGGCACACAGCATGCACCGCAGTGCATCGCCGCACGATGTCGGCTGACTCAAGCCGCGCACAGCGCGCACTTGTCGCCCGAGGCCTGACGTTCCACAGTGACGCGCGCCAGTTGCGGCAGTTGCGGCGCCAGCGCGCGCCAGATGAACTGGCACAGGTTTTCCAGTGTGGCCGGACCGAGGCCGGCAACTTCATCCAGAAAGCGGTGGTCGAGCGCGTCGCGCACGCCGGCCAGCGCCGCACGCAGCAGCGCCAGATCGACCAGCATGCCGCTGACCGGATCGGGCTCGCCGCGCAGCATCACTTCGGCGTGATAGGTGTGGCCGTGGATGCGCAGGCTGCTGTCGGCATCGACCTTGCGGCGCAGGGTATGTGCGGCTTCGAAGTAGAAGCGCTGACTGAGTTCGACGACCATCTTTGAAAAATGAAGGAAGGCAGGATTGAAATAAGGCGCGGCGTACGGGTACTCCGCGGGACGCCGCGCACGCGGCCGGCCGTGACGACGGCAGCGATCAGCGGATGCCCAGCGCCTTGTGCGTCTGGTGGCTGAGTCGCCAGCGCGGATGGCGCATGCACCAGTCGATGGCCCAGCGGCGGTTGTCGACCGCTTGTGCATTGTCCATCGGCTGCACCAGGAAGTGCCGGAAATCCCAGCTTTCCATCGCTGCAAGATCCAGCCCGGGCTGCGGCACGACCACCTTCAGTTCGTGACCGTGGCGCTGCACCACCTCGTTGCCGGCCTTCGGGCTGACGCAGATCCAGTCGATGCCGTCGGGTGCGGCCAGCGTGCCATTGGTTTCGACGGCGATTTCGAAGTCGCGCGCGTGCAGGGCGTCGATCAGTGCGGCGTCGATCTGCAGCAGCGGCTCGCCGCCGGTCAGCACGACCAGACGCCGGCCGCCGGCGCCGGCCCAGCAGCCGGCGATCGCGTCGGCCAGTGTGTCGGCCTGCTCATGACGGCCGCCCAGCGTGCCGTCGGTGCCGACGAAATCGGTGTCGCAGAAGCGGCACTGCGCGCTGGCGCGGTCCGCCTCGCGGCCGCTCCACAGATTGCAGCCGGCGAAGCGGCAGAACACCGCGGCCCGGCCGGCATTCAGCCCCTCGCCCTGCAGCGTGTAGAAGATTTCCTTAACCTGATACGTCACGGCGAGCGCAGTTGCGGCGGTAAACGCGCTAGGGTAGGGGTTGCCGACCCCGAATTCAAGGTTGGACCCCTCATTCAACGAGATACGATGACCGATTCAGATACCGATGTGCCGCCCGAGCTTCAATCCGAGTCTCAGCCCGAGTCTCAGCCCTACTCAGGGCTCACACCGGAAGCGGTGCTCGACGCACTGGAAGCGGCCGGCTATGCGGTCGATGGCCGGCTGCTCGCCCTGAACAGCTTCGAAAACCGTGTCTATCAGGTGGGCGTCGATGACGGCCCGCCGATGATCGCCAAGTTCTACCGTCCGGCGCGCTGGAGCGACGCCGCCATCCTGGAAGAGCACGCCTTCTGCCTCGAACTGGCGGTGCGCGAGATCCCGGTCGTTGCACCGCTCGAATTGCCGTGCGGCAGCACCCTGATGACGCACGCCGGCTATCGCTTCGCGGTGTTTCCCCGCCGCGGCGGGCGGGCGCCCGAATTCGACCGCGCCGACACGCTGGAATGGATAGGCCGCTTCATGGGCCGCATCCATGCGCTCGGCGCGGTGCAGCCGTATGTGCACCGGCCGTCGCTCGACATCGCCAGCTTCGGCGAGGAACCGGCGGCCTTCGTGCTCGATCACCACTTCGTGCCGCCGGAGCTGGAAAGCGTCTACCGCGGCATCACCGCGCAGGCCCTCGACGGCGTGCGCGCCGCGTTCGAACGGTGCGGCGCCATCCGGCGCATCCGCACGCACGGCGATTGCCACATCGGCAACATGCTGTGGGTCGAGGGACAGGGACCGCATTTCGTCGATTTCGACGATAGCCGCATGGCGCCGGCCGTCCAGGATCTGTGGATGCTGCTGTCCGGCGAGCGGGCCGATCGCGCCGAACAGCTCGGCAAGGTGCTGGCCGGTTACGAGGAATTCTGCGAGTTCGACCCGCGCGAACTGCAGTTGATCGAGGCGCTGCGTACGTTACGGTTGATCCACCACAGTGGCTGGATCGCCCGCCGCTGGCAGGACCCCGCCTTCCCGACCGCCTTTCCATGGTTCGACACGCCGCGTTACTGGGAGGCGCGCATCCTCGAGTTGCGCGAACAGGTCGCCGCGATGGAAGAACCCGCGCTGTGGCTCGAGCAGGCCATGCGCTGAGCGATTTCGTGCGGAGGGTCCCGCGCGGCCTGTGGAAGTGGTGTCACCTGTGGGAGCGGCGGCCTGTGGGAGCGACGGCCTCGCCGCGATCGGCGCGTTGATCAACGATCACCGCGGCATCTATCGCGGCGAGGCCGCCGCTCCCACGGCCCCTTTCTTTCAACCACACCCGCTACGCCCGCACCCGTTCGCCTCAGCGCACCCGGAACGGCAGATTCGCGGTCGCTGCCTTGCCCAGACGGTCGCGCACGGTGATGAACAGCCGGTATGCACCGGGTGCAGCCGGAGCGGTGAAGCGGACGCTCTGCGCATCGGCCTGCTGCACCGCGACGTCGATGCGCGGCGGCACGGTTTCGAGGTCGCCGCCGGCGCGCAGGTCGGTCGCTTCGGCACGCACCTCCCACAGCGTGGTCAGCGGTGAGCCGTCGAAGGATGCGGCGTCCACGCCGGCCGACATCGTCTGCCCGGGCGAGAACTGGTCGGCCGCGATGCCGATGCCGCGGATCCGTGGAGCGGCCTGCGTCACCGGCCGGCCCCAGGCGGCGGACAGTGCGTCGGTCATCGCGGTCGGGCTGCCGTCGGCCAGCAGCAGGCCGTGCCAGGTGCCAGTCTGTTCCTGCTTCGCCCCCCACAGGAAGGGGAAGGCGCCTGCCACTTGCGGCTGTCCAGCCAGAAAGGCCAGTGCTTCGCGGAAGAAATCGGCCTTCTGGCTGCTGGTCAGCTCGACCGGCGCGCCCCAGGGCTTGCGCCCCGCCTGCCACTGGCCGAGCGGCCCCAGTTCGGTCACCACGACCGGCTTCGTGATGCCCAGCCGGCGCAGCCGTTCGGGCAGCTGGAACACCGAGCCGCCGTACAGGTTGAGTCCGAGCAGATCGACCGCGGCGCAACAGCGGGCGAGCGGAGCGAGCCAGGCGTCGCTGTTGTCCGCCACCACCATCAGCGTCGGGTGGTCGGGGTCGAGCGACTTCACGATGGCGGCCAGCCGGTTCACCTCCTGCCAGACCGGCTGCGGATCGGCGACTCCGGTTTCCACTTCGTTGCCGACGCCCCACGCCAGCAACGCCGGGTGGGTGCGATACGTCGTGACGAAACGGCGTACCGCCACTTCCTGCTTGCGCACCGCCGCCGGGTCATCGAGCCGGAAACCGTGGCGCGGGTGGCCTAGCCACAGTCCCATGACCACCTTCATGCCCAGCTGATGCGCCGCGTCCAGCACCCAGACGTCGGATTCGCGATACACCCGCACCACCTTCGCGCCGGCCTGCGCGAGCTTCTCCAGCGCGGCACGGTCGCCTTCGAAGGCGGCGCCCTGCCAGGCAGACGCTGTCGCCGCGGCCGGTGCGCCCGCGCACAACAGCAGCGGAAGCAGCAGGCAGCGGGCAAGGCGACGGAGGAAGTTCAAGGTCGTGCCGGGCACTGGAAAGTCCTGATCAGCCCGCCACGACGTGCAGCGGATAAGCGGTGAGAGGCCTTGCCGAGTGCGGCGTTCCCGGGCGGTACGGTCAGCCTTCTGTCAGCGTCATCAGGATGTCCGCGTACCAGGCGCAATTCAGGCCGAGCGCCTCATCGAGCTTGCGGTCGCGCGTACCGACGTCGAGCCGGGCGGAATGCACGCCCAGCAGTTGCCAGGGCAGGTCGCCCTTGGCGGCGCTTCCTGCCGGTGCTCGCATGACCACCGGTGCGCCGCTGGTGCCGCGATGGGTGCGTGCGTCGGTCAGAAAATAGCCTTCGCCCTGAAAGCGCAGACCGAAGGACGACGCGATGACTGCATGGCGCACCACCGGCATGTGGTGCAGCGTGTCGTGAAAGCCGAGCGGGAAGCCGACCACCAGCAGCAGGCTGCCGACCTCGATCTGTCGCGCGTCGACCTCCAGATGGGCCGGCGTGAAGGCGCGATAGACGGTCTTGGCCGGCAGCGCCGCGCGTTCGATTTCGATCACCGCCACGTCGATTTCGCCCGCCGTGTCCTGACCTTGTCGCCAGATGCTCTTGCCACCGCGGTACAGCGGAATCGAAAAGCCGGTGGATTCGGCCAGGTTGGCCGAGTCGGTGTGCAGCTCGATTTCGAGGCTGTCCGGGAAGTGCTTGCTCGGTTCATCGACCACCACGTGGCGGCTGGTGACCAGGAAAAGGCGCTTGTCGCGCTCGAAGAAGAAGCCGCTCGCATTGGTCAGTACGCGCTGTCCTTCGAGCGTGCACACGCGTGCGGCAGTCAGCAATATGGGTTCGATCATCAAGGCAAGGTCCATTCAGTGAGCCGGGCGCCAGGGGGTGGCAGGCGCGGGCAGGGTGCGATGAGACGCAGGAAACCTGAGGGACGGCGCGACATCGTCATTGGTGTTGCGCTGCCGTGAGACATCATTGTGCCCCTCATTGCGGGCGTGGCGTGTCGGCGATCCGCGAGAAAGCGCTGCAGAAGGCATCGATTCAGGGCATAGTACAGGGCGGTGTAAATCGGCCGGCGGCGAATGTCGCGCGGCCATGACACCGCCCGTTGTATCCGCATTCCGTTCCCACCGGATTTTCACCCTCTGAAACCGGCGTCCCCGCAAGGTCCGTGTGCTGCTTCGGCGCTAGCGGCAGGGCCGCCGCAGGACGCCAGCGCTCCGGGATTGCCCCGGGCTCCAGTCCGCAGAGCTCACCCGCCGGTCACCGTGCAGGCGCTGCATCCTTTCGATGCGGCAAAGCGCGGACGATCCGCCTCAACCTGTCTGTTGGGCAAGTGTGCCTGCAGACCACCGCTGATCAGCGCGCCATCGATCCGGCAGACCCCGGCACCGGCGCGCGGTCGGCGTGCCCGCACCCAATTCAACCTGGAGATTCACCCATGGCCAAAGAAGAACTGATAGACATGAATGGCGTCGTGACCGAAGTGCTGCCGGATTCGCGCTTTCGCGTGACGCTGGAGAACGGTCACCAGATCATCGCCTACACCTCGGGCAAGATGCGCAAGCACCACATCCGCATCCTCGCCGGCGACAAGGTGTCGCTCGAGCTGTCGCCCTACGACTTCAGCAAGGGCCGCATCACGTTCCGCGAAATTGAAGGTCGTGGCGGTCCCGCCGCCGCGCCGCGCCGCCGGGTGCACTGATCGGTCGGTGACGGGTTGGCACGCGGCCGGGTCCGGCTTCCCGAAAACGGGCGCCGGGGCGTCGCCCCATGTTGGAGCGGCGGCGGTTTTGTGGGAGCGGCGGCCTCGCCGCGCTCGGCGCGTTGATCAACGATCATCGCGGCATCAATCGCGGCGAGGCCGCCGCTCCCACAGGCCACAGCTCCGACCGGAAAACGTCCGTGCGGCGGCGGTGCGCTCCACAGCATCGACAGTGCGACTCCCTCTTTCCGGGGCAGATCGCGCCCTGGCAGGCGACTGCTCAGCGACCGCGCATCTTGCGCTTGCGCTCGTGCAGTTCCTGCGCTTCCAGCGACAGCGTGGCGGTCGGGCGGGCGAGCAGGCGGGCGATGCCTATCGGGTCGCCGGTGAATTCGCACCAGCCGTAGGTACCGTCGTCGATACGCACCAGCGCCTCGTCTATCGTGTGCAGATGCTTGCGTTCGCGGTCGCGCACGCGCAATTCCAGCGAATGATCTTCCTCCAGCGACGCGCGGTCCGACGGGTCGGGCGTGCGCTCGAATTCGTGCAGGTGCTGCGTCGTGTCGTGCGCCGACTGCAGCAGTGCGTCGCGCTCGGCGCGCAGACGCTGGCGGAAGAAGTCGAGCTGGCCGGCCGACATGTACTCGCTGTCTGGCGCAGCCAGCAAAGCCGCCTCCGCTTCGGACAATTCGTCCGCGGAGAGGGTAAGGATGGGGGCAATCGACATGGTCTGCCTCCTCGTTGTGGGGTCTGCATGAAAGGTGCGGCGCGCCGGTTCCGGCGGTGCCGCGGTTGAGCGCACAGGGCGACCGTCACGATACACGCCAAAGGCGAAGCTTGTGCGCTACGTGTTTGGCGCGCGATGGTATGTTCGCCACCATGTCCCGATACCTGCCCCGTGTGTGCGCCGACGCGGCGCCAGAACGCCCCGACTACCGCCCCCGCCCGCCGCGCGCGCCCGGCTACCTGATCGAGCCACCGCAGGATTTCGACCGTACCGGCAAGTTCTACATGGGGCGCGAAATCTCCGACGTGATGGGCTGGCGGGCCGCAGACTGGCTGGAACGGCCGGAGCGGCTGGACGAGGAGCGCACCGACCTGCTGGTCCAGGCGCTCAATCTGCAGCCCGGCATGGTGATTGCCGACATCGGCGCCGGTACCGGCTACCTGTCGCGGCTGATGTCGCCCGCCGTGAAGCCGCACGGGAAGATCATCGCCGTCGACGTGCAGGGCATGATGGTCAACAGGATAGGGCGGCTGGCGCGCGAGAACGGCTTCGACAACATCGAGGCCGTCCGCTGCCGGGAGCATGACGCGCAGTTGCCTCCGGCAGTGGTCGACATGGCGGTCATGCTCGACGTCTATCACGAGCTGTCCTTCCCGTTCGAAATGCTGGCCAGTATCGTACGCGCCACGAAGCCAGGCGGACAGATCGTGTTCGTCGAATTCAAGGAAGAGGATCCGGATATTCCGATCAAGCCGCTGCACAAGATGAGCGAGGCGCGCGTGCGGCGCGAGGCCGCGGTGCACCGGCTGAAATGGGAGCGCACGATCGACCATCTGCCGTGGCAGCACGTCGTCGTGTTCCGCCGGCCGGCTTGAAACGGCTGCGGGCAGAGCGGCTGCAGGAGCCGTCTTTGCGGGAGCGGCGGTTTGTGGAGGCTGCTTGTGGGAGCGGCGGCCTCGCCGCGATAGTGCCGTGACCATCGTGGTGCAGCGTGCGTATCGCAGCGAGGCCGCCGCTCCCACAACCCCGCTCCCACAACAATTCCCACAACCCCGCTGCCGCGTCACGCTCACCCGTTCTGTATAGTCCGGCCACCATCGCTTCAGAACCCGCACCTTGCTGAAACTTCTCCACACCGCCGACTGGCAGATCGGCAAGCTGTACGGCCAGTTCGAGCCTGACGACGCGGCGCTGCTCGCCGAGGCGCGCTTCGCCGCGGTGGAGCGGCTGGCGCAGCTGGCCAGCGTGCAGGGCGTGCACATGGTGCTGGTGGCGGGCGACGTATTCGACGCGCAGGGCGTGGCCGAGAGGACGATCCACCGGCTGTTCAACTGCCTGCGCGGCTACGCCGGGCCCTGGGTGATGATTCCGGGCAACCATGACGCCGCGCTGAGCGAATCGGTGTGGACGCGCGCCGCGCGATTGGGCGCGATCCCGCCCAACGTCACCGTGTGTCTCGCACCGGGCGCCGTGCAGTTCGACACCCTGCGTGTGGCCGTGCTGACCGCGCCGCTGACCCAGCGCATCACGCACAGCGACCTGACCGCCATCTTCGCGGCCATCGACACCCCGGCCGGCTTTCATCGCATCGGGCTGGCGCACGGCAGCGTGCAGGGCATCCTGGCCGAAGGCATCGATTCGTCCAATCCGATCGCCGCCGGGCGCGCTGCCGAGGCGCGGCTCGACTACCTCGCGCTCGGTGACTGGCACGGCTGCCGGCAGATCGATGCACGCACCTGGTACAGCGGCACGCCGGAAACCGACCGCTTCCGCGCCAATGACTCCGGCCGTGCGCTGATCGTCGAGATTGCGTCGCCCGGTGCCGAACCGGTCGTCACGCCGGTCGTGACCGGCCAGTACCGCTGGTTCGACGAGAGCGCGACGCTGCAGGTGGCCAGCGACCTCGATGTGCTGCTCGCCCGGCTGGCCGCTTTCGGTCATGCGGATGTCGTGCAACTCACGCTCGACGGCCAAACCGATCTGGCCGGACATGCACGCCTGCGCGATGCCCTTGCGCAGACGCAGGGACGGGTGCGCAGCTTCACGGCCGATCTGTCGGCGCTGCGCGTTGCGCCGACCGAAGACGACATCGATGCGCTGGCAGCCGACGGTTATCTCGGCGACGTGATCGCCGAGTTGCGTACCCTTCAAGGCAACAGCGATGGCGAGGCCGAAACGGCGCGCGATGCGCTGGTGCTGCTGGCCGGCCTGCTGCGTGACCGGCGCGGCGCGAGCGGAGGCGCCCGGTGAAGCTCACGCGCATCCGCATCGAACAGTTCCGGCAGTTCCGCCAGTCTGTGCAGATCGACGCGCTCGATCCCGGTCTCAACCTGTTCACCGGCCCGAATGAAGCCGGCAAGAGCACAGTCGTCGCAGCCATCCGCGCCGCCTTCTTCGAGCGTCACCGTTCGGGCAGCGTCGATGACCTGCGTCCGTGGGGCGACGCATCCGCCTCGCCGACGGTCGAGCTCGAGTTTGAAACAGGCGGTGTTGCCTACCGCCTCAGCAAGAGCTTCCTCGTGCGCAAGCGCTGCACGCTGATCAGCGGCGCCCAACAGTTCGACGGCGCCGACGCCGAAGACCGGCTGGCCGAACTGCTCGGCTTCCGCCACGCCGGTCGCGGCGCCAGCGCGGCCGAGCATTGGGGCATCCCCGGCCTGTTGTGGATACAGCAGGGCACGGCGCACGACATCCGCGACCCGGTCGCGCATGCCACCGATCACCTGCGCACCGCACTGAACACCTCGCTGGGCGAAGTGGCCAGCAGTGGGGGCGACGCGGTGACCGACGAGGTCGAGGCGCTGCGCAACGAACTGCTGACGCCGGCGAACGCCACGCCGCGCGGTCCCTACAAGGAGGCGATCGAAACCGAAGCCGCTCTGGCGCAAGACATCGCTGCGCTCGACGCCGACATCGCCGCCTACCGCAACAAGGTGGATCGGCTCGCCGCGCTGCGCCGCGAGCACGAAGTCGACGACGCGGAAAAGCCATGGCTTGCGCTGCGCGCTCAGGAGCAGGCTGCGCGCCGGAACTTCGACGAGGCACAGGCGCTGGGTGCACGACTGGGCGAAGCCCAGCAGCGCGTGCGCCGCATCGGCGACACGCTTGCGCTGCTGCACAGCCAGCTCGAGCGCCACGGCTCCGAGCAGCGCGAGGTCGAGCAGCGACATGCCGCGCTGACCGCCGCCGAAGGCAGGCTGGCCGCGGCACGGGCCACGCTGCAGCAGTGGCAGCGCCACAGCAGCGAGGCGGCGGCACGTCATGACGGTGCGCGACAGACGCTGAACCGCGCCCGCCAGCGCGACACCCGACTTGCACTGTCACGCCAGCTCGACGAACTTTCGCGTCGACGCGACGCCGCCCGCGCCACGCTGGCGCAGGCCGACATCGAAGCCGGCCTGCTGCGCGGCGCGCGCCAGCAGATGGCCGCCACCGAATTGCGCAACGCCGACCTCGCCACCCTGCGCGCCCAGCAGCAGGACATCCGCGCGCTGCGCCTGCGCCAGGAGGCGGCCGCCACCCGGTTGCGTTTCACGCTTGAGGATGGCTGCGTCATCCGGATCGGCCAGGAAAGCCTGACCGGTGAGGGCGAGCGCCTGCTGACCGACGCGACCGCGCTGACGTTGCCCGGCCTTGGCCGGCTCGACATCACGCCCGGCGGCGCTGATCTGGCGGATCTGGGTCGCCAGGAGGCAGTGTTGCTTGACCGACATGCTGCGCTGCTTGCCCGACTCGGCGTCGACTCGCTCGATGCGGCCGAAATACGCCTGCATACATACATGCAGCATCAGGCCGATGCGCAGACTGCAGAGGCCGCGCTCAAGGCGCGTGCGCCGCAGGGTGTCGATGCGCTGCGCGGCGAACTGGCGATGCTTGAAGGCCGCCTGACCGAAGCTGCGCAGTCGCTGGCGCGGTTGGCCGGGGCACCCGACGACACCGCGATCGTGCCGTCGATCAACGAAGCGGAGTCGCAGGAAGAGGCGGCGCGCGCCTCGGCGGCCGATGCAGCGAAGCAGCTGGCCGCCGCCGACATCGCTGCCGCCAACGCGCAGAGCGTGGTCGACGCCGCGCTGCGCGAGCTGCGCAGCGCGCAGGCCACCCTCGACGCGCCCGAGCGTGCCGCACGACTGGTTGCCACGCAGCGCGCGCTGAACGAAGCGCTCGCCGGGCAGGCGGCGGCGGCGGCCGACATCGATGCGCTGACCGCACAGTGCCGCGACGCGCGCCCGGACATTATCGCGCAGGACATCAAGCGCTTCGGCGACAGCGCGGAACAGCTGGAGCGTGCGGCCAGCCTGCGCCGCGACGAACTGACCCGGCTTGAAGTGGAACTGCAGACCGCCGGCGCCCAGGGTCTGGACGAGCGGCGCGCCGAGCGAGCGCGCGACCACGCGCGGGCCGTGCGCCGCACCACCGAACTGCGCCGCCGCGCGACCGCACTCGACCATCTGCTGACCTTGCTGAAAAGCCATCGCAGCGCGCTGACCCGGCGCCTGCAGGCGCCGCTGCAGAAGCATCTCGATCGCTATCTGCAGCTGCTTTTTCCGCACGCAAACCTCGACATCGACGACCAGCTGGTTCCCGGTGCGCTGACGCGCGCCGGTGCAACCGGTGCGGAAAGCGGCCGCTTTGATGATTTCAGCTTCGGCGCGCGCGAACAGATGGGGGTCATCAGCCGGCTTGCCTACGCCGATCTCCTGCGCGAAGCCGGTCGCCCTACGCTGATCATCCTCGACGATGCGCTGGTGCACAGCGACGATGAACGGCTGGCCCGCATGAAGCGCGTGCTGTTCGATGCCGCCACCCGGCACCAGATCCTGCTGTTCACCTGCCACCCGGAGAACTGGCGCGACATGGGCGTAGCGGCCCGGTCGCTCGAAGCCCTGAAGGCGTTGTGATCCGGCGGGTCAGCGTGCGGTGCCGATGACGCGCTGCAACCCTTGCCGGGCCAACATGCAGGCGCTTGCCAGAGGTTACGGGCACAATTCCGAGGGCGTTGCCCGGGGTCAATTCCCCGTCACTGCGGATGTCGGAACTTCGTTTTTTGCATCTGATCCCAAGGGCAGCTTATCCTTCGTTTTTGTGCAGTGCGATTCGCGCCTGCCTGGCCATTAACGGAAAGACCTGCCTCATGAACGCTTTCCAATCCTCGCGTGGCGATGAGCCGACGCTGGATCCGCTTCTTCCGCGGCTCTACAACGTTGTCTATTGCAGTCGTGCGGCGGAAGGTGTCGATGCAGCCGATGTCGAGCGCATCATCGCGTCAGCGCGGCGGCACAATCCCACGGCCGGCATCACCGGTCTGCTGGTGTTCGGCAGCGGCGTGTTCTTCCAGTGGCTGGAAGGCCCGCGCGACAGTGTGACCGCGCTGATGGCGACGCTGAGGTCAGACGCGCGACACGATACCGTGGTCGAGCTGAGTGCCAACGAAGAGGTGCGCGAGCGGCTGTTTCCCGATTGGGACATGGAATTCGTCGAAAGCACCGATATCCGGGAAGTGCTGCTCGATGCGCTTGACGACGCGGAAGACCCGAAGAACGTCGCGGCGCTCGGCCTGTTGCTGGAACACATCGACGGCGGTGCGCTGGATCCCGCTTGATCCAGACAGACCCGCAAACAGGCGCGGCAGGATTCATCGTCCTGTCATGTTCTTGGTAAAGTCTGCGGCGTCATGCGCCATCTGCCCCGATTGTCTTGCCTCCTGGTGCTGCCGGGACTGCTGTTCTGCCTGCCCGCCTGCGCTCAGGGGCCGGCCCCGGCAGACGTCCTGGCCGAACCGATCCGGCTGCCGGAAATCCGCAGCGTGCTGCGTTACAACGCCACGCCTGATGAATTGCCCGAGCCACCTGACACGCTCGATCCGGCCATGCTCAACGAATGTGTCGGCCAGCGCCGCATCATCGAAGCCGAGCGCAAGGTGCTGGCCGCCTACGCCGGAGAACAGACCGATCAAGCGGCCACACTGAAACCCGATATCGACGCACTGGCCCGGCAACGCGAGGCGCTGGATGCGCTTGAAGCGACATCCGTGCAAGAGGGTGCAGAGGTTACTCGCAAGGGCGATGCGATCAGCTCGCGCCAGGCGGCCCTTGAAGCGGCAATCAAGGCGCCGCCCGCGGACGCCAGGCAGGCCGCCGCGCGCAAGCAGTCAGTGGACGCCTTCAACGCCGACGTCAGGCGCCACAACGAAACGATTGATGCGCATAACCGTGGGCTGGAGGCGCTTCGGCAAGCAGTTGCGGCGTACAACGCAGCTGTTGGGGCGCTGCGCGCGCGCGTCGATGCGGTCAGCACACGCCATGCGGACTATGACCAGCGCGTCGAGACGCATAACCGGATGCTTGAGGACTACCGTAAGGATTGCGCTGGTCATCGCCGACTTCTGCGGTGAGCTTGCTGGCGTCAGGGTGCGGCCATCCCGCTGCCGATCCGTGACATGACGTGCCGCATGGCCTGCTCCAGCACGCCGGGGGCGAGGTCGAGCTGGCCGATGCAGTTGCCGGTCATGACGCCGGCGAGCCCATGCATCGATGACCAGATGTACAGCGCATCGAGATCGACCAGCGCCTGCTGTTGCGGCGTGTCGCCATGCACGCGTCGCAGCACCTGGCGCAGGATGTCGAAGGCGTGCGCGGCGTCGCGCACCAGGTCGGGATGCGCGGCAGACGCGGGCCACGGCGTGCTGAACATCAGCCGGTATTCCAGCGGATGACGGTGCGCGTAATCGAGGTATTGCCGACCCAGCGCGCTGAGATCGTCCCCGGGATCGTCGAACTGCCCGCGCGCGTCGAGGTGTGCGGCGAAGCCTTCGAAGCAGCGCCGCATGACCTCGGCCAGCAGGTGGTCGCGGCTCGGGTAGTGCTTGTACGGGGCCTGATGCGACACACCGAGCCGGCGCGCGACATCGCGCAGGCTCAGCTGTTCGATGCCGTGCTCGGCAATGGCTTCGCGCGCCGCGACGATGCAGGCATCGCGCAGGGCGATCGGCGCGTGTGCGGCGTCCTTCGTCTGGGGCATCCGGTCCGGGAGGCAAAATGATCCGGCGACAACGTTAACACGACGGGCCACCCGGGCATGCCCCGGCGAGCCGCGTGAAGCGCTGGACTATCGTCCCACGGCGACATCGAGCACCGTCTCGCCGTCGTTGTCCTTCACGATGAAGGCTGCCTCGTCGAAGCGGGGTGCGCGCAGCGTCGGACGCACGCCATTCGAGACCCCCCACGCTTCGGTCGGCAGGCCGATGAGATTGGTGTCGACCCGCCGGTTGTTGTTCAGGTCGTGCACAACCGACACCGCGTAGCGCCCGGGCACAACGTCGGCGAAGCGGCAGGTGACGCCTTCTGCGGCTGCGGCTTGCCAGCGCACGCGTGCCGACGCGTTGTCCATCGGAAAGCCCTTGTCCCGTTCGAACAGCGCGCAGCCGATCTCGCCGTTCGCTGCGGTCACGCCGCTCACGCGCACCACGATTTCGGCGGCCGCTCCGTTCAGCGGCAACGCGGACAGGGCCAGCAGCCAGGCAAGGCGGGCGAATGGAGTGATCTGGACTGACATCGGGCACCTCCGGCAGCGGATTCGTGACGGCATGGCAGCGGATCGGGCGCGCGGCTTCGCCGGGTGCATCCGATGGCTGCCGATGATCAGAGGTTGACACTGTCAACGCACGATGTCGATAATGAAGGTTGAAGTAGACGGCGTCAACCCCAAGGCGTCGATCCCGTCACCCCGATCCTGACCCTGATGCGAGGTTTCGCCATGTCACCTGCCCTGCCGCCGGGAAGCCGCCCTTTCATGCTGTCGCTGCGCACCCTGGTGATGGTGGCCGGCCTGTCCGCACTGGCGGGGGCGTGCGCGCTGTCGACGCCGTTTCCGCGCATCGACAGGGCCGTCGCCGGCGAGGCGGACGACACTGTCGTGCTGGTGCTGACGCACATCATCGTCGATGGCGCCCGGCGCGATGAATTCGACCGCCAGACGCGACGTGTCATCGACAGCATGTCGACGCAGCCCGGCCTGATCGGCTATTCGGCGCGGCGCGAACTGTTCGGCAACGAGGCGTGGACGATGAGCGTGTGGGCCAGCGACGCCGCACGTGCCCGCTTCGTCCGCTCCGCCGTGCATCAGGAGGCCATTGCGAAAAGCGAGTCGGCGATCGTGACCGTCCGGCTGAAGCGGCTGAACATGGCCCGCAAGGACGTGCCGCGCGATTGGGCAGCGGCGCTGGAGCTGCTGGCGCGGCCGGGCAATGAACGCGTCTACAAGAAGGATTGAGGTTGTGGCCTTATGACGCCGATTCGATCTGTTCCGACACCACCAGCCAGCGCTCTTCGTGGGTGTCGAGTTCGGCGTCGATCTTCTGCAGCGTCGCACCCAGTTCGCCGATTTCCTGCGGCGGCAGCGGCGTGGTGAGACGCGCTTCGATGCCGTGCTTCCGCTTCTGCAGGTCGAGGATGGACTGTTCCAGCTTGCCCAGTTCGAGCTTCAGCGCCTTGAGATTCACGGGCGTCTTCTTCATCGCCGGGGCCGGTACGGGGGTGGCTGTGGCGGCTGGCGCCGCCGAGGCTGCCGGTGCCTTCAGTGATTCCTTCAGGTCTTCGCGTGCTCGTTTCGCTTCATTGAGCAGGTAACGCTGGTAATCGTCGAGGTCGCCCTCGAACGGTTCGATGCCGCCGCGCGACACGAGCCAGAATTCGTCACAGACCGAGCGCAGCAGCGAACGGTCGTGGCTCACCAGCATGACCGTGCCATCGAATTCATTCAGCGCCATCGCCAGTGCTTCACGGGTGGCGAGGTCGAGGTGGTTGGTCGGTTCGTCCATCAGCAGCAGGTTGGGGCGTTGCCACACCAGCATGCACAATACGAGGCGCGCCTTTTCGCCGCCGCTCATCGTGCCGACCGCCTGCTTCACCATGTCGCCGCTGAAATTGAAGGTGCCGAGGAAGTTGCGCAGGTCCTGTTCGCGACCGCTCTGTCCGGCCGGCAGGCCTTCGCGCGCCATGCGCGTCATGTGTTCGAGCGGATTGTCCTGCGGCCGTAGCACATCCAGTTCCTGTTGCGCGAAGTAGCCGACCGACAGGCCCTTGCCTTCGCTCACCGCGCCGGTGGTGGCCTTGAGCGCGCGTGCGATGGTTTTCACCACGGTCGATTTGCCCTGGCCATTGGCGCCGAGGATGCCGATGCGCTGGCCGGCCATCACGGTGCGGTTCACATTGCGCACGATGGTGGTAGGCGGCGTGCCCGGCGGCGCGTCGTCCGGCGGCGGATAGCCGAAGCTGGCGTTCTCCATCACCAGCATCGGGTTGGGCAGATTGGCCGGTTCCTTGAATTCGAAAGTGAAGTCGGCGCTGGCCAGCATCGGCGCCAGCCGCTCCATGCGGTCGAGCGCCTTGACGCGGCTCTGCGCCTGCTTGGCCTTGCTCGCCTTGGCCTTGAAGCGGGCGATGAACTTCTGCAGGTGGGCGATCTTGTCCTGCTGCTTGGCATAGGCGTTCTGCTGCAGTTCCATCTGCTGCGCCCGCATGTCTTCGAAGGTGCTGTAGTTGCCGCCATAACGGGTCAGCTTCGCCGCGTCGATGTGCAACGTCACATTGGTGATCGCGTCGAGAAACTCGCGGTCGTGGCTGATGACGACCAGCGTGCCTTCATAGCGCGTCAGCCAGCTTTCCAGCCAGACCAGCGCGTCCAGATCCAGGTGATTGGTCGGCTCGTCGAGCAGCAGCAGGTCGGACGGACACATCAGCGCACGCGCCAGCTGCAGGCGCATGCGCCAGCCGCCGGAAAAGCTGTTCACCGGATTGTTCAGTTCGGTCGTCTTGAAACCCAGCCCGAGAATCAGCGATTGCGCCCGCGCCTGGGCGTCGTGTGCGCCGGCGTCATGCAGTGCCATGTAGGCATAGGCCATGCGCTCGCCGTCGTCGCCCGCCTCCGCGGCCTGCACTTCCTGCTGCGCCGCAAGCAGCGCGGTGTCGCCCTCGATGACGAAGTCGGTCGCTGGCTGGTCGGTTTCGGGCATGTCCTGCGCGACCTGGGCCATGCGCCACTGCACCGGTACGTTGAACTCGCCGGAATCTTCATGCAGCGTGCCGTTGAGCAGCGCGAACAGCGTCGACTTGCCGGCGCCGTTGCGGCCGACCAGACCGACCTTCTCGCCCGGATTGATGGTGGCGGTGGCGCCGTCGAGCAGCACCTTGGCGCTGCGGCGCAAGGTGACATTCCTGAGTGTGATCATGCGGGTGAAGCTCCAGCGGACGTCCCGCAACGACAGGCGGCAAGACCAGGGAAGGGGTGGCGGGGCGGAAAAGACGGGGCCAGCGACCGAAAGTCGTAACCGAATGGTCGCTGCAGCCCGAAGTATCTTCGCCCGCGCAGGTCGCCGTCAAATCGAACGCCAGCGCACCGCGTGCCCGGAATGATCGGGATCAGCGGCGTTCCGCCCGGAAGTGCCGGGGTGGCGCTGGAGTTTCCGTCCGGCGCCCGCGTGCCCGCACAGCCCGAGGGCCATTTCGTGTCCGCTGCCGGCTGCGACGGCAGCGTGATGGCGATCCGCGTCTTGGCGTCGCCGGCCCCGCTCCGTCCGGGGCAGCAGCAGGTACATCGGGCGACAGACGGCGTCAGCGTCCTTCGATCAGTTCGCGCCCGCGCAGGAAGCCCATTCCTTCGGCAATCGCCTGCGATGCGTAGAACAGCCCGAGGTCGGCTTTCGCCCCAAACAGTTCGACACGCTGCGCGTCTGGTCCGCGCGTGCTGACCGTGACCGTGAAGGTCCATTCGTTGCCGTGGCCCGACAGCGACGGGTTGTGGTTGATGAGGCGTTCGGTGCAGACGTGCATGTCGTGGTCGTGGTAGCACTCAGTCTTCCACACCGGCGCGTCCGTAGGTTCAGTCGGCGTGATCTCGAGCGTCGTGGTCATTGATCTCTCCTGGAATCGTCATTGTGGATTCAGACGCGCGGACCGGATGGACCACCCGATGTGCCGACACCTGAAGCGCGAAGTTGCCCGCGGGCGGGCGCGGCGGTCTGTGCGCTGGCGGACGGATCGCATCGTGCGTATCGCGCTGCGCAGGCGTGCCCGGCATAACGCCCCTGTGTTCGTTCTGGTACGGACGCGCCACATGCGGACGCCGATGATCGGGGTCACGGTCGACTTGACCGTCTGCGCGGAGACACCCTCATGACAACCCACCAACGACCACTGCGTACGGCCGCGACGCTTGCCTGCCTCGGCGTGCTCTCGCTCGCCGGCTGCGACAAGCAAGAGCCCTTGCCGGTCACCCAATGGCCCTCGACTGCGCCGGCTGCGATGCCGTCTAACGCGACGACCCAGTCGATGCCGGAATCCGAAGCGAATCTCGACGATGCCGGCGTGGCGACCCGCGTCACGACTGCCTTGCTGGCCGATCCGAACGTCAAGGCTTTCCCGATCGAAGTGATTTCGCTCAAGGGAGATGTGCGTCTGATCGGCGTCGTCGATACCCAGGTACAGCGCGAGCGGGTGCTGGAAGTGGCACGCGGTGTCGACGGCGTGCATGCGCTGCACGATGAACTGACGCTGCGCCAGCAGTGATGGTCATGCTGCGACGCGCCGGACTTCGGCGCGTCGCAGTCTTTGTCTAGGCGTCGATGAACTGCAGCCGCGCCAGTTTCGCGTAGAGGCCATCCTGCGCCAGCAGCTGGGCGTGCGTGCCGGTTTCTACGGCGTGGCCGTGCTCAAGCACGACGATGCGGTCGGCCCGCTGCACCGTGGCGAGGCGGTGAGCGACGACCAGCGTGGTGCGGCTGGCCATCAGCGGCGCCAGGGCGGCCTGCACCATGCGCTCGCTTTCGGCGTCTAGCGCCGACGTGGCTTCGTCCAGCAGCAGGATGGGGCGGTCGGCCAGGATGGCGCGCGCGATCGCAATGCGCTGGCGCTGGCCGCCGGACAGGCGCACGCCGCGCTCGCCGAGCGGACTGTCATAGCCGCCCGGCATGGCGCGGATGAAGGCGTCGGCGAAGGCCGCTTCGCAGGCGGCGCGCACCTCGGCGTCGCTGGCGTCGGGGCGCGCATAGCGCACGTTGTCGGCGACGCTGGCGGCGAAGATGACGGCCTCCTGCGGCACCAGTGCGATGCGCGCGCGCAGGTCGGCCGGGTCCGCCTCTGCCAGCGGCACGCCGTCGATGCTGACCGTGCCGGATTGCGGATCGTAGAAGCGCAGCAGCAGCTGGAACAATGTCGACTTGCCGGCGCCTGACGGCCCGACCAGCGCGACCGTTTCGCCGGCCCGCACGTCGAGGCTGAAGCCGTCGAGCGCCGGCGTGTCGGGCCGGCTCGGGTAGCAGAAGCGCACGTCGCGGAACGCGATGTCGCCGCGTGCCGGCGTGGGCAGCGCGCGCGGTGACGACGGCGCCGTGATGTCGGGCTGCGTATCCAGCAGTTCGATCAACCGCTCGGTGGCGCCCGCTGCCCGCTGCAGTTCGCCCCATACCTCCGACAGCGCACCGACTGAACTGGCCACCATGGCGGCGTAGAACACGAAGGCCGACAGTTCGCCGGCAGTCAGGCGCCCCTCCAGCACGTCATGTCCGCCGACCCACAGGATGACTGCCACCGAGCCGAACACCAGCAGGATCACCATCACCACCATCAGCGCCGAATGCCGATAACGTTTCACGCCGGTGACGAAACTGCGCTCGACCAGCGACGTGAAGTGCTCGCGGTCGGCGTCTTCGTGGCCGCAGGCCTGCACGATGCGGATGGCGTGCACGCTTTCATCGACATGGGTACCGAGGTCGGCCACACGCGCCTGGCGCTCGCGCGACAGCGCACGCACCTTGCGGCCGAACAGCACGATGGGCGCCACCACCAGCGGCACACCCGCCAGCACCAGCAAGGTGAGCCGGCCGCTGGTCAGCGCCAGCATGACCAGACCGCCGGTCAGCAGCAGCATATTGCGCAGTGCGATCGACAGCGTCGAACCCACCACATTTTCGATCTGTGCCGTGTCGTTGGTCAGTCGCGAAATGACTTCGCCGGTGCGCCCGGCCTCGAAGAACGACGGCGGCAGCGTCAGCAGATGCGCATACACCCGCGTGCGCAGATCGGCCGATACCCGCTCGCCGAGCCAGGACACGTTGTAGAAGCGCAGCCAGGTCGCGCCCGCCAGCAGCACGACCAGCAGCAGCGAACCGCCGAGCGCCCGGTCCAGCCAGGCCGCGTCACCGGCAGCGAAGCCCTGGTCGATCACGCTGCGCAGACCCTGACCGAGCGCCAGTGCAGCGCTCGCTGCCAGAACCAGGCCGAGGGTGGCCAGCAGCAACCGACCCCTGTGCGGCTTCACCATTTCGAACATCACCTGCCGCGCTCGCTGTACATCGGTCACACTGCTGACTCCTTGTTGTGGCTGTTTTGTTGTATATTCCGGCCCCTATCCGAAGTGCGCGGGTGGCGAAATTGGTAGACGCGCTGTCTTGAGGGGGCAGTGCCGCAAGGCGTAAGAGTTCGAGTCTCTTTCCGCGCACCACACATTCAGTATCACAGGCGCTTCATTGCGCTTCTGTTTCATCCTCCGGTCGGCCCGGCCGGAAAATCCTCGTCCTGGTCAAACATGCCGGGCACCGGTTGCGATGTTGCAGCGCAAACCGTGTCACGGCATCGCTTTGCTACCATCCGTCTCGCAATTCCGGGCCCGTCTCAATACAGAAAAGATTCCGGTCATGTAACCGGAACAGAATTCGGTCGGAGGAGGAGAAACCGATGGCGCTGGACAAAGTACTTTTGGGCCGCTTGTTGCAGTTGAACGAGCCGTGGACGGTACGCGATTTTCGCTTCGATCCGGACGCCCGCAAGCTGGACGCCTGGGTCGGCGTAGAGCCTCCACGCGGCTGGTTCGCGCGTGTGCGGCGTCAGCCGGCCGAAGGGCCCGAGCGCGTCTGGCGCCACGTCGACCTCGCGGGCTGGCGCTGTCATGTGCATGTGCAGGCGCCGATCGGCGCCGATCTGAGCGCGCTGCCCTGGGCTGGTGCCGTGGACATGCCGTTTTCCCAGGCCCTTTCCAAGCATGTCTTTGCGCTGTTCAACGAAGGTGTGCCGCTGAACGGCATCTGCACGATCACCGGCATTCCGCTGCAGGAGCTGTGGAAGTTCAAGTATTCGCTTGATCAGGGCAAGACCGCCATCGCGGTGCCGGCTTCGCCGCTGGTCGATCTGGCGCCCGCAGGATCCGTTGCGCCTGCCGCGCCGGCAGACGACATTCCCGACCTGACCGATCCGGTCTGGCTCAAGCTGATCGAGGGCCAGGTCGATCTCGATATCCGTGCGCTCAGCCTGAAGCTTCTGATGACGCGCCTGCGCAGTCAGCTTGAAGTGATCACCGACGAAGAAGTGCGCATGCTCAAGCTGCGCGAGCTGCATCGATATTTCGTCAAGAACGCACGAATGCTCGGGCACGAACTGTCCCAGCTGCGCGCCAGCTGACGTCCGCACCGCCTTCATGAACAGTCAGACCAAGCAGGAACTGAGCGGACGCATGATGGGGCTGTCGGAAGCGACGGCCCTGATCCGCGGTGGCGGCTACTACAGCATCGCCGGCGACGAACTGCTGCTGCGCGAGTTGCCGCGCGGCCACTGGATCGGCGGCACCATTCCTTATTTCATGGGGCAGGACGGCGGCGTCACCACGCGCGACCAGCTCTATGTCGCGCAGGTACCGGTCAGCGGCGGCGTGCCGCTGATGCGCTTCTATGACCAGATCAGCCTGGAGCGGGTGTGTGCCGACGCGCCGGAGAACGGCTTTTCCATCATCGTCATTCCCGCGTTCTCGGCCGTGCACTCCTTGTTCGCCCGCAACGCGCCGGGCTACGAGGACATGTATCTCAAGCCGTTGATCGGCTGGATATCGGGCATCCATCTCGACGATCTCGGCCGCGCCAGTCCGCTGGCGGTCAATGGCGAAACGCTGGAATTCGAACCGGATCGCGCACTGGTGATGCACGTGCCGCTGCCGGCCGACAAGTACGCGCACATCGACATCATCAATCTGTTCACGCCGGGTGATGGCGACAGCATCCGCTTCCCGACCAAGGGTTTTTCGGTGGGCGAGTGCCGCATCAATGGCGAGCCGGCCAACTTCGCGCGCTATGTCACCACGAATGCGATCGATACCCGCCTGCCGCTGGTCGCCGATTACAGCGGTGCGATGATCAACGTGAGCATCAAGGCGGTCGATCTGGGCAAGGGCGTGGTCGATTTCTACGCGCCGGTGTTCGATGACGTCGAATACCGCTTTGCCGCGCCGGTGCCCGACTACGTCAGCGCCTTCCAGCAGGCGCTGCGCGCGCGCGATGGCGGCCAGGCGGGCCCGGTCGGTTTCAGCTGCAACTGCGTGCTGAACTACCTGTACAGCGAACTCGAAGGCAAGCGCGTGCCCTCGCTGCTCGGCCCGATGACCTACGGCGAAGTGGCCTACCAGTTGCTGAACCAGACGCTGGTCTATCTGACGATAGAAGGCTGAGCCGGGGCCTCTGAAGGGCGCGACCCGCAAGCGAGCGACGCCCCCTGTGCGAGCGGCGGCTTGTGGGAGCAGCGGCCTGTGGGAGCAGCGGCCTCGCCGCGATTGATGCCGCGATTATCGTTGATCAACGCGCCGATCGCGGCGAGGCCGCCGCTCCCACAGGGACAACTCCCACAGGGACAACTCCCACAGGGACCGCGCGGCCGCGCCGACAGGGGTAGCATGCCGGTTTGTTCCTTCAACTGCTCCGCATGAACGATACCCAAACCTCGCAGCGCCGCCTGGCGCTGGTGATCGACGCCGACAATGCGCAGCCATCGCTGATCCAGCCGGTACTGCTGGCCGCCGCGTCGCGCGGTCGCGTCACGGTGCGCCGCATCTACGGCGACTGGACCTCGCCCAACATGACCAGCTGGAAGGCGCATCTGCTCGACCACTCGATCCGGCCCATCCAGCAGTTCCGCATCGTCGGCGGCAAGAACGCGACCGACAGCGCGATGATCATCGACGCCATGGACCTGCTGCATTCCGGGCTCGTGGATGGTTTCTGCATCGTGTCCAGCGACTCCGATTTCACCTCGCTGGCGCGCCGCATCCAGGAGAGCGGCCTGTTCGTCATGGGGGTCGGTCGGCGCACCACGCCGGTTGCCTTCCAGCGCGCCTGCGAGGAGTTCGTGTTCACCGATGACATGCGCGCCACGCCGTCCGCCGCGTCATCGTCATCGAAACGACGTCCGGCCGAACGGACCGCGTCGGCGAGCCCGGCCGGCGCAGCGCCGGCACGCGCCGAGGCACCGCGCAAGGCACGCAGCACGCAGCCGGATGCGCAGGTGCTCGACCTGCTGTCGCAGGGCATCCGTTCCGCCACCGACGAAGACACCGGCTGGGCCGGCATCGGGCGGGTCGGCCAGATCGTGCGCCAGTACGAACCGGGCTTCAGCAACAAGGACTATGGCCACGCCAGCCTGTCCGGCCTGCTGGAAAGCCATCCCGAGCTGTTCCGCCTGCGCAAGGGCGACAACGGCCAGGCCCAGGTACAGCTGATCGAAAGACCGGTCGAGCGTGTGGCCGAACCCGCGGCGGACGACACCCCGAAGGCCGCCGCCCGGCCGCGGCGCAGCCGTCAAACGCGCAAGGCGCCGGCCGATTCGGGTACCGCGGACAATGTGGCCGTCGCACCGGCGCCGGTGGCCGCCGACCCGGCGCCCGACGCGCCGGCCGCCAGCGACGCCAAGGCCGCAAAGCCGCGGGCACCGCGTCGCAGCCGGGCGCGCAAGCCGGCGGCTACTGCGACGCCGCAGGACGGCGAGTGAGCGCAGCTGCGGCAGCGCGCTTCGGCTGATGCGAGCGGACCAGACGCTGGTGGCGCGCGGCCTCGCGCGCTCGCGCACCGTCGCACAGGCGATGATCGCGGCCGGCCGTGTCGCGTGGCTGTCGGCCGCCGGCCGCGTGATCGTCACCCGGCCGTCGCAGGACATTGCGGCGCACACCGAACTGGTGGTCGAAGCCAGCGAAGACGATCGCTTCGTGTCGCGCGGCGGCCTGAAGCTGGCCGGCGCGCTGGCGCACACCCGGCTGGTGGTGGCCGATGCGGTCTGTCTGGATGTCGGGCAATCCACCGGCGGCTTCACCGACTGCCTGCTGCAGGCAGGCGCGGCACGCGTGGTGGGTGTCGATGTCGGTCACGGCCAACTCGACGCACGGCTGCGTGGCGATGCGCGCATGACCTGCATCGAGCACCTCAATGCCCGCACACTCGACGCTGCGGCGCTCGGTCGTCACTTGCCCGACGGCGGCTTCGATCTGGTGGTGTGCGACGCCAGCTTCATTTCGCTGACCCTGCTGCTGCCGCAGTGGCCGGCGCTGCTCAAGCCGGCCGGACAGGTGCTTGCACTGGTCAAGCCGCAGTTCGAACTGGGGCCGGAGGCGCTCGGAAAGGGCGGCATCGTTCGCGATGCGGCACAATACGCGGCCCTGGAGGTGCGCCTGCGCACGTTCGCCGAGGCGAACGGTCTCAACGCACTGGATTATTTCGACAGCCCGATCACCGGCGGCGACGGCAACCGCGAGTTTTTCATGTTCGCCATGAAGCCGCCCGGAACAGACCACGATGAATGACTCGACCCCGCGCGTGTGCAGCGTTGAATTCTTTCCGCCCGCGACCGACGAGGGCGCCGAAAAGCTGCGCGCCACGCGTCGCCAGCTGCGCCAGCTCAACCCGGCCTTCTTTTCGGTCACCTACGGCGCCGGCGGCACCACGCGCGACCGCACGCTGGAAACCGTGCTCGAGATGCAGGCCGAAGGCCTGAATGCGGCGCCGCACCTGTCGTGCATCGGTTCGACGCGCGACAACATCCGGCAACTGCTGCAGCGCTATCAGGCCGAAGGCATCCACCACATGGTGGCGCTGCGCGGCGACCTGCCGTCCGGCGTGGTCGATCCGGGTGACCTGCGCTACGCCAACGAACTGGTCGAGTTCGTGCGTGCCGAAACCGGCGACTGGTTCCACATCGAGGTGGCGGCCTACCCGGAAGTGCATCCGCAGGCGCGCAGCGCCGAGAAGGATCTGCAGGCTTTCGTCGGCAAGATGAAGGCCGGCGCCGATTCGGCCATCACGCAGTATTTCTACAACACTGACGCCTACTTCGCCTTCGTCGACGACGCGCGCGCGATGGGCGTCGATGCGCCGATCTATCCGGGCATCATGCCGATCGCCAACTTTTCGAAGATTTCGCGCTTTTCCGAAGCCTGTGGCGCGGAAATCCCGCGCTGGATGCGGCGCAAGTTCGAAGGTTTCGGTGATGACGCGGCATCGGTCCGCGCTTACGGGCTGGATGTCGTCACCACGCTGTGCGAACGCCTGCTGGCCGGCGGCGCACCGGGTCTGCATTTCTACACGCTGAACCAGGCGGGGCTCACCTCGACCATCTGGCAGCGGCTCGGTCTTTGAGGCTCGTCATCCCGTCATGCGCATCTTTTCCGTTCTCGCCCTGATCATCGCGCTGCTCGGCGGCTATACCTGGATCGTGCTGAGCTGGAGCTATTCCACCGGCGAGCGTGCCGGGTATGTGCAGAAGTTTTCCAACAAAGGCTGGTTCTGCAAGACCTGGGAAGGCGAACTGGCCATGGTGACCATGCCCGGCACACTGACCGAAAAGTTCGAATTCAGCGTGCGCGACGCCCAGGTCGCGAAGCAGTTGAACGAAAGCATGGGCCAACGCGTGTCGCTGCACTATGAACAGCACATCGGTGTGCCGACCAGCTGCTTCGGCGAAACCCAGTATTTCGTCAGTTCGGTGCGCGTGGTCGAAGTGACCGAGGTGGAACGCCGGCTGATGCAGCAGGCGCCGATCGTCACGCCTGCGCCTGCCCCGTCAGCCGCCCCGGCTGCGCCGGCGCAGTGACCCGTTCGCCACGCGGGCTGGCCTTCCTGCTGGCGGGCCTGTCCGCCATCGGTCCGTTCGCGATCGACACATATCTGCCGGCCTTCCCGGCGATCGCCGCCGATCTGGGCGCCACACCGGTCCAGGTGCAACAGACGCTGACCGTCTATCTGGGCTTCTTCGCGCTGATGACCTTGTGGCACGGGGCGCTGGCCGATGCGCTGGGCCGGCGCCGCGTGGTGCTGTGGATGATGGCCATGTTCTTCGCCACCTCGGTCGGCTGTGCCATGGCAACCAGCATCGAACAGCTGTGGCTGGCGCGCGCGCTGGCCGGCATGTGCGCCGGTGCCGGCATGGTGATCGGTCGCGCCATCGTGCGCGACCTGTTCGACGGCGCGCAGGCGCAGCGTCTGATGAGCACCATCCAGCTGCTGTTCGCGCTGGCGCCGGCCGCGGCGCCCATCATCGGCGGCTGGGTGTTCGGCCTGTTCGGCTGGCGCGCCACCTTCTGGTTTCTCGCCGCCTACGCCGGCGTGCTGTGGGTCGCCTGCTTCATATGGCTGCCGGAGACGCTGGACCCGGCGCATCGGCGCAGCATGCATCCGGTCAAGCTCGGCCGCGACTACGCGCACATGTTCGCCCACCCGGCGCTGATCGCGCTGGTGCTGGCGGTATCGATGAATTTCGCCGGCTTCTTTCTGTATGTGCTGTCGGCGCCGGCCTTCCTGATGGACCACCTCGGCGTATCGCCGCAGGGCTTCGCCTGGCTGTTCGGCCCGACCGTGGCCGGCATGATGACCGGCTCGTGGATATCCCGTCGGCTGGCCGGACGCATGGCGCCGATGGTGCAGCTCAAGCTGGCCTACAGCATCATGATCGCGGCCGCCTTCGCCAATGTCGTCCTCAATCTGGCGACCACGGCCAGTCTGCCGTGGGCGGTGCTGCCGATCGCGCTGTACAACATCGGTCAGGCGATCGCGATGCCCGTGCTGTCGCTGCTGGCGCTCGACCTGTTCCCGAAGTCGCGCGGCATGGTGTCCAGCTGTCAGGGCTTTGCCCAGTCACTGACCAATGCACTCGCGGCCGGTCTGGTCGTGCCGCTGCTGTGGGGCGAGCCGCTGCATCTGGCGGTCGGCATGGCCATCTTCATCCTCGTTGGCTGGCTGGCCTGGCTGCGCTACCGCTCGCTGCAGCCCTGACGGGCGCGGCCCCTGTGGGAGCGGCGGCCTGTGGGAGCGGCGGCCTCGCCGCGATAGTGCCGTGACCATCATTGTGCAGAGTGCGTATCGCGGCGAGGCCGCCGCTCCCACAGCCCACAGCCCACAGCCCACAGCCCACAGCCCACAGCCCACAGCCCACAGCCCACAGCCCACAGCCTCGTCCCCTGCGCCGACGACATGCGCACCCGCTTGGGTCATTGACCTTGCGCGCGCACCACCTGTGACTTATTCCCGGTGCGCACCCCTTCGGTGCAGAAGCTGTCGTGCATACAAAATGTTCTTCCAATCAGCTGGATGGAGTCAAAAACAACTCATAAATTATTGAAATAAGTGAGTTTTCATCGTGGACTGGTTTGTGCATACGGCACTCGCCCCCGCGTTCGGGGCGACAACCGGAGTCGTTCATCTTCAACCACCCTTTTGGAGAAGTCCGCGATGAAGAGAAAGATATTGGCAACTGCGATGGCGCTGGTCGGCAATGTGGCCGCTTTCAACGCCCTGGCGCAAACCGCGCCGAAGCAGTTCAGTCTGATCGAGGCAACGGTGCCGCAAATCCAGGAAGCCTTCCAGTCGAGGCTTCTGTCCGCCGAACAACTGATCAACATGTATCTGGCTCGTGTCGCGGCGTATGACGACGCCGGTCCCAAGCTCAACTCCTATATCTATGTGAATCCGCAGGCCGCCGCGACCGCGAAGGCCATGGACGAAGCGCGCTTCTCGCCCAATACGACGGTCGGTCCGCTGTACGGCGTTCCGGTCATCCTGAAGGACCTGATCGACACCTACGACATGCCGACCACCGGCGGTGCGGTGGCGCTGAAGGATTCGATTCCGCCGGTCGATGCCTTCCTGACCCGGAAGCTGCGCGAGGCCGGCGCCATCATCATCGGCAAGGCATCGCTGACCGAGTTCGCGAATGGCATGACCAGCGGCATGCCGGGCGGCTACAGCGGGCTGGGCGGTTACTGTTTCAATCCCTACAACCCGGTGCCGTTGCTGGGCGGAGACGGCCGCCCGTTGCTGAGCCCGCGTGGCTCCAGCTCCGGCTCCGGCATCGCCGCTGCGGCCAACCTGTCGGCACTCACCATCGGTACCGAAACGTCAGGGTCCATCCTCGGTCCATCCGAAGCGAACGGCATCGTCGGCATCAAGCCGACCGTCGGCCTGATCAGCCGGATCGGCATCATCCCGATCACGGCCGACCAGGACATCGCCGGCCCGATGACGCGTACGGTGACCGACGCCGCCATCATGCTGGGCGTGATCACCGGCTATGACCCTGAAGATTCATCGACCGAAGCCTGCCTCGAGCCCGGCAACTGCTTCAACGACTACACGCCCTTCCTGAAGGCGGACGGTCTGGCCGGCGCACGCATCGCCGTGCCGCCGTTCCCGAACAGCCGCGCCGACATCATGAACGACGCGATCGCCAAGATGGAGGCGCTCGGTGCCACCGTCGTGCGGATCCCGGCGCTCGGTGCAGTGACGGCGCCCGGCATCTCGCGCTACGGCCAGAAGCGGGACATCAATGCCTACCTCGACCGCCTGCCGTCGACCTTCCCGATCCAGTCGCTGGCTGACCTGATTGCGTACAACTCGGCCAACACCGATCTGAACACGCTCAAGTACGGCCAGACGAACTTCCTCTCGTCGGAGTTGCAGGATCTCAGTCCCGGCAGCGCCGACACGGCGAAGTACCTGGCGGATCGCGCACTCGGATTCACGCAGTCGCGCGGCATCATCAATGATGCGCTGAACGGCCCCGACGGCGAGCGCGGCACCGACGACGACTTCGATGCCGTCGTGTTCTCGGGTACCGGAGGTTCCGGCCTGTGGGCGCGCGCCGGCTACCCGACGGTGCTCATTCCTTACGGATTCGTCACGCAGGACGGCGCCCAGATTCCTTCCGGCGTGTCGTTTGCCGGACGACGTTTCGGCGAGCCGCGGCTGATCGAACTGGCCTACTCGCTCGAACAGGCATCAATGGGGCGCGAGCCGCCGTTCAGCACCCCCGCGCTGCCGACCGACGTCGTGCTGCGCGGCGACATCAACGGCGACGGCAAGGTCAACGGGACCGATGTGTCACTCGTCGCCCGCCGCCTGAACCAGACGGCGACTGGCCCGTACGACAAGGCCGACATCAACGGTGACGGCAAGATCACGGCGCTGGACACGCGCCTGATCACGAATCTGTGCAGCAAGCCGCGCTGCGCACCTTGATCACTTACTTACAGGACCTGAACATCATGAAATTCGTCAATGCACTGCTTGCCTCGGCACTGCTGGCCACCGGAGCCGCCCAGGCCCAGGTGGTCACCGCCGTGCCCTCCTCATCAGAAGTCGCGGTCGGCGATTTCTTCACCGTCGATCTGATCGTGTCGGGTCTGGCGGATGCCACGGTCGGCAGTTTCGACTTCGACTTCATCTACGACCCGTTCGTGATGACGTCGTACGGCGTCGTTTTCGGCGAAGGGCTGGATGTGTTCAGCCTGGGTTCGCTGTTTTCGGTGTCGTCGCAGCCGGGCCTGATCAACATTTTCCAGACCTCGTACGACACGGTGGAAGACCTGATCGCGCTGCAGCCGGACACGTTCACGCTGGCGACGCTGTCGTTCAAGGCGATCAGCCTGGGCAGCAGTCCGCTGGAAGTGTTCGTGAATGCGATCGGCGACGCCGAAGGCGTGATGCTGCCGGTCGAGCTGGGCGCCGGCATGGTGACCGCGGTGCCGGAGCCGCAGACCTACGCGTTGCTGCTGGCCGGTCTGGGCCTGATCGCGCTGTCGGCCCGCCGCCGCCGCAGCTGATCCATCGCGTCGGAAAGGTGTGAACAAGCCCTCCGTGCCGCAAGGCCGGGGGGCTTTTTCCTTGCATGTTGGCAAAGCCTCTGTGTGAGCAGCACCCTTTGTGGAAGCAACCCCTGTGTGAGCGGCGCGTGTGGGAGCGGCGGCCTCGCCGCGATAGTGCCGCGACCATCGCTGTGCGAAGTGCGCATCGCGGCGAGGCCGCCGCTTGTATGTTCTGCCTCGGCAAGTTGTAGTGAGAACTTGTCGGGGTGGAGGGACTAACGCCGCTTCTGGCTTTTGCACAGACCGTGGGAGATATCGTCCCGCCCCTCACCATCGAGCACCCATGAGGAATCCATCGACGCGGCCCTCGCCGGCCCTGATCGACCATATCCTGCAAGCGATTGCCTGGTGAGTCCCGACAAGTCCCTAAACCTTAGTCGGGAGCGCCTGTTCATGACAAGTCAGCCTTCGCCGATTCACATCGGCATCGACGTATCCAAAGCCAGCCTCGATATCGCACTGGGCGAGCACGGCCCGGTGCAGCGCATCGACAACACCCCTCTCGCCATCCGGGCCTGGCTGCGCACCTTGCCCAGCGGCCCGCTGCACATCGGCTGCGAGGCCACCGGCACCTACCACCTCGCGCTGCGCGACGCCGTGATCAAGGCCGGGCACCCGCTCTACCTGATCGACGGCTACCGCCTCTCGCGCTACCGCGGCGCCACCAGCGTGCGGGCCAAGACCGACCCGATCGACGCCCGGCTCATCGCCCGCTACGTCGCCAAAGAGGGCACGCACCTGCGCCCCTACACGCTGCCGCCCGAGGCCACGCAACGCGTGCAGCAACTGCTGCGTCGTCGCGCCACCCTGGTCCGGACCGCCGTCATCTTGCGCCAGAGCCTGTCCGATCTGCCCGGCTTCAAGCGCGAGGTGCGCGCCTTGCTGGCCCGGGCCGACCGGCTCGCCCAGCAGATTCAGGCCCAGATCGTGGAAAAGCTCAAAGCCAGCGACTGGATCGACGATCACCGCCGCTGCCAGGGCATCGAAGGCGTCGGCCCACTCACCGCCGCCGCCTTGTGCGCGACCTTCCATCGGGGCGCCTTCACCCGTGCAGACGCCTTCATCGCCTATCTCGGCCTCGATGTGTGCGTGCGCCAATCGGGCAACCAGCACGCCCGCGGCACCCTGAGCAAAAAGGGCGACCCCGAGCTACGCCGACTCCTGCACAACGCCGCCATGGCAGCCAGCCCATCCGACACCTGGAAGCCTACCTACCAAGCCTTCATCGCCCGCGGCTTCTCCCGCACCCAGGCCCTTGTCGCCCTGGCACGAAAGATCGCTCGCGTTGCCTTCTCTCTGATGAAAACCGGCACTCAATACCAACCCGGAGGGCTCAAAAACACTTGTGCTCAGACATAGAATCTCCCACAGCCCACAGCCCACAGCCCACAGCCCACAGCCCACAGCCCACAGCCCACAGCCCACAGCCCACAGCCCACAGCCCACAGCCCACAGCCCACAGCCCACAGCCCACAGCCCACAGCCTCATCTCCTGCGCCAACGATATGCGCACCGGCATGGGTCACCGATCGTGCGCGCGCACCACTCGTGAATTATTCCCGGCCCGGCACCGGTTCGGTGCATCGCCTGCGGCGCATACAAAGGGCTCTAACTTTCAATTGGATAGAGTCAAAAAAGCTTCGCAAACTGCGGAAAAAAAGCAACTTCCAGTGGTGGCCCGGTTTGTGCTCGCCGAACATGTCCTTACAAAAAGGATAAAAAAAGCGTTGCCCGTTATCAACCGTTCTATCTAGGAAGAGGTCCCTGATGAAGAGAAAGATATTGGCAACTGCGATGGCGCTGGTCGGCAATGTGGCCGCATTCAACGCCCTGGCGCAAACCGCGCCGAAGCAGTTCAATCTGATCGAGGCAACGGTGCCGCAAATCCAGGAAGCCTTCCAGTCGAGGCTTCTGTCCGCAGAACAACTGATCAACATGTATCTGGCCCGTGTCGCCGCGTATGACGATGCCGGTCCCAAGCTCAACTCCTACATCTATGTGAATCCGCAGGCCGCCGCCACCGCGAAGGCCATGGACGCAGCGCGCTTCGTACCCGGCACGCCGATCGGACCGCTGTACGGCGTGCCCATCCTGCTGAAGGACATCATCGACACCGATGACCAGCCGACCACCGGTGGGGCCGTGGCGCTGAAGGATTCGATTCCGCTGGACGATGCCTTCATCACGAAGAAGCTGCGCGACGCCGGCGCCATCATCATCGGCAAGGCGACGCTGAGCGAATTCGCCAACTTCATGACCTCGGGTGGCGTGTCCGGTTTCAGCAATCTGGGTGGCTACGGCTACAACCCGTATGACACGCGTCCGTCGCCCACCAATCCGGATGGCCGCCCGCTGCTCAATCCGAGCGGCTCCAGCTCCGGCTCCGGCATTGCGGCCGCCGCCAATCTGGTGGCGCTGACCATCGGTACCGAAACGTCCGGCTCCATCCTGAGCCCGTCCAACGCCAACGGCATCGTCGGCATCAAGCCGACCGTCGGCCTGGTCAGTCGTGACGGCATCATCCCGATCACCGCCGATCAGGATACCGCCGGCCCGATGACCCGCACGGTGACCGATGCGGCCATCGTGCTCGGCGTGATTGCCGGCTACGACCCGACCGACCCGGCGACGCTCGAATGTCTGGAACCGGGTAACTGCTTCAACGACTACACGCCCTTCCTGAAGGCGGACGGTCTGGCCGGGGCACGCATCGCGGTGCCGCCGTTCCCGAACAACCGGGCCGACATCATGAATGCCGCCATCGCGAAGATGGAGGCGCTGGGTGCCACGGTCGTCACCATTCCCGCGGTGACGTTTCCGGGTGGTTTCGGCCCGGGCGTGCTGAACTATGGCCAGAAGCGCGATGTGAACGCCTACTTCGATACGCTGCCCGACAGCTACCCGATCCAGTCACTGGCTGACCTGATCGCCTTCAACGCCGACCCGCCCGCGCCGCTGACGACGGCCGATACGATCAAGTACGGTCAGACGACGTTCATCAACTCGAATAACCTCGACATCAGCCCGGGCAGCGCCGACACGCTGACCTACCAGACCAACTTCGCCAATGGCATCAGCCGTTCGCGTACAGCGATCAACAACGCGCTGAACGGGCCGGACGGCGAAGAAGGAACGGCAGACGATTTCGATGCCATCTTCTATTCGGGCAGCGGCAGTGCCGGTACCTGGGCGCGCGCCGGCTACCCGAGCATCGTCATCCCCTACGGTTCTGTGATTTCGAACGACGTGCCGATCCCGGCCGGCGTGTCGTTTGCCGGCCGTCGTTTCGGCGAGCCGCGGCTGATCGAACTGGCCTACGCACTCGAACAGGCCACCCTGGGACGCTTCGTGCCGCCGAGCGCGCCGCCGCTGCCGACCGATGTCGTGCTGCGCGGCGACATCAACGGCGACGGCAAGGTCAACGGGACCGATGTGTCGCTCGTCGCCCGCCGGCTGAACCAGACGGCGACCGGCCCGTACGACAAGGCCGACATCAATGGCGACGGCAAGATCACGGCACTGGATACGCGCCTGATCACCACCTTGTGCAGCAAGCCGCGCTGCGCACCTTGATCACTACAAATAGGACCTGAACATCATGAAATTCGTCAATGCACTGATTGCTTCAGCACTGCTGGCCACCGGAGCCGCCCAGGCCCAGGTGGTCACCGCTGTGCCGTCCTCATCCGAAGTCGCGGTCGGCGACTTCTTCACCGTCGATCTGATCGTGTCGGGTCTGGCGGATGCCACGGTCGGGAGTTTCGACTTCGACTTCATCTACGACCCGTTCGTGATGACGTCGTACGGCGTCGTTTTCGGCGAAGGGCTGGATGTGTTCAGCCTGGGTTCGCTGTTTTCGGTGTCGTCGCAGCCGGGCCTGATCAACATTTTCCAGACCTCGTACGACACGGTGGAAGACCTGATCGCGCTGCAGCCGGACACGTTCACGCTGGCGACGCTGTCGTTCAAGGCGATCAGCCTGGGCAGCAGTCCGCTGGAAGTGTTCGTGAATGCGATCGGCGACGCCGAAGGCGTGATGCTGCCGGTTGAGCTGGGCGCCGGCATGGTGACCGCGGTGCCGGAGCCGCAGACCTACGCGTTGCTGCTGGCCGGCCTGGGCCTGATCGCGCTGTCTGCCCGCCGCCGCCGCAGCTGATCCATCGCGTCGGAAAGGGGTTAACAAGCCCTCCGTGCCGCAAGGCCGGGGGGCTTTTTCCTTGCATGTTGGCAAAGCCTCTGTGTGAGCAGCACCCTTTGTGGAAGCAACCCCTGTGTGAGCGGCGGACTGTGTGAGCGGCGCCTGTGGGAGCGGCGCCTGTGGGAGCGGCGGCCTCGCCGCGATCGTGCCGCGACCATCGCTGTGCGAAGTGCGCATCGCGGCGAGGCCGCCGCTCCCACAGCCCACAGCCCACAGCCCACAGCCCACAGCCCACAGCCCACAGCTGCGCCGGTCAGAACTCCAGTGTGTCGGCGAACTTGAGCGCCGACATCTGCGCGCGATTGACCTGATTGGCTTCCAGCCCGAGCGAGTGCGTCAGCTCGCGCAGTGCACCGGCCGATACATCCTCGCAGGCGCGCGCCAGCTTCAGGAAAGGCGTGTAGGCACCGTCGTTGCCGAGCAGCGCATCGGTGATCGGGTCCGGCAGCGTCATTTCTTCGAGCACGGTGTCCATCGGCGCGCCGAGCAGCTTGTCGAGCAGCGAGAAGGCGCCGGTGATGAACAGGTTGTCGTGCTCTTCGCGCGGGAAAAACTCTGCGCCGAGCACTTCCATCAGCCGGCCGCGCGCGATCGCCGCCTGCATCAGCGCCGGCGCCGACGGGTCCTTGCCGGCGGTGACGAGCAGCAGCGACAGCCACTTGTTCAGCTTGTCGTAGCCGAGGATGACCACTGCGTGGCGGAAGGACTGCACCTGGCACATCAGGCCGAAACCGGCCGAATTGATGTAGCGCAGCAGCTTGAACGACAGCGCCACGTCCTGTTTCAGCGCGTCTTCGATCTGTTTCGGGTCGGCGTTGCGACGCACCAGATTGAGTACGCGCACGATCTGCGCATGGGCCGGGGCCAGCTTCTTCGCCGTGGTCTGGTTGGCCTTGAAGAACCAGCCGGTTGCACCGCCGTAGCCGGCCTTGACCGCGGCATCGAACGCCAGCGGATCGGCGACGCCGGTGGCTAGCAGGATGCCGGGCACGCGGATGGTGACCGGCTGCACCCGCGCATCCGCCATCACGAATCGAAAGCCGAGGCCGGGCGGCAGTTCGGTGCCCACCTTGTAGTCGCCCAGCACCAGCGGCACGCCGGCCTGCGCGAGCTGCATCACCGCCTCTGCACAGGCCGGATCTGCCAGCTGTGCCGCGCCGACTTCCATCATGGCGCCTTCCGGCGCGATCCAGTCGGCCAGGCTGGCGTCGGGTGCGCAGCCGGCGAGGCTGACGAACACCGGGCGCGCCGGCGGCCAGTCTTCGCCGATGGCGTCCAGTGCCGCCACGGCGTCGCCGCAGGCAGGCGCATGCACACGCAGCCGGGTGGCCGTGATTGCGCGCTGCTTGTTGATGACCGGTTCGCGGGTGAAGAAGACGTCCTGGCTCATTGCGGTGAATAGGTAAATGAGTCTGCGTGAAAGTGCTCTATCGGCAGATTGCACTGTCGGGTGAAGTCCGCCTTCGCGGCGTCGATCATCGCCGGTCCGCCGCAGGCATAGACCTGATGGCCGGCGAGATCGGGCAGATCGGCCAGCACCGCCTGATGCACGAAACCGGTGCGTCCGGTCCAGTCGTCACCGGCCGCCGGTTCCGACAGCACCGGGATGTAGCGGAAGCCGGGCAGCCGGCCGACCCAGCTCGCCGCCAGTTCGTGCATGTACAGGTCCTGCTTCGTGCGCGCCCCCCAGTACAGCGTGATCGGCTTGTCGTAGCCGGTTTCGATGGCGTGCTCGATGATGGCCTTGATCGGCGCGAAACCGGTGCCGCCGGCCACCATGATCACCGGCCGGTCGACGTCCTCGCGCAGGAAGAAGCTGCCCAGCGGTCCCTCGAAACGCAGGATATCGCGCTCCTTCATCGCGCCGAATACATGGCCGGTGAAGTGGCCGCCCGGCACCTCGCGGATGTGCAGCGTCAGGAATTCGTCGTCGTGCGGTGCGTTGGCGATCGAAAAGCTGCGCCGCTTGCCGTCGCGCAGCAGGAAGTCGATGTACTGGCCGGCCAGATACTGCAGACGTTCGTTGGCCGGCAGCTTCAGGCTGACCGCCATCACGTCCGGTGCCAGCCGTTCCAGCTTCTGTACCCGGGTCGGCATGATGCGCACCGCGATGTCCTTCATGCCGCCGACCTCGCGGCATTCCAGTTCGAGGTCGGAGCGCGCGGTGGCGCAGCAGAACAGCGCAAAGCCCTGTGCCTTTTCGGCGTCCGTCAGCTTGGCCGCCTGATGCTTGCCGTAATCGACCGTGCCGGACAGGATCTTCCCCTTGCACGAACCGCAGGCGCCGTTGCGGCAGCCATAGGGCAGATTGAAGCCGGCGGCCAGCGCCGCGTCGAGCAGGCGGGTTTCAGCGTCGGTGGTGAAGGTGTGCTGGCTCGGTTTGAGGGTGACCTGATAGGACATGGGCGCGTGAGACAATCCGTGAATGAACAAGGTAAAACGATCGCAACGCACGGCCCCGGCAGGGTGGTGCGGCAAACGGTCAAGGGTACTGATTGTAGGCTGTGGCGACGTTGCACGGCGCGCGCTGCCGTGGCTGGCGCCTCGGGTCAGGGTGTGGGCCGTGGTGCGCAATCCGGAATCGGCGGTCGAATTGCGCCGGCTGGGCGTGCGCTGCGTGCGTGCCGATCTCGATGACGCGGTCAGCCTGCGCCGTGTGGCAGCCCTGGCTACCTGGGTGTGGCACTTCGCGCCGCCGCCCGCCTCGGGTGACGGCCGCGATCCGCGCACCCGTCGCCTGGTGGCCGCGCTGGCGCGGGCCGGGCGCACCGACCGGCTGTGCTACATCAGCACCAGCGGCGTCTATGGCGACTGCGCCGGCGCCCGGGTGGCTGAAACCCGGCCGGTGAATGCCGGCAGCGCGCGCGGCGCGCGGCGGGTCGATGCCGAGTCGGCAGTGCGCCGGCTGGCGCGGCGCGGCGTCGCGGTCAGCATCCTGCGCGCGCCCGGCATCTACGGCCCCGACCGCCTGCCGCTGGACCGCCTCAAGCGCGCCGATCCGGTGCTCTTTCCGGCCGAGGATGTGTACACCAATCACATCGACGCGGCTGACCTGGGCCGTCTCGCCTGGGGCGCGCTGATGCGCGCGAGAGGTGGCCGCACCTACAACGCGAGTGACGATACGAAGCTCGCGATGGGCGACTATTTTGACCGCGTGGCCGACGCCTTTGCGCTGCCGCGGCCGCCGCGCGTCACGCGCGAGGAAGCGCGTGCGCGGCTGAGCCCGATGATGCTGTCCTTCATGAACGAATCGCGCGTGCTCGACAACGGCCGCATGAAGCGCGAGTTGCGGGTGAAACTGCATCGCCCCGACATCGACGCCGTGCTCGCACACGCCCTGCAGACTTTCCAACGCTGAGCAACGCAATGACCAGTACCTATCTGTGGGCCAAGGCCCTGCACATCGTTTTCGTCACCAGCTGGTTCGCCGGCCTGTTCTATCTGCCGCGCCTGTTCGTCAATCTGGCCATGCTCGGCGCGGACGAGACCGCGGTGCGCGACCGCCTGCTGCTGATGTCGCGCAAGCTGTTGCGCTTCATGGGCCCGCTGGCCGGTCTGGCGGTCGGTTTCGGCCTGTGGCTTTGGCTGGGCGAGGGCATCGGTGGCGGCTGGATGCATGCCAAGCTGCTGCTGGTCATCTTCCTGATCGGCTATCACCATTACTGCGCGCGTCTGTTGCGCGCCTTCGAAGCCGGCCGCAACACGCGCAGCCATGTCTGGTACCGCTGGTTCAACGAAGCGCCGGTGCTGGTGCTGTTCGCCGTCGTGCTGCTGGTCGTGCTGAAACCTTTCTGATCCCATGACGAATTTCCCGCCGAAGAGAATCCCGCCAAAGATGACCGCGCCGCGCCCGGCTGCACCTGCCGTGCGTTCCATTCGCCGCGTGCCCCGCCCGGAAGGCGACATGCCGCCTGAACTGCTGGGCGAGCAGCATTATTTCTCGCCCTGTCCGCGCGGCCTCGAAGCCGTGCTGGCCGATGAACTGGTTGCGCTCGGCGCCGACACCGTGAAGGCGGTGCCCGGCGGTGTCGCCTTTGCAGGACCGTGGGCGCTGGTGTATCGCGTCAATCTGGAAAGCCGCATCGCCACCCGCGTGCTGTGGCGAGTCGGCCACGGGCCGTACCGCAAGGAAGACGACATTTTCAAGCTGGCGCTGGGCCTGGCCTGGGAAAGCTGGTTTTCGCCGCGCTGCACGCTGCGCGTCTACACCACGGCCGTGCGCTCGCCGCTGAAGTCGGTCGATTTCGTCACCCTGCGCGTGAAGGATGCGATCTGCGACCGCATGCGCGAACAGACGCGCTCGCGGCCGAGCATCGACACCGTGGCGCCGGATGTGCGCGTGCATGTGTTCCTGACCGACCGCGACGCGACGATCTATCTCGATACCTCGGGCGAGCCGCTATACAAGCGCGGCTTCAAGGTCGCCCACGTCGAGGCGCCGCTGAAGGAAAACCTGGCCGCCGGCATCATCCTGCTGTCCGGCTGGGACAAGGTCGAACCCTTTTTCGACCCGATGTGCGGCAGCGGCACCTTCCTGATCGAGGCGGCGCAGATGGCGCTCGACATCGCGCCCGGCCTGGGTCGCACGTTCGGCTTCGAGAAACTGACCGCCTACCGCGCCGCCGACTGGCACGCGGTGCGCGACGCGGCCGCGGCGCGTGCCCAGCCACCGCGCGAACTGCCGATCTACGGCTCCGACATCGCCGGCCGTGAAGTCGCGCGCTGCAAGGAAAACCTGCAGGCCGCGAAACTGCCCTGGGTGGTGCGGGTCGAAGGGGCGGACCTGATGGATCGCGAGCCACCGGCCGATCACGGCGTGCTGGTGACCAATCCGCCTTACGGCGAGCGCATCGGCGAAAAGCAGGCGCTGGCCACCTTCTATCCGAAACTGGGCGACCTGTTGAAGCAGCGCTACAGCGGCTGGCGCTGCCTGTTCATCACGGCTGACACCGACTTTCCGAAGCTGATCAAGCTGAAAGCCAGCCGCCGCACGCCGCTGTACAACGGGGCGCTGGAATGCCGACTGTTCGAATATCGAATGGTCGAAGGCAGCTTGCGTACACGGCGGGCGGAGTCGCCCCTGGCCGATGACGGAGGTCCAGAAGATGCGGGTGAATAGAACCCTGTGCGCGCTCGTTGCCGCGCTCACGCTGCACGGCGCGGCCGTCGCAGAGCCACCGGCCGCCACCGGCTGGCAGCTTGTCGGCCGACTCGGCCTGCTGCAGTTCATCGTCGTGCCGGAGGCATCGGCGCGCGACCGTGCCTACTACGACCGCATCATCGAAACGGTGTGCAATGACGACACCGAATCCTGCTTCCTGCGCTTCTTCACCAATGCGAGCGGCGTCGCGATGAGTTTTCCTCTGCCCGACGCGGTGCTGGCCGAACCGACGGTCATGTTCCAGCGCTCGGCCAAGCACCAGCGCGAACAGTTCCAGTGGAGCTGCCGGCTCGGGCTGGCGGAGAGCGCCTGCTTCTAGAACATATCGCCGGCGCTCATTGATCGCTGCGCGGCAGCACCCAGCCGGCGCGCGGAAAGTGGCAGGTGTAACCGTTCGGAATGCGCTCCAGATAGTCCTGGTGTTCCGGTTCGGCTTCCCAGAAGTCGCCCACCGGTTCGACCTCGGTCACCACCGGCCCAGGCCAAAGGCCTGACGAATTCACATCGGCGATGGTGCGCAGCGCCTCGTCGCGCTGCGCATCCGACACCCAGTAGATCGCCGACCGGTAGGCAAGGCCGCGATCGTTGCCCTGGCGGTTCTTCGTCGTCGGGTCGTGGATCTGGAAGAAGAATTCGAGCAGCTGCCGATAGCTGATCAGCGCCGGGTCGAACACGATCTCGATGCCTTCGGCGTGCGTGCCATGGCTGCGGTAGGTGGCATTCGGCACATCGCCGCCGGTGTAGCCGACGCGGGTTTTCAGCACGCCGGGCAGCTTGCGTATCAGGTCCTGCATGCCCCAGAAGCAGCCGCCGGCCAGCACTGCGCGTTCGCTGCTCATCGCGGCACCTCGACCTGATCGATCCAGTCGCCGTAGCCTTCCGCCGCCATGTCCTTCAGGTGGACGAAGCGCAGCGACGCCGAGTTGATGCAGTAGCGCAGGCCGCCACGCTCGCGCGGGCCATCGTTGAACACGTGGCCGAGGTGGCTGTCGCCGTGCGCCGAGCGCACTTCGGTGCGCACCATGCCGAGCGAGGCGTCACGCAGTTCGGTCACGTGCGCCGGCTCGATGGGTTTGGTGAAGCTGGGCCAGCCGCAGCCGGACTCGAACTTGTCGGATGAGGCGAACAGCGGCTCACCCGACACGATGTCGACATAGATGCCGGGTTCGTGATTCTTCAGGTACTCGCCGGTACCGGGATATTCGGTGCCGTTCTGCTGCGTCACGCGGTACTGCTCGGGCGTCAGGCGGGCGAGGGCTTCGGGGGTCTTGGCGTAGGTTTTCACGGGATTCTCCGGCCGGGATGAGGTGCAGGCTTTTCAGATGCTGCCGCACAGAGAGATTTAAAGCCCGCGAGTTCCGCCTGTCGAGAGACACCGGGCAGATCGCCGGCCCCCTTCACTCGTGCGCCTGCTCCGGATAGATGATGATCGACAGGAAGCGGATCGGCACTTCGGTCAGCTTTTCCGGGCCGTGCGGCACATTGCCGTCGAAGGTGAGCGCGTCGCCCGGTTCCAGCGAGTGGATGGTCTTGCCGTGGCGGTAGTCGATGCGGCCTTCCAGCATGTAGATGAATTCGGTGCCCGGGTGCTCGAACACCGGAAAGGTGGCCGAGGTCTGTTCGATGGTGATCAGGAAGGGCTCGAACAGCTTGGTCGGCCCCTGGTGGTAGGACAGCAGGTGGTAGGTGTGGCCGCTTTTCGTGCCGCGCCGCGCCACTTCCATGCTTTCGCCGGCTTTCACCAGCTGCGCACCGCCGCCTTCGGTTTCGTAGTCCTTGAACAGCGCCGACAGCGACACGCCGAGCGCGCGCGCGATGCGCGACAGCGCGTCCAGGCTGGTGGCGGTCTGGCCGTTCTCGATGCGCGACAGCATGCCGCGGCTGATGTCGGCGCGGTCCGAAATGTCGGCGATCGTCAGCCCGTGCGCGCGGCGCAGCTCGCGGATCGTGGTCCCGAGGTAGCGCTCGAGTTCGCCTTCCATCGCACTGTCTTGCGTGCTCATTGTTGTGGCCTCCCTGTTCTGGCTGTGCGCGATTTTACGTGCCAAGTTTCATCGTACGAATTTTTGTTGACTCCTGCTTCAAAAGGTTCATGATTTGAACTAAAGTTGCTTCACACGAACATTGTCGTGAAGCGAGTCGCTTCGGCGGCCCCCCCTTCTGTCTGGAACTACGGAAACTTTCATGCCCTGGCGCCTATTGCGGTTCGGTCTGTCCAAATCACATCCGGAACCGCGGATGTTCACGACCCACGACACGCTGAAACCTTCGTACGACGTGGTGATCATCGGCGGCGGCGGCCACGGGCTGGCCAGCGCCTACTATCTGGCGCGCGACCATGGCATCACCAACGTCGCGGTGCTCGAAAAGGGTTACATCGGTGGCGGCAACACCGGCCGCAACACCACCATCATCCGCTCGAACTACCTGACGCCCGAAGGCGTCAAGTTCTACGACAAGTCGGTGCAGCTGTGGCAGGACCTGTCGACCGAGTTCGACCTCAACCTGTTCTTCTCGACCCGCGGTCACTTCACGCTGGCTCACACCGATTCGGCGATGCGCACGATGCGCTGGCGCGCCGAGGTGAACAAGCACTACGGCATCGCGTCAGAAGTGGTCGGGCCGGAAGACGTGAAGCGCGCCACGCCGCAGATGGACCTGTCCTGTGGCGGCCACGCGCCGATCCAGGGCGCGCTGTACCACGCGCCCGGCGCCGTTGCGCGACATGACGCCGTCGCCTGGGGCTACGGCCGGGGCGCCGACATGCGCGGCGCGGAAATTCACCAGCAGACGGCAGTCACCGGCATCGAAGTGAAGGGCGGCAAGGTGGTCGGCGTGCACACCACGCGCGGCTTCATCGCGACCAGCAAGGTGATCTGTGCGGTGGCCGGCTTCACGCCGCGCATCACCGACATGGTCGGCATCAAGACGCCCATCTACATCCACCCGCTGCAGGCGATGGTGAGCGAGCCGATGAAGCCCTGGCTCGATTCCATCCTGGTGTCGGGCAGCCTGCACATCTACGTCAGCCAGAGTTCGCGCGGCGAACTGGTGATGGGCGCCTCGCTCGATCCGTACGAAGTGCAATCGACCCGCTCGACGCTCGACTTCCCGGAAGGCCTGTCGGCGCACCTGCTCGACATGTTCCCCTTCCTGTCGCACGTGAAGGTGGTGCGCCAGTGGGCCGGCATGGCCGACATGACGCCCGACTTCGCACCCATCATGGGCATGACGCCGGTCGAGGGCTTCTACCTCGATTCCGGCTGGGGTACCTGGGGCTTCAAGGCGACGCCGGTCTGCGGCAAGACCATGGCCTGGACGGTGGCGAACGACAAGCCGCACGAACTGATCACCGGTTTTTCGCTGGACCGCTTCCGCAACTACGCGCTGACCGGCGAGAAGGGGGCGGCAAGTGTGGGTCACTGAAGCTATGCCCGTATTCCTTCGCCAGACCGCAGGAGCGACGACATGAAATTGATGACCTGTCCGGTCAATGGCACGCGGCCGGTATCTGAATTCGTCTACTGGGGCGAAATCCGCCCGATGCCGGATCCCGACGCCTGCAGCGATGACGAGTGGGCCGCCTACGTATTCAACCGCAATGGCGCACCCGGCGTGAAGAAGGAGTGGTGGTGCCACACGCCGTCGAACACCTGGTTCATCGCCGAGCGCGATACCGAGAAGGATTTTGTGCTGCGTACCTATCTATATGGAGATGACCGGTGAAGCGCCTGCCCGCCATGCCCGACGAGTGGATTGACCGCAGTACGGTCGTCCGCTTCCGTTTCGAGGGATCCGCTTTCGAAGGTCTTGCCGGCGACAGCATTTCCAGCGCGCTGTGGGCCGCCGGCCAGCGCGCACTCGGCCGCAGCTTCAAGTACCACCGGGTGCGCGGCATCCTGTCGGCCGCCAACCATGACGTGAATGTCATGCTGCAGGACGGCCCGCGCCTGAACACCCGCGGCGATGTCGTCGCGCTGCGCGATGGCATGGACCTGACGGCCGTCAATACCTTCGGCGGCGTCGCCAACGACCGCGCCCGCGTGCTCGGCCTGTTCGCGCGTTTCCTGCCGGTCGGCTTCTATTACAAGGCCTTCCATTCGAAGCGGCTGTTCCCGAAGTGGGAACGCATGTTCCGCCGCATCACCGGTCTGGGCGTGCTCGATTTCGACACGCCGCATGTGCGCACGCCCAAGCGCTATGACTTCTGCGACGTGCTGGTGATCGGCGCCGGTCCGTCCGGCCTGTCCGCCGCGCTGGCCGCGGCAGACGCCGGCGCGAAGGTGGTCGTCGTCGACGAAAATGCGCATGCCGGCGGCAGTGGCCTGTTCCAGCTCGGTGGCGACATCGCGCGCCGCGAGCACACCCGGGAACTGCTGCAACGCGTCAAGGCACACACCCGCATCCGCCTGCTCGAAGGCACCTGTGCCGGCGCCTACTACGCCGACAACTGGGTGCCGCTGATCGACGCCGAACGCATGACCAAGATGCGTGCCGTGGCGGTGGTGGTTGCCAGCGGTGCGTTCGAGCAGCCGGCCGTATTCCGCAACAACGATCTGCCGGGCGTCATGAACGGTTCGGCCATGCAGCGCCTGATCTATCGCTATGCCGTGCTGCCGGCGCAGCGCAGCGTGGTGCTGGCGGCAAACGCCGACGGCTATCGCGTCGCGCTCGATGTGCTGACCGCAGGCGGCGCCGTCGCTGCCGTGCTGGACATGCGCGCCGAAGTACCGGCATCGCCCGAACTCGACGCGCTGCGCAGCCGCGGCGTCGAGTTGCTGACCGGCCATGCAGTGTATGAGGCGCATGCCGACAGCCGCGGTGCGCTGGCCGGCGTCACGGTGTGCCGCGTCGATGCGGCGGGCTCTGTGGTCGCCGGTTCGCAGCGGCGCATCGATTGCGACGGGCTGGCCATGAGCACCGGCTGGTCGCCGGCCGCCAACCTGCTGTACCAGGCCGGCACGAAGATGCGTTTCGACGACGGTCTGCAGCAGTTCGTGCCGAATGTGCTGCCGCAGGGCGTGTTCGCCTGTGGCCGGGTGAATGGCGCCTACCGCATCGAGTCGCGCATTGCCGACGGCCGGCGCGCGGGTGCCGCCGCCGCGGCGCACGCCGGCTTCCCGAGCGCGATCGACGCGGTCATCCAGCCGGAAACCGAATCGCCGTCGCACGCCTGGCCCATCGTCGCCCATCCGGATGGCAAGAACTTCGTCGATTTCGACGAAGACCTGCAGGTGAAGGACTTCGAGAACGCGGTGCAGGAGGGCTACGACAACATCGAGTTGATGAAGCGCTTCTCGACTGTCGGCATGGGGCCGAGCCAGGGCAAGCATTCGAACATGACGGCGCTGCGCATCCTGGCCCGCCTGACCGGCAAGTCGCCGCAGCAGGTCGGCACGACCACCGCGCGGCCATTCTTCCACCCGGTGCCGCTGTCGCATCTGGCTGGCCGCGGCTTCAGCCCGCAGCGCCAGTCGCCGCTGCATGGTCGCCATGCCGCACTGGGTGCCGTGTTCATGCAGGCGGGTGCGTGGGAGCGGCCGGCCTACTACGCGGTCGAAGGTCGTTCAGCGACCGATTGTGTGCGCGCCGAAGTGGCACGGGTGCGTTCGGCGGTCGGTCTGATCGACGTCGGCACGCTGGGCAAGCTGGAAGTGCGCGGTCCGCAGGCGGCAGAATTCCTGAACCGCGTCTACACCGGCCGTTATGACAACATGAAGGTCGGCAGCACGCGCTACGCGGTGATGTGCGACGACTCCGGCGTGCTGGCCGACGAAGGCGTCGTGGCGCGCGTGGCCGATGATGTCTTCTACTTCACGACGACCTCGTCCGGTTCCGCCACGGTGTATCGCGAACTGTCGCGCCTGAACACCGAATGGCGGCTCGATTGCGGGCTGGTCAACCTGACCGGTGCGTACTCGGCGATGAATCTCGCCGGACCGGCGTCGCGCGCCGTGCTGGCCACATTGACCGACATGGATCTGTCATCGGCCGCCTTCCCCTACCTCGCGGTGCGGTCCGGCCGGGTGGCCGGCGTACCGGTGCGCATGATGCGGGTCGGCTTCGTCGGCGAATGGGGCTACGAAATCCATGTGCCGGCCGAGTATGGTCCGGTGCTGTGGGATCTGCTGATGAAGGCCGGCGAGGCGTCCGGCATCGGCGCCTTCGGCGTCGAAGCGCAGCGCCTTCTGCGGCTGGAAAAGGGCCACCTCATCGTCAGCCAGGACACCGACGGCCTGACCCATCCGTTCGAGGTCGGCATGGACTGGGCGGTCAAGCTCGACAAACCCTTCTTCACCGGCCAGCGCTCACTGAAAATAATCAGGAAGCTGCCGCTGAAACGCAAGCTGGTCGGCTTCATGCTGCCCGCCAACCACCTCGGCCAGGCGCCACAGGAATGCCATCTGATCATCGATGGTGGTGACATCGTCGGCCGCGTGACCAGCATTTCGTGGAGCCCGAATGTGGGTCGCCACATCGGTCTCGCCTTCGTACCGCCCGAAATGACCGCACCCGGCACGGCGCTGTCGATCCGCGTCACCGATGGATCGATGGTGCCGGCCGAAGTCTGCACGACCCCGTTCTTCGACCCGACAGATGCCCGCCAGAAGGAGGCGACATGAACGCAGCACTGCGCATCAGCCCGTTGTTCGACGTGCAGGCGCCACTCGCCCGGGACTGGACCACCCGCGAACGGATGCAGGTTGTCGCGTCCTTCGGCGGTGACGAAGCAGGGAAGCGCGCGAGCGCCGGCATCGGCGATGTGAGCTTTCTTCATCGTGCCGGCGTCAAGGGCGCCGGCGCAGCGGCCTGGCTCAATGCGCAAGGCATCGACACGCCGGCGCAGCCGAACAGCTTCCTGCAACTCGCCGACGGCACGCTGGTGGCGCGCCTCGGCGTGACCGAATACCTGATCGAAGATGCGCCGGGCGGCACGCGCACGGCCGCGCTGATGGCGCAGCCGCCGGGCGAGCGCGTCTATCCGGTGCCGCGCTTCGACGCCGCACTGGTGCTCACCGGTACGCAGATACCCGAATTGCTGCGCCAGACCTGCGCCTTCGATTTTTCCACGCTGGCGGCACCGGCGCTGGTGATGACGTCCATGGTCGGCGTGGGCGTGACCGCGCTGACCCTCGACAGCGCCGATGGCCCGATCGTCCGTCTGTGGTGCGACGGCACATGGGGTGGCTATCTGTGGCTCACGCTGGTCGAGGTGGCGGGCGATCTGGGCGGCGGCGCGGTCGGCGTCAAGGCTTAACGAGACTGAACAACAGCGGGCGACAGGGAGAAATGACATGACACCGAGCGAAGCAAAGCAGTTTCTGAAAGACAACAAGGTCAGGTATCTGCTGGCACAGTTCGTCGACATCCACGGTTCGGCCAAGACCAAGTCGGTCCCGGTCGAACATTACGATACCGTGGTGAGCGATGGCGCCGGCTTTGCCGGGTTCGCGATCTGGGGCATGGGCATGACGCCCAATGTCGATGCCGACTACATGGCGGTCGGCGATGCCTCGACGCTGTCGCTGGTGCCCTGGCAGCCGGGCTATGCGCGCATCGCCTGCGACGGTCACACGCACGGCACGCCGCACGAATTCGACGCCCGCGTGGTGCTGAAGAAGCAGCTCGAACAGTTCAAGTCGCGCGGCTGGACCTTCTACACCGGCATGGAGCCGGAGTTCTCGCTGCTGCGCAAGGTCGAGGGCAAGATCCTGCCGGCCGACGCCGGCGACACGCTGGCCAAGCCCTGTTACGACTACAAGGGTCTGTCGCGTGCCCGCGTGTTTCTCGAACGGCTGTCCGAATCGCTGCGCGCGGTCGGCATCGACGTCTACCAGATCGACCACGAGGACGCGAACGGCCAGTTCGAAATCAACTACACCTTCACCGACGCGCTGACCTCTTGCGACCACTACACCTTCTTCAAGATGGGTGCCGCCGAAATCGCCGCCGACCTGGGCCTGATCTGTTCCTTCATGCCCAAGCCGTTCTCGAACCGCCCGGGCAACGGTCTGCACATGCACATGTCGATCGGTGAAACCGCGCCCGGCGGCAAGAAGAACCTGTTCGAGGACAAGTCCGACAAGCACGGTCTGGCGCTGTCGAAGCTGGCCTACCACTGGGCGGCCGGCCTGCTCAAGCACGCACCGGCGCTGGCTGCGCTGTGCTGCCCGACGGTCAATTCATACAAGCGTCTGGTGGTCGGCCGCTCGCTGACCGGCGCCACCTGGGCACCGGCCTACATCTGTTATGGCGGCAACAACCGCAGCGGCATGATCCGCAGCCCCGGCGGCCGGCTTGAACTGCGCCTGCCCGACGCGTCCTGCAACGCCTATCTGGCCACCGCCGCAGTGATCGCCGCCGGCATGGATGGCGTGAACAACGAGCTCGATCCGGGCGCGCCGAACAACGACAACCTGTACGACTACAGCCAGGCCCAGCTCGACGCGGCCGGCATCAGCGTACTGCCGCAGAACCTGCATGAAGCGCTGCTGGCGCTCGAGAAGGACGACGTGATCCGGGCTGCACTGGGTCCGGTCGTCGACGAGTTCCTGCGCCTCAAGCATATGGAGTGGGTCGAGTACATGCGCCACGTTTCCGATTGGGAAGTGCAGAGCTACCTCGAATTTTTCTGATCATCCCCGGAGAACCGATATGTGTGGAATCGTGGGTTTGCTGGTGAAGACACCGGCACTGAAGGAAAGACTGGGCGAGCTGATGGTGCCCATGCTGATCGGCATGACCGAACGCGGGCCGGATTCGGCCGGTCTGGCGGTGTTTGCCGATCCGCTGGCCGAAGGTTCGCGCAAGCTGAGCCTGTATTCGGGGCTGACCGAAGAAGGCGCGGATTTCAACTGGCACGGGCTGACGCACGCGCTGAAGGACCACCTCGATGTCGAGGCGATCATCGACGTGAAGAACAATCACGCCGTGCTGTCGTTCGCGGTGGCGCCGGACATGATCAAGCGCTGGTTGCGCGAACACCATCCGAAGCTGCACATCCTGAGCACCGGCCGCACCATCGACCTGTACAAGGACGTCGGCACGCCGGCCGAAGTGGCCGAGCGCTATGACTTCAAGTCGATGAAGGGTTCGCACCTGGTCGGTCACACACGGATGGCGACCGAATCTGCGGTGACGCCGGACCGCGCCCACCCGTTCACCGCCGGCGAGGATTTCTGCCTGGTGCACAACGGCTCGCTGTCGAACCCGAATGACATCCGACGCAAGCTGCAGCCGCACGGCATCCATTTCGACACCGACAACGACACCGAAGCGGCCTGCCGCTTTCTGGAATGGCGGCTGCGCGAAGGCGATGAGCTGGAGGCGGCGCTGCAACGCGGCTTCGACGAGATGGACGGTTTCTACACCTTCCTGATGGGGACGCCGGACAAGCTCGCGCTGATCCGCGACCCGTTCGCCTGCAAGCCCGCGGTGGTCGCCGAAACCGACGACTATGTGGCGATCGCGTCGGAATTCCGCTCGCTCGCCCACCTGCCCGGCGTCAAGCACGCCCACGTGTTCGAACCCGCGCCCGAGGAGATGTACGTATGGAACGCCTGAGCTTCGATCTTGCGGCCTCGTCGCTGAGCGACATGAACCGCTTCCTGCATCGCGATCTGGTCGACGGTGATCGTCGCCACGTGTCGGTGCTGAACCCGGATGGCGCGCACAACATCGCGGTCGGCCTGAATCACCCGGTCACGGTCGAGGTGCACGGCCATGCCGGCTACTACGCGGCCGGCATGAACAAGCACGCCACCGTGGTGATCCACGGCAGCGCCGGCACCGGTGTCGCCGAGAACATGATGAGCGGAACCGTGCATGTGAAGGGCTTCGCGTCGAATGGCGCCGGCGCCACCGCACACGGCGGCCTGCTGGTGATCGACGGCGACGCCGGCCTGCGCTGCGGCATTTCGCTCAAGGGCGGCGACATCGTCGTAGGCGGCAGCGTCGGCAGCTTTTCCGGCTTCATGGCGCAGGCCGGCCGCATGGTCATCTGCGGCAATGCCGGCGACGCGCTCGGCGATTCGCTGTACGAAGCCGTCATCTACATCCGCGGCACGCCCAAATCGCTCGGCGCCGACGCGCAGTTCGAGGACATGACCGACGCCGACTACTCGGCGCTGGCCGAACTGCTGTCGAAAGCCGGTCTCGATCACGATCCGAAGTCCTTCAAGCGCATCGCCTCGGCGCGTTCCCTGTACCACTGGAACGCCGACGCCGACCAGGAATATTGAGCCGGACGCACCGGAAACCACAAGGACACATCATGGACACCAAGCCCGTTACGTTCAAACGCCCGTCGCTCGAACAGTCGGCCAGTTTCGACCGCAGCGTCATCGACTACATCCAGAATGCGGCCGCACACGGCCTGTACGAAATCCGCGGTCTGGGTGCCAAGCGCAAGCTGCCGCACTTCGACGATCTGGTCTTTCTGGCCGGTTCGCTGTCGCGCTACCCGCTCGAAGGCTATCGCGAGAAGTGCGCCACCAAGACGGTGCTCGGCACGCGCTTCGCGAAGAAGCCGATCGAGCTCGACATCCCGATCACCATCGCCGGCATGAGCTTCGGCGCGCTGTCGGCCAACGTGAAGGAGTCGCTCGGCCGCGCCGCGACCGAAATGGGCACCTCGACCACCACCGGTGACGGCGGCATGACGCAGGAAGAGCGCGGCTCGTCCAAGACGCTGATCTATCAGTGCCTGCCGTCGCGCTACGGCTTCAATCCGGACGACGTGCGCCGCGCCGACGCCATCGAAGTGGTGATCGGCCAGGGTGCCAAGCCGGGCGGCGGCGGCATGCTGCTCGGCCAGAAGGTGAATCCGCGCGTGGCGAAGATGCGCACGCTGCCGCAGGGCGTCGACCAGCGCTCGGCCTGTCGCCATCCCGACTGGACCGGCCCGGACGATCTGGCGATCAAGATCCAGGAACTGCGCGAACTGACCGACTGGGAGAAGCCGATCTATGTGAAGGTCGGTGCGACCCGCACCTTCAACGACGTCAAGCTGGCGGTTCATGCCGGCGCTGACGTGGTGGTGGTGGACGGCATGCAGGGCGGCACCGCCGCGACGCAGACCTGCTACATCGAGCACGTCGGCATTCCGACGCTGGCCGCGGTGCGCCAGGCGGTCGATGCGCTGGAAGACCTGAACATGAAGGGCACGGTGCAGCTCATCGTGTCCGGCGGCATCCGCAGCGGCCCCGACGTCGCGAAGGCGCTGGCCATGGGTGCCGACGCCGTGGCCATCGGCCAGGGCATCCTGTTCGCGCTCGGCTGCAATTCGGAGAGCTACATCCAGAACGGCGAGCACGTGTCGGCCATCGAAGGCTACGACGCCCTGGGCACGGCACCGGGCTTCTGCCACCACTGCCACACCGGCAAGTGCCCGGTCGGCGTGACCACGCAGGACGCCATCCTGGAGCAGCGGCTGCAGCCGGACGTCGGCGCGCGCCGCGTCAAGAATTACCTGCAGACGATGAACATGGAGCTGACCACGATTGCCCGTGCCTGCGGCAAGCAGAACGTGCATCACCTGGAACGCGAGGATCTGGTCGCGCTGACGCTGGAAGCCGCCGCCATGGCGCGCATCCCGCTGGCAGGTACCAGCTGGATTCCGGGCCACAACGGCTTCTGAACCGGCAAACCGCCGCGCCCGTTCCGGGCGCGGCGCATTTTGTTTAGCAATACCCGATTCAACTACGCGCGGAGAATTCTTGGGGGGTGCGGACGAATTCTTGGACGGATTAAGCCGCGATCCCCAGGCTCCTGCGGTATCCGACGGGGCTAAGGCCGCCGAGTGAAATCTTGATCCGCGCTTCGTTGTACCAACGGATGTAGGCGTCCAAGGCCACAACGAACTCGTTGATGGTCGTCGATAACCAATCGCGCTGGAAGAACATTTCGGTCTTCATACGACCGAAGAAGCCCTCGCATGTGGCGTTGTCTGGCGAGCACCCCTTTCTCGACATAGAGCGAACCAGCTTCGCCTCAGCGATCCGGCTCAGCCAGCCTGGCCACCGATAGTGGCCGCCACGATCCGAATGCACCAGAGGGCGATCGTCGCTGGCAGCAACCTTTTCGATGGCAGCGTCCAGCATCGTGTTGACCAATTCGGCGTCCGGTCGCGTGCCGATGGACCAACTGACGACCATGTCATCGAAGCAATCGATCATTGGCGACAGATACACCTTGCCCGCCGGGATCTGGAACTCGGTGATGTCGGTCAGCCACTTCTCGTTCGGTGCACCGGCGCTGAAGTCGCGGTTGAGCAGGTTCTCGGGTGCCGGACTGATCTCGCCCATGTACGAGCCGTATCGACGACGCTTGCTCGTCGCGGGAACCAGGCACTCTTGCTTCATCAGGCGCCGCACGACCTTCTCCGAGATGTTGACGGACTGAACGCTCAAGGAGGCCTTGATACGCCGGTATCCGTAGCAGCGGTAGTTGCGCTCGAAGATGTCCGTCATGGACTGACGTACCTCGGCGTACTTGTCGGCCACCCGGAGGCGGGCCCGATGGTAGAAGTAGGAACTGCGTGGCAAGCCTACTTCGCAGAGCAGTTCAGACAGCGTGTAGGCCTGTTTCAGGGCATCAACCAGCTGCGTCTTCTCCCGATTCGTCAGGTGCTGCCGGTCGATGCCCAGTTCTTTTTTTAGGAGTTCGTTCGCCTTCTTCAGCACGTCCTTCTCGAGCTGCAGGCGCCTGATGTCTCGCTGAAGCGTCTCAAGCTGCTGTTGCAGTTCGGTGCGATCAGAATCTGCCGGGGCTTCTTGCTGGTGCTTCATGGGTGCGGATGCTTCGCGGCCGAGTAACTGATTCGCCCACTTGTACAGTGATCCCCGAGACACGCCTAGATCATCAGCCACAGCCTGTGCGCTTGCTGGTCGCATACACAAGGCGATGACAGCGGACTGCTTCGCTTCAGGCGTCAGCGCCGGGGATCGACCAACGGCGCGCGTGCGACTGTGCGGATGCATTTCTTGGAGCCATGCAGAGAGCAACGACCTCGAGGGATAGCCCAGCGCCTTAATCGTGGCCGCGATGCAGCGGCCGCGCTCCAGGTAGTGCTCGACGGCTCTCTCCTTGTGCGCCTGCGAGTATCTCGGCGGGCGAACGTAGCCGGCGCGCAAGTCGAGTCTCTGCTCGTATTCGCGATACCAGCTCTTGAGCGCGTTCTTCGTCGGGTAGCCGAGCTGACGAATGGTCAAGCCGACCCGCTTGCCCAGCTTGATGTAGAGCTGCACGGCCCGAAGCCAGTCCTCGTTTGAATACATGAACTACCCTCCAAGGTAGTCCAAGAATTCGTCCACCACCCCCTGGGTCAGTTTTACTTGGAAATCAACAGCCTGTCGAATTCACGTAGCACTGGGAGTCGGCTGGCTAAGGGGCCAGGTCGGCGTGCGCGATTAAGCCTGAGGGTAATACTTCAACGATGCTCTCCACTGTTCTTCGGATCAGATCCGGGTCTGCTCGCGCTTGCAGCTGTTGTGGGCCACCTTTACGTCCTGTTGGCTGTGCGACGAGTGCGTGGCCGGATTCGATCAACTCGAACTCACCCGCGCAGTTGCGGCAATAGACCCTATCACCGCTTTTGTCCGCACCCTGAAGTGCAAGCGTTGGCCCGCACATCGGGCAATCCTGAAGCGGTATGCCCTCATCGCTGTGGCGGATGACATGATCAAGGAATCCGGCGTCTCCCAGTTCGATGAACAAGCCTGTGAGGTACGCGTCGAACTGCGTTCCTCGCTCGGAATTCAGGATCGAAAGTGCGGTGTTGCGAGGCATGCCCGGGCGGTAGGGACGGTGGCTTGTCATGGCGTCGAATGCATCGCATATCCCGACGATGCGTGCCGCCTCCGGAATTGATGAAGCAGCCAGACCTTGCGGATAGCCTTTTCCGTCCGGGCGTTCGTGATGGCAATGAACAGCCGCCTTGACCAGAGGCGCCAAAGGGTGGCCGGCGAGGAGTCGAAGGCCGATGTCGGGGTGAGTCTTGATGTGGGCGAACTCGTCATCAGTCAGGCGACCCGGCTTGCGAAGCACCGCATCAGGCACTCCGATTTTTCCCAGGTCGTGCAGGAAGCCACCGAGCGCAATGCGCGCACTTTCGGAGGCATTGAATCCGGCTCGGTCGGCGAGAAAGTGACTGAGTCGCGATACGCGCCATAAATGGCCGCCCGTATAAGGATCTCTGGCCTCCACGAACCATGCCATCGTGAGCAGGCTGGCGAGCAGAGCGCCGGCAGGGCTTGGCGTCTCGTCTCTTGCCGATGAGCCGGGCACGGAGAGGACTTCAGTCTCTGCTTGCATGCGTTACTCCTCATTCTTTGTCCTTGTTATGGCAGGCGCATTGCATCGAGACAGCGTGAAGCAACGTCGATCAAGTGCTTGCCCACTCGCCATTGCGATACCCGACAATGAGAAGACCGATCCAACTTGCGAAAGCTCACCGCGACAAGGATCGCGAGCCCTCGCGGCGCTGTGGAGCCTCGATATTTCGCGGGACCGCGATATTCCGAGGGCTGAAGAGAGGGCTTCAGGGATGCGGGAAGGGTTTAAGTATATGAATATAAAGGAAAGTTGAATTTCACACTGATCTGGCACGGACGGTGCAATAGGGAAGACGTCGAAAGCGCATTCCGCGCCTCCCTTCTTCGGGGCGACACCGGGGAACGACCCCCATCTTCCTGAAAGGACAGTCAAATGAACAAGCTCTCCACCCTGATGCTCCTGATCGGCCTGTCGATCTCCGGCGCAACGCAAGCCGCGGGCGGCGCGGCTCACGAGTCAATGTATGAGCCGGGCTATATCGATCAGGTGGCCAACGAGGCCATCGGCTCGGGGCCTGCCGACGCCCAGCGCACGCGAGTGGTTCAAGGCGCTCTTTACGATCCGGCATACCTGCGCGCACTCTCGAGAACGCCGGCAGCCACGAGTCCGGCCGGACCCGTCATCAATCATGAGTCAGCCTACGATCCGGCGTACCTGCGTACGATCACCTGCAACATTGATCAACCGGCGATTGCGTCGTAATCATGTGTGACAACACTCCCGTGGCCGGCGTTTCCGCCAGACCACGGGAGACGTTCCGCTGTAAAACCCGCGCAGACGACACCGCTTTGTCGCCTTGCGAGACGATCTGCTTGCAGCTCGAGACGCGCGGTGGCCGCCTGTTTTGCGCAACGCCTCAGGCTTGAGCATCATTCATCGAGGCGTTGGCTCAGGTCGAACCCGTGAAAATCCTGTCGATTGGAGGAATGCGTGGACGTTTTCGCTCGCAGGCGCTTCTGGATCGAGGTGAGTCGGTTCGCCGACTGTCTGCTCAAGGACGATGAGTACGAGGTCCCCGCGCGCGGAACAAGTGCAGAGCGGCATGTGCTGCTCTCGCTGCGTGAAGGCCTGCTGCGGCTGCGTGCACGGGTGGGCATTTTCGAGGAAGCGCAGGCAGCGGACCAGGCTCTGCTCCGCAATGCCATGAATCAACTCAACGAGCTCGTCGGCATCGTGGAATCGATCAGCGCGCGTGCATCGCTTCTTGAAAGTGTCGTCAGCGCTGCAATCTGGTCGATGAACCCCGCTCAAGGCGCCTTGCTGGATACGTCGCACCCGGTTCAGTGGTCAGACGCACTTCGTCGGATGCTCGGCTTTTCCGGACGGGAGGATTTCCCCGACGTACTGGGGAGCTGGATTGCCCAAATTCACCCCGATGACCGGCGCGTTGCCCTGGAGTTGCTGACCATCCAGTGCAGCGGAGAATGGGAAGGCGTATGGCCGGACACCCGCCTGCGACTGGCTGGGAAGGATGGTGTCTATCGTGCGTATCGGAGCCGGGTCGCGCTGGCGCTCGACGCGGCCGGCAGGCCCGCCTTGCTGATGGGAGCGATCGAAGACGTCGAGCAGCTGGCAAAAAAAGGTTTCGGGTTCGAAATGCCCCGGCGCGTTTCGATGCGACAAATGTCCTCGTCACCCAAGGCAGCTGGGACATGAGAGTCCATCAGGGGGATCCACTATCTGTCCTGAACTGGGTCGAGTGGTCACCCCAATTCAGGAAACTGCTCGGATATCAAACCGAGGTCGAGTTTCCCGCCTCCGTTGAGAGCTGGGTATCTCGATTGCACCCGGAGGACAAAGCGCGTGCGCTATCGAGCATTCGAGACCTCCAGAGCGGTGAGATCACCTCGAACGTCGAATATCGATTGCGCTGCGCCGACGAGCACTTCCGGCTGTTTCGCGCCACCCATGTGGCGAAGCGCTCGACCGCCGGCGTTCTGCTGCGGGTGGTCGGAACCTTGACGGCGATGGATCGTGGGGTGTCACTGGACCAGTGCGTTTTGTACGCTCGCGCGTCCGGGGTCTTGAATCACAAGACTGCCTGGGCAGAGGCTCACAGCAAGGAAGGGAGACCGGTGCTCGGAGGGGGATGAGGCAGCACGATCCCTACGTCACCGTTGACTTATGAACCGATAGGTCCATAATTGAGTCATGAGCCAAGGACGTCCTCTCGAATTCGATCCCGAAGTAGCTTTGCAGGCAGCCATGGAGGTGTTCTGGGCCAAAGGGTATGAGGCGTCCTCACTGCAGGACCTGATCTCGGCCATGCGCATCTCCAAGAGTAGCTTCTATCAGGCTTTCGGAAGCAAGCATCAACTGTTCGAGGCTTGCCTGGTGCGGTTTCGGGAGCAGCAGGTCGAGCGGATGACCGTGGCACTGGACAGTGCTCAATCGGGCATGGCGTTCCTGCGGTTCTTTCTGGTGTCGCTTGCCGACGAGGTCCGCACGACAGAGCCCTCCAAAGGCTGCCTGATCATGAATACGGCAACCGAGTTGGCTGGCCGGGATCCGTCGGTTGCAACGCTGGTTCAGCAAGGCACGTGCGCGTTCATGGCAATACTCGAACGTGCGGTGAAGCGAGCGCAGAAGGAAGGAAGCGTTGGCAAGCAGAAGGACCCGAAGACTTTGTCGCAGTTTCTGCTGGCGCTGCTGGCAGGCATGAAGGCCATGGTCAAGGCAGGGGCAAGTGCCGGGACTGTGGAGGATGTCGCCGAGGTTGCACTGAGTGCGCTGAAGTGATTTTTTTTGCCCAATTATGGACCGATCAGTCCTTAAATTAACTCACGAATCGAAAGGAAGCAAACCATGCCACTCGTACAGATCAAGGGCGTTAGCGGCTATCTGTCGCTGGAACAGAAGCAGGAAATCATCAGCAAGGTGACCGAAGCCGTGCTGTCGGTCGAAGGCGAGGCGCTGCGCCCGGTGACTTGGGTGCTCATCGAGGACGTGCCGTCCGGCGCGTGGGGTGTGGGCGGCCAACCGGTCTACACCGAAGACCTCCGTCAGATGACCGGCCGCTCGTCCTGAGCGCCCACTCGCTATTCACTTCATCCCTCAATCGAAAGGAAACCCCATGCTCGCCGAACACAAACTGGATCTGCCCGCGCAGTCGATCGAAACGGCTGACCCGGCCCGCAAGGCAGTGCTTGAAAAGGCATTCGCGCAAGTCGGCTTCATCCCGAACATGTACGCCCTGATGGTCAATTCACCGGGCCTGCTCAATACCTATCTCGATGGCTACGCGGCATTCCGCAAGGACTCGGGCTTCACCGGTCCCGAGCAGGAGACGGTCTTCCTGGTCATCAGCCGGGAAAACGGATGCGAATACTGCATGGGCGCCCACTCCATGATCGCCGAAAAGATGTCGGGCCTCGCCGCCGACTCGCTGGCTGCGATCCGGTCTGGCGCGCCGATTCCGGACGCAAAACTTGCTGCACTGGCAGCTTTTACCAGCACGATGGTGAACAAGCGCGGCCTGCCCTCGAAGGAAGCCGTCGCAGCGTTCCATGCGGCGGGCTACACCGATCGGCACATCCTGGAAATCGTGCTCGCGCTGTCGGTGAAGACGCTCAGCAACTACGCCAATCACCTGTTCCACACCCAGCTTGATCCGATGTTCGAAGGCCACCGCTGGACCTGCGGAGCTTGACGCTTTCAGGGAGTCGCCCGGCACCGGGCCGGCGCTCCCTGCCTCTTTTGCATCACCTTATGACCAAAGCTGGAGATGACTGATGGCAACCCCGAAAACTGCGCTGGTGCTGATGGAACTGCAGAACGACTTCCTGGCACCTGAAGGCAAGGCGTATCCGCTGCTCAAGACTGTTCTGGAAGAAAACAACGTCGTGTCGAATCTCAATGCGCTCATCCGTGGCGCACGGGAACTTGGCATGCCCATCATCCATACTCCGATTGAGTTCTCGGAGGACTACCGGGAGATGGGCGCCGACCCCTACGGCATCCTCAAGGTCGTGAAAACGCTTGGCGCATTCCAGCGCGGCACGTGGGGCGCACAGATTGCCGACTCGATCGATCGCCACCCGAGCGACATCATGATCGAGAACAAATCGGGCATTGACGCCTTCTGCGGCACCCGCCTTGATCAGGTGCTGCGCGCCAAGGGCATCACGACCATCGTGCTGGCTGGCCAGCTCACCCATCTTTGCATCGAGTCGACCATGCGTTCGGCCTACGACAAGGGCTATCGGGTGCTGAGCGTGACTGATGCGACTGCGACCATCGGCATGGAGCAGTACCGCATGTCCGTCGAGCACAACTGGCCGATGTTCAGCCTGCCGGTGTCGCACAAAGCATTTCTGGGCCAGAGCGCCCTTATCTGACGCCGTATTGCTGATTTCGAAGGACACCCCATGACCACCATCCGTCTCATTGACGAGCACGGCGCCTCACCGGAAGTGGCTGAAATCTTCGCCGACATCCGGGCCACGCTTCACATGCCCTATGTGCCGGCGCTCTTTCGCGCCATTGCACACAACCCCGTCTACCTTCGAGTGAGTTGGGAGCGGGTGAAGGTGGTCATGGGTCCGGGTCTGATCGACCGAAAGACCAAGGAAATGATCGCCACTGCAGTGTCGGCCGTGAACGGCTGCGATTACTGCGTCTACGCCCACAGTGCCGCACTGCGAGCGATGGGGAGCAGCGAGGCGGAGCTGGTGGAACTGATGTCAGTGGTCGATCTGTTCAGCGGCTTCAACAAGATGCTCAAGGGCCTGCAGGTAGAGCCGGACATCGGTGTGCGATCGCATCTGTGATGACCAAAACGCAAACGGTTCGACCGAAACCCCTTAACCTGGACGATCCTTCTATACGCGTGCGGCGCGTGGATAACTTCGAATGGACACCATGTTTCTGAGTGCCCTGCGATCCGCATGCGATCGACAGCTTCTGATCACCGCCCTCAAAGTCAGCGCGGCGGTCGGAACCCTCCTGAACCTGGTGAATCACGGCCCGGCCATCTGGCATGGCGAGACCGTGGCTTTCTGGAGCGTTGTGATGAACTATCTGGTCCCGTTCTGCGTATCGAGCTACAGCGGGGCACGAGTTCGGTTGGGTGCTGGCAGTGCGGCACGAAAGAAATGACCGCTGCGACGCCGCGAGTGTCGCCTTCATCGTCGTACCCTCGCCCGGTGGGCGGCTCGACATGCAGGGTGCGCTGATGCGTCTGCCCTGCAAGGCCTGCAGCACCGAGGTCGTACTGATCGCAGACCCTGCGGACCCTCCAGGTAATCTGCACACCGCACCACCACGAATCAAGGCGAGCTACGCCATGGGCTCCACTGCGCAGCAGATGAATGCGGCAGCCGCACTGTCACGCGCGGATTTGCTGGTGTTTCTTTCGCCGGGCACCGCACTGCCGCCCTTTACGGATCAGCACCTTGTCGAGGTCATCGGTACCGAATGCCGGGCTTGGGGCGTCCTCAGTCTTCGAGCGCCACCGCAAGGACTTCTCGGTCGGCTGGCGGATCGGATCAAGCGGGGCGTCTCATCTGGCAAAAGTCCCTGTGCCAAGCCTGTCGCCGTCTTTGTCCGCCGAGACGCGTTCGACGCAGTGGGCGGGGTTCCCGCATCCGCCACCGAAGACGTGCTGGACGCCTTTCAAATGAAGCTGAAATCCCTGTGCGCACCGCTTTGCCTTGTGCATTGGCCGTCCGGGTGGCTCCCCCATGGCTAAAGAGTGGACCGTTTTTGTGCTGTGCGCCGAGTGGTGCGGTGTTTGCCGTGCCTTCCAGCCCGCCTGCCAGTCGTTCGTCCAGGCCAATCCAGAAGTAGGGCTGTACTGGATCGATATCGAGGACGAAGCGGATCGCCTTGGCAGCCTGGAAGTGGAAACGTTTCCGACCATCGCGATTGCCAGAGGCGCCGATCCGGTCTTCTTCGGACCGATGAAGCCGGATATGAGGCAGATCGAGTCCTTGATGAATGCTCGCCAGGACAAGGCCTGGTGCTCGGAAGAAGGCGGCCAATGGGTGCGTGCCTTGATGGAAGCTTTCACTCGGTCCGACGATGGAAAATGCTAAGGAGCAGACGGTGAGTACCGTCAGGAAAAGGCGCTTCAGTGATCAGTTCAAGGCTCAAGCCGTAAAGCGGGTCACCGATGACGGACAACCCGTTGCGAAGGTTGCAGGGCTGCTAGGTGTCAGCCCTGGCAGCGTGTACGCCTGGGTTTCCGATTACTTCGCGGCAGCAGCGCAGCGCGAACTCGTGGAAGGACATTCCTATGAGATACGACGCCTTGAGGCCGAACTCAGTCGCGTGACGCATGAACGGGACCTCTTAAGGAAGCTTGCGACATACCTCAGCAAGCCTTCACAGGCAGTCGAAGCGGAGCAAAGCAGGTGGAACGCTGAATTCAAGGGTGGTGACTGGCATGACGACCGGCCATACGCCCAGCGTGCAGCGCCGCGCTCTCGCATACAGCGCGGCCCGGGCCGCGGCCGTCATTGCCAACTGATCGGAGCCGTCTGCCCCTTGTAATGAATACGGAGGGGAGCCGGTCCATTACGTAGATGCCGACAATTGGCATCAATTCGAACTGGGAACCGCTTCATGCCCGAAGTCATGATCCGCCGCGCGCGTAGAGCAGAGCACCAGATACAAGCTTTTCGCCACCTACAATGCCTTGTCGATTGTCCTGCCGTGCTTGCGAATCCGGCGACAGTCGGCATCAATTCACGCGAAGAGCATTGAGATGGGAGCCGTACTTGGCTGGTTTGGAAGGCGCCTCGCTCGGTATCTTGCCCATGAAGTCCATGTGCATTGTGCTGCTCCACCGACTCGGAGCGACATACTTCTCGCAACCTTGCGACCGGGAGATGTACTGCTGGTGGAAGGTCAAAGTCGGGTTAGCACGGCCATCAAATACCTGACTCAGTCAACCTGGTCACATGCCGCGCTTTTTGTCGGGGATCATCTCTCTGATATCAGCTCCGGTTCCGGGCACTGCTTCGTCGAGGCAGATACCGTAGAAGGTGTGCGCAGTATCGGGATAGATGCGTTCGCGAAATTTCATACCCGAGTCTGCAGGCCAATCGGGCTCGACGATCAGGATTGTAGGGCAGTCACCGGATATGCGATCTCTCGCCTGGGCGATCAGTACGATCTGCGAAACATCATCGATCTTGCACGCTACCTGCTGCCCACTCCGCCAGTACCTGCGAGATTCCGCCGCAGGATGTTGTCGCTGGGAAGCGGTGATCCGACAAGAGCAATCTGCTCAACGCTGATTGCCCTCGCCTTCGAGTCAATTCGCTACCCGATATTGCCCAGCATAGATATAGGGAGCACCGGACGGCCGGATTGCCCGGGTTGTGTCGAAGAGGTGCTTCGGGTGCGTCACCACAGTTTGTATTCGCCCAGGGACTTCGATGTGTCGCCGTATTTTGAGGTCGTCAAACCCAGTCTTATTGCCGGGTTCGACTACCACGAGTTGAACTGGGTTGGAGACTGAAAGGCGCCGTGTATTGCGAACCAGCGGTTCAGCGCAGGAACAAATTGATCAGTCCCAGTTCGTGGACGGGGGTGCGGATTCGCGTGACGGCCGTGTCTGCGAGGCAACCGTCAGGGCTCGATCGCGATGCCGCGCAGCGGCTCGCCCTTGCCGACTTTGCCCAGACGCGTGGCCGCGCCGGTTTTCAGGTCGATCAGGTAGAACTGCGGCGTGGCGTCCTGCGCCGTGCTGACTGCGGCGTAGGCGTCGTTGCTGACGTCGGCGATGTCGAAGTGCGCGTCGGCCAGGCCGGCGATGCCGAGCGATCCGACCGTGAACAGCTTGCCGGTGTTCGGAGACACCACCGGCTTCACGCCTTCCACCGATCCCTGGCGCACCAGTGCGCCGGTGGCGGCGTCGATCGCGAAATTGGTCGTGAGCTTTTCGTCTTCCTGGTTGTACGTGTAGCCGGCGGCGACGACCTTCGGCGTTACGGCGGCGCTGACGTCGCCTTCGGCGTAGGTCAGCGTGCCGTCGGGCTGCAGGCCGGCGATGTCGGGTGAGGCGTCGACCAGGACGCCGGTATCGGGATGGGCACGCAGGTTCTGCCGCGTGTCCGACACGATGCGGATGCGGTCGGCGGCCGGATTGAAGTCGAAACCGAACTGCTGACCGTTCAGCGGCGCGGCGAATTTCGCACTGCCGACCGGCTTGAGCTGGCCATGTGCGACATCGACCGTGAAGATCCGGCCGCTGCTGCCGAGCGCAAACATGACGCCGCGGGCGACCCGGTAATCGATGCCCAGCAGCTGTTCGCCGCTGTCCAGCCCGCTCAGGGCGACCTCGGACAAGAGCTTGCCCGGCTGGCCGGCGTTGAAGCTGATCAGGTGGTGCGACTGGGTCACCGCAAACACGGTTTCCTTGCGTGGCGGTCCTTCGATCTCTGGTGTGCCGGCACAGGCGGCGAGCAGGCAGGCGGTCGAGGCAAGCGTCAGCAGGGGACGACGGGCGGCATTCTGCATGGGAGTGTCCTTGATTGTAGGAAGGGGGCCTGACCGCCTCGCGCCTGCGGGTTGCTCACGTCTTCTGGCGCGCGGACGCAGTCCATGAAGGGTTACGGTTGATTCGACGTTGTCTTTAGCGCACTCATCAATTGCCAGTCAGAAAATTCATGCAAGGTGTTGCAATCGCTGCGCGATGCGTCGTGGCATCCGGTTTGTCGGTTTCTGACGGTCCGACGTCACCCAGTGTGGACACCGGATGTGCAGGGGCATCCCTAAAGAGTGACGTCCTGCGGCCGTTAGCGGGAACATCGACAGTTCGTGAGTGGTGGGATCGTGCGCGTTCGAAGGGTGCGGAAGCAAGCTTGCATGGCAGCACGGATGGCGCGCGCGGCGGGGCTTGCCGCAGTGCTGCTGACGGTGTCCGCGCAGGCCGCCACCGTCACCTTCAAGACCAGTGAAACGTCGGGACGCACGCTCGACAACGTCGTGCTGACCCTGTTGCCGGTGGGCAAGGTCGCGCTGCCGCCACCGCGCACGGCCAGCATCGAACAGGTCAGGAAGACTTTCGTGCCCCTGGTCAGTGTGGTGCAGACCGGCGCCGCAGTCGATTTTCCGAACAACGACACGGTGCGCCATCACGTGTATTCCTTTTCGGCGTCCAAGGTATTCGAACTGAAGCTGTACGCCGGCACGCCGGCCAAGCCGGTCGTTTTCGACAAGCCGGGTGTCGTCGTGCTGGGCTGCAACATCCACGACAAGATGGTCGCTTACATCATGGTGGTCGACACCCCGTGGTTTGCCGTGACGGGGGACGACGGCAGCGCGAAGATCACGGACCTGCCGCCCGGTGACTACATGCTCCAGACCTGGCATCCGCGTCGCCTCGGCATGTCTGACTTGCCGCCCCGTCCGATCACGGTGAGTGCCGACCTGACCGAGTCGGTGACGGTCGATCTGAAGCCCTGACGCAATGCGAATGAACAGCCTCAAATGGCGTATCGCCGCCTGTTGCGCACTGCTCCTGCTGCTGGTGCAGGCGGGCGGTCTGCTGATGTTCGGCCAGCTCGGTCGCGCCAGCGCGCTCGATGATGTGCGTGCCGAATTGCAGACGGCCGATCGGGTGCTGTCACGTCTGCTCGAACAGCGCGCCAGCCAGCTGACCCAGGCCGCCCGTGTGCTGGCCGCCGATTACGGCTTCCGCGAGGCGCTGACCAGTCGTGACAACGACACCATCGTGTCGGCACTCGACAACCACGGCGAACGCATCGAAGCCAGCCTGATGATGCTGCTCGACCTCGACGAAAGCGTCACCGCGGTGTACCCGGACGAGGCGCAGGGTGTCGCACCGCAGCTGCACGGTCTGATCGACAATGCACGCAACGGCGGATCGGGCAGCGGTCTGGTCATCATCGACGGCACGCTGTACCAGGTCGTGGTGGTGCCGGTACTCGCGCCGCTGCCGGTCGCCTATGTCGTGACTGCATTCATTGTCGATCAGCCCTTCGTGCAGGACCTCAAGCGAGTGTCCGGCCTCGATCTGAGCTTCCTGAGCCGGGTCGAGGGCGAACAATGGGTGCTGGCGGCCAGTTCGCTCACCGATGCGCTGCAGCCGGGACTGCTGGCTGCCTTCCGCAGCCACCGCGGGGCGCTGCCTGAAATGCTGTCGCTCGGCGGCACGGACTACGCAAGCCGGCCCAAGATCATCGAAGCGGGCTCGCTGCAGCACATCACGGTCGTGCTGCAGCTGTCGCTCGATCGCGCGCTTGAACCGTGGCAGCGCCTGTACGACAACTGGCTGCAGCTGTCGCTCGCCGGCATGCTGTTTGCGCTGGTGGCCAGCGCACTGCTCGGGAGATCGATCGCGTCGCCGGTTGCCCGGCTGGCGCAGTTCGCGCGCCGCGTCGGCAAGGGCGAGTATGGCGTGCCGCCGGTGATGGACCGGCGTGATGAAATCGGCCAGCTGGCCGATGCCTTCTCGCACATGACCGAAGCCATATCTACGCGCGAGGCGCGCATCTCAGAACTGGCCTACCGTGACACGCTGACCGGCCTGCCCAACCGCGCCTACTTCGTCGAGCGGCTGACCGATGGTGTGCGCGATGCGAAGACGCACGGCGGCGCGCTGGCCGTGCTGACGCTCGACATGGATCGCTTCAAGATGGTGAATGACGCACTCGGCCACGGTCTGGGCGACCTGCTGCTGGTCGAGGTGGGCAAGCGTCTGCGCGACACGCTGCGCGATGTGCGCGATCAGGTGGCACGCCTCGGCGGCGACGAATTCGCCGTGCTGCTGCCGGGCGCCGATGCGCAGAAGGCCTACGGGGTGGCGATGCGGATCGCCGAAGCGCTTGACCAGCCGATGAGCCTTGAAGGTCAGATGGTGGACGTCAGCGCCAGCATGGGCATTTCGTCGTTTCCCGAGCACGGCGACGATGTGCAGGCGCTCATGCGCCACGCCGACGTCGCGATGTACCAGGCCAAGCGTCAGAACAGCGGCGCGGCCATCTACGACCCGCGCCACCACGAACGCAACGTCGAGCGGCTGTCGTTGCTGACCGAACTTCGGGCGGCCGTCGAGCACGATGAACTGGTGCTGTACTACCAGCCCAAGGTTGCGCTGGTGCCGGGCCGCCAGCATCACGTCGAAGCCCTGGTGCGCTGGATCCATCCGACACGCGGCTTCATTCCGCCGTTCGACTTCATCCCGTTCGCGGAACAGACCGGCTACATCAAGGCGATCACGCTGTGGGTCATGAATGCGGCGATCCGCCAGTGCGGCCTGTGGCTGCGTGCCGGCATCGAAGTGAATGTGTCGCTTAACATATCGGCGCGCGACCTGCTCAACCCCGACCTGCCGGCCAGCTTCATCGAAATGCTGCAGCGCCACGGTTGCGAATCGCGCCTGATCACGCTGGAAATCACCGAAAGCGCGGTGCTCGACGATCCGCTGCGTGCGCTGGCCAATCTGCAGGCGCTGCGTGACACCGGTTGCATGCTGTCGATCGACGACTACGGCACGGGCTATTCGTCGCTGTCCTACCTGAAGCAGATGCCGGTCAGCGAAATGAAGATCGACCGCAGCTTCGTGATGAACCTGGTCGAAAATCCGAACGACGAAATCATCGTACGTTCGACAATCGAACTGGCCCACAACATGGGTCTGAAGGTGACGGCCGAAGGTGTCGAGACCGAAGCCGTGCTGGAACGGCTGCGCGAACTCGGCTGCGATCTGGCTCAGGGCTATCTGATCAGCAAGCCGATTCCGGTGGAAGCGCTTGAGAAATGGTTCCGGGAGTCGCACTGGGCGCTCATTTCGGTCGCCGAACCGGGCACCTGCGCAGACAATGACGAGGCCGTTGCGGAACCTGAACACGCAGACGCTTTGTGATGGTCCGCGTGACGCTTTCGACAATGCGTGTCCGGGCCCGATACCTGCTTGCAGTTAAAGTGTCTCGAAACCATCGGAGCACTGAAACATGATCAAGCGCCAAGGTCCGCTGGAAGTCATCACGCGAAGACCGGCTGCGGCGACCCACGCAACACCCCTGCTGTTCGTCCACGGCGCCTACACGGCAGCCTGGTGCTGGGACGAGCATTTCCTGCCTTACTTCGCCGACGCCGGCTTCGAGGCGACCGCCTTGTCGCTGTCCGGTCACGGCGGCAGTCCGGGGCGCGAATTTCTCGATCTGCTGAGCCTCGACGACTACGTGCGCGACGTGCTCGAACTCATCGACGCCTGCGACGTGCCGCCGATCCTGATCGGGCATTCGATGGGCGGCATGGTGGTGCAGAAGTGTATGGAAGTGAGACAGGTGTCCGGCGCCGTGCTGATGGCGTCGGTGCCGCCACAGGGTTTGTGGGCATCAGCGGTCGGTCTGGCGCTGCGCAAGCCCGACCTGATGTCCGAACTGAACACCCTGCTGACCGGCGGCGGCACGTCGCCCGAGGCGCTGCGCGAAGCCCTGTTCGCCCAGCCGGTGTCGATGGAACGCCTGCAGCAGATGGCGCGTCGCGTGCAGCCGGAATCTGCGCGCGTGATCTGGGACATGACACTGTTCGACCTGCCGCAGCCGTCACGCATGCGCCGTGCGCCGCTGCTGGTGCTTGGCGCCGAGTGCGATCCCATCATTCCGCCCTCGTTGACCGAAATGACCGCCCGCGCACTCGATGTCGAGGCGCGCATCTTTCCCGGCATGGGGCACGGCATGATGCTGGAAGCTGACTGGCGCAAGGTGGCCCAGTGCGTGCGCGACTGGCTGCCGATGGCCTGCCGCAGCGCGCGCGGCCAGTCGCAGGGGGCCGGCGTCGTCTGAGCGCCTGTCGGGTGCCTGTCAGCGCCCGGCCTTGCTTTCCAGATAGCCGAGAATGTCCCGCCGCCGCAGTTGGGGTTCGCCCCGCTGCGGCGCCGAGCCGACGATCCGGTTCATCCAGGACATGTTGTCCTCCATGCGCTGCACCACTCGACGCCACTCCCGGGCCGGCCGGCTCGACGGTTCCGGCAGTACGTGGCACTGGTCGCAGGCGTCGCGGAAGCTGCGCCCGCGCGTATCGAGGTCCGGGTAGCGCGCCACATCAATCGGCTTCTGTGCATTACGTCTCAGGTAGCCGATGAGCATGTGTACTTCTTCCTCGTCCGGCGCGGCGGCGCCGCCCATCATGTGCTTCATCAGCGCGCCACGGTTTCCGCTGCCCCGCATGCGCACCACCATCCGGTCGACGATTTTCGGCCATTTGTCGGGGTGATGCATCGCCGGGCTCGGCAGGTGGTGGCACTGAACGCAGTAACGCGCCATCAGTGTCGCAGCGGGTGAATCCGGTTCGGGCAGCGCAGCGGCCGTCATCGACGGCGGCAGGATGCGCGACAGCCAGCCTGCCTGCGGACCGGTAGACCAGCGTGCAAGTGCTGCATCGACGATGCGCTGATTCGCGCCGCTGGCCGCATCCGCGGCAGCAACGGTTTGCGTGAGGGAAATGGCGCTCAGCGAAGCCAGCAGGATGCAGCAACGGAACATGGCAGCGAGATGCACCTGTGGGGAGGAGGTCAGACCTCTTCAGCGTAGTTCAACGAGACGGCGGAAAGAAGCCGCAAACAATGTGTGTCACCGGCGAACGGAACCCTCAAGTCGCCGGGGCACGAGCCGATGGCAATGGACGGTGTGTTCAGGAAGAGAGACATGGACCTGTTTGATTTCATGACCGGAAAGACGCTTGGCCGCCATCAGGACTACGGCGATGAAGTGCTCGACGCAGGCTGGTTGCCTCAGCCCGAAGCAGCGCTTGCCAGCCGTCGCCCACCGGTTGCACGCTCGCACACTGCCGTGTCCGACCCCGACGCGTTTCTGCGCGACATCTATCGTTCGCAGGAATAAGTTGTCGTAATGCCCACCCGGGCCGCTGCGCGAGGGTGTGCATCGGCAGCAGCTTGGGTAATATCGCAAACATGTGTTGCGATACTCTTTTTAACGATTTCTGCCGGCTGATTCCCCTCCCATCCTTGAACCCGCAGGGCGTGGCGCATGACTGATGCGCCGCGCAGGGTGGGGCGCTACGCGCTGGGGCGTGAAATCGGCCGTGGCGAGCGCGGCGCCGTATTCGAGGCGACCGAAGCAGGCAGCGGTCGCCTGGTTGCGCTGAAACTTTTCCGTACGGATTTCGCAGATGACGTTCCGGCTTACATCCGCGCGCTCGGCGACCGTCTCCTTCACGCGTCGCAGCTGAATCATCCATGCATCGTGCGCATCATCGAACAGGGAGTCAGCGCCGATGACGGCACGCCCTGGGTCGTCATGGACCGGGTGGATGCGCGTTCGCTGCGGCAACTGCTCGATGCGCTGCCGCGCCTGTCCTTCGAGTGGGTGTGCAGCATCGGCCTGCAGACCGCCGACGCGCTGGCGCATGCACACGCCCACGGCGTCACGCATGGCGGCCTGAAGGCCTCCAACCTGCTGGTCGACGGTGCCGGTCATGTGTCGGTGACCGACTTTGCGCTGCCCGCCCCGGCCCCGGATGCCTTGCCGGCGATGCCGCAGTATCTTTCGCCCGAGCAGGTTCAGGGGCTTGTCCCCGATGCGCGCTCCGACGTGTTTTCGCTCGGCGCGCTGCTGTTCGAAATGCTGGCCGGCCGGCCACCTTTCGGCTCGCCACTCACCGGCACCCTGGCCAGCGTACTGGAGAACATCGCCCACGTGCCCACGCCCACGCCCAGTGCGATCGACCCGGACGTGCCGCCCGAACTCGATCTGCTGGTGATGAAAGCGCTTGCGAAATCACCGGTCGACCGCTTCCAGACGGCCGCCGAGCTGGCCGACGCGCTGCGCTGGATCCGCTTCGAACCGGTGGCGGCCACGGTGCTGAAGGCGGCTGAACCGCCGCCGCGGGCGATCGAGGTGACGGAGGTGGCGGACGGCCCGGAAAGCCTGCGTCGCGGTCAGTCGCAGAAGCCCGCACAGCCGGTCGACGACGTGCTGGCGGCACTGGCGGCGGACATCGATGCCTTTTCGGCCCGCGGTACGGCACCGCCATCGATCGGCGTGGCGTCCAACGGCTCCTCGCAGAACCGGCTGAAGCCGCTGCGCGAGGTGACTTCACCGGGACCGGCTTTCCCGACGCTGCACGACGAACCGGAGATCGCTGCGGGTGTTGCGCTGCCAGCAGCGTCGAATGGCGCGGGGCCGGCTGCGCCGGCCTCTGCGGCGTCGTCGCTGCTGGCTGATCTTGCCGGAGAGGCGCAGCGCATCCGGACGCACAACGCGCAGATGCAGCGCGGCGAGCGGGCGGTGCGCACCGAAGCGGAACAGGCGCTCGCTGGCCGCCTTGTGCTGGTGCGCGACTACCTGACGCAGTTGGCCGGCCAACTCAACGTGATCAAGCCGCAAATCGCGCGCGACTATCCGCTGCTTGGTCTGGGCGTGCTGCGCGGACTCGCCTGGCAGGCATCCGACGTCAATACCCGCAATCGTGGTCCGGAGGCGCCGGATCAGCTGGCCCGCGTATCGCTGGCCTGGCTGCTGCGGGGTCAGGCCCTGATGCGCTGCGAGCGCGAGCCGCAGGCGGCCGGCGCGCTGCGCGTTGCGTTGCGCGAGCACGGTCTGCGCTTTGAGGAGCAGGCCTCGCGCGACGAACAGAACCGCCTGCGCGCCCAGGTGTTCGATATCGCGCCCGAAGTGCGCGGCCGGGTCGAACTGAACGCTGATTACACCCGGCTGACGCTGCGCCTGACCTTGCAGAATGTCGAACGTTTCGGCATCGTCGATTACCAGCCGCCCTCGGAAGACAACGGGACCGAATGGCTGGACGAACTGGCGAAACTGATACTGGGTCAACCGAGTCGCTTCGCCGCGCTTGCCCGGCTGATCGTTCCGACGCCGCAGTAGTGGCACGGTTGATGCATCGGATGACGCGTCACCCATGCGCCTGCGGACCCGACTCAACTTCCCGGGGCGCGCGACGTTAGACCTTCAGGTGGGTGCAGCAACATCGGGAGACGAATCATGCAAGGGGCTGAGTTTCAGATTCCATTGGCCGAATGCCGCGAAATCTACAGCGTTGGCGCGGTGGACCGGGCGATGGAATCGGGTGCCACATCGCGCAACGAGTCGCTGGTGGCGTACTACGAAAAGATGAAGCAGCTGGGTGGCGTGCGGTACGTCGTCAAGCCTTCGTCGTTCGACGGGCTCGATCCGCTGTACGCCCGCTGTCCGAATTTCGCACCCGTGCTGGACGACCTCAAACGCTATCTCGCGCTGGCGGTCGCCGGCAACGAACCGATGCATTTCACGCCCATCCTGCTGCTCGGCGAGCCGGGCATCGGCAAGACCCATTTCGCGAAGCAACTCGCCAACGTGTTGGGCACCGGCTTCGAGTTCGTGTCGATGTCGTCGCTGACCGCCGGCTGGATACTGAGCGGCACTTCTTCACAGTGGTCGCATGCGCGACCCGGCAAGGTCGCTCAGGCGCTGGTGTCCGGCGATTACGCCAATCCGCTGCTGGTGCTCGACGAGGTCGACAAGGCCGGTGGCGACCCGCGCTACGATCCGATGGGTGCGCTTTACGGCCTGCTGGAGCAGGACACCGCACGTCAGTTCAAGGACGAATTCATCGAGGTCGACATGGATGCCAGCCACATCATGTGGGTGTCCACGGCGAATGACGAGCGCTCGATTCCCGAGCCCATCCTGAGCCGCATGAACGTGTATACCGTGCCGCGCCCGGATCACGATCAGGCCTGTGCGATTGCGCGCACGCTGTACGGCGAGATTGTTGCCGCCCATCAATGGGGCTTCGACGAGGATGCGCCGGAGGACGTGATCGACGGTCTGGCCCGTGTGCCGCCGCGTGACATGCGCAAGGTGCTGATGGCGGCCTTCGGCAACGCCAAGCTGGAACGGCGCGACCACCTGCTGCCGGCCGATCTGGACGCCGGCCGCGCGACACGGCAGAAGAAGATCGGCTTCTAGGGGCTGTTGTCATTGAATTGCGGGCCGCGCGCGGTGCAATGACATCCGACCCTCGGCTCGCGGGCTCTGGTACGCTGCTGGCGCATGAACCACCCGAGTCTCCCAGCGCTGAACGCCGCACAGCCGAGCGCTGCCCCATCGGCCGGAGCGCCTTCATCCTCAGGCGTATGGCGGCCGATGGTCGGCCCGGCCGCCAGCCGAGATCTGTGCACCGATTGCGGCATTTCGCGCAGCAGCGACGACAAGCGCTGCGGCCGCGCCTGCCAGTTCATCAAGCCGGACTATCCTGATCTGGAAACCCGTGTGCACGGGCGCGCACGCGACCCGCAACGACCGGACGAGGTGCACTTCGGGCCGCATCGCCGCATGCTCCGTGCGGCACTCAAACCGGCCAGAGCCGACGCGCAATGGACCGGCATCACCACCCGCATCGCCGAACGGCTGCTGGAAACCGGCGCGGTCGACGCCGTGCTGACCATGGCGCCCGATCCGGATGATCGCTGGCGACCGGTGCCGGTGCTGGTCACGCGACCCGAAGGCATGGCGCAGTGTCGAGGCATGCGCATGGGCTATGCGCCGCTGCTTGCGCTGCTTGAGCCGGCACGCGCGCAGGGCTACAAGCGCCTGGCTGTGATCGGCATTCCGTGTCAGGTGTACGCGCTGCGCGCACTCGAAGCCGAACTGGGCTTCGACAGGCTGTACGTGATCGGCACGCCCTGCTCGGACAACACCACCACCGAGCGTTTCCACGAATTCCTCGAACTGCTGGCGCGTGAAACCGACGTTGCTGCCGACGACATCACCTATCTGGAGTTCCGCGCCGACTATCACGTCGAGCTGCGCTACCGCGACGGTACGAAGCGCGCCATCCCGTTTCTGATGCTGCCGCTGTCGCAACTGCCGAACGATTTCTTTCCGCTGACCTGTCGCACCTGTGTCGATTACACCAATGTGCTGGCCGACATCACGGTCGGCTACATGGGCGGCGAGGGCGAACAGTGGTTGCTGGTGCGCAACGAACGCGGCGAAGAACTGCTGGGCCTGCTCGGCGACGAAGTGGTGACGCGCGCACCGGGCAGTGCGGGCAAGCGGCAGGGACCGGTCAAGGGCTTCCTCGCCAATGTGGAGCGCGCCGCGGGCGGTCTGCCGCTGCGCCGCATGCCGCAATGGTTGCGCCCCATCGTCGGCTGGCTGATGCCGCGAGTCGGTCCCAAGGGGCTGGAATTCGCGCGTGCCCGGGTCGAAATGAAGGCGGTCGAAACCGTCATCCACCTGCGGCGCGAAATGCCGCAACGGCTGAAGAGCATGGTGCCGGCGCACATCTGGAAGCTGGTCGCGCCGTACGCGCTGACGCCGGTGCCGACCGAATTGCCGGTCGAGCGGGACACCCATGCATCGGGCAGGGAGGATGCCGGCTGATCAGTGCAGCGTCATCGGGTCGATCAGGAAGGTGCGGCTGCCCCGCGTGAGGTCGAGTTCGCCCCGCATCAGGCAGCCGGTTTCGAGGTCGATATCGTTGGCGACCCAGGTTTCGCGCTCCTTCGACACCAGATAGATCACCACGATGTCGCGCGTGACCGGTGGCTGGTCGGGTTCTTCGTCATCGAATTCGGCCAGCTGCATCAGGCAGCTCAGGCCCACCACATCGATGTCCGGGTGAGCGACTGTTTCCTGCACGAAGCGGGTCACCGCGACCTCGTCCAGCATGTCCATGTGGGCGAGTGCTGCGCTGCGGATGCGACCGTGCTCGATGTGCGCCATCAGAGCGGTCGGTCGGGGCGGGTCGCCGCGCGCAAGCAATGCGTCGGCGTGATCCTGGCAGGCGCGCAACACGGCGCTAAAACACGCTTCCTCCATTGGCAGCATGATTGTCTCCTCCACAGAAGTGGGTTGCGTCCATGTGCGCGCCTGTTGAAGAGACTAGACCTGTGTCTGAGGAATGTCTTGACGCACTGCCATGGCGGCAGTGCACCAAAAGAACGTGCTTTCAGTCGGTTTTCGACAGCGGATCGCCGACGGTAGGGCGTTGCAAGAAGTCGTGCAGTGCACTGTCGGCAGCGATCGGCGCAATCAGACATTCATCGACCCGCGCGCCCGCCGGGCCGCGCTCGGCCCAGGCAACGAGCGCATCGAGCGCTGCCGGCACGCCGCAGGCGAAAGCCTCGACCGAACCGTCGCGCCGGTTGCGCACCCAGCCTGTTACGCCGAGCCGGCGCGCCTCGTTGATCATGGCGTAGCGGAAACCCACGCCCTGCACCCGCCCGCGGATGGCGAAGTGCAGCGCCTCGATCTCGCGCTCGTTCACGCCTATTTGACGCGCATGCCCGGCGCCGCACCGCTGTCCGGCGACAGGATGAACAGGCCCGGCACTTCGCCGGTGTCGTCGGACGCCGCCAGCACCATGCCCTCGCTCATGCCGAACTTCATCTTGCGCGGCGCGAGATTGGCCACCATGACGGTCAGCCGGCCGACCAGCAGCGCCGGGTCGTAGGCCGACTTGATGCCGGCGAATACCTGGCGCGGCGCGGCTTCGCCGATGTCCAGCTGCAGGCGCAGCAGCTTGTCAGCGCCCTCGACATGCTCGGCGGCGACGATTTTCGCGATGCGCAGTTCGACCTTCGAAAAATCGTCGATCGAAATATGGCTGGCTGCGGTCGTCGGTGCGGTGGCCGCGGTTTCGGGCTTCTTCACCGGCTCGGCAGTGGGTACGGGGGCTTGCGTGCTCACGAGGGTTTCCTTGTTGGCGTCGACCAGCGCGATGACCTGCTTGGGGTCGATGCGGGTCATCAGGTGCTTGTACTCATTGATGCTATGGCCGGGGGCCAGCGTGCTGCCGAAATCGTCCCAGACCAACGGTTCGATGTTCAGGAAGCGCTCGACCTCGGCAGCCAGATGCGGAAGCACCGGCTTGAGCAGCACGGTGAGCTGGCGGAACAGTTCCAGCGCGGTGCTGCACACGGACTGCAGCTTTTCGTCCTGACCGTCGTGCTTGGCGAGCACCCAGGGTGCATGGTCATTGACGAACACGTTGGCCTGATCGGCGCAGGCCATGACTTCGCGCAGCGCACGCGCGTAGTCGCGTGACTCGTAGGCGTCGCGGATCGACACCTCATGCCAGTGAAAAGGCACGGTCGGCGCCGACAGCCTGCCGCCGAAGCGCTTCGTGATGAACCCCGCGCAGCGGCTCGCGATGTTGATGTACTTGCCCACCAGATCCGAATTGACCCGCGCGACGAAATCGTCGAGGTTCAGGTCGATGTCCTCCATCGAGCCGTTGAGTTTGGCGGCGTAGTAGTAGCGCAGCCATTCCGGATTCAGGCCGAGGTCGAGATAGCTCTGCGCGGTGATGAAGGTGCCGCGGCTCTTGCTCATCTTCTCGCCATTCACGGTGAGGAAGCCGTGCGCGTTGATCTGGGTCGGCGTGCGGTAGCCGGAGTGTTCGAGCATGGCGGGCCAGAACAGGGCGTGGAAGTACAGGATGTCCTTGCCGATGAAGTGAACCATCTCGGTGCCGGCCGCCTTCGCGCCCGCGGCATCGAGGAAGTCCACCTCGCTGATGTCGCGGCCCAGCGCCTGCTGCTTCGCCACGTAGTTGCGGAAGCTGCCGAAGTAGCCGACCGGCGCATCGAGCCAGACGTAGAAGAACTTGTTGTCGGTGCCAGGGATGCGGAAGCCGAAATAGGGCGCGTCGCGGGAAATGTCCCAGTCGGACAGGCGGTTGTCGCCCGGCTCGCCCAGCCATTCCTTCATCTTGTTGGCGGCTTCGTTCTGCAGCCGGTTCGAGCCCTGCGTGAAGTCACGCAGGAACTGCTCGCACTGCGGCGCCGACAGGCGGAAGAAGTGGTGCTCGCTGGCGCGCCGCTCGGGTGTGGCGCCGGACACCACCGAATACGCGTTCTTCAGTTCGGTCGGCGCGTAGGTGGCGCCGCACACTTCGCACGAGTCGCCATACTGGTCCTTGGCCGAACACTTCGGGCACTCGCCCTTGATGAAGCGGTCGGGCAGGAACATTTCCTTCACCGGGTCGTAGAACTGCTCGACCGAGCGCTGGGCGATCAGGTCGGCCGCCTTCAGCTTGGCGTAGATGTCTTCGCAGAAGGCGCGGTTCTCGTCCGAATCGGTCTGGTGATAGTTGTCGAAACTGATCAGGAAGCCACCGAGGTCGCCGGCGTCGCTGCGGGCAGGCAGTCCGCCGAAGAAGTCGCGCGCGTGTTCGTGCAGCACGCGCTCGACCAGCTGGCGCGGCGTGATGCCTTCCTTTTCGGCGCGCAGCATGATGGGCGTGCCGTGCTGATCGTCGGCGCCGACGTAATGCACCTCATGGCCGCGCATGCGCTGGAAGCGCACCCAGATATCGGTCTGGATGTATTCGACCAGATGACCGAGGTGGATGGCGCCATTGGCGTAGGGCAGGGCGCTGGTAACGAGCAGGCGGCGGGACATGGCGGGCGGCGAAGTGGAAGCCAAAGCAGGAAAGCCCGCAATTCTACTGCCCGAGCACGGGCTTCCGGGATACGGACCGCGATGATCGGTTAAACTGGAGTAAATCAATCAGGTATTGCCTGCAGCGGCGCCGCATGACGCGGCCCGGTGGGCACACCGCCGTTCGGAGTTCATATGTCCATCAGCGAAGCCCAGGTCCAGAGTGCGCTCAAGGAACTGATCGATCCCAATACCGGCAAGGATTTCATTACTACGCGCAGCGCGCGGAACATCCGCGTCGATGGCGTCGACGTATCGGTCGACATCGAACTGGGCTATCCGGCGAAGAGCCAGATGGATCACCTGCGCCGGATGGCCATCGCCGTGCTGCGCGCCATTCCGGGTGTCGGCAATGTCAGCGTCAGCATGACGCAGAAGATCGTGTCGCACACGGTGCAGCGCGGCGTGAAGCTGCTGCCCGGCGTGAAGAACATCATCGCTGTGGCGTCCGGCAAGGGCGGTGTCGGCAAGAGCACCACCGCGGTAAATCTTGCGCTCGCGCTGGCTGCCGAAGGCGCGACGGTCGGTCTGCTCGACGCCGACATCTATGGTCCGTCGCAACCGCAGATGCTGGGCATCACGGGCCGCCCGGATTCTCCGGACGGCAAGTCCCTCAGCCCGATGATGGCCTACGGTATCCAGGCGATGTCGATCGGCTTCCTGATCGATGTCGAAACACCGATGGTGTGGCGCGGCCCGATGGTGACGTCGGCGCTGGAACAGCTGTTGACCGAAACGCGCTGGGACGACGTCGATTACCTGGTGATCGACATGCCGCCGGGCACTGGCGACATCCAGCTGACGCTGGCGCAGAAGGTGCCGGTGACCGGCGCCGTCATCATCACGACGCCGCAGGACATCGCACTGCTGGATGCACGCAAGGGATTGAAGATGTTCGAGAAGGTCGGCATCCCCATCCTCGGTATCGTGGAAAACATGAGCATCCACACCTGTTCGAAGTGCGGCCACGAAGAACACATCTTCGGCGAAGGCGGCGGTGCGCGCATGGCGGCCGACTATGGTCTGGACGTGCTGGGCTCGCTGCCGCTGGCGATGCAGATCCGCGAACAGGCAGATTCCGGCAAGCCGACCGTGGTGTCCGACCCGGACGGCCGCGTGGCCGAAATCTATCGCGACATCGCGCGCAAGGTGGCGGTCAAGATCGCCGACAAGGGCAAGGACATGAGCGCAAAATTCCCCAGCATCGTGGTGCAGAACACCTGACCGCAAGATTCACCCGGAGGCAAGCCGTCATGAGGCCGAACGCGCTGTTGCTCGCTGCATGCTGTTGTATCCCTGCCGCGGCAGTTCAGGCCGCCGATCCGGCAAAGGGTGGCGAACTGGTGGTCGAGGCGCAGTGCGAGAACTGCCATGTGGAGAAACTGGGTGGCGACGGATCGCAGATCTATCTGCGCAAGGACCGGCGGGTGAATTCTCTGGCCCAGCTCGCCACCCAGGTCAGCGTGTGCAATTCGCAGCTGAATACCGGCTGGTTTCCCGACGATGAGGCGCATGTCGCGGCCTATCTGAACCAGCGGTACTACAAGTTCAAGTAAGGTCAGCTTGCCGAGCGCCGGCAATAGCAATAGACGAACTGCTGCACCGCGCCGCCCGGCGTGTGATGGGTTTCGCGGCTGTGTTCTAGCAGCTCGAAGGGCACGCCGAATTCGGCGTGCAGCGTGTCGGCGCCGTAGCGCATCACCGGCAGGCCGCTGCAGCGATCCGGCCCGTCCTCGGCGAAGGTGGCGACGATGACGTGGCCGCCGGGTTTCACCGCGCGCAGCACCCGTTCGACATAGGCCTGCCGCTGCGCGGCATCGGTCGGGAAGTGGAAGACCGCTCGGTCGTGCCAGAGGTCGTAGCGCTGCGCAGGCAGAGCGACTTCCGTGATGTCCGCCTCTAACCAGCGAACCCGTCGGGCGTCGTCGCCAAGCCGTGCCTGCGCCGCATCGAGCGCGGCAGCGGAGAGGTCGAGCACGGTGAGGTCGTGATAGCCACGCGCCAGCAGATCGTCGACCAGGGTCGATGCGCCGCCGCCGACGTCGATGATTGCGGCATCGTGCGTGAGGCCGGTGCGGGCGATCAGATCCAGCGAATGCTCCGCGTGCGGCTGGAACCAGCTCACGCTGTCGGGAGTCCTGCGGGCATAGACGTCTTCCCAGTGGTTTTTCGTATCGTCGTTCATCGAGTGGCCGCCTTGACACCGATCGCGATGGCGTCATCGAGGTAAGCGCCGTAGAAGTCGGCCTTGCCGGCACCGACCAGCGGCGAAGCGACTTGCCGGCCGTCGGCGTCGAGGAACAGCACGGTCGGCGCGAACTGCACCTTCATGCGTTGCGCGAATGCGGCCTGCGTCGTGTGGCTGCCGTCGAAGTCGATCAGCTTGCGTGCGCTGTTCAGGTCGACTTCGCGGATCATCAGCCGGCCGCGCTGGGTGGCATCTCGCGCCAGCGGGGCCAGATAGTGGCTGCGCACTTCTTCGCAGTAGTGGCAGCCGGGCAGCGAGAACAGCACGATGACCACGACGCCCGGCTTGCCGGCATCACGCACGTCCTTTGCTGCATTCGTCAACGTCGGCAGCGCCGGCCCGGTGGTGCGCACCGGCGCGGCGAACAGCACCGGACTCAGCAAAAGCGCCAACAGGGCGAAGAATGCGCGCGCGGTCATCTGTCGAGCGCCTCCTGCTCCATGCGCAGATAAGTGCCATAGGCGTTGACGCGGTTGGCGGCGTCGAAGGCCGGCATCTTTTCCCAGCGCCTCCAGTCGGTGCGCGCATAGGCTTCGTCGAACGGCATGAAGTCGCTGACCGCCCGACCCATTTCGGTGCGCAGATAGGTCAGATAGTCGCGTGTCAGGCCGAGGTCGCGCGCCGGGTCGGTCGACGCCGGGCCGTGACCGGTGACCAGCGTGCCGGGCTTGAGCGCAAGCAGGCGGTCCATCGTCGTGAGCCAGCGTTTGCTGTCGGCGTCACCGACAAAGGGGATGCGGCCGATGAACAGGATGTCGCCGGAATAGATCACGCCGTCTTCGCGTACCACGACCACCATGTCGTCCGGTGCATGTGCCGGCCCCATGTGGATCATTTCGAAACTGATGTCACCCAGGCGGAAGCTGGTGTCGCCCTCCAGCCAGAGGTCGGCGGTGATCAGCCGCGTCTTGCCGTCGACCCACGGGTCGAGATCGCGCCGCCGCTGTTCCAGCCGCGCCCGGCCTTCCTCGCCTTCGATGTACTCGCGACCGCTGCGGTGCGCCCACACTTCGGCACCGACCGCCTTGAACGCCTGCAGGCCGTAGAAATGATCGGCGTGGTAATGCGTGACCAGTACGCGACGGATCGGCTGGTCGGTCACGCGGCGGATGGCGGCGATCAGCGCCTCGCCCAGCGCGGGGGTGCCGAGCGCATCGATCACGACCACCCCGTCGCCGGTGACGACGAAGCCGGCATTGGAGTTGTAGCCCGCATTGGCCAGACTGGCCGGACCGGCCTCACCCTGTACATACCAGCTGTGGGTACCGACCTGTATCGGCTTGAGCGCCGGATGAACAAGAGATGCGTCGCCCGCCATCGCCCATTGCGCAAGGAGGGCAGCGCAAGTCGCGAGAATTGTCCGCATCGACGGACGACGCAAAAGCTGCATGTCAGGCCATGCCCGGGTTGCCGGCCACACCCTGCAGTTCGGGCAGGTTCAGCTTGACCGGCTTGATGGTTTTCACATCGCGCAGATAGCGCGCCATCAGATCCCAGATCGGTTCGCCGCCGGCGTTCTTCGCCTCTTCCGACACCGGCGCCCAGCCCGCGACGCGATAGGTTTTCGACGCCTCGATCGGCTTGCCGCCAAGCGACATCGCAGTGATGCGGCTGCCCATTCTCGCGTTCGGGTCGCAGCGGTACTGCAGACCGCCGACGCGCACCATGTCGCCGCCCTGCTGATAGTAGGGATCAGGGTTGAACAGGTTGTCGCAGACGTCCTCCAGCACCGTCCTGATGAATTCGCCGGTCATCGGCGTCAGCGTCGTGTACGGATAGGTGATTGCGGTCTGGTCGAGCAGGTTTTCCATCGTGATCGGGTCGCCCGGCAGCAGGCTGGTCCCCCAGCGGAAGCCGGGCGAGAACGCGATTTCTGCGTCCTTCATCTTCATCAGGCCGTCGAGGATGAGCTGGTCGAAACTGCCGTTGAAGTTGCCGCGGCGATACAGCAGGCCTTCGGTCACCGCGAGCTTTTCATTCAGTTTCGCTTCGTGCGGTGCCCGCAGCTTCGCAATCAGCGACGCCATGTCGGCGTCCGGCTGGATCAGGTTGGAAAACACCGGCAGCAGGTGGTAGCGGAAGTCCGACACCTTGCCGCCCTTGACGTCGAAGTCGAGCACGCCGAGGAATTTGCCGTTCGAACCTGCATTGGTGACCAGGGTCTGGCCGCCGCCGTTCTTCACGATGACCGGGGCCGGCACGCCGTCGTGCGTGTGCCCGCCGAGGATGGCATCGACACCGCGCACCCTGGAGGCCATCTTGATGTCGACATCCATGCCGTTGTGCGACAGCACGACCACCACCTGCGCGCCCTTGGTGCGCGCGGCATCGACGTGTTCCTGCAGGCTTTCGTCATTGATGCCGAAACTCCAGTCCGGCGTGAAGTAGCGCGGGTTGGCGATCGGTGTGTAGGGAAAGGCCTGGCCGATGATGGCCACCGGCACGCCGTTGATCGGCTTGATGACGAAGGGCGGAAATACCTGGTCGCCGAAGTCGGTTGTTTTGACGTTCTGTGCAACGAAATCGATCTTGCCGGCGAAATCGCCGTCGACGATCTGTTTCACCCGCTCCGCGCCATAGGTGAATTCCCAGTGGCCGGTCATGACGTCGACGCCGAGCAGCTTGCAGGCGTCGACCATGTCCTGCCCCTTCGTCCACAGCGACAGGCCGGAGCCCTGCCAGGTGTCGCCGCCGTCAAGCAGCAGCGCGCCCGGCCGGCTCGCCTTCATGCGCTTGACCAGCGTGGCGAGGTGGGCGAAGCCGCCGACCTTGCCATAGGTCTTCGCCGCCTGCGAGAAGTCGAGGCAGGTGAAGGCGTGCGCCTGCGCACTGCCCGGCGCGATGCCGAACTGCTTCAGCAGCTTTTCGCCGACCAGATGCGGTGGCCGACCCATCATGTCGCCGATGCCCAGATTCACGTCCGGTTCGCGGAAGTGGATGGGCATCAGCTGCGCGTGGCAGTCGGTGAAATGCAGCAGGCTCACGTTGCCGAAGCGCGGCAGTTCGTACATCTGCCCAGCCGCGCTCGCAGCGTGGGCGAAGTTGCCATGCAGGGCCATGCCGCCGGCGCTGGCGGCCGCCAGCACCTGCAGGAATTCGCGGCGATTCATGCTCATCGGGCCATCACTCCGCGTTGACCGGCGACTTCGGGTCGAGCAGCAGCGCCACGATGTGGCGGATCTGCTTTTCGTCCAGGATGCCGTGCGTGCCGAAGCGGGGCATGTTGGTGCAGGCGCTGTAGGCGTTCGGATTCCAGATCTTGGCCCACACATACTTCTGCGTGGATTCCGTGTTGCCATGCACCTTGCCGTACTGGTACAGGCTGGGGCCGATGGTGCCGTACGAAATTTCCTTCTTCGTGATGCGGTGGCAGTTGTAGCAATTGCCGCCGTTGGCTTCACCGGCCTTGTCGGTCCAGGTCAGGCCGCGACCGCTCTGCGCGATCTTTTCGCCTTCCTTCCAGTCGCCGATGTACTTGCCGTCGGACGGCCACTTCACCTCGGCGAGCGCCGCTGCCTGGAATCGTTCGCGCAGTTCGTCGTCGAGGCTGTGCCCGAATTTCGAGCAGGCGACCATGACTTCGTCCTGCGTCAGGCGATCGGTCTTGACGATGCCCTGTTCGCGGAAGGATGCGGCCATGACCGCCGCGGCGTCCTTGTCGTAATCGGCTGAGGAGACGGTGGGCGCGCCGGTGCCGGCGCAGCCTGCGACAGTGGCTAGCGTGGCCAGCACGGCGAGCGCGATTGCGCCCTGGCGGATGCGGATATTCATCGTGCTCTCCTTAACGCTTGATGGCCGGGGCGATGCTTTCGACCGTGCCATTTGCGGTCACGCCCAGATAGCTCGACAGGGCGATGGTCACGTCCGAGCCGTACACCGGATACGGGAAACGCTGCTGGCGGAAGCAGTCGTTGAGCCGCCGCTGCATGCTCCACAACTCGCCCGACGACACCCGGTAGGCCGGCCACGATCCGAAGCCGCGCGCGGCGTCCGGGCCCTTGGTCAGGTTGGGCAGATCCTGCAGGCGAATGCGCTTGCCATCTTCGCCATGACAGGTGACGCAGCCGAAATCGTGTGTGCCGCCGCGATAATTGAAGGCGCGTTTGCCGATTTCGTACATGCGCTTTTCCTCCGGGTGCGCCATCGGCAGGTTGAACTTCATGCCGCGCGATTCGGCTGATATCCACGCGACCAGCGCCTCGATGTTCTTCTGTTCACCCTTGCCGAACGGCGTCTTGGCCACCTCGTCGGCCGGAATGCCCTGCAGCGTTTCCATGCAGGTCAACAGGCGGGATTCCAGATCCTGCACGCGGCCGGTGTCGGCGAAATGGCGCGGCAGCGTGACGAAGGCGCCCTTGACGACGCCCGGCCCCTGGCCGAGATCACACTTTTCGAGTGTGGCCTTCTTCGGGCCGCGCGCCTCCTTCCACAACTCCTCGCCGCGCATTTCCCACAACTCGGCCGGATTGCCCTCGGCCAGCGCCTCGCGGTACTTGGCAATGCCCTCGGCAGTGGCGTCTGCCAGCACCGGCGTGGCAAACATGAGCGCGGACGCGGCAACGCAGGCAGCGTATGTGCTGTTCTTCATGATCTCTTCCTCCAGTCCTTGACGGAATGACCTGGCTGATGACGGGACCGGCCTGCTTCGGGTCGATCCTCGATGCAACGACGAGCGGGGTTCAGGCCACGACGACTTCGTCGGTGCGCTTGTCGCCCTTGTTGTCCACCCAGCTCACGCTGACCTTGTCGCCCTTGGCGCCGCCGGCAAACTTGAACTGCAGGTAAGGGTTCTTCGATACCGCCGGGCCGAACTGGGCGGCCAGCACGACGCGGCCGTTGTGGGTGGCCGTCAGCTCGGTGATGTGATGGGCCGGGACCAGGGCGCCGGACGCGTCCTTGCGCTGGCCGGTTTCCATGTCGTGGCTCATCAATACTTTCACTTCGGTTTCAGTGCCATTGCTGGCGGCGCGGATGCGCATCGGACCTGCCATGTCTTGCTCCTTGGGTTGTGCGTGGGATGTGAACGAATTGCCGACCGCGATCAGCCGCCGCAACCGCCCAGCGTCACCTTGATTTCCTTGGACACCATGTAGAAGCTGCCGCCGGCCTTGACCAGTGCGAACACATTCGAGGTCTGGCCCATCTTCACGCGGGTGCTCACGTCAGCCATCGTGCCGGCCGGCAATGTGAAGCTGGCAGCCAGCATGCTCGGGTTCTTCTCGATCAGGATGGCGATGAATTCGGTGTCGGCGAGCGCGCTCTTGACGCCGACCGGCACCACCGCGCCGTTCTCGGCAATGTCGGGGCCGCTGATCTGTACATCCTTCGAATCGGCCGGCTTTCCGGCACCCAGCGCCTTGAGCGCCTCCTCCATCGCCTTGGCTTCGAACGCCGGCTTGTCCCATCCGGCAGCCTGCGCCTGCTGGGTCGTGATCAGGCCGGCGGCCACCAGCAGGCCGAACAATCCGGCCGCGCTGCCGCTCTTCAGGACTTCCCTTCGCTGCGTGTTCATCCGTTTCCTCCTCAGTTTTCGGGCGAGCCCGACAATATCCATTTGATCAACGCAGCCGTGTCCGCGTCGCTGACATGCGCCTGGGGCGGCATTGCCACATCGCCCCACGTGCCGCCGCCACCTGCCTTGACACGGCCGATGAGCTGCGATTCTGCCCCCTTGTCGTCCTTGTAGCGCTTTGCGACATCGCGAAAGGACGGCCCGAGTAGCTTGCTGGCGATGCCGTGACAGCCACTGCAACCGCTCTTCTTCATCAGTTCCAGTGCCGGGTGTGGCGCGGGCGCTGCGACACCGCTGCCGGCGCCCTCGGTGGTCCGCTGCCCGCGTACGGCGCCGATCACCCGGTTCTGATCGGCGAGATTGCCGTGTGCGTCGCGTGCGTAATCGGGCAGGCTCGAGCCCATCGTGATCTGCGTCTTGCAGTTCTTCATGCAGGCCACGTTCTTCACGTCAGGCTTGCCCTTGATGTCCCACATGCCATGTCTGGTCGTCATGCCGTTGCGGTTCGGCATGCGTTGCTGCACCTCGGCAATGTTCTTGTCCGACAGCGTGAAGTCGGCCGGCACGATTTCGCCCAGATGCAGCAGGTAGGCGAGCACCGCGTACACCTCGTCCGGGCTGAGCGACTTCGGAGCATTCCACGGCATGGCGCGGTTGATGTAGTCCCACAGCGTCGACAGCGTCGGCACCTTCATCAGCGTGCTGCGTTGCGGCGCGTCCTGCCGGATGTAGGCGCCGACACGGCCGGTTTCGATGTCTTCCTTCGTCGTGCCGCCGACCAGCGGGGTGAACACCTCGTTGCTTTCGCCGAAACTGCCGTGACAGGCCGTGCATTTGGCCTCCCACAGTTCGATGCCCTGATCCACCGACCCCTTGCCGGGTGGCAGGCCCTTGAAATCGGGGCGCACATCGATGTCCCACGCCTTGACTTCGGCCGCGGTCGCCGCCCGGCCGACACCCGGAAAACTGCTGGTGGCCGAGGCGCAGGCGGTGGCTGCAATCAGGCAGCTTGCGAGGAGAAGTTCAGAAAACCTGGACATTGCTCACGTCTCCGCTGTCCGCCAGTTTCCACGACTGGATGGCGTTGTTGTGATAGATCGACCGCGTGCCGCGCACCGCGCGCAACTGTGCATAGGTGGGCTGCACGTAACCGGTTTCGTCGATGGCGCGCGACTGCAGGATGGCAGGGCTGCCGTCCCACACCCAGTCGATGTTGAAGCGGGTCAGCGCCTTCGACAGCACCGGCGTTTCAAGCCGCGCGGTGCGCCAGTTGCGGCCGCCATCGACCGACACGTCAACCCGCTTCACCTTGCCGCGGCCCGACCAGGCAAGACCGGTGATGTTGTGGAAGCCCTTGTCGAGCAGGGTCTGGCCGCCGGACGGCGTCGTGATGACCGACTTGCATTCCTGGATCGAGGTGTATTGGCGGTGCGTGCCATCGGGCATCAGGTCGATGTAGTGAACAGCTTCGTCCTTGGTGGCCCATGGCTGGTCGCCGACTTCGATGCGGCGCAGCCACTTGACCCACGACACGCCCTGGACGCCGGGCACGACCAGGCGCAGCGGATAGCCGTTTTCCGGGCGCAGCATTTCGCCGTTCTGGCCCCAGGCGACCAGTACGTCGTCCAGTGCGCGGTCGAGCGATATCGTGCGGGTCATGCTCGATCCGTCAGCGCCTTCGGCCAGCACGAACTTCGCGCGCTTGCGATCGATGCCGCAATCGTCGAGCAGAACCGACAACGGCACGCCGGTGAACTCCGAACAGGACAGCATGCCGTGCGAGTACTGCACGGTCGGCACGGCTACATTGCCCCATTCCATGCCGGTATTGGCGCCACATTCGATGAAGTGGATGCGTGACACCGACGGCAGGCGCATCAGGTCGTCCATCGTGTAGACGCGGGCTTCCTTCACCAGGCCGTTGATCATCAGACGGTGACGCGCCGGGTCGATGTCATGCCAGCCCTGATGGTGGCGCTCGAAATGCAGGCCTGACGGCGTGATGATGCCGAACAGGCCCTGCAGCGGCGAGAACGATACCGACGATCCGGCCACGCGGGTCAGTCCGGGGCTTTCGCGGCGACGCAGGCCGGCTTCGAACTGTGATGGCGCCCCGTACGGACGTTCGGCGACCGGACGGCCCAGCGTGGTGCTGTGCTCGGGCAGTGTCAGGATGGCCGGATCGCCATCGGCGGCCCGTGCAGCAGACGTTCCTGCAACGGCGAGGCTGGCACTGGCAAACGCTGTGCGCAGGAAGTCGCGACGCCCGGCGGATACTTCCCTTATCTGCTCCGGCGACAGGAAGCCTTCCGGTGCGCGCTGGATGCGCCCGGGGCGGCGGGTGATCTGGGACATGCTTACTCCTGTTCGGACGCGAGTTCGAGCGACTTGCCCACCTTCTTCAGCGATGCCTTGCTGGGCCGGTGTGGCATGTTGAGCGAGTTGCCGGAGGCAATCTGGATGCAGACGGTGCGGCAGATCGACGGGAAATTGGGGTCGATGAGCTTGTAGAACACCATGGCGCCATCCTTGCGCCGGCCGACGATGCCGGCGCGGTACAGCATGTTGAGGTGGCGGGAGGTGTTGGTCTGGCTCAGACCGGACTGATCGACGACATCGGCAACCGAACGTTCGCCGTCGCACAGGCAGTGCAGGATTTTCAGTCTTGCAGGTTCGGCCAGCAGTCCGAAGTAATCGGCCACCGACTCAAAAACCTTGTCCAGCTCGGGATCGTAATCCACAGCTGCTCCTCGTCTTGTCCTTGTTGAAATCAAACATATGCGCAAATGCGCATATGGTCAAGAACAAGTTTATTATTTTTTCTACTTGAGACGCGACGCGTTTTTGTCTAGCGTGTCGTTAGCTCGCAAGGTTCTTCACGGCAGACGTGGAACAGGCGTGCCCGGATTACCACGAAGATTCCACGGAGGAGAACATTTTGAAAAAGAAACTGGCGGGCACGGCGCTGCTGTGGCTCGGCCTCTCAATGGCCTGTGCCCAGGCCGCCGATCCGAACCTCGGCCGCAATCTTGCAGCCACGTGCGCCAACTGCCACGGCACCGACGGCAACAGCGCCGGCGGCATTCCTGGCCTTGCAGGGATGTCGAAAGCCAAGATGCTCGGCCTGATCAATGAATTCCGCAGTGGCGCCAAGCCGGCGACCATCATGCATCAGCTGTCCAAGGGCTACACGGACAGCCAGCTTGACCTCATTGCAGACTATTTTGCGTCGCGCACACCGGTCGGAGGTGCCAAATGACCACAGCGCGTCGTGGATTCATCAAGGGCACGCTCGGCCTGTCCGCCATGGCGGCACTTTACGGCTGCGCTGGCGCCGGCAAGGGTGCCAAGGGTCATGTCGTCGTGGTCGGTGGCGGCTACGGCGGTGCGACCGCCGCAAAATACATCTCGATGTGGAGCGAAGGCGGCATCCGCGTCACGCTGGTCGAGCGCAACGCCGCGTTCGTGTCCTGCCCGATCTCCAATCTCGTGCTTGCCGGTGAGAAGCAACTGTCGGACATCACGATCGGCTATGAAGGGCTCGCAAAGTACGGCATCACCGTGGTGCAGGATGACGTGACGGCGGTCGACGCCGAGAAGCGCATGATCAGGCTGGCCCGCGGCGGCGACCTCGCCTACGACCGACTGGTGCTGTCGCCGGGCGTTGACTTCATGTACGAGTCGCTGCCCGGCATGGCTTCGGCAGCGGCGAAGGACAGCGTGCTGCATGCGTGGAAGGCCGGTCCGCAGACGGTGGCGCTGCGCAAGCAACTTGAAGCGATGCCCGATGGCGGCGTTTTCGCGATGACCATCCCGAAGGCACCTTATCGCTGCCCGCCCGGGCCGTATGAGCGCGCCTGCATGGTTGCCCATTACCTGAAACAGAAAAAGCCGAAATCCAAGGTGCTGGTGCTGGACGCCAACGAGGAAATCGTGTCGAAGAAGGGTCTGTTCACGAAGGCCTGGGCTGACAGCTACAACGGCATGGTCGAGTATCGGCCGCAGAGCGAGTTGCGCGATGTCGATGCCGGCAATCGTACCGCCATCCTTGAGTTCGACCAGGTCAAGGCGAGCGTGCTCAACGTCGTACCGCCGCAGCGCGCGGGCGACATCGCCGCCAAGTCCGGCCTGAAGCTCATCAACAACCGCTGGGTCGACATCAACTGGCTGACGATGGAGTCCACCAGCACGCCGAACATCCACGTGCTGGGCGATGCCATCTTCCCGGCTCCGACGATGCCCAAGTCCGGTCACATGGCCAACCAGCACGCCAAGGTCGCGGCGGCGGCCATCATCAACCTGATGTCCGGGCAGCCGCCATCCGACGCGCCGCTGGTGATGAACACCTGCTACAGCTTCGTCGATGCGACGAACGTGGTGCACGTGGCATCCGTGCATCCGTACGATGCGGCGACCAAACAGCCCCAGCCGGTCAAGGGCGCAGGGGGGTTGTCGGCAGCACCGACCGAGATGGAAGGCAAGTACGCGCTCGCCTGGGCGCGCAACATCTGGGCCGACATGCTGACCTGATCAGACGTCGACGTATCGTTGCGCGGCCCCGGTCATCTCCGGATGATCGGGGCCGTTTGCATCTGGCCGCCAGAGATACAATCGCGTTCCTTTGCAGATCGCCCAAGGCAGAAAGCACGCAAATGAGCATCAAGTCCGATCGCTGGATACGCCGCATGGCCGAGGAACACCGGATGATCGAGCCGTTCGAGGCCGGTCAGGTGCGCGAGGTCGATGGCCGGCGCATCGTGTCCTACGGCACCTCGAGCTACGGTTACGACGTGCGCTGCGCGGCCGAATTCAAGGTGTTCACGAACATCAACTCGACCATCGTCGACCCGAAGACCTTCGATCCGAATTCATTCGTCGAGATGAACAGCGAATCCTGCATCATTCCGCCGAACTCTTTCGCGCTGGCGCGCACGGTCGAGTACTTCCGCGTGCCGCGCAATGTCCTGGTCGTTTGCCTCGGCAAAAGCACCTATGCGCGCTGCGGCATCATCGTGAATGTGACCCCGCTCGAACCCGAATGGGAAGGCCATGTCACGCTTGAGTTCTCCAACACCACGCCGCTGCCGGCCCGCATCTACGCCAACGAAGGCGTGGCCCAGATGCTGTTCTTCGAGTCGGACGAGCCGTGCGAAACTTCGTATCGCGACCGTGGCGGCAAGTATCAGGGGCAGACCGGCGTCACGCTGCCCAAGATCTGACGCTGTTTTCGTGCGCAAATGCACGCTTTCTGCATGCGTTTCGCCGTGAATCGATACCAAGCGTTACACGGCGCAGCGACGTGACTTTATGAACAGTCCGCGCTGACCGCTCCACCTAGACTCCGCTCACTTTCACGAATCACTGCGGAGCCGTCATGTTCAGGAATCTTCTTCTCGCTTCAAGTCTTGCCATTGTTTCGACGGGCGCCTTTGCATCGCTCGACGTGTCCTGGATCGACGGCCTCGAAAACACCGGTACCGGCTTCGATGCCGGCCAGACCGATACCCGCTACAGCTTCACCGCCCTCGCCGGCACGGCGACCGGCACCGATGGCTATGGCGTCGTGACCACCGGTTCGGGCTTTCCTTTCGGTTCCTGGCTTGCCAACAACTGGGATTCGGTCTGGCTGACGCCGTCGGCCAACGCGGCGCAGAGCTACGACCCGTCGTCGGCCGGCCTGTACAAGTGGTCGATCAGCTTCGATCTCACCGGCTATGACCCGGCAGCGTCCGCATTTTCCGGTCGCTGGGCGTCGGACAACAGCGGTTATGTCGTCTTCAACGGCAGCACCATTTCCACCGGCTCGTCCTTCAGCAGCTGGACCTCGTTTGCGGCCAGCACAGGCTTCGTTGCCGGCTTGAACACGATCGATTTCTTCGTGAACAACAGTGCGCATCGCAGCGGCAACCCGACCGGCGTGCGCGTCGAATTCCTCGACAGCTACACCGCGGTCGCTGCTCCGGTGCCGGAACCCGCGTCGTACGCGATGATTCTTGCCGGCCTGCTGGTCGTCGGTGCCGTCGCCCGCCGTCGCCTCGGCTGACCGCATCCGCAGCACCCGCAGCATCCCGTCCGGGCCGCCCAGTGCGGCCCGGATTGTTTTGAGACATCGAACTGATACCATCGCGCGCTCAGGATTGCAGGTTCTCTGCAACCCGGGGCGCCGTGCCAGGGCGCTCCTGCCACCACACAGGTTGACGCCATGCGCTTCGAGTTTCCGATCATCATCATCGACGAGGACTTCCGTTCCGAGAACGCATCCGGCCTGGGCATCCGTGCGCTGGCCGAGGCGATCGAGAAGGAAGGTCTGACGATACTGGGGGTCACCAGCTACGGTGACCTGACCTCGTTCGCGCAGCAGCAAAGCCGGGCATCGACCTTCATCCTGTCGATCGACGACGAGGAATTCGGCGGCGGCAGTGCGGCGGAAATTCAGGCCGTGCTGCAGAACCTGCGCGAATTCGTGGCGGAAATCCGCCGTCGCAATGCCGACATCCCGATCTTCCTGTACGGCGAAACGCGCACCACGCGCCACATCACGAACGACATCCTGCGCGAGCTGCACGGCTTCATCCACATGTTCGAGGACACGCCGGAATTCGTCGCGCGTTACATCGTGCGCGAAGCACGTGCCTATCTCGATTCACTGCCGCCGCCGTTCTTCCGTGCGCTGGTGCACTACGCGCAGGACGGTTCCTACTCCTGGCACTGCCCGGGCCACTCCGGCGGCGTCGCCTTCCTGAAAAGCCCGGTCGGGCGCATGTTCCATCAGTTCTTCGGCGAAAACATGCTGCGTGCCGACGTGTGCAACGCGGTCGAGGAACTGGGTCAGCTGCTCGACCATACCGGCCCGGTGGCCGCGTCGGAGCGCAACGCGGCGCGCATCTTCCACGCCGACCACCTGTTCTTCGTCACCAATGGCACGTCGACGTCGAACAAGATGGTGTGGCATTCGACCGTGGCGCAGGACGACATCGTGGTCGTTGACCGCAACTGCCACAAGTCCATCCTGCACTCCATCATCATGACCGGCGCGATTCCGGTCTTCCTGACGCCGACGCGCAATCACTACGGCATCATCGGCCCGATTCCGCTGTCCGAATTCAGTCCGGACGTGATCCGCGCGAAGATCGAGGCCAATCCGTTTGCGCGCAAGGTGTCGAACAAGAAGCCGCGCATCCTGACCATCACGCAATCGACCTACGACGGCATCCTGTACAACGTGGAAGCCATCAAGGACGTGCTCGACGGCGAGATCGATACCCTGCATTTCGACGAAGCCTGGCTGCCGCACGCGTCCTTCCACGATTTCTACGGCGACTACCACGCCATCGGCGAAGGCCGGCCGCGCTGCAAGGATTCGATGATCTTTTCCACGCAGTCGACGCACAAGCTGCTGGCCGGCCTGTCGCAGGCGTCGCAGATCCTGGTGCAGGATTCGCAGACCCGCTCGCTCGACCGCGACGTGTTCAACGAGGCTTACCTGATGCACACGTCCACCAGCCCGCAGTACGCGATCATCGCGTCGTGCGACGTGGCGGCGGCAATGATGGAGCCGCCGGGCGGCACCGCGCTGGTCGAGGAGTCACTGGCCGAAGCAGTCGAGTTCCGCCGTGCGATGCGCAAGGTCGGTGCGGAATTCGGCGCCGACTGGTGGTTCAAGGTGTGGGGTCCGGAACATCTGGCGGAAGAGGGCCTGGGTACGCGCGAAGACTGGACGCTGCGCGCCGGCGAGCGCTGGCATGGCTTCGGCGATCTGGCCGAAGGCTTCAACATGCTCGATCCGATCAAGGCGACGGTGATCACGCCGGGCCTGGACGTCGATGGTGACTTTGCCGACTGGGGCATTCCTGCCGGCATGCTGACGCGCTACCTGGCCGAGCACGGCATCATCGTCGAGAAGACCGGGCTGTACAGTTTCTTCATCATGTTCACCATCGGCATCACCAAGGGCCGCTGGAACACGCTGGTGACCGAACTGCAGCAGTTCAAGGACGACTACGACAACAACGAACCGCTGTGGAAGGTGATGCCGGAGTTCGTGGCAGCGCATTCACGCTACGAACGCGTCGGGTTGCGCGACCTGTGCGTGCGCATCCACGAAATGTACAAGAAGCACGACATCGCGCGCCTGACGACCGACATGTATCTGTCGCCGATGGAACCGGCGATGAAGCCGGCCGAAGCCTGGGCGCGCATGGCGCACCGCGAGATCGATCGTGTGCCGATCGACGACCTCGAAGGCCGCATCACCAGCGTGCTGCTGACGCCCTATCCGCCGGGTATTCCGCTGCTCATTCCGGGCGAGCGCTTCAACCGCACCATCGTCAATTACCTGCGCTTCGCACGCGAATTCAATCGAGCCTTCCCGGGCTTCGAAACCGACATTCACGGTCTGGTCGGCGACGGCGAGGGCGAAACGATCAACTATCTGGTCGATTGCGTGCGCGACTGAACGCCGTGGGTGCCTGCACGCCCGGGTCGTCGGCTGTGCAGGCGTGGCGCCGCTTCGCGCCGTCGCTCAGCGCCGTGCGTAATCCACGAAGGCGTAGTGCAGCCCGCTGTTGCTGATGCCCGCTTCGCGGGCGGTTTCGATCCATTCGCTGCGGTCGAACGCGGGAAACACCGTATCGCCGTCGAACGGGTCGGCGATTTCGGTCAACAGAAGCCGTTGCACATGCGGCAGCGCCAGTGCGTACAGCTGGGCGCCACCGATGAGGAAGGCGTCCGCGCCGCCCTCAGCCTGTGCCGCAGCCAGTTGCGCCGCAGCCAGCGACGGCACGACGATGGCACCTGGAATCGACAATCCGGGCTGCCGGCTGACCACGATGCTGGTGCGACCCGGCAACGGCCGGCCGAGCGAATCCCAGGTCTTGCGGCCCATGATCATCGGGTGGCCCATCGTCAGCGCGCGAAAGCGCTTCAGATCCTCCGGCAAGTGCCAGGGCATGGTGTTGTCGCGGCCGATCACGCCATTGGCGGACAGGGCGGCAATCAGCGACAGGCGCGGCGTCACACGGCCACCTTCGCCGGGATGTGCGGCCACGGGTCATAGCCGTCGAGACGGAAATCGTCCGGCACGAACGCGAACAGGTCGGTCACCGCCGGGTTGATGTGCATCACCGGCAGCGGCCGCGGCGCGCGCGACAACTGTTCGCGGGCCTGATCGACGTGGTTCAGGTACAGGTGCGCGTCACCCAGCGTGTGGATGAATTCGCCGGGCTTGAGCCCGCATACCTGGGCCATCATCATCGTCAGCAGCGCGTAACTCGCTATATTGAAAGGTACTCCGAGAAATATGTCGGCGCTGCGCTGGTACAGCTGGCAGGACAATGCACCGTCGGCGACGTAGAACTGGAACAGCGCATGGCAGGGCGGCAGCTTCATGGACGGGATGCTGGCCGGATTCCACGCGCTGACGATGTGACGGCGCGAATCCGGATTCTGGCGCAAGCCCTTGACCAGTTCGGCGATCTGGTCGATGTGGCGCCCGTCCGGCGTCGGCCAGCTGCGCCACTGGGCGCCATACACCGGACCGAGGTCGCCGTTTTCGTCGGCCCACTCGTCCCAGATGCTGACGCCGTTTTCCTTCAGCCAGGCGATATTGGTGTCGCCGCGCAGGAACCACAGCAATTCGACGATGATGGAGCGCAGGTGCAGTTTCTTCGTCGTCAACACCGGAAAGCCGTCGGCGAGGTTGAAACGCATCTGCCAGCCGAACACCGAACGGGTGCCGGTTCCGGTGCGGTCGGTCTTGAGCGCGCCCTGTTCGAGCACATGGCGCATGAGGTCGAGATATTGCCGCATGGAAAATATCGCGCAGTCGCGTTACGCTAGAGGGTCGGGATTGTAGTCCAGCGCGCGGTTCCGGCGGGGTCTGCATGCAGTACGGACGAGGCATGGCGCTTCGTCCGACGGACGATTGATGATCAGTACAATCGGGGCGCATCCCGAGCGGCGGAGGTGGCAGGTATGTTCGGTGTCTTTTCTTCATCCCCGGCGAGTGTGCTCGGCAATCCGGCCGAGCTGCGCCGTGTGCTGGCCGAAATAGCCGCCGCGCAGCCCGATCTGGCCATCAACGAACTGACCGGCTGGGTCGAATCGGTCAGTGAAGCGGCCAATATCGACATCGCGCACCACGTCAATCTGCTCTATCAGTTCGATTCCAGTGCTCAGCCGCATCTGCGCAAGCTCGACAGCGCCTACGTCGAGCAACCCGAAGGCAAGGACGTGGTGTGGCGAACCGGCCGTGACTTCTGGTCCATCCTGTCGTCCGCCTACGAATTCGCGCTCGATCGCTACATGTCCGACCCGGCGCAGGCGTCGGTACTCAGCGGCCTGTCGCGCCTGGGCTCGCGCACCGTGCGGGCGTGCCGCCAGCGCTTCAAGTGGGACGTCTATCACAATGGTCCGGTCGACGCCGGTCTGTGGCAGGTGGCCGGCCAGGCTTACCTGCTCGCGCAGGCATCGGGTGCCGAAGTGCGCGAGGTGGTGAACGCCGCCGACGAAGCGGCGACGTCGGTCGAACGCGAGTATCTGCGCCTGATAGCGCTGCATGTGGCAGCGCCGGAAGGTCTGGTGCCGGCAGGTGTGCGACTGGCCGAGCAGCTCACCAGTTATTTCGCGGCCCGTTTTTCGATGGCGTCCACCGTCGAGCGCGGCACCACGCACTGGCTGGATGCCAACCAGCCTGCTCCGCCGCTGCGACTGGTGCGTGCACCGCTCACCACCGACGGCATCCGCTACTTCTCCGGCATTGCGGCCGCAGATGCCGCACTCGCGATGGCGCGCAAGCTCGAAGCCGGCGAATGGCCGGATTCGCTGCATTTCGATGAAGAGCCGTCGCCGGAACAGCTGGGTCGGCTGCTGCGTCACCTGTCGATAAACTGGGCACTCGACCCGCCGACCCGGCAGTACCGCCGCCACACGCTGGGTGGTGCGCTCGCGGTCGCCAATGGCATCAAGCATCTGCACCATGTGCTGCGCGGCGCACGCGACGAGGCGGTGATCTATCGCTGGGAAATGTCCGACGCCAGCCTTGGCGGCATCGGCGCCACGGCACCCACTGCCAGCGCAGAATGGGTGCGCGTCGGTTCGCTCGTCGGCATGCAGCCGTCGGGCGGAGACAACTGGCTGGTCGGTGTCGTGCGCCGATACATGCGCGGCCGCGATGCACGCGGTACGGTCGGCATCGAAACGCTGTCGACCACTGCCCGCCCGCTCGAGGTGTTTTCCGAGCGCAACAGCGGCGAAGCCGTGGCGCTGGATGATCCGATCACCGGCGCCGTCGTGCGCCTGGCGATCAACGGCACCGGTTATTCGGCCGAATACCCGTTGCACGCATCGATCAACGGCCGTCATGTCAGGCTCGATCCGGTCGAACTGATCGAGCGTGGCGCCAACTTCGATCTCGCCCGATTCCGCGTCAGCGACTTTCGGTAGCGCGGCCTTTGTAGGGGGCGGGTGTTGGGCATCGCTGCGCTCACCCCAACCTACGGCAGCGAATGCTTTCGCCGGCAGTCACGTTGCCCATCCCCTGTCGGTTTGGGGTGAGCGCAGCGATGCCCAACAATCAGGCTTCCGTACGTCGCGTCGCCCCATCGCCCCGTAGGTTGGGGTGAGCGCCAGCGATGCCCAACAAGCTGTAATCGCCCTCAGCGATCCGGCAGCAGGAATTCGGTCATCCGAGGAAGTTCTTTCGCGAAGCTCTGCAGGCTGTGGTCGCCACCGGCATGGACGACCAGGTTCGCGCCGCGCAGCTTCAGCACCGCCTGCCACCAGTCCAGTACCTCGTCGCCGGTTTCCAGCAGCACCAGGTAACGTTCCGGCCGGGTGACGGCCGCAACGTCCAGCTCCGCCAGTTGTTCGACATGTTCCTGCTCGAAGCGGAACACCTCGCCTGTATACATGTGCTCATGTTCGCCGACATAGTCGCCGAGCGATTTCGGTGCGACCACGGCCGGGTTGATCAGCGCCGCATGCAGGCCGTGCTTTTCCGCCAGATGCAGCGCATAGAAGCCGCCCAGCGACGATCCGGCCAGCGCAACCTCATCGCCGTCCGCCACCGCGGGGCACAGCACCGACTCGATCAGCGCGATTGCGTCGAGCGGGCCGGGTGGCAACTGTTCGCACCACAGGTCGCCGGCCTGACCCTGGCGCGCAAGGTGGGCGCGCAACTGCACCGCCTTGACAGACTGTGGGCCGGAGCGGAAACCGTGCAGATAGATCAGCTTCCGCATCAGTGATCCGCCCAGTCCACCCAGCCGCCGGCTGCCGTCAGCAGCACGATGATGCCGAAGGCGATGCGGTACCAGGCGAACACCTCGAAAGTGTGGGTGGAGATGTAGCGCAGCAGCCAGCGCACGCTGAAGAAGGCGGCCAGGAAGGACGCCACGAAGCCGGTCGCGAACACCGGCAGATCTTCGGCACGCAGCAGCGCCCAGTTCTTGTACACGTCGTAGGCGGTGGCCGCGAACATGGTCGGAATGGCGAGAAAGAAGCTGAATTCGGTCGCCGCGCGGCGCGACAGGCCGAAGATCAGGCCGCCCATGATGGTCGCACCCGAACGCGACACGCCGGGGAACATCGCCACGGACTGGGCGAAACCCACCTTGAGCGCGGCACGCCAGTCCATGTCTTCCACGGTTTCGTAGCGCGGCTGGTGATTGCGCCGCTCGATCAGCAGGATGAGCACGCCGCCGACGATCAATGCGCCCGCCACGGTCAGCGGGTTGAACAGATAGGCCTTGATCACGCCGTGCAGCAGGAAGCCGAGTACTGCCGCAGGCATGAAGGCGATCAGCACCAGCGTCACGAAGTGGTTGGCCTGCGGGTCGCGTGCCAGCACGCCGCTGCCGACATCGATGAGCTTGCGCCGGTATTCCCAGCAGATCGCCAGTATCGCAGCCAGCTGGATGACGATCTTGAACACGCGACTGGTGTCGTCGGTATAACCGAGCAGGCTGCCGGCGATGATCAGGTGGCCGGTGCTGGAAATGGGCAGGAACTCGGTCAGACCTTCAATGATGCCGAGGATGAAGGCCTTGATCAGCAATGGATCCATGGAGTCTGCTGCACACGAAAGACCGGCGATTATAGGGCGCCCGTCGTGACACGCTGGCGACACCGCGTTGTCTCATTTCCTGCCGGGCGGCGGTATTTCACCGGCCGCCTGTAAAATCCCGCCCCATGCCACGAAAAAGCGCTGCCGCCCGCACCCGCCCGAAGTCCGCGGCCACGCCCGAGAGGGCGGTGCTCACCAGCGTTCGGCCAGCCGCCATGACCGCAGCGGAGCCGGCGCTCCCGCCGCTCGCCATCGGCATCGCAGTGTCGATTCTGGTGCATGGCTTCGTGCTGGCGATCAATTTCGCGCCCGACCTCAAGCCGAAGCAGAAGGCGGTCGATCAGCCGCTGGAAGTGGTGCTGGTCAATGCGCGCGGCAAGCAGAAGCCGGTCGATCCGCAGGCGCTGGCTCAAGCCAGTCTCGATGGGGGTGGCAATACCGATCAGGACCGCCGCGCCAAGACGCCGCTGCCCGCAAGCAAGCGCGACCAGGCCGGTGATCAGCTGGTCAGCACGCAAAGCCGCGTGCAGGAACTCGAAGCGCTGCAGCAGAAGCTGCTGGCCGAGGCGCAGGCCAGAACCGAGGTGAAGGAGGAAGAGCGTCGGGTCGAGCAGCCGGAGCCGACGCCGCAGGCCGTGCCGCTGCCGACCGGCGCCGACCTCGCTGCGCGCGCCATGGCGATGGCGCGGCTCGAAGCCGAAATCGCGCGCAATGTGGATGACTACAACAAGCGGCCGCGCAAGAAGTTCGTCGGCGCGCGCACGCAGGAGTACCGCTTCGCGCAGTACATCGAGGACTGGCGGCAGAAGGTCGAGCGCATCGGCAACCTGAACTACCCGAGCGCGGCGCGCGGCCGCATCTACGGCAACCTCACATTGACAGTGGAGATACGTTCCGACGGCGAAATCGAACAGATCTACGTCAGCCGCTCGTCCGGTCAGCCGCTGCTCGACGAAGCGGCGCAGCGCATCGTGCGCATGGCCGCACCCTATGCGCCGTTTTCACCGGATATCAAGCGCGACTTCGAAATCCTGTCCATCACCCGCACCTGGAGCTTCACCCAGGGCGACCAGCTGGAAGCACGTTAGCCCGATGCCAGACCGTTACGCCGTGGTGGGTCACCCCATTTCGCACAGCAAGTCACCCGCCATCCACGCTGCCTTCGCCGCGCAGACCGGGCAGGACATGATTTACGAAGCGCTGCTGGCACCGCTGGAGGGTTTCGCCGCCACCGTCGAACGGTTTCGTGCCGAGGGCGGGCGCGGCATGAACATCACGGTGCCGTTCAAGGAAGAAGCCTGGCGGCTGGCGGATACGCTGACCGAAAGGGCGCGCCTGGCTGGTGCAGTCAATACTTTCGTGTTCGACGAGCAAGTGCTCGGCGACAACACCGACGGCGCCGGGCTGGTGCGCGACCTCGAATGGCTCGGCAGCCGGCTCAACGGCGCGCGCGTGCTGCTGCTCGGTGCCGGCGGCGCCGCGCGCGGTGTCGTGCTGCCACTGCTCGATGCCGGCGTGGCGCGCCTGTTCATCGCCAACCGCACCGCCGACAAGGCGCGGGGCCTCGAAGCGCACTTCGCCGGCCACGACACCCGTGCCGCGCTTGCCGCCGGTGGCTGGCAGGACGCTGCCGACGCGCCGTACGACATCGTGATCAACGCCACCAGCGCAAGTCTGAGCGACCAGGCGCCGCCGCTGCCGCAAGGGCTGTACGCGCCGGGCAGCCTTGCGTACGACATGGTCTATGGCCGTGGCCTGACCGCCTTTCTGAAACAGGCGCGCGTGCAGGGGGCCAGCACGCTGTCCGACGGCCTGGGCATGCTGGTCGAGCAGGCGGCCGAAGCTTTCGCGCTTTGGCGCGGCGTGCGGCCGGACACGGCGCCGGTGCGCGACATGCTGCGCGCGGCAACGCCGCCGCTCGCCTGAGCGTCGCCCCCGCCATGCTTCGCTTCCTTCGCCTGCTGAAATGGCTGCTGGCCGCTGCGGTGTTGCTTGCGCTGGCCTATCAGCTGTGGATTTTCGGCCACCTGCTGTGGTGGACGAAATTCAATCCGGACGAAACCCGCTTCATGTCGCTGCGCCTGTCCGAGCTGCGCGAGCGTCAGCCCGACGCGCAGCTGCGCAAGCAGTGGGTGCCGTATGACCGCATATCGGTACACCTGAAGCGCGCCGTGATCGCTGCCGAGGACGATGGCTTCGTCGATCACGAAGGCTTCGACTGGGAAGGCATCCAGAAGGCGATGGAAAAGAACCGCAAGAAGGGCCGCGCGGTGGCCGGTGGCTCGACCATCAGCCAGCAGCTGGCAAAGAACCTGTTCCTCAGCCCGAGCCGCAGCTATCTGCGCAAGGGGCAGGAGGCGGCCATCACCTTCATGATGGAAGCGGTGATGGACAAGCGGCGCATTCTGGAAATCTATCTGAACGTGGTGGAATGGGGCGACGGTGTGTTCGGCGCCGAAGCGGCCGCGCAGCGCTACTACCGCGTGTCGGCGGCAAAGCTCGGGCCGGATCAGGCGGCACGGCTGGCCGTCATGCTGCCCAACCCGCGCAAGTACGAAAAAACCTTCGGCCCGCGCCTCGCGGCACACGCCTCGCGCGTCGCCGCGCGCATGCACTACTCGCAGGTGCCTTAGCGGCAGGGTCGGGCGCGACCGCTTTTTGCGCGCGGCGTCTCTGTGGGAGCGGCGACCCCGCCGCGATAGTGCAGTGACCATCATCGTGCAGTGACCATCATCTTGCAGAGTGCGCATCGCGGCGGGGCCGCCGCTCCCACAGGGGCCGCTCCGCCGTGTGGCGGCTGACGACCGAAGGTGCGCGGCGACCTTCAGGCTCTGGGCGGCCGGATCGCGGATTTCGGGCGGAAGGCCTTCACCACGGCTTCGTCGGTTTCGATGTAGGGCCCGCCGATCAGGTCGATGCAGTAGGGCACGGCGGCGAAGATGCCGGGCACGATCTGGGTGCCGTCTGCATCCTTCACGCCTTCCAGCGTTTCCCGGATCGATTTCGGCTGCCCGGGCAGGTTCAGGATGAGCGTCCGGCCGCGGATGGCGCCGGTCTGGCGCGACAGGATGGCGGTCGGCACGAAGCGCAGGCTGATCTGGCGCATCTGTTCGCCGAAGCCGGGCATCAGCTTGTGCGCCACCGCCGCGGTGGCATCCGGTGTCACGTCGCGCGGCGCCGGGCCGGTGCCGCCGGTGGTCAGCACCAGATCGCAGCCGGCGCTGTCGCACAGTTCGATCAGCGTCGCCTCGATCACCGGCTGTTCGTCCGGAATCAGCCGGGTTTCGAAGGCGACCGGCGTCTTCAGTGCTGCGGACAGCCAGTCCTGCAGCGCCGGAATGCCCTGGTCCTGATAGACGCCGGACGAGGCGCGGTCTGACACCGACACCAGGCCCACGGTCAGCAGATCATCATCCTTGCTCATCGTCGTGTTCATCCTCTGCAGTTTCGGTGGTGTCCGGCGTACCGGCACGGTCGAGCTGGCGCAGCACGCGGAAGATTTCGCGGAACGCTCGTGGCGGCTTGTCCAGTTCGGTTTCGCGCAGCGCGTTGCGGCGCAATGTGCGCAGCTGGGTCAGATCGGCGTCCGGCCACTGCGCGGCGATGTCGCCCAGCACCTGTTCGTCGGCGATCAGCCGCTCGCGCATGCGCTCCAGCATCTGTTCGCGTGCGACCGCGCGGGCGGATACGCCGCGTATGGCATCGAGCGCCTCGATCAGCGGTGCGGTATCGATGTTGCGCATCACCTTTCCGACATACTGCATCTGCCGGCGCAGCCCTTCGCGGCTGCGCGTGCGGCGCGTTTCCTCGATCGCGCGGCGCAGGTTGTCCGGCAGGTCGATGCGCTTCAATTGCGTGTCGGACAGCGCGACCAGTTGTTCGCCGATGTCCTGCAGCGCATGCGAGTCGCGCTTCTTCTGGCTCTTGCTCGGGCCGTCGTACTGCGGCTCGTCGTCGGGGATGTCGTGGGTCGATATGGATTTCGGGCGCATGGGGCGGGGCGAAGCGTGGCAAGCGGCTATTATTGCAGCTTTGCCGCAACCCGCTCGTGCAACGCCATGGCGAGGCGAGGCGGCTGCGGATTCCCCACCCGATTTCACTGCGAGATAGGCCCCCATGTCCCGACAGGGTTTCAGCTATACCGATGACAGCCTGCGCGACATTGCGCAGGATCTGCTGGACCATGCACGTGCCGGCGGCGCCACCGCGGCCGAGGTCGATGTGTCCGAAGGCTTCGGCCAGTCGGTCACGGTGCGCCGTGGCGAGGTCGAAACGATCGAATACAACCGCGACAAGGGCATCGGCGTCACCGTCTATGTCGGCCAGCGCAAGGGTTACGCCAGTTCGAGCGATTTTTCGCGCGACGCACTGCGAGCTTCGGTCGACGCGGCGCTGTCGATCGCCCGCTTCACCGCCGAAGACGACTGCGCCGGCCTGCCGGACAAATCCCTGCTGGCGACCGAATTCCGCGACCTCGATCTGTACCACCCGTGGGAGCTGCCGGTCGAACAGGCGATCGAGATCGCCAAACGCTGCGAGGATGCCGCGTTCGCCACCTCGCCGGATGTCCGCAATTCGGAAGGCGGTTCCGTGTCGGCCCAGCAGTCTCAGTTCATTTCAGCGAACAGTCTGGGCTTCATGGCGGGTTACTCGAGTTCGCGTCAGTACATCACCTGTTCGGTCATCGCCGGCGAGGGCGACGCCATGCAGCGCGAGGACTGGTACGCCAGCCAGCGGTCGGCGGCCGATCTGCCGTCACCTGAAGCCATCGGCCGCTATGCCGCAGAGCGTGCGCTGGCGCGGCTGGGCGCACGGCGCGTCAGGACCACGCGGGTGCCGGTGCTGTTCGAAGCGCCGCTGGCCATCGGCCTGATCGGCCATTTCGTGCAGGCCGCCAGCGGCGGCTCGCTGTACCGCAAGTCGTCCTTCCTGCTCGACAGCCTGGGCAAGCAGATCTTCTCGCCGCTGATCAGCATCGCCGAACGGCCGCACCTGCCGCGCGCCATGGGCTCCGGCATGTTCGACGACGACGGCGTGGCGACACATGACCGCGAAATCGTGCAGGACGGCGTGCTCAACGGATACTTCCTCAGCACCTATTCGGCGCGCAAGCTGGGCATGCAGACCACCGGCAACGCCGGCGGCTCGCATAACCTCATCGTCAAGCCGGGCACGCGCAGCCTGGCGGACATGATCGGCTCGATCAAACGCGGCCTGCTGGTGACCGAATTGCTGGGGCACGGCGTCAATTACGTCACCGGCGACTATTCGCGGGGCGCCGCCGGCTACTGGATCGAAAATGGCCAGATCGCCCATCCGGTGCAGGAAATCACCATCGCCGGCAATCTGCGCGACATGTACATGGGCATCAAGGAAGTGGGGGCCGACACGCTGGTGCGCGGCTCGAAACAGTGCGGCTCGATCCTGATCGACCGCATGAGGATAGCCGGCGCGTGAGCGCGCGCGGGCGGCGGTCCTTCCTGCAGGCGGCGCCCGCCGCGCTGTTGGCCGCGCCGGCCGTGGTCGGCGCGCAGCCGGCGATCCGCTGGCGGCTGGCGTCGAGCTTTCCGAAGGGGCTCGATGCGCTGTTTCCCGCCGCCGAGCAGGTGGCGCAGCAGGTCAGTGCCGCGACCGGTGGCCGCTTCCAGATCCAGGTATTCGCCGCCAACGAACTGGTGCCACCGTTCGGCGTGCTCGACGCGGTGCGCGAAGGCACGGTCGAGTGCGGTCATTCCGCGTCCTATTACTACATCGGCAAGGACCCGACCTTCGCCTTCGACTGCGCGATGCCGTTCGGCCTGAACAGTCGCCAGCAGAGCGCGTGGCTGCTCGACGGCGGCGGCATGGCGCTGATGCGCGAACTGTTCGCCGGCTACAACATCGTCAACTTCCCATGCGGCAACACCGGGGCGCAGATGGGCGGCTGGTTCCGGCGCGAAATCCGCACCGTTGCCGATCTGAAGGGTTTGAAGATGCGGGTCGGCGGGCTGGCCGGTCAGGTCGTGACCCGGCTGGGCGTGGTGCCGCAGCAGATTCCGGGCTCCGACGTCTATCCGGCGCTGGAAAAGGGTGCGATCGACGCCGCCGAATGGGTCGGGCCGTACGACGATCTGAAACTCGGCTTCTACAAGGTCGCGCCCTATTACTACTACCCCGGCTGGGCTGAAGCCGGGCCGCAGTTGAGCATCTATGTGAATCGGCAGGCACACGAAGCCTTGCCGGAAGAATATCGGCACATTCTCGAAGCCGCCTGCGCGGCCGCGCATGTCGGCATGCAGGCACGCTACGACGCGCGCAATCCGGCGGCGATGAAGAAGCTGATCGCGGGCGGGGCGCAACTGCGCATGTTCTCGCGCGACATCCTGCTCGCCTGTCAGAAGGAGTCGTTCGCGCTGTACCGCGAACTGGCCGCGTCCAATGCGGGTTTTCGCAAGGTGTTCGAGCCCTGGAACCGCTTCCGCTCGGAACAGCACCTGTGGACGCGGATATCGGAGAACAGCGTCGATGCATTCGCCGGACGGCACCCGGTCGACTCGCCCGCAGCGCCCTGAGCCACCGGACACTCCATCGAGCTGAACGACCGCGCGCACCGCAATGCTGTTCAACTCTTACGAATTCATCCTGGCCTTCCTGCCGGTCGTGCTGATCGTGTTCTACCTGCTCGGGTCGCGCGGCTGGACCGAGGCGGCCATCGTGTGGCTGGTGGCAGCATCGCTGTTCTTCTACGGCTGGTGGAATCCGCTCTATCTGGGTCTGCTGTGCGCATCGCTGGCGGCAAACTTCTGGCTCGGCCGAAAGCTGGTGCCCGATGCGCCGCAGCCGGGCGGGCGCAAGGCCTGGCTCGTCGCCGGCCTGCTGCTGAACCTCGGATTGCTCGCCTATTACAAGTACGCGAACTTCTTCGTCGATTCGCTCGGCAAGGTGACCGGGTTCGACGGGTCGATCGGCGCCATCGTGCTGCCGCTGGCCATTTCCTTCTACACCTTTCAGCAGATCGCCTATCTGGTCGATGCCTATCGCGGCGACACGCGCGAATACAGCTTCAGCCACTACTGCCTTTTCGTGACCTTCTTTCCGCAACTCATCGCCGGTCCCATCGTGCATCACCGGGAGGTGCTGCCGCAGTTCGCCCGGCCCGGGGCGTTCCGGCTCGATCACCTGAAACTGGCCATGGGCCTGACGCTGTTCGCGATCGGACTGTTCAAGAAGGTGGTGCTGGGCGACGGTATGGCGGTCTATGCCTCGCCCGCGTTCGCAGCCGCGGCGAGCGGCACGACCCTGAGCTTCTTCGAGGCCTGGCTGGGCACGCTGGCCTACACGCTGCAACTCTATTTCGACTTTTCCGGCTATTCGGACATGGCGTGCGGCCTCGCGCTCATGTTCGGCATCCGGCTGCCGGCGAATTTCCACAGCCCGTACAAGGCGGTCAACATCATCGATTTCTGGCGGCGCTGGCACATGACGCTGTCGCGCTTCCTGCGCGACTACCTCTATATTCCGCTGGGCGGCAACCGGCACGGGCCGTGGCGCCGCCATGTCAATCTGATGATCACCATGCTGCTCGGCGGTCTGTGGCACGGTGCCGGCTGGACCTTCGTGCTGTGGGGTGCGCTGCACGGCGCCTATCTGGTCATCAACCACCTGTGGCATGCGCTGCTGCGCCGCTGCGGGTTCGCGCCCGGCGCCGGCGGCCGGGCCGCGCGATGCGCTGCCGGTCTGCTCACCTTCGTCGCGGTGGTCGTGGCCTGGGTGCCTTTCCGCGCGGCGAATATCGACACCGCGCGGTCCGTACTGTCATCGATGGCAGGGCTGAACGGCATCGGACTGCCGTCCGGGCTCGCCGCGCCGGTCAGGTCGCTCGCGCCGTGGGCGACGCAGAAGTTCGGGCTGAACTTCGACGGCGGCTTTCCGAACAATCTGGTTTTCTGGGCCGACGGATTGCCGTGGATGGGTGTGCTGCTGGTCATCGTGTTCGCCGCGCCCAACAGCAACCAGCTGTTGCGCCGCCATTCTGCGGTGCTGTTGCCCGACCACCTTTCGCCGGAGCGCGGCGCTCCGCGTTTTCCGGTCTGGGCGCCGGGGCCGGCGAGCGTGCTGGTTACGGCGATCGCACTGGTGTGGAGCCTGACCTGGATGACCCGGGTCAGCGAATTCCTGTACTTCCAGTTCTGACCGGGCGATGAGCGCGCGCACCTACAACATCGTGCTGCTCGGGCTGCTCGCCTGCTTTCTCGCCGTGGTCATCCATCTCGTCGTGACGCAGGAACCGGTGAGCGGCGACCTGACGCGGGTCGGCGGGCTGGCCGAGCACGATTTCGGCTGGCGGGGGCAGAAGGCTCGCTTCGATCCGGAACTGGTGCGCTACCGCAAGCCGGGCCAGCCGGTCGTGAGCGCCCAGGTGTTGGTCATCGGTGACTCGTTTTCGCATCAGTCCGGGCATGGCTTCGGCTGGCAGAACCACTTCATTGCACGCACCGGCCTGGATCTGCTCGTTTATCACCTGCGCGGACAGCCGGCCGACAAGTTGCTGTCCGATCCGGCAATCCGCCGCGATCCACCGAAGCTGGTGATCTACCAGAGCGCCGAACTGAGCCTGCCGGATCATCTGCCGCGCTATGCGGGAGACTGCGCGCTGCCGCAGGAGAGGCGCTGGGCACCGCTGCCCGTTCATCCCGTGCCGTATCGCTCGAAAGTGTACGAGCGGCGCACGACCTGGGGCGGCGACATGAAGCCGCGCATCGACCAGGCGATGCACGTGATCAAGCTGAACGGTTTCTGGAACACGAACCCGGCGCGCATCCGCCTGCTGCCGCTGACAAGGGGTGATCTGTTCAGCAGCCGTGACCAGACGCTGCTGGTCTACGGCTACGACGTGCCAGCCGACGACTGGCGTTCGCTTGAGATCGAGAAGATGGCATGCGGGCTGCGCAACCTGAAGACCTTCGTCGAGCGGGAACTGGGCGCGCCCTTCGTCGTGCTGTACGCGCCGGGCAAGCTGTCCGCCTATTCCGGGTACGTCGCCGGCACCCGGCCGAGCTTTGCCGGCTTCATTCCCGCGCTGATCGAACGAAGCGGCATTGCGGCGCCGCCGGTGCGCGAACGCCTGATGCAGGCGATCGCGTCCGGCAGCCGTGACGCGTACCTTCCCAACGACTCGCACTGGGGCGAAACCGGGCACCGTATCGCCGCCGACGCGCTCTATGAGTATCTGCTGTCCTCTGGTCTGATCCGGCCGGAAGGTGCAGCACCCTGATGCGGACCTGCGGACGCCGGACGTGACGAGGGCCGCATGCGCGGCCCTCGTCTTCCGTCGGTCAGCCTGGAATGCTTACAGACCGGCGTCAGCCCGCAGCGCGGCCGCCTTGTCGATCGCTTCCCACGTGAATTCCGGCTCGTCGCGGCCGAAGTGGCCGTAGGCGGCGGTCTTCTGGTAGATCGGACGCAGCAGGTCGAGCATCTGCACGATGCCCTTCGGGCGCAGATCGAAGTGGCGCTTCACGAGTTCGGTCAGCTTTTCGTTCGAAATCTTGCCGGTGCCGAAGGTGTCCACCATGATAGAAGTCGGCTGGGCGACGCCGATGGCGTAGCTCACCTGCACCAACGCCTTCGAAGCGAGGCCGGCGGCAACGATGTTCTTCGCCACGTAGCGAGCGGCGTAGGCGGCTGAGCGATCGACCTTGGACGGGTCCTTGCCGGAGAATGCTCCTCCGCCGTGCGGTGCGGCACCGCCGTAGGTGTCGACGATGATCTTGCGGCCGGTCAGACCGCAGTCACCCTGCGGGCCGCCGACGACGAAGCGGCCGGTCGGATTCACCAGATACTTGATTTCACCCTTGACCAGCTCCGGCGGCAGCACCGGCTTGATCACGTCTTCGATCACCGCCTCGCGGATGGCTTCGAGCGACATGTCGGGCGCGTGCTGGGTGGACAGCACGACCGTATCGATGCGCTCGGGCTTGCCGTCGACGTAGCGGAGGGTGACCTGGCTCTTGGCGTCCGGGCGCAGCCAGGGCAGGCGGCCGTCCTTGCGCAGGTGGGCCTGGCGCTCGACCAGACGGTGCGACAGGTGGATGGCCATCGGCATCAGCACCGACGTTTCGTCGCAGGCGTAGCCGAACATCAGACCCTGGTCGCCGGCGCCCTGGTTCAGGTAGTCATCGCTGGCGCGATCGACGCCCTGCGCGATATCGGGGCTTTGCTTGTCGTAGGCCACCAGCACGGCGCAGCCCTTGTAGTCGATGCCGTATTCGGTGTTGTCGTAGCCGATGCGCTTGAGCGTATCGCGCGTGACGTGGATGTAATCTACGTTGGCCGTGGTGGTGATTTCGCCCGCGAGCACGACGAGCCCGGTGTTGCACAGCGTTTCCGCGGCCACACGGGCGGTCGGGTCCTGCGCGAGGATGGCGTCGAGGATGGCGTCGGACACCTGGTCGGACACCTTGTCCGGGTGACCTTCTGAAACCGATTCCGACGTGAAGAGGTAATCTGACATGCGTCTGCTCCTTTGAATCATCCCTGTGCTGGTTCGTCGAACCAGCCCCGGGAAGCGAGCAGGCGACGCTTTAGCAGTATTTTTAATCCGCCCTGCAAGTTGTCTCGTTTAACTCGGCGGAAGCTTTAGTCTACCGCGTCCCGTTGTTTCCGTGCGCCACGCATTTCTCGATGTCTGCAGTTGCTCACACCCCGGCAAGCCGGCTCGCCGGCGCTGTCTTCGGCCTGTTGTCGCGCTGTTCGCTGCGCGTCCTGCAGCGGGCAGGTGCGTTCGCCGGGCGTCGGATGCACGCGTGGTCGGGCAAGTTCCGCCGCGAGTTCGATGCCAACCTGAAGCGCGCAGTGCCCGATGCCGATGCCGCACTGATCGATGCTGCAGCCGCAAGCGCCGGGCGCGTCGTGTTCGAGTTGCCGTGGGTGTGGATGCGGCCGCGCGAGGAGGTGCTGGCGCGGGTGACAGCCGTCACCGGCTGGGAAAATGTCGAGGCGCTGCACGCGAAAGGACGCGGCGTGGTGCTGCTGACGCCGCACATGGGCGCTTTCGAGGTGGCGGCGCAACTGATCGGCTCGCGCCTGCCGATCACCGTGCTTTATCGCGAGCCACGCCAGGCCTGGCTGGGCCCGCTGATGGCACGCGGGCGAGACGGCGGTGGCGTGTCGCTGGCCGCGGCCGACGGCGGCGGCGTTCGCCGGCTGCTGCGTACGCTGCGTGACGGCGGACTGGTCGGCATCCTGCCCGATCAGGTGCCGGCCAATGGCGAAGGTGTGTGGGCGGATTTCTTCGGCCGTCCGGCCTACACGATGACGCTGGCGGCGCGCCTGACCGAACATGCCGAAGGCCCGCTGATGGTGTTCGCCGAGCGATTGCCGGACGGGCAGGGCTTCCACCTGCACTTCCTGCCGCCCGAGGTGCCGGTCACCGGCGACACGCGGGCGCGCGTCGAGGCGATCAACCGCAGCGTCGAGGCGCTGGTGCGCCGCTATCCCGACCAGTACATCTGGGGTTACAAGCGCTACAAGTGCCCGCCCGGCGTGCAGCGGCCCGCGCTGTAGAATGCGCGCATGTTCGAAAATCCTTCGCCGCAGGCCATCGGCGCGCTGTTGCGGCGCGCGCGCACCGTGGCCGTCGTCGGCCTGTCCCCGAATGAAAACCGCCCGAGTCATCGCGTCGCGCGCGCCATGCAGGGCTTCGGCTGGCGCATCGTGCCGGTGCGCCCGGCCGTGTCCGAAGTGCTCGGCGAGCCCGCCTACGCCTCGCTCGATGACATTCCCGAAGCACTGCGGCGTGAAATCGATCTGGTTGATGTCTTTCTGGCATCGGAACGCGTCGGCCCGGTGGTCGATCGCGCCATCGCGCTCGGTCTGCCGGCCATCTGGCTGCAGGACGGCGTGATCGACGAAGTCGCCGCCCAGCGTGCCAGGGAGGCCGGGCTCACCGTGGTGATGAATCGCTGCGTGTGGCGCGACTGGGTGCCGCTGGCAACTGAATGATCGGATCTGCATGAAGCTGCGTTTTTCCAAGATGCACGGCCTCGGCAACGATTTCGTCGTGATCGATGCCATCCGCCAGCAGGTCGACCTGACGCCCGCGCGCGTGCGCTTTCTGGCCGATCGCCACTTCGGTGTCGGCTGCGACCAGTTGCTGCTGGTCGAGCGCGCACAGCAACCGGGCGTCGATTTCCGCTACCGCATCTTCAATGCCGACGGCGGCGAGGTCGAACAGTGCGGCAATGGCGCGCGTTGCTTCGTGCGCTTCGTGCTCGATCAGGGACTGACCGACAAGCGGCAGATCCGCGTCGAAACGATGTCCGGCGTCATCACGCTGACCGCGGAAGACGACGGTGAAATCACCGTAAACATGGGGGTGCCGGTGTTCGAACCGGCGCGCATCCCGTTCGATTCCGCCTCCGATGCCTTCGTGCAGCCGCTCGACGTGGCGGGTACGGCGGTGCCGATCACTGCCGTGTCGATGGGCAACCCGCATGCGGTGCAGGTGGTGGCCGACGTCGATGCCGCGCCAGTCGCGCAGCAGGGGCCGCTGATCGAATCGCACGCGCGCTTTCCGGCGCGCGTGAACGCCGGTTTCGTGCAGGTGGTCGATGCGCATCACATCCGGTTGCGCGTGTACGAGCGCGGTGCCGGCGAAACGCTGGCTTGCGGCACCGGTGCCTGCGCCGCCGTGGTGGCCGGCGTGGTCAGGAATCTGCTCGAAAGCCCGGTGCGCGTGACGACGCGCGGCGGCGAACTGAACATACGCTGGGCTGGCGAAGGTGAGCCGGTCTACATGACCGGCCCGGCCGTGACCGTTTTTGAAGCAGACATTCATCTGGAGTGACCGAGGCATGAGAGCCGACGACATCGCGCGTTACCTGCAGGACCACCCGCAGTTCTTCGAGGATTACCACGACCTGCTGGCGCAGTTGTACGTCCCGCATCCGCATGGCGGCCGCACCATTTCGATCACCGAGCGGCAGATCCTGACGCTGCGCGAAAAGGCCAAGGCGCTGGAACTGAAGTTGACCGAACTGCTGCGTTTCGGCGAGGACAACGACCTGATCTCGACCCGCGTGCATGCGCTGTCGGTCGCGCTGCTGACCGCCGGCAGCTTCGACGCGCTGATGAACGTGCTGCGCGAACAGCTGGCCGAGGCCTTCGCCGTGCCGCAGCTGGCACTGCGCCTGTGGAACAGCGTGCTGACGCGCGACAGTGACGTGTTCGCGCCGGTCGAGGAGCGCATCCGCGTGTTCGCCAACGATGCGAAGCACCCCTATTGCGGCCCGGTGAACGATCTCGGCGTGGTGGCCTGGTTCGGCGACGCAGCGCCGTCGGTGCAGTCGATTGCGCTGATCCCGCTGCGCCGCGAATCCCGCATCGTCGGTCTGCTGGCACTCGGCTCCGATGACCCGGCGCGCTTCGTGTCCGACATGGGCACGCTCTATCTCGAACGCATCGGCGAGTTGCTCGGCGCGTCGCTGATCCGCGAGTTGGGCTGAGAGGTGGGGCCCCCACGCTCACTTCGTTCGCTGCCCCCCAGGGGGGCTGCGCTCGCCCTCGGGGCGGCCCTGCGGGCGGCGCGTCTGCCCCCACGCTCACTTCGTTCGCTGCCCCCCAGGGGGGCTGCGCTCGCCCTCGGGGCGGCCCTGCGGGCGGCGCGTCTGCCCCCACGCTCACTTCGTTCGCACGGGGTCGGCTTTGCACAGCCGACCCGTTCGGGCGGCGCGGTGTGACCGCCACCCTGATCCTCGCGCCGGGCCGGGAACGCTCGGTGCTGCGGCGCCATCCGTGGATATTCGCCGGTGCGGTCGATCGCATCGACGGTCGCGCCCGGCCGGGCGATACCGTCGTGGTGCAGGCCAGCAACGGCCGTGCGCTGGGGCGTGCAGCGCTGTCGCCCGAGTCCCAGATACGCGCCCGCATGTGGACCTTCGTCGATGAAAGCATCGACGACGCCTTCTTCCGCCGCACCGTTGCGCGCGCAGTCGAACAGCGGCGCGATCTGCCGGAACTGGCGCCCGAATTCGAGGCGTCTGGCGGCGTGCGGCTGCTGCACGGCGAATCCGACGGCCTGCCCGGCGTGGTGGCCGACCGCTACAGCGATGTGATCGTGCTGCAGATCACCAGCGCCGGTGGCGAGAAGTGGCGCGATGCCATCGCCGACGCGCTGACCCGGGTCACCGGCATTGCCCGCATTTACGAACGGTCCGACCCGGACGTACGCGCGCTCGAAGGTCTGGTCGCGCGCACCGGCTGGCTGACCGGCGCCGCAGGGAGCGAGGGCGAGGCACCGCGCCCACTCATTGCCGAGCGCGCCGCGAGCGGCCGCGTCAATATAGAAGTGGACGTGGCCGGCGGCCACAAGACCGGTTTCTACCTCGACCAGCGCGATAGCCGTCGGCTGTGCGGCGAACTGGCGCAGGGGCGGCGGGTGCTGAACTGCTTCTGCTACACCGGCGGCTTTTCGCTGCACGCGCTGGCGGGCGGGGCGACCGAGGTGCTGTCGATCGATTCGTCCGGTCCGGCGCTTGATCTGGCACGCGCCAATCTGGCGCACAACCCGGGCCTGGAAGCCGCCCGCGCGACCTGGCTCGAAGCGGATGTGTTCCAGCACCTGCGCACGCTGCGCGCAGAAGGCCGCAAATTCGATCTGGTCGTGCTCGACCCGCCGAAGTTCGCGCCGTCGGCGTCGCATGCGAAGTCGGCCGCGCGTGCCTACAAGGACATCAACCTGCTCGGATTGCGCCTGCTGGCGCCGGGCGGCCTGCTGATGACCTATTCGTGTTCGGCCGGCATCGACCCGGCGATGTTCCAGGGTATCGTCGCCGATGCGGCGGCCGATGCCGGCATCGGCGCACGCGTTTTGCGCCGGCTTTCGGCCGGGGTCGATCACCCGGTCGGGCTGGCTTTTCCGGAAGGCGAGTACCTGAAAGGGCTGCTCATCCGCGTGGCGTGACAACACGGCTCTTGTTTTACTGCAAACATTGGTATCCTCCCGCTCTTTCCAACTTGGGAGTCCCCGCGGATGGCCACCAAGAACGCCGGCAAGGCAGACAAGCCGCTGACCGAAGCCGACATGCTGAAAATGCCGGAAAAGGACTACATGAACGAGGCGCAGCTCGCGTTTTTCCGCGGCCTGCTCGCGCGCATGCGTGACGACATCCTGCGCAAGGCCGATGAAACGGTCGAGCACATGCGGGAAGTCGATAACGTGTCCGACCCGGCCGACCGCGCGACGGTCGAAGAGGAACACACGCTGGAACTGCGCGCCCGCGACCGTGAGCGAAAGCTGCTGAAGAAGATCGAACAGGCGATCGACCGCATCGACGCAGGCGAGTATGGCTATTGCGACGAAACAGGCGAGCCGATCGGCATCGGACGCCTGCTGGCACGCCCGACGGCAACGCTGACCATCGAAGCGCAGGAACGGCGCGAGCGGCTGCAGAAGCTCTACGGCGACTGAAGCCGCGTTGTCGTCATGAATCTCCTGTTCGTGCTTCGCCGCGTACTGCTGCTGCTGTGCCTGCTCGGCGCACAGCATGTGGCGCTGGCGCATGCGTACGAGCATCATCCGGTGCCCGGTGTGCAGCGGGTCGCGGGATCGGAACACGGCTCGGGTCTGCACGTGGTGTCTTGCGCAGACTGCCTGTCCGTTCAGGCGCTGAATTCTGCGCTACCGGTCACGCTGCCCGGGCTGCGCCACGCCAGCCTCGATCACGAGTTCAGCAGCGCTTCGTCGCTGCCTGCGACGGCTTGCCGCCTGCCTGAGCAGCGCGCGCACGGCCCGCCTTCACACACCCTGATCTGACGCAGCGCGCCGCCTTCAGGCGCGATCCACCCAGTGACAGACCGGCCGCGCCGCGTGCGCGGCCACGCCCTTTCGGGCCAGGGGAACATCCATGCATCACTCGCATTCAGTGCGAAGCGCCATCCTGGCTGCTTCGATAGCCGCCATGGCCGCGCCGGTCGCGGCGCAAACCATCAAGGATCTGCCCACCGTCGTCGTGACCGGCAATCCGCTCGGCAGCGACCTGTCCGATCTGGTCAGCCCGGTATCGGTGATGGACGGCAACGATCTGACGCTGCGCGGCGCCAGTACGCTGGGCGAAACCGTGGGCACGCTGCCCGGCGTCAGCAGCACCTGGTTCGGCCCGAATTCGAGCCGTCCGGTCATCCGCGGCCTCGACGGCGACCGCGTGCGCATCCTGAGCAACGGCGGCGCGACAGTCGATGCGTCGTCACTGTCGTTCGACCACGCGGTGACGACCGATCCGCTGGTGATCGAACGGGTCGAGGTGGTGCGCGGCCCGGCGGCGCTGATGTATGGCGGGAATGCGGTCGGCGGCGTGGTCAACACGCTGGACAACCGCATTCCGCAGGGCGCGCTGTCCGGTGCCAGTGGCCGCCTTGACGGAATTGTCGGCGGCGCCGACTCGACGCGGGCGGTCGCAGGTCGGGCCGAATACGGCGCCAATGGATTCAATCTGCATGTGGATGGCTTCAGCCGCCGCACCAGCGACCTGCGCATTCCGCGCAGCAGCGGCGCATCGCGGCTGCGCAATTCGGCAGCCGAAAGCGAGGGCGGAGGCATCGGCTTTTCGCTGGCCGGCGACAAGGGTTATGTCGGCGCGTCCTACGGTCAGTACGACACGCTGTATGGCACGGTCGCCGAGCCGTCGATCACCATCGACATGCGCAGCGAACGCTGGGATCTGGCCGGCGAGGCGCGCGATCTGGGCGGTTTCATCACCGGCCTTAAATTCCGCGCCGGTCACACCGACTACAAGCACGTCGAACTGGATGACGGCGCGCCAGAGACGCGTTTCTTCAACAAGGGGACTGATTTCCGGGTCGAAGCCAGTCACGCGCCGATCGGTGCCTTCCGCGGCGTATTCGGCGTGCAGCTGGACAGCAGCGACTTTTCGGCGCTCGGCGCGGAGGCCTTCGTGCCCTCGACCAGCACCGATACGCGCGCACTGTTCGTGTTCGAGGAAACGAAGGTCGGCGACCTCAAGCTCACCTTCGGGGGGCGTCTCGAACGCGTGAAGGTGGGTACCGATGGCGGCGGGCCGGATGACGCGAACAATCCCGGTACGCCGCGCTTCGACCCCTCGCAGGAGCGGCGCTTCACCGCGCGCAGCGCGGCCTTCGGTGCCATCTATCCGTTGAACGACATGTTTTCGGTGGCCAGCCAGCTGGCCCACACGGAGCGCGCACCGACCTTTTACGAGTTGTTTGCCAATGGCCCGCATGCCGCCACCGGCAATTACGAACTGGGCAACACCACGCTCGATACCGAAAAATCGAACTCGATCGACCTGCAGCTTCGGGTCAAACGCGGTGATCACAGCGGCAGCGTCGGCGTATTCCACAGCCGCTTCAACAACTACATCGCGCTGTCGGGTAGCGGTCGCAACCGCGAAGAAGACGGTCTGATCGACCCGGCAGGTGAATTGCCTGAATTCACCTACAACGCGGTGCCGGCCAAATTCACCGGTGTCGAGGCGCAGGCGCACCTGCTGCTGTGCCGCTGCGCCGGCGAACTGCACCTCGACCTGCAGGCCGACATGGTGCGTGCCAGCAACCGCGACACCGGTGAGCCGCTGCCGCGCATTGCGCCGATGCGTGCGCTGGCCGCGCTGAACTGGCATCGCGACCGGCTGCAGTTGCGGCTCGAGGCGCAGGGCGTGCGCCGGCAGGACAGGGTTGACGATGGTGGTACACCGACCGCCGGCTATACGCTGGTCAATGCATTTGCCAGCTACGGCTTCTCCGCGGGTGGCATGGGATGGGAAGCCTGGCTGCGCGGCAACAACCTGTTCGATACCGAAGCGCGCAATCACGTGTCCTTCCTGAAGACCATTGCGCCGCTGCCCGGACGCAGCGTGATGGCGGGTCTGCGGATGAATTTCTGAGCGCAGTGACCCGGTGGGCGGACGCCTGTCACGTCTGCTTACCGGATCGGCGCGCTGCGCAGAGGGTTTGCGGGGTAAAGTGAAGATCTGTATCGATTTTGTGCTCGCAGTGCCGTTAACCCTTCGGGTTGACCCGATATATTTCCTCCCGTGGCCTTTTCATTCTTCAAGAAATCACCTGCGCCGCAGGTCGAGACGCGCAAACCCGTGCAGCCCGCCCGCGGCGGCACGGCGTCGCGTCCGCCTCAGAGTGCGCCGCCCCAGAGCGCCCCACCCAGCGGGCCGCTCAGCGTCTCGCCATCGGGCGGGCTGATTTCACTCGACTTCATCTCGCGCGATCCGCTCGAGGGCGCGCGCCGCATGGGCAAGGGCGAGCTGGAAGTGCAGGACGTTTCCAGCGGACTGCACCCGGTAGTCGAAGAAGCGGCGATGCTGTTTGCCAACGGTGAGGATGAAGCCGCGCTGAATGCGCTCGAGCGCGCCACCTTCGACGATCTGGGCAGTTCCGCCGAGCAGGTGTGGGCGATGCTGTTCGACCTGTGCCACGCGCTCGGCCGCTGCGACGCCTTCGAGGCGCACGCGCTGGCCTACGCCGAACGTTTCGAGCGCTCGGCGCCGACCTGGCCAGCCAGCCCGTCCAGAGGCGCGGCGAACGGCCCGCCGACGCTGACGCTGTCGGGGAAGCTGTGCGAAGCCAGCCGCGCGATGATCGACCAGTTCGACCGCCTCGCCTGCAAGACCCCGCTGCTCAGGCTGGATACCGCACGCGTGCAGGACGTGGACGAGGACGGCGCGAAAATGTTGACCGAGGCGTTGGTGAAAATCAGGCGCAGCGGCCACCGGGTGGCGATGATCAACGCCGCGCACCTGCGCGATCTGCTGGCACCGCGCGTCGTTCCGGGCACGGCAGCGCAGCCGGAACAATGGCTGCTCTATCTGGAAGCGCTGCAGCAGCTGGGCGACGAAGCAGCCTTCGAGGAATTTGCCATCCAGTACGCAGTGACCTTCGAACAGTCGCCGCCATCATGGGATGCGCGCTGGGTGTCGGCCACGCTGCTGCCGTCGACGCCTGAACCGGTCAAGCCGGTCGGCAAGCCGGCGGTGGCATTGCAGGGCGAAATCACCGGCGCCAGGCAGGACGCCTTTGCCGTACTGACGGCCGGCGATCATCCGCCGGGTGTGCTTAAGGTCGAATGCTGCGATCTGAAGCGCATGGATTTCATCAGTGCCGGTCTGCTGTTCAACGTGATCACGGCCGTACAGGCCACTGGTCGCCAACCGAGATTCGTCGAGGTGCGCCCGATGATTGCAGCGCTGTTCGTGCTGATCGGCGTGGCTGCCGTGGCAGAAATCCAGCAGCGGCATTTCTGAATCGACCCACTGGGTCGCGCCGGCAAGGGTAAAGTACGCGACCTCTCTGCTTCATCAGGATCAGGCATGGAACAGTTTCACGGCACGACCATCCTTTCGGTGCGCCGTCCGGGCCAAGTTGCGCTCGGCGGCGACGGCCAGGTCACGCTCGGCAACATCGTCGTCAAGTCCACGGCACGCAAGGTGCGTCGTCTTTATCAGGGCCGCATCCTGGCCGGTTTCGCCGGCGGTACGGCCGACGCCTTCACGCTGTTCGAGCGTTTCGAAACCAAGCTGGAGAAGCATCAGGGGCATTTGCTGCGCAGCGCGGTCGAACTGGCCAAGGACTGGCGCACCGATCGCATGCTGCGCCGGCTCGAAGCCATGCTCGCCGTGGCCGATCGCGAATCGTCGCTGATCATCACCGGAAACGGCGATGTGCTTGAACCGGAAGGCGGCATCGTTGCCATAGGGTCGGGCGGTGCATACGCCCAGGCTGCCGCCCGCGCACTGATCGAAAACACCGAACTGTCCGCCAGCGACGTGATTTCGAAATCGCTCGGTATCGCCGGTGACCTGTGCATCTACACCAATCAGAGCCACACCATCGAAGTGATCGAATGGTGACGAATACTGCCGCTTCCAGTCACACCATGACGCCATCCGAAATCGTGTCCGAACTGGACAAGCACATCGTCGGGCAGACGCGCGCCAAGCGCGCTGTTGCCGTAGCGCTGCGCAACCGCTGGCGCCGCGCCCAGGTGGCCGAGCCGCTGCGTACCGAAATCACGCCGAAGAACATTCTGATGATCGGGCCGACCGGTGTCGGCAAGACCGAGATCGCGCGCCGGCTGGCCCGACTGGCCAACGCGCCCTTCATCAAGGTCGAGGCGACCAAGTTCACCGAAGTGGGCTATGTCGGGCGCGATGTCGACAGCATCATCCGCGATCTGATGGAAATCGCGATCAAGGACCTGCGCGAGCGCGCGATGAAGGCGTCGCGCACGCGTGCCGAGGACGCCGCGGAAGACCGCATTCTTGACGTGCTGCTGCCGCCGGCCCGCCCGACGGGTTTCGGCACCGACGCCCCACCGGCGGAAGAATCCGGCACGCGACAGAAATTCCGCAAGAAGCTGCGCGAGGGCGAACTGGACGACAAGGAGATCGACATCGAGGTCGCGCAGTCGGCGCAATCGATGGAAATCCTGACGCCGCCCGGCATGGAGGAGTTGTCCGGTCAGCTGCAGTCGATGTTCCAGAACATGGGCAACCCGCGCCGCAGCCGGCGCCGCATGACCATCGCGGAAGCGATGCGCGTGCTGACCGACGAAGAGGCCGCGCTGTTGGTGAACGAGGACGAGGTGAAGCAGCAGGCGCGCGTTGCGGTCGAGCAGCATGGCATCGTGTTCCTCGATGAGATCGACAAGATCGCCACCCGCTCCGAACATGGCGGTGCCGACGTGTCGCGCCAGGGCGTACAGCGCGACCTGCTGCCACTGGTCGAAGGCACAACCATCAGCACCAAGTACGGCATGGTGAAGACGGATCACATTCTGTTCATCGCCAGCGGCGCTTTCCACCTGTCGCGCCCGAGCGACCTGATTCCGGAAATGCAGGGCCGCTTCCCGATCCGGGTCGAACTCGAATCCTTGTCGGTTGACGATTTCGAACGCATCCTGACCGCCACCGACGCCTGCCTGACGCGCCAGTACATTGCACTGCTGGGCACCGATGGCGTCACGCTGGATTTCACCGCCGACGGTATCCGCCGGCTCGCCGAAGTCGCCTGGTCGGTGAACGAGCGCACCGAGAACATCGGCGCGCGCCGCCTGCACACGGTGATGGAAAAGCTGCTGGAAGACGTGTCCTTCGACGCCGGCCGACACGACAGCGCACTGACTGTGGATGCCGCCTATGTCGACGTCCGTCTGGGCGAACTGTCGCAGAGCGAAGACCTTGCCCGCTATGTACTTTGAGCGCACTCCGTTGCGCATCGCTCTGTCCCGCTATCCGAGTTTTCGCCGCAGCGTCCGCCTGTCCGTCCTCATGAGCGTCCGATGACCCCGATCGCCCGTACCCGCCTGCTGTTCTTGCTGTCCTACCTCTGTTTCGGCCTCGTCGCCTATGCGCTCTACCTGCAGCATGTCGAACGACTGGCGCCGTGCCCGCTGTGCATCCTGCAGCGCTACGCCTTCGCCGGAGCCGGCCTGTTCCTGTTGCTGAGCGCATTGTTCGGCGGTGCGCTGTCGCGCAGCGGGCTGTGGCTGACGGCGCTGGTCGCCGGCTCGGGTGCGGCGATTGCCGCTCGCCACGTCTATGTGCTGTACAACCCTTCGGTCAGCTGCGGCCTCGATCCGGTCGAGGACTTCGTCAACAGCCTGCCGCCCGCACAGTGGCTGCCCCAGCTGTTCTTCGCCGACGGCGCCTGCGGTGCCAAACTGCCGCCGATCTTCGGGCTCGACATTCCGGAGTGGTCGCTCGCCTGGCTGGTGGCCCTGACGCTGATCGCCGTGCTGCTTTCGTGGCGCCGGCACTGAGCCGCGGTACCCGCTGTTCCGTTTGTGCAGCATCCGGACGGGCGCCGAGCACAAGCAACGGTTGCTGATGCACAATCCGCGTGCATCAACCTTTCTGCTTCCGGACACTATGAACCATCAGAAAAAACCCGTCATCGTGGTGGTGGGCGGCGGCGCAGGCGGACTTGAGCTCGCGACCAGCCTCGGAGACCGCTACGGCGAAAAGGGTCTGGCCGACGTGGTGCTGGTCGATGCGTCGCCGATCCACATCTGGAAGCCGCACCTGCACGAAGTCGCGGCCGGACGCATGGATATGCACATGCACCGGCTCGAATACGTTGCCCAGGCGCGCTGGCACAGCTTCGAGTTCCAGCTTGGCCGCATGACGGCGCTCGATCGTGAGAACAAGACCATCCACATCGAGGCGGTACCGGACTTCGACGGTGACCCCATGCTGCCGGAGCGCGAGCTGCATTACGACTATCTGGTGATCGCCATCGGCAGCACGGTGAATACCTTCGGCATTCCGGGCGCCGACGCATTCACGATGGCACTCGACTCGACCCACGACGCCGAACGCTTCCGGCAGAAGCTGGTGGCCGCCTGCATGCGCGCCGACGCGCGCGCCGAGCGCGGCGAGCCGCACCAGGTGTCGATCGCCATCATCGGTGCCGGCGCAACGGGTGTCGAACTGTCGGCCGAGCTGCGGCATACCAGCAAGGTGTTGCGGGCTTTCGGGGTGCACAGCATGGACCCGCGGCAGGATGTCCGGATCACGTTGATCGAGGCGGCCGATCGCGTGCTGCCGGCTCTGCCGATGAGAATTTCCGCTTCAGTCGAGGGCCTGCTCAGGAAGATGGGCATCGATGTGCTGAAGTCCGAACGGGTCAGCGAAGTGAGCAAGGATGGTCTCGCCACGGCCAGCGGTCAGTTCATCCGTGCTGACCTGATGGTGTGGGCGGCCGGCATCAAGGCGCCGAACATGCTTGCCGGTTTTGGCGGTCTGGAATCGAACCGCATCAACCAGCTGGTCGTGGATGATCACCTGACGAGCACGCGCGACCCGGACGTGTTCGCCTTCGGTGACTGCGCTGCCTGCGTCTGGCTGGACGGCGAAGGCACGATTCCGCCGCGTGCCCAGGCGGCACACCAGCAGGCCAGCTATCTGGTGAAGATTTTCGACATGCGCCTGTTCGGCAAGGGCGATCCCGGCCCGTTCAAATACAAGGACTTCGGTTCTCTGGTGTCACTGGGCAAGACCGGTGCAACCGGCAACCTGATGGGCGGCATCATCGGCGGCAGCATGTTCATCGAAGGTCTGGTGGCACGCGCGATGTACCGCTCGCTGTACCAGATGCACCAGATTGCGCTGCACGGCTGGATCAAAAGTTCGATCGACGCGCTGGCGCGCATCATCAAGCGCAGCACGGAGCCGCACGTCAAGCTGCATTGAAGCCGGTGCAAGGGGGAAGGAGGGTCAGGTCCGGGGGCCGCAGACTTCGCACGCGGGGTCGCGCGGCAGCGTGATGCTGCGCCACTCCATGCCCAGGGCGTCGAGCAGCAGCAGGCGGCCAGCCAGCGACCGGCCGGTTTGCGCCAACAACTTCAGCGCTTCGGCAGCCTGCATCGTGCCAATGATGCCGGTCAGTGGTGCGAACACGCCCATCACCGCGCAGCGCACCTCGTCGGCGTCGCCGCCTTCCGGAAACAGGCAGTGGTAGCAGGGTGCTTCGGCATCGCGGCTGTCGAACACCGACACCTGACCGTCGAAGCGGATCGCTGCGCCCGACACCAGCGGCGTGCGCGCGGCCACGCAGGCGCGGTTGATGGCATGGCGGGTGGCGAAATTGTCGCTGCAGTCGAGCACGACGTCGGCCGCCTCGACCTGTTCGCGTAAAGCGTCGCCAGCCAGCCGGGTCTTGAGTGCGATCACCTCGATGCCCGGGTTGATGTCGTGCAGTGTTTCTCGCGCCGACTCGACCTTGGCCCGCCCGACCGAATGCTGCCGGTGCAGCACCTGCCGCTGCAGATTGGTCAGGTCGACCTCGTCATCGTCGGCGATCACCAGCGTGCCGACACCAGCAGCCGCCATGTAGAGCGCGGCCGGGCAGCCCAGGCCACCGGCGCCGACGATCAGGGCCCGCGAGGCGAGCAGTCTGTCCTGACCTTCTATGCCTATCGGGTCCAGCAGGATGTGCCGGCTATAGCGCAGCAGTTGTTCGTCGTTCATTGAAGATAGGTTGCCGCCGTGCGGTGTCAGCGGTAGTCGCGCAGTTCGGTCGGCGTGTCGTCATGGTCGCCGTGCGGATGGTGCTGCCAGGCCTTGACATAGATTTCGTTCGATTTCTTGATCAGCCGTTCCGGTTGCCGCAGATTGCGCAGCTGGGTGTCTTCGCAGAAATACAGCAGTGCGCGCACGATGCGCATCACCAGTCCGGTGTCGGTGTGGAAGCCGTGCTGATCCAGCATCCGTTCGATGCTGCGGAAACTGTGCTCGGCCAGACTGTATTCGATGGCCAATGCGCGACCGCGGCGACCGGTGACGGTGATGTTGCCCTGCGCGGTCAGGAACCGGCTGGCTTCATCGATACGCTCGTAGCTGCGCAGGCTGAAGCGCAGTTCCCGGTGCTTCATCAGGCCGGCCTGTGGGCCGTAACCCGGCTTGCGCGGGGCGCGGTGCTCGCGACCGAAACGACGCTGGCTTGCATGCGCGGCCATCATTCAGCTCCTCAATCCGGTAGGTCCGACGGCCCGCAGGCGGACGCCGGACATGCTGGCCGGACCGCGCAGGCGCGGTCGCAGCTCAGTTCTTCTGCATGATCTGCAGGCCCTTCAGCAGATTCAGCGCCTGTGTGAACTGGTAATCGGTCTTGGTCGCGAATTCGAACGGCGCAGCCTGCTTGTCGTCCTCGTCCTCCTTCGCCGGAGCCGGTTTGCCCTTGGCGCCCGGATCGGCCGGCATTGCAGGGATTTCCACGTCCTTGTCGTTGTTCAGGTGGCGGTCGAGATCGGCCTCTCGCAGGCGCATTCCGCTGCTGCCGTTGGCGCTTTCCTCGACGACGATGTCCGGCACGATGCCCTTGGCCTGGATCGAGCGGCCGTTCGGCGTGTAGTAGCGCGCCGTGGTCAGCTTGATCGCCGTGTTGTTGGTCAGCGGCATGATGGTCTGCACCGAACCTTTGCCGAAGGTCTGGGTGCCCATGATGACGGCGCGCTTGTGGTCCTGCAGCGCGCCGGCAACGATCTCCGAAGCCGAAGCGGAACCCGAATTCACCAGCACCACCAGCGGCACCGACTTGGCACCCGCCGGCAGGGTCTGCAGGAAGTCGTCGCGACTGCCGCGCAGGTAGTCTTCCGGCGATGCGATGAAGCGGCGCTTTGCGTCATCGGTACGACCGTCGGTCGATACCACCAGCGCCTTCGGCTGCAGGAAAGCCGCAGACACGCCGACCGCACCGTGCAGCAGGCCGCCCGGATCGTTGCGCAGGTCGAGCACCAGACCTTTCAGCTCACCATCCTTGTAAAGCTTGCCGATGTGCTTGGCCAGATCTTCCGCGCTCTGTTCCTGGAACTGGGTCAGCCGCAGGTAGCCGTACCCCGGCTCGACCAGCTTGGACTTCACGCTCTGCACCTTGATCACTTCGCGCATCAGCGTCACTTCGATCGGCTTGGTTTCGCCCTTGCGCGCGATGGTCAGGCGGATGCTGGTGTTCGGCTTGCCGCGCATGCGCTTGACCGCATCGCTGAGGTTCAGCCCCTTGGTCGAGGTGTCATCGAGCTTGATGATCAGGTCGCCGGACTTGATGCCGGCGCGAAACGCGGGTGTGTCCTCGATCGGTGACACCACCTTGACGAAACCGTCTTCCATGCCCACTTCGATGCCGAGACCGCCGAATTCGCCCTGGGTCCCGGCCTGCAGATCCTTGAACGCATCCTGGTCGAGGTAGGCGGAATGCGGGTCGAGCCCGGACAGCATGCCGCTGATGGCCTGGGTGATCAGCTTCTTGTCATCGACCGGCTCGACGTAGCTGGCCTTGACCGCATTGAGGACGTCGGCGAACTGGCGGAGCTCTTCCACCGGCAGACTGCTGCCCGGCGTCTTGTTTGCATTGGCGGAGAAATTGAGACTGAGCAGCACGCCTGCACAAAGCCCGATCATGATCAGGCCGGTTTGCTGCAGCTTCTTTTGCATCGAAAGCACTCCGCGTGTGTATCGGCCGGAAATCTAGCGGGAAACCCATTTCAAGGGATCCAGCGCCTGTCCCTGATGCCGCAATTCAAAGTATAAACCCGATTCCAGAGCCCCACCGCTGCTGCCGATCGAGGCGATGTTCTCGCCGCTGCCGACGCGTGCGCCCACCCCTTTGAGCAGGGCTTCATTGTTGCCGTAGATGCTCAGGTAATGGTCACCGTGGTCGACGATGATCAGGTTGCCGAAGCCGCGCAGCCAGTCGGCGAACACCACGGTGCCCGCTGCCACGGCTTTCACGTCGCCGGCACCGGCACGGATGAAAATGCCGCGCAGCGGTGTGCCGCCATCGGCGCTTTGGGCACCAAAGCGGCGCGCAAGTTCGCCGCTGGCCGGCCACGGCAGTTTGCCGCGCAACTTCACGAAGGGCTGGCCGCCGTGATCGACCGGCAGCGACTGCACGACCGGACCGGTGTCTGCCTTGTTGCGGGCGGGTTCCGGGTCGTCTGCGGGTGGGGCTGCACCGGGCGCCGGACGCGGCACGGTGCGCGCACTTTTCTTTGACAGGGCTTCGATCAGCCGGCTGAGTCTCGCCTCGTCGCGCTTCAGCGTGGCCAGTTCGCGCCGTTCGGTGCGCAACTGGGTGGCCAGCCGGTCGAGCACCTTGCGGCGCACAGTGTTTTCGGCGGCCAGTCGTTCGCGTTCGCGTTCGCGTTCCGCCTCCAGCGTGCGAACCTGTTCGAGCTGGCTGTCCTGCTGCGCCAGCAGATCGCGCTGCTTCGCCAGCGCGGCGCGATGGGTGTCCATCAGCGCGAGCTGGCTGCGCGACAGGCTGCGCAGGTAGTGCAGGTCGCGCGCGCTCTGGTTCGGGTCGGTGCCCGACAGCAGATGGCGCAGCGCATCGGCTTCGCCGGCGCGCTGGTGGCCGCGCAGCAGTTGGGCGAGCTGTGTCTGCTGGCGCTGCAGCGTTGCTTCGCCGGTGGCGATGTCGGTGCGCGTGCGGGCAAGTGCCGTCTCGACCTCCTTGCGCTGCCGGCTGATGTCGCGCAGCGCGCGGGTGGCGTCCGAGATGGCCTTTTCGGAACCGCGCAGTTCATCGCGCGCCTCGCGGTGAGCGCTTTCGGACTGGTTCAGCTCGTCCCGCAGCGCTTCCATGCGCTGCTGCAGTGCCTTGAGCTGCTCCGGACTGGACTGGACCGCGCGTTCAGCCTGCGCGGTCAGTGGCAGCGCGCACAGCAGGGCAAGGAGGAACCGGAGCTTCACTCCATCCACGGCGGGCGTTGCTCGGTCTGCGTCTCCTCCGTATCCGGAATCGGTGGTCGCTGGCGCTGCGGAACGGCGCGGCTCTGGTTGGCAACGGCGTCGATGGCGGCCCTGATCGCCTCCTGGTCGCCCAGGTAGTAGTGGCGGATCGGCTTCAGGTCATCGTCCAGCTCATAGACCAGCGGCTGTGCGGTCGGGATGTTCAGGCCGAGGATGTCCTGCTCGGACACGTTGTCGAGATACTTGATCAGCGCACGCAGGCTGTTGCCGTGAGCAACGATGAGCACGTTCTTGCCGGACTTGATCTGCGGCACGATTTCCGCGCTCCAGAATGGCAGCACGCGGGCCACGGTGTCCTTCAGGCATTCGGTGCGCGGAAAGCATTCGTTCGGAACTTCGGCGTAGCGCGGGTTCTTGCGGTCGAGGCGCGGGTCGTCCTCTTCCAGCGCTGGCGGCGGCGTGTCGTAGGAGCGGCGCCATGCCAGCACCTGTTCCTCGCCGAAGCGCTGCGCCGTCTGCGCCTTGTCCAGACCCTGCAGGGCGCCGTAGTGACGCTCGTTCAGGCGCCAGGTCGGGCGGATCGGAATCCACATCAGATTCATCTGTTCGAGCGCAACATACAGCGTCTTGTTGGCACGCTTGAGCACCGACGTGAAGGCCACATCGAAGCGGTAGGACTCGCGGGCGAGCAGGCGGCCGGCTTCGCGCGCCTCGATTTCGCCCTTTTCGGTCAGACCGACGTCGGTCCAGCCGGTGAAACGGTTTTCCTTGTTCCAGACGGATTCGCCATGGCGCAACAGAACGAGCTTGTACATGAGGTGGGATCTGTAGGGTGGGATCGGGTCGGGCGCGGCATCCTGCGGCGGAACGTTGCGCTACTGATTCGTGGTCGGTAGGTGAGCCGCGCGCGCTTGGGCTAAAATCGACATTTTCCCAGAAAAAGCATTTCGCGGTCCGGTAAAAAATCGACATACCTGCGCGTTTCGACGCGTACCGAATGGTCGGATGCTTCCGCACGACGACCCGCTCACCCGGGCACGCGACTTCATTCCGACTCTTACACTGGCTGCCCTCAGACTCCATGGACTTCGTAACGACCAATTACATCTGGGCCATCACCGCTTTCATGAGCGGTGCCGGGCTCATCATCCTGACCATTCGCCAGAAGGTGTCCGGGCCGCGCCTGTCACCGGCCCAGGCCACCCAGCTGATCAACCGCGAAGACGCGCAGGTGATCGACGTGCGTGATCAGGCGGAATGGTCAAAGGGTCACATCAATGGCGCACGGCACATTCCGGCGGGCGAAGTCGCCCAACGACTCGGCGAACTGGAAAAGTTCAAGCAGCGAGCGCTTATCGTCGTCTGCGCCAGCGGCCAGCGCTCGGCGAGTGCCTGCTCGGCGCTGCGCAAGGCGGGTTTCGAGAAGGTTTTTGCGCTGGACGGCGGGATCGGTGCCTGGGAACAGGCCGGCCTGCCGCTGACAAAGAAGTGATGCCATGGCACGCGTGCTGATGTATACAAGCGGCTTTTGTCCGTATTGCTCGCAGGCCGAACGCCTGCTGACGAGCAAGGGTGTGACCGACATCGAGAAGGTGCGCATCGACATCGATCCGGATCGTCGCTCCGAAATGATGGAGCGAACCGGCCGTCGCACGGTGCCACAGATCTACATTGGCGATTACCACGTGGGCGGGTGCGATGATCTTCATGCGCTCGACCGCGAAGGCAAGTTAGACCCCCTGCTGCAGGCGTGAGCCGGTTTTTGCAGCCTTAACCCCCAACCGAGAAGCGAAAAATGGCCGAAGAAGCAGTGCAACCCCAACAGCCCACGGGCCCGGTGTTTTCCATCGAGAAGATCTACGTCAAGGACCTGTCGCTCGAAGTCCCGAACGCACCGGAAATTTTCCTCACCCGCGAAAATCCGACCGTGCAGATCCAGCTGCAGACCGAAGGCAAGGCCGTGCAGGAAGGCGTGTTCAACGTGACGCTTACCGTCACCGTCACCGCCAAGCTCGAAGAGAAGACGATGTTCCTGGTTGAAGTCCGTCAGGCCGGCATCTTCCAGATCCGCAACGTGCCGGCCGAAGACATCCAGCCCATCCTCGGCATCGCCTGCCCGACCATCCTGTTCCCGTACGCCCGCGAAAGCGTGTCGGACGCGGTCAATCGCGCCGGCTTCCCGCCGGTCGTGCTGGCACCGGTCAATTTCGAATCGATCTACCAGCAACGCACGCAGCAGCCGCCCGAAGGCCAGAACGGCGCCACGGTGCAGTGATGAAGCAGGCCGCGTGTGCGGCACTGGTCGCCCTCGTCTGTCCGCTTGCCGCACAGGCGGCGGGCGTCGAGTATCGGTCGCTGTCGGACGTTGCGGTCATGTACGACGCGCCGTCCCGGCAGGCGCGCCAGCAGTTCGTCATCGCGCGCCACACGCCGGTCGAGGTGGTGCGCAGCCAGACCGGATGGGTCAAGGTGCGCGAGCCGGGCGGCATGCTTGCGTGGGTCGAGGCGTCCTCGCTCGCGCCCGTACGCATGGTGATCGTCACCGCGGAGCGGGCGCGCGTTCTGGTCCGTGCAGAAGACGATGCACCACTGGTTTTCGAAGCGGAACGCCGAGTGCTGCTCGAACCGCTCACCGAGGCCGCACCCGCAGGCTGGGCCAAGGTGAAGCATCGAGACGGCCAGAGCGGTTTCGTGCGCATCTCCCAGGTCTGGGGGCTGTGAGCCGGGTCTTGCCGAAATGAAGCTGTGCATCATGGGTGCCGGCGCCTGGGGTACGGCGCTTGCCGTGGCCTATTCGCAGGATCACGACGTGACGCTGTGGTCGCGAGATGCCGACCATGCGTTGTCGCTGCGCAGCACACATTGCAATGAACGCTATCTGCCCGGCATTGCGCTGCCGCCGGGCATTGCGGTGTCGTCTGACGCCGCGTCTGCGCTGAAGGGCTGCGATCTGGCACTGGTCGCGACGCCGATCGCCGGCCTGCGCGCTGCGCTCGAATCGGTCGCGCGCAGCGGGGCACCCGCCGTATTGTGGGCCTGCAAGGGTTTCGAGAGCGGCAGCGGTCTGCTGCCGCACCAGGTGGCGCTGGATGTTTTGCCGGCACAGGTTTCGCGCGGTGCCTTCAGCGGGCCCAGTTTCGCGATCGAGGTGGCACGCGGCCTGCCCACCGCCATCACCGTGGCGAGCGATGACATCGAATTCGTCAGTGCGCTGGTCGCGTCACTGCACAGTCCCCGGCTGCGCCTCTATGCCAATGACGATCTGATCGGCGTCGAGGTCGGTGGCGCCGTCAAGAATGTCATGGCGATCGCCACCGGCGTGTGTGACGGGCTCGGCTTCGGCATGAACGCCCGGGCCGCGCTGATCACCCGCGGTCTGGCCGAAATCGCCCGCCTGGGCGTGGCCCTGGGCGGCCGCAGCCAGACCTTCATGGGACTGGCCGGCATGGGCGACCTCATCCTGACCTGCACTGGCGACCTGTCGCGCAACCGGCGCGTCGGCCTGCTGCTGGCGGAAGGGCGCTCGCTGGATGAGGTGCTGACCACGCTGGGCCATGTGGCCGAAGGTGTGCCGACCGCGCGCGAAGCCGCTGCGCTGGCCGAGCGCCTGCAGGTCGACATGCCTATCACGCAGGCGGTAGCGGCGGTGCTCGACGGGCGACTGGCTGCAGCCGACGCGGTCGAGCGTCTGCTGTCGCGTGACCCGAAGGCGGAAACGCCGCCGCCGTAGTCGGTTTCAGGGCGTTGCCGCGCCGTTGAATCCGCATTGGCGCCACGCTTCATAGGCGACGATGGCCACCGAATTGCTCAGATTCAGGCTGCGGCTGTCCGGCTGCATCGGAATGCGCAGGCGCTGTGCCACCGGCACCGAGTCGAGCAGCGCACCCGGCAGTCCGGCGGTTTCCTGACCGAACAGTAAAATGTCGCCGGCGCGGTACCGCGGTGCCGTGTGTGCGGTGCGCCCGCGCGTGCTCAGGGCGTACAGCCGCGGATCGTCGGGCTGCAGCGCCAGTGCGGCCGCCAGCGCCGCCCAGTCCTCATGCAGCGTCACATTCACCAGGTCGCGGTAGTCCATGCCGGCGCGCGCGAGGTGCTTGTCGGTGATTTCGAAGCCGAGCGGCTTCACCAGATGCAGCCGGAAGCCGCCATTGGCGCACAGCCGCATCACATTGCCGGTGTTGGGCGGAATCTCTGGCTGATACAGGACGATGTGGAACATGGGCGTGCGCCGGGTCGGGGAGCGCGATTGTGCCGTGGCGCGAGCGGTGAAGCTACTTCCCGCGCAGCCGCGGCGTGCGCGCCAGCACCAGATTGGTCACCGTCAGCGCGCCGGCCGACTTGAGCGTGCGCGCGACCTCATGCAGGCTGGCACCGGTCGTCAGCACGTCGTCCACCACGGCGACATGCCGGCCCGCGACCTCGGCGCGCACCGCAAAGGCACCGCGTACATTGCGCCGTCGCTGCGACCACGCGAGGTCGCGCTGCGGCGGCGTGTCGTACAGGCGTACCAGACCGAAGGCATCGAAGTTCAGCCGACCGAGCTTGCCGAGGGCGCGGCCGATCTCAACCGACTGGTTGAAGCCGCGTTCGCGCAGCCGGTCGGGATGCAGCGGCATGGCGAGCAGCAGGTCGCAGGGCGGCAGGCCGAGCGCATGCAGTTCGTGCGCGAACCAGCCGGCCAGCGGCAGGCGGGCGCGGAACTTCAGCGCGTGGATCAACTGGTCGGCAGGTTCCGCGTAAGCCCACACAGCCAGCGTCGCATCGAAGGCCGGCGGATGTTTCAGGCAGCGGCCGCACACGTCGGCGGTCGGAACCGGCAGCGCGCAGACCGGGCAATGCGCCGCGGGCAGGCGTGGCAACTCGTCATGGCATCCGGTGCACAGCAGCGCATCGCCCGATGGCAGGCCGCACAGCCGGCACTCCTGCGGCAGCAATCGCCGGCGAACGGCCCGCGCGGCGGCGATCACGCGGTGCAACATGGGCAGGCCGTTTTCGCGGAAAATGTCGGCTTCGCCGTTTCGGCGCCGATGCGCCCGCCAGATTTCACATCATGCATACCCAGGTCATCCATCTTCCGCCGTCCTCCCGTTCGCAAGTGCCCCAGCGCTGGACCACAGAACAGGTCGAGGCACTGTTCGCGCTCCCGTTTTCCGATCTGATGTTCCGCGCCCAGCAGGTGCACCGCGAGCATTTTGATCCCAATGCCATACAGAGATCCACCCTGCTGTCGATCAAGACCGGCGGCTGCCCGGAAGACTGCGGCTATTGCCCGCAGTCGGTGCGCCATGACACCGGCGTCACCAGCCAGGACCTGCTGCCGGTTGAAGACGTACTGGCCGCCGCGCGCGCCGCGCGCGATGCCGGTGCGACGCGTTTCTGCATGGGTGCGGCCTGGCGCGGCCCGAAGGATCGCGACGTCGAAGCGGTCGCCGAAATGATTTCGGCGGTGAAGGGCCTGGGTCTTGAAACCTGTGCCACGCTGGGCATGCTGCGCGAAGGTCAGGCCGAAACGCTGAAGAAGGCGGGGCTGGATTACTACAATCACAACATCGATACCGCCCCGGAATTTTACGGCGAGGTCATCGGCACGCGCACGCAGGAAGACCGCTTCGACACGCTGGAAGCGGTGCGCGAAGCCGGCATGAACGTGTGCTGCGGCGGCATCGTCGGCATGGGCGAATCGCGTCGCGGCCGCGCCGGCCTGATCGCCACGCTGGCCAGCATGGACACGCCGCCGGAATCGGTGCCGATCAACAATCTGGTCAAGGTGGAAGGCACGCCGCTGGCCGATACGCCGGATCTTGATCCGTTCGAATTCGTGCGCACCATCGCCTGCGCCCGCATCACGATGCCGAAGAGCCATGTGCGTCTGTCGGCCGGGCGCGAAGCGATGAACGACCAGATGCAGGCGCTGTGCTTTCTTGCCGGCGCCAATTCCATCTTCTACGGCGACAAGTTGCTGACCACCGGTAATCCGCAGGCCGACAACGATCGGCGATTGCTGGAGCGACTGGGCATCCGGTCGGTCTGAGCGCGGAGCGCCCGACCATCGTCGCTGCGGTTCCGCCCGATCTCGCACTCGATGCACGCGCAGTGGCGCGAGGCTTCGAGCGTGCCGCAGCGCGCTTCGACGACGCGGCGGTGCTGCATCGTGAAGTGGCCCGGCGCATGGCCGAGCGGCTTGACATGGTCATGCTGAAGCCGGCGCGCCTGCTCGATCTGGGGTGCGGCAGCGGCGCCGATCTGCAGCCGCTGCGCGCCCGTTACCCCGATATGCAGATGATAGGCATAGACCGATCGGCCGCCATGCTCGCGCAGGCAGCGGCCCGCACGCCGCGCTGGCGGCGCTGGCTGCCCGGTGTGCTGGGCGGCCGACAGACCGCGCTGGTGCGTGCAGATATCGCGCGGCTGCCCATTGCGCCGCGCAGCATCGACATGGCATGGTCGAACATGGCGCTGCACTGGCAGGCGGACCTGCCGGCGACACTGCGCGAAGTGCAGCGCTGCGTGCGCGTCGGCGGACTGTTCATGTTTTCCATGCTTGGCCCTGACACGCTGCGCGAGTTGCGTGGCGCGCTGGCTGAAGCCGGGTTGCCTTTGCGTGCGCATCGCTTCATCGACATGCACGATGTCGGCGACATGCTGGTCGAAGCCGGCTTCGCCGAACCGGTGATGGACATGGAACACATCACGCTGACCTTCGACACGCCGGCCGCGCTGTACCGCGATCTGGCCGATACCGGCGGTCACTGCGCGCTGGCCGCACGGCCGCGCGGACTGTTGACGCCGCGTGCCCGCGCGCGGCTCGATGACGCGCTGCTGCGGCTGCGCGACGACGGCCGCCTGCCGGCGACGATGGAAATCATCTATGGTCACGCCTGGCGCGGCGAGCCGCGCCAGACCGAAGACGGCCGCGCCATCATCCAGTTCGAACGCGGCCGGCGGCGATGAAACGCAAGGACGCCGTGCGGGTCAGCGCCAAGGGACGCCGCCTGAAGCCGCGCAATCCACTGGCCACCGCCGCGCTGATGAAGAAAGGCGGCGCACACGCCCGGCAGGACAGGAAGGCCAGCCGCGCACGCTTCAAGGCCGAACTGCTGAAAACGACGGACGGCGACTGACGATGTCGCCGCCAGCCCGGCTCACGCTGCTGATGTGCGCCGCCGAGACGCTGGGCATGACCGGCTTTGCCGCGTATCCGTCCTTCCTGCCGTTGCTGACGGGGGTATGGCGGCTCAGCGGCGCCGAAGCAGGACTGATCGGCGGCGCCCTCTTCTTCGGCTACATGTTGGCCGTGCCCTTTCTGTCCGGTGCCACCGACCGCATTGATGCGCGCCTCGTCTATGTCGCGTCCTGCGTGCTGATGGCAGCCGGCACGCTGGGCTTCGCGCTGCTCGCCCGGGGCGTATGGAGCGGCGCATTCTTCCAGGCGCTGTGCGGCGCCGGGCTGGCCGGCTGCTACATGCCCGGCTTGCGCGTGCTGACCGATCGCGTGTCTACGGCCGCAAGCAATCGACCGATCGCGTTCTACACCGCGAGTTTCGGCATCGGCACCAGCCTGTCGCTGCTGCTGGCCGGCGGCCTCGGCAGCCTGATGGACTGGCGCATCGCGATCGCACTGATGGCGGTCGGCCCGCTGCTGGCGGCCGTCATCGTGTTCGCGGCCACCGCTCCGCATGCGCCACCCGGTGCCGCCCTCGCGCGCTGGCTGCCGCGCTTCGGACCGGTGCTGGCGCATCCGCGGGTGCGCCAGCTGGTGACCGGGTATGCGGTGCACTGCTGGGAGCTGTTCGGCCTGCGGTCGTGGATGGTGGCCTTCATCGCGTTCGCCTACGGTCTGTCGTCGGCGCAGGCCGCGCTGTCGCCGACCGAAGCGGCTGCGCTGATCAATCTGCTCGGACTGCCGATCAGGGTCTGTTGAGCTTGAATCGTGTCCGCGCGCGAATCCTGTTGCGCCCAGATCAAGGCGGACCGACGCAGGCTGACTGGCCGTCAGGCCAGGAGGCCCAACGCGGAGCTGGGCGCAACAGGACCCGCGCCCTTCGGGTTTGCAGCGTGCACGCCACGGACTGCGTTGCGCTCCTGGTCGAGACGGCCAGTCTCGACTTCGTCGTGCGCCTTGTCCGTGGCGTGCGCGCTGCAAACGCGGCCGCGATTCAAGTTCAATAGACCCTGGCATTCTGGGCAACGAAATGGCCGGGCGTGTCGGGCGACGGCGCTGGATCGTCGCCATGATGATCGCCTCGGGCCTGCTGTGCTGGCTGGCCGGCGCTTCGGCGGTGCTGCCCTGGTGGCTCATGCTGTGCGTGCTGGCGCTGTACAACATCGCCGTGATGGCCGATTCGGCCTCGCTGACCGCCGGCCTCGTGCATGCTGCGCCGGCCGCACAGCGCGGAGCGGCGATGGCGCTGTATTCGCTCGGCGGCTTCGGGGCCGGTTTCATCGCACCGCTGGTGTTCGGCGGCGTGCTCGACATGACCGGGGGCATCACCTCCCCTGTGGCATGGACCTTCGCCTGCGGCACGCTGGGCATCGGTTGCCTGCTGTGGGCGCTGGTCGCACTGCGTCGTCCGGCGAGCGCCGCATAGTCCGTTCAGATCATGCCGCAAGGCTTTCTCGGCCACAGTCCGGTCATCTTCGCGCCCTAACCTTCGGCTCACATCGCCGGGTGCCTCTGCGCACCCGACGTCCGACAACGGTTCCGGAGATGACACATGAAAGCCACCCTCGTCGTGCGCAGGCACACGCTTGCCATCCTGATTTCGTCGCTGTTCGCCGGGCCGGCGCTGGCCGAAGGTCTCACACTTCTGCACGTTGGTGACCAGGAGTCGTGGCTGCTGTCGGCGCAGGGCAACCTGCGTGACAACGCATCGCAGGCAGTGTCGTTCTACGGCGGAGTCGATCGCCTCGCCAGCGTCATGTTCGCCGCCGAATCGGCTGCCGCACTGGCTGGCAACACGGTGTTCAAGCTCAACGCGGGTGACGCCTTCCTGCCCGGACCGCGCCTGAACGCGAGTTTCGTCAATCTGGGTACGTCGTACATCGACGGCGGGCAGGATTTCTATGACGCGATCGCGATGCGTCACATCGGTTTCGATGCTGCGGTGTTCGGCAATCATGAATTCGACCTTGGCCCGGATGTCGCGGCGCGCTTCGCCGAGGTTTCAGGCACCACCTACCTGTCGTCCAACCTGAACTTCAGTGCCACACCCGCCTTCGCGTCGCTGGCGGCGACCGGCACGGTCGCGCCCTACACGCTGCTGAGCACGAATGGCGGCAACAAGGTGGCGGTGGTCGGTGTCACGACACCGCGGCTGCCGAACATCAGTTCGCCGGGTGCGGTGAATCTGACGGCGGGCTGGAGTGCAGGCAATACCGAGACGCAGAACCTGCAGGCGCTGGTGCCTTTCGTGCAGCAGCAGATCGACGCCGCGCGCGCAGAAGGTGCGGGCAGCGTCATCGTGATCAGCCACCTGCAGAACGCCGCCAACGAGCGCGACGTGCTGATCCCCGGTCTGCGCGGCGTCGATGTCGTGCTGTCCGGCGGCGGCCACGAATTGATGGCCGATGCCGACGATGTGCTGATTCCGAACGATGTGCGCGCCATCACCGGCCTGCCGCAGATGATTGCGGATGCCGACGGCAAAAGCGTGGCCATGGTGACCTCGAACTTCGGCAACCGTTACGTCGGGGAACTGAACCTCACGCTGCACGACACGACGGGTGTCGTGACCGCGATCAACGGCGCCAATCTGTACCGTGTGTCGGGCGCACTGGCCGACGCCGACGCGGTGGTCGGTGACAGCTTCCTGAAGACGGCGGTGGTCGATCCGGTCAAGGGCTATATCGATGTACTGAATGCGACCGTGATCGGTCAGTCGGAGGTCTTCCTGAATGGCAACCGCGGCGCCGCCGGTGCCCCGGGCAGCTTCCAGGCGGGGGTGCGCAACGCGGAAACCAATCTGGGCAATCTGGTTGCAGATGCCATGCGTCATGCCGGCGGCACCGATATCGCGATCCAGAACGGCGGCGGCATCCGTACTTCGATCAACGTCGGCGACGTCAGTGTGGGCAACACGTTTGACGTGCTGCCCTTCACCAATCTGGTCGATGTCGCACCGAGTGTCAATGCGGAACAGCTGAAGACCATCATGGAACATTCGGTTGCCACTGCATCGGCCAGCGGCAACGCAGACGGCCGCTTCGCCCAGGTGTCCGGCATGCGTGTCGTGTATGACACGACGCGGGCGTCGGGCGACCGGATCGTCAGCATCGTGCTCGATGACGGCACCGTGCTGGTGCAAGACGGCGAAGTGGTGGATGGCGCACGCAGCTTCTCGCTGACCACGATCGATTTCACCGCCAACGGTGGTGACGGCTACCCGTTCGCCGCCGCCGGCATCGAATTCGAGAATGCCGTCAGTTCGATCACCTACCAGCAGGCGCTGCAGGAATACATCACCGACGCGACCTCGGAAGGGGGTCTGGGCGGTGTCATCAGCGCCAGCCGCTACGGTGTTGCAGACCCGCTCGACCCGGCCGGTCGTCTGGTCGATCTGGCGATTTCTCCGGTGCCGGAAGCCGATACCTGGGCCATGCTTCTTGCCGGTCTGGGCATGATCGGCGCGTTTGCCCGCCGTCGCGCTTACGCCGCGGCTGTCTGATCGGGCTGCTGCTTCACCTTGTCTCGCGGCCCGTCCCGTATCGCGGATGGGCCGCTTCGATTATCCTGCCCCTCTGGAAATCCAAATGTCATCAAACGATCGCATCGTTTCGCCCCGCCTCGCCCTGACGCTTGCCATCGTCGGTCTGTTCGCTTCGGCCGCGCACGCCGACAGCACGCCGCAAACCCTGCCTTTTGCGCAGGACTGGACGAACATCGGCCTGATCACGACCAATGACGACTGGAGTGGCGTACCCGGCATCACCGGCTATCGCGGCGATGACCTGACCAGCGCGACCGGCGTCGATCCGCAGACCATCACGGCCGACGGCACCTCGTCGCCGGTCGACGTGAACGCCAACCAGACCAATCCGAACACCTTCAGCACCGGTGGCGTCACCGAATTCCACCTGACCGACCCGGTCGTCGCACTGACCGGCTCCGGCACCGCCGATGCGCCGTTCATCCTGCTGTCGCTGAACACCACCGGCCACAGCGGCATCGTCGTGCGCTACGACCTGCGCGACCTCGACGGCTCGGCGGACAACGCGCAGCAGCAGGTTGCGCTGCAGTACCGCGTCGGCGCCAGCGGCAGCTTCATCAATGTGCCGGACGCCTACGTGGCCGACGCGACCGAAGGCCCGTCGCTGGCTGGCAAGGTGACGCCGGTGCAGGTCACGCTGCCGGCCGACGCCGACAACCAGCCGCTGCTGCAGCTGCGGGTGATCACGAGCAACGCGCCGGGCAACGACGAGTGGGTCGGCATCGACAACATATCGGTGCAGGGCGGCGGCAGCGGTGCGGTGAATCAACCCATCGTGACCACCTGCCCGGCGCTTGCGCTGCAGGCCGGCGAAGCGGGCAGCGTGACGGTGGCGGCCAGCGATGCCGACAGCGTGGTCGAGGGCTTCTCGCTGACCGGCACCCTGCCGGATGGCGTGACGGTCGACGGTTTTGCCCCGGCGACCGCCGACGGCGGCAGCGCATCGGCTCAGGTCAGCGTCGCGGCAGGCACTGCGACCGGTCAGTACAGCATCGGTCTGCGATTCACGAACAACGAGGCGCAGGAAGGAACGTGCAGTGTCGACATCACGGTCGCGGCGCCGGCGGCCATCGTGCCCATCCCGGCGATCCAGGGCAGCGGTGACGCCAGCCCGCTGATCGGTCAGGTCGTCAGCACCGAAGGCGTGGTCAGCGCCGTATTCCCCGGTCTGAACGGCTACACCCTGCAGGACGACGCCGGCGATGGCGACGTGAGCACATCGGATGGCATTTTCGTGTTCGCCCCGGGCAATACGGCCGTGGTCGGCCAGCGGCTGCGTCTGACCGCGAATGTCACCGAGTTCAACACGGTGACCCAGCTCACGTCGCCGAGCGCCGTGCAGGTGCTGGGCAGCGGCGTGACGATCACGCCGACCGACATCGTGCTGCCGGAGGCAGTCGAGGGCGAATTGGAGCGCTACGAAGGCATGCTGGTGCGTATCACCTCGCCGCTCACCGTGTCGCAGAACTACTTCCAGGGGCGCTACGGTCAGGTCACGCTATCGGCCGAAGGGCGCATGGAAATCCCGACCAACCGCCATCCGGCGGGCAGCGCCGAAGCACTTGCGCTGCGCGACGAGAACGCGCGTCGCCGCATCGTGCTCGACGACGGTTCGACCGCACAGAACCCGAACCCGATTCCGTTCATCGGCGCCGACAACACGCTGCGTGCCGGCGACACGGTGAATGGTCTGACCGGCGTCATCGACCATGGTCTGATCACCGCGTCGAGCACCGGACCGCGCGACTACAAGCTGCATCCGGTGGTGACGCCGGAATTCAGCCGCGACAATCCGCGCACCGCCACGCCGACCGCGGTTGGCGGCAATGTGCGGGTGGCCAGCTTCAACGTGCTGAACTACTTCAGCACGATCGACCAGGCGGGTGCATCGTGCTTCCCGACCAGCACGCGCAGCGACTGTCGCGGCGCCGACAGCGCACTCGAATTCACCCGTCAGCGCGACAAGATCGTCGCCGCGCTGCAGGCGATGGATGCCGACGTGGTCGGCCTGATCGAGATCGAAAACAACGGCCAGGCCGCGGTGAACAATCTGGTCGCTGCGCTGAACGCGTCCTACGGCGGCACGGTGTATGCGGCAGTCGGGCTGCCGGTCGGCGGTACCGGCACCGACGCCATCCGTCAGGCCATGATCTACAAGCCCTCGAAGGTCGTTCCGGTCGGCAGCGCGATCAGCGACACCGCGGCGGTCCATAACCGTCCGCCGCTGGCGCAGACCTTCGCCGCGGCCAACGGCGAGCGCTTCACCGTCATCGTGAATCACTTCAAGTCGAAGTCCTGCGGCGATGCCGCCGGTATCGAGGCCGATCAGGGCGATGGTCAGGGCTGCTGGAATCCGCTGCGCGTGCAGCAGGCGGCGGCGCTGCAGACCTTCATCCAGCAACTGCCGGGCCTGGGTGGTGCGGCTGACGTGCTGGTCATCGGCGACCTGAACGCCTATGCGAAGGAAGATCCCGTCCTCGCGCTCACCTCGGGCGGGCTGAGCGATCTGGCCGCAGGCATCGAGCTCAACTACACCTACACCTTCGACGGCGAAAGCGGTGCGCTCGACCATGCGCTGGCCAGTGCCGCGCTGGCCGGCAAGGTGAGTGGCATCACGCAGTGGCACATCAACACCGACGAGCCCTTCGTGATCGACTACAACACCGAGTTCAAGCCGCAGGACCTTTATGCGCCGACCGCCTTCCGCTCGTCGGACCACGATCCGGTGCTCATCGGGCTGAACCTGCTGCGCACGATCAACGGCGGTGCGGGTCGCGACACGCTGACCGGCACGCCGGGCGATGACGTCATCACCGGCGGCGAGGGGGCAGACCTGCTGACCGGCGGCGACGGTGCGGACACCTTCGTCTATCGAAGCGTGCGCGATGCGCTCGACACCATCACCGACTTCGATCCGCAGCAGGATCGGCTGGATGTGCGCCAGCTGCTGGCAGGCGTCACGACCGGCAGCGACCCGCTGACCAGCGGCCATATCAGTCTTCGCCAGACCGGCCCGAACACGATGGTGCTGTTCGACGCTGACGGCTCGGCCGGTCGCGCTGCTGCCCGTCCTCTGGTGACCCTGCGCAATGTGCTGCCGGCCCAGCTGGGCAGCGCGTCCTTCCGTTATTGAACCCTGACGTTCCGGAGATACGAACATGACCTTCAAACCCCTTGCCGCTGCAGCGTTGTTCGCTTCGCTGTTCGCCACCGCTGCGCACGCCGACGTGAGCTTCAGCGAAAACTTCAACAGCGGATACGCCGCCAACTGGCAGACTGCAGGCGATGTATCCGAACAGGACAACTCGGGCGACCTTTACGTCGCACTGACCACAGCGTCGCCACAGTTTCAGGACGACTTTCCGCTGCCGGCCGGCGTGTTCAATCTGACCGGGGTGGCACCGGTCGAAGCAGGTCTTGCACTGGAAACGCTGATCGGCGCAGCGCCGGGCGCATTCGACCGCGGAGATGAGTTTGCTTACGAAGGCTCGGCCATCTGGCGCACCGTGAACGTGAATGTCGGTGACATCCTGCGCTTCGACTGGCTGCTGGCGACCAACGAAGTCGGCGCCGAAGCGCGGCCGGACTTCGCCTTCCTGTCGGTCGACGGCGACATCACGCGCATCGCTTCGGTCGCTGACGCCACGTCGGCGCCGATTCTCGACTTTGTGGCCGACACCGGCATCCGCAGCTTCGAATACGTGTTCACGCGCGGCGGTGCAGTGCAGCTGGCGTTCGGCGTCGTCGATGTGGGCGACTTCGGCGTGACGACCGCGCTGGCGATCGACAACGTGAGCATCACCGCGGTGCCGGAACCGGAAAGCTGGGCGCTGATGTTGGCGGGCCTGATCGGTGTGGCGGGCGCCGCCCGTCGCGCGCGTCGCTGAGCGACACCCTTACGCCGTCTGCGCCGCCACGAGCGCGCGCAGACGGCGGGCATGCCACAGGCGCACGGCAAACAGCGTGGCGAGGATGCAGGCGTACAGGATGGGTTCGGTCAGGTCCTTCTTCACCAGCCACCAGTAGTGCGCCACACCGAGCACGCCGACCACGTACACCAGCTTGTGCAGCCGCTGCCAGGTCCGGCCGCCGAGCCGACGCACCATGCCGTTGGTTGAGGTCACGACGAGCGGCAGCAGCAGCAGGAACGCACCGAACCCGATCGTGATGAAGGGCCGCTTGATGATGTCCTTCACGATGTCTTCGATGTCGAAGAACTGGTCCAGCCACAGATAGATGAGCAGGTGCAGGCTGGCGTAGAAGAATGCGTAAAGCCCGAGCATGCGGCGCAGGCGTACCAGCCAGTGCCAGCCGGTGATCTGGCGCAGCGGCGTCACGGCCAGCGTCACCAGCAGCAGGCGCAGCGTCCAGTCACCGGTGGCGCGCGTGATGTATTCGATCGGGTTGGCGCCCAGCCGGTCGGCGTAGGCGCCGAATGCCAGCCATAGAAGCGGCATCAGGCACGCGACCCAGACGACGCGCCACAGCCAGCCGAACGTGGTGCGCCCCGGTGTCCAGGCGCGCGCGTTGCGGCTGGCGGGCTGTGCGGTCGAGGCGCGCGCCTGCACCTCAGTAATACTTCCTCAGGTCCATGCCGGTGTAGAGCGACGCAACCTGATCGCCGTAACCATTGAACATCAGCGTCTTGCGCTTCGAAAACTCGCCGATGCGCCGTTCGCGTCCCTGGCTCCAGCGCGGGTGGTCGACGTCCGGATTCACATTCGAATAGAAGCCGTACTCACGCCCGGCGGCGCGCGACCAGGCGCTGAGCGGTTCCTTGTCGGTGAAGCGGATCTTCACGATCGATTTCGCGCTCTTGAAGCCGTACTTCCATGGCACCACCAGTCGCATCGGCGCGCCGTTCTGGTTCGGCAGCACTTCGCCGTACAGGCCTACCGCCATCAGGGTGAGCGGATGCAGGGCTTCGTCAAGCCGCAGGCCTTCGACATACGGCCACTCGAGCACGGCGCTGCGCACCCCGGGCATGGTTTTCGGATCGGCCAGCGTGGTGAATTCAACGTATTTTGCACTGCCCAGCGGTTCGACCTGCCTGAGCAGCGCTGACAGCGGAAGGCCGACCCAGGGCACGACCATCGACCACGCTTCGACGCAGCGCAGCCGGTAGATGCGCTCCTCGAGCGGTGCCAGTTTCAGCACCTCCTCGATGCCCAGCGTCTTCGGCTTCTGCACCAGGCCCTCGATGCTGACCGTCCACGGCCGGGTGGACATGCGGTGGGCGTTCTTCGAGGGATCGCCCTTGTCGGTACCGAATTCGTAGAAATTGCAGTAGCTGGTGATGTCTTCGTAGTCGTTCAGTTTTTCGTCGGTCGAGAAAGGGCTCTTCACCAGTGGCCCGAGTTTTTCGCCACGCTTGCCCTGCGCGCCGGCGATCTCCGGCAGGCCGCCGAGCAGCGCCGCACCGGCGCCCAGTCCGGCCGCACGGATGAAGTCGCGGCGAGTATCGAACAGCGCGCGTGGCGTGATGTCGGACGGCGCGATGTCGGCCGGGCGTCTGATAAGCATGGTGAAGCTCCTCGTTGTACGCTGCAGGGTGTCAGACCAGTGCTGACCGGCCGCATCGGCGCGACCTTACCCGTATGACTGCAGATGAACCGAAAGATTTTTCCCGAACTGCTCGAACTGCTGATGTGCGAGGTGCCGCAGGCCAAGTGCGCTGCAGTGGCTTCACTGTGGGCAGACTGGCAGGCGGGCGTGGTGTTCGATCGCGCGGCAGCGCTGCCGCATGCCATCGACGAACCCGGCCGTCCGGTGCGACCTGAACTGGTCGAGCCCTCTGCGCTGCGTTCGCGCCGCGTGGGCACGCGCGAAGGTCATGCGGCAATGATCCATGCGATCTGCCACATCGAATTCACCGCCATCAACCTTGCACTCGACGCCGCCTGGCGCTTCCGGGATCTGCCTGACGCCTACCTGGCCGACTGGCTGTGCGTGGCGGCCGACGAAGCGCGCCACTTCGGTCTGCTGCGCGCCCACCTGCAGACGCTGGGCTTCGACTATGGCGACTTTCCGGCACACGCCGGCCTGTGGGACATGGCGCGGCGCACTGCCGATGACGCGCTGACCCGAATGGCGCTGGTGCCGCGCGTGCTCGAGGCGCGCGGGCTGGACGCAACGCCTCCCATCATGGACAAGCTGCGCACCATCGGCGACGCGCCGGCGCTGGCCATTCTCGACCTCATCCTGAGTGACGAAATCACCCACGTCGCGATCGGCGACCGCTGGTTCCGTCATCTTTGCGCGCAGCGCGGACTGGCGCCCGAAGCCACCTTCCTCCAACTGTTCAATACCTTCAATGCACCGCGCCTGCAGCCACCGGTCAACGAAAAAGCCCGCCTGGCGGCGGGCTTTTCTGCAACCGAAATCGACAGCCTGAGCGCTCAGCGCAGGCCGGCCGCGTAGTCCGAAACTGCCTTGATTTCCGCATCGGTCATTTTGACCGCAATCATGCGCATCATCTTGGCCGGATCATTCGCGCGTTCAGCAACGCGGAAATACTTCAGCTGCGTTTCAGTGTATTCGGCGTGCTGGCCAGCGATGCGCGGATACTGAGCCGGCATGCCGGCACCGGCCGGGCCGTGGCAGCCGGCACAGGCGGGCAGACCCTTTTCGAGGTCGCCGCCGCGCCACAGGCGCTGGCCCAGTTCGATGCTTTCGCGATTGCCCTTGGCCTTCTCCGGCGTCTGGGTCTGGCTCGCGTAGTAGGCCGAAACATTGCGCATGTCGGCTTCCGACAGGCCGGACGCCAGTGCGCCCATGATGGCGTTGGCGCGCTCCGGCGGCTGGCCGTCCTTGCTGCGGAAATTCATCAGCTGCTTGTACAGATACTCCGGATGCTGGCCGGCCAGCTTCGGGTTGACCGCGATGACGCTGTTGCCGTCTGCACCATGACAGGCCGCGCACACCTGCGTCGCGACGGTCTTGCCGGCTGCAATGTCCGCTTTCGGGGCGGCTTTTTCTTCAGACGCCAGCGCGCTGGCGGAAACCAGGGTCAGAGACAGGGCAAAACCGAAAGACTTGAGCATACGCATGACTATCCTTGAACGATGAATCCGGTCTGTGGCCCGGTCGATGGCCGGGTCGGTGCCGGATGTATCTGTGGCCGGTTGAATAGGGTGATACGGTAAACTCCTCATTTTACCGTGTTTTCCTGGGCGCGCGTGGCGCGTAATCGATTTGTCCTCTCTGTTCCGCGGTGCTGCATTTCATCTGTCCGTCGCCAAGCCATCGGGCCTGCCGGCGCCTGCCGGGCCGGAAATCGCCTTTGCAGGGCGTTCCAATGCAGGTAAATCGAGTGCCATCAATACCCTGGTCGGCCACACGCGCCTGGCCTTCGTCAGCAAAACGCCGGGGCGTACCCAGCTGATCAACTACTTCACGCTGGTGCGTGGCGGCTTCCTGGTCGACCTGCCCGGCTACGGCTATGCCCAGGTACCGATCGAAGTCCGCAAGGCCTGGGCCGGGCTGATCGAGCGCTATCTGAAGGAGCGCGAAAGCCTGGCCGGCCTTGTGCTCATCATGGATGCGCGCCACCCGCTCACGCCTCTGGACTGGAACATGATCGAATGGTTCTCGGTAAGCGGCAAGCCGATGCATGTTTTGCTGACCAAGGCCGACAAGCTGACCCGCAGCGCTCAGGCGGCAACGCTGGCCGACGTGCGCAGACAGCTGTCCGGCATGGGAGACCAGGTCAGCGTGCAACTGTTCTCCAGCCTGAAGAAGACCGGTGTCGAGGAAGCCGAAGCGGCCGTTTCGCCCTGGCTGGCCGCGCATCTGCCCGATCAGGCGTCGTCGACACCCGTCTGAGGCCTGCTGCACTGAAACGGCCCACGGCGCACAGAACGCCGGAGCCGGAAAGAAAAAAGCCCACGGCCAAAGGGGATGGAAGCCGTGGGCTCGAAACGCCTCTTGAAGAAGCACCCGCTCAGGGAGGTGAAGCGGGTGACGGCTTGCACCGTCGCTTGCTCTGACCGGGTCGCGTCGGCGCGAGTTCCGGAATTGTTGCGTCGCCGCAGCGCGCGCCGGCTTGTACCGGCACGCGGAGCCGGGCGCCCTCGTACTATCATCGCGGCTTTGCGAACCGGGCCCCTGCAATGTCCTTTCCTCCCGCCAGCCATTTCCCGTCCACCCGCCTGCGCCGCATGCGCCGCGATGATTTTTCGCGCCGACTCATGCGCGAGCACACGCTCACCGCCAACGACCTGATCTATCCGGTATTCGTGCTCGACGGCCCGACGCGCAGCGAAGCCGTGGCATCGATGCCCGGCGTGAGCCGGGTCAGCGTCGATGTGCTGATGGGGCTGGCCGAGCAGGCGGTTTCGCTCGGCGTACCCGCGCTGGCGTTGTTTCCGGTGATCGACGCCCCGCTGAAGACCGACGATGCGGCCGAAGCGTGGAATCCGGACGGGCTGGTACCGCGCACGGTACAGGCGTTGAAGGCGCGGTTCCCCGAACTCGGCGTGATCACCGACGTTGCGCTCGATCCCTACACCAGCCACGGTCAGGACGGCCTGATCGATGCGACCGGCTATGTGATGAACGACGAAACGCTCGAGGCGCTGGCCAAACAGGCGCTCTGCCATGCGCGCGCCGGCGCCGATGTCGTCGCGCCTTCGGACATGATGGACGGGCGCATCGGCCGCATCCGGTTCGAACTCGACGCGCACCGCATGATCCACACGCGCATCCTCGCCTATTCTGCCAAGTACGCGTCGGCCTTCTACGGCCCGTTCCGCGACGCGGTGGGTTCGGCCGGCAACCTCGGCAAGGGCAACAAGTACACCTATCAGATGGACCCGGCGAACAGCGACGAGGCGATCCGCGAAGTGTCGCTCGACATCGCCGAAGGTGCGGACATGGTCATGGTAAAGCCGGGCATGCCGTATCTGGACATCGTGCGCCGCGTGAAGTCGGAGCTGGGTGTGCCGACCTATGCCTACCAGGTCAGTGGCGAATACGCGATGCTGAAGGCTGCGGTAGCCAACGGCTGGCTGGACGAGCGCGCCACCGCGATGGAAGCGCTGCTGGCGTTCAAGCGCGCCGGGGCAGACGGCATCCTGACGTATTACGCGCTGGACGCGGCGCGCTGGCTCAGGGACGCCTGACCCGAAGCAGTCGTATGGCGTGCGGCAGCTTCAGCACCGAGGTCAGCCGCAGGTCGACGTAGTTGTGGTGGCCTGCGCCGCGGCTGATCCACACGGTGCGCATGCCGAGCTGTTTAGCGGTGCGCAGATTGGCCGCGGTGTCCTCGACCATGATGCAGTCCGACGCCGTCACGTGCTGGTCGCGCAACAGATGCAGGAAGCCTGCGAGCCGGGGTTTCGGCACGTAGCGCGAATGTTCGATCGCATGTACCGCGTCGAACAGGTGACGCATGCCCATCACCGCCAGCACCGCTTCGGCGTAATGCGCCGGTCCGTTCGTGAATACGATCCTGCGGCCCGGCAGGCGGGTCAGCATGTGGCGCAGCGCGCGGTCGAACACGACACACGGACGCAGCGCCTCGACGTCGTGCGTCCCGCGCAGGAAATGTGACGGCCGCGTGCCGTGGTGGCGCATCAGGCCGAGCAGCGTGGCCCCGTAGCGGTGCCAGTAGTGCGTTCTCAGCCGGTCCGCTTCGGCGTGTTCGAGCGCGAGCTCGGTCATGAGCCAGGCGGTCATCGCCCGGTTCAGGTGCGGAAAAATGTGCGGATTGGCGTCGTGCAGCGTGTTGTCCAGATCGAAGATCCAGACCGGAGATCGCCCCGCCTGCGGGCTCACTTGCTCTTGATCAGCGTGCCGACGCCGTCGTTGGTCAGCACTTCGAGCAGCAGCGCATTGGGCACGCGCCCGTCGATGATGTGCACGCTTTTCACGCCGCTGCGCGCTGCATCGAGCGCCGAGCCGATCTTGGGCAGCATGCCACCGGACAGCGTACCGTCCGCGATCATGGCGTCCACGTCACGCGGCGTGATGCCGGTCAGCAGATTGCCTTCCTTGTCCAGCACGCCCGGTGTGTTGGTCAGCAGCACCAGTTTTTCCGCCTTCAGGATTTCCGCCAGCTTGCCGGCCACCACGTCGGCGTTGATGTTGTAGCTTTCGCCATCCGGGCCCACGCCGATCGGCGCGATCACCGGAATGAAGTCGCCGCTGTCCAGGAAGTTGATGATGGTCGGGTCGATCGACACGATGTCGCCGACCAGACCGATGTCGAGCATTTCGTCCGGCTTGTCCTTGTTCGGCATCATCAGCTTGGTGGCCCGGATGAAGGACGCGTCCTGCCCGGTCAGTCCGACCGCCTTGCCGCCGGCCTGATTGATCAGGTTCACGATGTCCTTGTTCACGTGGCCGCCGAGCACCATTTCGACGATGTCCATCGTTTCATCGTCGGTCACGCGCATGCCCTGCACGAAGGTGCCCTGCTTGCCGACCCGCTTCAGCAGGTCGTCGATCTGCGGTCCGCCGCCATGCACCACCACTGGATTCATGCCGACCAGCTTGAGCAGCGTCACGTCGCGCGCGAAACCCAGCTTCAGTGCAGGGTCGGTCATGGCGTTGCCGCCGTACTTGATGACGATGGTGCGGTCCTGGAAGCGCCGGATATAGGGCAGCGCCTCCGAAAGCACGGCGGCCTTGGCGTGGGGTGACAGTCCGGAAGTCAGGTCGGAAGAGTGGGGCATTTCGGGTGTCCGGCAGCTGGAGATGATGGTGGCGGATTCTAGCCGTGCACTGCACAAACAAAAAGCGGACACCCCGGGGTGTCCGCTTCCGATGCAACGCCGGTCCGATTTACTGGATGGTCAGCTTGCGCGACGCAGCGACCACCTTTTTCGGCAAGGTCAGTTCCAGCACGCCGTCGCTGAAACGGGCCTGGGCGTTCGCCTCGTCGATATCCTGGCCGAGCTGGAAGCTGCGCGACACCTTGCCGTAGTGGCGTTCCGAGCGCAGCACGCGCTCGCCATCCTTGTTCTCGACCGTGCGCTTCTTCTCCGCACTGATCGACACCACCGGCCCTTCGATGCTGACGTGGATATCGTCCTTGGTCACGCCCGGAAGATCGGCATGCACCGTGTAGGCGTCCTTGTCTTCTTTCACGTCGACCTTCAGTGCCGGTACGTCCGGATTGCCGGCGAGATCAACCGGCTGCAGCACGAGGCCGCGGAAGTCCTTGAACAGGTTTTCGAACGGATCCCAACGGTTAACTTGATTCATGGCTTTCCCTTTCATGTCTGGTGCGGGGGAGCGCCCGCGTGTTTCCAAACTAGGGTCGGGGAAAAATGATTTCAAGACCGCCGCTGCAAGGGCTTGCGCTGGATCAACATCCTTATCGCATCGCGATTTGTCCAGGAAAACACGGCGTCGAGCGCATCGCGCCACGGCAGCCAGCGCCAGTCGCGGTGTTCGTCGGGAGCCAGGGTGATCGGTGTGTCGCGCGGCACGCACAGGCTGAACAGATGTTCGGTGTTGTGGGTGACGCCGGGCGGATAGCGGTGGCGCCACATCGGGAATATTTCGAAACGACTGCTGTGGTGCCAGCGCTCGAACCGTGCAGCCGGGGCGACGATGCCGGTTTCTTCCGCCACTTCCCGCTGCGCAGCCTCGGCCAGCGATTCGCCGGCTTCGACGCTGCCGGTGACCGATTGCCAGAAGCCCGGGTGCTTCGCCCGTTCGATCAGCAGGATGTCGCCACAGGCACTGTGGATCAGCACCAGGACCGACTGCGGTCGCTTCATGCGCTGGCCATGAAGGGGCGTGCCAGCGTATTCGGCTGGTCGATCAGCACCCAGAACGGCGTGCCGCGCGCGCGCCATTCGGCGGCGGCCTCGTCGAGCACGGCGACGATGGCGTTGAAGTCGTCCTTGCAATGTTCGACCGGCTTCGCGCAGCCACTCAGATGCACCAGATATCCGCCGGCCGGTATCCATGACAGGTCACCGAGGCAGTCGCCGAGCGCGTCGAGGTTGTGGCCGAAGGTGGCGGGAAAGCCGAAGGTGTCGGCAAAGGCCTGGAACAGCGAAGCGCGGTCGCGCGCGTCCTTGAGATCGAGACCGATCAGCAGCAATCCGGCCTGATCAGCCACGCGCGCTGCGCGGGCAGCCGCAGTGGGCTGCGCGAAAAAAACGCCGCTGCGCGAGGCGTCGCGCAATCGGGCCTCCATCGATGTCGGTGGCGGCAGGGAAGACATGGTTACTCCTTGATGCGGCGGAAACTTCGGTAGTGATCGCCAGTGTAGTAATACTCGCCCGAACTGCGCACGTCGCGTTCGGCGCCCTCGCCCGCGACGATGCGCCGCGCACCGCGGTGGTTCAGACCCGGGGTGCGAACCGTGTACTCACGGTAATAGCCGCGCTGGCGCGCCGGCAGCAGACGTTCGCGGTTCTGGAAAACGATGCCGTCACGCGGGTACGGAAACGGCCCGCCCTGCTTGATCAGCATCAGCGTGCGCGCGGCTTCCGGCGGCAGTCGGTCGAGCTCGACCTCGGGCAGGCTGCCGGGCGGCGCAAAGCCGCTGAGCAGCAGCCAGAGCAGTGCAAGCATCGCACTGCGGCTGGCCTGGCGACACAGTCCCGAGGTCATCAAGCGTGCCTACTGCGCCGCGTCCGCCTTCGCGGTATTGCGCAGGCGGATGTGCAGGTCGCGCAGCTGACGCTCATCCACCGGGCTCGGCGCCTGCGTCAGCAGACACTGTGCGCGCTGGGTCTTCGGGAAGGCGATCACGTCGCGGATCGACTCGGCACCGGTCATCATCGTGACGATGCGGTCCAGACCGAAAGCCAGGCCACCATGCGGCGGCGCGCCGTACTTCAACGCGTCGAGCAGGAAGCCGAACTTGAGCTGTTGTTCTTCCGGGCCGATGTTCAGCGCCTCGAATACGGTTTCCTGCACCGCAGACTGGTGAATACGCACCGAGCCGCCGCCGATTTCCCAGCCGTTCAGCGCCAGATCGTAGGCCTTGGCCAGACACTTGCCCGGATCGGTCTTCAGCAAGCCGATGTGGTCGTCCTTCGGGCTGGTGAAGGGATGGTGGCAGGCGTTCCAGCGTTTTTCGTCCTCGTCGTACTCGAACATCGGGAAGTCGATCACCCACAGCGGGCGCCACGCGTCGCCGGTGACGTACTTCTTTTCATGGCCGATCTTCAGGCGCAGCGCGCCGAGCGCGTCCGACACCACCTTGCTCCTGTCGGCACCGAAGAAGATCACATCGCCACTTTGTGCGCCGGTGCGCGCCATGATGGCGGCCAGAGATTCAGGGCTCAGATTCTTGACGATGGGCGACTGCAGCCCTTCCTCGTTCAGTTTCGTGACGTCATTGACCTTGATGTAGGCGAGGCCGCGCGCGCCGTAGATCTTGACGAATTCGGTGTAGCTGTCGATCTCGCCGCGCGACAGCGATGCGCCGCCCGGCACGCGCAGCGCGGTGACGCGGCAGGCCGGATCGTTGGCCGGGCCCGAAAACACCTTGAACGCAACGTCCTTGACCGCATCGGCGACATCGACCAGTTCGAGCGTGACGCGCAGATCAGGCTTGTCGGAACCGAAGCGGTCCATCGCTTCGGCGTAGGTCATGCGCGGGAAAGGCGACGGCAGTTCGACCGCGAGCGCCTCCCTGAACACATAGCGGATCATTTCCTCCATCAGCGCGGTGATCTCGTGCTCGTCGAGGAAGCTGGTTTCGATATCGACCTGGGTGAATTCCGGCTGACGGTCGGCGCGCAGGTCTTCGTCGCGGAAGCACTTGGTCAGTTGGTAATAGCGGTCGTAGCCGGCCACCATCAGCAGCTGCTTGAACAGTTGCGGCGACTGCGGCAGCGCGAAGAAATGACCATCGTGCACGCGGCTGGGCACCAGGTAGTCGCGCGCGCCTTCCGGCGTGCTCTTGGTCAGCATCGGCGTTTCGATGTCGATGAAGCCCTTTTCGTCGAGGAAGCGGCGGAAGGCCATTGCGGTCTTGTAGCGCAGCATCATGTTCTTCTGCATCGCCGGGCGACGCAGGTCGATCACGCGGTGCGTCAGGCGCACCGTTTCCGACAGGTTCTCGTCGTCGAGCGGGAAGGGCGGCGTGACGGACGGGTTCAGCACCTCGACTTCATGCGCCAGCACTTCGATCTGACCGGACACCAGATTGGCGTTGGTCGTGCCTTCCGGGCGGCGGCGCACGCGGCCGGTCACCTTCAGGCAGAACTCGTTGCGGACCGATTCGGCGACGGCGAAGGTTTGCGCGCGGTCGGGGTCGCACACGATCTGCACCAGTCCTTCGCGGTCGCGCAGGTCGATGAAGATGACGCCGCCGTGATCACGCCGGCGGTGCGCCCAGCCGAACAGTGTGACGGTCTGATCAAGATAGCCCGCATCTAGCAGGCCGCAGTATTGCGTACGCATGGTGTGTTTCCGGAAGAGAGAAGGGGCGCGGCCGCGCCCCGGTTTCAGTTATCGAGTGCGGGTACGACCGCTTTCTGTACCCTGGGTTTGCGGGGGGGCGGCACAACGCCCATCGACACGATGTATTTCAGCGCTTCGTCCACCGTCATGTCGAGCTCGATCGCCTCGCTGCGCGGCACCATCAGGAAGAAGCCCGAGGTCGGATTCGGCGTGGTCGGCACATAGACGCTGATGTGGTCGGTCAGATGATTGGCCACGTCGCCGCCCGGCTGGCCGGTCATGAAAGCAATGGTCCAGCTGCCCTGGCGCGGATACTGGATCAGCATCGCCTTGCGGAAGGCCTCGCCCGAGCTGGAAAACAGCGTGTCCGACACCTGCTTGACGCCGTTGTAGATCGACTTCACCACAGGAATGCGCGACAGCAGGCCTTCCCAGTAGCGAAGCAGGCGCTGGCCGATGATGTTGTGACCGACAACGCCACTGGTCAGGATGATCAGCACGGTCAGGATGACGCCCAGACCGGGGATGTCGAACCCGAAAAGCTGTTCCGGCCGCCACTGGTAGGGCACCAGCAGCATGGTTGAATCGAGCGTGCCGAGGATCCACGCGAGCACCCAGAGGGTGATTGCGAGCGGAATCCACATCAGCAGGCCGGTGATGAAATAGCGTTTCATCAATGGCAGGCGCACGGGCCGCCGCACGCCTTCGGCGCGGCCGGACTGCTGTCGGTCGACGCGGGCTCGGCAGAGGATCCGGACGACGCCTCCTTCGGGGCATCGGCGCCGACTGCAGGACTGGCCGGCTTTGCGCCGCCGCCCTTGAAATCGGTCGCATACCAGCCACTGCCCTTGAGCTGGAAGCCGGCCGCGGAAAGCTGTTTGACGAAGGTCGATGCGCCGCAGGCCGGGCAGACCGTCAGCTTCGCTTCGCTGATTTTCTGCATTACATCTTTTTCATGACCGCAGGACGAACAGCGGTAACCGTAAATCGGCATGTCAGGCTCCGGAAAACGCAGAAGTATAGATTAAGGCATTGTTGCACATGCACATTTCAGTCCATGTGCGGCCCTGTCGAGATGAGGGTTGGCGCGCAGGAATCAAGTCCGGGCGCGCGCTTCAGAAAGCACCGAGGTAGGTCTGGTTGATCGTCTGTCCGAAAAACAGCGCCAGCACACCGGCTGCAGCCAGATAGGGGCCGAACGGAATGGGCACGTTGCGGCCGTGCGAGCGAAAGACAATCATCGCGACGCCGACACTCGCACCGACCAGCGACGACAGCAGGATGACCACCGGCAGCATCTGCCAGCCGAGGAAGGCGCCGATCGCAGCGAGCAGCTTGAAGTCGCCGTAACCCATGCCTTCCTTGCCGGTAACCAGTCTGAAGGCCCAGTAAACCGACCACAACACCAGGTAGCCGACGATCGCCCCCGCCACCGCGGACGGCAGATCGGTGAAACCGCCCACCAGATTGAGCGCAAGTCCGGCCCAGACCAGAGGGAGGGTAATGCTGTCGGGCAGGAGCTGTGTGTCGAGATCGATGAAGGTCAGAGCGATCAGCGCCCACACGAACACCAGTGCACCTGCCAGCAGCAGCGTCGGGCCAAAGCTGAGGGCGCAGGCGGCGCTGAGCAGGCCGGTCAACAGTTCGACCAGCGGATAGCGCATGCTGATAGGGGTGCGGCAGGCGCTGCAGCGACCGCGCAGCAGCGCCCACGACAGCAGCGGGATGTTCTGCAGCGCAGTGATCGCGTGACCGCAGGACGGGCAGCGGGAGCGCGGAACGGCGAGCGTCAGTGGATCAGCCGGCGCAGGCGTCTGGCCGGCGAGTTCCGCGCACTGGGTCGCCCACTCGCGTTCCATCATCAGCGGCAGGCGATGGATCACCACGTTGAGGAAGCTGCCGACGGCCAGACCGATCAGGCCGCACAGCAGCGCCAGCGGCCCGGACTGAGCCAGCAGGTCGATGTTCATGATGTGACCTGCCTGTGCTCAGACCGACTGCGCGACCTTGAAGATCGGCAGATACATGGCCACCACCAGGCCGCCGATCAGCGTGCCGAGCACCACCATGATGATCGGCTCCAGCAGGCTGGACAGCGCCTCCACCGAGTCATCCACTTCCTGCTCGAAGAAGTCGGCCACCTTGGACAGCATGGCGTCGAGCTGCCCGGATTCCTCGCCGATCGACGCCATCTGGATCACCATCACCGGGAACACATTCGTGTTCTGCATCGCCACCGTGAGACTGGTACCGGTACTGACCTCGGACTGGATCTGCTTGGTTGCCATGCGGTAGATGTGATTGCCGGCGGCGCCGCCGACTGAATCGAGCGCTTCGACCAGCGGTACGCCAGCCGCGAACATCGTCGACAGCGTGCGCGCCCAGCGCGCGATGGTGGCCTTGCGCACGATGTCGCCCATCACCGGCAAGCGGAGCAGCAACCGGTCGACGGCAATCTGCAGCGGCAGTGATCGCTTGAGCATGTATGCGAAGCTGATGAAGGCGCCGGTGGCAACGAGCGCAATGAGCCACGAGTAGGCGACGAAGGCATCCGAGATCGCGATGACGACGAGCGTTGGTGCCGGCAGGTCGGCACCGAAGCTCGAAAACACCTTCTTGAACTCCGGAATGACGAAAATCATGATCACCGCGGTGATGATGATCGCGATGCCCAGCACCGATGCCGGATAGAACATGGCCGACTTGATCTTGCCCTTGATGGCCAGGATCTTTTCACGATAGGTCGCGAGCCGGTCGAGCAGACTGTCCAGAATACCGGCCTGCTCACCGGCAGACACGAGATTGCAGAACAGCGGATCGAAGTGCTGCGGGTATTTGCGGAAGGCCTGATTCAGGCTGGAACCGGATTCCACTTCGAGCTTGATGTCGCCCAGCAGGCGCGATACGGCGCCATTCGCGGCGCCCTTGCCGACGATGTCGAAAGCCTGCAGCAGCGGAACGCCTGCTTTCATCATCGTGGCGAGCTGGCGGGTAAACAGCGTGATGTCCTTCTCGGTCACCTTGCCGCCACGACCAAAGCTGCGCTTCTTGACCTTGGTGACCAGAATGCCCTGACGGCGGAGTGTGGCCTGGACCATGGCTTCGCCGCCGGCGCGCATCTCTCCGCGCACCTGCTTGCCACTCTTGTCCTTGCCTTCCCAGTTGAATACCTGGTCCTTGGAACCGCTGTCCTTGCGTACGGGTCGGGTTGCGGTGGCCAAATCAAGCTCCTAGCGCGGTATGTCCGCTCATGCTGGCGCGGCGGGGGTGCCGCGACCGTTCATTCATTGGTGCAGGCAAGCACTTCCGCCAGCGAGGTCACACCCTGCTTGACCTTCAGCAGACCCGACTGTCGCAAATCCCTCACTCCGTCGCGCCGGGCCTGCTGCGCGATGTCGATCGAGTTGCCATTGGTCATGATGATATGCGCAATCTCGTCCGAGATCGGCATCACCTGGTAGATGCCGACCCGGCCCTTGTAGCCGCTGCCCTTGCAGCGCTCGCAGCCAACCGGGCCGTAGGGTTGCCAGCTGCCGTCGAGTTCTTCCTCGGTGAAGCCGGCTTCCAGCAGGGCTTCGACCGGAATATCCATCGGTTGCTTGCAGGAGCATAGGCGTCGTGCAAGGCGCTGTGCAGTGATCAATATGACGCTCGATGCAATATTGAACGCTGCAATGCCCATATTGCGCATGCGGTCGAGCGTGGTCGGTGCATCGTTGGTGTGCAGCGTCGACAGCACGAGGTGACCGGTCTGGGCGGCCTTGATCGAAATTTCGGCCGTTTCGAGGTCGCGGATTTCACCGACCATGATCACGTCCGGATCCTGCCGCAGGAAGGATTTGAGCGCCGCAGCGAAAGTCAGGCCGGCCTTGTCATTCACATTGACCTGATTGACGCCCGGCAGGTTGATTTCGGCCGGATCTTCCGCGGTCGAAATGTTCACGCCGGCCTGATTCAGTATGTTCAGACAGGTGTAGAGCGACACGGTCTTGCCCGAACCGGTCGGGCCGGTGACCAGAATCATGCCGTACGGACGCCCGATCGCATGCATCAGCGCCGCGCGCTGCGGGGGCTCGTAACCGAGCGCGTCGATGCCCAGCATGGCCGAGCTGGGATCGAGAATCCGCATGACGATCTTCTCGCCGTGCAACGTCGGCAGCGTGCTGACCCGGAAGTCGATGGCGCGCGTCTTGGACAGCACGAATTTCATCCGGCCGTCCTGCGGCACCCGCTTTTCCGAAATGTCGAGCCGGGAAATGACCTTGATGCGTGACGCGATCTTTTCCCGCAGCACCAGCGGCGGCTGGGTGATTTCGCGCAGTACGCCGTCGGTGCGGTAGCGGATGCGGTAGTACTTTTCGTATGGCTCGAAGTGGACGTCAGACGCACCTTCATTGATCGCGTCAAGCAGGATTTTCTGGATGAAACGCACCACCGGCGCGTCGTCGATCTCGACCGTGCCGGTGTCGTTGCTGGCGGCGTCTTCGTCGGGCGCCATTTCGCCGTCGAAGTCGAAGTCGGCCGACGACAGTGATTCGAGCGTCTTCTCAACCGATTCCGACAACTTGTCGACCAGCGCAAACAGCTTGTCCGTTTCCACGACAACCGGATCGACGGCCAGGCCGGTCTGGAAGCGGACTTCATCGATGGCGCGCAGATTGGAGGGGTCAGCGATCGCCACGGCCAGCCGGTTGGCGCGCTTCTTGAGCGCCAGCACGCGATGCGTGCGCATCAGCTTCTTGTCGATCGCGTCGGTCGCGAACTGCTCGGAGTCGTACTGCGTCAGGTCAAGCAGCGGATAGCCGAAGGTTTCCGATGCGAACACTGCGGCGTCACGCGCACTCATCTTGCCGCTCGACACAAGCTGTGCGACGAAGCCCGCTCCCGACTGATCTCCTTCACGGGTCAGTGTGCTGGCTTCCGTCTCGGTCAGGCGCCCGTGCTGAGCCAGCGCGCGCGCCAGACCTGACAGGGAGCTTTTTGCTGTAGCGGCCATGATCGGAGTCGGAGACGTGTTCTTCGGAAGTTGATAAGTCGCCTTTGATGATGACGATTCAGGCTTGATCTGTAAACGGTTTCTGGCGCTTCAGCGCCGTTTCAACGCTTCGCTTCGTCGACCGGTTTGAACAGGCGCACGCTGCGCACCATTCGGTCCTCGGTATGCAGTATTTCCATCGTCACATTGTCGATCCTTACCGAAAGACCGGATTCGGGGATGTCCTGCAGGTGATCGAGCAACAGCCCGTTCAGTGTTTTCGGCCCCTGAAGCGGGAGGTTGAGCCCGAGCTTGCCATTCAGTTCGCGCAGGCTGCGGCTGCCATCGACGATGACGCTGCCGTCTGCCCATGCCAGCGACAGTGCACTTCCCGGCTGGCCGGTGGTGAATTTGCCGACGATCTCCTCGATGATGTCCTCCAGGGTCACCAGCCCTTCGACCTCGCCGTATTCGTTCACCACCAGCGCCAGGCGCTGCCGGTTCTCCTGGAAGAACTGCAGCTGGCTGTACAGCGGCGTCGCCGACGGCACGAAGTAGGGCTTGGTCAGCAGCGCACGGATTTCGTCCTTGTCTAGCTCGCCCGCCGACAGTGCGCTGACCACGCGCCGCTGCGGCAACACGCCGAGCACCCGGTCCAGCTCGCCGACATAGACCGGTACCCGGCCGTGATGGCTGGTGGCAATCTGGTGCTGGATATCCGGCAGCGGCTGTTCGAGGTCGATCGCCTCGATCTGGTTGCGCGGGGTCATCACGTCCTCGACCGTCACGTCTTCAAGCTCGAACAGGTTGATCAGGATGCGCCGGTGAGCAGCAGGGATGAAATGCCCTGATTCGGTCATCAGCGCGCGCAGTTCATCCGCCGACAGAGCATGACCTTCTTCCTGGTTACCCGGGTTCAGACGGGTGATGCGAAGGATGCCCGAGACGAGCAGATTGACCGACCAGATGACCGGATAGAACACCTTCAGCAACGGCTTGAGCACGAAGGCGACCACCGGCGCGATCGCGTTGGCGTAACCCGCGCCGACCACCTTGGGTGTGATCTCCGAAAACACCAGGATGAGGAAGGTGATCAGCAGCGTGCCGAACGCGAGTGTCAGTTCGCCTTCGCCAAACAGCCCTATCACGATCACCCCGGTCAGCGTGGCGGCGGCAGCATTGACCAGATTGTTGAACAGCAGGATGACGCCGAGCAGCTTGTCGGTCTGCGCCAGCAGGTCGAGCGCGTGCTGTGCGCCGCGCGAGCCGCTCTGGGCCGCCGCCTTCAGCCGGTAGCGGTTGGACGCCATCATCGCGGTCTCGGCCATCGAGAAGAAGCCCGACAGCACCAGCAGCACGGCCAGCGCCACGAACTGCGTGGACAGGGGAATCGAATCCATCGCTCAGGTACGGCCGAGCACGACCTCGAGCACGAAGCGCGTACCGATATAGGCAAGCAGCAGCACGAAGAAACCGCCCAGCGTCCAGCGCAGGGCGAGCCGGCCGCGCCAGCCGCGGAAGTGCCGCCCGGCCAGCAGGATGCCGAACAGCACCCAGGACAGGATGGCAAAGAAAGTCTTGTGGTTGAAGGTGAGCGGCTTGCCGAACACCTGTTCCGAAAACACGATGCCGCTGATCAGCGTTGCACTGAGCAACAAGAAGGCGACCGTGATGAGCCTGAACAGCAGACCTTCCATCACCAGCAGCGGCGGCATGTTGTCGAGCAATCGGGTCAGGCGGCCCTTGTGCAGGCTGCGCTCGACCGCCGACATCAGCATCGCGTGCAGCGCAGCCAGCGTAAACAGGCTGTAGGCCGTCATCGCCATGACGAAATGGGTGCGAAACAGCAGGTTGTCTGCATTGCCGATTGCGTGACGGTCCGGCCAGATGACGGGAATCGCGGCGCACACCGCAGCCACCGGCAGCGCCAGTGTGTGCAGGCCGTCCAGTCGCGACGAAAGGCTTTCCACCCAGTAGAACACCAGCGCCAGCCAGGTCATGACGGCCAGCGCGTCGGCCGCACCGAAACGCATCTGGCCGTCCGGGAAAAGCTGATGCGACAGCACCATGCCGTGTATCACCAGTGCGAAAGCCAGCGCCGCGGTGCGAGTACTGCTGCCCGGTGCCGGCAGTGCCTGGGCCAGCATGGCGGGGCGGGTGAGCCAGAGCGCCAGTGCGGCATACAGGGCGGAGGGGAGCAGTTCGATTAGAATCATTGCTCCCAGTTTAACCCAAGGCGCAGGCCGCCCCGACATGCTAGACAACCTTACCCAACGGCTCGCCAAGGTCGTCAAGACACTGCGCGGTCAGGCTCGCCTGACCGACGAGAACATTGCAGACATGCTGCGCGAGGTGCGCATGGCCCTGCTTGAAGCCGACGTCGCGCTGCCCGTGGTCAAAGACCTGGTCGCGAATATCCGCGAAAAGGCGGTCGGCCAGGAAGTGGTCGGTTCGCTCACGCCGGGCCAGGCGCTGATCGGAGTCGTGCATGACGAGCTCACTGCGCTGATGGGTGGCGCCTCGGTCGGCCTGAACTTCGCAACTCAGCCGCCCGCCATCGTGCTGATGGCCGGCCTGCAGGGCGCAGGCAAGACAACCACGGTCGGCAAGCTGGCCAAGTGGCTGAAGGAGACGCAGAAGAAGAAGGTGCTGACGGTGTCCTGCGACGTCTATCGCCCCGCTGCCATCGAGCAGCTGCGCACCGTCACCGGCCAGGCCGGCGCCGATTTCTTCCCGTCGACGCCGGACCAGAAACCGGTCGACATCGCGCGCGCCGCCGTCGAGTTCGCGAAAACCCGATACTTCGATGTGCTACTTGTCGACACCGCTGGCCGGCTGGCGGTCGACCAGCCGATGATGGACGAAATCCGTGCGCTGCACGAGGCGATCAAACCGATCGAAACGCTGTTCGTCGTCGACGCCATGCTGGGCCAGGACGCAGTCAATACCGCCAAGGCATTCAAGGATGCATTGCCGCTGACCGGCGTCGTGCTGACCAAGCTCGATGGCGATGCGCGCGGTGGTGCGGCGCTGTCGGTGCGCCACGTGACCGGTGCGCCGCTTAAGTTCGCAGGCGTCGGCGAAAAGCTGACCGGGCTGGAGGAATTCCACCCCCAGCGCATGGCGTCACGCATTCTCGGCATGGGCGACATCCTCGGTCTGGTCGAAGACGCACGCCGTCAGGTCGACGAGGATCAGGCGCGCGATCTGGCGCAGAAGCTCAAGAGCGGCAAGGGCTTCGATCTCAATGACTTCAAGCAGCAGATTGCGCAGATGCGAAAGATGGGCGGCCTGTCGGCGCTGATGGACAAGTTGCCGGCGCAATTCGCCGGCGCCGCTCAGCATATGCAGGGTGGCCAGGACGACAAGGCCATCCGGCGCATCGAAGGCATCATCAACTCGATGACGCCGACCGAACGTACCAAGCCCGAACTGATCAAGGCGAGCCGCAAGCGGCGCATTGCCGCTGGCTCGGGCACCTCGGTGCAGGAAGTAAACCGCTTGCTGAACCAGTTCGAACAGACGCAGAAGATGATGAAGCAATTCTCCAAGGGCGGCATGCAGAAGATGATGCGCAGCATGAAGGGCATGCTGCCGGGCATGCGCTGAGCGCGCGGAGCCGGTCGCCGTGGCCCGCGAGCTGGTATGCGTCGTCGATGAAGACGAGCGCGCTCGTCGGGCGCTGGCAGCAGCGCTCGAGGGACCGGAAATCGATGTGCTGATTTTTGCGGGCGCCGGATCGCTGTTGCAGAACCGCAGCGCCATCGCGCGCGCGGCCTGCCTGGTGGTCAGCGCGACGCTGCGGGACATCGGCGGCGTCGAGTTGCAGTCCAGTCTGCGCGCCATCGGCAGCCGCGCCCTGATCGTGTTCGTGTCCGGCCCCTGCGAGGTGAACCAGGCGGTTCAGGCGGTGCGCGGCGGCGCGCTGGATTTCATGCTGAAGCCGGTCGATCCGGTGCAACTGCGCGAACGGGTCGACGAAGCGATCGGCATCCACATTGCGCAGCGGGGTCGGCGCAGTCGCCTTCATGCGGTCGGCCAACACCTGGGAACGCTGACCACTCGCGAGCGTGAAGTGCTCGAACGCGTCATGGATGGACGTCAGAACGCGGAGATCGCGGTCGATCTCGGCATCAGCACGAAGACCGTGGAACAGCACCGCGCGCGCATGATGGCCAAGATGAAGGCCGATTCGCTGGCCGAACTGGTGGTTCAGGTCACCGAATGGCGATTGCTCTCGGAGCCATTGCGCTGACCGGGGTCAGGGGTTGCTGGCGCTCAGGCCGGACCAGGACCAGTGACGCTCCCAGGCACCGCGCACCAGATTCGGGTATTCGGCTTTGCCCAGACTGCCGTTGTAGCGCCCGAGTGCCCGGAAAAGGTTGCCCTTTTCGATGTCTAGATAGTGGCGCAGGATCGTGCAGCCAAAGCGCAGGTTGGTGCGCAGGTGGAAGAGATTGCTCTCCTCGTTGCCGATCAGCTTTACCCAGAACGGCATGACCTGCATATAGCCGCGCGCGCCGGCGGTCGACACCGCGTACTTGCGAAAGCCGCTTTCCACCTGGATCAAACCGAGTACGAGCTGCGGGTCGAGTCCGGCCCGAGTTGCCTCGTAGTGCACGGCCTTCAGGAACTCCATGCGACCGGCTTCGTCCGGCATGCGTTTGGTGAGCCGCTCAGACATCGTGTTCAACCAGAGCTGACGTTCCGGCGATGCGCCGCCTGCTGATTCCGGTGCCGGCCGGTCACTGATCGCCCGGTGCAGCGCTGCTCGCACGCTGTCGGCCAGCGGCTCGTACTGCTGCGACGCGGCCGCGCCGCCCGCCAGGAAAGCGAGCAACAGGGCGATGCAGGCGAGCGGCGCGCGTCTCATCAGTGTCCCGCCGGGGCGCCCAGAAGTCCGCTCACGTCGTCCGGCGCCACCTTGTGCACCACACCCTCGCGTCGGTGCTGATATTCGATCACGCCCTCTTTCAGGCCGCGCTCGCCGACCGTGATGCGGTGCGGTACGCCGATCAGCTCCCAATCGGCAAACATCACGCCCGGGCGCTCGTCGCGATCGTCGAGGATGACGTCGAAGCCCTTTGCCACCAGCGCGCCGTAAAGCGATTGCGCCGCGTCGCGCACGGCGTCCGACTTGCTCCAGCCAACCGGACAGATCACGACTTCGAACGGGGCGATCGTCTGCGGCCAGATGATGCCGCGCTCGTCGTGGTTCTGTTCGATGGCGGCGCCGACCAGCCGGGTCACGCCGATGCCGTAGCAGCCCATCACCATGGTGCGGGGCTTGCCGGTTTCATCGAGATAGGTGCAGTTCATCGCTTCCGAATACTTCGTGCCGAGGAAGAACACGTGGCCGACCTCAATGCCGCGCTGGATGGCCAGCACGCCCTTGCCGTCCGGTGACGGATCGCCTTCGACGACATTGCGCAGATCGGCGACCGCTTCGGGTTCCGGCAGGTCGCGGCCCCAGTTCACACCGGTCAGATGGGCGTCCGGCTGATTGGCACCGGTGACGAAGTCGTTCATGTTGACGACCGTCAGGTCGGCCACGATACGCACGGGCTTCTTCAGGCCGATCGGCCCGAGATAGCCCGGCACGCAACCGAAGTGCTCGATGATCTCCGCTTCGGACGCGAAGCGGAAGCCGTCCTTGAGCCCTGCCAGCTTCGATGCCTTCACTTCATTCAGTTCGTGATCCCCGCGCAACATGAGCAGCCACAGTTCGGTCCTGCCTTCCTTTTCGGCCGCAAGCACGATGGACTTGACGGTCGATGCCAGCGGAATGCCGAGCAGCGCCGCCACATCCTCGCACCGCGTCGTGTCGGGCGTCGGTGTGACGGCCATCGCCTGCGTCGCCGCACCACGTTGCGGAATCAGCGACACTGCCTGCGCCAGTTCTATATTGGCGGCGTAGTCGGACTCAGGGCACCAGGCGATCAGGTCTTCGCCGGTGTCGGCGATCACCTGGAATTCGTGGCTGCGAGAGCCGCCAATGGCGCCGGTGTCCGCGGCAACGGCGCGAAACTGCAGGCCGAGCCGGTTGAAGATGCGCAGATAGGCATCGAACATGATGTCGTAGCTGCGGCCGGCAGCGTCGTCGTCACGATCGAACGAGTAGGCGTCCTTCATCGTGAATTCGCGTCCGCGCATGACGCCGAAGCGCGGCCGGCGCTCGTCGCGGAATTTGGTCTGGATATGATAGAAATTCTTCGGCAGCTGGCGCCAGCTGTGGATTTCCGCCCGCGCAATATCGGTGACGACCTCTTCCGATGTCGGCTGGATGATGAAGTCGCGGTCGTGCCGGTCCTTCACGCGCAGCATTTCCGGCCCCATCTTGTCCCAGCGCCCGGTCTCCTGCCACAGCTCGGCTGGCTGGATCAGCGGCATCAGCAACTCGATCGCGCCCGCCTTGTTCATTTCGTCGCGGATGATGCCTTCGATCTTCCGGATGACCCGCAGCCCCATCGGCATGTAGTTGTAGATGCCGCCAGCGAGCTTGCGGATCATGCCGGCGCGGGTCATCAGCTTGTGCGAAACGACCTCGGCGTCCGAGGGGGCTTCCTTGAGTGTGGAAATGAAGAATTTGCTAGCGTGCATGAAGTTCGCGAACCCGGGAATGGTGAAGTGGCCAACCTGCGATTCTAGCCGCTTGGCACCGATAGGCTGAAGCGGCGACCTTTGCTTCAATTCGGTGACGAATTGTGGAAGAATCCACAAAAATTTCATCAGGCAGGTTCAGTCATGCTCGACCGGGAAGGGTATCGCCCGAACGTCGGCATCATCCTCATCAACGGGCGCAATGAGGTTTTCTGGGGAAAGCGCATAGGCGAACACGCCTGGCAGTTTCCACAAGGAGGCATCAACCACGGTGAATCGCCCGAGCAGGCGATGTACCGCGAGCTCTGGGAAGAGTTGGGGCTACGTCCGCAGCATGTGCGTATCGTCGGGCGCACCCGCGACTGGTTGCGCTATGACGTGCCGCGCAACTGGGTGCGGCGCGAGTGGCGCAGTGCGTACCGCGGCCAGAAGCAGATCTGGTACCTTTTGCGCATGGTAGGCCGCGACTGCGACGTTTGCCTGCGCGCCACCGACCATCCCGAATTTGACGCATGGCGATGGCACGACTACTGGATTCCACTGGATTCGGTCATCGAGTTCAAGCGACAGGTCTATCAGCAGGCGCTGACCGAACTGGCACGGCTGGCCTTCCGAAGCGGCCGTGCCAAAGGCTGCGCAAGCCATGGCGATGACGAGGAGCAGAAGGTTTCGCCGGTTCCGGACGATTCGCGACCGGATTCCGTTTCCCCAGCGCCTTGAGCGCTTCGAATTTAGTCTAGTCCGGGCCGAGCAGGTTCTGCAGCAAGCTGCGGAACCTGCGCCAGTCACGGACCCTCAACGGTTCATATGTCAACCAACCACTCTCTAGCCCCGGGACGTTGCGCTGTGGCTTTGTTGCTGTGCCTCTTGACGACCCGCGCAGGTGCGCAGATCACCGACTGGCAGAAGCCGGATCCCTATCGCGGGGAGGAAGCCGGCGAGCCTGGCGAACTGAAGGAAGACGACTACGCGTTGCCCGATGTTGCACAGGCGACGGACTGGGTCGAATTCCATGTCGGTTCCGAGACGCGAAATCGCTATTTCGTCGCGCGCGCAAGCATCAGCGTGGGCAAGGACGAAGTGACGCGCTTCATTTCGCGTGTGCTGACGGCGGGGGGCGCAGAGACCGTTTCGGTCGAGGGGATCCGCTGCGCCACAGCGGAACGTCGGCTTTATGCCTACCTCAGGGCAGGGGCGGGCTGGGTGACTCCGCGTGGTGTGCGCTGGTCACCGGTCTACACGGGCAATCGTTTCAACGCCTATCACTACGCCCTGTTCGATGGTTTGATTTGCGCGGGCGATCGCCCGCAGAAACCATCTCAGGCGATCGAGTTGATGGCGGCCAGCTTCAAGTCGCGCGTCGGCACACCACTTACGGGCTATCGCTGAATGTTTCCGGATCGTCTGATCATCGAGCTTGATCGCGCGCTGCGCACGTTGGCGGCGCCCGCACGAACCGCGCGCCCGATTCCGGGTTCCGAACTGCCAGAGCCGGATCTCGACGACGGCCAGCGTCGTCACGTAGGCGCCCTGATGCGCATTAACCACGTGGGCGAGATCTGTGCCCAGGCGCTGTATCAGGGGCAGGCGCTGACGTGTCGTGATCCATCGGTCCGCGATGCGTTGCGTCAGGCGGCCATCGAGGAGACCGAACACCTGTGCTGGACTGCGTCACGCATCGGCGAGCTCGGTGCCCGGACCAGTCTGCTGAATCCGCTCTGGTATGGCGGTGCCTTGCTGGCAGGCGTTACCGCCGGACTGGTTGGCGACAAGTGGAATCTGGGTTTCCTGATGGAAACAGAAAGGCAGGTCGAGGCGCACCTGCAGGGGCATCTGGACCGCCTGCCGGCCGCTGACCAGAAATCCTGGAGGCTGCTCGAACAGATGCGGCAGGACGAACGGCAGCATGCGCGCGTTGCGCAAAGGCTGGGCGCCGCAGACTTGCCGGCACCCGTCCGGGCTGCGATGCGTGCGTCGTCGTCGGTGATGACCAGACTCGCTTACCACGTATGAAGGCGCCTGCGATCAGGCAGGCGTTTCGATGATTTCCCAAGTGTGTTCGATGCGTGCGGTCTGGCCGAGCATGATGGAAGCCGAGCAGTACTTCTCGGCAGACAGATGGATTGCGCGCTCGATCATTTCCGGTTTCAGTTGCCGCCCACTGATCTTGAAGTGGAACCCGATGCGGGTGAACACCTTGGGGTCTTCGAGTGCGCGGTCGGCCTTGAGCTCGACTTCACAGCCAGTGACCGCCTGACGACCTTTCTTCAAAATCAGCATGACGTCGAAGGCTGTGCAGCCTCCGGTGCCGGCGAGCAGCAGTTCCATGGGGCGCGGTGCCATATTGCGACCGCCGGCTTCGGGCGCGCCGTCCATGTTCAGCATGTGGCCGGAGCCCGTCTCGGCCACGAAGCTCACGCCGTCCAGCCACTTCACGACACATTCCATTGCGCCATCTCCTGTTAGAGCGCGTGATTGTAATGCTCAGGCGCGATGAATCCGCGAGCGCGGGAATTGGTGCAACGCGTCACGAGCTGGGTGGCAATGCGAAGTAATCCACATTTTCGCAGGGGTGATTCTTTGGTCGTCGAGTGATCAGTTTGCAACTTCATGAATAATAGAGTTTTTTGAGACCTTCGGTCAGTGCTGGTCCTCACGCCGGATGTGCTGTGCCACTTGTGCGATGCAAAAAATTCTTGCTTACGCGGGTCGGCTGGACAATAATCAATGCAAGTTTCGAGAACGGTCGTTCACCTGGCCCCAGTTGCCGGCTTCGCGATCGTTTCTCCGCAGGTGTCTCCTCCACCCTCCTCCTTTGGTGTGGATTTAGCGCGACTCAATGAGTCGCGCTTTTTTTATTCAGGTGTCGAGCATTGACACGCCTGACTACGCGGGCTATATTCGCCGGCTTTTGGGCGATCTGGCCCGAAATCATTGGGACGTTCGAGATGAAAACCTTTTCAGCCAAGCCGCACGAAGTCGAGCGCGACTGGTATGTCGTCGATGCCTCTGACAAGGTGCTCGGGCGCCTGGCCAGCGAAATCGCACGCCGTCTGCGCGGCAAGCACAAGCCTGTATTCACGCCCCACGTCGATACGGGCGATTACATTGTTGTTGTGAACGTCGAGAAGCTGCGCGTCACCGGCAACAAGGCAGAAGACAAGAAGTACTACCGCCATTCGGGTTACCCCGGCGGTATCTACGAAACGAATTTCACGAAGCTGCAGCAACGCTTCCCGGAGCGTGTTCTTGAGAAGGCCGTCAAGGGCATGCTTCCGAAGGGGCCGCTCGGCTACGCAATGCTTAAGAAGCTGAAGTGCTACGCTGGTACGGATCACCCGCACACCGCGCAGCAACCCAAAGCGCTGAACATCTGAGGACGGTCCGGTCATGGCTTTCAATGTTGATTATTACTATGGCACGGGACGGCGCAAAACTGCGGTTGCCCGCGTGTTCCTCCGTCCGGGCAAGGGCGCGTTCGTTGTAAACGACAAGCCGGTCGACGAGTTCTTCTCGCGCGAAACAGGCCGCATGGTCGTGCGCCAGCCGCTTGAGCTGACTGAGCATGTCAGCACGTTCGACATCATGGTGAACGTGATCGGTGGCGGCGAATCGGGTCAGGCGGGCGCGGTTCGCCACGGCATTACCCGCGCGTTGATCGACTATGATGCAACGCTGAAGCCGGCGCTCAGCAAGGCTGGGTTCGTAACGCGCGATGCACGTGAAGTGGAACGCAAGAAGGTTGGCTTCCACAAGGCACGTCGTCGCAAGCAGTTCTCGAAGCGCTGATTCGTCAGCCGCCTCACCGGAGAAGGCCGCCTCGACAGCGGCCTTTTTCGTTTCTGGCATCATGCAGCGTATGAGGAGCTACGAGTTCGCTCCACGCCGCATCCATTCAAAGGGGAATCGAGGTGGCAATCCGGGTTGGTATCGTCGGTGGAACGGGTTACACGGGTGTCGAATTGCTGCGCCTGCTGGCGCGACATCCAGGCGTTGAATTGAAGGCGATCACCTCTCGCGGCGATGCAGGCAAACTCGTGTCCGAGATGTTTCCAAGCTTGCGGGGGCACGTCGATCTGCGTTTTGCCGACCCAGTCGAGGCGGGGCTCGAAGACTGCCATGTGGTGTTCTTCGCCACACCGAACGGAATTGCTATGCAGCAGGTGCCGGCATTGCTGGCGGCAGGGGTGAAGGTGATCGACCTCGCAGCGGACTTCCGGCTCAAGGATGAGGCCATCTGGGAAAAATGGTACGGTATGCCCCACGCCTGCCCGGACATCCTTGCTGAAGCAGTCTATGGTCTGCCCGAGGTCAACAGGGCGCGGATCCGTTCTGCACGCATCGTCGCAAATCCTGGTTGCTATCCGACAGCAGTGCAGCTCGGATTCATTCCATTGATCGAAGCGGGTGTGATCGATCCCGCAGGCCTCATCGCCGACGCCAAGTCGGGCGTGTCCGGTGCGGGGCGCAAAGCGGAAGTACACACGCTGTTCGCCGAAGCATCGGATAATTTCAAGGCCTATGGCGTACCCGGCCACCGTCACTTGCCGGAAATCCGGCAGGGGCTTTCCAATGTTGCCGGCGACGAAGTCGGGCTGACCTTCGTGCCGCATCTGACGCCACTGATTCGCGGCATTCACGCGACCCTGTATGGCCGCTTGCGAAAGGACTGTGACCTGCAGGCGCTGTTTGAAGAACGTTATGCCGACGAGCGTTTCGTCGATGTCCTGCCGACGGGCAGTCATCCCGAGACGCGTTCCGTCCGCGCATCCAACACCTGCCGCATCGCTGTGCATCGCCCGCAAGGTGGCGATACGGTGGTAGTGCTCAGCGTTATCGACAACCTCGTGAAGGGTGCTGCGGGACAGGCGGTGCAGAACATGAATCTGATGTTCGGGTTTGATGAGTCGTGTGGACTAGAGCTCGTACCGGTCTTGCCGTAAAGGCGCGTCGCTGGCGCTCGCGCCACGGCATCGCAGCCCGTCAGGTTGCGGTGCGTTCCCACGCGCCCTGGTATCTCAAGGTGCTTGCGGTCACGGGCGTCGTGGCGATTGCGCTTGTGCTGGCGCAAGTGATTTTTGACGCCGGACGCGGCTGGGTGGGTCTGGACGTTTCGGGCATGCAGTCGGAGGCGCGATCGCTCCGCGCTCGCGTAGCGATGCTGGAAGGCGAACTGGCTGGTATACGTCAGCAGGCCGATGCAGCGCACAGCACGTTGCAGATCGAGCGCAGCGCGCAGGAACAGCTGACGTCTCGCATCCGCTCGCTGGAAAGCGAGAACAGCCGCCTGCGCGAAGACATGCTGGTATTTGAAAATCTGGCCGGTTCATCCGGCGCAGAGCAGGGTTTCAAGATCAACCGATTGGTGCTCGAACCCGATGGCGAAGCCGGGCGCTATCGCTATCGCATGCTGATCATCCGCCAGGGTGGCAAACCCGATCGGGACGCCCTTGGAGCCTACGAGATCGTTGCTACAATTGACCAACAGGGGCACGATGCTAACATCACATTTCCGCCCAAATCCGGCGATACATCGCACCGAGTTGCCTTCAGGCACTTCCAGCGTGTCGACGGAGTGATTACCCTGCCTGACGGCGCGCGACTGAAATCGATTGAAGCCCGCTTTGTTCAGGACGGACAGATCAGGGCGCGCGCGACGGCCGCGGTCTGAATCTGCAACCCACGGAGGACGGCATGTTCGGAAAGAAATCGAAGAAACCCAGCAACCGCATCGACAGCCTGATCGGCGCGGGTACCCGAGTGGTAGGGGACGTGCATTTCCGCGGTGGTCTGCGCATAGACGGTGAGGTGGCGGGCAATGTACGCGCTGACGGAGATGAATCCAGCACACTGGTGCTAAGCGAGCATGCGCGGATCGAAGGTGCTGTATCCGTAACCCACGCCATGGTAAATGGTGTTGTCAACGGGCCCATCGTCTCGTCCGAGTTTCTCGAGCTTCAGCCGCAGGCACGAATTTCGGGCGATGTTGTCTATAACAGGCTGGAGGTGCATCTTGGTGCTATCGTCAAGGGGCAGCTCGAACATCAGAATGCAGCGCCGCGTGCGATAGAGCTGAAATTGGCCAGCGGAAGTTGAGTTGAACGAACCTGCCTTGTAGCGCAGCAACCTTGGAGTGACGAAACATGAATGCAATGACCGAAATGCCGATGCCGCTGCTTTTTTCCGATAGCGCGGCAAACAAAGTCCAGGAACTGATCCTAGAAGAGGGCAACCCTGACCTGAAGCTGCGCGTTTTCGTGTCGGGTGGCGGATGTTCCGGTTTCCAGTACGGCTTCACGTTCGACGAAGTGACCAACGAAGACGACACTGCACTTGAAAAGAATGGTGTGACGCTGTTGATCGATCCGATGAGCTACCAGTATCTGCTCGGCGCAGAGATTGATTACAGCGAAGGTCTCGAAGGTGCGCAGTTCGTGATCAAGAATCCGAACGCGACGTCGACCTGCGGCTGCGGATCGTCTTTCTCGGTTTGATTCTGCAGGCGGATTCCTAGGCCGGCCATACGGCTCCCAGTATCCGGGGGCCACGTGCGCCGGTGACGGCAGGAACGTTGCCTGCCTCGCCGCGCATGGTGCGCCGGGCAAGCCAGGCAAACGCGAGCGCTTCAACGCTGTCTGGCGCCACGCCCCAGCGGGCAGTGCTGAAGACCTCAGCTGACGTATGTGCCTGCAGTCGGTGCATGAGAAAGGCATTGAATGCTCCGCCACCGCACACGGCGATCTCGTCCGCGGTGAACCCGGCGCAAGCCAGTGCCTGGCTCACCGTTACCGCGGACAGCTCGGTCAGGGTGGCCTGCACATCTTCGGCGCGTTCTCTGCCGGTCAAGAAGGCATCCAGCCACTCGAGGTTGAACTGTTCGCGCCCGCAGCTCTTCGGTGGCTGGCGCGCGAAAAACGGATGCGACATCAGGTGATCAAGCAGTTCCCGATCCACCGTCCCGCTTTCTGCCCACGCGCCGTCAGAATCGTAGGGTAGCGCGCGCGCACGCGCGATCCATCCGTCCATCAGCACATTGCCTGGGCCACAATCGAATCCGCGTACCGGTTCGTCCGGCGCCAGCAGCGTCACGTTCGACATGCCACCGATGTTCAGTACCACTCGCGATCGGATTGCATCAGAGAACATGTGAGCGTGGAACGCTGGCACGAGCGGTGCCCCTTGTCCGCCCGCAGCTATATCGCGCGTGCGGAAATCGGCGACCACTGGAATCCCGCTCAGTTCGGCCAGCAGCGAAGGCGCGTTGATCTGCAGTGTGTAGCCCTCGGCTGGTATGTGCCGGACGGTCTGGCCATGGCAGCCGATGGCGCTGACGTCTCTGGTCGATAGCCCGGCAGCAGCGAGCAGCCCGGAGACCAGTTCGGCACTGATGTGAGCCAGCGCGATGGCTGCGCGTTGCGATCGGTGTATTTCGTCCGGCCCGCTCGCGCACAATGCGGAGAGTTCTTCGCGCAGCGTGCTCGTGTAGGGCTGGTGTGCGTGCGCCAGCAGGGCAGGCCGTTCAGCCGAAAAATCGGCCATTACGGCATCAATGCCATCAAGGCTGGTGCCCGACATGATTCCAATGAACAGCTCCTTCATGATCTCTCCCGTCGGCGCGGTCCCGTGCTTGCTATACCATCGCGCGATTTGCATGTCGGCCCGCCTGTTGTGGGGCGGTCGGCATTCCTGGATACCCGGAGTACAGTCATGTCAGATGTCGAACACGCGTTGCAATGGATCAAGCGCGGCGTGGAAGAGTTGTTGCCCGAAGCCGATCTTGTCGAAAAGCTGAAGACCGGGCGCCCTCTGCGGGTCAAGGCGGGCTTTGATCCTACAGCACCGGACCTGCACCTTGGGCACACTGTTCTGCTGAACAAGCTGAAGCACTTTCAGGATCTCGGCCACCACATCCTGTTTCTGATCGGCGACTTCACCGGCTCGATCGGTGATCCGACCGGCAAGAATGCGACCCGCCCTCCGCTCAGCCGTGAGCAGGTGCTCGTGAATGCCCGTACATATCAGGATCAAGTCGGAAAGATACTCGACCCCGCGCGCATGGAGGTTGTGTTCAATTCGACCTGGATGAACGACCTGGGCGCCGACGGCATGATCCGCCTCGCTTCGCGTCATACAGTGGCCCGAATGCTCGAGCGCGACGACTTTGCCAAGCGTTATGCCGGCAATCAGCCGATTGCCATCCACGAATTCCTGTACCCGCTATGCCAGGGCTATGACTCGGTCGCATTGAAGGCCGATGTGGAGCTCGGAGGGACCGATCAGAAGTTCAATCTGCTGATGGGGCGCGAGCTACAGAAGCAATATGGACAGCCGCCGCAGGTCGTACTCATGATGCCGCTGCTTGAAGGGCTGGACGGCGTCAACAAGATGTCCAAGTCCCTCGGCAACTACATCGGTGTATCCGAGCCGCCGAACGAGATCTTCGGCAAAGTGATGTCGGTGTCAGATACGCTGATGTGGCGCTATTTCGAGTTGCTGTCTTTCCGCAGCAGCACCGAGATTGAGGCGCTGCGGGACGAGACTCGGGCGGGCCGCAATCCGCGCGACGCGAAAGTGATGCTTGCGCAGGAGATCGTCGCGCGATTCCATGGCGCGCCCGCGGCTGATGCGGCGCTGCAGGACTTCGAAACCCGGTTCCGGCAGGGCGGTGTGCCAGATGATTTGCCGGAGGTGACGCTGCAGGCGCCGGCGTCCGGTTTGCCGATTGCTCAGGCATTGAAGTCCGCCGGGCTCACGGGAACGACTTCGGAAGCGTTGCGCATGATCGAGCAAGGCGGTGTGCGTCTCGACGGCGAGAAGGTTTCTGATCGCGGCCTGTTGCTTTCACCGGGTGCAAACGTGGTGGCGCAGGTCGGCAAGCGGAAATTCTGCAGGATCATTGTTGGCTAGCATCGAGCGGGTAGCCCGCTGATCGCGCGGGAGAATTTTATACGTCTGTCGTGCTGCATCTGCTCGGTCTGGGTGCAGTGCAAAAAATCTTCAGGATTCTTTCAAAAAGGTATTGACGGCCTTTCGATAATCCGTAGAATGCGCACCTCTCGTTGCTCAGCAGCGAAGCTCTTTAAAAACACAAACAGCCGATAGGTGTGGGCACGGCATGGTTGTAACGGCGTGTAGATGTCGTTTCGGGGAGACCTGGGGCGATGGAAATACGCATGACAACTAAATTGAAGTGCTCATACGAATCAAAGGTTTTAAGCGAAAGCTTATACCTGTGAATTCTGTTGAGTTTTGGGAATTAAACTGAAGAGTTTGATCCTGGCTCAGATTGAACGCTGGCGGAATGCTTTACACATGCAAGTCGAGCGGCAGCACGGGGGCAACCCTGGTGGCGAGCGGCGAACGGGTGAGTAACACATCGGAACATACCCAGTCGTGGGGGATAACACTTCGAAAGAAGTGCTAATACCGCATACGTCCTGAGGGAGAAAGCGGGGGATCTTCGGACCTCGCGCGATTGGAGTGGCCGATGTCAGATTAGCTAGTTGGTGGGGTAAAGGCCTACCAAGGCGACGATCTGTAGCTGGTCTGAGAGGACGACCAGCCACACTGGGACTGAGACACGGCCCAGACTCCTACGGGAGGCAGCAGTGGGGAATTTTGGACAATGGGGGCAACCCTGATCCAGCCATTCCGCGTGAGTGAAGAAGGCCTTCGGGTTGTAAAGCTCTTTCGGCAGGAACGAAACGGCGCGCTCTAACATAGCGCGTTAATGACGGTACCTGAAGAAGAAGCACCGGCTAACTACGTGCCAGCAGCCGCGGTAATACGTAGGGTGCGAGCGTTAATCGGAATTACTGGGCGTAAAGCGTGCGCAGGCGGTTGTGTAAGACAGGTGTGAAATCCCCGGGCTTAACCTGGGAACTGCGCTTGTGACTGCACGGCTAGAGTATGGCAGAGGGGGGTGGAATTCCACGTGTAGCAGTGAAATGCGTAGAGATGTGGAGGAACACCGATGGCGAAGGCAGCCCCCTGGGCCAATACTGACGCTCATGCACGAAAGCGTGGGGAGCAAACAGGATTAGATACCCTGGTAGTCCACGCCCTAAACGATGTCGACTAGGTGTTCGGTGAGGAGACTCATTGAGTACCGCAGCTAACGCGTGAAGTCGACCGCCTGGGGAGTACGGTCGCAAGATTAAAACTCAAAGGAATTGACGGGGACCCGCACAAGCGGTGGATGATGTGGATTAATTCGATGCAACGCGAAAAACCTTACCTACCCTTGACATGTACGGAACCCTGCTGAGAGGTGGGGGTGCTCGAAAGAGAGCCGTAACACAGGTGCTGCATGGCTGTCGTCAGCTCGTGTCGTGAGATGTTGGGTTAAGTCCCGCAACGAGCGCAACCCTTGTCATTAGTTGCTACGCAAGAGCACTCTAATGAGACTGCCGGTGACAAACCGGAGGAAGGTGGGGATGACGTCAAGTCCTCATGGCCCTTATGGGTAGGGCTTCACACGTCATACAATGGTCGGTACAGAGGGTTGCCAAGCCGCGAGGTGGAGCCAATCCCAGAAAGCCGATCGTAGTCCGGATCGCAGTCTGCAACTCGACTGCGTGAAGTCGGAATCGCTAGTAATCGCGGATCAGCATGCCGCGGTGAATACGTTCCCGGGTCTTGTACACACCGCCCGTCACACCATGGGAGTGGGTTTCACCAGAAGAGGCTAGCCTAACCGCAAGGGGGGCGGTCGCCACGGTGAGATTCATGACTGGGGTGAAGTCGTAACAAGGTAGCCGTATCGGAAGGTGCGGCTGGATCACCTCCTTTCTAGAGTCACAATCGTGTCGTGTCCACAACCTATCGGCTGTTTCAAGCAACAAGGGCAAGGAGCTCGGGCAAGTTACGGTAAATCGTGATGAGTTCGCAGTGTGAGCACCCGACCCTGGGATTACCGGGTCTGTAGCTCAGCTGGTTAGAGCACCGTCTTGATAAGGCGGGGGTCGTTGGTTCGAACCCAACCAGACCCACCAGATTGCCTGCAGAAGTACTGCGCGGTAATGGGGGATTAGCTCAGCTGGGAGAGCACCTGCTTTGCAAGCAGGGGGTCGTCGGTTCGATCCCGTCATCCTCCACCACAAACTGGTTGTTCAGACGGTTACCGGGTGGTCAGTGTCTGCTGTTGCTTGATGTGCATTTGAGTGTGAGGCGTGGAATGTAGAAATACTGTCCAGACCTCACCCGCAAGGGTGCATGGAATCTTGATCTTTAAAAATTTGGAAGAAGTAAAGGGATGTCGGCGTTTCAACCGCGTCGGCATCTCATGGGTAGTGATTGCATCGTCCCGCCACTTTGAACCAGCGGCGGGATTGATAGCGCGAGCGCTTGAGAATGATCTGTAACGTGGCGCAAGACGCAAGTCGAGCACAGCGTTATAGGGTCAAGTGAATAAGTGCATGTGGTGGATGCCTTGGCGATCACAGGCGATGAAGGACGTGCAAGCCTGCGAAAAGCGGGGGGGAGCTGGCAATGGAGCTTTGATCCCCCGATGTCCGAATGGGGAAACCCGGCCCGTAAGGGTCATCCCTGACTGAATACATAGGTCAGCGGAAGCGAACCGAGCGAACTGAAACATCTAAGTAGCTCGAGGAACAGAAATCAACCGAGATTCCCAAAGTAGTGGCGAGCGAACTGGGAGTAGCCTGCACGACTAAACCATTTACTTAACAAAACGGTCTGGAAAGTCCGACGATACAGGGTGATAGTCCCGTATGTGAAAAGTAAGTGGCGGGTCTGAGCGTGCGACAAGTAGGGCGGGACACGTGAAATCCTGTTTGAAGATGGGGGGACCATCCTCCAAGGCTAAATACTCGTGATCGACCGATAGTGAACCAGTACCGTGAGGGAAAGGCGAAAAGAACCCCGGGAGGGGAGTGAAATAGATCCTGAAACCGCATGCATACAAACAGTGGGAGCCTCGCAAGGGGTGACTGCGTACCTTTTGTATAATGGGTCAGCGACTTACGTTCAGTAGCGAGCTTAACCGAATAGGGGAGGCGTAGCGAAAGCGAGTCTGAATAGGGCGATTCAGTTGCTGGACGTAGACCCGAAACCAAGTGATCTATCCATGGCCAGGATGAAGGTGCCGTAACAGGTACTGGAGGTCCGAACCCACTAATGTTGAAAAATTAGGGGATGAGCTGTGGATAGGGGTGAAAGGCTAAACAAACTTGGAAATAGCTGGTTCTCCCCGAAAACTATTTAGGTAGTGCCTCATGTATCACTCTCGGGGGTAGAGCACTGTAATGGTTGGGGGGGTCATTGCGATCTACCCCGCCATAGCAAACTCCGAATACCGAGAAGTGCGAGCATGGGAGACAGACGGTGGGTGCTAACGTCCATCGTCAAGAGGGAAACAACCCAGACCGCCAGCTAAGGCCCCCAATGCGTGGCTAAGTGGAAAACGAGGTGGGAAGGCATAGACAGCCAGGAGGTTGGCTTAGAAGCAGCCATCCTTTAAAGAAAGCGTAATAGCTCACTGGTCGAGTCGTCCTGCGCGGAAGATGTAACGGGGCTCAAGCCACGAGCCGAAGCTGCGGATATGTCGTAAGACATATGGTAGGGGAGCGTTCTGTAAGTCTGCGAAGGTGTCTGGTAACGGATGCTGGAGATATCAGAAGTGCGAATGCTGACATGAGTAGCGATAAAGCGGGTGAAAGGCCCGCTCGCCGAAAGCCCAAGGTTTCCTACGCAACGTTCATCGGCGTAGGGTGAGTCGGCTCCTAAGGCGAGGCCGAAAGGCGTAGTCGATGGGAAACAGGTCAATATTCCTGTACCAGTCCATGATGCGATGGGGGGACGGAGAAGGTTATAGCAGCCGGGTGTTGGAAGTCCCGGTTTAAGCAGGTAGGCGTGCTGCGTAGGCAAATCCGCGCGGCTTAGCCGAGATGTGATGACGAGGACCCACGTGGTCCGAAGTGCTAGATACCACGCTTCCAAGAAAAGCCTCTAAGCTTCAGTCATGGAGTGACCGTACCGCAAACCGACACAGGTGGGCAGGATGAAAATTCTCAGGCGCTTGAGAGAACCCAGGAGAAGGAACTCGGCAAATTGATACCGTAACTTCGGGAGAAGGTATGCCCCTCGTACGTGAAGTCCCTCGCGGACGGAGCGGAAAGGGGTCGCAGAGAATCGGTGGCTGCGACTGTTTAATAAAAACACAGCACTCTGCAAACACGAAAGTGGACGTATAGGGTGTGACGCCTGCCCGGTGCCGGAAGGTTAAGTGATGGGGTGCAAGCTCTTGATCGAAGCCCCGGTAAACGGCGGCCGTAACTATAACGGTCCTAAGGTAGCGAAATTCCTTGTCGGGTAAGTTCCGACCTGCACGAATGGCGTAACGATGGCCACACTGTCTCCTCCTGGGACTCAGCGAAGTTGAAATGTTTGTGAAGATGCAATCTCCCCGCGGCTAGACGGAAAGACCCCATGAACCTTTACTGTAGCTTTGCATTGGACTTTGACGGGACTTGTGTAGGATAGGTGGGAGGCAGTGAGACGTGGTCGCCAGATCACGTGGAGCCAACCTTGAAATACCACCCTGGTGTCGTTGAGGTTCTAACCTAGGTCCGTGAATCCGGATCGGGGACCGTGCATGGCAGGCAGTTTGACTGGGGCGGTCTCCTCCTAAAAGGTAACGGAGGAGTTCGAAGGTTCGCTTGGTACGGTCGGACATCGTACCTAAAGTGCAATGGCAAAAGCGAGCTTGACTGCGAGACTGACACGTCGAGCAGGTGCGAAAGCAGGACATAGTGATCCGGTGGTTCTGTATGGAAGGGCCATCGCTCAACGGACAAAAGGTACTCTGGGGATAACAGGCTGATTCCGCCCAAGAGTTCACATCGACGGCGGAGTTTGGCACCTCGATGTCGGCTCATCACATCCTGGGGCTGTAGCCGGTCCCAAGGGTATGGCTGTTCGCCATTTAAAGTGGTACGTGAGCTGGGTTTAAAACGTCGTGAGACAGTTTGGTCCCTATCTGCCGTGGGCGCTGGAAGTTTGAGGGGACCTGCTCCTAGTACGAGAGGACCGGAGTGGACTTACCTCTGGTGTACCGGTTGTCACGCCAGTGGCATCGCCGGGTAGCTAAGTAGGGAAGAGATAAGCGCTGAAAGCATCTAAGCGCGAAACTCGCCTCAAGATGAGACTTCCCGGGGACTCGATCCCCCTGAAGGGTCGTGGAAGACCACCACGTTGATAGGCTGGGTGTGGAAGTGCAGTAATGCATTAAGCTAACCAGTACTAATTGCCCGTGCGGCTTGACCCTATAACCGTGTGTTCAACACCGCGGCTATACATCAAATTCAAAAGTGCCTCGCGCACAATCACACCATCCTTTACTTCTTCCACATGGCGGGCCAAAACCCCTCCATGACAAGCTTCAGCCTGGTGCACATAGCGCTGTGGAACCACCCCTTCCCATCCCGAACAGGACCGTGAAACGCAGCCGCGCCAATGATAGTGAGTACTACGCTCGCGAAAGTAGGTCAGTGCCAGGCTACCCTACGCTCCAACACAAAACGCCCGATCACAAAACAACGTGATCGGGCGTTCGTGTTTGCAAACAGCGAAACTGCATCAAAACAAACCCCTTCCTACACCACCCCCTTCGAACAGAGCGAAATCATGATTGCGCTCCCATGAATTCAACTCACGACGAACGCGAAACACCTCGCGCTTTCTCCGGTGTTGACCGGCTGCATGGCCGCGGAGCGCATGCAGCGCTCGAACGCGCTGCCGTACTTGTCGTCGGCATCGGCGGAGTCGGTTCATGGGCAACGGAAGCGCTCGCCCGAAGCGGCATTGGTCGTATCGCCCTCGCAGATCTTGATCACGTTGCCGAATCAAACATCAACCGCCAGATCCAGGCGCTTGTTCCGACGCTTGGCATGGCCAAGACCGAAGCCATGGCGCAACGTATCAGCGCCATCAATCCAGCTTGCGTCGTAACGACAATCGAGGATTTCGTGTCTCCGGACAATGCGGCCGAGGTGCTTGGGGCGCAGTACGATGCAGTCATTGACTGCACCGATCAGGTGTCGGCCAAGGTTGCCATGGGGCTGCACTGCCACGCGATGCGCATCCGGCTGTTCATGGCGGGGGCTGCGGGAGGGCGTACTGATCCCACGCGCATCCGATGCGCCGATCTCGCGGCCGCACAAGGCGATGCACTCCTGGCACGCGTACGGCAGCTGCTGCGCAAGAGCGGGCAGATGAACTTGCCCGACAAGGCGTCATTCGGCATCGACGTCGTGTTCTCGCCAGAGTCGATGCGTCGCCCTGAAGCGCAGAACTGCGATACCGGAAGCGCGCCGCACGGGCTGAACTGTGCCGGGTACGGCTCCAGCGTCTGCGTCACAGGCGGATTCGGCTTCGCTCTTGCCGCGGCGACGATCGATCATCTGCTCGCTCACCGAACCGCCGGATGAAACGGTTGCCGTGTGCAGCAATGCAAGACTTCCGCCCGGAAGCCCTGTACACTCTGCTTGTGCCTAACCAATAGGCACCTTCCGTCGTCACACTGACGACAGGAGGCACCCGCCTCCCCACTGGAAGTCACTCATTTGTCTGCCTGTATTGGTGTCACTCAGCTTGAGCGACGGGCCGTCGCTGGAGATCTGTTTGAACACTGAAGTCGATTTCGCCGGGCTGGGCCTGGCTGAACCGCTGTTGCGCGCCATTTCGGAAGAGGGCTACACGCAACCCACCCCCATTCAACAAAAGGCCATTCCGCTCGTGATGGCAGGGCGCGACCTGCTGGCCGCAGCGCAGACGGGTACCGGAAAGACCGCCGGATTTACGCTGCCCATCCTGCACACGCTGATCAACCGCCCGGCAAAGATTCCGCCTGGCCGCCCGCGCGTTCTGGTGCTCACGCCGACGCGCGAACTGGCTGCCCAGGTCGAGGAATCGGTACGCACCTACGGCGTGCATGCCGGCATGCGCTCGATGGTCATCTTCGGTGGCGTCGGCATGAATCCTCAGCTGCAGGGGCTGAAGCAGCGCGTCGACATTCTGGTCGCGACGCCTGGCCGTCTGCTTGATCACCTCGGCGAAAAGACGCTGGATCTGTCCGGCGTTGAAATCTTCGTGCTCGATGAAGCCGATCGCATGCTGGACATGGGTTTCATCCGTGATATCCGCAAGGTCATCGCCGCATTGCCGAAGACCCGCCAGACGCTGCTTTTTTCGGCCACCTTCTCGCCGGAGATCCGCGAGCTGGCGCATGGCCTGCTGAACAATGCCGCCGAGGTCGAGGTCGCGCCACGCAACACGACCGCCGAGCGTGTGGATCAGAGCGTCTACATGGTGGAACAGAAGCAGAAGCGCCATCTGCTTGCACATTTGATCAATACGGGCGAATGGACACAGGTGCTTGTGTTCACGCGCACCAAGCATGGCGCCAACCGGTTGGCCGAACAGCTCGACAAGCAGGGCATCAGTGCGCTGGCGATCCACGGCAACAAAAGTCAGAACGCGCGTACGCGAGCGCTGGCCGATTTCAAGAGCAATTCGCTGCGCGTGCTGGTCGCGACAGACATCGCTGCGCGCGGACTGGACATCGACCAGTTGCCGCACGTCGTCAATTTCGAACTGCCCAGCGTGCCGGAAGATTATGTGCACCGCATCGGCCGCACCGGCCGTGCCGGCGCCAGCGGCTCCGCGGTGTCTCTTGTGGATCGTGAAGAGGTCAAGCTGTTGAGCGCGATCGAAAAGGTCACTCGCCAGGCGATTCCCAAAGCGACCGCTGAAGGATTCGTGCCCGGCATCGTGGTCGAGGAACCGGACCGCGGCCCTCGTCCGCCGGGCCGCGGTGCGCGCAACACCGACTCTCCGCGTCGCAAACCGGTCGCAGGCAATGCGCCGCGCGCCAATGGTGAACGTCCGGCGCGTGCCGCTCAGCCCAAGGCTGCAGGCGGGGCTCCGGCACCGCGTGGAGCCGGTCGCGGCCCGGGCGGTGGCGCACCGCGCAACGGCAATGCAGGAGGTCGTGCGTCGGGGGCTGGCAATGGCGGTAGCGGTAACCGCGCACCCGCGCGTGCGCATGATGACGACGATGACAACCGCGGCAACCGCATCCAGCCGGCTGCCGCCGCGCCGCGCGAAGTGAATGGCAATGTGATGCCGCGTGCGGGCGATGCCCGTCGCGGCGATGCGCGCCGTCCGCAGGCGCCGGCGCTGTTTTCGCCGCGCAACCGCTCGGGTTCGCGCTGAAGGTCGCGTTCGGGCGATGCTGATGCTGGGGCTGCGAGCCGACGGTGACCGGGCGCAACGTGATGCGTGAAAGCGCGCTGCGCGTCCTGAAGGACGTGTTCGGTCATCCCGGTTTCCGCGGGGCCCAGGGCGACATCGTCGAACATGTCGCTGGCGGTGGGGACGCACTGGTACTGATGCCCACCGGCGGCGGCAAATCACTTTGCTACCAGGTTCCGGCGCTGCTGCGACCGGGAACGGCAGTGGTGGTGTCACCGCTGATCGCGCTGATGCAGGATCAGGTGGCGGCGCTGACGCTGCTCGGAGTGCGCGCCGCCTTCCTCAATTCCACGCTCGACCTCAATCAGGTACGCGACGTCGAGCGACGTCTGCTCGACGGCACGCTCGACCTGCTGTACGTCGCGCCCGAGCGGCTGAACACGCCGCGCTGCCTCGATCTGCTGAGCCACATCCGACCGGCCCTTTTCGCCATTGACGAAGCCCATTGCGTCGCGCAGTGGGGGCATGACTTCCGTCCCGAATATCTGCAGCTGTCGGTGCTGCACGAGCGCTTCCCCGACGTGCCGCGCATTGCGCTGACCGCGACCGCCGATCCGGCGACCCGTGCTGAAATCATCGAACGGCTTGCGTTGCAGGATTCGCGCGTGTTCGTGTCCAGCTTCGATCGCCCGAACATCCGCTACACCATCGTGGACAAGGACGACGCGCGCAAGCAACTGCTGCGTTTCATCCGCGCCGAGCATCCGGATGATGCAGGCATCGTCTACTGCCTCTCGCGCAAGAAGGTGGACGAAACCGCCGAATGGCTGGTTGCGCAGGGTGTGAATGCGCTGCCCTACCATGCCGGCATGGACACCCAGGCACGTGCCGCCAATCAGGCGCGCTTCCAGCGCGAGGAGGGCATCGTTGTCGTAGCCACGATCGCGTTCGGCATGGGCATCGACAAGCCGGACGTTCGCTTCGTCGCACATCTCGACCTGCCGCGTTCGATCGAAGGCTACTACCAGGAAACCGGTCGGGCCGGTCGCGACGGCACGGCGGCGGACGCCTGGATGGCTTACGGTCTGGCCGATGTGGTGCAGCAGCGTCGCTTCATCGACCAGTCGGAAGGCAATGAGGCCTTCCGACGCATTTCGAGCAGCAAGCTTGATGCGCTGCTCGGGCTGTGTGAAACCGCGCACTGCCGGCGCGTGCATCTGCTGGCCTATTTTGGCGAGCAGGGCGCGCCGTGCGGCAACTGTGACAACTGTCTGAACCCTCCGGAAACCTGGGACGCCACCGTGGCATCGCAGAAGGCGCTCTCAACCATCTACCGCACCGGCAACCGCTTCGGCGCCACCCATCTTATCGACGTGCTGCGCGGCAAGGACACCGAACGCATCCGTCAGTGGGGCCACGACAAGCTGTCGGTGCATGGCATCGGCAAGGCGGAAGACGAAAACCTTTGGCGCAGCGTGTTCCGCCAGTTGGTGGCGCTCGGGTTGGCGCGCGTCGATCAGGAATCCTTTGGTGCCCTCGTGCTCACCGACGCCGCCCGCCCGGTGCTGCGCGGCGAACAGAAGGTGACGATGCGGCGCATCGTCGAGCGTGTGAAGGACTCCGGCGCACGACGCAGTCGGGCGGCCGCTCCGATCTCGACGGAAGGCGTTGATGCCGACCTGCTTGCCGCATTGAAAGCATGGCGCCTCGACGAGGCGCGTACCCAGTCGGTGCCGGCCTACGTCATCCTGCACGACAGCACGCTGATCGAACTGGCGCGCAACCGGCCGGCTGACTGCGACGAGCTGGCCGACATCGCCGGTTTCGGTGGCCGCAAGATCGAGCGCTACGGCGACACGCTGGTAAGATTGATCTCCGAATTCACCGTGTGATCACTGCTTCAAGATTGCTGCACTGCAATAGTGCGCCTGCATCCTGCTTGTCCAAGCTGGTGCGGGTCAGAGACGACGCTGCGAATGTTAGATATTTGAAAACAGACACTTGATCCATCTCGCGCTGCTGGCCCCGATGTTGCATGTCCTTCAACTGATAATGCCATCAAGGAAGGGGTGCATCATGCGTTGCAACATCCGATCTCTTCTCCCGCGAATTGCCCTGTGTTCGACCCTGCTGGTTGCACTGCCCGTCCTTGCACATGACGCACCTGGTGCGTGCGACGGTGCAACCGGTGCGGCGACAGGCCCCGTTTGCAACGAAGTCCGGGCTTCGTCAGTTCAGAACGTCCGACAGAGCTATCCGCTTGCCGGTTTGCTCGATCAGTCGTCCGAATCCGGCCTCGGTCTTGCCTTTGCGGCAGTCATGATCGGCGCGCTTGCATTGCGTGTCGGGCTACGCTGACGCGCGGGTGACTCAAGGCGCTTCAATCCGGATGAAGCCGTCCCGGTTGGGCATGCGCAACGCAGACAGCCGTGGAGCATCCATCACCGCGTCGGCGGCAAGCACGCCATTGGCGTGCAGAAGCCATGCACTCAGCGCATACACCTCGTCCGCATTCAAGGTGCCGGGCGCACCCATCGGCTTGGCGCGACGGATGAAGTCGAACAGCGTGGTGGCATACGGCCAGTAGCTGCCTATGGTCTTGTCGGCTGCCGGATGGTCGAGCGGCCGGCTCGCACCTGTCAGTTCCTCTGCCGTACCGCCGCGCCCGTCCTTGCCGTGGCAGCCGGCGCAGTGCTGGGCGAACAGCCGCGCACCCTCTGCCACCGAACCTTGTCCGGGCGGAAGACCGCGACCGTCCGGAAACACGTTGAGCGTCTGTGCAGTCAGCGCGTCGGCAGCGATCGGCGTGCCCAACTTCGGCGCCTCGACACGCGGTGCCAGCGGCGTGGCGCAGCCGGTCAGCAACGCGATCAGCGCTCCGCCGTTAATAAGTATGCGAAACCAGTCCATCGTCCTCGACCGCCCAGGCCACGATCGCGTGGTAATGGAAATAGCCGGCCCGGCCGCGCTCCGCGATCAGTGCCGCGCGTTCCGGCTGTACATTTCCGGCTTCATCGGTGGCGCGGCTTTTCAGCACCGCCGGCTTGCCGTCCCAGCGCCACGGCAGGCGAAAACGCGTGAAGCAGCGCGGCAATGCGGGTGACTGCAACGCCGCGTCGGTCCAGTGGCGACCATTGTCGGCCGACACTTCAACCCGCGCGATGCGTCCGTGACCGCTCCAGGCCAGACCGGTGATCTGATACACGTCCGGCTGGCGCAGTGTCTGTCCATGCGAAGGCGACGTGATCAACGACTTGCAACCCATCGTGAAGGTGAACTGGCGTGCCTTGCCGGACGGCAGCAACTCGGTGTACTTCGAGGTCTCGTTGCGCGACATTACCGGCTGGTCGGCGACTTCCAGCCGCTGCAACCACTTCACATGCAGCACGCCTTCCCAGCCGGGCACGATGAGCCGCATCGGATAACCATTTTCCGGGCGCAGCCGTTCGCCGTTCTGGTACAGCCCGATCAGGCAGTCTTCGCGCATCTTGCCGAGCGGTATGCTCATGTTCATCGCCCCGGCATCCGCCCCTTCGGCGATCACCCAAGAGGCTTCCGGATCCACCCCGGCCTCGTCGAGAAGGATGGACAGCGGCACACCCGTCCATTCGGCGCACGACACCAGGCCATGCACCGAACCGGCCGGGCGCTGTATCGGTTCGGCGTGCCAGCCGGCGTTGCTGTTGCCGCCGCATTCGATGAACAGCACCTGCGAGCGCATCGGGTAGCGCAGCAGCGACTTCACGTCGAAGCTCAGCGGTTGGCGCACCCGGCCATGCACGACCAGACGGTGCTGCACCGGATCGATCTGCGGTACGCCGTTGTGGTGGCGCTCGAAATGCAGGCCGTTCGGCGTGATCGTGCCTTCGAGTTCTTCCAGCGGGGTGAACGACACGCCGTTTCCGGCAACCGCGCGGTTGGCGCCGATGCGCCGTGCGGTGTAGCGCTCGTGCGGCGAAGGCTGTCCGTAGACAGAAAAGGGCTGGCCCGGCACATGCAGCCAGGGCAGATCGCCGCCGGACTGTGCTGCCGGTGCGCCGGCCGCTGCAGTGGCACCTGCAAGCGCAGCGCCCTGCCTCAGGAACCGGCGCCGGTCGAGCCGCTGTTCGCCTATGCCAACGGGCGGCTGATCAGGGTTGCCGTTCGGGTGTCGTGCCATCGCGTCCGCTACAGAAACAGGGTCAGTACGCCAGTGTAGCCATACAGCTGATCATGCGAAATCTCGCCGCCGGCGAAGAAGCCGGCCACTGGCAGGCCTGGGAACACGGCTTCCAGCATGTCCGGTTCGGCGTTGTCGTTGCCGAACATGTGCTCGCCGCGCGCCGCACATGACACATACAGCGCCGCTTTCGGTGGCGCATCGAGCGAATCGCGCAGCTCATGCAGCATGCGCATCATGTCGGCGCGTGCGCAGTCGCCATCGCGCCGGTAGAAGCGAATGCGCTGCCCGACCTCGACGGCATCGTTGATGGCGAACACGCCGCTTGCCGGATCGAGCGCGATCACATTGCGTACCCTGAACTCGGCGTCGTCACGCCCCGGAATGCCCAGTCCGGGAAGGATGTAGCGTGCAGCACGGCGCAGATCCTGGCCGAGCGAAGTACCGGCCGCTTCAAGGAAGGCATCGAGCGCAGGCCGTCCATCGATCTCGGTCACCACGTTCTGGTCGCAGGCGGTGACGATGCGTGCCTGGCCGACGGCGCAACAGCCTTGTGTCAGCCTGGTCGTGATGCTCACCTGCTCGTTGAAGGCCACGCCGCTGATGCCGCCGTACAGTGCGCCGTTGGCGATCATCGGCGCCTGGCCGCGCGACAGTGCCAGCCCGCCGGTAATGAAACCGCTCGACACCTTGGTTGCCATGTCGGTGATCAGGTCGCTCATGTCCGGCGTCGACGGGTCTGCGTGTACGACGGCGAAGTAAGGCTGCTCGCGCCCCGCATCAATGCCCAGCATGTTGGGCAGGCGATCGCGCCCCGAAAAGACCTGGAAGCTGCCCTCGGGCAGGCAGGCGACCAGCAGCGCCAGACCGGGGTGGTTCTGTGCGGCGCTGCTTCGGCCGATCACGCCGAGCGAGCAGGTGCCGACCCAGTTGGGGATGCCGGTCAGCAGCGTCAGCCGGTCAACCATGGCCTGCACGTCGCTGCCGTACTGATCGGTGAAATAAACGAAACCGAGATTGGCGCCGCCGGGAATGTCCAGTGCGCCAAGAGCCCGGTCCATCGCAACCGGCCAGTCTTCATGAAAGGCGGTGCTCGCTGCAAAGGTATTCACGGACTAGTTCCTGCGGCTGTTATCCATCACTGGGTGGGGCCTGATTGACGTCCGGTGCGGCGGCGGGCGGGGGGGCGGCACTGTTCTGCATCACCGACCATGGCCACATGGCCGCATTGCCGAACGCCTGCATCGGGTTTGCGGCAGTGGCGGGCGCGGGTGCGGTGCCTCCGGCGTGCGCCGCCATCGCCTGCATCGTCGCCAGTGTGGCGCGCTGGACTTCCAGCCCCTGGATGCTGGTCTGCAGCATGCCCATGTTCATGCGCAGCCAGCCTTCGACTGCCTTGAGATCGGCAATCCGCTTGTCGAGTTCGCCCACGTCGAGCGTCGGCGTCACGAAACCGGGTACCGGGAAGGGCATCTGCCCCCATACCGAGCGGAGAAATTCCATTGGATCGTACTGGGAAGGATCGCCAGCCATGTCGTCACCTCTGTCGCGGAATGTCGGCAAAGCATAGCAGCGGCGCGCGAGGTGAGCGCGCTTCCCGTCCCCGGATCGTTTCAGCCGCCATGCAAAGCCGGCGCACAAAAGAAAACGCGGCCTTTGCAGACCGCGTCAAGGGGACACAACGTGCACAACAACTTCATTCTGTTAAACGGGATGTCGGGCAGCAATCGTCCTTTCGGTCTAGACCTGTGCATGCCTCAGGCCTTCACGGCTTCCTTCAGCTTGAACTGGATCAGCGTGCGCAGCTTGGCCGGCATGACCGGCTTGAGCAGCAGGTGATGGCCGAGATCGCGCGCTTCTTCCAGCCGCTCCGGCGTCGCGCTGCCGGTCACAAGAATGGCCGGGATCTCGGTGCCGAAATGCCGGCGAACCGCGGTCACCACTTCCGGTCCGATTTCACCGTCGCGCAACTGATAGTCGGCAATGATCAGGTCGGGTGGCGCGTTGCGTGCTGTGACCTGCGCCATGGCCTCGGCTGCGGTACCGGCGATCAGCGCTTCCGCCCCCCAACTGCCGAGCAGCGCGCTCATGCCGTCGACGATGCTTGCCTCGTCGTCGATTACCAGAATGCAGCGCCCGCCCAGATCGGCCTGGCTGCGCTCGGCTCGGGCCGCTGCGACGCGCACGACTGGCGCGCGCCCCATCGGAACATCAACCCGGAACACTGTTCCACGACCGGGGCGTGACGACAGGCTGACCGGATGGCCGAGCAGCGCTGCCAGCCGCTGCACGATGGACAAGCCGAGCCCGAGTCCCTTGCGACGGTCGCGCTCCGCGTTCGCCAGCTGTACGAACTCTTCGAAGATGCGCGCCTGATCGTCGGGCGCAATGCCCATGCCGGTATCCCACACCTCGAATCGAAGCCTGCCCCTGCGCAGCCGGGTGCTGACCAGTACGCCACCGCTGCGCGTGTAGCGCATTGCGTTGGAAATCAGGTTGCGCAGGATGCGTTCCAGCAGCACCGGGTCGCTGCGTACCCAGGCACTTCGCGATGGCATGCGGAACGACAGCCCGCGGTCGAACGCTTCCGGCTCGAAGTCCATGCGCAGTCGGTCGAACAGTGCCGTGACCGAAACGTCGGTGATTTCCGGCTTCACCTTGCCGGAGTCGATCTTCGAAATGTCGAGCAATTCGTTGAACAGGCCTTCCAGCGCCTCGACCGAACTGCTGATGCTGGTCACCAGATTGGCCACGTCGGGTTCGCGTGCCTTGGCCGACAGGGCGGCGGCGAAAAGGCCCATCGCGTGCAACGGCTGGCGCAGGTCATGGCTGGCTGCAGCAAAGAACTGACTTTTCGCACGGCTGGCCTGATCGGCGCGGTCGCGCGCCTGCGACAGTTCGATATTCTGTGCCTCCAGCCGTTTGCTCAGCACCTCATTGGCGTAGCGGCTGCGCAGCGCGCGTTCGATCAGCGCATTGAAATTGCGGCCCACCTTCCATAGCGCGATCATGAGCACGGTCACGATGAACGCGATCAGCAGGTCATAACGACCGCCTTCCCATATGTAGCGCGCGATTACCGGCAACAGTGTCGTGAACAGGAAGGCGTAGTAGCTCGGCAGATGCATCGACGTGATGGCCACCGCCACACCGCACACCGACACCAGCAGCGACATCAGCACGATCTGTTGCTGCGGTGCATCCGGGCTGAAGAACAGCCACAGTGTGGAACTCCACAGCACACCCGAAACCACTGCGCCGGCCAGCCAGTAGTTGCCCCAGCGCGGCGCATCGTCGGCATTCGGAGCGGCGCGGTTGTACATCCGCAGCAGCACCAGACGCGAAATCTGGTTGGCAACCGACGCGGCAAACCAGATCGCGACCGTCATCAGCGGGAAGGCGGTGTACATGGTGATCGCCACCAGCACCGTGCCGAGCACCTGGCCGCCGAAGGCGGTGCGCAGGTTGGCGTACAGCATGTCTATCTGGGTGGCGCGCACCTGCTTGTCGAGCAGCGCCTGTTCCAGCGCATCGAGCCGGGCTGCCGCATCGCCGCGTTCGCGGGTCAGCGATTCGATCGTCGTCTTTTCGGGCACCGTAGTGCCCGGCTGCACCGTCATTGCGTACCGCCCGACGGACCGAGCTTGAGGCCGATGCGGCTTGCCGCGACGACAGCCTGGGTGCGGTTGGTGGCGCCGAGCGCCTTCAGGATCGCCGTGATGTGTACCTTTACCGTGCCTTCGGCAAGATTCAGTTCGCGGCAGATTTCCTTGTTCGGCATGCCCTGAACCATCAGCGTCAGCACTTCGGACTGGCGTTCGGTCAAACCGATGTCCGATGCGGTCTGCGGCTTGCGCGGGGCGTCATCGCGCCGAGGTGCGCCGAGACCATATTCGCCCGCGATCGCCTGGCGCGGCACGTACACGCCGCCGGACAGCACGAGGCGCAGTGCGCCCAACAGCACCTCATTGCTGCTGGACTTCGGAATGAAGCCCATGGCGCCTTCGTCGAGTGACGAAATGACGGTGTCCGTGTCGTCGAAGCCCGACAGCACCACGATCGGAAGTGCCGGTTGCGCCGAGCGGAAGGTGCGCAGCGCATTCATGCCGCTGCAACCGGGCAGAGTCAGGTCGAGCAGTGCGAGGTCGAGATCCGGATGCTGATCGGCCAGTGCCAGGCCGCTCTCCAGGTCCGACGCGTCATACAGCCGGATGTCGGCGGCGAGGCCGGGCAACACGTGGCGCAGTGCCTCGCGGATCAACGGATGGTCATCAACGATCAGAATCTTCATGGTGCTTGCGCAGGGGTGTCATTTACCAGCTTACCTTTTCACAGGCATCCATGATGGCGGAAACGACACGATACCGCGCTGAAAAATATAACTTAAGACGTAGTCTCTATGGATGAACCAGGCTGGGTTTGCGCGCGATTAGAATCGATGTGCAGCACATCCGGGCATATGTTTCGTGGGCCCGCATCATGTGAGCCGGAGCGGTCATGCTGCGATCAGCCGAGCAAAGGAGCTTCCGTTGGGTTGCATATTGGTCATAGACGACCACGCGCTGGTGCGCGAGGGGCTGGCGCAGACACTTTCCCGACTGGGCGGGACCCTGAGCGTCATAGAGGCGACCGACGCGGCGCACGCGCTCACACTGATCGACGAACGCGACGACATCGATCTGGTGATCACCGACCTGATCATGCCGGGAATGAACGGATTTTCGTTGCTAGCGACGCTGCGCGAGCGCGACCCTTCGCTACCGGTGCTGGTGGTGTCGGCACTCAGTGACAAACCGACTGTTAACCGGGCCATGCGTCACGGGGCCTCAGGTTTCGTGTCGAAGGGCGATTCGGGTGCGCAACTGGTCGAGGCGGTGCGCGAAGTGCTCGATGGCAATCTCTATACGCCACCCGCGCGGTCGAAGGTTGACGATCGTCCGGCGACCAATGGCCTGACGCGTGCGCAGCAGCGCGTGCTGCTGCTGCTGGCCGAGGGGTGCAGCAATCGTGAAATCGCCGAGTCGCTGGGACTGGCCGAAGGCACCGTCAAGGTGCACGTGAGCCGCATCCTGAGTGCCTACAAGGTGGCTTCGCGCGCCCAGTTGCTGATCGCACTGGCGCGCGAGCAAGCTCGCCGGCGCTCGCACTGACCCGCGCGCGCCGCTGAGTGGCCAGTCAGTGGGCGCCGATCGCGGCGTCCACCTCGCGCCGGGACTGCGTCCGGGCGTGTTCGTCCATCGTGTCCTCGGCATCGATATCCACTTCCTCGTGCTCGATGCGCAGGATGTCGAGCACCGGTGCGGCAACCCTGCGGCAGGCATTGGCCAGCGGCGACGGCAGCGTGTCCGGGATGCGCTTCTGCAGCAGTTGCTTTGACGACGAAATTGCGAACACCGGCTCCAGAATGCGGTTGCGGTAGGCACCGAGCTGAGCTTCGATAGTTCGGTCGGCCGCTTCGCGTGCCCAGCTGTTCGTCGGCCACTGCATCGGCAACGCCAGCGCGCGCGGAAAGGCTTCCAGATCCTGCTGCACGGTGCGCATGTCCTCGTGCGAATCGCGGAACGGCAACAGCACCAGGTGTGCGAGGCTGTAGAGATGGCGGTCCATGTCGCTGCGATTGGCGCCGCCATCGATGACGCCGATCCATTTGTTCAGGCCGCGGATCTTCTCCACCACCTTGGCCAGTGCATCGCGTGACCGCGCATCGGCAGTGAGGTAGCGGCGCCCTTCCGGATCCAGCGGTTCGCGGCCGATGTCGGTCAGCACGCATACCGAACGCTGGTTAAGCAGCCCCAGCCCCTGACAGAGCATGTGCGACAGCGTGGTCTTGCCGGTGCCGCCCTTGTTTCCGATGACGCAGATGATTTCAGCCATGGTGATGGTCCCCGTCGGATCCAGTGCAGTTCGATGAGTGATTGTTACGCGACCAGTCCGCCGGCATCGCCCGGAAGTGCGGCCGGAACCGGCGCCAATTCCGCGTTCGCGCCCGTTGCAGCAGGTTCGTTGTTGCTGCGTCGGCAGGCAAAACTGTAGACATACAGCTCGCGTGCTCCGGGTTCGCCCTCGACGATGCGGTCCGCGCTCAGTCCGGGTATTTCGAAGCTGTTGGCGATCAGCAGCGCACCGGGGCGCATTTCCAGCGCTGCCTTGCGCCCCAGCTTCGGCATCGGAACCGGTGACAGGAAGGCATACACCACGTCGAAGTGACCGAGATGGGCAGACCACAGGTCAGCGCGACGTATGGTCACGTTCGGCAGGTGGCGGTTGCGCAGATGGGCGATCAGCCAGGGCAGCGGTGCGTTCTCGATGCCGGTGAAGCGGCAGTCCGGGCGCGACATGGCCAGCCGACGCAACAGGCTGCCGGTGCCGCAGCCCAGATCGACCAGGTGTATCGGCTTGTCCTGCGGCAGTGTCAGGAGCAGCGCGCGTGCGGTCGCCCGATTGGTCAGGAACAGCGGTACCCGTGTCCGGAAGGTCGACCAGAAGATGGCCGACAGTGCGATGAAGGCGAACAGATACCAGGCGGGCGCGATGTCGAGCGCGCGCGCGCCGACCACCAGAGGCGAAAAAAGCAGGTGGATGATGACCCACCAGCGCGGCGCACCCATGGCCAGCGCCAGCGCAGCTGCGATGCCGCCCTGCATGATGACGACCGCAGTCAGGCCGGCGGGTGGCGACACGGTGTACAGCAGGGCGAACACGGCAACGGCCCACGCGATGAACTGCACGGTTAGGGCGCGGAACAGGTGCATGGCAGATGGCCCACGGAACGCAATGCGACAACGGTACTCCGTGTGATGCCGGTCACAGGCGTCGATAAGCGAGCCCTATCTGCCGTATTCCCGGGTTTCTGTCCCGAGCGGGCCCGCGCCTGCGGCCAGCCTGCGCACCCGGCCAGATGCTCAACTGTCGGTTGCGCGCTGTAACGCTGCCAGCCACACCAGCGCATGGGCACGTCCGTCGCCGCACATGTCGGCCGACGGTTGCAGGCCGCCGCAGCACGCAGGGCGCTCGGGCAAACCGAAAATGCGGCAGCGCTCGTGTTCGTCAAGTTGTATGCAGCGGACACCGGCGGGCTTGCCTTGAGGCATGCCCGGAATCGGGCTGGAAATGGAAGGTGCGATGCAGCAGGCGCCGCAGCCGTCGCGGCACTTCATGGCAGGCCTCGCGGCGTACGATGGCACGCATCGCGCTGCGCGAGCAGCTTGCGTATCGGCGCCGGCAGCGCCGCCTCGGTGGCGCCATCAAGCGGCTGCCAGTGCAGCGCGGTTTCAGCGGCCAGCAGAGGTGCTGCGCTGTTCCCCATGGATACATGCAGCGGCACCAGATGCAACTCGAAATGCGTGAAACCGTGGACCACCGGCGACATCGCCTCGACGGCGTGGTCCGACAGACCGTGGCTCGCCAGCCAGCGTCCTGCTTCGACGAGCGCATCGGGCAGGGTTTGCGCCGCCAGTTCCGGCAGGCTCAGCAGGCCGCCCCAGATACCCTGGCCTGGGCGGCGTTCCAGCAGCACGCGGCCTGCGCACTCGATCAGCAGTGCAAAGCGCAGACGTTGCGGCCGCACCTTCGCCGGGCGCGGCGCCGGCAATTCCCGCTGGCGGGTGTCGCGCCGAGCCACACATCTGTCGCGGAGCGGACAGTCAGCGCAGCGCGGGCGGCCGCGCGTGCACACTGTGGCGCCCAGATCCATCAAGGCCTGTGTATATGCAGCGCCGTTGCACGCCGGCATCAGTCCGCGTGCCAGCGCCCACATCTGCTGTTCGACCGCACGCGCGCCCGGAAAGCCTTCGATGCCGAACACGCGGGCGAATACCCGCTTCACATTGCCGTCGAGTATCGGTTCGTGCGCGCCAAAGCAGAAGGTGGCGATGGCGGCGCCGGTCGAGCGGCCGATGCCGGGCAGACTGGTGATGTCGTCGACCGCCGCCGGGAAGCGCCCGTCGAAGCGCTGCATGACCTCGCGCGCTGCCCGGTGCAGATTGCGCGCGCGCGCGTAGTAGCCCAACCCGCTCCATGACTCCATGACACTGCCTTCGTCGGCCGCCGCAAGCGCAGCCAGCGTCGGGAAGCGCGCCATGAAGCGGGCGTAGTAGCCGATCACCGTCTGCACCTGGGTCTGCTGCAGCATGATCTCCGACACCCATACCCCGTAGGCGTCGCCGTTCTGCCAGGGCAGGTCGTGGCGGCCGTGCAGACGCTGCCAGCGCACCAGCGTCGGGGCGAAATCGTCGGCCTGCAAGTCGGGGGATTCGTCGGTTTGTGGCGCCATGTCGTGTCGTGAGGCGTGGTTCGGCAGCGGATTGTAGGCGTCGAGCGCTGGCCGGCCGTGCAAAAGCGGCGATAATCTGCGCTCACAAACGTTAGTCCGCCTGATGACCTACCCGACCGCCCGACCCGCGCGTGCTGCCGTGCAGGCAGTACCCTGTCCGATCTGCCTGGCGGACGCGACCACGCGCTCCCGCACATCGCGATGAACAACCCTGCCCGCGACAGCCGCGCCTTCCGCGATGCACTTGGGCTGTTCGCCACCGGCATCACCATCGTCACCACCCGCGCGCCAAACGGCGATCCGGTCGGCCTGACGGTGAATTCCTTCAATTCGGTGTCGCTCGATCCCCCGCTGGTGCTGTGGAGCCTGATGTGCGGTTCGCCCAGCGAAGAGGCTTTCCGTGCCTGCTCGCACTACGCCATCCATGTGCTGGGGGCTCACCAGCAGTCGCTGTCGAGCCGCTTCGCCGGCAGTCGCGAACAGCGTTTCGCCGGGCTTGCCACCGGTCAGGGCCTGGGTGACGCGCCGCTGCTCGAAGGTTGCCTCGCGCGTTTCGAATGCCGCAATGACATCCAGTACGCCGGCGGAGACCACCTCATTTTCGTCGGCCGGGTGGAGCGTTTCGAGCGCAGCGCCGGCGATCCGTTGCTGTATTTCGGTGGTGGATATCGCGGCATCGACAAGCCACAAGACAAGCCCTGACTACCAGGCGTAACCCAGCCCGAGCAGCAGCGTCGAATCCACCGCCTTGCGACCGGGCGCCGGCGTGCGCTCCCAGTCGGCATTGAGTTGTGCCGATGCGGTCATGCCGGCGGCGATCGGCAGGCGCACGCCGGATTTCGAGCGGATGGTCAGCTGTTTGGTATCGGCGACACTCCAGAAACCGTCCTGGTCGTGGAACAACTCGGCGCGTCGGTCGAACAGCCAGTGCGATGCACGCACGCCCCAGCCCAGCGCCGGATAGTCGTCGTCCTGGCTGACGATGCGGTCGACATTGACGTAATCGAGGCCGGTGCGCAGCGACAGCTTCGTCTGTTCATCCTCGTAGAGCTGCCAGCCGTAACCGGCACCGACCGTCGTACGCAGCTGGATGTCCTTGATCTTGTCCTGCTCGAATGAGGTACGTGCGTAGATGAACTGACGCTCATTGACGAAGTGGTCGTAGTTGCCGTTGAGCAGCCACTGCTGCGCCGTCTTCACGCCCCGGTCCTTGCGCCGGTCCACCTTCATGCCGAGCCCCCAGGCGTAGCCCTTGGCGCGCGCGTCCAGTGCGCCATCTCCGTAGATGCGGTCGTTCTCGGCGTTGCCGCGCACCAGGGCGGCCGACATATTGACCCGGCCGCTGTAGCTCACGCCATTGCCGGACTGTTCCGGTGTCGGATTGATGAAGGCGATGTCCTCCCGCTTCACATTGCCTTCGGTGCTCGGATTCGACAGCGCCACCTTGTCGGCTTCGCTGGCGGCCAGCTGCGCGCTGTTGAGCAAATCCCCACCAGCGGTCATCACGGTAACCGGTTCCGAGGTGCGCAGGCTTTTCACGAGGTCCCAGCGCAGCCGGAGTTCGCCAGCGTAGTCGGTGCGCACAACCAGCTCGTTGCCGGCCTTGGACACGATGCGCCCGGTGATGCGGTCACCGTTGGTCAGTTCGATCTCGTCCGCATGACCGGGCGCACTCAGCATGAATGCAGGAAAAAAAAGGGCAAGCAATGGCGGCAGGCGTCGCAGGCGCATGGAAATCTCCCGGATTGTGTGACGTGCGGACCGATTGTTCGTCGGCCTGGAGAGCGGGTCATGGACCCGGTGTGCAGTTTGGGTGGTGAGGACACCCGGAGCTGCCGTGAAGCGGAGGAAAAAACGGCCTCCAGTCTAGAGGTGCTGACCGTCGCTGGCTGTAGGACAAGAGGAAGTGCAGGGTCGCCGGCGGTGGCTTTGCCGGCAGCGGGAATGCGGGGGAGGGGACATCAAACGTATTGCCTGGAGCGGGTGATGGGAATCGAACCCACGTATGCAGCTTGGGAAGCTGCCGTTCTGCCATTGAACTACACCCGCGGCGGGGGGGATTGTACGCCGGAACCGGCCGTGACCGGAACGGCTGCGCGTCCTGTCGTCAGGGTGCGCAGCCGCGGTTGCTACTTCACTTCTATCGTTGCGCGCATGCCGCCGTCGGCGAGCTTTTTCGTTGATATCACGTCGTCAAATACGCCGGTGCGCACCGGCAGGAACCACCACTCTGTCGTGTGGCCGGCCGAAATCTCGAGGCGGCGTATCGGTCCATAGACTTCGGCAACCACCTTGCCCGCCGCATCCAGTGCCACGACCTTGCGCGTGTAGACCATGTCGGCCAGGCCGGCCGAACCGAAGTAGTAGGGCTGGCTACCGGTGTTTTCGAGCCGCAGCTTGTACAGCTTGCCGGCTTCCAGCGTCAGCGAATCGGGGGTGAAGCGGTGCTGCCCGTCGACGGTGCCCAGTTTGAGCGTGACGGTGACCGGTTCCTGCTTGGTCAGGTCGGCGGCCTGTGCAGCCGTCGAAACGGCGAGCGATGCCACCAGGGCAATACGAATCAATCGACGAATGCTGTTCACCACAAGTCTCCCAAGTGTCTGTGCAGGCGCGTACGACCGCGCCGGACAAGGTTTGTTGCGAAAAAGCCTCACTACACGCCAGTCGGGAAACTCTCCCTACGACCATGCGACGTGACTCTCTATATTGCGCCGGCGTCAAATTCATTAGAGCACAAATAGTTAATTGTCCAACCGAGGAGCTTCCATGCACAAGCCCACGCTGCTCGCAGCAGCTATCGCCGGCTGTTTCATCCTTCCGACGGCGACTTTCGCGCAGGTCACTGCGCCGAAAACCGTCGAGGTCGATACGATCAACGTACGCGGCAGCATCCTGCCCTACAAGCTCGAACACATTCCGGGTTCCACCTCGGTACTCGAGACAGAACAGCTGGAAGCCCAGCGTCCGTTCTCGATCAAGGAAGCGCTGCGCACCGTGCCCGGCGTGCATGTGGTCGATGAGGATTCCTTCGGTCTGGGCCTGAACATCGGCGTGCGTGGTCTTGATCCGCGCCGCAGTTCGCGCACGCTGCTGCTCGAAGATGGCATGCCGCTTTTCCTCGCGCCCTATGGTGATCCGTCGGCGCACTATTCCACGCCGATCGACCGGGTGGAGCGCATCGAAGTGGTGAAGGGCTCGGGTCAGGTGCTGTACGGCCCACAGACCATCGGTGGCATGATAAATTTCGTCACCAAGCCGATTCCTAAGCAGGGCGTCGCCGGCAGCGTCAGCGCGACCTGGGGCAACAACGACTATCAAGGTCTGCAGGCCAATGTGGGTGTAGGGGGTGAGCGCGGCGGCATCATGCTCGACATCACCGAAAAGAAGGGCGACGGCGTGCGCAAGAATCACGACTTCGACGTGTTCGAGGTCGCCATCAAGGGCCAGCTCAACCTGACGAAGAACCAGACGCTGATCGGCAAGATCGGCTACTACAAGGAAGACTCGCACATCACCGAAACCGGCCTTGGTTCGGTCGAGTATGCGGAAGACAAGTTCCAGGCGCCGACCGGCAAGCAGGACCGCTTCCTGCACGAGCGCAACAGCTTCCAGCTGCAGCACATCTATCAGATCAACGATGCGGCGAAGCTGAGCACGCAGGCCTACTACGTGGATACGGACCGCGCCTCGTTCCGCCAGATCAACGATCCGGGCGGCTTGAACGGCCGTTCGGAGATGGACCGTTGCTCCGGCGTCGTCGCGACCGAAGCGAATTCGCGCCTGTGCGGCGGCCGCTGGCGCCCGCGCAGCTACGAGTACTGGGGTGTCGAGCCGCGGCTCGATTTCAAGCACAACGCCTTCGGCCTTGCCAGCGATGCCGTTGTCGGCTTCCGCTACCACGAAGAAGACATCAACCGCGCCCAGTTCCGTGGCGCAGATCCGCGCTTCCAGAGCCAGAGCTTTGCCGAATCCTTCGTCGGCGTGAATGGCGGAACCGGTCACCGCGAACAGATCGACATCCGGGTCGAAGCCAAGTCCTATTACTTCCAGAACACCTTCTATGCAGGTGATTTTGCGATCACGCCGGGCGTGCGTTACGAAGACGTCCGGATCAAGACGGATGTGCGTCGGGCGGAAGGCCAGCCGCAGGACAACCCCGAGTCCTATCTGAACAACAGCCAGTCCAAGGTCATCCCGGGCTTCGGCATTGCGTGGAACGGCATCGACAACACGACGGTTTTTGCAGGCGTGCACAAGGGCTTTGCACCACCGCGCCCGGACCGCGACATCGAAGCACCCGGCGGCGCCAACACCGCCGTGGTCAGCAAGACCCGTCCGGAAGAGAGCACCAACTGGGAACTGGGCGTGCGCTCGAAGTACTTCAAGGGCATCGGTCTGGAGTCGACGCTGTTCCATACCGATTTCGACGAGATCGTCATCCAGGACAACGGCCGCTTCTTCAATGGCGGCGAGTCGCAGCAGACCGGTCTCGAAATGGCGGGCCGCATCGATTTCGGCCAGATCTACAACACGACGCACAACGTCTATCTGACGGCGTCCTGGACGAATCTGTTCACTGCCAAGTTCAAGAAGGACGTCGCATCGGAGAACATTTCCAGCGGCAATCGCCTGCCGTATGCACCGAAGCATCTGCTGTCGGTGGCGGTCGGCTATCAGAATCCGCTCGGCTTCGATGCCCGCCTCGGTGCCGACCGTGTCAGCGAGCAGTTCGCGGACGGCGAAAACACGACGGTGGAAGTGGACAGCGGTCAGGAAGGCACGATCCCGTCCTACACCGTGTTCAACGCGACGATGAATTTCCGTCCGCAAGGCTCGAAAACCAGCTATTTCCTGAGCGCCTACAACCTGACCGACCGCGAATATCTGGTCAGCCGGGTCGATGGCAAGTTCGCCGGCCGCGAACGTCAGGTGATCGCCGGCATCCGCTACGCGTTCTGATCACGCGGTTCCCTTGGCGAGGGCCACTCTGCAGAGTGGCCCTTTTTTTGTTTGCCGGGCGCGGGGGACGAGGTAGGCCATTCGCTGTAGACTTCGCACGTGACTTCCCACATGTCCTCCATCACCCTGAATGGCGAAACGCGGGCGCTGGCACCGGATACCACGATCGGCGCGCTGCTCGCGGCACTCGATCTGGCCGGCAAGCGTGTCGCGGTCGAGCGCAATGGCTGCATCGTGCCGCGAGCGCAGCATGCCGATACGCGCCTCGCCGATGGCGACCGGGTCGAAATCGTCGTTGCGGTGGGTGGGGGCTGATCCGGACATATACAGATGAGCAGCGATACATGGCAGGTCGGCCGCCGCACCTTTTCGTCGCGGCTGCTGGTGGGTACGGGCAAATACCGTGATTTCGACGAAACGCGGGACGCGATCGATGCGTCGGGCGCCGAAATCATCACGGTGGCGATCCGTCGCACCAATATCGGACAGGAACCGGGCCAGCCCAGCCTGCTCGACGTGCTGCCGCCGGATCGCTACACGCTGCTGCCCAACACCGCCGGCTGTTACACCGCCGACGACGCGGTACGCACGCTGCGGCTGGCGCGCGAACTGCTCGACGGCCACAACCTGGTGAAGCTCGAAGTGCTGGGCGACGCCGACACGCTGTTCCCCGACATGCCGCAGACACTGGCTGCCGCCGAAACGCTGGTGAAGGACGGTTTCGACGTCATGGTGTATTGCTCGGACGATCCGATACAGGCCAAGCGGCTGGAAGAGATCGGCTGCGTGGCGGTGATGCCGCTGGCCAGCCTGATCGGCTCCGGCATGGGCATCCTGAATCCATGGAACCTGCGGCTCATCATCGACAATGCGCGGGTACCGGTCATTGTCGACGCCGGCGTCGGTACCGCGTCCGATGCCGCCATCGCGATGGAACTGGGCTGCGACGGAGTGCTGATGAATACCGCGATTGCCAAGGCACAGCAGCCGGTGCTGATGGCCAGCGCGATGAGAAAGGCGGTCGAAGCCGGCCGCGAAGCCTTCCTCGCCGGCCGCATGCCGCGCAAGCTGTACAGCGCTGCGCCCAGTTCGCCCACCTCGGGTCTGATCACGCCGGGCAACTGATCCGTCGCTGCCTGTTGCCAACGTCCGACACCGCGGCCCGGACGGGCCGCCCGCCTGATTGCCTTTCATGACCGATACCCCGGACAGCCCTGAACACCGTCACATCCGCAGCTATGTGCTGCGTCAGGGCCGCATGTCGCCTGCGCAGACGCGCTCCATCGAAGAGGGCATGCCGCGCTGGGGCATCCCCTACGCGGCTCACGCGCTGGACTGCGCGGCCGTGTTCGGCAGGAATGCGCCGGTGGTGCTGGAAATCGGTTTCGGCATGGGTTTCACCACCGCCGAAATCGCAGCCGCGCGACCGGATACCGATTTCATCGGCATCGAGGTGCACGGGCCGGGCGTGGGCTCGATGTTCAAGCTGATCGCCGAACAGGGCCTGACCAATGTGCGGGTGATCCAGCACGATGCGGTCGAGGTGCTGCGCGACATGATTCCCGTTGCTTCTCTGGCCGGCATCCATGTCTATTTTCCCGACCCGTGGCCGAAGAAACGCCACCTGAAGCGCCGGTTGATCCAGCCGCCGCTGGTGGCGCAGCTTGCGTCGAAACTGGCGCCCGGTGGCTATCTGCACTGTGCGACCGACATCGAGGACTACGGCCAGCAGATGCTGGACGTGCTGTCCGCCGAACCCTTGCTGGAGAACACCGCCGACGGTTTCGCGCCGCGTCCGGACTATCGCCCGCTGACCAAGTTCGAAGCGCGCGGCCTGCGGCTCGGACACGGCGTGTGGGACGTCATCTTCCGCCGCGTCGCCTGAGCTCTGACCGGTGTTGGGCATCGCTGCGCTCACCCCAACCTACATGCCGGGCTGGATTCGCAACCTCGCCTCACTCGTAGGTTGGGGTGAGCGCAGCGATGCCCAACGCTCCACACCCAGCCAACCGTCCCCCGCCGTCGGCTCGACGATTCAGTCCAGAAAGCGCTGCAGCAGTTCGTTCAGAAATCGCCGTCCGCGCAGGGTAGGTGTCACGCGGCCGGCATCCAGCTCCAGCAGCCCGTCTTCGCGCGCCGCCAGCAGTCGCGGCATCAGCGCGTCGAGCGGCAGGGCGGTATGGCGCTCGAACAGGTCGAGCGCGAAGCCGTCATTCAGGCGTGCGGCATTCATCATGAATTCGAATGGCAGCTCGGCCGCGCCGACCTCGCGTGATTCCTGCACGAAGCGGCCCTGCGCTGCGGCCTCGAGGTAGGCGCCCGGGTGCTTGTACCGCATGTCGCGCCGTACCCGGTCGTGAAAACTCAGCTTGCCGTGTGCGCCGGCGCCGATGCCCAGGTAGTCGCCGAACTGCCAGTAGTTCAGGTTGTGCAGGCATTGCCTGCCGGGCTGTGCAAAGGCTGACGTTTCGTAGTGCAGGAAGCCGGCGTCCGCCAACCGTGCCTCGATGGCCTCCTGCATGTCGGCCGAGGTGTCGTCGTCCGGCAGTTCGGGCGGATGGGCCGCGAACGGAGTATTGGGTTCCAGCGTCAGGTGATAGCAGGAAAGATGGGTCACCCCGGTGGCCAGTGCGGTGTCGAGGTCGCGCAATGCTTCGTTCATCGTCTGCTGCGGCAGGGCGTACATCAGGTCGATGTTCACCCGCTCGAAGGTACGCTGCGCCAGTTCGATCGCGCGCTGCGCCTCGTTGGCGTCGTGGATGCGGCCGAGTGCGGCGAGGTGACGGTCATCGAAGCTCTGCACGCCGATCGACAGCCGGTTCACGCCAGCGTCGCGAAAGCCGGCGAAGCGTTCGGCTTCCACCGTGCCCGGGTTGGCTTCGAGCGTGATTTCCGCGCCCGGCGACAGATTCACGCGGGCGCGTACCGCCGTCAGCAGGCGGTCCAGCCCGGCGGGCGACATCAGGCTGGGTGTGCCGCCACCGAAGAAGATGCTGTGGATGCGCCGGCCCCAGATGTCGGGCAGCGATGCCTCAAGGTCGGCGACCAGTGTCGCCAGGTAGGCGTCTTCCGGAATGCCGTCGCGCACCGCATGCGAGTTGAAGTCGCAATACGGGCACTTGCGCACGCACCACGGAAAGTGGATGTACAGCGCGAGCGGTGGCGGTACGGTGAATTCGAGTACGGCTGGCCGGTCTGCCGGCGCGTGCCCCAGGCTGAGCGAGCGCGCCGGGACCAGCGGAATGACCCGGCTCATCCGCCAGTGAGCGCCTGCAGCCGCGTCAGCAGGTGACGCATGGCCGAGGCGCGATGCGACAGCGTGTTCTTCAGTTCGGGCGCCAGCTCGGCGGCGGTCTGTTCGAGCGACGGCACCCAGAAGTGCGGGTCGTAGCCGAAGCCGGCATCGCCACGCGGCGACTCGATGATTTCGCCGTGCCACTCGCCGTCGGCGATCAGCGGCCGCGGGTCGTCGGCGTCGCATACCAGCACGATGACCGAATAGAAATGTGCCCGGCGGTCCTCGATGCCGTGCAACTCGGTCACCAGTTTCGCGTTGTTGGCGACATCGGATTTCGGCTCGCCGGCGTAGCGCGCCGACAGCACGCCCGGCCGTCCGCCTAGCGCACTCACGCACAGGCCGGAGTCATCGGCCAGCGCGGGCAGACCGGTTGCGCGCGACGCATGGCGGGCCTTGGCCAGCGCGTTCTCGACAAAGGTGATGTGCGGCTCGTCCGCTTCGGCGACGCCGAGCGAGGCCTGCGTGACCACTTCGATGCCGAGCGGCGCAAGCATCGCCGACAATTCGCGCAATTTGCCGGCGTTGTTGCTGGCCAGTACGAGTTTTTCGATTTTCATGAAAGTCCGAGCGCGCGCCGTTGCGCGGCGATCAGCCCTTCGATGCCGGCTTGCGCGAGATCCATCAGCATGCCCAGCTCGGCGCGCGAGAACGTCTTGCCTTCGGCCGTGCCCTGCACTTCGCACAGGCCGCCGCTCGCGGTCATGACGACATTCATGTCGGTGTCGCAGGCGGAATCTTCCGGGTAGTCCAGATCGAGTACCGGCGTGCCTTCATGGATACCGACCGACACCGCAGCCACCAGTTCGCGCAGCGGGTTGCGCTCGATCAGGCCCTGGCTCACCAGGCCGCTCAGCGCATCGTGCAGTGCCACGCAGGCGCCGGTGATGGACGCGCAGCGCGTGCCGCCGTCGGCCTGCAGAACGTCACAGTCGAGCGTGATCTGGCGCTCGCCGAGCGCGACCAGATCGGTTACCGAGCGCAGGCTGCGGCCGATCAGGCGCTGGATTTCCTGCGTGCGCCCGCTCTGCTTGCCCTTGGCCGCTTCGCGCGCGCTGCGCGTGTGGGTCGAGCGAGGCAGCATGCCGTATTCGGCGGTCACCCAGCCCTGACCCTTGCCGCGCAGGAAAGGCGGCAGGCTTTCCTCGACGCTGGCGGTGCACAGCACGCGCGTGTCACCGACTTCGATCAGGACCGAGCCCTCCGCATGCTGCGTGAAATTGCGGGTGATGCGCAGCGTGCGCGCTTCGTCGGGCCGGCGGCCACTGGGTCGGGTCACTGTCACTGTCCTTTGGAGGAATACTTGTTGATGGCGGAATTGATTTCGGAGATGGCCGCCTCGATGGCCGACTCGTCCCAGTCCTCGCGGATCGGCACGCGGTCTCCGAAGCCTTCTAGCACCGTGGTGTGGCGGTCCAGCGGCAATGTTTTGGTCGTCACCGAGCCGCGAGGTTCCTCGGCATAGCTGTCATGCCAGTTCAGCGCGACCATGGTCAGGTTGTCGCAGGTTTCGCCACCTGCGACTTCGGCGCTGTCCATCACGCGCGGCACCGCCTGCATCACGTCGATTTCGGTGAACAGCCTGAGCAGCTGGTCATTGCCCAGCGGCCCCCACACGCCGTCGCTGCACAGGAACACCGTATCGCCGGCGAGCAGCGGCGTCTTGCGCGAGTACTCGATCTGCGGCGCGATCGGGCCACCGAGGCAACTGTAGATGCGGTTGCGGTGCGGATGGGTCATCGCGCCGTCCTCGTCCAGCAGGCCGCGATCGATCATGCGCTGCACACGCGAGTGGTCGCGCGTCTGCGTCATCACGTGACCGGCGCGCAGCACGTACAGGCGCGAGTCACCGGCGTGCGCCCAGTAGGCGACCGAATCCTGGATCACGCAGGCGACACAGGTGGTGCGCGGTCCGTCCTCGATGTCGCGCTCGTCGGCGTAGTCGAGAATGGCGCAGTGCGCATTGGTCAGGCCGCGCGACAGGAACAGGAAGGGATCGGCCAGGCGCGGCTTGGCTTCGCGCTGGAAGGATTCGACCATGTACTGCACGGCGATCTGCGCCGCGACTTCGCCCTGCAGGTGACCGCCCATGCCGTCGGCGATGACCATCAGCAGCGCATCGCGCGAATACGAATAGGCCATGCGGTCCTGATTGGACTTGCGCTTGCCGACCCGGCTTTCCTGAAAGATCGTGAATCTCATTTGCCCACCAGCGCGCTCAGCCGGGCGCGTACGCGATCCAGCCAGTTGTCTTCGGTGCTTTCGACCGGCGTCACGGGCTCGACCTGATCGCGCTCCCAGGTCGCCAGCGCCTTCTGCAGCGCAAACACGCTCTGCGGCCGCTTCAGATGGTTCAGATCCATGCACCAGTCTATGGTTTCGAGCAGTTGCGGCGAGTACTGGCCGATCCAGCGCTGCGACGCGAGGATCACGCTGTCGCTGTCCAGCCGCTGGTCTGCGGCCTGCGGCGGTCCGCCCGACAGGCAGGCGTACATGCTGGCGCCTACGCTGTAGATGTCGCTCCATGGCCCGAGCAGATCGCGGTTGCGGTAGTGCTCCGGCGCTGCGAAGCCGGGCGTGTACATCGGCTTGAGCATCGGCGTGTCGGCCATCAGCGTGGTGCGCGCCGCGCCGAAGTCGAGCAGCACCGGCGAGCCGTTGTTGCGCAGATAGATGTTCGACGGCTTCAGGTCGAGGTGCAGCAGCTTGTGCGCATGCACTTCGCGCAGGCCGTTCAACAGGCGCGTGAACACGTAGCGGATGAAGCTTTCGCGAATTTCGCCGCGTCGCCGCGTGATGTACTCCTGCAGCGTACGGCCGCGCTCGTAGCGCATCACCATGTAGACGGTTTCGTTGGCGCGGAAGAAATTGAGCACGCGCACCACGTTCGGATGATTCAGGCCGGCCAGCGCACGGCCTTCCTCGAAAAAGCACTTCATGCCGTAGCGGAAGGCGGGCAGGAATTCTTCGGGAATGTTCGGCGTGATCTGGCCGTCTTCGCGCAGCGCCAGCGCGTTGGGCAGGTATTCCTTGATGGCAACCGGCGTCTCGTCGCGGTCATGCGCCAGATAGACGATCGAAAACCCGCCCAGGCTCAATTGGCTGTGGATGCGGTACTGATCGAGTTCGAAGCCCGGCGGCAGGGCGCAATTGACTTGTGGGGGCATTCTGCGGGCCGCTATGATCCTGGTTTTGGCGCGATTCTGGGCGTTTGGTAACACGCTGTAAAGCTGCCCGACAGCCACTCAGGCGATCGCGCAGACCATCGGTGACCACGCGGATCATGCCTGACAATCATTGAGGGAACATCGCGTGGCAAGCATTCACAGCATGACCGGTTTTGCGACAGCTGCAGTGGCTGTCGGCCAGACAACGCTGAACCTTGAGCTGCGGACGGTTAATTCTCGTTTCCTCGACCTGCATTTCCGCCTGCCCGACGAATTGCGCGTTGCCGAGCCGCTGCTGCGCGAGCAGATCACCGGCGCGCTGTCGCGCGGCAAGGTGGATTGCCGTGGCGGCCTGCAGGCAGGCGGCGACAGCGCGCGCGAACTGGCGCTCAGCGCGCCGCTGCTGGCCCGGCTGGTGGCGCTCGATGCCAGCGTGCGCGACGCCCTGCCTGACGCCGCGCCGCTGTCGGTGGCCGAAGTGCTGCGCTGGCCAGGCATGCTCGGTGACGAGGCGGTGTCGGCCGAAGCGCTGGTTGAGGCGGCGGGTCGCGCCGTGCGGCAGGCGCTGGGCGAACTGACCGCATCGCGCCAGCGCGAGGGCGTACGCCTTGCGGCGATGCTGATGGAGCGCGTGACGCGCATGCGCGAACTGGTTGCGCAGGTCACGCCGCGCGTACCGGAAGTGGTGCAGGAGTATCAGGCGAAGCTCACCCAGCGGCTGCAGGAAGCGATCGGCAGTGCCGACGACGATCGCATCCGCACCGAAGTGGGCCTGTTCGCGGTGCGCATCGACGTGGCCGAGGAACTGAACCGCCTGAGTGCGCACCTCGAGGAAGTGGAACGCATTCTCTCGAAGGGTGGTTCCGCCGGCAAGCGGCTCGACTTCCTGATGCAGGAACTGAACCGGGAAGCGAATACCCTGGCGTCCAAGTCGGTCGCGCAGGACGTCGGCAACGTGGCGATGGAACTGAAACTGCTGATCGAGCAGATGCGCGAACAGGTGCAGAACATCGAGTAAGCGGGTGAAGTGCCGAGCTGTCCTGCGGTGTCACCGGGCCAGCGGGCCCAGCAAGTGGCGGCGGTCGTCCCGACCCCGGATACCGGTCGTCGACGGGAAACGAAACGGCCACGCGCAAGCGAAAAAACCCGCCGCTGGGGGCTACTGCCCCCAACTCCCCAAAAAGACCCGAAGCACCCACGCCTCAAGATGGCTGCTTTCTGCGCGCCACCACCTTCGCGCCCAAAGCCAGCAGCACCAACGCCAGCGTCTGTGGTTCCGGCACAGAGGTGGCCACATCGCCGGGACGCACAGCCACAGCACGCAACGCATTGCTCTTTTCGGTGACGCCCTGGAAGCTGGAGGGGCCGAAGATCCACGCGCGGCCCGAATCCAGCGCGTCCGCCGTACCGGACCAGTAGCCGAAGGGCTGCACAGTCTGCTCACCGTCCTCATTTTCGAACAGGGCCAAGTTGGCGATCTGCACGGCCGTGTCGCCCTCCTGATTCAGAACGGACTCACGGGGCTTGTTGCCCAGGTCGGTGACGAACAGGCCACTCAGTTCACCGCCGGTGCAGTTGAAACCGAAATACACGATGGAAAAGCTGCCACCGGGGTCGAAGCTGTTGTCGCAGCTCGTGTCCGCCGGATTCAGCATCGGCAACCGCCAGTCGCTGAATCCGCCATAGACAAGCTGGCCCGCCCACGCGACAGCGGCATCCCAGCCCATGCGGCCATTGGTCAAGATCTGGTTTGATCCAGTACTGCCCGCGTTCGCCCCCGCGTACCCCGAACTGAGCGCGTAGTTCATATCCGCCAGCCACGTGATGTTGCGCGTGCTGTCGTAGATCATGCCGCCGCCGCGGTCGATCAGCGCGGCTTGCGCCACGCCCGAAAGGGCCACCATGGCGGCTGCAGCCACCCAGGTTTTAAAAGCAATCATGTATGCCTCTGGTCGAAGGGATTGAGAAATCGCAAAGGACGCAGCAATACTTGCGCCATCCACCTCCCTTCAAAAACATTCATTTGAAACAGATGCTTTTCAATTCTTTTTCACGCGGTGCGGGATGTTCTGTAAAGAAACCTGACAGATCTCAATAGGCGCTTACCCGCACACTGCGGGCCTCGCACCGTGCGCAGCGCACGCGTCGACTGCTCCTCCGGCCGCTTCGGGGCTCACGGCGGGGTGACGTCTATGGGCCGCAATGCATAGCTTTGCATTGCGAACCGCCGGGCAGACAGACCGCAGTCGTTCGCTGGTGCTTGGGGGCACGAGAGGAGCGTGTGGGGGCGCAACCTTCAGTTCAGTGGTTGTCGCCTTCGAGCCAGCGGCGTGCGGCGATGACGGCAATGGTCGATTGGTCCTCGATCTCGAACAGCGTAACGAAGCCCGATCGCCGGACTGAAATGATCAGTTCCCTGAGCAAGGGACTGTTGCCCGCCTTTTGGCAAGTCAAGGGCTAGGATTTCAGTCTCGCGGAGCCGGCGCGCAGTGCGCTCATGGCCTGCTCCGGCAGATCCGGATTGTCGCCGTAATGGGCCAGTTCCCATTCGACGAGGAAATCGAGCAGCCGGTCCAGGTCCGTCCCGGCGACTCGCGTCAGCCGGACTTTGAAAGTCACTTGTCCTTTGCGGCGATGCGGACGCGCGCGGCATCTAGCTTGCGCTACAGGCCGTCAAGCGCGATCTCGGCGTCAACGTAGTCGCCGGTGCGCCGCGTTTCGTCTCGTGAGCGCAGTCCGCGCGCCACAAACTCTTCACGGATACGATGCCGCGCGACGCCCGCACGAACAGCTGTTTCGACAAACTCGGAAAGCGTCTCGCCATCTGCCAGCACGGACTCTATCTCTGTGCAGAGGTGGGGTTCTACGCGAACGGACGGGATGGCGGCAGTCTTCATCAAGGAAGTGCATCGCAGATGCGACGCAAGTTCCGGCGGGTCTGCACAAACCGGATGCGGCGCCCCCTATTCGTCCCGGCTTCAGTTCGAAACCAGAATCGGCAGTCATTACTGGGATGGCCGCAGCGTTCCGATCAATGCCGGCGGTGCGCGCGACGATGGAAGATCACCTCATTGTTCTCCTCGTGCTGATTCGGTAGAGGGAAGCAGGCCCCTCTGACCTTGCCGCCGTCCCCTCTCCCGCTGATTCGGGCGAGGGGCGCAATCCCCGCATGACGCTGCGGCATCGGGTGGCACCGCGGTGGGTCAGGACAGGAGTTCGGCGGTGTGGCGCGCGATCATCCACTCTTCGTTGGTCGGGATGACGCAGACGGCTACGCGGCTGTCCGGTGTGCTGATGCGGGGGGCGGCGCTGGCGGTGGATGAGTTGGCGGCAGCGTCGAACGCGATGCCCATCCAGCCCAGTAGCCGGCAGATCCGCTCGCGCACGGCGGCCGCGTGTTCGCCGATGCCGCCGGTGAACACCAGTGCATCGATGCCTTCGAGGGCGGCGGCCAGTGAGCCGATTTCCCTTACCGCCCGATAGCAGAACAGATCGACCGCCTGCGCCGCTTCCGCGGTATCCGATGCGAGCAGGGTGCGCATGTCCGAGGACAGGCCCGACACGCCCAGCAGACCGGATTCGCTGTACAGCAGGCGGGTCAGTGCCGGTGCGTCCATGCCGTGCTGTTCCATCAGGTAAAGCAGCACGCCGGGGTCGAGGCTGCCGGTGCGGGTGCCCATCATCAGTCCGTCGACCGCCGTGAAGCCCATGCTGGTCGCCTGGCTGCGGCGCGCGCGCATGCCGCACATCGATGCACCGTTTCCGAGGTGCGCGACGATGACCCGGCCATCCGCCTGCGCAGCCGGCAGATGGTGCGGCAGCACGTCGGCGATGAATTCATACGACAGGCCATGGAAGCCGTAGCGCAGCACGCCCTCGGCGGTGATCCGGCGCGGCAGCGCGAACATCTGCGCAATGTCCGGCTGCGTGCGGTGGAACGCCGTATCGAAGCAGGCCACCTGCGGCACGCCGGGCAGCGCGCTTGCCATCGCATCGATGCCGGCGAGGTTGTGCGGCTGATGCAGCGGCGCCAGTGGAATCAGATCGCGCAAGGTGGCGATCACCTGCGCATCGAGCAGGACCGGTGCCGAAAACCGGCGCCCGCCATGCACCACGCGATGACCGACCGCCGTGATGCGCAATCCGGCATCGCAATCAACGAGCCATTGCGCCAGACGGCGCAGCGCCTCGCGGTGCTGCAGTTCCGCCGACCCCTCGATCGGCAGTTCGGCATCTTCCAGCCGGTTGCCCGCCGCATCCTCGGCCGTCAGTCGGGCCGCCCGCCCGGCCGCTCCGATGCCGTCGATGCGGCCGGTCATGCGGGCTTGCTGCGGCACGTCGCGACCGTTCGCCGGCAACGCGAACAGCGCGAACTTCATCGAACTGGAGCCGGCGTTGAGCGTCAGCACGGCATCGCTCATGCGTCGCCCCTCGTCACTGCGTTGCGCTTGGCATGCGCCATGACGACTGCGATGGCGGTCGAGGTGGTCCGGGTTTCGGCGGAATCGGCACGGCTGGTCAGCACGAACGGTACGCGGGCGCCCAGCACGATGCCGGCGGCTAGCGCCTCGGCGAGGTATTCCATCTGTTTGGCGAGCATGTTGCCCGACTCGATGTCGGGTACGACGAGGATGTCGGCCTGCCCCGCCACCACCGACCGGATGCCCTTGGTGAGCGCCGCCGCCGCCGAGATCGCGTTGTCGAAGGCCAGCGGGCCGTCGAGCAGTCCGCCCCGGATCTGACCGCGATCCGCCATCTTGCACAATGCGGCGGCGTCGATCGTCGACGGCATCGCCGGATTGACCGTTTCCACTGCGGCAAGCAGGGCGACCTTCGGCTCCGGAATGTGCAGGATGTGCGCGAGGTCGATCGCGTTCTGCACGATGTCGGCCTTTTCCAGCAGTGTCGGCGCCACGTTGATCGCGGCATCGGTGATCAGCATCAACCGCGGATAGGTCGGCACGTCCATCACGAACACATGGCTCATGCGCCGCGCTGTCCGCAGGCCTGTGTCCTTCCGGATCACCTCGCTGACCAGTTCATCGGTGTGCAGGCTGCCCTTCATCAGGGCTTCGCACTCGCCGGCGCGGCACAGTGCCACCGCGCGCTCGGCCGATGCATGGCTGTGCGGGGTGTCGACGATCCGGCAATCGCCGAGATCCATGCCGAACTCCTCGGCAAGCCGGCGAATCTTCGCCTCGGGGCCGACCAGTGTCGGCACGATCAGGCCGCGGTCGCGCGCCAGCAGGGCGCCGCGCAGCGATTCAGCGTCGCAGGGATGCGCCACCGCCATCGAGATCGGCGTCAGGCCGTGCGTGATCTGCATCAGGCGTTCGAAGCGCGTCTTCCTCGTGTCGGACAGCCGGAATTCCGGCAACTCCGTCTTGACCAGCCTGACCTTGTCGCTCGGTGCCAGCACTTCGGCGGTGCCGTGAATCACCTTCTCTCCGTGCTGATTGATGCAGACGCAGTCGAGAATCATGTGCTTGTTGTGATCGAACTTGCGATCGCAGCGCACGGTCACGGTGACGGTGTCGCCGACCCTTACCGGGCGGCTGAAGTGCAGTGTCTGGTCGACATAGATCGTTCCGGGACCGGGAAACTGGGTGCCCAGCAGGGTGGAGATGAGAGCGCCGCCCCACATGCCATGGGCGATGACCTCGGTGAAGATGGACGAGCGGGCGTACTCGGCATCGACGTGCGCCGGGTTGATGTCGCCGGACATGATGGCGAACATGTGGATGTCTTCGTGGCGCAGCGTGCGCAGCAGGGTGGCCGTGTCGCCCACCGCGATTTCGTCGTACGTACGGTTTTCTATCCAGAGCGAATCGGGATCGGTGAAGTGGTTCATGAGCTGTCCGCGTTCAAGGTGTGTCGGTGTTGTCTGGAAAGTACGCGCCGCGGCTGGTTGGCCGGGAACCGGTTCAGCCGGGAGCGCCCCGGGTCTGCCTCCGCATCAAGCCATGATGTTGTGGCCGCCGTCCACGTAGAAGGTCGAGCCGGTAAGTCGGCGCGCGTAATCGGTGGCCAGATAGGTCAGGGCGACGCCCACATCGTCGATGTCGACGAGTCCGCTGATCGGCGACTTCTGGACCGCCTCATACAACAGTTCATCGAATTCCTTGAGTCCGGACGCCGCCCGGGTGCGCAGCGGCCCCGGCGAAATGGCATGCACGCGGATGCCCTTCGGCCCGAGCTCGAACGCCAGATAGCGCACCGAGGCCTCGAGCGCCGCCTTGCACGGGCCCATCACGTTGTAGTTGGGCACCACCTTGTTGGCACCCATATAGCTCATCGCGAACAGCGAGCCGCCGTCGGTCATCAGCGGAGCAGCCAGCCGGGCCATGCGGATGAAGGAATGACACGACACGTCCATGGCCTTGGCGAATCCATCGGCCGGGCAATCGATCAGACCGCCGGCCAGTGCCTCCCTGGGTGCAAACGCGATCGAGTGCAGCGCAATGTCCAGGCGACGCCATGTGCCCTGAATCGTCGCGAACACGTCTTCCATCTGACCCGCCACCGACACGTCGAGCGGCAGCAGCAGTTCGGCGCCGAGTTGCTGCGCCAGCGGTTCGACAAAGGGTTTCGCCTTGTCGTTGAGATAGGTGATCGCCAGTTCGGCACCCGCCGCGTGCAACGCACGCGCGCAGCCCCAGGCGATCGAGTTTTCGTTGGCGATGCCGATGATCAGCGCGCGCTTGCCGCTGAGAACGCCCTTGTTGCTGTTAGCCATGTGCAGCCCTCGATACGAGATGAGAATTCTTTGGCGGGCATCCGAGTACTTTCAACTCGAACGCCCCGACTTACGTTTCGATAGTGGCACCGTTATCTTGCGCTCTGATGGCGTCGGGGCGATGGCTTCCCGAATCCTGCGGATCATCTGCTCCTGATCCTGCGTCAGTTGCATGGCCCGCACGCGCGGTTCATCGGTCAGTGCAGCGAGCAGCGCAAGCATTCGCACACGGTCCTCGTCTCGCTGCAGAAGCGTCGGCAGACTGGAAATCGCCTTGTCCGGTTCGAAGCAGACGATGATTTCCTGTTCGCCGCGAATGCGCCGCAGTTCGTCCGGTGCGCCGGAAGGCATCAAGTGGGCAAGGTCTTTGGCGAGATCGACGCGCAGCTCCAGCCGCGAAAGCGGCATCGGCGCGCCGTGCCGGTGCAGCAGAAAGCCGAGGCGCGCAGCCGCTTCGGTATAACCGCCGTCACTCAGTTTGCCCAGCGCGGCCTTCACCATGGGCAGATTCCTTGGCTCGATGGCGGCCTCCGGCGTGTTGCTGCCAGCGTTGGTCGCAGTCAGCGTGAAGAGATTTCCGTACGTGTGGAAGAAAAGACATTCCTTCAGCGCATTGCCGATGTCACGCTGGAAGTCCAGCGAAGCCGAAAAGATGTCCGAGGCCGCGGCTTCGATGACTCGCCACGGGTGATCGCCACCCAGCGGCGTGCGTTGTGCCCTGACCGCCTGCGCTGCCGGAGCGAGCCAGCCGAGCCAGGGGTTGATGTCGGAAATCGCCCAGCGCTGGAATCGCAGGGGGTGAAAATCGCGCGCCAGCTTTGCCGTCGCCTCGTTGGCCATCCCCTGCACCAGCGGCCGGGCAAACAGTTCATAGGCGCGTTGGTTGAAACCGGAAATCGCGGCCACCGTCTCGAAGGGCTTCTCGTCCTGCCGGGCGTAGCGGTTGAGCCGACGGCTCACGTCTTCGAGTCGCTGCTCGATGAACTCCACTTCGTACCGTTCTTCTCCACCGTCGGACCGGATGGTCAGGATGTTCATGCCGTACAGCCCGGGCGGCAGCGCTTCGATGGATTTCATCACCGAAACGATCTGGGCGTGCTCCTTGCGTGCCACCGCACCGGACACGAAGATACCCAGGTGACCGACGTCCGCATGCAGCAGACCGACTATCACCTGGCCACGAGCCTTGATTTCTTCGGTTGAGCCGTAGATGTCGGCGACCCAGTTGAAGGCCTGTTCGGGTGGTGTGATGTTGTCGCCCATCGATGCGAACAGGACGATGGGCGAACGGATGTCCCGCAGATCCATCGGGCGCCCGGATTGTGCCTTGACACCGCCGTCCCACAGTGTGTTGCCGATGAAAAGAGTCTGTGTGATCCACTCGATCTCTTCGCGATTCATCAGATAGAAGCCACCCCACCAGCGCTCGAACTCAAGAAAGCGCGCCGGCTCGGTATCGATATTGGCGAACAGGTGGTAATACTTCTTCCAGTACGAGTTGGCGGGGTTCAGGTTCTCGAAATTCTGGACCAGCCAGGCGCCATCGAAAATGCCGTCCGAAAGGTCGGAAATCATCGATGACATCCACGTCCCACCCAGAAGTCCTCCGGCATATCGCATTGGGTTGTCGTGGTCACCGTCTTCCCATGCGCCGCCCCAGTAGGACATCGGTGCGCCGTTGATGACCACCGGTCCGGCTTCCTCCGGGTGTGTTGCTGCCACCATCATCGCCGCCCAGCCGCCCTGGCAATTGCCGACGATGACGGGCTTGCCGCTCTGCGGATGAAGTTCGCGCACCTTGCTGACGAATGCCGCCTCGGCTTCGGTGACGTCAAGCAGGGTCTGACCGGGCTCGGGTTCATGGAAGAAAGTGACGAAATAGACCGGGTGGCCCGCGCGCAGCGCGACGCCCACCTGGGAATCATCCTTGAAGCCGCCGATGCCGGGACCGTGACCGGCACGCGGATCGATGATCACGTAGGGGCGACGCTCCGGATATACCGTCACCCCCGCCGGCGGCACGATGCGGAGCAACGCGTAGTTGACCGGCCGGCCGAACGTTCGCGCGTCAAGCACCGTTTCGTACTCGAACCCCAGTACCGGAGGCAGGCCGGCTTTCTGATGCGCGACGAACTGGTTGCCGCGCTGGTGCAGGGTGTCCCAAAACAGCACCGAGCGCTGCATCACGTCCGTCATGTACTCCGCCCAGCCTTCGGCCAGAGTGGTCCAGTCCGGCGCCTCACGGGTGGTGGTGTCATGCACGCGCTGCCGGAATCGCCCGTTTGCGCCGTCGATGCGTCTGGCCAGCAAGGCGGAAATCTTCCGGCTGGTCTCGCGGATCTGTTCGGCCCGCTGCACAAAATCAGTCATCTGCGTATCCCGTCGGAAAGACGATGCGGATGCAGTCGGAGCCGTTCCCGCGCTCCGGTTCAGGGTGCGGTCGACGGCGGAAGCCGGGTTTGACGACTGTGCGCCGGGGGCCTCGCCGGTCACGCAGCAGCCGTTGGCGTGCGCTGCGGTCGCATCGTCACCCGCAGAGCGTTTCCGCCGTCACTTAAACAAAAGGTGGCCCGGTTTCACAGCGCCTGCGGCCCATTTTGGGCGGCCCGTGCAGAAACCGGGCGAGCTTGTTGATAGATTTCCGCGAGCCGTCGGAGGCAGGCGGCGGCCTGGATCGGCAGCGCCTGGCTGAAACCGAGGCAATCGTGGCAATCCGCGCGCCGACCGATCACTGATCATCACGAATGTGTCTGCCAATGGAAGGCCGCAATGAAAGGGAACGCAGCGGTCCTGTCGCTTCGCCTGAGGTCTGCGGACGCCGGCATCGACCGGGCGTCGGCTCTGGCCGAACCAGGCATCACGGCCGAGGTGTCCGACCGGCTGGTCGAACTCGCGAAAAAGGCAAGGCGATCGCAGGCGTTCATCATCGAACTGGTCGTTGACGCTTCGTCATGGCCGGCCTGCGAGAGTGATCGTCATGCCGTTGTCGATGCCGCTGCGCCCGCCATGAAGCGTCACTTCCGCAACATGGCTGATGTGCACACCCAACGTATCGCCAACAACTTCCAGTACGCCCGGTTCAGCAGCCTGATGGGGCTTCTGTGTGTCGTCATCATGCTCGGAAGTGCTCAGGCTATTCCGGACGACGCGGGCAGCGTGCTGTCGAGCATTCGCGAAAGCCTGACCATCTTCGCCTGGGTTGCCATGTGGAAACCGGCCGAGCTGTGGCTCTATGCACACTGGCCGGAACGCTACTGGCGGCGACTTGCAGGGCGGCTTGCCGACGCGAGGGTGGTTGTGCGCATCGAAGGCGCATCGCTTCCGCTGGATGCTTCCTGGACGTCAAGGTAAGCGGGTGCTGCCGCGGAGAACGGATTGACGCGGCGGTCAGGCAAGAAAGTCCTGCCATGTCAGGTGTGATGCGTGCGACCTGTGGCGGGGGATACCGTGCGTCGCTCATTTCGGATTAGTCTTGCGGGTGTCTTGCGCCCGTCCCGAACCCGGCGACGTAACATCCATCCCGCGCCGTGTTGGCACCCTTCTGGACTGTGCCGCGCGGGCGAGCGAGACATCCCGACCTCAAGTCGCCTCATCGTGCACAGGAGTCACGACGTGAACCGCACCCCATCACCGCTGATCCCGGCGGATTTCGACCAGCGTTACGAGCGCGGATTCGGACTTCTCGCCTTCGTCTGCAACCGGTTCGTGCTCAATCACATGCGCCGGATCGGCATCGAGCTGGAGATCGATCTGGAGTCGGCCATGATATGGGGGATTCTGGCGCACATGAACAACCTTCCCTTTCTGCCGATGAATGCCGATCCGATGGAGGTGCTCGACGAAATCGGCATGAAATCCGGCGGGGATCTTGCGCCACTGCGGCTGGCCGAACTGACCATGATCACCGGGCTGCCGAAAGAGACGGTCAGGCGCAAGCTCGAGCGCTTGCGTGCGGCGGGAAGGGCCGATCGGACGCCGGACGGAAAATGGGTATTTACACGCTCGGCCATCGGCGAAGCAGAACGTGAATTCACCAGACAGACCGTCCTGCTGCTGCTGCAGACGGCGGAAAGTCTCCAGCGGATACTGGAGCGGGTCGAGGTCAGATCTAAAGGCAAGTGAGCCGACGGCCGGGGCGTCCCCGGTGCCCTTGCCGTCCGCCTGCCGAGCCGGGCATCACTCGGCGAGCGGAATCTGCTGCAGCAGACCGGCTCTGACCTGCGCATCGAGCAGCACTTCGATCTGGTACAGACGCATCTGCTGCTGTGGAGCGAGGAATTCACCGAGGCTGCGGATGAACTGCTGACGGTTACCGATACGCACCGTTTCATCCGCCATGCCGTCGTTCAGCAAACGGGTGGCCGTGGCGTCGTCAAGCGTGCCCGAATTGAGCGCATCTGCATAATCGACGAGCGCTGCGAGCTGTTTGTCTCGCAGCGCAATCCGGTTTCTCAGGTAGGCGTTGTAGGCAGGCCAGAACTTGCGTGCAACCGGCAGTGGCAGGACCAGCTCGCGGCTGACGTGGTCGATGCGGTTCCGGTCGACCTCGGCGAACGAACGCCGGACGTCATCCAGCGTGGGCTCCGTCCGGGTGTCATCGGCAGCGGCGAGAGGCGCGCAGCACATCAGCGAGCAGGCCATCAACAGTGCTTTGGTGCAGCTCATGCGCCATTCCTCAATCATCGCGATAACGCTGCCATTCACTTTGCCGCAGCAGCGAACGGCATTCGTCCCGGTCCAGCCGCTTGCCCAGGAAGCGGCCACGTTCGTAGGCCTTGTCCCGCGCATCCAGCGCTCTTTCCTTCTCGCGCCTCGACATGCCGTCGACTTCGCGCGCGATCCGCATGCGAACCCGCTGGTAGCGCGACCCCTTCTCGTCATGCTTCTCTTCGCAGTATTTCATGGCGCCCGAAAAGGCACCCAGTCGGCGCGGCGAATAGCCGTCTTCCGTCGCCAGCACGGTGCCGGACAGGCAGATCAGTACGCCCGATAACAGCGGCAGGGATATCGAGCGCATACGCTTCGGCAGGGGAGTATTCATGTGAGGACTCCGGAATGAGCCGCTGCAGGCCCGACTGTGGCAGCGCGTGAAGCCACTGCCAGAACGCCTTCAGCATACCCAGGCGGACAGTCGACGGCGAGATGAGTGGCCCATTTCGGGCGGCTCCCATTGCGCCTCCACCGGGTAGCACGTGGGTCCCGGTGAGGCGGCCCATTTTGGGCCGACTTCTATTGTTCGGCGATGCCGATCCACTAAAATCGGGCGGTTTTCCCACCCATGCCATGGCTGCGCGCCGGAGGTTTTCATGAAGATCATATTGACCGGCCTCCATGAGGACGCCGACATGGAAAAACTGCGCGAGCGCATGTCGCATTTCGGTCCGGTGCTCGACATTCAGGCGGTACGCGACGGTGATCCGGACAAGCCCTGGTTCGTCGTCAACATGGATATCGATGTAGCGGAAGCGACCAAGGTCGCGCGGCGCATCGATGGCATCTATTACAACGACCGCTTTCTGCACGCGCGCGTCATGTTTCATGGCTGATCGCCGCTGTCCGGAGGCCGTCGCAGCGCTCGTTGACCTCAGCCGGCTGCCGGGCGCCTGGTCATGTGCGGTGCTGTTGCTGTTGCTGACCGGTTGTGGAAAGCCGGAAACGTCGCCGGTCGCGGCGGATATCGTGCGTCCGGCGCTCATTCGCGAGGTGGGTACGGCAGACAACGGCGCGAAGTTGCGCTTTCCCGGCCGGGTCCGCGCGGAGCGACGTGCCGAACTGTCGTTCAGCGTTCCCGGCTTCGTGACCGAATTCGCATTGAACGAGGGTAGCCGGGTCAAGGTGGGGCAGATCGTTGCGCGCCTGGAGGACGGGGTGTTCAAGGCCCAGCTGAATGCCGCGCAGTCCGAGTTCGAGCGCGCGAAGACCGATCTCGAACGCTACCAGCGGCTGTGGGAATCCGAACTCGCCGTCGCCCGTTCGGAAGTGGATGACCGGCGCGCCCGGCTTGAAGTGGCGCGTACCCAGCTCGCCACCGCGCAGCAGAATCTGGACGATGCGGTCATCAGGGCGCCCTTCGACGGGGTGATCACGCGCAGGCGGCTGGAAGCGTTCGCCAATGTACAGGCCAATCAGCCGATCGCAGATCTGCAGGATCTGCGCGCGCTGGAGATCGTGATCAACGTGCCCGAACGCATCGTGCGAAACGAATACGCCCAGGATGTCGGTCAGGCGGTGTTCGAGGGGCAGGATGCACTTTCGGTGCCACTTCGCCTGAAGTCATATGCCGCCGAGGCGGACCCACAGACGCAGACCTACGAGATCGTGCTCGCCCTCGGTTCTCCGCCGGGCGGGCTGAAGCTGCTGCCGGGCATGTCGGCGACCGTCATACCCTTTGCCGGCACGGTGAAGTCGTCCGATGCGCCGCTGGTCGTGCCGCTCACGGCCATCGCCGCCGACGCGACGGGCGACCGGTCCGTCTGGGTCGTCGGCGCCGGCGGACAGGTTGCGCGTCGTACCGTGCGGACCGCAGACGTTCGCGGCAGCGATGTCGTGATCACGTCCGGTCTCCAACCCGGCGAGCGCGTCGTGGTCGCCGGCGTGAGCGCGCTGCGCGAGGACATGAAGGTGCGCCCGCTCGATGAACGCTGAGACGTGCGCGCGATGAATCCCGCCGAGTACACGCTGCGCAATGCGGTCATCGCATGGGTGGTGACGGTCCTGCTGCTGATCGGTGGCTACCTGGCCTATGAACGCCTTGGCCGCTTCGAGGATCCGGAGTTCGTGATCCGTCAGGCCGTCATCGTCACCGCTTACCCGGGTGCCTCGCCGGCGCAGGTGGCCGAGGAGGTCACTGACCTGATCGAAGGCGCTGTGCAGCAGATGCAGGAGGTGGAAGAGGTCATTTCGGTGTCCCGTGCCGGCGAATCGCTGGTCAAGGTCGAAGCGAAGCTGGCCTTTTCGCATTCCCAGGCCGAGCTCGATCAGGTGTGGGACAAGCTGCGCAGCAAGGTTTCCTCGGTGTCCCGTTCCTTGCCGCCGGGCGCAGCCCAGCCGGTCGTGAATGGCGACTTCGGCGACGTTTTCGCGCTCTTCTACGCCGTGACCGGCGACGGCTACACGCCCCGTCAGCTCTATGACTACGCGGACTTCCTGCGTCGCGAGCTGGTGCTGGTGCCGGGCGTTGCGAAAGTTGCGCTGTTGGGCGAACGCCCGGAGGCGATCTTCGTCGAGATATCCCGTGCGCGCGCCGCGCAGCTCGGCGTGCCGCTTGAAAAAGTGCATGCGACGCTGCGGGCGCAGAACGTGATCAGTCCGGCGGGCAACGTGCTCGCCGGCGATCTGCGACTGCAGATCAACCCCGACGCGACGGTCGAGTCGGTGGATGCGCTGAAGCATCTGGTGGTCGCCGGTGATTCGTCGAGCGGCCTCGTGCGCTTGCTCGACATCGCGGACATCCGGCGCGAGTACCTCACGCCCCCTGCGGCGCTCGTGCGCCACGAAGGACAACCGGCCATCGGGCTGGGCGTATCCAACGTCCTGGGCGGCAACGTGGTCGAGATGGGCGACGCGGTGAAGCGTCGGCTGGCCGGGCTGGAAAATCAGCGACCGGTAGGCATGGAGCTCAGCGCGATATCGATCCAGTCGGACTCGGTGCGCGCCGCAGTGGATGGCTTCGTTGCGAATCTGGTTGCTGCCGTCGCCATCGTCGTTGTAGTGCTGCTGTTCTTCATGGGTGTGCGCAGCGGTCTGATCATCGGCGCCATATTGGTACTGACCGTGGCTGGCACGCTGATCGCCATGCTGATGGACGGGATCGCGATGCAGCGCATTTCACTCGGTGCGCTGATCATCGCGCTCGGCATGCTGGTCGACAACGCCATCGTGGTTACCGACGGCATCCTGGTGCGCATGCAGCGGGGCGAAGCCGCGCTTGCGGCAGCAACGGCCGTCGTGAAGGCGACGGTCTGGCCGCTGCTCGGCGGCACCGTGGTCGGCATCCTCGCCTTCAGCGCCATCGGCCTGTCGCCGACCGACATGGGCGAATACGCCGGTTCGCTGTTCTGGGTGATCCTGTACTCGATGATGCTGTCGTGGTTGTTCGCCATCACGCTCACTCCGCTGTTCTGCGTCGCCCTGCTAAAGGTGAACGATCAGCCCGTCCCGGTTCGTGACGGTCGCGTCATGACGGCCTATCGGCGGCTGCTGCGCAAGGCGCTCGCGTACCGGCGCAGCAGCGGTGCGCTGCTCGTCGCCCTGCTGGCGGCCGGTGTCGTCGCCTTCGGTTTCGTGCCGCCGGGCTTCATGCCGGACTCCGCCCGGCCGCAGTTCGTCATTGACCTCTATCTGCCCCAGGGCACCGATATCGACGCCACGGCACGCGTGGTCGCCGAGGTCGAGCGGAAGGTGAAGACAAAGCCGGGTGTGAGCCGGGTGACCAGTTTCATTGGGCGCGGCGGCCTGCGCTTCATGCTCACCTACAGTCCGGAAGACCCCAACCCGGCTTACGGCCAGGTGCTGGTCGACGTCGAACGCTTCGAGGACATCGCAGGACTTATCGCGGCACTTCAGCCGGAATTGGGGCTGACCTTCCCGCACGTTGACGTCAAGGTGTGGAAATTCATGCTGGGCCGTGGCGGCGGAAAGAAGATCGAAGCCGCCTTCCGCGGTCCGGATCCGCAGGTGCTTCGTCGGCTGGCCGACGAGGCGAAGGCGGTCATGGCGAAAGATCCGGAGGCGCTGGCAATCCAGGACGACTGGCGTCAGCAGGTCCCGGTGGTGGCGCCGCGCTTTTCGGTCGAAGCGGCGCAGCGCGCCGGCGTACTGCCGTCCGATATCGCCGGCGCGCTCGAATACAACTATGTCGGTCAACAGATCGGCGTCTACCGCGAGCGCGAAAAACTCATCCCCATCGTCGCCCGCGCCCCTGCAGCGGAGCGCGAAGGCGTGGAGGATCTGCGCAGCGTGCAGGTGTTCAGCCCGACGGCGGGGCGCTTCGTGCCGGTCGAACAATTCATCGAAGGCACGGAGACGCGCTGGGAAAACGCCATCATCCGGCGCGAGAACCGTTTCCCGATGATCAAGGCGCAGTGCGATCCGCCGGCGGGGCAGTTGTCGGCGCCGCTGTTCGAGCGCCTGCGTCCGCAGATCGAGGCGATCGCGCTGCCGCCCGGCTACGCGCTTGAGTGGCACGGCGAGCACAAGGCTTCGACCGAAGCGAACGAAGGCCTTGCCACGGCGGCGCCCTATGGTTTCGTCGCCATGGTGCTGGCCGTCATCGTCATGTTCAATGCGTTCCGCCAGACGGCGGTCATCTGGCTCACCGTGCCGCTGGCGGTGCTCGGCGTGGCGATCGGGCTGCTGCTTTTCCAGGCGCCGTTCGAATTCATGGCCATCCTCGGTTTCCTGAGTCTCACCGGCATGCTGATCAAGAACGCCATCGTGCTCGTGGATCAGATCGATACCGAAATCCGGGATGGCAAGCCGCGCCATGAGGCCGTGCTCGATGCGTCCGCAAGCCGCGCCAGACCGGTCTTCCTCGGTGCCGCGACCACAGTGCTGGGCGTGGCGCCTCTGCTGGTTGACCCGTTCTTCCGCAGCATGGCCGTGACGATCATGTTCGGCCTGATCTTCGCGACGCTGCTGACCCTCGTGGTGGTACCGCTGCTGTACGCCACGTTCTTCGGCATACACGCCGACGAAGCCGGGCACGGAGCATGAGGGCGGGCGCCGCACGGGTTCTCGGGCTCGTCGCGTGGACGCTGGTGCTGGCGGCCTGCCAGCCGGCGTCCCATGTGCGGCCCGAGCCGGTGGTTCCCGCGCACTGGCCGCAGCACCCGGGCATTGCGCAACCTTCATCAGGCGGCGCCGTCAGCCTCGCCGCCCAGCCGTGGGCGCAGGTGTTTCCGGTGCCGGAATTGAGTGCGCTGGTCGATGAAGCGCTCGCGGGCAGCAGCGACCTGCGCATTGCGGTCGAACGCATCGAGCTGGCGCGGGCCCAGTTCGGCTTGCAGCGTTCGGCGCAGTTTCCATCGATCGGCATCGGTGCGTCAGCGGCGCGCGAGCGGATGCCCGGCGTGCATCCGCGCAACAATCGGGTCGGTGAGTACGGGGCCTTGTCACTGACCATGCCGGCGTGGGAGATCGACCTGTGGGGCAAGCTTGCCGACCGCAGCGAAGCTGCGCGGCGCCAGCTGCTGGCCACCGACGCGGCGTCGCAGGTCGTGCGCATCAGCCTGGTGGCACAGGTATCGGCGCTCTACCTTGACCTGCTGGATCTCGATAATCAGCTCGAAATCAGTCGGCGCACGCTGGACACGCGGCGCCACGCGCTGCGCCTGACCCGCGCACGTTTCGACGAGGGCATTTCGTCCATCATCGACGTGCGTCAGGCCGAGTCCCTGCTTGCGGTGTCCGAGGAGGCGATTGCCGATCAGCACAGACGCCGCGCCCAGTCGGAGAATGCACTTTCCGTGCTGATCGGACGCAATCCGGGGCCGGTCGCGCGCAGCGTGCGGCTCGAGGACCTCATGCTGCCCTTCGACGTCACGGCGGGCCTGCCGTCCGAACTGCTCGTGCGCCGCCCCGACATCCTGGCGGCCGAAGAGAGCCTGCGCAGCGCCAGCGCCAGCGTTGACGCCGCGCGCAAGGCTTTCCTGCCCAGTCTGTCGTTGACCACGATGCTTGGCTTCGCCAGTCCCGAGCTCGGGCAGTTGTTCGACAGCGGACGTTTTGCGTGGTCGATTCAGCCCGCCATCGGCCTGCCGTTGTTCACGGCGGGCAGGCTGCAGGCAGGTGTGAACCAGGCTGAGGCCCAGCAACGCATCCTGGTCGAGCAATACAAGGCAACAGTGCGCCAGGCCTTCCGCGAAGTCAGTGACGCGCTGGTCGCCTTCGAACAGAGGAAACTGCAGCAAGAGGCGACGCAGCGCATCGTGCTGGCTGATCGCGAACGACTGCGGGTTACCAATGTGCGCTATCTGTCGGGTATTGCCAGCTACTTCGAGGTACTCGACGCCGAACGTCAGTCGTTCGACAGCGAACTGGCGCTGTCGCAGGCGGCGCGGGCGACGCATCAGGCTGTCGTGCAGCTTTACCTTGCGTTGGGCGGCGGCTGGTCCCGGCCGGCCGGCTGAAAAATTCCCTGCGCCGCGCGGTCTGCGACGGCAATTCATGCTTCAGTCCGCATTGGCGGGGCGTGCCGATCCTGCTTGACTTCCGTTCCGAGGCCGCCCGAGGGCGTCGGACGTACGGTCGCAAGTAGAATCCGTAACATTCCGGTGACGCTTCTTGTCTCATCCGCACGCCCACGGCACCATCCCGAAGACCCCGTTTACACTGAACATCACCGAATCATGGCAACACGCGGCCTGCTTTTCATCGTCAGCGCCCCTTCTGGCGCCGGCAAGACCACCCTGGTGCGCGGTCTGCTCGAACGCGACCCGCAGATTCAGCTGTCGATCTCGCACACGACGCGCGCAGCGCGCCCGGGCGAAGTCGACGGCGTGGCCTATCATTTCGTGTCCGCCGCCGTTTTCGACGCCATGCGCGCGGCGGGCGACTTTCTCGAATGGGCGCAGGTGCATGGCAATTGCTACGGAACGTCGCGCCGCTGGCTCGACGAACAGCTGTCGGCCGGCCGTGATGTGCTGCTGGAAATCGACTGGCAGGGCGCACAGCAGGTGCGCACGCTGTTTCCCGAGGCAGTCGGCATCTTCATCCTGCCGCCGTCGCTGGACGCCCTGTCCGCGCGGCTGAACGGGCGCGGACAGGACGCGGCCGACGTCATCGAGCGGCGGCTGGCCGCGGCACGCGACGAGATACGTCATCTTCGCGAATTCGATTTCGTTATAATCAATGACATACTGAGTCAAGCTCAAGCTGAGCTGGTGTCCGTCGTGCAGGCCGCGCGCCTGCTGACGACCAGCCAGATGGCGCGGCATCCTGAAACATTCAAATCACTGGGCATCGACTGAACATGGCACGCATCACTGTTGAAGACTGTCTCAAGCGCATCCCCAACCGTTTCCAGCTGACGCTGGCCGCCACCGTACGTGCGCGTCAGCTCGCTGCCGGCAGCACGCCGCAGGTCGAAGCCGAGAATGACAAGCCCACCGTGGTTGCGCTGCGCGAGATCGCCGCCGGCAAGTTCGGCGTCGAAATACTGAACCGGGGCCAGGTCTGATGCGACCGGGCCTCAGGCTCTGAACTGAACCATGCGGCCGGTGGACGACATACTCATGCCCAACCCGGTCACACACCCTTCGCCTGAACCATCCGTTGTCGCCCTCGGTCTGGCCGACAACGATCCCCACGCGGGCAATCCCGCCGGTCCGCACGGCGGCGATTTCGATCGCCTGATCGCATCCATTTCCGCCTACCTGCGGGAAGAGGATGTGCAGCGCGTGCGCGACGCCTACGCGCTGTCGGCCAGCGCGCACGCCGGCCAGTTCCGGATGAGTGGCGAGCCTTACGTGTCGCATCCGGTCGCGGTGGCGGAAATCCTCGCCGGCTGGCAGCTCGACAGTCAGGCGCTGTGCGCCGCGCTGCTGCACGACGTGATGGAAGACACCGACATCACGAAGGAGGAGATCGCCGAACGCTTCGGCAAGGTGGTCGCCGAACTGGTCGATGGTGTTTCCAAGCTCGACAAGATCGAGTTCCAGTCCAAGGAAGACGCGCAGGCGGAAAACTTCCGCAAGATGCTGATGGCCATGGCGCGCGATGTGCGCGTCATCCTGATCAAGCTGGCGGACCGCACGCACAACATGCGCACACTCGGCTGTGTGCGGCAGGACAAGCAACGGCGCATCGCGCGCGAGACACTCGAGATTCACGCGCCGATCGCCAACCGGCTCGGCCTGCATGCGGTATATCGCGAATTGCAGGATCTGGCTTTCCAGGCCATGTACCCGCTGCGCTACCGGGTGCTGGACCGCGCGATGAAGGCGGCGCGCGGCAACCGGCGCGAAGTGGTCGGCAAGATCACCGACGCCATCCGTACCCGGCTGCCCGAGCGCGGGCTCGAAGCCGACGTGTTCGGGCGCGAGAAGAGCCTGTATTCGATCTTCCGCAAGATGCGCGACAAGCACCTGACGTTTTCGCAGGTGCTCGACATCTACGGCTTCCGCGTCGTCGTGCCGGACGTGGCCGCCTGTTACCTGACGCTGGGCGCGCTGCACGCGCTGTACAAGCCGGTACCGGGCAAGTTCAAGGACTACATCGCGATTCCGAAGGCCAATGGCTACCAGTCGCTGCACACCACGCTGATCGGTCCGTTCGGCACCCCGGTCGAAGTGCAGATCCGCACCTCGGAAATGCACCAGATCGCGCAGAACGGCGTGGCGTCGCACTGGCTGTACAAGGACAGCGAACAGTCGCTGGATGATCTGCAGGCCAACACGCACCGCTGGCTGCAGTCGCTGCTTGAACTGCAGAGCTCGGCGCCCGATTCGGCCGAATTCCTCGAACACGTCAAGATCGACCTGTTTCCGGGCGAGGTCTACGTGTTCACGCCCAAGGGCAAGATCATGTCGCTGCCACGCGGTGCGACCGCGGTCGACTTCGCCTACGCGGTGCATACCGATGTCGGCCACTGCTGCGTGGCCTGTCGCATCAATCACGAACTGATGCCGCTGCGCAGCGAACTGAACAGCGGCGATCAGGTGGACATCATCACTGCGACGCATCCGAATCCGAATCCGGCCTGGCTGGGCTACGTGAAGACCGGCAAGGCGCGTGCGCAGATCCGCCACTTCCTGAAGAACATGCAGGTCGAGGAATCGGCCCAGCTCGGCGAACGGCTGCTGACCCAGGCGCTGCGCCAGTTCGGCGTCACGCCGGACGAAATCAGCGATGTGTCGTGGACACACTGGCTTGAAACGGCCGATATCCGCAACCGCAAGGACGCGCTCGCCGACATCGGTCAGGGCAAGAGCTCGGCCACCTTTGTCGCGCGCAGCCTGCTCGAGCTGCAGACCGCACGCGAGGCAGGCAGCGGCATCGAGGTGCCTGAAAGCGCGCTGCTGATCCGTGGCTCCGAAGGCATGGCGGTGCAGATCGCGCGCTGCTGCCAGCCGATTCCGGGCGACCCCATCGTCGGCCAGATGCGCAAGGGGTCGGGCCTGATGATTCATGCGCACGACTGCCCGACACTGCGGCGCAACCGCAAGGAAGGCGACCAGTGGGTCGATGTCGAGTGGGAGCGCGACACCAGTCGCGTGTTCGAAGTCGGCATCCGCGTCGTGTCGGCGAATCGTCCGGGCGTACTGGCCAAGGTGGCGTTCGAGATCGCCGAGTGCGGCGCCAACATCCAGAATGTCGGAATGGAAGAAGATGGCAGTCTGTACACGCAGATTCATTTCACGCTGCAGGTGAGTGATCGCGTGCATCTGGCGCGCATCATGAAAGGTTTGCGTCGCGTACCGGAAGTGGTGCGCATCAACAGGGTGCGTGCCGGCAGTGAAAAGGCCGAAGAAGGCCGCCGGGGCGCTCAGCAGTAATCATCGAAGTTTCTGTCTGGAGTCTGAAGTGGCTGATTACGAATCGGATCACACGCGTTTCATGCGTGAGTACCTGGAGAAGAACCCGGAGCAGGTTGAAGAGCAGCGCAAGGGACGCGCGCTGTGGTGGGACAAGCCGCAGGATCTGGAAAGCCAGCGTCGTTTCAACGAAGCCGGGGTGCCGCAGAAGGCCTATCCGTATCAGGCTGACCTGACGCCGGGCGAGTCACACTGAATCCGGCACCGGGTTCGCCGCTGCGCACATTCGTATTCCGCCGATGAGCCTGCTCGCCACGCCGCTGGCCGTCGTCGATCTGGAAACGACAGGCGGCGACCCGGCGCTTGATCGCATCACCGAGGTCGGCATCGTGCTGGTGGACGGGGATCGTCGCGTCGAATGGTCCAGCCTGGTCAATCCCGGCATCCCGATTCCCGGCAACATCCAGCGTTTCACCGGCATCACCGACGAAATGGTGCGCCGCGCCCCGAGCTTTGCCGACCTCGCGCAGCAGGTGTCCGCGCTGCTGAGTGACCGTCTGTTCGTGGCCCACAACGCGCGCTTCGACCATGGCTTCCTGCGCAACGAATTCGCCCGTTTGTCGCTGACCTTCGCGCCGCGTGTGCTGTGCTCGGTCAAGCTGTCGCGCGCGCTCTACCCGGGGTATCCGCGGCACGGGCTGGATGCCGTGATGGAGCGGCTCGGGCTGAGCTGCGATGCGCGTCACCGCGCATTGGGCGATGCCCGCGTGGTGTGCGATGTGCTCGATATCGTGAAACGCGACTTTCCGGTTGCGCAGATCGATGCTGCGATCCGCAAGGCCGGGCTGACCGCTTCGCCGGTCCCGGGCTTGGCACCAGGTGCCGTGGGAGACCCGCCGGAGGCGCCGGGTGTGTATCTGTTCTATGGCGCACCCGCAGCGCCTGGCGCGGCCGCAGACCTGTTGCCGGCAGCCGCTGAAACCCCGCTTTTTGTCGGGCGCAGCCGCAATCTGCGAGCGCGTGTGCTGTCCCACTTCAGCGGTCCGCAGAAGGCAGGTCTGGCGGCACGGCTCGCGCGCGAGACGCGGCGCGTCGAATGGACCGAGACCGCCGGCGAACTGGGTGCGCTGCTGCTCGAAGCGAAGCTCGTGAAACAGTTGCAGCCGCCCTACAACAAGCCGCCACGCGCCGCCGGTCCGGCCGTGGCGTTGCACTTGCTGGGTGGTTTGGGCAACGAGGTCGCTGCTGGCGAGGCGGCGCTGGTTGTGGTCGATCTAGACCGCGTCGCGCCGCAGCAGCTGAGCGGTCTGTATGGTCCGTTCCGCTCGCGCCGCGACTGCATGGCGGCGTTGCGCGAAATGGCGACAGCGTGGCAGTTGTGCCCGAAACGCATCGGCCTGCAGGGGCACGAAAGACGCACTGCCGCCTGTGTGAATGTGCAGATCAAGCGCTGCCGCGGCGTGTGCTGCGGGCGCGAGGATGTGCGGCAGCACGATCTGCGGATGATGAGTGCGCTGGACGGCCTGCGGGTACCGGACTGGCCCTGGCCGGGCCGGGTGGTGGTGCGCGAACGACGACCCAGCGCACTGCGTGGCGACCGCCACTGGCTGTCCCATTGGTGCTACCTGGGCAGCGCAGCTGAAGAAGCGAGTGCCTTGCCCGCAGGGGTCGTCGCACGCTTCGACTACGACCACTACCGCATCCTGCGGCGCCACCTGGAGACACTGCCGGTCGAGGCGGTCGAGCCGGCATAGCCCGGTGCCGTTGTCGGTTGGCGCCCGACGACCTCCTGCGCTGTCCAATCGCCTGGCACCGCTGCGCTCAATGCCGTCCGGCGAGCAGCTTGCGCAGTGAGTCGAGCGGCATCGGCCGTGCAAACAGGAAGCCCTGTCCTTCGGCGCAGCCGAGACGGCCCAGCAGTTCGGCCTGGGCATCCAGCTCTATTCCTTCGGCAATGGTGATCATGCGCAGCGACCTGCCCAGCGTGAGCATGGCATCGATCATGGCACGTGCATCGTCGCTTTCAGTGAGGTCGATGATGAAGGAGCGGTCAATCTTTATGCGGTCGATCGGCAAGCCGCGCAGCACGCTGAGCGACGAGTAGCCGGTGCCGAAATCGTCAATGCTGATGGATACGCCAAGCCGCTTCAGGGCATCGAGTATGCCGGCAGTGCGTTCAATGACCTGCAGCGTGGATTCGGTGATTTCCAGTTCCAGCGATGCGGCGGGAAAGCCGGTTTCTGCCAGTACTTCGAGTACCTGGCCGACGAAGTCGTCGTGCAGGAACTGACGTACCGACACATTCACCGCCAGCCGCATCTGCTGGCCCTCGCTGTCCGCCAGGCCGACGATGTCATGGCATGCGCGGCGCAGCACCCACCGTCCCATCGCCTCGATGATGCCGCTTTCCTCCGCCACCGGCACGAAGCGCGACGGCGACACCATGCCCCATTCCGGATGTGGCCAGCGCACCAGCGCTTCCACGCCCACGATGTGACGGTCGCCCAGACGCAGCTGCGGCTGGTAATGCACCTGCAGCGCATCGGCTTCAATGGCGCGCCGCAGACCCTGCTCCATCTGCATGCGTTCATGCGTGCGCTCCGACATGTCCTCTGAAAAGAACTGGTAGCGATTGCGGCCCTGCGACTTGGCGGAATACATCGCGATGTCCGCAGCACGCATCAGTACATTGCGGTCGATCCCGTGGTCAGGGAACACCGCGATGCCGATGCTGGCCGAGATCCGGATCTGCTCCTTGCCCAGTTCGAACGGCTCGTTCAGCGCATCGAGAAGCTTGAGTGCGAGACGGGAAGCTTCTTCCGGCTGGACGCTGCCGGTCAGCACGACGAACTCGTCCCCGCCCAGACGGGCCAGCGTATCGCTGCGGCGCAACGCCGCACGCAGGCGCTGCGCCACAGTGCGCAGAAGGTCGTCGCCGACAGCGTGTCCCAGCGTGTCATTGACGCCCTTGAAGCCGTCCAGATCGAGGAACAGAAGGATGCAGCGATGCTCCAGGCGACGCGCCTGTTCGATCGCCTGTTCGAAGCGGTCGTCGAACAGCAGCCGGTTGGGCAGATCGGTCAGCGCGTCGTGATGTGCGAGATGGTTGAGCTTGGCTTCGATCTGGTGGATGGCCGTGAAGTCCGACAGTGCTGCGACAAAATGGGTGACTTCGCCACTTTCGCTGCGCACCGCACTGATGCTCTCCCACGCGGGAAAACTGTCGCCGGACGCGCGGCGGCACTGCACCTCGCCCTGCCAGTAGCCCGCACCGGCGGAGGCGGCGAGTGCGCTGTAGAAGGCGTCGTCGTGACCTGTGCCGAGTACCTGCTCGGGGTCGAGCGCGATCACGTCGCACTCGGCATGCCCGGTAATGCGGGTGTACGCGGCATTCACCGCAACGATGCGCCGCTGCAGATCGCTGATGACGAAGGCTTCCGCGGCCGTGTGGAACACCACGCTGGACTGGCGCAGGGCCGCTTCGTCGCAACGTCGCTGGGTGACGTCCTGCAGGATGCCGACGAGGCGCCGTTCGCTGTGCGACTCACCATATGCGCGGGCGTGTGCTTCAAGGCTGCATGCGCCGCCATTGCCCGCGGTGCGGAACTCGATGCGCACAGGGTCGCCACGTTCCAGCGCTGAGTCAAGCGCTTCGGTGATGCGCGCCCGGTCGTCCGGATCGATCCGTGACAGAAAGATGTCCCAGTTTTCGTCCAGCGGTACGGGCCGGTCACCGAACAGGCCGCGCAGATGACCATCGCCGTGCAGCCGCATCGAATCGCCCTGCCACTCCAGCACGCCGAGCGAGGCCGCATCCAGCGCCAGCTTGAACAGTTGTTCGCTGCGTTCGACGTGCGCTTCGACTTCACGACGGGCAAGGGCCATCTGTATCGTCGCGTGCAGTTCGCGCGCCTCGCATGGTTTCACCAGATAACCGAACGGCCGGCATTCCATCGCCCGCTTGAGCGTGTCGTCCTCGGCGTAGGCCGTCAGGAACACCACCGGTACCCGGAAGCGGGCCTGTATCTGCAGCGCGGCATCGATGCCGTCGAGAGCGCCGTCCAGATGAATATCCATCAGCACCAGATCGGGCGCCACGTCGGTGACGCGATCGACGGCCTGTTCGCCGCTGGCCAGCACGGCGCCGACTCTGTAGCCGAATGACTGCAGCTGGTTCTTCAGGTCGAACGCGATCACCCGTTCGTCTTCGACCAGCATCAGATTGATCGGAAGCGGGGCGTTCATGGCGTACCTCGTATCGAAAGGGCGGCCGGGAAGGTGATGCGGTAATGGGCGCCGCCCCCGGGCAGTATCTGCAGCTCGCCGTGCAGCTGGTCTATCAGCAGCGGGACCAGCTGAAGCCCGAGCGACTTGACCGCTTCGAAATCGAAATTCTCCGGCAGGCCGACGCCGTCATCGCGCACAGCCAGTGTCAGCCGCTGGCTGTCGCCGGACAACGTGATGGTGATGTCGCCGCGGCGCTGGTCCGGAAAGGCGTGCTTGAACGCGTTGGTGACCAGCTCGTTGACCATCAGTCCGCAGGGGATGGCGCGTTCCAGATCGAGGTACACCGGCTGCTCCGGCCGTTCGAGCTGCAGTTCGACGCCGTTCGAGCCGCTGCGATAGGTGCCGCGCAACAGCTGGGCCAGCCTATCGAGGTAGTCGCCCAGGTCCATGCGCGAGAAGTCCTTGCGCTCGTACAGCAGCTGGTGGGTAAGTGCCATGGCGCGCACGCGGTTCTGGCTCTCGTTCAGGATGTCGCGCACGCGCGAATCGCCGACGTTGTTGGCCTGCAGGTTCAGCAGGCTGCTGATGACCTGGAGATTGTTCTTGACCCGGTGGTGTACCTCGTTGAGCAGCACCGTCTTCTCGAGCAGGGCCTGTTCCAGCACCTGCTGCGCGCGGCGTCGTTCGGTGATGTCGACGATGGACGCCAGCACCATGACGCCATTGCCCGTGTCCATCGGATTGAGACCGATCTCGACCGGGAACTCGCTGCCGTCGGCGCGGCAGGCGAACAGGTCGCGCCCACCACCCATCGGTCGTGGGCTGGGTGATGAAAGGAAGCTGCGGCGGAAGTCGGCGTGATGCGCACGCGTAGCGAAGGGCACCAGCATGTCGACCGAGCATCCTATGAGTTCGGCGCGTGGATAGCCGAACAGCCTCTCCGTCTGTTCATTGACCAGCACGATCATGCCTTGGTCATCGACCAGCACCATTGCACTCGGGGCGTATTCGACTACGCGCCGGAACGCGTCGTCACTCATTTGCGGCATGGCCGCATTCTCGCGCCGCGGTGTGGCGTCGCCCCGAACGTCCATCGGCATTCCTCCCTGCCCGGCCAACAGCCAAGCTTCATTCATTCTGGATGCCGATGGAGATCAAAACAAGGTTGTCCTACAAGCGGTCAGGCCGCAAAAAAAAGCCCCTGCACAGGGCAGGGGCTTTCGCTTGAGTGACGCAGCTCGTTCAGGCGTCCGGGTCGTACATGCAGTGCTTGATCTTGTGGCGGTTGGCGATCAGTTCTTCCATCGTCGGCTTGCCGGTCATCGCGCGCTGGATGGCCAGCTTCATCGCTTCATAGTTGGTGCGGTACAGGTCCTTCATGTCGAGATTGGGGTCCTTGACCGCATTCGGATCCAGCCACACCAGATCGATGATGACGAGTTCATCCACCAGTTCCTTCGGGATGACGCCCTCTGCAACGCTGTCGACGACGGCATCGGCAGTGGCCGACTGCACCACGCCGCCCAGCAGTTCGACCGTGCGCGAATTCTTGATCGTCACCTTGGGCACCATCATGGTCGCCGGCTTGGCCATCTGGTTGCAGTCGCGCACGGCGAGCATGCGTGTGTGGCCGGCGGTCTGGCCCATCATCTGGGCGAAGGCCTGGCCAACCGGGCCGTCGATGGAACCGATGACGATTTCCGGCATGGCGTCGGTGAACTGGCCTTCCTTGGCGAAGACGGTGGCTTCACCGATCTTCATCACGATGCGTTCGGACATATTGCTTCCTTTTCAACAGATTAAAAATTCGGTCGCCGCGAAACCCGCTTCGGGCCGCAGCTCATTCACCACGAATTCTAGCGCGCAGGCGGTCGATCTCGCGCCGCTGTGTCTTGGTCGGCCGGCCGTGCAGGCCGACCGAAGGTTCAGGCTGAAGCCGGCGCAGTTCGCGGGCCGCCTCGCGCGCGGCCATGCTTTCGGCCGTCTCTTCATACAGCGTGCGGGCGACCTCGGCCGGGCCGCGCTTGCCCGACAGCGCCTGCACGATCACCGTGTAGCGCACTTCGCCGGTCTGGATGTCCAGACGGTCGCCGATGCGCACTTCACGCGACGGTTTGGCGCGCGCCTCGTTGAGCTGGATGCGGCCGGCGTCGATCGCGTCCGCCGCCAGCGTGCGTGTCTTGAAGAAACGGGCCGCCCACAGCCACTTGTCCAGCCGCAGCCGCTCGCGCGTGTCGTCGTTCTGCCCGCTCATCGCATCACGGCAGCAGGCGCTCGCCCGCGTAAAGGTCTTCGATGCGCTCGCGGGCGCGGATCAGGTGGCAGGTGTCGCCCTCCACCATCACTTCGGCTGCGCGCGCGCGCGTGTTGTAGTTCGAACTCATGGTCATGCCGTAGGCGCCGGCGGAAAAGATCACCACCAGGTCTTCCGGCTCGACCGCCAGTTGGCGCGCGCGGCCCAGGAAGTCGCCGCTTTCGCACACCGGACCGACCACGTCGTAGGTGTCGGGCGCGCCGTGCGGACGCACTTCGGCGATGCGGTGGAAGGCGTCGTACAGAGCCGGGCGGGCGAGGTCGTTCATCGCCGCGTCGATGATGGCGAAGTTGCGGTCCTCCCCGCGCTTCAGGTACTCGACCTTCGACAGCAGCACGCCGGCGTTGCCGACCAGCGAGCGGCCGGGTTCGAGCAGCAGCCTCTCCTTGCGGCCCGCGATCACGGACAGCAAGGGGGCGAGATAGTCGCGCGTAGCGGGTACCGCCTCGTCGTCGTAGCGGATGCCGAGACCGCCGCCCAGATCGAGGTGATGCAACTCGATGCCGTCGCGGTTCAGTGCTTCGGCCAGCGCGACCACCTTGGCGGCGGCTTCGGCGACCGGTGCCGGATCCAGCAGCTGGGAGCCGATGTGACAGGCGATGCCGCGGATGTCCAGCTGCGGCATCTCGGCCGCGGTCAGATAGAGCGCGTGTGCATCGGTGATCGGCACGCCGAACTTGTTGCACTTCAGGCCGGTGGAGATGTAGGGATGCGTCTTCGGATCGACGTCCGGATTCACGCGCAGCGCGATCGGGGCGCGCTTGCCAAGACTGCCGGCGACTTCGGCGAGGCGGTGGAGCTCGGGTTCGGATTCGACGTTGAAACAGTAGATGCCGTGTTCGAGCGCCGCGCGCATTTCGTCGCGCGTCTTGCCGACACCGGAAAAGACGACCCTGGCCGGATCACCGCCTGCGGCGAGGACGCGTGCCAGTTCGCCGCCGGACACGATGTCGAAGCCGGTACCGAGGCGCGCGAACAGATTCAGGATGGCGAGGTTCGAATTCGATTTCACCGCGTAGCACAGCATGGCGTCGCGCCCGGTCAGCGCCTCGGCGTAGGCCGCATGGGCGTCGGTCAGCGCGGCGCGGGAATAGACGAAGGTCGGGGTGCCGAACTCGGCGGCGATGCGTTCGAGCGAAACACCTTCAGCAAACAGGCTGCCGTCGCGGGATTCGAAGTGCTTCATTGCGCGGGCACCTTGCTATCATCCCGGGAAGGTGCTGCCGGAGCCGTCTTCGGCGTGGCAGGGGCTGCGGCTGCCGGTGGCCGCACCGTGTCTTTCGGCGGCAGCGTCAGGGGGCCCTTGGTGCCGCAACCGGCGAGGATCAGGGTCAGTGCGGCAATGCGCACGAGCGTGCTGGAAAACATGTCAGGTAGCCGGTAATGAACGAGAACGAATTTAACAAATTGGCCGATGCAACGCTGGCCAAGATCGAGCAGGCCGTGGAACGCAGCGGTGCCGACATCGACTATGAACTGCAGGCCGGCGGCGTTCTTGAACTCGAATTCGCCAACGGCTCGAAAATGGTGATCAACCGGCATGGCGTGGCCCAGGAAATCTGGGTGGCGGCGCGCTCCGGCGGCTTTCATTTCCGGCCGGAAGATGGTCGCTGGATCGGGACGCGCGACGGGGCCGAGTTGATGCAGGCACTGGAAACCCTGCTCAGCCAGCAGGCCGGCGAACCGGTGCGCCTGATGCCCTGAAGTCGGCTGCGCCGCCGATCCCTGCAGACCCGGGAACGATGTGGCCCGAGGGCGACGGTCCGGAAGGCGGTACAGGTGTCGGCGGCGCATCCGGCACGATTTCCCCTTCGGACGCCGGTCCTTCGGGTTCGTCGGGAATCGACTCCGGTGCGGGCGGCATGTGTTCCTCGTACATCAGATCGGTGCGCGGATTGCCCCGCGCGTCCTCACCGGCGTTGATGCTGATCAGACCATCGGGCAGGGGCAGTCGCTCCTCCGGAACGTCCTTCAGCGCGTGGCGCATGTAGTCCACCCACATCGGCAGCGCGGCAGAACCACCGGTTTCGCCTCGGCCTAGCGAGCGCGGCGTGTCGAAACCGATCCACGCAACCGTGACATGCGACGGCTGATAACCGCAGAACCACGCATCGAGGTATTCGTTCGTGGTGCCCGTCTTGCCGGCAAGATCGCTGCGCTTGAGCTGCAGTGCGCGCGTTGCGGTGCCACGGCGCACCACATCCTGCATCAGGCTATCCATCAGGTAGGCATTGCGCGCGTCGATCACGCGCTGTGATTCGTCACGCGGCGCGGTCGGCGTGAAACGTGCGAGCACCTTGCCGCTTCCGTCCTGAATTTCTCGCACCACGTAAGGCTCGACCCGGAAGCCGCCGTTGGCGAATACCGCGTAGCCGGACGCCATCTGCCATGGCGTCACCGACCCGGCGCCGAGCGCCATCGTCAGATACGGCGGGTGACGCGCCGCATCGAACCCGAAGCGCGTGATGTAGTCCTGCGCGTAGCGCGGCCCGATCGAACGCAGCACGCGGATCGACACCATGTTCTTCGACTTGGCCAGCGCCGTTCTCAGCGAGATCGGTCCATCGTACTTGCCGTCGTAGTTCTTGGGCTGCCAGCTCTGGCTGCCGGTTTCTCCTGCCGACACGACGAGCGGCGTGTCTTCCTCGACCGTCGACGGTGAGTAGCCTTTTTCGAGCGCGGCCGAATAGATGAAGGGCTTGAAGCTCGACCCCGGCTGACGCCAGCCCTGGGTCACGTGGTTGAACTTGCTGCGGTTGAAGTCGAAGCCGCCGACCAGCGCACGCACGGCACCATCGGCGCTGTCGATCGACACCAGCGCCGCCTCGACCTCCGGCATCTGGGCGATCACCCAGCCCAGCTTGGCATCCGGCATCACGCGAACCAGGGCACCGCGACGCAGCCGTCTTGCCGGCGGGGCCTTGTCGTCAAGCATCGAGCGGGCGAAGCGGATGGCGTCGGCGCCGAGCTTGAGCACCTCGCCACCGCGTTTGTAGACCTTGATCGCGGTCGGGCTGGCTTCAAGAACGACCGCCGCGTGCAGGCCGGCGGCGTCCGGCTCGTCCTGCAGCAGGTCATCGAGCATTTCATCGTCATCAGCGACTACGTCCTTCAGGTCGATGAAGGCCTCCGCGCCCCGATAGCCGTGCCGGCGGTCGTAATCGAGCACGCCCTTGCGCACCGCTTCGATCGCCGCTGCCTGATCGGTGCGGCGTATCGTCGTGACGACGCGCAGCCCGAGTCCGTAGGCATTCTCGCCAAATTTCTCCACTGCGATCTGGCGCGCCATCTCGGCCACGAAGTCCGCGCGCTGTTCGGACTGGGCGCCGTCGCGGCGCACCGGCAGCTGCTGTTCGACCGCGGCCGTCCGCGTGGCGTCGTCGATGTACCCGAGGTCCTTCATGCGGCGCAGCACGTAGGCCTGACGCAGCGCGGCGCGCTTGGGATTGACGACCGGGTTGTATTTTGACGGTGCCTTGGGCAGCCCGGCCAGCATCGCTGATTCTGCCACGCTAAGGTCTGCGAGGTTTTTGCCGAAATAGGCTCTGGACGCGGCAGCGAAGCCGTAGGCCCGCTGCCCCAGATAGATCTGATTGATGTAGAGCTCGAGTATCTGGTCTTTTGTCAGGCTGTTCTCGATTTTGAATGCGAGCAGGGCTTCATAGACTTTGCGGCGCAAGGTGCGCTCGCTGGACAGGAAGAAGTTGCGCGCCACCTGCATGGTGATGGTGCTTGCGCCCTGACTCCGTCCGGAGGTGGTCATGTTGGACAGGGCGGCACGGGCGATGCCCACGTAGTCGATGCCGTAATGCTGGTAGAAGCGCTCGTCCTCGGCAGCGATGATGGCCTGCTTCAGCGAATCGGGAACCTGGGCGATCGGAACGACCGATCGCCGCTCTTCACCGAACTCGCCGATCAGATGCCCGTCGGCGCTGTAGACGCGCAGCGGGATCTTGGGCCGGTAGTCGGTGAGGATGTCGAGCGACGGCAGTTGCGGGTAGGCAAGCAGAACGACGATCAACGCAAGTGCGGCGCCGATGAGCAGCAAGCCCGCTAGAGCAGCCAACGGGTAGAGGAGCCAGCGAAGGACGGGGGGCAAGAGGACGGATTTCCGGACAGGCAACAAGCGCGAATTATAGCTGGCGGACCCGAAGAAGCCCCGCCTCGCGCTTACCCAAAATTTGTTTACTTGTCGATACCTTGCTGCTAGCATCTTAATGTAAATTGTGAGTATTGGGTCTAATTCACTGTCTTAAAAGGAAAAAGCTTGGCCTTCGACCTGTCGATTTTTAACCCGGGAGCGCGCCCTTTACTGGGGTTGGATGTGTCGTCCTCGGCGGTCAAGCTGGTCGAGCTGTCACGGACAGCGAAAGGCGAGCACCGCATCGAGCGCTATGCCACGGAAAATCTGCCGCGCGATTCGGTGGTGGATGGCAACATCGCCAAGCTCGATGACGTGGCCGATGCGGTCCGCCGCGCCTGGAAGCGCATGGGTACGTCGACGCGCAATGTCGCGCTGGCGTTGCCCGCAGCGGCGGTCATCACCAAGAAGATCATCGTTCCGGCCAATCAGCGCGAGCAGGAGCTCGAAGTGCTGGTCGAGTCGGAAGCCAATCAGTACATCCCTTTCCAGCTCGATGAAGTGAATCTCGACTTTCAGGTGGTCGGCCCGGCGCCGGGCAGCCCGGATGAAGTCGAGGTGCTGATCGCCGCATCGCGCAAGGAAAAGGTGGAAGACCGCGTGGCCATCGCCGAAGCGGCCGGCCTGCGCGCGGTGGTCGTTGATGTCGAGTCCTACGCCGCACAGGCGGCATTCGAACTGGTCGAGAAGCAGCTGCCCGACGGCGGCAAGGACACCAACATCGTGCTGGTCGATGTCGGTGCCAACGTGATGAACGTGATCATCCTGCGCAACGACCAGCCGGTGTATTCCCGTGAACAGGCTTTCGGCGGTTATCAGCTGACGCAGGACATCATGCGCAACTACGGCATGAGCCCGGAAGAAGCGGAGGCGGCGAAGCGCACCAATACGCTGCCGGAAAACTTCGAGAACGATCTGCTGCGCCCCTTCATGGACAACCTGGCGCTCGAGGTGTCACGCGCGCTTCAGTTCTTCTTCACCTCGACGCAATACAACAGCGTCGATCACATCGTGCTCGCTGGAGGCTGCGCAGTCATTCCGGGGCTCGATGAAGTGGTGGCCAACCGCACGCAGGTGGAAACACGCATCGCCAATCCATTTGTTGATATGCAGCTGTCTTCCGCGGTCACCGCAAAGCGCCTGAGTCAGGATGCGCCGTCGCTGCTTGTCGCCTGCGGCCTCGCCTTGAGGAGGTTCGACGCATGATACGGATCAACCTGCTTCCTCACCGCGAGGAAAAACGCAAAGCAAGACGCCAGCAGTTCGTGGCATTTTCCGGCGCGACACTGCTGTTCGGCGCACTCATCGTCGGTCTGGTCAATGGCGTGATAAATGGTTACGTGTCGGCGCAGGATGAAAAGAACGCCTTCCTCAAGACCGAGATCGCGGTGCTCGACAAGTCGATCGACGAGATCAAGCGTCTGCGCGAGCAGACCGACGCGCTGATCCAGCGCAAGCAGGTCATCGAGTCCTTGCAGGGCAACCGGTCCGAAGCGGTCGGCCTGTTCAACGAACTCGCCAAGAATGTGCCGGAAGGTGTTTACATCCGGAAGGTGTCGCAGCAGGGTGGAAAGATCAACCTGATCGGTTACGCGCAGTCGAACGCCCGCGTATCCAGCCTGATGCGCAACCTCGAATCGTCGCCCCTGCTCGAGCGGCCGACACTGGTGGAAATCAAGGGGTCGAACGTCGACAAGCGTCGCATGAACGAATTCAACCTCGATCTGCACATCACGCGGGCCGCGGACGAAACCGTCGCCAAAGGCAGGAAGACATGAAGGACATCCAGCTTCCGAAGATCGATCTGTCGCGCATCGGGGATGATTTCAGGAACCTCGACCCGAAGGATGTCGGCAACTGGGCGATCCTGCCGAAACTGGCAGTGCTGCTCGGCCTGCTGATCGCCGCAGTCGCTGCCGGCTGGTGGTTCCTGTGGGAACCGCTGATGGTGGAACTGGAACAGAAGCGCGCCGAAGAGCAGACGCTCAAGGAGCAGTGGCTGCAGAAGAAGGGTGAAGCAGTCAATCTCGAACAGTATCAGCAGCAGTTGAGCGATATCGACCGGTCTTTCGGGGCCCTGCTGAAGCAGCTGCCGAACAAGGCGGAAATGGAATCGCTGCTGGTGGACATCAGCCAGGCCGGCCTGAGCCGTGGCCTGCAGTTCGAGATCTGGCGTCCGGGCAGCGAAGCGGTCAAGGATTTCTACGCCGAACTTCCAATCACGCTGCGGGTGACCGGCGGATACCACGATCTCGGCAGTTTCGCGGGTGACGTGGCCAAGCTGTCGCGCATCGTAACGATCGGCTCGATCGGCATCGAGTCGGGCAAGGATGGATTGTTGAAGATGGATGCGGTGGCGACCACTTACCGCTACCTGGACGAGGAAGAACTGGCCCGCGTGAAGCGCGAAAAGGCAGAGCGCGAAAAGGGGAACAAGAAGTGAGGCGCGCATTGACCCTCGCCATGCTGTGCAGCGGTCTGGTGGCCTGCGGTTCGGAGGACCATCAAGACCTGCGCGCATGGATGGAACAGAGCACCCAGGGGCTGAAGGGACAGGTCAAGCCACTGCCCGAAATCAAGCCTTCGATCATCGTCGCCTATGAAACCGAGTCGCTGATCGACCCGTTCAGCGCGGCCAAGATCGAACCCGAGCGCAAGAAGGGTGGCGGCGGTGGCGGTGTGGGTCCGGATCTGGATCGCCGCAAGGAACCACTCGAACAGTACCCGCTCGATTCGCTTGCCATGGTGGGCGTGCTGCAGCAAGGCAAGGTCGCGTATGCGCTGATCAAGGCCGACACGACATTGCACCGGGTCAGGTCAGGGAATTACATGGGTCAGAATTTCGGTGTCATCACGGCCATTGCGGATGACGGCATCACCCTCAAGGAAATCGTTCAGGACGCGGACGGCGAATGGGTCGAACGTACCAGTACGCTCCAGTTGCTGGAGCAGGAGACAAACAAATGAATTTCGTCCGCAAGATCGCGTGCCTGATCGTGGCCCTTGGCGCAAGCCTGATACCCGTTACGGCGCTTGCCCAGAGCCAGCCCAACAGCATCGAATCCATTCTGGTGTCGCAGCAAGGCGGCGAGGTGCTGATCAAGGTCACCACCAAGACCGAACTGCCTGCGGTTCCGGCCAACTTCAGCGTCGCATCGCCCGCACGCGTGGCGTTCGATTTCCCCGCCACCGGCAATGCCGTGGGGCGCAACTCGCAGACCGTGAATGAGGCGCATCTGCGCAGCTACAACATCGTCGAAGTCGGCGATCGCACTCGTCTGGTGCTGAATCTGAACAAGCTGTCGCCGTTCAATACCCGCATTTCCGGGCGTGATCTCTACATCAGTCTCGCGATGCCGGCCAGTTCCGAGGCAGTTGCCCAGTCCGACAACGTGTCGCGCTTTGCCGAGCCGGGTGTGTCGCAGGACGCGCAGATGCTGCGCAACGTGGGGTTCCGTCGCGGCAAGGATGGCGAAGGCCGCGTGGTGGTCGAACTGTCCGACCCGAATACCGGCATCGACATCCGTCAGCAAGGTTCCAAGCTGGTGGTCGAGTTCCTGCGCGCTTCGGTGGCCGACGAATTCCTGAAGCGCTACGACGTGACCGATTTCGGCACGCCGATCACCCAGATGGAAGTCGTGCGCTCGGGCGCCAACACGCGCCTCACCGTGACGCCGACCGGCCTGTGGGAGCACAACGCCTACCAGAGCGAGAATCAGTTCATCCTCGAAGTGAAGCGGCTGGTCGAAGATCCGAACAAGCTGGTTCAGGGCAGCAAACCCGGCTACCAGGGCGAAAAGCTGTCGCTGAATTTCCAGAACATCGACGTCCGTTCCGTGCTTCAGGTCATTGCCGACTTCACCGACAACAACATCATCACGTCGGACACGGTGGGCGGTTCGCTCACCCTGCGTCTGAAGGATGTGCCGTGGGATCAGGCGCTCGACATCATTCTCGACGCCAAGGGCCTCGACAAGCGCAAGACCGGCAATGTGATCTGGATCGCGCCGCGCGACGAGCTGTCGGCCAAGGAAAAGCTTGCTCTGGAAAGCCAGCAGCAGGTGAGCGAACTCGAGCCGCTGCGTACCGAAACCTTTCAGTTGAATTATCACAAGGCCGATGTGCTGCACAAGGCGATCACCGACGACAAGGACAAGCGTTTCCTGTCCAAGCGGGGTTCGATCGTGATGGACGTGCGCACCAACAAGCTGATCGTGACCGACATCCCCAGCCGCCTTGAGGACATCCGCCGCATCCTGAGCGAACTCGATATCGCAACCCGTCAGGTGCTGATCGAAGCGCGCATCGTCGAAGCGAACGAAGACTTCGCCAAGAACCTGGGCGCGCGTCTGGGTCTGAACCAGGCACAGTCCGGATCGGTGCAGCTTGGACGGGCCGGTTTGAACATCGGGGGTTCTTCACTGGCGACCGGCTTCCAGACCGGTCAGGTACAGAGCCAGCCCAACTTCACTACGGATTCGCTCGGGGTCAATCTGCGTGCATCGAACATCAGCGGCCGCTCGCCGGGCCAGCTGTCCTTCGTGCTGTTCAACTCGGCAGCGACGCGTTTCCTGAATCTGGAATTGTCCGCCCTCGAACAGGACGGCAAGGGCAAGGTGATTTCGAGCCCGCGTGTCATGACATCGGACCAGAACGAGGCACTGATCGAACAGGGTGTTGAAATTCCGTATCAGCAGGCCACCAGCTCAGGCGCGACCAGCATTTCCTTCCGCAAGGCCAACCTGATGCTGAAGGTGAAGCCGCAGATCACGCCGGACGGACGCGTACAGATGGCACTCGACATCAACAAGGACACGCCGAACACCCAGCTGGCCACCGGTGCCGGTGTGGCCATCGACACCAAGCACGTCAAGACCGATGTGCTGGTCGAAAATGGCGGCACGGTGGTGATTGGCGGTATCTACACCCAGGAAGAGCGCCGCAGCCAGACGCGCGTACCCTTCCTCGGCGACCTGCCGTATGTCGGCTTCCTGTTCCGCAACACGGAAACCCGCGACAACCGCGCCGAGCTGCTCATCTTCGTGACACCGCGCATCGTCAGCGACAACCTCACGTTGCGCTGATCCTGAATCCACCGGTCGGGCGGCCCCAAAAATGAGGCCGTCAGCCGGGGCGGGCCGGCACTGCTAGAATCCGGCCCGTGGAACACAGCGACAACATCATTCTCGTCGGCCTGATGGGCGCCGGCAAAACCACGGTCGGACGGCAGCTTGCGCGACGCCTGCGCAAGCGCTTCGTCGACTGCGATCACGAGATCGAAGCGCGCACCGGCGTCAGCATTCCGACCATCTTCGAAATCGAGGGTGAAGCGGGCTTTCGCCGGCGCGAAAGCGCGGTGATCGAGGCGCTCGCCCAGGAATCGGGGCTGGTACTGGCTACCGGCGGTGGCGCCGTACTCGACCCGATGAACCGGAAGCACCTGCAGGCCGGTGGCTGGGTTGTCTATCTCGACGTGCCGCCCGACGTGCTCTGGCATCGTACGCGCGGCGACCGCAACCGGCCGCTGCTGCAGGTCCAGGATCCGCGTGCCCGGGTGCGCGAACTGCACGGCATCCGCGATCCACTGTACCGCGAGGTCGCGGATTTCATTGTCGAAAGCGGGCTGGGCAGTCCCCTGACCATCGTTCGTCAACTTGAACGGGAATACCTGAGCCGATGCGCAGCCTGAATGTCGCCCTCGATGAGCGTGCCTACGACATCCATATCGGTCGCGGCCTGATCGATCGTGGCGACCTGTTTGCGTCGGTGCTCAAACGCAAGCGCGCGGTCGTCATCAGCAATGAGGTGGTGGCGCCGCTGTACGCCGCGCGCGTGCTTGCGGCCCTCGATTCGGTCGATGTCGCCCATCAGCTGGTGGTGCTGCCCGATGGCGAGGCGCACAAGGATTGGCCGACGCTGAATCTCATTTTCGATGCGCTGCTGGGCGCCCGGGTCGAACGTTCGACCACGCTAATCGCACTGGGCGGCGGCGTCATCGGCGACATGGTCGGTTTCGCCGCGGCCACCTATCAGCGCGGTGTGCCCTTCATCCAGGTGCCGACCACGCTGCTGTCGCAGGTGGATTCCAGCGTCGGCGGCAAGACCGCCATCAATCACCCGCTGGGCAAGAACATGATCGGCGCCTTCCATCAGCCGAAGCTGGTGCTGGCCGACATCGACACGCTCGATACCCTGCCGGAGCGCGAACTGAAGGCCGGCCTGGCCGAAGTGATCAAGTACGGCCTGATTCGCGACCGCGAATTCTTCGACTGGCTGGAAATCAACATGCCGCGGCTGCTGGCGCGCGACGCCGACGCACTGGCTTTTGCCATCGAACGGTCCTGCCGAAACAAGGCCGAGGTGGTGATCGAGGACGAAACCGAAACCGGTGTGCGGGCGCTTCTCAATCTGGGTCACACCTTCGGCCATGCGATCGAAACGGGTCTGGGCTACGGCGAATGGCTGCACGGCGAAGCCGTGGCGGCCGGCACGTTGATGGCGGCCGAGCTGTCGCGCCGGCTGGGCTGGCTGGGCGACGCCGATATCGCGCGCATCCGCGGCATTCACGAAGCCGCCGGCCTGGCGCTGCGCGGCCCGCGCCTGGGCGTCGACCGCTATCTGGAACTGATGTCGCACGACAAGAAGGTCGAAGCCGGCAAGCTGCGGCTGGTGCTGCTGCGCGCCATCGGCGATGCAGTGGTGTGGGGTGAGGCGACAAGGCTCGACGTCGCATCGGCGATCGAACAGTGCTGCGCCGATGTCTGAACTGGCGCCGTACGCCGCATGCGAAGGCAACTCGCGGGGCCGTGTGCATGCCGAAGACGCACCGTCCGAGCGCAGCCAGTTCCAGCGCGACCGCGACCGCATCATCCACAGCACTGCGTTCCGCCGCCTTGAATACAAGACGCAGGTGTTCGTCAATCACGAGGGTGACCTCTTCCGGACGCGGCTGACGCACAGCATCGAAGTGGCGCAGATCGCCCGCTCGATCGCACGCGCGCTGCGGGTGAATGAGGACCTGGTCGAAGCGATCTCGCTATCGCATGACCTCGGCCATACGCCATTCGGCCACGCCGGCCAGGACGCACTGAACGAGTGCATGCGCGAACACGGCGGTTTCGAGCACAACCTGCAGAGTCTGCGCACGGTCGATCTGCTGGAGGAGCGCTACGGCGCCTTCGACGGGCTGAACCTCACGTTCGAAACGCGCGAAGGCATCCTGAAACACTGCTCGCCGGCCCGCGCGCGAGACCTCGGCGATCTGGGTCGGCGCTTCATCGAGCGCACCCAGCCGACCATCGAGGCGCAGATCTGCAATCTGGCCGATGAAATCGCCTATAACAACCACGACGTCGACGACGGTCTGCGCTCCGGCCTGATCACGCTCGAACAGCTGGAAGACGTGCCGGTGTTTGCGCGCTACCGGCGCGAAGTGCTCGCGCTGTACCCGCAGATCACCGGGCGGCGCATGATCCATGAAACGATCCGGCGCATGATCAATGCGCAAGTGGTTGATCTGGTGGCGGAATCCCGTGCGCGCATCGCAGCGGCAGCGCCGGAGTCGATCGAGGACGTGCGCGGCGGGCCGGAGCTCGTCGCCTACAGTGACGCGATGCGAGCGGAACAGCGCACCCTGAAGCACTTCCTGCGCGACGAGCTGTACCGCCATTATCAGGTGCTGCGCATGACGGCCAAGGCGCGACGCATCGTGGCCGAACTGTTCGGCGCTTTCCACGGTGATCCGAAGTTGCTGCCGCCGCAGTACCAGTCCATGGCGAAGGATGACCGCGCGCGTGCCATCGCCGATTACATCGCCGGCATGACCGACCGTTACGCCATGCGCGAACATCGCCGGCTGTTCGCCGTCGGCGACATCTGAAGCGACCTCCGCACGCCGCGCCTCACGCCAGATCCCGTCACGTTTTGATGCACCGCGGAACGAGTATTGTCTGCGGCCGTGCATGTCCGTATACTCCGTCGTCCACCCCAAAAGTGCCCGGAGCGGCTTCAGCGTTGAAGCGGCCAGGCCACCCGAGCCGGTGCCCACATCGTCCCGCCGTCAGGCGATGATCGTGGAAGCCGGCTTTTTCACGGGCTTGGAGGTGCGAATTCCCGCAGTGCGACAGGCCGCAGGGCCGGTTCCGTGCGCGGTTGGCAAACGAGTTCCGAGGACGAATGCAATGGGTCTTCCCCATACTCAAGGTCTGTACGACCCCGAAAACGAGCACGATGCATGTGGTGTGGGTTTCGTTGCGAACATCAAGAATCGCACGTCGCACGACATCATCGAAAAGGGTCTGCTGATCCTGAAGAACCTCGACCATCGGGGTGCCACCGGTTACGACCCGATGCTCGGCGACGGTGCGGGCATCCTGATCCAGCTGCCCGACGCGTTGCTGCGCGACGAGGCCGGCAAACTCGGCATCACGCTGCCCGCCGCTGGCGATTACGCCTGCGGAACCGTTTTCCTGCCGCAATCCGCCAATGGCGCCGCCGCCTGTGAATCGGTCGTGGCGCGCATCATTCATGAAGAGGGCCTGACCTTCCTCGGCTGGCGCGACCTGCCGCGCGACAGCAGCGTGCTGGCCGAAGCGGCCCGTGCGATGGAGCCGCAGATGCGCCAGGTGCTGATCGCACGCCCGGACACCGTGGCCGACCAGACCGCCTTCGAGCGCAAGTTGTTCGTCGTGCGCAAGCGCGTCGAACATGCGGTGCGCGCGCTCAAGCTGTCCGATGTCGGCCAGTTCTACATTCCGTCGCTGTCGTCGCGCACCATTGTTTACAAGGGCATGCTGCTGGCCAACCAGGTGGGCGAGTACTTCCTCGATCTGCAGGACAGCCGCGCGATGTCGGCGCTGGCCCTCGTGCATCAGCGCTTCTCGACCAATACCTTCCCGACCTGGGATCTGGCCCATCCCTTCCGCATGATTGCCCACAACGGTGAAATCAACACCGTACGCGGCAACATCAACTGGATGAAGGCGCGCCAGAAGTCGATGAAGTCGGCCGCGCTGGGTGATGACCTCGACAAGCTGTGGCCGCTGATCGTCGAAGGCGGCTCTGACTCCGCATCGTTCGACAACGCGCTCGAACTGCTGGTGATGGGCGGCTACTCGCTCGCCCACGCCATGATGATGCTGATCCCGGAAGCCTGGGCCGGCAATCCGCTGATGGACGAAGAGCGCCGTGCGTTCTACGAATTCCACGCCGCGATCATGGAGCCGTGGGACGGCCCGGCCGCCGTGGCCTTCACCGATGGCCGCCAGATCGGCGCCACGCTCGACCGCAACGGCCTGCGCCCGGCGCGCTTCCTGGTGACCGACGACGACATGGTCGTCATGGCGTCCGAAATGGGCGTGCTGCCGATTCCGGACGAACGCATCATCCAGAAGTGGCGCCTGCAGCCGGGCAAGATGTTCATGATCGACCTCGAAAAGGGCGCGATCATCGAAGACGGCGCGCTCAAGCACGAGCTGTCAACCGAATACCCGTACGACAAGTGGATCACCGATTCGCGCTTCTTCCTGACCGAGCTGGAAGAGGTCGAGTACGCGAACAGCCGCACGGAAACCCTGCTCGATACGCAGCAGGCCTTCGGCTACACGCAGGAAGACATCAAGTTCATTCTCGCGCCGATGGCCTCGGCGGGCGAAGAAGCCGTCGGCTCGATGGGCAACGACTCGACGCTGCCGGTGCTGTCCGACCGCAACAAGCCGCTGTACAGCTACTTCAAGCAGCTGTTCGCGCAGGTGACCAATCCGCCGATCGACCCGATCCGCGAAGAGATCGTCATGTCGCTCGCGTCCTTCATCGGCCCGCGTCCGAACCTGATGGGCGTGGCCGACAACGAAGACGGCCTGACGCCGCGCCTCGAACTGACGCAGCCGGTGCTGACCAACCAGGACCTGATGCGCCTGCGCGACATCGAGCGTCTGACCGGCGGCAAGTATCGCTCGCTGGTGCTCGACATGACCTATCCGGCCGCCGATGGCGCCGCCGGTTGCGAAGCGACCCTCCAGCGCCTGCAGAACGCCGCCGAAAAGTCGGTCGCCGACGGCTTCAACATCGTGCTGCTGTCCGACCGTGCGGTGTCGCGCGAGCGCGTCGCGGTACCCGCGCTGCTCGCCACGTCGGCCGTGCATCACCATCTGGTGCGCAAGGGCCTGCGCACGCTGACCGGTCTGGTCATCGACACCGGTTCGGCACGCGAAACCCATCACTTCGCACTGCTCGCCGGTTATGGCGCCGAGGCGATCTGTCCGTGGCTGGCCTTCGATACCATCGCCGAAATTTCCAACGAGCTGCCGTCCGGGCTGTCGACCAAGGAAGCGTCCAAGCGCTTCATCAAGGCGGTCGGCAAGGGCCTGAACAAGGTCATGTCCAAGATGGGCATTTCGACCTACCAGTCGTACAGCGGCGCGCAGATCTTCGAAGCCATCGGTCTCAATTCGGCCTTCGTGAAGCGCTATTTCACCGGCACGGCCACACAGGTCGAAGGCATCGGCCTGGCGGAAGTCGCCGAAGAGGCGCTGCGCACGCACACCCTGGCCTTCGGCAATGACCCGGTGCTGGCCAATGCGCTCGATGCCGGCGGCGAATACGCCTTCCGCGTCCGCGGCGAAGAGCACATGTGGACGCCGGACGCGATCGCCAAGCTGCAGCATTCGACGCGCGCCAACAAGTACGACACGTACAAGGAATACGCGAAGATCATCAACGACCAGACGAAGCGTCACATGACGCTGCGCGGTCTGTTCGACATCAAGCCGGCCGGCCCGCCGGTGCCGCTGTCGGAAGTCGAATCTGCGGCGGACATCGTCAAGCGCTTCGCCACCGGCGCCATGTCGCTCGGCTCCATCTCGACCGAAGCGCACACCACGCTGGCCATCGCGATGAACCGCATCGGCGGCAAGTCGAATACCGGCGAGGGCGGTGAAGATCCGATCCGCTTCAAGCCGGTGACCGAAGACACCACGCTCGACAAGCTGATCGGCTCGTCGCGCGTCGAAGTCGCGCTGCCGCTGAAGAAGGGCGATTCGCTGCGCTCGAAGATCAAGCAGGTCGCGTCCGGCCGTTTCGGCGTCACCGCCGAATACCTGGCCAGTGCCGACCAGTTGCAGATCAAGATGGCACAGGGTGCCAAGCCGGGCGAGGGCGGTCAGCTGCCTGGCCACAAGGTGTCGGAATACATCGGCTTCCTGCGCCATTCGGTGCCGGGTGTCGGCCTCATTTCGCCGCCGCCGCACCATGACATCTACTCGATCGAAGATCTGGCACAGCTGATCCACGACCTGAAGAACTCGAACCCGCAGGCGTCGGTGTCGGTCAAGCTGGTGTCGGAAATCGGCGTCGGCACTGTCGCCGCTGGCGTGTCGAAGGCCAAGGCCGACCACGTCGTGATCGCCGGTCATGACGGCGGCACCGGTGCCAGCCCGATTTCGTCGATCAAGCACTGCGGTACGCCGTGGGAACTCGGCCTGGCCGAAACCCAGCAGACCCTGGTGCTGAACCGCCTGCGCGGCCGCATCCGCGTGCAGGCCGACGGCCAGATGAAGACCGGTCGCGACGTGCTGATCGGCGCGCTGCTCGGTGCCGACGAATTTGGTTTCGCCACCGCGCCGCTGGTCGTCGAAGGCTGCATCATGATGCGCAAGTGCCATCTGAATACCTGCCCGGTCGGCGTCGCGACCCAGGATCCGGTGCTGCGCAAGAAATTCACCGGCCAGCCGGAACACGTCGTCAATTTCTTCTTCTTCGTAGCCGAAGAGGTGCGCGAATTGATGGCGTCGATGGGCATCCGCAAGTTCGAAGACCTGATCGGCCGCGCCGACCTGCTCGACACGCGTGCCGGCATCGAACACTGGAAGGCACGCGGGCTCGATTTCTCGCGCATCTTCTTCATGCCGCCGGTGCCGGCCGAAGTGTCGCGCTGCCATTCGGAAACGCAGGACCACGGCATCGACCGCGCGCTCGACCATGCGCTGATCGCCAAGGCGAAGGACGCCATCGAAACCGGCAAGCCGGTGGTCATCGAATCGCCGATCACCAATGTGAACCGTACCGCCGGCACGATGCTGTCGCATGCGGTGGCCAGCCGGTACGGCCATGCCGGCCTGCCCGACGGCACCATCACGGTGAAGCTGTCCGGTACCGCAGGCCAGAGCTTCGGTGCCTTCATCGCACGCGGCATCACGCTGGAACTGACCGGACAGGGCAACGACTACGTCGCCAAGGGCCTGTCGGGCGGTCGCATCATCATCAAGCCGAGCGATGCGTTCCGCGGCAAGGCCGAACAGAACATCATCGTCGGCAACACCGTGCTGTACGGCGCGATCGAAGGCGAGTGCTACTTCCGCGGCGTGGCCGGCGAACGCTTCGCGGTGCGCAATTCGGGCGCCATCGCGGTGGTCGAAGGCACCGGTGACCACGGCTGCGAATACATGACCGGCGGCACCGTGGTCGTGCTCGGCCAGACCGGCCGCAACTTCGCCGCCGGCATGTCGGGCGGCGTGGCCTACGTGCTCGACGAGGACGGCAGCTTCGCGAAACGCTGCAACATGTCGATGGTCGAGATCGACTCACTGAGCGGTGATCTGGCGGACGACGCCGACGTCGACGTCATCGGTCGCGCGGTGGTGAATCATGTCGACATGTGCGACGAAGAGATCATCCGTCGCCTGGTCACCCGTCACCTGCACTTCACCGGCTCGGCGCGCGCGCGCGACGTGCTCGACAACTGGGCGCAGTGGCGCGCGAAGTTCGTCAAGGTGATGCCGATCGAATACCGTCGCGCGCTGCGCGAAATGGCTGCCAAGGCGGAAGCGCCGAGCGCAGCCCTGGCCAAGTAACAGGAACACGAGTCATGGGAAAGTCCACCGGTTTTCTTGAATTCCAGCGCCTGTCCGAGGCGTCGCTGCCGGTCGCCGAGCGCGTCCACAACTACCGCGAATTCGTGCTCCACCTGAGCGACGAAGAAGCCAAGGTTCAGGGGGCACGCTGCATGGATTGCGGCATCCCGTTCTGCAACAGCGGCTGCCCGGTCAACAACATCATTCCCGACTTCAATGACCTGGTGTATCGCCAGGACTGGAAGCAGGCGATCGATGTGCTGCATTCGACCAACAACTTCCCGGAATTCACCGGCCGCATCTGCCCGGCGCCGTGCGAAGCCGCCTGTACGCTGACCATCAACAGCGACGCGGTGGGCATCAAGTCGATCGAGCACGCCATCATCGACAAGGCCTGGGAAATGGGCTGGGTCGTGCCGCAGCCGCCGGCCGTCAAGACCGGCAGGAAGGTGGCTGTCGTGGGTTCCGGCCCGGCGGGTCTGGCGGTGGCGCAGCAACTGGCGCGTGTCGGTCACGACGTGACCGTGTTCGAGAAGAACAATCGCGTCGGCGGCCTGCTGCGTTACGGCATCCCCGACTTCAAGATGGAAAAGTCGCACATCGACCGTCGCGTCGCGCAGATGGAAGCCGAGGGCGTCACCTTCCGCACCGGCGTGCGCATCGGTGATCTGCCTGAAGGTTCGCCGGTGCACAGCGACGCCGCAACCGTCATCAGCCCGGCGCAGTTGAACGCCGAGTTCGACGCCGTCGTGCTGGCCGGCGGTGCCGAGCAGCCGCGCGATCTGCCGGTGCCGGGGCGCGACCTCGATGGCGTGCATTTCGCGATGGACTTCCTGCCGCTGCAGAACCGCGTGGTCGCCGGCGACACCGTACCGAACCAGATCATGGCAACCGGCAAGCACGTGGTCGTGATCGGCGGCGGCGACACCGGTTCGGACTGCGTCGGCACGTCGAACCGCCACGGCGCAGCCAGCGTCAGCCAGTTCGAACTGCTGCCGCAGCCGCCGGAAACCGAAAACAAGCCGCTGGTGTGGCCGTACTGGCCGGTCAAGCTGCGTACATCCTCGAGCCACGAAGAAGGCTGCGAGCGTGACTGGGCGGTCGCGACCAAGGAATTCATCGGCGAGAACGGCAAGGTCAAGAAGCTCAAGGCCGTGCGCGTCGAGTGGAAAGACGGCCGCATGCAGGAAGTGCCCGGCTCGGAAACCCTGATGGACGCCGATCTCGTGCTGCTTGCGATGGGTTTCGTCAGCCCGGCCGCCAGCATCCTCGACAGCTTCGGCGTCGAGAAGGACAGCCGTGGCAACGCCAGGGCCACGACCGACGGTGACGGCTGCTACGCGACCAGCGTGCCCAAGGTGTTCGCCGCCGGCGACATGCGTCGCGGCCAGTCGCTCGTCGTGTGGGCGATCCGTGAAGGTCGTCAGTGCGCCCGCGAAGTAGACCAGTTCCTGATGGGTTCATCGACCCTGCCACGCTGATTGCCCGCCCTTCCCGGATCGCCCTGCGGGCGAAAAGGGACGCCGGCCGACCGGCCGGCGTGGCGAACGTCGTCAGTGCGCCCGCGAAGTTGATGCCTTCCTCATGGGTGAGTCGACCCTACCACGCTGATCGCTCGCCCTTCCCGGATCGCCCTGCGGGCGAAAAGGGACGCCGGCCGACCGGCCGGCGTGGAGAGGGTCGTCAATGCGACCGAGAAGTGGATCAATTCCTGATGGGCTCGTCGACCCTGCCACGCTGATCGCTCGCCCGTCCCTTTTCGCCCTGCGGGTGAAAAGGGATCTGGGCGCGGCACTTGTGGGAGCGGCGGCCCCGCCACGATCCTCACTTCGATCTGCGACCATCGCGGAAAGATCGCGGCGAGGCCGCCGCTCCCACAGGCGCAGCGTTCCTCCGGTGACCACAGCGAGGCTTTAAACGCAGGGATTTGTGGGAGTGGCGGCCCCGCCACGATCGGCGCGTCGATCAACGGTAATCGCTGCATGATCGCGGCGAGGCTCTCCCACACGCCGCCGCTCTCACACTAACGCCACGCCCACGAAAAGCCGGTACCCCGGCATCCAGCCTTGGCAGACGCTTGCGACATGGACGCACGACGCTTCTCGTTACGGCAACTTCCGCATCAACATGGGCCGCTCGGCCGGTTGCGCGGGGGGGCGGATCGGCGGGTACAGCGGCTGGGTCGGGAAATGGCGCCGCACGATGCGTGGCGGCACGCCGTACAGACTGTCGTCGAGCACCGCCGGATCGTCGCAATCCACCCTGCGCTGCGCTTCACAGCGCTTTCGCGCCGCGAGGCGGGCGTTTTCTTCCTGCTCGCGGGCTTCCGCGGCCTGGTTGGCTGACTGCTGGCGCAGCGCCTGTTCGACTTCATCGCGTACCGCGCTTCGATCAAGATTCGCCGGTGACACGGGCGCAGCCTGTACATCGGCCGTCGCGCCCGGCGGCCGCGTCACTTTCAGCGGATCCACCGTCGGCACCGGCGTCGAGCGCACGCCGGCCGGCGGCGTGTAGCCGTAGTTGATCACGCCGTTCTCGTCCTTCCAGCGATGCACCGTGTCGGCGGTCGCGATCGTGCTGAAAGAAATCAGCGCGGCGATGTAAAGCGATACGTATCTCATGTCGTAAGTACTCGAAGCCATAGCCTTCATTGGTCCGCACGCGCGGGCTCAGGTTGCATTGTCGGACCACTTTCCCGGCTGTGCGAGAACTGCTGCGCAGCAGGCCAATGTCCCCCAATGCTAGAGTTGATGCGGTTTTCCGCTACAGGGTGTCCGATGCAGATTGTTATCCTCGCCGCCGGTCAGGGCAAGCGCATGCGTTCCGCGCTGCCCAAGGTATTGCAACCGCTTTCCGACCGCCCGCTGCTCGGGCATGTGCTGCGTACCGCGGCTTCGCTGAATCCCTCGCGCACCTGTGTGGTGTATGGCCATGGCGGCGATGCCGTACGGGCCGCCTTCTCCGATCTGCAGGTCGACTGGGCGCTGCAGGCCGAACAACTGGGTACCGGCCATGCGGTGATGCAGGCGATGCCGGCGCTCTCGCGCGAAGAACCAGTGCTCATTCTTTATGGCGACGTGCCGTTGCTGCGCGCCGACACGCTGGTCAAGCTGGCCGAAGCGGCCAGCGACGACAAGCTCGGCATCCTGACCGTCACCCTTGACGACCCCACCGGCTACGGTCGCATCGTGCGCGACGCCGCCGGGCGCATCGTGCGCATCGTCGAGCAGAAGGACGCGACCGAGGGCGAGCGCAAGATCCATGAAGTGAACACCGGCATCATGGTGGTGCCTGGCGCACGGCTGGCCGGCTGGCTGACGCACCTGTCGAACGACAACGCGCAGCGCGAGTACTACCTGACCGACGTGGTTGCCGCCGCGGTGCGCGACGGCGTGCCGGTGGTGAGCACGCAACCGGCGCGGGTTTCGGAAACGCTCGGCGTGAACGACAAGGCGCAACTTGCCGACCTTGAACGCACCCATCAGCGCGAGAACGCCGAGCGCCTGCTGAATGAGGGCGTCACGCTGCGCGACCCGGCGCGCATCGACGTGCGCGGCGAGCTCATCTGCGGGCGTGACGTCGAGATCGACATCGGCTGCATCTTCGAAGGTCGCGTCGAACTGGGCGACGGCGTTGTCGTCGGTGCCCACTCGGTGCTGCGCAACGTCACCATCGCCGCCGGCACGCGCATCGCGCCGTTCTGCCACTTCGATGACGCCACAGTCGGCGCCGGCTGCCAGCTCGGCCCGTACGCCCGCCTGCGCCCCGGCGCCAGACTGGCCGAAGATGTGCACATCGGCAATTTCGTCGAAGTGAAAAACAGCGACATCGCCGCCCACAGCAAGGCCAACCACCTGGCCTACGTTGGCGACGCCACCGTGGGCAGCCGCGTGAACATCGGTGCCGGCACCATCTGCTGCAATTACGATGGCGCGAACAAATTCCGTACCGTGATCGAAGACGACGTGTTCATCGGCTCCGATACCCAGCTTGTGGCGCCGGTCACCGTCGGCCGTGGCGCCACGCTGGGCGCCGGCACCACGCTGACCCAGGACGCACCGCCGGGCCAGCTCACGATTGCCCGCGCCCGCCAGATCACGATCACCGGCTGGACCCGGCCGGTGAAGAAGAAGTAAGGCTTTTCCCTACCCGAATCTTGCGCAGCTCTGCTTAAAGGATTGACCCATGTGCGGCATCGTCGCGGCCATCTCCGGCCAGAATATCGTCCCTGTCCTGCTCGAAGGACTGCGCAAACTCGAATACCGCGGCTATGACTCGGCCGGGCTGGCCGTGCTCAACGGCGCCCAGGGCACGCAACTGCGCCGCCTGCGCTCGGTCGGCCGTGTCGCCGAACTGGCCGCCCAGGCCGACGAACAGAAGCTCGAAGCATCGATCGGCATCGCCCACACGCGCTGGGCAACGCATGGCGTGCCGTCGGAGCGCAATGCCCACCCGCACATCAGTGAGGGTCTGGCCGTGGTGCACAACGGCATCATCGAAAACTTCGAGCCGCTGCGCGCCCGCCTGACCGGGCTGGGCTACACCTTCACTTCGGAAACCGACACCGAAGTGATCGCCCACCTGGTGCGTCACCACCTGAAGACCACGCCTGATCTGATCGACGCCGTGCGCGCCACCTGCAACGAACTGATCGGCGCTTACGCCATCGCCATCGTCACCGAGGGCGAAGATTCGCGCATCGTCGTGTCGCGCCACGGCTCACCGCTGGTGCTCGGCCTGTCGGACAACGGCAACTACGCCGCGTCCGACACGTCGGCGCTGCTGCAGGTCACGCGCAACATGGTCTATCTGGAAGACGGCGACATGGCCGAACTCACGCGCACCTCGATGCGCGTGTTCCGGCTCGACGGTACGCCGGTCGAGCGCGCGGTGCAGGTGAGCCAGCTGTCGGCCGACGCGGTCGAACTGGGCAACTTCCGCCACTACATGCAGAAAGAGATTTTCGAACAGCCGGCCGCGCTGTCGAACACGCTGGAAATGCTCGCCCAGGCGCGCTCGATCACGCCCAATCTGTTCGGCGCCGAGGCCGACAATGTGTTCCGCTCGGTGCGCCGCGTGCTCGTGCTCGCCTGCGGCACCAGCTACCACGCCGGTCTGGTCGCCCGTTACTGGCTCGAAGACGTCGCCGGCATCGAATGCAGCGTCGAAATCGCCAGCGAATACCGCTACCGCAAGCCGGTCGCCGACCCGGATACGCTGGTCGTCACCATTTCGCAGTCGGGCGAAACCGCCGATACGCTGGCCGCGCTGAAGTACGCCAAGTCGCTCGGCATGCTGCACACGCTGTCGATCTGCAACGTGCCCGAATCGGCCATCGTGCGAGAGTCGTCGCTCCGCTTCATCACCCGCGCCGGCCCGGAAATCGGTGTCGCCTCGACCAAGGCCTACACCACCCAGCTCGCTGCACTTGCGCTGCTGACGCTCGCGGTCGCCAAGACGCGCGGCACGCTCAGCGTCGCGCAGGAAGAGAAATACCTGAAGGCGCTGCGCCATCTGCCCAGCGCGGTCACCCGCGTGCTCGAACTCGAGCCGCAGATCCAGGCCTGGGCCGAACGCTTCGCAATGAAGCAGCACGCGCTGTTCCTCGGTCGCGGCCAGCACTACCCGATCGCGCTCGAAGGCGCGCTGAAGCTGAAGGAAATTTCCTACATCCACGCCGAGGCCTACCCGGCCGGCGAACTGAAGCACGGCCCGCTGGCGCTGGTCGACCGCGACATGCCGGTCATCGCCATCGCGCCGAACGACGCGCTGATCGAGAAGCTGAAAAGCAATATCCAGGAAGTGCGCGCGCGCGGCGGCGAACTGTACGTCATCGCCGACGCCGGCACCGAAATGGTCGAAGGCGAAGGCCTGCACATCCTGAACATGCCGGAGAACTACGGCCTGCTGTCACCGGTGCTGCACGTCATCCCGCTTCAGCTGCTGGCCTATCACGCGGCACTGGTGAAGGGCACCGATGTGGACAAGCCGCGCAATCTGGCGAAGAGCGTGACGGTGGAGTGAAGCCGAAGGGGCGGCGGCTCGCCTGAGCCGATTCCCCGAACCGCAATCGCAGCCGGGTCTTTTGTGGGAGCGAGCTTGCTCGCGATTGCTGCCTGAAACTAAGCGGCGGGCGAACCCTGCCGTGTGGACAAGTCCGCCAAAGCCCGTCGTATCGCGTGCGGTTCAGGCTACGCCGTTGTCCTTGTGCTAGTTTTGACCACACGAGTCCGCCTGGCGCACCCGATCCGCGTCCCGGGGCCACGCCGCGGCTTCATTTCACTCGCACCTGACTCCGCAGGGGAATGCCATGGCACACCGGTTCGTCGCGTTGCGCAAGGACGGCAAGAAGACCTGGCTCCATGACGAGGCCGGCCGCAAGGTGCGCGAAGTCATCTGGGGCGACTACCTCACGGTGAAGCGCACGCTGGATGACGGCCGGCTCGAGATCGACTGGGCGGCGCGCTCGCCCGACAAGCGCCGCACGCTGTACATCGCGGCCGAAGACACCGTCGAGCGGCGCCCGCTCGAAATCGTGTTCGTCGACGTGGGGCAGGGCGACGGCGCGGTGCTCATCTCGCCCGAAACCGGCAAGGACGAACGCATCATCGTCATCGACGCCGGCAAGGAGGGCAATATGCGCGCCTTCCTGAACGCACGGTTCAAGAGCTACCGCGGCTTCAACTTCCACGCGGCGGTCGTGACGCATCCCGACAACGACCACTATCTCGGCTTCCAGGCGCTGTTCAGCGACCACAAGATCGGCTTCAAAACGGTCTATCACAACGGCCTGGTCGAACGCGCCGTCACCGGCACCTGGGCCAAGCTCGGCGGCGAACCGGTGCGTGACCCGGCAAGCGGCGTGTCGTACGTGACCGCGCTCGCGGTCGACAAGGCCGACCTGACGCGCCTGTTCGGTGCGCTGCCGGCCAACACCCGCTACGAGTTTCCTAAGCTGATGCAGGCGGCGCTGCAGAACCCGAAGATCGGCACCCTGCGCATGCTGTCGACCGATCATGCCAAACGCGAAGGCGGCATCGCGTGGATGCCTGACTTCGCGCCGTCGAACCGGCGCGGCTACACCATCCGAGTGCTCGGGCCGGTGGTCGAAAAAGGGCCCGGCGGCAAGCCTGCCCTGCGCCGCCTGAAGAGCTACGGCGAAACGAAGAACGGTCATTCGGTGCTGCTCAGGCTGCAGTACGGCCAGTTTTCCGTGCTGTTCGGCGGCGACCTGAACGAGCCGGCTGAGAAGTTCCTGCTGCAGCACTACACCGGCCGCGCCACGTTCCCGAAACCCGGCACGCCCGACCACGACGCCATGGTGGCCGAGGCGCAGAAAACCTTCCGCTCCGAGGTGATGAAATCCTGTCACCACGGCTCCGAGAAGGTGACCGACGCCTTTCTCGCCGCAGTCAATCCGGCCGCCTTCATCATTTCATCGGGCGATCAGGAAGGGCACGTCCATCCGCGCCCCGACCTGCTGGGCCGCCTCGGCCGCTACGGCCGCGGCGACGCGCCCGTCATCCTGTCCACCGAACTGCAGCGCTCGTCGCGCCCGCTCGAAGACGGCGCGCAGGTGCAGAAACTGCTCGACCGCATCGACGCCCTGGCCACCACGCTGTCATCCGAAGCGCTCGACGCCATCAAGCTCGACGTGAAGGAACTGGCGCGCAGCAATGTGGAGGTGTACGGCGCGATCTACCTGAAGACCGACGGCGAGCGGCTGATGACAGCCTTCCGCATCGAGACCGGATCGGAGCTGGAAAAGTGGTTCTCGTTTCGGTATGCGTTCAATGCGAAGGGGGAGTTGGTGCGGACGGATTAGACGTACCGCTACCGGCAGCAGTCAATCGTCTTCCAGGGGAAGCATCCCCTGAGGTGGGCTGGGTGGCCAGGTTTCGGTGCCCACACGCGCTTCGAACCAGCGGTGCATGGCGGCATCTTCCAGAGCGTATTCGCCGCGTGCCGATTTCCACACCAGTGCCGGCATGCGCTGGCGCAATGATTCCAGTGCCTTCTGTGCCTGCGTCACACTGACCGGCTGGCCTGACTTGTCGCGGTAAAAGCGCAGTGCCTCGGCGTCGTAAGGCCGAAACATCGGCCCCTGCGCCAGCATGCGCCAGAGCACCGCCTGCTCGACAGGCCGGAGCCCCAGGTAGTCGGATTCCATCTGCGCTTCATCCTGTGCTTGCTGCCGCATGGCCGCCTCAAGCAGGGCGGGTTCGAAACGTCCGCTCAGGGCGGCGAGGGGGCTCAGCACCTGACCCAATGCCGCCATGAAAAACTGTGGCCTGAATCCGAACATTTCGAAGGCCTGCTGCAGCAAGGTCTGATCCACCGTCCCCAGTTCAGGTCTTTGCGCCTCGATCAGGCCTGCCACGTGAGCGATGAAGTCCGGCCCCAGCGGCGGCATGCGCTGTATTTGCGAACCGTAGAACGGGGCGCCTGCGGTGTTGACCAGTCGCAGCAGCTTGTCGCGGTCAGAGCCCGACATGACCAGCATCAGATTGACGGCACCCGGCTTGTTGAGCTGGTCACGCGCGGATTTCAGTGCCGTCATCGCCGCCTCACCCGCGTCACTGGTCAGCGCATGCTGGGCTTCGTCGATGATCAACGCCACCGGTTGGCCCGCACTTTCATGCAGCAGTCGCAATGCGTCGGTCAAGGTGAGGCCATCGACCTTGCCTATCCTGCTGGTGTCCACCTCAAGCCCGCCGACCTTCACCTTGTCCAGGCCCGCCTTCCTCGCCGTGCGCGCCACCAGGCTCAGTTGAGGCTGCAGTGCCCGGGCAATGGCTTCGGCGATCAGCGCGCCGGGGTCGCGCCGCGTATCCGCCCACAAGTCCACATAGACGACCACCACGCCCACCGCTTGCAGGGCCGGTTGCAGGTCACCCTGCAGGAAGGTGGATTTGCCGGTGCGCCGTGGTGCGGCCAGAAACAGCCCGTTGTGGGCATCGCCGAGCAGGGTCTTGCCCTGCAATGCAGCCACCAACTCTTGGGCCAGCGCAGTACGGGGGAAGGCGATCATCGCGATTATCCAAAATTATCTGAATTCGGATAATTTATCTTATTTCAGATAAAAGTCGATAGTTTGAGGTGTCGACTGCTCGCCGACGAGGGGCGACCGCGACATGCCGGTCATCGCCATCGCGCCGAGCGACGCGTCAATCGAAAAGCTAAATCGCCCCTGTTATCGCGGAGGCTTCGACTTTGAAGAAGTTGAAGCCACGAAGAGATCACGGAAGTTCTCATTTGATGTTTGCGAGCGAGTTGCGCGGCTGGTGCAGGTGCACCGTCGACGCTCGGCAAGATAAAGGATTAGCGGGCGGCCTCACGCGCAGAACCACGCACCGGTTGTCCTGAGTCTCTGAAACAACAGCTACGACGCTCTTCTTCTCAAGTGATTCGTGGTCCGAGGAATCGGCCTAGGTCACAATTCCCGAATGTCTTCACCCAACGCTGTTCCTCTTCAGCCCGCCATCAGCCTCCCCACCGCCGCCCGCGATCTGTATCGCGCGCTGTGGCGCCATGCCGAGGGCGTGCGGCCGCAGATGCTGGGCGCAGCCGCGCTGCTGTCCGGCGCGCAACTGATGCGGCTCACCATGCCCTGGCTTGCGGCGCAGGCGATCAATGCGCTGCAGCAGGGCGACATGGCGACGGCCGGGCGCTGGATCGCCTATCTGATCGGCATCTATCTGCTGTCGTGGTTGCTGCACGGGCCGGGTCGGGTGCTGGAGCGCAACGTGGGGGTGCGGGTGCGCGTTCGGCTGGCCGATCAGCTGTACGCGCGCATCGCCGCGGCGCCGCTGGCCTGGCGCGACGGGCGGCATTCGGGCGAGCTGCAGCACCGCGTGATGCAGGCCAGCCGGGCGCTGTCGGATTTCGCGCAGAACCAGTTCGGCTATCTGCAGAACGCCTTCAACTTCGTGGGTCCCCTGGTCGCGCTGGCGTTGCTGTCGCGCACCAGCGGGGCGATCGCGATCACCGGCTATGTCGTCATCTCATTCATCATCCTGCGCTTCGACCGTACCTTGATGCAGCTCGCCCGTGCCGAGAACGACGCCGAGCGCCGCTATGCCGCGGCACTGCTCGATTTCGTCGGCAATGCCGGCACGGTGATCGGCCTGCGCCTGCAGGCGGCGTCGCGCACGCTGCTCGGCCGGCGCATGGACGCGGTGATGGCGCCGCTGCGCCGCGCCGTGATGGTGAACGAAGGCAAGTGGTTCACGGTGGATCTGCTCGGCATGGGGCTCACGTGGATACTGGTGGTGGTCTATGTCGTGCAGACGCGCCAGCCGGGTCAGGCGGTGCTGCTGGGCACGGTGTTCATGATCTATCAGTACGCGCAGCAGGCGGCCGGCGTGGTGGGCTCGATGGCGTCGAACTTCCAGAGCTTCGCGCGCATGCACACCGACTACGGCAGCGCTGAGCCGATCTGGGCGGCGCCGGCCGACCCCGACGCGACCGTGCCGGCCGTGCTGCCCTATGCGCCCTGGCAGACGCTGGCATTGCGCGGCGCCACCTGGCGCTATGGGGACGACACGCGCGGCGGACTGCATGGCGTGGATCTGGAATTGCGGCGCGGTGCGCGCGTCGCGCTGATCGGCCCGAGCGGCGGCGGCAAGAGTACCTTGCTGCGCACGCTGGCCGGCCTCTACCCGCCGCAGCACGGCGAACTGCTGCGCGACGGCGTGCCGGTGCCGTGGGCCGAGTTGCGCTCGCTGGCCACGCTGATCCCGCAGGAAGCCGAAGTGTTCGAAGCCAGCGTGGAAGAGAACCTCACGTTCGGCCAGCCGGCCGATGCCGCGGCGCTCACATCGGCCATGCATACCGGCGTGTTCGACGAGGTGCTCGAACGCCTGCCCGACGGGCTGCACAGCGGCCTGAGCGAACGCGGCGGCAATCTGTCGGGCGGACAGCGGCAGCGACTGGCGCTGTCCCGCGGTGCGCTGGCGGCGCAGGGCAGCTCGCTGCTGCTGCTCGACGAACCGACCAGCGCACTCGATCCGCTGGCCGAAGCACGCGTATTCGACCGCATCGTCGCCGCCTTCCCGTCGGCCTGTATCGTCGCCTCGGTGCATCGCCCCAGCCTGCTCGCGCGCTTCGATACCGTCGTCGTGGTGGATGCCGGGCGCGTGGTCGATGCGGGGCCGCGCGACGAAGTGCTGGCGCGGCGGGTGAATTGAATCGCCGTACGGTGGCGTGGCACGTGTCGGATGGCCGCGATATGAGGTCGATGTCCGCGATGATTGGGTGGGGGGGCGACGTGTGGGTGGGGTGGTGTTGCGAGGTTTTGGGTGGGGATGTTGGGCATCGCTGCGCTCACCCCAACCTACGGGGGGCGGGGCGGCGATGTGTGGGTGGGGTGGTGCGTTACAGTGGCGCCGTATCCGTAGGTTGGGGTGAGCGCAGCGATGCCCAACAACGGACGTTGCCCGGGCGCTACGCCCCTTTGAGCCAGTCGAAGGTGCTGGCCATTTCGGCCGGGCTGACGTCGTCGATCTGGGCGTCGGCGAATACGTCTTCCCCGGCGCGCCAGGCGGCCTCGCTTCCGGGTTGCGACATGGCCAGCATCAGCGCGTGGTTCAGTTCGTAGGCGCCCCAGGCGTAGCCGGCGTCGCGCAGCGCGGCCTGCAGCGCGTTCTGCACCAGGCTGCGCACCATGCGGTGGGCTACGGAATACGGGATGTCGTCGACCTGCCCGCAGGCGGCGAGCGAACAGGCATGGCGGTCGTGCGAGGCGTGGCCGCGGCAGGCCAGTGGTCGCACCGGGTAGATGACACAGGCGCCGTCGTCGTCGACGACAAAAGGACAGGGGCTGTGCTGCGCCACCCGCTGCGCTTCGCCTTCGAAGCGCGTGCGCGCGTCGGCTTCGGCGATGCGCTGCACGACGCGCCGGCAGACCGCCGGATCGCAGGCCATGAGATGACGTGCGACGTGCAGCACTTCGGGTGCTGTGGCGGTGACGCGCAGCGTGCAGCAAGTGGCGCACCCCCGGTCGCAGGCGAGTGGTGCACCGGTATCGGTCCGCGCCTGCAGCGCCTGGTCGAAGCCGTCGAAGGCCTCGTCGAGCAGATGCGCCAGCAGCGCTTCATCGTCGTTGTGCGCGTCGAGTATCTGCGCGAAGGCCGCATGCCGCGCGCGGAAGAAGCGCAGGTTGTCGTCGTCGTGTGCCATGCCGTGCCGCTCCGTCCGTAAGACCCCAGCGTCGCACTGTAGGGAAGGTCGCGGCAGCGGCGGTTGATGCATCGCAAACGATGCCGATGCCGCAGCACCCGACGCTCATCCGAACAGGGTTTTCGCCACCAGCCCGACCACCGCACAGCCTGCGATCACGTGCATGACGTTGCGCTTGTAGCGGAACAGTGCCACCGCGGCGCCGGCCGCGATCAGCGCCGACAGCGCGTCGAAGCGGCCGTCGAAGCCGTCCGGCCACAGCACGTGGTAGCCGAAGAACAGCGCCAGATTGACGATGACGCCGACTACCGCGGCGGTGATGGCGGTCAGCGGGGCGGTGAATTTCAGGTCGTCGTGCGTCGATTCGACCAGCGGGCCGCCGGCCAGGATGAACAGGAAGGACGGCAGGAAGGTGAACCAGGTGACCAGTGTTGCGGCCACCGCGCCTGCGAGGAACAGGCCGTCCGGGCCGAACAGCGCCCGCATTTCGGCACTGAGGTAGCCGCCGATGAAGGCGACGAAGGCCACCACCATGATGAGCGGGCCGGGCGTGGTTTCGCCGAGCGCAAGGCCGTCGATCATCTGCGTCGGCGTGAGCCAGCCATAGTGTCCGACCGCGCCCTGATACACATAGGGCAGCACCGCATAGGCGCCGCCGAAGGTGAGCAGCGCGGCCTTGGTGAAGAACCACGCCATCTGCGTCAGCGTGTGGCCCCAACCGAAATGCAGCGTCAGCAGCGCCATCGGAATCACCCACAGCAGCGCACCGATGGCCGCCACGCGCGCCAGCCGTGACCAGCGGAAACGTGCGTGCTCGGGTGTCGGGGTGTCGTCGTCGATCAGCGCCGGGCCGAACGACTTGACCACCTTGCCGTTCCCGCCGCCTGCGCTGAATGTATCCGGCGCGAGGCGCCCGCCGACATGGCCGATCAGCGCCGCCGCGGCGACGATGGCCGGGAAGGGCACGTTGAGCGCAAAGATGGCTAAGAAGGACGCGCCGGCGATCGCCCACATCCAGTTGTTCTTCAGTGCGCGCGAGCCGATGCGATGCGCCGCCTGCAGCACGATGGCGGTCACCGCCGGTTTGATGCCGTAGAACAGACCGGCCACCAGCGGCACGTCGCCAAAAGCGATGTACACCCAGGACAGTGCGATCAGGATGAACAGCGACGGCAGCACGAACAGCGCACCGGCGATGATGCCGCCCCGGGTTCGGTGCATCAGCCAGCCGATGTAGGTCGCCAGCTGCTGGGCCTCGGGGCCGGGCAGCAACATGCAGTAGTTGAGCGCATGCAGGAAGCGGCGCTCGGAAATCCAGCGCCGGTTCTCGACCAGCTCCTGATGCATGATGGAAATCTGCCCGGCCGGCCCGCCGAAGCTGATGAAGCCCAGCTTGAGCCAGAACAGGAAGGCGTCGCCGATAGGCACGGTCGGAGCGGGGCGGGCGGCGTCGGCAGTGTCGGGCAGCGGCATGGTGAGCTTGATCAGTGCGGTGGTGCGGGCGGCAGGGTTGGACAGGGAGTGTGGACGCTAATCGCGGTCGTGCGGGAGCGGCGCCCTGTGGGAGCGGCGGCCTCGCCGCGATACGCACTCTGTACAACGATGGTCGCGGCACGATCGCGGCGAGGCCGCCGCTCCCACAGGAACAGCTCCCACAGGAACAGCTCCCACAGGAACAGCTCCCACAGGACGCCGCGCCACACGTGCCGCACCCCGAGCGTACCGCAGCTTCATGACGCTGCGCCCCGGCGATGCTGCAGCATCCGCGCAACACCAGCCCGCTGACGGGCGCCGCGCATCGCGCTATCCTGCGGCCAGTTTTTGCTGCCAGGCCATCGATCATGTCCCAGCCTTCCCTGTCCGTTCCGGTTGACGCTGCTGCGAACGACCCCGCGCCCGACGCCACGATGCTGCGTGCCGTGACAGCAAGCGCGCTGCAGACTTCGCCGTTCGAGCATATCTATATGCAGAACGTATTCTCGCCCGTCTTCTACGAGCGGCTGCTTGCGCTGATACCGGCGCGCGAGCGCTTCCACGATCTGCGCCACAAGGACGCGATGCGCGCCGACGGCAGCAGCGCCCGGCGGCGCATGTATCTGTACCCTGAACATCTGTGGCGGCTGCCGGCCGAACAGCGCGCGCTGTGGAGCTCGATCTCGCGCGTGCTGCGTTCGCGCGATATGCAGGACGCATTCAAGCTCAAGTTCAGACAGTCACTCGAAACCCGCTTCGGCCGCAGCATCGACCAGATCGATCTGTACCCCATCCCCATCCTGGTGTGCGACCTGCCTGGCTACCAGATCGGCATCCACGCCGACGTGATGGCCAAGGCCATCACGGTGCAGTTCTATCTGCCGAAGGACGCCTCGCAGCGCCACATCGGCACGGTGTTCCACTACGGTCGCACAGGGCCCGAGGCTGAGAAGACCATCGCGATGGATTTCATGCCGGCCAGCGGCTACGCCTTCGCCGTGATGGAGCGGGAAAGCTGGCACAGCGCGCGCCGCACCACCGAAGCCGACGGCGAACGCTGGACCCTCATGCTGACCTACTATGTGCAGGACACGCCCAAGGCCTGGTTCAAGCGCCGCTGGGACCGCTTCCGCACCTTCTTCGGCCTTGGTCCGAAGGGCTGACCGGCGGGCGCGCCTGCGCCCGCATCCCTGAGACACCTGTAGCCTCTGCGCGCTGAGACGTTCGTCTCATCCTGCTGTGCGCCCGCCTGCTGCAGGAATAACCCCGTTTCGTTTGGGGAAATTTACCCGCATTGATCACAAAGGATTTTTTCCCGTACGGCGCCGTCGTGCCCGGCCTGCTCGATTCTGGCATGGATGATGCAATTATTCTCACGCGCGTTGTCGCCGGATGCCGCTGTGCGCATCCGAAAAAAACGGAGGAGAACCCATGAACAAGCAAACCGGTCGCCTTGCCGGACCTGTCCTGACCTGCCTGGTCGCGATGTTCGGCCTGAATGCCGCCGTGCAGGCCGAAGATCCGGAACCGCCGCTCGGCGTGAACGTGCTCGAAGCCACCTTCAAGTGGCGTCCGAACTACGTCAGCGACGACATGCTCATCCACGCCGACAAGGACGCCAACAACTGGCTGCACTACGGCAAGGACTATCAGGGCTGGCGCTTTTCGCAGCTCGGTCAGGTGACGCGCGACAACGTGAAGAAGCTGGTGCCGAAGTGGAATCTGTCGTTCGGCGTCAATGACGCGCAGGTCAGCCAGACCACGGTGGTGAATGGCCGCATCTACGTCACCGCCAGCCAGAACAAGGTGTTCTCGCTCGATGGCTCGACCGGACGCATGATCTGGAAGTACGAGCGCTCGCTGCCGGGTGACCTCGGCCCGCGCCTGTGCTGCGAAGCGGTGAATCGCGGTGTCGCGGTGTACAAGGACATGGTCTACATGGCCACGCTCGATACCCACATCGTCGCGCTGAACAACACCACCGGCCGTGTCGTGTGGGAAAAGAAGATGGGCGACTACACCAGCGGCGAAATCTACACGTCGATGCCGCTGGTGGCCGACGGCAAGATCGTGGTCGGCAATTCGGGCGGTGATGTCGGCGGCAACGTCGGCAAGATCACTGCGCTCGATCCGGATACCGGCGAAATCGTCTGGCAGACGCTGACCCGGCCGAACAGCCCGAGCGACCCGCACGCCGCCACCTGGGCCAACGATTCGTGGCGCACCGGTGGCGCGTCGGCCTGGCTGACCGGCAACTACGAAGCCAAGACCAACACGATCTACTGGGGGGTCGGCAATCCGTCGCCCGACTTCGATCCGTCGGTGCGCAAGGGCGACAACCTGTACAGCAACTCGACGCTGGCGATGGACGCGAAGACCGGCAAGATCAAGTTCCACTTCCAGTACACGCCGAACGATGCCTGGGATTACGACGGCAACAACGAAACCATCCTGGTCGACGACGAGAAGGGCCGCAAGGTGTGGCTGCACGGTGACCGCAATGGCCACCTGTATTCGATCGACCGCACCAATGGCAAGTGCAACTGGGTGGTGCCGATTGCGCGCGTGAACTGGGTGACCGGCTTCAAGGACAACTGCCGCCCCATCGTCAATCCGGACAAGGTGCCCGGCTACGACAAGATCGCCACCGACATCGCCCCGATTCTCGACGGCGGCAAGGAATGGCACCCGGCGGCCTACAGCCCGCAGACCAAGCTGCTGTATGTACCTTTCATCGACAGCTCGATGGACGTCCAGGCCAAGAAGATGGAATGGAAGCGCGGCGAGTGGTTCCTGTCGTCCAGGGTGCTGAAGGCCAACCCGTACACCGGCGGCATCAAGGCGTTCAACGCCACCACCGGCGAACAGGTGTGGTCGCGTCCGCAGAGCACGCCGGCCACCAGTGGCCTGCTGGCGACCGCCGGCGGTCTGGTGTTCTCGGGTGATGCCGAAGGCTTCTTCTCGGCCATGCGCGATGACTCGGGCGAAACGCTGTGGCGCTTCAACGTCGGTACCGGCATCCACGGCAACCCGACCACCTTCACGGTCGACGGCAAGCAGTACGTCGCCATCGTGTATGGCCCGGGCGGCGGCAGCCTGTGGCCGCTGGTCTACGGCGAGCTGTTCAAGCAGCAGAACCGCGGCGGCGGAATGATGGTGTTCGGTCTTGCGGACTGAACGCATGACGCGCAGCGCGGCACGTTCATTGCGATGCCTGTTCGGGTTGCTGGCGTGTGCCGCGCTGCCGATGTCGGCGGGCGGGGCGCCCGCCGCGCTCGCCGTGTGCGTGGTCGAACAGAACCCGCCGTTCTCTTCGCGCACGCTCCCACCGGTGGGTGTCGACGTGGATGTCGCCCAGGCCATCGCGGCGCGTCTTGGCCGCGCGGTGCACTGGCAGTGGATCACGCTGCAGGAGCGCGGCGGTCTGGGTCGCGCACTCAAGGAATCGGTGCAGGCCGGCAGTTGCGAGCTGTTCGCCGGCATGCCGGTGACCGAAGGCAGCGATGACGACCTCTCGACACGCGGACTGGTGGCGTCGCAGCCCTATGTGTCGGTCGGCTACGTGCTGCTGACGCCGGCGGCCAGCGCGATCGGATCGATGGCCGCGGTGGGCGCGCAGAAGATCGGCGCGGTCACCGCCACGCCGGCTGATCTGTACCTGCTGGCCGGCGGCTTCAACCGCTCGCCGTTCTCCGGCAGCGCGGCACTTCTGGACGCGCTGGCGAAGGGCCAGGTCGGCGCCGGCCTGCTGTGGGCAGGACGGGTGGCGGGTGATGCATTGCCCGCAGGTGTGGTCGTGCGCGAAGCGCTGCAGGCGCCCGCACTGCAGACCCGCTTCGTCATGGTCAGCCGGCGCAGCGACACGGCGTTGACAGCGGCGGTGGAGGCGGCACTCGGCGCGCTGCAGGCCGATGGCTCGCTCGACGCGATCGCCACGCGGAACGGACTGCCGACCGGCAAGCAGCACGGCGGCAGATGATGGAGATGTACTGGCCACGCGGGCGTTGTCTGCCCGCGGGCTGCAACAGGAAGGAGTGGCAGATGATTCGATACACAGCACGGTGTGTGCTGCTGCTGGCGCTGGCTGGCAGCGTGCAGGCGTTCGGCCCGGGCCAGGCGCCGGCCAATAATCCGATGGCGGGTGATCGCAGTGCGGCCGGCAAGGGTGAAGAACTGTTCGGCCGCAACTGCCAGCAGTGCCACAACTCGCGCGGCAAGGGCGGCAAGGGGCCGCAGCTGGTCAAGGGCGCCTGGGGCCCGGGTGGCGCGAACAGTGATGGCCAGATGTTCGAACTGATCGCCCACGGCCGTGCCGGTACCCAGATGGGCGGCTTCGCCAACTCGCTGAAGGAAGAGGAAATCTGGCAGATCATCGCCTTCCTGCGCGAGGAAGCGCTGCGCGTGCAGGCGGCTGACAAGATCGCCAAGGATGAAGACGAGATTCCGTATTACTGAACCGCTCCAGCACGACTCACCGGAAAGAACCTGATGAACAACGAACGATTCAAGGCTGCATCACGCGGCCTGCTTGCCGCCTTCGCCTGCGCAGGCGCACTGATGGCCGCACCCGCGCTGGCACAGTCGGCACGCCCCACGCTCGACCTTGCCACTGCCCGTCTGATGGCCGACGCGTGCGAACGCCATGCGAAGGAAAAGGGCTGGCGCATGATCATCGCGATCAACGACGAAGCCGGCAATCCGAAGCATTTCAGCCGGATGGATGGCAGCATCCTGATCAGCATCCGCGTCGCGCAGCTGAAGGCCGACACGTCGGCCGGCGCGCCGTTTTCGACGCGCCAGTTCCGCGAATTGTCGAAGACGGTGATCGGCGCCGAGCTGATTCCTCACACCACCACCATAATAGGCGGTCTGCCGATCGTGACCTCGAAGGGCGCGCATATCGGCAGCATCGGTGTCAGCGGCGGCTCGGAAGAGGAAGATGAGGTGTGCGCGCAGAAGGCGCTGGACGCAGTCAAGCACCTGATGTGAGGGATTGGGCCGGCACCTCTCTGGCCTTTTTCTTGCTAAGAAGATGGATGCACGCTGGCGCCGAGCCGCGGCACAACACATACCAAGAATTCAAAAGGAGCCAGAATGAAATCCCTGCCGATATCCGTCGTGCTCGCCACGCTGTTCCTGTCCGGCTGCGCCGGTCTCGGGACGAAAAGTGCCGGGCGTGATGAGGCGCCGGACAGCCACAAGCAGTATTGGGCGAAGTACGACCATTCACTGAAGCCGGTGACACCGGCGGTCACGCTCAGCGAAAAGCTCGGGATGGCCGAGCCCGCGCGTCCTGCGACGGGTGCTGGGGCTGGCGCTGTTGCAGCGGCGGCGGCAGTTCCCGCTGCTGCCCCGGCACCTGCCGTCCGCAGCTGCGCGGAAGCCGCGCCGGACGCCACCCTCAAACTCATCGCACGGCTGGAAGCGACGCAGGGCAAGTCGCAAGGCGGATCGGCGGAGCTCGACGCGTCGGTCGTCAGGCTGGCCGAACGCACGCAGATGCTGTCCTTCCTGCGCGAGTCGCTCTACCGTACCTGCGAGCGCGCCGCCGCCGGCCAGATCAGCAAGGAAGAAGCCGCTGCCGCGTACGACAAGGTGATGAACTCGGTGCACGCCATCATCGAAACCGACCGCGACCGCGCCCGTGAATCGGCGGCGAAAGCGGTAAAGGGTCTGTCACCGGAGCAGATCAAGGCGCTGCAATAGGCGCCCCCTGAACCACTTGCCCGTCCTTGAGCGCAGGGACTGTGGGAGCGGCGGCCTGAGGGGTTGACCGCTGTGGGAGCGGCGGCCTCGCCGCGATCAGTGCAGCGATGGTCGAAGATCAGCGCGCGCATCGCGGCGAGGCCGCCGCTCCCACAGCAAGCTCCCACAGCAAGCTCCCACAGCAAGCTCCCACAGCAAGCTCCCACAGCAAGCTCCCACAGCAAGCTCCCACAGCAAGCTCCCACAGCAAGCTCCCACAGCAAGCTCCCACAGCAAGCTCCCACAGCAAGCTCCCACAGCAAGCTCCCACAGCAAGCTCCCACAGCAAGCTCCCACAGCAAGCTCCCACAGCAAGCTCCCACAGCAAGCTCCCACAGCAAGCTCCCACAGCAAGCTCCCACAGCAAGCTCCCACAGCAAGCTCCCACAGCAAGCTCCCACAGCAAGCTCCCACAGCAAGCTCCCACAGCAAGCTCCCACAGCAAGCTCCCACAGCAAGCTCCCACAGCAAGCTCCCACAGCAAGCTCCCACAGCAAGCTCCCACAGGGGAGGCGCCCCTGGCGCCACGGCCCGTCCTTCAGCGCAGGGACTGTGGGAGCGGCGGCCTCGCCGCGATGGATGCCGTGATGATCGTTGATCAATGCGCCGATCGCGGCGAGGGCACCGCTCCCACAGGAACAGCTCCGGCGAGAGCCGCCGCTGCGCGCCTCACACCTTTCTGTACACCTCGGCACCCTGTTTGACGAACTCGATCGACTTCGTCTCCATGCCCTGCTGGAGCGCGGCCTCGTTGGTGAGGCCCTGGGCGGCGGCGTAGTCGCGTACGTCCTGGGTGATCTTCATGCTGCAGAAGTGCGGGCCGCACATCGAACAGAAGTGCGCGAGCTTGGCGCCGTGCTGGGGCAACGTCTCGTCGTGGAACTCGCGCGCCTTGTCCGGATCGAGCCCGAGGTTGAACTGGTCGTCCCAGCGGAATTCGAAGCGTGACTTGGAGAGCGCGTTGTCGCGGATCTGCGCGCCCGGGTGGCCCTTGGCCAGATCGGCGGCGTGGGCGGCGAGCTTGTAGGTGATGATGCCGGTCTTCACGTCGTCCTTGTCCGGCAGCCCCAGGTGTTCCTTGGGCGTGACGTAACAGAGCATGGCCGTGCCGTACCAGCCGATCATCGCCGCGCCGATGCCGCTGGTGATGTGGTCGTAGCCCGGCGCGATGTCGGTGGTCAGCGGGCCCAGCGTGTAGAAGGGCGCCTCGTCGCACCAGTCCAGCTGCAGGTCCATGTTCTCCTTGATGAGCTGCATCGGCACGTGGCCCGGGCCTTCGATCATCACCTGCACGTCGTGCTGCCAGGCGACCTGGGTGAGCTCGCCCAGCGTCTTGAGCTCGGCCAGCTGCGCCTCGTCGTTGGCATCGAAGATCGATCCCGGACGCAGCCCGTCGCCGAGCGAGAAGCTCACGTCGTAGGCCTTCATGATTTCGCAGATCTCTTCGAAGTGCGTGTAGAGGAAGCTCTCCTTGTGGTGCGCCAGGCACCACTTGGCCATGATGGAGCCGCCACGGCTGACGATGCCGGTCATGCGGTTGGCGGTCATCGGGATGTAGGGCAGGCGTACGCCGGCGTGGATGGTGAAGTAGTCGACGCCCTGTTCGGCCTGCTCGATGAGCGTGTCGCGGAACATTTCCCAGGTGAGCTCTTCGGCCTTGCCGTCGACCTTCTCCAGCGCCTGGTAGATGGGCACGGTGCCGATGGGCACCGGCGAGTTGCGGATGATCCACTCGCGGGTTTCGTGGATGTGCTTGCCGGTGGACAGATCCATCACGGTGTCGCCGCCCCAGCGGATGGCCCAGGTCATCTTGTCGACCTCCTCGCCGATGGACGAGCCCAGTGCGGAGTTGCCGATGTTGGCGTTGATCTTCACGAGGAAGTTGCGGCCGATGATCATCGGCTCGCTCTCCGGGTGATTGATGTTGGCCGGGATGATGGCGCGCCCGCGCGCGACCTCATCGCGCACGAATTCGGGGGTGATTTCGGCCGGGATGGACGCGCCGAAGCTCTGGCCCGGGTGCTGGCGCCCGAGCAGGGCGGCCATCTTGGCACCGGTCGGGCCGGAGGCCTTCAGCGACTCGATGTACTCGCGCCGCTGCAGGTTCTCGCGGATGGCGATGTATTCCATCTCGGGCGTGATGAGGCCCTGGCGGGCGTAGTGCATCTGCGAGACGTTGCGTCCGGGCAGCGCACGGCGCGGGGCGCGGTGCAGGCCGGGGAAGCGCAGGTGGGCGGTGGCGGCATCCAGGGCACGCTCGGTGCCGAAGGCTGAACTCAGACCCGACAGCTGTTCGGTGTCGCCGCGCTCGGCAATCCAGCCCGAGCGCACGCCGGGCAGGCCGGAGCGGATGTCGATGGCGGCGGCAGGGTCGGAGTAGGGGCCGGAGCAGTCATAGACATAGACCGGCGGATTCTTCTCGGCGCCGAAGGAGGCGGGGGTGTCGGACTGGGAAATCTCGCGCATGGGCACGCGGATGTCCGGGCGCGAACCTTCGATGTAGACCTTGCGCGAATTGGGCAGCGGCGCGATGGCCGCCGAGTCGACGTGCGCCTGCGCGGCGAGGAAGGTATCGCGGGAATCGCGGGAGTCGGGGGATAGCGGGTCTTTGGCGTTCATGAAAGCTCCTGTGGGGCGCGGCTGCGGTGATGTCACCACAGGCGCACGGTGTGCGTCTGTACCGTTCAGCAATTTCCAGTCCACGAAACGGGCACATGACGCAGCGGCGGCGCGCGGATACACGGTGCGGCCGTCAGTCGATTCCGGGGCCGGATCGGCGCCCGCCGGGCGCACTGGGTGAGTTGTCATCCGCCGAAGCAACGGTCATCGGACGCACGCCAAGGCGTCTCGCGAGACACCTGCGACGCCCTTCGCGCGGTCGATACAGATGTCGCAGTTTCTCGGCCTTTGCCAAGACATCTGTCGCATGTCTCTCCGGGTGATTCTCAGGGTCCGGGAAAAATACCCAGTCAATTCAATGCCGTGAGCGTTGGCATGGATTCTGCCCTTGTGTTCTCCGACGAAGGTGTCGCCGAAAGCGGCGCCGCGTCGAAGCTCGAAGTTTCGACATCAACAATCGGAGGGGAGTATGAAAAAGAAGATCTCTGGCGCGTCGGCGCAGGGCGCACGCAACGCATGCACGCTGGCAGCGGCAGTCGCTGCGGCAATGATGATGGTTCCCGGTGCGGCGCAAGCCGACATCGTGATCGGTGAAGTGGCCGGTACCAAGCTGTCGATGTTCGGCATCATCGACGTTGGCCTGCTGTACAACAGCAAGGCGAACGCCAGCGGTGACAGCAAGACTTCGATGGAAACCAGCGGTCTGCGTCAGACTGTTATCGGTTTCAAGGGCGAGCGCGAACTGCAGCCGAATCTCACCGCGTTCTTCAACCTCGAATCGCACTTCGATACCAACGACGGCTTCCTGCACGGCACCGGTGATGCGCCGCGCGGGGGTACGAACAACACGCCGCTGTTCCGGCGTCAGGCGAATCTGGGTGTGCGCGGCGACTGGGGTAGCGTGACGGTCGGCCGTCAGTACGGCCCGGCACTGCTGGCCCACATCGGCACCGAACCGCGTGCCTTCAAGGAACAGTTCTCCAACCTGTATGCGTGGGCCTACGGCCAGTTGTTCACGACCGCCAATGCACCTGGCGGCGACCGCAACACCAACAACGATGTGGGTATTTTCTTCAGCAACGCCGTGCAGTACAGACATACTGTCGGCCCGGTGAATTTCGGCGTGCTGTACGCGTTCGGCGGTCAGCCCGGTTCGGCCAAGGACAACAGCTCGTATGCCCTGGGTGCGACCTACAACGGCCCGATCACGCTGTCCGCGTCCTACCAGGCGATGAACGACGAGCAGACCGGCAAGAGCAACATCGAGCACACGTCGCTCGGCTTCGCGATTCCGTTCGGCGACTTCATCTGGAAGAACAACTGGATGAACGCGAAGAACGATGCGCGCACCGGCGCCGAACTGGCCGACATCAACGGCTTCGGCACGGGCCTGGACTGGAAGTGGCACGCCAAGAATTCGGCCACCGTTGCGTACTACATCAACAAGGACGACAGGAACAAGACCGACGAAACGAAGTTCCTCGTCATCAGCAATGACTACCAGTGGCGGCCGGACACCACGCTGTACGTGCAGTTCGCGTACGCCGATGCCGATGCGGGTGCCACGCTGCGCACCAGCATCGTCGCCGCAGGCGTGACCGCCGGCGAGAAGAGCACGCTGCTCAATGTCGGCCTGAATTTCATGTTCTGAAGCAACGCGACTGTCTGAACACCCGGGGCTGAACCCGGGTGAATGAACCCAGTGAATGGAGATTGATAGATGACCGCCTCACGCAAGATGTTCCGCCTGTCGGCTGCCCTTCTGGCAGGCTCGGCGCTGTCCTTCCTGACCGCGGCACCCGCCATGGCGCAGGGCAAGGCTGGCTTTGAAGACCCGAACAACTGGCCCGAATATCACCGCACCAGCAATGCCTGGCGCTTCAGCCCGCTGAACCAGATCACGCGCGAAAACGTGAAGAAGCTGAAGGTGGCCTGGGTGCACCAGCCGGGCAACATCACGCACGGCCTGCAGTCGACGCCCATCGTCATCGATGGCGTGATGTACACGATTTCGGCCAACAACAATGTATGGGCGATCGATGCCGCCACCGGCAAGACGCTGTGGCAGTTCGCTCCGAAGCTCGACAAGATCGTCGAACAGGTGTTCTACGGCGCAGCCAGCCGCGGCGTGACCGTGGGTCGCGGCAAGGTGTTCGTGGGTACGCTGGATGGCCGCTTCATCGCGCTCGACCAGAAGACCGGCAAGCAATTGTGGTCGACACAGCTCACCGATCCGAAGACGCAGTACGGCGCGTTGTTCTCCGCTCCGCCGCAGCTGGCCGGCAATATCCTGTTTGGCGGCACCACCGGCGGCGATCAGCCGATCTCGGGCAAGATCTACGCCGTCAATGCCGACACCGGCAAGCCGGCGTGGACCTTCGACGTGATCAAGAATGATCCGAAGAGCTGGCCGGGCGACAGCGGCAAGGTCGGTGGCGGCAGCGCCTGGATGCCGGGCACCTACGACGCGAAGACCGACACGATCTACATCGGTACGTCGAACGCAGCCCCCGACTACTACAACTACGACCGCAAGGGCGACAACCTCTATACGGCTTCGCTGCTCGCGATCGAAGGCAAGACCGGCAAGCTGAAGTGGCATCGTCAGGAAGTCCCGAACGATTCGTGGGACTACGACTCGGCGTACGAAGCGCTGGTCGTGCAGAAGGACGGCAAGGACGTCATCGTCCACCTGAACAAGGGTGGCTTCGTGTTCGTGATGGACAAGAAGGATGGCGCACTTGAAAACGTGTGGCAGTTCTCCGAGAACGTGAACTGGGTCAAGGGCATCGACCCGAAGACCGGTGCGCTGATCGATCCGATCTACCCGGAAGTCGACAAGGTGAAGACCTTCTGTCCGAACCTGCTCGGTGCGCGCAGCTGGAATCACGGCGCCTACAACCCGGGCACCGGCCTGTGGTACTCGCATGCGATGGAAGTCTGCAACGAGGTGGTGGCCGGCAAGGATGATCCGGACAACCTGAAGGCCGTTTCGGCGCTGTCGCTGGGCATCGAGTCGATCAAGCTGGTGGCGCCGCCCAACAGCAAGCCGCATGGCCGTCTGGACGCACGTGATCCGCTGACCGGCAAGCTCAAATGGTCGATCAAGTACGACATGCCGCCGCTGTCTTCGGTCCTCACCACGGCAGGCGGGCTGGTGTTCACCGGCGATCTGGAAGGCAAGATCTTCGGCTACGACGCTGAAACCGGCAAGGAACTGTGGTCCTTCAATTCGGGCTCGGGCCTGCGTGGCGGGCCGGTCAGCTACTCGGTGAAGGGCAAGCAGTACATCGTGTTCCCGACCGGTCTGGGCTCGCATGCTCCGGGCTTCCTCGCAGGTGCATTCCCGCAGATCAAGGATCTGCCGGGCGGCGCTGCAATCATCGCTTTCACGTTGGAGTAGCAACGTTGGAACCCCCGGCGCGTGGCTCCGCGCCGGGGTGGCATGTCTCCTCATTCACAGGCGGTTACTCATGTTGCTGCCTGTTTTTTTTCGTTCACACTGTTGCTGGGGTCTGCTGACATTCAATCGGATCGTGATGGAATGTCACGAGACCCTGATTGGGAAACCCGACGAGGACTTCAAGCAATGACTCATGAAACTCCACGCAGCAATGCCGCAGGCCGGCTGACCGTAAGCGCACTGGTGATTGCCCTGGGCATGATCTGGGCCGCGCCGTCACCCGCCATGGCAACCGAAGAACCGATTGTTGCACCATCCTTCGATCTGACCGATCCGGAGCGGATCGCCCTCGGCAAGAAGCGTTTCAACAAGACCTGCGCGGGCTACTGCCATGGTTCGGATGGTGTCGGCGGGCGCGCCCCCGATTTCAAGGGACGCACCGATCTGGCGGACGAAGAGGCTTTCCGCACGATCTTCCACGGACGTCGCACGTCGGACATCATGCCGCCCTGGGGCGCAGCGTTTTCGACCGATCAGATATGGGAACTGGTGGCTTACATCAAGTTTCTCGGCACGCAGTAGGACGTGGCCGGAAGGGCTGCGGTGTCCGTCCCGCAGCGTGAGGCTGCAGCGGGACGGATGCCAACGGTTCAGCCCTGCTGGGCGGACCGCTCGGCGCTGTCGAGGTAGTTGGGCGCCACGATGCGCAGACGTGCCATCTTGCGGTAGAAGGTGGCTCGCGACATGCCGAGCTGACGCGCCGTTTCGGTCACCTTCCAGTGATTGCGGCGCAATGCCTCGAGCATCTTCTGGCGCAGCTGCAGACACATTTCACTCAATGGCTCGCCGCTGTCGTCTTCGCAGGCGTCATACGCAATGGCTGCGACCACCGGCTGCTGCTCCGGCGGTGGCGGAAGGGCGACGCGCGCTGGCTTGTTGCCGGCGCGCAGCTCATGCGGGAAATGTTCGAGTCGCACCTGCGGACCTTCCGCAATGGCGCAGGCGTAGCGAACAGCGTGCCGCAGCTGGCGGATGTTGCCCGGCCAGCTGTAGGCCAGCAGCACGTCCATGGTCTGTGCCTCGATCGAAATGCCGATGCGTTCCATCGCGGTGCTTTCTTCCAGCATCACCTGTTCGATCAGCGCCTGCTTGTCCTCGCGCTCGCGCAGCGGCGGCAGCGTGAACGAGGCGCCGTTGAGGCGGTAGAACAGGTCTTCGCGGAAGCGCCCCTCGCGCACCAGTTCCGGCAGGTCCTGATGGGTCGCGCAGATCACATGCAGGCGCACCGGCGTCGGCTGTTCGGCGCCGAGCGGCACCACCTCGCCTTCGGCGAGCACGCGCAGCAGTCGGCTTTGCAGCGACAACGGCATGTCGCCGATTTCGTCGAGAAACAGGGTGCCGCCGTCGGACTGAAGGATCTTGCCCTTCGAGCCCTTGTTGCGGGCACCGGTGAAGGCGCCGTCGCGGTAGCCGAACAGTTCGCTCTCGATCAGGCTTTCCGGGATCGCGGCGCAGTTGAGCGCGACGAACGGCTGTTTGGCGCGGTCGCTGAAATCGTGGATGCCGCGCGCGAACGCCTCCTTGCCGGTGCCGGTCTCGCCCAGCAGCATGACCGGAATGTCGCGGTTGGCCACGCGCACCGCGCAGCCGACATTGGCCTTCACGCGCGGGTCGCCCAGCGCGAGGTGGCGGAATCCGCGTGGCGCCGTCAGGTCTTCCGCCTCGGCGACCGGCTTGGCGGCAATCTGCGGCAACGTGCGGGCGTGCGGCGCGCGCAGCACGGCAAACAGGCGCTGACCGGTGGCGAACATGCGCAGCGGAAACGGTGCGCCCGGGCTGGCATGCGCAGCAGCCATGATGCCGCTGGCGGTGCATTCGAACAGGTCGTGCAGGTATTCGGCGCGGCGCCCGTTGTGGTTGATCAGTTCGTGGCGGGCGCGCCGGTTGCCGCCGACGATGCGGCCGCTGTCGTCGAACGCGATCAGGTAGTCGGTTTCGACCGGCAGGAATTCGGCGATCGGGCCGAGCTGCAGTATCCAGTGGTTGCGCAGGCTGTAGTGGGCGTAGGCGTCCTCGATCAGGCGCGCCTTGTCGAGCACCATGCGGTAGATCAGCAGCTGGCTTTCGCGCTGTTCAGGCGAGTACAGCGCCGATGCATCGAGCACGGCGATCGGCTCGTCTTCAAGACCGACAATGGGCACCGAACTGCAGGTGAAGCTGATGTTGTGGGCACGGAAGTGTTCGCCGCGATGGACCAGCGTGGGCTGGCAGTCGATCAGGCTGGTGCCGACGCCACAGGTACCTTCGTGTTCTTCCGCCCAGCAGGTGCCGTTGCGAAAGCCTTCGTCCTTCAGTTCTCGCTCGAGGTGCGGCACGGTGCGGAAATCGACCGTCACGCCCTGGGCGTCGGTCAGCAGCACGCAGTAGTCGGCGAGCAGCACCTGATGGTGCAGTCGCTCGACGCCTTCGCGCGCGATGCGCATGAAGGTTTCGAGGCGGTCGCGATGTTCGCGCAGTTCGTAGGCGGTGACGACCTTTGGTGTCGTCGCCCGCCCGGGGTCTATCGAGTGCTTGTTCAGCGACCGGTGCCACGAGCGCGTCAGCCGGTCGTGCTCCGCATGAAGCGGAGCGGATCGGCTGGGTGCTTCGATGGCCTTGAGTACCCGGCCGACGTGTTCCGAGATTGTGTGTCCGCGGTCCATGTCCATCTCCTCACGAATATGTACAACTATCGAAACACCGCGTGCGACGGCGTCTGCCGCGGCGTTTCACTTTTGTGAATTGAGGGTAAGCCCTGAACCGCCTGAAATCAACGCGACGAATGTCTCCGAAAAGTGAGACAGGTGTCTCAATGACCCGTTGTCGCAGCCGGCGGCGATGCGACAGGTGGGTGGCCGCGTGTTGCGTCGACGCGGACCAGGTGCCGAAGAGCGCTTAAGAATCATCCGCTTGTCAGCGCCGGCGAGGCTGGCGGGATGGCGCTGGCACGGCCGATGCAATGACACAGGTAATCAACGCCTGGAGTCGCATCGCCGTGCTGTCCGTCCCGCCCCGTCCCGCCCTCGTCGGCATCATCGCGAATCCCGCATCGGGCCGGGACATCCGCCGCCTGACGTCGCGGGCGTCGGTGTTTCCGAACGCCGAGAAGGCCAGCATGATGGTGCGGGCGATCGCCGGGCTGGAAGCGGCCGGCGTGCGCGACGTGATGATCATGCCCGACACGGGCGGCATCTGCGGCCCGCTGTTCCGCGCGCTGTCGGTGACCACCGGTTCCCCGGTCACGGTGCAGCCGCGCTTCATCGACATGCCGGTGACCGGCTCGGCCGAAGATACGCTGCTGGCGACCGAGCTGATGTGTCAGGCGGGTGCCGGCGCCATCATCGTGCTCGGCGGCGACGGCACGCATCGCGCCGTGGCGGCGCGCTGCGGCCAGGTGCCGCTGCTGGCGCTGTCCACCGGCACCAACAACGCCTTTCCCGAAATGCGCGAAGCCACGGTCGCCGGACTGGCGGCCGGCCTGCTGGCCACCGGTGCCGTGCCGGCCGATGTCGGCGTGCGGCGCAACAAGCTGCTGCGCGTGCGCTGCGATGACCGCACGGACATCGCTCTGGTCGATGTGTGCGTCACGCGCCACAACTACGTCGGCTCGCGCGCCGTGTGGGACAGCGCGCTGCTGGAAGAACTGTTCGTCGCCTTCGCCGGGGCCGATGCGATCGGTCTGTCGGCGATCGCCGGCCAGCTCGAACCGGTCACCCGCAGCGCGCCGCACGGCCTGCATGTGCGCTGCGCCGACACGACGCTTACGCCGCAGCAGGTGATCGTGCCGATTGCCCCGGGACTGATCAGCGCGGTCGGCATCCGCGAGTACGGCCGCCTGTTGCCCGGGCAGCCGGTCGAGCTCGCGCCGCAGAGCGGCACCATCGCGCTCGATGGCGAGCGCGAGATCGAGTTCGATCCGTCGAACCGCATCAGCGTCCAACTCGACCTGCACGGCCCGCTGACCATCGATGTCGCCGCCGTACTCGAAAACGCGGCGCGCCGACGCGTGCTGCGCCACTACGCAGGGAGCCCGGCATGAGCCGCGTGCGCGCCCTGTCCCGTCTCTCCCCGGAGGTGCCGGCGCCAGCCGCCAGCGCCTTCGTGCCCGGTTCGTCCGGCCAACCGCCCGCAGCTGCCGGAGATCAGCGGGCTTGTCATTCCATCCACAACGAGGAGCACCCATGAGCAGTTCATTGACCAGGGAAGGCCTGCTGCAGGCTTACCGGACCATGCGCACGATCCGGGAATTCGAGGAACGTCTGCACGTCGATTTCGCCACTGGCGAAATCCCCGGCTTCGTCCACCTGTATGCCGGTGAGGAAGCGTCGGCGACCGGCATCTGCATGCACCTGAACCGCGACGACTACATCGCCAGTACCCACCGTGGCCACGGCCACTGCATCGCCAAGGGCGTCGATCCTGTCGGCATGATGGCCGAGATCTGGGGCAAGCGCACCGGCACCTGCAAGGGCAAGGGCGGCTCGATGCACATCGCTGATCTTGACGTCGGCATGCTGGGTGCCAATGGCATCGTCGGTGGCGGCGGCCCGCTGATCTGCGGTACCGCGCTGGCGTCCAAGCTGCGCGGCAGCAACAACGTCGGCGTGTGCTTCTTCGGTGATGGCGCGTCCAATCAGGGCACGATTTTCGAGGCCATGAATCTGGCAGCCGTGTGGAAGCTGCCGGTCATCTTCGTCGGCGAGAACAACGGCTATGCCGAAGCGACCGCCAGCAAATTCTCGGTCGCCTGCGAGAACATCGCAGACCGTGCCTCAGCCTTCGGAATGCCGGGCGTCATCGCCGACGGTTTCGATTTCTTCGCCGTGCATGAAGCGGCCGGCGAAGCGGTCAAGCGCGCCCGCGAAGGCGGCGGACCGACGCTGCTCGAAGTGAAGCTGTCGCGCTACTACGGCCACTTCGAAGGCGACCAGCAGACCTACCGCGCACCGGGCGAAGTGCAGAAGCTGCGCGAAACCAAGGACTGCCTGATGCAGTTCGCACGTCGCGTGACGTCTCGCGGCGAACTGTCGATGGCCGAGCTCGAAGCCATTGATGTCGAGGTGAAGACCCTGATCGAAGCATCGGTGGTGAAGGCCAAGGCAGATCCGCTGCCCTTGCCCGAAGACCTGATGGCAGACGTCTACGTCTCTTACTGAACCCACGCCACACGCTGACAGGAGAAATATCAGATGGCACGAAAGATCACTTACCAGCAAGCCATCAACGAGGCGCTGGATCAGGAAATGGCACGCGACCCGAGCGTCATCGTCATGGGCGAAGACGTGGCCGGCGGCGCCGGCGCACCGGGCGAGGAAGACTCGTGGGGCGGCGTGCTCGGCGTCACCAAGGGCTTGTATGCGAAGCACCCTGGGCGCGTGCTCGACACGCCGATCTCGGAATCCGGCTACATCGGTGCCGCGGTCGGCGCAGCCTGCAACGGCATGCGTCCGGTGGCAGAACTGATGTTCATCGATTTCATGGGCGTCTGCTTCGACCAGATATTCAACCAGGCTGCCAAGTTCCGCTACATGTTCGGCGGCAAGGCGAAGACGCCGGTGGTCATCCGCGCGATGTACGGTGCGGGCTTTCGCGCCGCCGCGCAGCACTCGCAGTGCCTGTACAACATCTTCACCCACATCCCCGGGCTGAAGGTGGTGCTGCCGTCGAATCCGTATGACGCGAAGGGCCTGCTGATCCAGTCCATCCGCGACAACGATCCGGTGATCTTCCTCGAGCACAAGGCCCTCTACACGATGGAAGGCGACGTACCGGAAGAAAGCTACATCGTGCCGTTCGGCGAAGCCGCCGTGGTGCAGGAAGGCGACGACGTGACCATCGTGGCCTTCGGCCGCATGGTGAATTACGCCAAGGATGCGGGTGCCAGCCTGCGCAAGAAGGGCGTCCAGTGCGAAATCATCGATCCCCGCACGACTTCGCCGATGGACTTCGACACCATTCTCGAAAGCGTCGAGCGTACCGGCCGTCTGGTCATCGTCGATGAATCGCATCCGCGCTGCAGCATGGCGTCCGACGTGTCGGGCTTCATCGCGCAGGAAGCATTCCGCGCGCTGAAGGCACCGATCCAGATGGTGACCGCACCGCACGTACCCGTGCCCTTCGCAGCGTCGCTCGAAGATCTTTACATTCCCAGTCCGGCGCGCATCGAAGAAGCCGTGATGCGCGTCAAGGAGTACCGCTGATGTCCTCGATTCTTACTGTCACCATGCCCAAGTGGGGCTTGTCCATGCAGGAGGGCAAGGTCAACCTGTGGCTGAAGGAAGTCGGTGACACGATCGCTCCGGGCGAGGAAATCGTCGAAGTCGAGAGCGAGAAGATTTCCGGCGCCGTCGAGGCGGCCGTCACCGGCGTGCTGCGCCGGCAGGTCGCCCAGCCGGACGAGGTGCTGCCGGTCGGCGCGTTGCTCGGCGTGATTGCCGACGCCGATGTGTCGGATGATCTGATCGATGATCTGATCGCCCGTTTCCAGGCGGAATTCGTGCCGCCGACCGACGACGAGGCCGACGCCGGACCGCAGACGCAGACGGTGCAGGTCAATGGCCGGCAGTTGCGCTATCTGAAGCGCGGCGAGGGCGGCACGCCGCTCCTGCTGATCCACGGCTTCGGTGGCGACCTGAACAACTGGCTGTTCAACCATGAAGCGCTGGCCGCTTCGCGTGCCGTCTATGCGATCGACCTGCCGGGTCACGGCGCCTCGACCAAGGTCACCGGCGCGGCGTCGCTCGACGATCTGGCCGATGCGGTGAGCGGGTTCATGGATGCTGTCGGCATCGCGTCCGCCGATGTCGTCGGCCATTCGATGGGTGGCGGCGTGTGTCTTGCACTGACCCGCCGCGCGCCGCAGAAGGTCAAGTCACTGACGCTGATCGCGAGTGCCGGTCTGGGCAGCGACATCAACGGTGCCTACATCGACGGCTTCGTCGCCGGCAACACGCGCAATGCACTCAAGCCGCTGCTGGCGCAGCTCTTTTCGGACGCCGGTCTGGTCACGCGTCAGCTGATCGACGACATGCTCAAGTACAAGCGGCTGGAAGGTGTGGACGAGGCGCTGGCCACGCTGGCCGGCGGGCTGTTCCCCGGCGGCCGGCAGTCTGCGCTGCTGGCCGATGTCGCGGCGGCAAGCGGCAAGCCGGTGCTGGTGATCTGGGGCGAGAACGACCGGATCATTCCGGTTGCGCATGCTTCGGCCATCCCGTCGGCCAAGGTGGTCGTGCTGCCGGCACAGGGTCACATGGTGCAGATGGAATCGGCCAGTGAAGTGAACAAGCTGATCGGCGAGTTCACGAGCTGAGTACGAACTGAGCCCGATCCGGGCTCAGGTTGAGCAGTCACACCGTCCGCCCTGTAAAGGTGATGGACAGGGCGGAGCATCCGTTGCGGGTGTTCCGCCTTGCTGCGGCATGCGCCGCAGCAACCCGATGAAGGACAAGAAATGAGTACAGCAGTCGTGGGGGAAGGACTGCGCGGACGCGACAAGCTGGCCCGCATTCCGGTCAAGGTTCGCGAAGACGTGGCGTCGCCGGCGAAACCTGCCTGGCTGCGCGGTCGCGATCAGGACACGCCGGCGGTGCGCGCACTGCAGGGCGTGCTGCGTGACCACGCACTGCATACGGTGTGCGAGGAAGCGGCCTGCCCGAACATCGGCGAGTGCTTCGGTCGCGGCACTGCGACCTTCATGATCCTCGGTGCCATCTGCACGCGCCGCTGCCCGTTCTGCGATGTGTCGCACGGCCGGCCGCTGCCGCCCGATGCCGACGAACCGCAGCGTCTGGCGCGCACGGTGGCGGCGATGAAGCTGCGCTATGTGGTCATCACCTCGGTCGATCGCGATGATCTGCGCGATGGCGGCGCGGCGCACTTTGCGCAGTGCATGGCCGACATCCGGGCGCTGAGTCCGGACATCACGATAGAGGTGCTCACCCCCGATTTCCGTGGCCGCGAGGCGGCCGCACTCGACGCGCTGGCGGTGTCGCCGCCGGACGTGTTCAACCACAACATGGAAACCGTGCCGCGCCTGTACCGCGAGGTCAGGCCCGGCGCGAACTACGAAGGCTCGTTGAAGCTGATCCGCGATTTCGGCGCGCGTTTCCCCGGTGTGCCGACCAAGACCGGCCTGATGCTCGGTCTTGGCGAAACCGAAGACGAAGTGGTCGAGGTGATGCGCGACCTGCGCGCGCACGGCTGCGACCTGCTGACGCTGGGCCAGTACCTGCGGCCGTCGCCGGCGCACCTGCCGGTGATCGAGTACATCACGCCGGCACGCTTCGACGCACTGCGCGAGAAGGCGCTCGAACTGGGTTTCAGCGAGGTGGCAGCCGGCCCGCTGGTGCGCTCGTCCTACCGCGCTGACGTACTGCATCAGGCGCACGTCGATCATGACTGACCCGCGCCCTTCGCTGGTCACCGTCAATGGACAGATCGAGCGGCTGGACGCCGTCATGTCGGTCGGCAGCCTGCTCGACGGCAAGGCCTTGCGCACACGCCGCATCGCGGTCGAGCGCAATGGCGAAATCGTACCGCGCAGTGCATTCGACTGCACCTGGCTCAATCACGGCGACCGCGTGGAAATCGTCGTCGCAGTGGGAGGAGGTTGACGTGAATCCACCATTGAGCCCCTGTCTGAGCGACTCGCTGGTCATCGGCGGCCAGACTTTCGAATCGCGCCTGCTGGTGGGCACCGGCAAGTATCGGGACCTGACGGAAACCGCGCGCGCGCTCGATGCCAGCGCCGCCGAAATCGTCACCGTGGCGATCCGCCGCGTGCCGCTGACGTCGCGCGACGGCGCGCCCGGCCTGCTCGACGCGCTGCCGGTCGGTCGCTACACACTGCTGCCCAATTCCGCCGGCTGCTACACCGCAGACGATGCGGTACGCACGCTGCGGCTCGCGCGCGAACTGCTCGACGGCCACGATCTGGTGAAGCTCGAAGTGCTGGGCGACGCGAAGACGCTGTTCCCCGACATGCCGGAAACGCTGCGCGCGGCCGAAGTGCTGATCCGCGACGGCTTTCGCGTGATGGTGTACTGCTCGGACGACCCGATACAGGCGCGCGTGCTCGAGAGCATGGGCTGCGTGGCGGTGATGCCGCTGGCCAGCCTGATCGGTTCGGGCATGGGCATCCTGAATCCGTGGAACCTCAAGATCATCATTGCCGAGGCCGGCGTGCCGGTCATCGTCGATGCCGGCATCGGCACCGCATCGGATGCGGCCGTGGCGATGGAACTCGGTTGTGACGGCGTGCTGATGAATACCGCCATCGCGCACGCACGCGATCCGGTGCTGATGGCCAGCGCCATGCGCCACGCCGTCGCTGCCGGCCGCCAGGCCTTTCTGGCCGGGCGCATGGACCCGGTGCCGTACCGCGCCGTGGCGTCGTCGCCGCAGGTCGGATTGATCACCCAGATGTAAGTACAGCAGGAAGCACCCACTACAAAAACAGGGAGGAATTCGGATGTCTTCAGCAGGAACACGCAAGGTTGCACTGGTCACCGGCGCATCACGCGGCATCGGTGCAGCAGTCGCCGGACGGCTCGCACGCGATGGCTTTCATGTCGTGGTTCACTACGGTCGCGGGGCGGACGAGGCGCGGGCGGTGTGCGAAGGCATACGGCAGGCGGGCGGCAGTGCGTCTGTCGTGCAGGCGGATCTGGCGGCGCGCGATGGCGCCGACCAGCTGCTCGCCGGCCTGGCCGAACAGCAGGTCGACGTGCTGGTGAACAACGCGGGCATCGCGCCGTTTGCATCGATCAGCGACATGGATGTCGACAGCTTCGACGAGCTGTCGGCGGTCAACATGCGGTCGGTGTTCTTCGTCACGCAGAAGGTGTTGACGCGCATGGGCAGCGGCGGTCGCATCATCAACCTGTCGTCCGTGGTGGCGCGCACAGCCTTCCCCGGCATGCCTGCCTATTCGGCCACCAAGGGTTTCGTCGATGTGCTGACGCTGCACCTTGCGGCCGAACTGGGTCCGCGCGGCATCACCGTGAATGCCGTGGCACCGGGCGTCATCGAAACCCGCCTCACCACCCGTCTGCTGGAGGGCGGTGGCGCAGAGGCCGTGCAGTCCATCCAGGCGCTGTCGGGCATCGCCGGGCCAGATCGCGTGGCCGGCATCGTCGCCTTCCTCGCCGGTGCGGACGGCGGGTGGACGACCGGTCAGGTGATCGACGTCAGCGGTGGCACCAAGCTCTGAGCGCTGTGGCTGGCGCCGGCTTACGCCACGCGCAGGTTCATCGCGATCCAGCCCAGCCATTCGTGCAGCGCGACCCATGATTGCGACAGCGCGCGCATGGTCGGCACCAGATCGCCCGCCGTCACGCCGCCTTCGCGACGGATCAGTGTGGGGGCGGCGAGCGGCGTCAGCCCGGCGCGACGGAAGTGTTCCATCGCGCGCCGCATGTGGAAGGCGTGCGTCACCAGCGCCACGCGGGTGATGCCGTCGCTGCCGAGCGCAGCAGCGGACAGTGCGGCGTTGTCGCCGGTATCGCGCGATGCCGACTCAATCCAGCGCACCGGTACGTTCTGTTCCTGCAGCGCGTCCGCCATCATGTCTGCTTCCGGTTTGCCCTGCCACACGACGCCACCGCTGACCAGCACCGGCAGGCCGGTCTGGCGCGCCAGCCGGGCGCCGGCGCGCAGACGTTCAAGGGCGAAGCCATTTACCGTCTGTCCGTCGTAATCCACCAGATTGTCGGTGCTGCCGGCGCCGAGGATGACGATGGCCTGGGCCTCCGACAGGTCGGCCACGGCATCGGTGGCATAGGTCGAACGCTCGAGCCAGCCCGATACCACCGGCGTGGCGAGCAGCCACAGCGCGATCAGACCGCTCCACGCCAGCGCTGCGCCGGTGCGCGGATGGCGCCGGCGCAGCAGCAGCCCACAGGTGCTGACGAGCAGCGGACTGACCGGCGGCAGCAGCACGGTGGACAGCAGCTTCTTCAGGGCGAACAGCAGCGAAGCCAGCATGGGCGCCTATCCGGGCAAAAAGACTTATTATCCGGGCCAATGCGCCTCATGGCGACGGGAAGACCACGGCGCCCCTCTTGCCCGGAACGGCGCCTCAACGGAGCGTGCTCTTGATCGATGTATCGGCTATCGGCTGGAAGGAAGCGGCGCTCGTTGCGCTGGTCATCCTCGCCACATACATGGGTTATGCACTGATGCGCCTGTCCACCCTGAACGCCCGTCGCGTGCAACCTGAGCCGGAACCGGTTGCCGACCCCGATCCGCCGACCATCGTGCCGACTGCGCCGGCGCTGCAACCGGAGCAGATCGAGGCGATGCTCGACACCCTGCTGGACCGCCGGCTGGCGCCGCTGATGCAGCAGATGGAAATCCGTCTTGATCAGGCCGAGTTGCGCATCGACGAACTCGGTCGCCGGGTGGAAACGGTCAATCAACTGCCGCCGGTGGCGCCGCAGTACAGCGAGGCGTTGTCGCTGGCGGCACGCGGCTTGAGTGCCGAAGACATTGCCGACCAATGCGAAATGTCGGTCGGCGAAGCTGAACTGGTGCGGACGCTGGCCAAAAGCCGCGGCATGGGCGGGGGAGACGAAACATGAGTGCGGCAGTGGCGCGGGCGCGTCTGGGTGTGAGAAGCGACGCCGAAGAACAGGCGGCGGAACAGCGCACTGCGCTGCTGCGCCGGGTGGTGGTGGCAGGCGGTCTGATCGCGCTGCTGATCGGTGGCCTGGCACTGTTCGACGTGAGTCGCAAGCCGGCCGAGCCCTTGCCGCCACCGATGGCCGGCGTGCAGCCCGAGCCGGCCGTCGCCGAAACCGAGCCGCCGGCCGAAGAAACTGCATTGCCACCGTTGCCAGCGGCCGATGAAGGCGCAAGCGATCCGGGTGCCTCCGACGACACCGCGGCACAGACAAGGAACGTCAATCTGCCGGATACCCCGCCGCCGCTGCCCGAAGGCACGGCACGTCCCGAAGCGCCCGCCGGAACCGCCGAAGCGGAGCCCGCTCCCACCGCTCCCGCACCGGCTACGCCCGGTCGCCTGGTGATCGGTGACGGTGAACCTCGCGCGCCCGCAGCCACGCAGCGGGCGCCGGCGCAGGCTGCAGCGCGCGCGCCAGCCGCCCAGCCGCTCACGCGCACGCCGCCGCCGGCGGCGGCCAGTCAGGGCGAAATCACCGGTTACCGGGTGCAGGTCGGCGTGTTCAGCAGTGTGGCCAACGCGGAAGACGTGCGCGCGAAACTGGCGCTCAAGGGCATTCCATCGCAGATCGAGGCGCGCGTGCACGTCGGCCCGTTCAAGACGCGCGCAGAAGCCGATCAGGCGCGCGCGAGGCTGCGCGCACTGGGCATGGACAGTGGCGCGCCGGCGCCCGTGCGGGCCACGTCCGGCCACCCGTGAAAACTGCCTCGCCGTGAATCCCGACAGACTCTAAAGCCCGTGTTCGGTCCGGACGTAATAACGATCCCGATCGACAAGAACATGCGAGGCTGCGATGGCGCTTCTGGGCTGGGTGAAAAGGACAGAGCTGGATGCACTGGCGGATGAAGGAAAGCGTCTGCGCCAGGAGGTCGGCACCTTGCGCGTGGATATCGAACGCCTTGAGAGCGAGCGGGCCGAACTGCAGCGAAGCAACGAGGACATCCGCGCTCAGTGCGGCTTCAACGCCGGGCTGCTGTCCAATCTGACGGCTTACGCCGGCTCCTTCCAGCGTTTCCGGACAACGCTTGCATCGCTGGCCGACATCGTCACCGGCGAAGCCGAGCGCGCCGCCGACACGGCAGCCCGCATATCGCAGACGGCCGAAGGCAGCCGGGTCATCGCAACTGGCCTGGAGGGCTATTCGGCGCGGCTGAAGGACACCGCACTGAGCGTCGACACGCTGCGCGAACGCGCCGAGCGGATCGGCGGCATCGTGGGTCTGATCCGAGAAATCGCCGACCAGACCAATCTGCTGGCGCTGAACGCCGCCATCGAAGCAGCGCGCGCCGGCGAACAGGGTCGCGGCTTCGCGGTCGTGGCCGACGAGGTGCGCAAGCTGGCCGAACGCACCGGTGCCGCCACGTCCGAAATCGTCGGGCTGGTCGATGGCATCCAGCACGACACCGCGCAGGCGACCGAGCGCATGCAGGCCAATTCGGCCGACGCCGACGCGTATTCGGCCCAGGGGCTGTCGGCAAGTTCTCAGCTGGATGCACTCAGCAGCCAGGCCGGAGCCAATGGCGCGCACATGGCCGCAACCTCGCTGCGCACCTTTGCCGAACTGGCAAAGGTCGATCATCTGGCCTACAAGATGGATGTGTATCAGGCCGCTTCCGGCCAGTCGGGCCTCACGCCCGACAGTTTTGCCAGCCATGTCCAGTGCCGGCTGGGCAAGTGGTACTACGAGGGCGAGGGCCGTCGTTGCCACAGCCACCTGGACGGGTTCCGCGAACTCGAAGGGCCGCACGAGGCGTTCCACCGCGTCGGCATCGAGGCGCTCGAACATGCCCGGGCCGGGCGTTTCGATGCCGCGCTGAGCGGCATCGCCCGCATGGAAAGCCTGAGCGTCGACGTGATCAGCCAGCTCGACCGCATGAGCGAATCGATCGATCACCGGCATCCGCACTGAGCGTTTTGCCTGACGGGCACGCAGCGCCGCGCCGTGTGCCCGTGAATCCGCGATAATCCGGCGTCGTCCGGCGCGCGACCATCAGGTCGCCGCGCCGCATTCCCCCTGCTGACTTCCGGAGATACGCATGTCGCGCACCATCGTTTCCACCCCTGACGCACCGGCCGCCATCGGCACCTATTCGCAGGCCGTGAAGGTCGGCAACACCGTCTATCTGTCGGGCCAGATCGGTCTCGACCCTGTCAAGATGGACATGGTCGACGGCATCGACGCCCAGATCGCCCGCGTGTTCGACAATCTGAAGGCGGTCGCAGAGGCGGCCGGCGGATCGCTCGACGACGCGGTCAAGCTCAATGTCTACCTCACCGATCTCGGCAATTTCGTCAAGGTGAATGAAGCCATGGCGCGCTATCTGAAGCAGCCCTATCCGGCGCGCGCCGCGGTCGGCGTGTCGGCGCTGCCGCGCGGTGCGATGGTCGAGATCGACGGCGTGCTGGTGATCGACTGACCCGGCCCCGGTTGTTGTCGGCCGCGCGGTGAGTCCCCGGAGCGAAGCGCTCGCCGCGGCGCTGGACAAGCTCGGCCTCGGCGCGGACGCCGCGCTGGTGCTGCACTTTCCGCTGCGCTACGAAGACGAAACCCGCCTGACGCCGCTGGCGCAGGCGCGCGCCGGCGCGCCGGTACAGGTTGAGGTCGAGGTGAGCGCAAGCGAGGTGAAGTTCAAACCGCGCCGCCAGCTCATCGTCAGTGCCTTCGATGACAGCGGCACCGTGACGCTGCGCTTCTTCAATTTCTATCCGTCGCAGCAGAAGCAGCTCGCCGTAGGGCGCAGGGTGCGCCTGTTCGGCGACATCAACCCCGGTTTCTTCGGCGCCGAAATGCTGCACCCCCGCGTGCGCAGCGTGGGTGAGGACACGCCGCTGCCCGACCGCCTGACGCCGGTCTATCCGACCACGGCCGGCCTGTCGCAGGCCAGCCTGCGACGCGCCATCGATGATGCGCTGGCACGCGTCAGCCTTGACGACAGCCTGCCGGACGCCCTGCGCCGGCACTATGGATTGATGCCGTTCGCCGACGCGGTGGACGCGCTGCACCGGCCGCGACCGGGCGAATCGCTGCGCGACATGGATGAGCGGCTCGCACCCGCCTGGCGGCGCATCAAGTTCGACGAACTGCTGGCGCAGCAGATCAGCCTGAAGCGCGCGCACGACGCACGGCGCAGCCGCGACGCACCGTCACTGGCCGGCAAGGGTGCGCTGATCAAGCGCTTCATGGCCGCGCTGCCGTTCCGCCTGACCGGTGCGCAGGCACGCGCCTGGAAGGAGATTTCCGCCGATCTGGCGCAGCCCTTTCCGATGCAGCGGCTGCTGCAGGGCGATGTCGGCTCGGGCAAGACGGTGGTGGCGGCGCTGGCCTGCCTGCGCGCCGTCGAAGCCGGCTATCAGGCGGCCTTCATGGCGCCGACCGAAATCCTCGCCGAACAGCACTACCGTAAGCTGGCCGGCTGGCTGGAGCCACTCGGTATCCGCGTGGCCTGGCTGTCGGGCAGCCTGAAGGTGCGCGACAAGCGCGCGATGAAGGCGCTGATCGCCAGCGGCGAGGCGCCGGTGGCGGTCGGCACGCATGCGCTGATCGAGGACGCGGTCGACTTCGCCCGCCTCGGTGCGGCGGTGGTCGACGAACAGCACCGTTTCGGCGTGCGCCAGCGCCTGGCGCTGCGCGCCAAGGCCGGCGGCATCAGCCCGCACCAGCTGATGATGAGCGCCACACCCATCCCGCGCACGCTGGCCATGAGCTACTACGCTGACCTCGATGTATCGGTCATCGACGAGTTGCCGCCGGGCCGCACGCCGGTGCTGACCAAGCTCATATCGGCGGCGCGGCGCGAACAGGTGATCGCCCGCGTGCGCGACGCCTGCGCGGTCGGTGCCCAGGCCTACTGGGTATGTCCGCTGATCGAAGAGTCGGAAACCCTGCAGCTGCAGACCGCGATCGACACCCATGAACAGCTGGTTGCCGCGTGCGCCGATCTGAAGGTGGGCCTGGTGCATGGCCGCATGAAGCCGGACGAGAAGGCGGCGGTGATGGCCGCCTTCGTCGCCGGCGACATCGACCTGCTGGTGGCGACGACGGTGATCGAGGTCGGCGTCGACGTGCCCAATGCCAGCCTGATGGTGATCGAGCACGCGGAGCGCTTCGGCCTGTCGCAACTGCACCAGTTGCGCGGCCGGGTCGGGCGCGGCAGCCGCGAATCGGCCTGCGTGCTGCTGTACGAAGGTCCGCTTTCGCAGACCGCGCGCGAGCGGCTGCGCGTCATCCATGCCTACACCGACGGCTTCATGATCGCCGCCGAAGACCTGAAGCTGCGCGGACCGGGCGAATTCATCGGCAGCCGCCAGTCCGGCCAGCCGTTGCTGCGCTTCGCCGACCTGCTGCTCGACGAGGCGCTGGTCGAGCTGGCGCGCGAAGCTGCAGCGACCTTGCTGCGCGACGACGTCGCAGCGGCCGAACGCCATCTGGCGCGCTGGCTGGCCGGGCGCGAGGATCTGCTCAAGGCCTGAGGTGCCTATCCGTTAAGGAAAGGATGTGGCGCTCAGTCTGCGAGCGCCTGATCCTTTGGAGCAGAAATGGATATCGCACTTGATCGCAGCGGCAGCGTCGCTGCGCTGGCAACCCTGCTGGAAGATGTGGCGGCACGCCCGGGTGTGGGTGGTCTGCTGGTGCTGGCGTGCGACGGCAACGGCTTCACGGCAGAACAGCTTGATCCCTTGCTGCGTGCAGCCGCGCGGCCGGTGTTCGGTGGCACTTTTCCGCAGATCATCCACGGTCGCGAGCACCTGGAGCGCGGCACCCTGGTGGTGGGTCTGCCGGTGGCACCGCGCCTCTGCATCATCGAGAACCTGAGTGACCCCGGCACCGACATCGATGCCGCGCTTGCTGGACTGGACTCGCCCGGGAGCACATTGTTCGTGTTCGTCGACGGTTTCAGCAGGCGGATCGGCGCCACCATTACCGCCTTGTTCGAGAACTTCGGCCTGCTGCCCAACTACATCGGTGGCGGTGCCGGCTCGCTGAGTCTCGTGCAGAAGCCTTGCCTGATCACGCCGCGCGGGCTGCTGCAGGACGCCGTCGTGCTGGCCGGCACCGATCTGCGCAGCGGCATCGGTGTGGCGCACGGCTGGCAGGTGGTGTCCGACGCACTCAAGGTGACCGCCTCCGACCGCAACACCATACTCACGCTGAATGGTCGTCCGGCTTTCGACGTCTATCGGGAACATGTCGAGCCGCTGGCAGGCGCCACGCTGGATGCCGCCGGGTTCTTCGACATTGCGAAGGGCTTCCCCTTCGGCATACGCCGGCTGGACAGCGAGGTGGTCGTCCGCGACCCGCTGATGGTGGGCGAGAGGGGCGCGCTGGTGTGTGTCGGCGAGGTGCCGGAAGGCGCCTTCGTACATGTGCTGCGTGGTGCGCCGGAAAACCTGCTCGCTGCCGCCGCCCAGACGGTGCGCAAGGCGGCCGATGCTTTTGACGGCGAGCCGCCTGTGCGCGCGACGCGCATGTTCATCGACTGCATATCCCGCGTGCTCTACCTCGGCGAAGACTTCGGGCGCGAACTGGATGCGGTGGACCGCGGCGAGCCGCTGTTCGGCGCCCTGACGCTGGGCGAAATCGCGAACAGCGGACGCGAGTTTCTCGAGTTCTACAACAAGACGTCCGTCATGGCCCTGATCGAGGGCTGATGCGCGCAATGACATGAAGCTCGCTCTCGAGACCGAAATCCTGTTTCGCATTTCGCTGTCCATCGGCGACAGTACGCAGCTGGAGCCGATGACGCGACGCGTGCTGTCGGAGACGTTGCGTCTGCTCAACGCCAGCGGTGCTGCCGTGTATATGCGCAGCGGCGATGCGCTCGAACCGGTCTGCATTCTGCCGCGTACGCTCGAGCGCAGTGCGCGCTTTCCGCCGCTGCGGGCGTGCTGGCCCTCGCCGGCCGATGTGGCCGCTCAGGGATGGATGAATGTGGCACTGGATGGCGTCGTCCACCACCTGGTCGATCTGCCTGAGTTCGGATTGCTGGTGATCGAGCGTAGCGGCCCGGTGCTGCAAAGCAGCTTCCTCGACAGCTTTCTTGCCCTGGCCCGCAAACTGGCCAATGCCTGTCGCGCATGCCTCAGCGACGAGGCGCTCGAGCGCGAGAAGCAGCGGCTCGAAATGGCCACGTCAGCGGCCTCGTTGGGCGTATGGAGCTGGACGCCAGCGACCGGCGCGCTTGATTGGGACACACTCATGTGCGCCATGCACGGTGTCGAGCCGACGGTGTTCGGGCAGCGGCTCGACGCCTGGCTTGATCGCCTGCTGCCGATCGATGTGGGGCGCCTGCGAAGCGGGCTGGACACGGCATTGGCGGGAAAGAAACCCCTCGATGAAGACCTGCGCGTGCAACAGCCTGACGGCAGTGTGAGGGTCGTACGCGTGCTCGGACGTGCAACCGCGCACCAGATCGCAGGAGTGGCACTCGACGTCACCACCCGACGGGAAACGAATGATGCCCTGCGCCGGGCACGCGACGCCGCCGAGGCGGCCAGCCGCGCCAAGAGTGAATTTCTGGCCAACATGAGCCATGAAATCCGTACCCCGATGAATGGTGTGCTCGGCATGCTCGACCTTGCGCAGGACGCGGCAAGCGAGACGGAGTTGCGCGAGTACGTCGCGGTGGCGCGCAGTTCCGCGGAGTCGCTGCTGGCCATCATCAACGACATACTGGACTTTTCCAAGATCGAAGCGGGGAAGGTCGAGATCGAATCCGTACCGTATGACCTGGGCGACCTGCTGGGTGAAGTGGTGCGCATGATGGCCGCGCAGGCAGGTCAGAAATCCCTGCCGTTCAAGCTCGAGTGCGATCCCGGGCTGCCTCGGCTGCTCTGCGGCGACCCGTTGCGCGTGCGTCAGGTGCTGATCAATCTGGTCAGCAACGCCATCAAGTTCACCTCACAAGGCAGCGTCACGATCCGGGCTGGCGTGCGCGTCGAATCCGCTGCACAGGAGCGGCTGTCCATCTCGGTGATCGATACCGGCATCGGTATTGCGCCGGACAAGCAGGGTCACGTATTCGAAGCGTTTGCACAGCAGGACAGTTCGACCACGCGAAGTTATGGCGGCACCGGTCTGGGTCTGTCGATTTCCAGCCGCCTCGCCTCGCTGATGAGCGGCCACATCGCCCTCAGCAGTACACCCGGAAAGGGCAGCGTGTTCTGCCTCGACCTTCCGCTCGTGCGCGGCAACGCGGTGCCGGTCGAATCGACTGCTGCCGCAGCGGAACGGCCGGTTATCGCATTCAGCATCCTGCTGGTGGAAGACCATCCGGTGAATCAGAAAGTGGCCGAAGCGGTGCTGACGCGCAGCGGTCACCGGGTCACGCTGGCGGAGAACGGCATGCAGGCGCTGGAGATGATGGTCGATGGTGGATTCGACCTGGTGCTGATGGACATGCAGATGCCGGTGATGGGCGGCGTCGAGGCGACGCGGCTCATTCGTGAAATGGAGTGCGAACTCCGGCGCCCGCCAGTCCCCATTTTCGCGATGACCGCAAACGCGCTGGAAGGCGACCGCATGGCCTGCCTCGAAGCCGGCATGAATGATTTTCTGACCAAACCGCTGCTGCCGCGCGTGCTGCGCGAGAAGATCGCGGCGCTGGCAGAAGGCATGCCCGGATGAAGGTGCGTGTTGCCGCGCGCAGGGACTGCACATGCCGGACGAAAAAGAGGGGGCCGAAGCCCCCTCCCGTTGCTGCGGTGCTGGCGAAGGATCAGCCGACGCGGCGACGCGCCATCAGACCCATCAGGCCGAGGCCGGCGAGGAACATGACATAGGTTTCCGGCTCCGGCACGGCCGTGATCTGCAGCAGCGTGTCGTTGCCGCTCGCCGGGTGCTGGATGTTGACGTAGGCAACATTCGGGTTGAACTTGTCGAAGTACAGGCCAGTCGGCTCTGCACCCACGGTCGACATCGACGCCCAGCGGCTGATGGACTCCGCCACGCCATCTCGGTCGGCATCATTCGCAAACCAGATGTCCGCGCGACCGCCCGGCTGGTCTTCGCTGATGTAGATGTTGCCGTTGGCATCGATCGCCACATTGTCCGGACTGGTGAATTCGCTGCCGACGGCGGCACCGGTGACCGAATTGAAGGTCGCGCGGCTGACGAACAGCTTCATTTCGTTGGTGGCGAGATTCAGCGAATACACCTCGTTGGTGGTCGTGGTGGCGATGTACAGCAGTTCATCGCCATTCGCCAACGTCTGCAGTTCGATGTCTTCCGGACGCTGGTAGTTGGTGCCGCCGACCATGTCGGCCGCGGCACGGCCGTCCATCGAGAAGCTGCCGCCGCCCATGTTCAGCATCGCGCCAGCGGTGGTGGCCAGCGGAGTACCGGTGCCGGTCGTGATGGCTTCCCAGGTCGAAGCGCCGACGGCATTCGAATTGCTGCCGCCGTTGGTCTTCAGAACGAAGGTCTGACCCTTGTCGAAGTAGCTGTTGCCGATGGTGGCAGCCGGTGCGGCCGATACGTACTTGTAGATCGAACCGCCGTTGAATTCGTCGATGAAATAGAAGCTGTTGTTCTTGTCGAATGCACCACCTTCGTGCGACACGCGCGGCACCACGTTGCGATGCACGAAATCGGCAGTGTTGGTGTCGGCAAGCGGGTTGGTCACTTCAAACAGGCGACCCTTGGTGCTGTTCGTGCCCCACGACTCTTCAGCCGTCATGTAGGTGCCCCACGGGGTCCAGCGCGAGAAGTCACCGGACACGAAGCCCTGCGTACCCGACGCCACGATGGTCTTGGTGACGCCGGTCCACAGGTCGGTGCGCTGCACGCCGCCCGCGCCCGTTTCGAACGGTGCGTAGAGGTAACGGCCGGCATCGGTGCCGGTTTCGTTGGCGGTGATCATGTCCCAGTTGCCGCTGTTCGATTCGCCGAGACCGAGCTGGGTGTTGCGATCGGCCAGAACCTTCTGCGAGAAGAACGGCGACGACAGTTGCAGCGGTGCGCTTTCCGGCAGCGAGCCGGCGGCGACATTGCCCGGCAGCGCAGCAAAATTGTCGAAGTAGGTGTTGTCGGCCGCGGAAACCTGGTGGGCGGAAGCGCCCATCAGGCCAATGGCGGCAGCTATGGCGAGTTTGCGGAACTGCATTATTGGACTCCCTGATTGAATGCCTTGCGAACGACAAGGTGAAAGCAGGGTATTCAGCGCGCGTGATGCTGCCGTGATGCAGATTGATGGGGGCGCTGGTCCGATCGGCGCATGGTTTGTTAACCCGGCTTAATGTTCCGGAATCCGCTGTGTGAGCTTGCGGCGGGCGTGCTTCAGTCAGCGTGGCTGCACACCCGTATCGGTTCGCGGATGGCGTGTGCGGCGAGCAGCCTGCTCAGCGCGGCGATCGCCGTATCGGTCAGTTCATGACCACGCGACAGCACCATCAGTCCGTTGGTGCAGCGCACGTCCTCATCCACGACCCAGCCCGGCACCAGATCGCGTACGCGTGCTGCACGGTGGTGGTTCACCTCGCTGCGGAAATCGGACAATGCCTTCACGATGTAGTCGGGTATGGGCGGACGCACGGTGCGCAGCACTTCGCGTGGGCTGCGCATGGCCTTGGTGTGCGACCAGTCGCGTTCAAGTTCCAGCGCAGCGCGCAGCAGCGGCGCACCGCGTATGACTTCAAGCGGCACCCCGGGCGGCGGATTGTCCGTCTGCCAGCGGATGATTTCGGCCGCCAGTTCCAGGCGCGGAATGGCCGCCACCAGCCGGCTGGCCACCTCCGGATGTTCGCGCAACAGCTTTTTCTCGTCGGCGTTGAGTGGGCGCTGCGCGGCGTCCGCCTGCATCAGCTCGGGCGGTATGCCGACACAGCCGAGCTGGCTCAGCGCGGCCGCGATGCTGTAGATCCAGCCGTCCGACCACTCGAGTCGGGACAGCGCATGCTGCACCGCCGAGTGGGCGAAGCTGGCGCGCTGGAAGGCCCAGGGCGCCACCATGGCGAGCACCTCGGTCAGCGTGTTGACCGCTGCGGTGAGCGTGGTTTCGAGCAGTGCCTTCTCGGCACGTGTCCGGTCATGCTGGCGCACCGCTTCATCGAGCGTGGCGATCAGCGTTTCGGTGGGGCAGGGTTTGCACAGGTAGCGGAAGATGGCGCCGCGGTTGATGGCGGCGATCGACGATTCGACATCCGCCTGACCGGTCAGCAGCACGCGTACGGAGTCGGGCGCCAGTTCGCGCGCGTGGGCGAGGAAGGCGGCGCCGTCCATGCCCGGCATGCGCATGTCGGACACGATGACCGCGAACGGCTCGCCCCACTGCATCGCGTCCAGCGCAGCCACGCCGCCGTTGGCGACCACCACGTCGAAGCGGCCGTGCAGCGCGCGTTCCATTGCCGACAGCAGGTTTGGTTCGTCGTCCACGCAGAGCACGCGAGGCAGGGTGTCTTCAGTCATCGTCAGGGTCCGGGGTAAGCGCGGCATTGCTGGCCTGCCAGTGCGGCCACTGGTCAAGCACGCCGGTATGTTCGAGATAGGCGAGGTCGGGGGGCTGTCCGTTGGCCAGCGCAACGGCGACGTGCACGGCACCCGCCAGACCGAAGCCGGTGGCGGCAGTGCGGCCCGGATGGGTGTGGCGGGCGACGGCATCGACGATGTCCATCGGCAGTCCCCACAACGCCAGCAGATAGGCGCCGACAGCCGCCTGCAGCGGCGTGTCGCAGCCGGTCTTCGCTTCCTGCCCGGCGTTGTCGCGCAGGTCGTGCACCAGCAGTCCGATGCGGGCAAGCAGTGCAGCGGTCGCTGCCTGCGGTTTGCCGCCGGCAGCAATCTGCGTCGCCAGTTGCGAGGCCTGCATCGATCGCCGCTGCAGATGATCCACGAAGGGGTCTTCGGCTGCGTCGGCGAACACGTGCGAGGCCAGCACCAGCAGGCGTACCTGGTCGATGCCGAGCCGGTTGATCGCATCGCCGACACTTCTGATCGCCCCGCCGCCGCCACCGGTGAAATAGGCGGAATTGGCCAGCTGCATGATGCGCGCACTCAGCGCAGGGTCGCTGCCGAGCAGGCGCGACACCTGGCGGGCGTCGCTGGCCGGGTCGGCCAGCAGACGGGTCAGTTCGGCGAATACGCGGGGAGCCGACGGCAGGCGGTTCACCCGGCCGATGACGTCCCTTACCGATGGGTCCTTGAACAGGGCACGCAGCGACAGCGCGCCTTCCAGCGTGGAGAGCAGCACCGCGTTGTCGCAGGGTTTGGAAACGAACTGGTGCGCCACGTCGAGCATGCGCAGTGCGCATTCCGTGTCCGAATAGCCGGACAGAATGATGCGCAGCGTACCGGGCCATTGCTCGCGCACCTTGCCCAGCAGGGCAGCGCCGTCCATGAAGGGCATGCGCATGTCGGACACGACCACGTCGGCCGGGCAGTCGGTGATCGCATCGAGCGCTGCCGGGCCGCTGGTGAAGAAGCGGCAGTTCCAGCCCGTGTCGTTCATCGCCAGCGTGCGTTCGATGCCGGCGAGCACCCGGCTTTCGTCGTCGACGAAAACTACTTCCATGGCGCTTCGCCGTTGTCGGCAGAAAGCGGCAGGCGCATCGTGAAGCAAGTGCCATGGCCGACTTCCGAGTCACAGCGGATTTCTCCGCCGTGCTTGTCGACCACCGTCGAATAGACGATGGCCAGTCCCTGACCGGTGCCCTTGCCGACCGGTTTGGTGGTGAAGAAGGGGTCGAAGATGCGGCCGCGGATGGCTTCCGGGATGCCACTGCCGTCGTCGGCGACACTGATGGCCAGGTGCCGTTCGCCCGCCCGCTCGACCGTGATGCAGATGCGGCCCTTGTCGCGCAGGCCGCTCTGCAATGTGTCGGCCACGGCATGTGCCGCGTTGACCACCAGATTGAGGATGACCTGACCGATCATGTCGCGCATGCAATACAGCGCCGGCAGATCGTCGGCATAGCGGGTTTCAAGTTCGGCGACGTACTTCCATTCGCTGCGCGCCACGGTAACGGTCGTGTTGATCACGTCGCGGATGTCGAGCAGCTCCTTGCCGCCTCTTGACGGGTGCGAGAACTCCTTCATTGCGCTAACGATGCGCGCAACGTGATCCAGCCCGTCCTTCGACTGGGCGAGCGCTTCGGGTATCTGACGGCGCAGGTAGTCGAGTCTGGCCTTCTTCAGCGCTGCATCCAACTCCGCGACCAGCGCGTCGGCAGGTTGCCCCGCGCGGGTGGCATCGACCACCTGCAGTGACCTGTCGAGCAGCATCATCAGGCTTGCGGTCGCCATGCCGATGAAGCCGATGTTGTCGGCGACATACTGCGTCGGCGTGTTGATTTCGTGCGCGATGCCGGCCGCCAGCTGGCCGATGGATTCCATCTTCTGCGCCTGCAGCACCTGCGATTGCGCCAGTCGCAGGTCGGTCAGCGCCTTCTGCAGTTCCTGTCGTTCGCGCTCGAGTTCTTCGGTCTTGAGCGCGATCACCTTGCTCAGGTTGAGGGTCTGTTCGAGCAGGGTGAAGGACGAGGCGCCATCGCCGTCGGCCTGCTGCTGAATGCGCTTCTTGAGGATATCGATGGTCTTGTCGCGCGCCCGCAGCTTGCGTTCGTGTTCGACGGCCGGGACCGTGTCTGCGGACAGTGCGTCGGATGCGGGGGAAAGCGACATGTTCAGCCTCCGATGGCGATCGCGGTCAGCGTCTGGTTAACATGCACGCCGTTGTACTGTTCACCATAGGTGAAGAATCCGAATACGCGGTTCAGCGCCATCAATTCGCTCATATCCTGGTCGATCCGGGTCTGCTCGAATTCGAGCCGGCGCAGGATGCAGTCGCAACCGATCACCAGCGCCGGCGCCGGCATCGTGCGGTGCAGTTCGGCGAAGGCGCTGGTAATCGTCTGCAGTGGGTCGAGCGCCTTGCCGAGGGTAACGATCAGCCCTTCGTCGATCGCGCAGAGGCAGGACAGTGAAAGGTCTTCGTTCATGTTCCGGATGGAACGCACCAGGGCATTGCCGCCGATGGACAGCACCAGCGGGTGGCGCGAAAACACGCACGGTGTCAGCTCGGCCACAGACAGGCCGAGCGCCTCGGCGTAGGCGATTGCCGCCGGTTCGCCGTTCATTTCGTGGACGATGCGCTTGTCAGGATCGGCGCCGGTGATCACCAGTTCGATGGGTCCGGGCGCGAAGTGCTGCGACTTGAAGGCGGTCACCGGCCGTTCGCTGGCGAATAGCGCGAACACCGCGGCGTCAGACAGGAAGCGGCCGTCGCCGGCGTAGACGTGGGTATGCTTGAACAACAGATTGTCACCGGCCGAGCCGCCGATGATCGGCAGATTGCCGACCCTCCGGTACAGCTCGGCGACCAGCCGTTCTTCGGCCATCGACAGGCCATCGACCAGCAGCATTCCGAAGCGGTGCCGGTGGGGATCGCTTTCGCGCGTTGCACGGATGTCGTCCGCGATGACGGCCACCTGTTCGGCATGGCTGGCCAGCGGCGTGACGAGGTAGGGGCGCAGCTGTATGCCGCCGCCGGAAATGGCGACACCGAGGATGCCCGAGCGCTGGAAGCCGTCGGGGCCGAAGTGGCCGCACGACGTGCAGCCTATGGTCGGGCAGGTGAAGCGGTCCTTCAGCGCGAGCCCGAGGGCCTGCAGGTCGAAATCCGGGGAACAGAAGAACAGCACCGCATCCATGTCGGGGCCGTCGATCAGTGCGGCCAGTTCCGCCACGGCCTGCGCCGGATCGGTCGATTCACTGGCGCCGAACCGGGTGTTGATGGCCATCGATGCTCTCCTCGTGTGAGCATCGGTTAACGACCCCCGCCGCGGCTGCCTGAAGCCAGCGGGGCCGCCGTTCGTCGGCTGTTTAGCGGTTGGCGTGGGTGGCGGTGAACACCGCCACGAACACTTCGCGCAGGAACAGACTCAGCGACAGGATCAGCGACAGCATGGCCAGTACGAAGAAGCCGGCCAGCAGGTCGGACAGCACGACCGTGAACAGCACGCCGAAGAAGGCGCACGACACCACCAGACAGACCATCAGCGCCGACAGTACGGCGAACAGCACGGCCAGATAGACCAGTCGCGCACGCTGCGACAGCAGCGCGAGTTCGGTCGCGTTGCTCATGGTTTCGTCTTCGCATTGCTTGCCACCCCGCGCCAGCACGACGCGGCGGCGGTCGATGATGCGACCGAGCCGGTTGTTCAGCGTACCGATCAGCGTGGCGATCGCGGTCAGCAGGAAGACCGGTGCCACGGCCAGGCCGATGGCGTGCGTGATGGTGTCGATGGTGGTCTGCAGAACCATGGCCGTGCCTTACGGAATCTTGAAATCGAGTTCGAATTTGGCGCCGTCGTCAAGCGCCAGCGTGCGCGTGAGCCAGGGCAACACGGTCTTCAGCGTGCCTGGAAGCGTCCACGGCGGATTGACGATGAACAGGCCGCTGCCGTGCATGCCGAAGCCGTCCGGCGACGGCTTGCGCGTGGTCAGCGACACATGCAGCCAGGCCGGCACCGGCAGGCGTTTGAGTTTGGCCGGCAGGTCGCGCGATTCCATGCGGTGCAGCTGCGGATACCACAGGCAGTAGGTGCCGCTCGGAAACCGCGTGTTGGCGTCGCGCAGCGTTTCGAAGGCGAGCCGGTAGTCTTCGCGGATTTCGTACGGCGGGTCAATCAGCACCAGCGCACGACGCGGCGGCGGCGGCAACAGGGTGCGCAGGCCGGAAAAGCCGTCGGATTTTTCGACCTTCACGCTGCGACCGGCCTCTGCGAAGGCGGCGTTCAGCAGCTTGTTGTCGGCCGTGTGCAACTCGAACAGTCGCATCCGGTCGTCGTCGCGCAGCAGCGCGCGCGCAATCATCGGCGAGCCCGGATAGGCGCGCAGTTTGGGGCCGCTGTTGAAGGCGCGCACCAGATCGACATAGGTCGCAAGCTGCGGCGGCAGGTCGGGCGCCGCCCACAGTCTTGCGATGCCGCTGGCGTACTCGGCGTTCTTGGCCGCGAAGCCACTGTCGAGCGCATAGCCGCCGGCACCGGCGTGCGTATCGATGTACCAGTAAGGTTTGTCCTTCTGGTTCAGGTGCTGAAGCAGTTCAACGAGGACGAAGTGCTTGAGCACATCGGCCGGGTTGCCTGCATGGAAGGCGTGGCGGTAACTGAGCATGGCGGGGCGGGGGAGGTGGAACGCAAGTATACGTCGCCGCCCGGTGCGCCAACCGGCGTTGTGGGGCGATGCGATACGATCCGGACTTGGGCTGGTTGCCTTCCGCTCGGGAAAGAAGTGCTTCGATGCCTATACAGTACGTCCGGCAGCTGACGGGACGTGTCCGGACGCCGGACGCCAACCGTCACCTCGGCTTTGCGCTCGCGTTTGTCGCGGGTGCCATCAACGCGGGCGGGTTCCTCGCTGTCGCTCAGTACACGTCGCACATGACAGGCATCGTGTCTGCGATTGCCGACGATCTGGTGCTGCGCGAATACGGCCTGGTGCTCGCCGGGCTGGGCGGTCTGCTGTCATTCCTGAGCGGTGCCGCCTGCAGCGCCATCATGATCAACTATTCACGTGGCCGGAAGCTGCACGGCGAATATGCGCTGCCCCTGCTGCTGGAAGCCGGCCTGCTGCTGTGTTTCGGCTTGCTCGGGGCGCGGCTGTCGGAGATCCAGGGCCTGTTCGTGCCGCTGACCGTCATGCTGCTGTGTTTCATCATGGGCTTGCAGAACGCCATCATCACCAAGCTGTCGCACGGGGAAGTGCGCACGACGCACCTGACCGGCGTGATCACCGACATCGGCATCGAGCTGGGCAAGCTGATCTACTGGAACCGCGGGCGAGCCGCCGGCCAGCAGGTGAGCGCGGATCGTGATCGTCTGCGCGTCCTGCTGTCGCTGACCGCCTGCTTCTTCGGGGGTGGAGTGGCCGGGGCACTGGGTTTCAAGCATGTGGGCTACGTGTCCACCCTGCCACTGGCAGCGCTGCTTGTCGTGCTGGCGCTGATCCCCGCTCTCGATGACCTGAGGCCTCTCTTCCGAAGGGCGCCGCGGCGCTGATCTGCCGCGGTGGTCACGTCGATCCGACGCCGCGTCCGGATACCTCGCCCGGTAGTCGATACTCAGACCACGAAGCGGCCGACGTTTTCCTGCAGCTGGCCGGCGAGCTTTTCCAGACCGAGTGTTTCACCGTCGGCGCGCCGGGTGACGTCGGCATTCTGTTCCGCCATGCCGGCGATGCGTTCCACACCCTGCGCCACGCTCTGGCTGGCGCTGCTCTGTTCGCGCGTGGCAGCGGCGATTTCCTTCATCGCGGAGGCGGTGCGTTCGCTTTGCTCGCTGATGACACGCAACACGGCACCGGCTTCGGTCGCCCGGCTCACGCCGGTGGCGACCTGATCGCTGACTTCGCTGATGCGCTGCACGACCTTGTCGGCGTCGGCCTGCACGCTGCTCACCATGCTGGCGATTTCCTTCGTCGAGGCGGCCGTGCGTTCGGCCAGCTTGCGCACTTCGTCGGCCACCACGGCGAAGCCGCGGCCGGATTCACCGGCGCGTGCCGCTTCGATGGCCGCGTTGAGTGCCAGCAGATTGGTCTGTTCAGCGATTTCCTGGATGATGCGGCCGACATTCGAGATTTCGCGTGTGCGGCCGGCCAGATCGGTCACGGCGGTCGAGGCGTCATTGATGTCGCGCGCGATGTGCTGCATGCCATCGACCACGGCGTGCAACTGCCGCTCGCCGTCCATCGCGGCACTGCGCGCCTCGCGGCTGACCGCATCGGCCACACCGGCGCTGTCGGCCACGTGGGTGATGCTGACCGACAGTTCTTCGATTGCGGCGGCAAGGCCGGCCGCGGCGCTGCTCTGTTCGGTCGAACCTTCGACCACTTCGCTCGAGCCGGCACGCAGCGAACGCGCCGCTGCGCCCACCGCGCGGGCCGCGTCAGCCGTGGCGGTGATCAGCGCGGCCGTCTTGCGCGTCGCTTCGTTGATCTGCACGGTGATCAGGTCAAGTTCATTGCGGCTTTCGCCGGCCTGCACCGCAAGACGCTGGCTGAAATCGCCATTGCCCAGTCGGGTCATCGCCGCCGACACATCCTTCAGCCGCACGAGACGGCTGTGCGCCAGCCACCAGGTCAGCGCCGCCAGCAGCAGGGCGGCGCCGACGCAGATCATGATCAACTGGTTGCGCAGCCGCACGCCGGCGGCCGTGAATTCAGCGACATGCGCGCCTGAGGACACCATCCAGCCCCAGGTATCCGAGGTGCGGAAGGTGGCGAGCTTGGGTGCCAGGCTGCCATCGGCGAGCGGCCAGTCATACACCAGCTGGCCATTCTTCATGTCGAGTTGTTGTGCGATGACACTGGTCAGCGCCGGGTTGCCGATGTCGGCGATCGACTTTCCGGCGTGTTCGGGGTGCAGGATCATTTCGCTCGCGTCTGCCGACTCGCCCGGCTTCAGGATATGCAGATAGCCGGTGTCGCCGATGCGCAGGGTTTTCAGCGACGCGAACAGCTGGTCGATGCCCTGTTGAACGTCAACCCGTGCCGACAGCGCGCCGACCACATTGCCCGAAGCGTCCTTGATCGGTTCCAGCGAGGAGATGTAGAAGCGGCCATTGCGGACCACAACGCCCGAATACGGCTTGCCGGCGAGCAGGGTGTCGGTTTCCTTGCTCTTGCTGATGGCCTTGCCGGCCATCGACTTGCCGTCCTTGTCCTTCAGCAGCGTCGCCACGCGGACGAACTCGTCACCGACGCGCACCATGATCGCCGGATCGGCACCGATCAGGTCGCGCAGCCCGCTGACGCGGTCGGTGTCGCCATTGAGTGCCGCGCCATTGACGCGTGCGATGCGTACCGCGCCGTAGCTGCCCATTGGCATCGTGTCCTCGCCGATCACCACGTCACCGCCGAGCCCGCGTTTCAATGCGCTCATGCCCTTTTCGGCACTGGCCATTGCATTGTGATAGCTCAGGTCGAGCAGCTTCACCGTGGCATCGGCCTGCTCACCAAGATGCGCTTCTGTCTGCTGCAGCGTGGAACGCTGGGTGGACATCGATACGATGACGATCAGCGAAGCGAAAATCACCGCGCAAAGCAGGCCGATCGAAATCGAAAGCTGATGGACCACCGAAAGGCGGCTGAATGCGTTCATGAGAAGTCTCCTGTGGGGCCCCGCAGTGCCTTGAGTGGCCGCGCGAGGCGATTTGCCAAGAGATTCACGGCACAGGCGCGGAAAACTGGAGTCAGGCGATGCGGTCCGTCGTGCAGCCGGCCTGCAGCAGGCGTGCGAGCACGCCTTCCGGTCCGGTGAGGTGGGAGGCGCCGAAAGCGGCAAACACGCCGCCCTCGCGGATCTGCGGCAGCAGGCGTTCCACGAATCGCGCATTGCGCTGGCCGAGCAGCGACTGCATGAACAGGTCGGCATGGCGCCGCAGCGCCTTGTCATCGCCGATCAGCCGGGTATTGATGCGTGCCAGCTCGCCGGTGTCGCCGGCCAGCCAGGCGTCGGTCATCGGCGACACACCGGCCTGTATCGCATCGTGCCGGCGCGCGCTGTCGATCAGCAGCGCCATGACCGTCGCGTCGGGCAGGCGCGCGATCGCATCGATCTGTTCCTGCACGTTTTCGATCGGCAGGATTTTCCGGCCTGAGGCACGCGCGCGGCGCACCAATACCTCGTCTAGCGTGGGCTGCGCGCCGCCGACCGGCTGCAGCAGCGTCACCAGCGCCGCCCACGGGCGCAACCGCGGCTGCACGCGTTCGTCGACGCCATGCAGCGCAAGCTTCTGCGACACCTGCGGCCAGTGCTTCCTGCCGACCTTTTTCGGCAGGTCGTCGGCGTCCGAAGTGCTGGCAGCCATGAAGGCATTCACGGCGTCGGCATCGGCGACCAGTTCCGGCATGAAGACGCGCGCTGCATCTATATAGGTGTACAGCGGTGCAGCACGGTCGAGCACGCGCGGCTCACCGCTGTGCAGCGTGCCGAACAGATGGCTGACCGGTGCGTCACCGAGCGTGATCTTCCACAGCAGGCCGTGATCGTACGGGGCGGTCGGCGCCGCGGGCAGTGCCGTCGGCAGCGCGGTCGCCAGGGCCATGGCGCCGCACTGACGAAGAAAAAGGCGACGCGCTGTCATGTCGTCCAGGCGCCGCGAATGGCAGCGATGCCGTGCGCACCGCAGGCGTGCGCCGCCTGCCTGTGCGATGCGTCGAGCCCGCCGATGGCGAACACCGGAATGCCGCAGTCGGCAACCAGCGCCGTCAGCGTGTCCCAACCGAGGCCAGCTGCGCCGGGATGAGTGGCGGTCGGCAGCACCGGGCCGACCACCGCGTAGTCGAGGCCCAGCCGCTGGGCCTGCGCGAGTTCGTCGGCCGTGTGGCAGGACGCGCCGACCCATTCGAAGTCGGGTCGGGCTGCCAGCGCGGCAAGCTGCGCCGACTTCAGATGCACGCCATCGGCGCCCAGCGCGCGGGCGAGCGCCGGCTCGCCGTTGACGACGGCAGGCGAACCGCCGGCGTGCGCCAGCCGGATCGCGTCGGCGGCGAAGGCCTGCGTCGCGTCATCCATCACCGGTTCACGGATCTGCAGCATCAGTCGCTGCCGCGCGCAGGCGCGGCGGATGGCGTCGAGCTGCGCCGCATGGCCGATCTGCCAGGCATGGCTGATGGCCATGAAACCGGGCAGGCGCAGCGATTTGAGCACCGGCCCGTTGGCCGGCAGCATCGGCCCGACGGTCAGCACATCGGCCTGCTGCCAGCTCAACGCGCTGTGTACATGGTCCTGCAGCGCGCCCTTCCAGGCTTCGACCCGGAAAAAGTGCAGCCGCACGAAGGCGTGCTCGTATTCGTGCGACAGCGTGAGCCAGGGCGAACAGGCGGTGACCGTGATGCCCAGTTCTTCGTCCAGCTCGCGCTTGAGCGCATCGACCGGCGCTTCGCCCGCTTCCACCTTGCCGCCGGGAAACTCCCAGTAGCCCGGATAGAAGGTGCCCGGCGCGCGCTGGCCGAGCAGGAATTCCCGTCCGCGTGCGCTGTCCCGGAAAATGACGGCCGCCGCGACGGCGACCTGTTTGCGTTCGGTCATGAAGGTTGTGGCGTCCGAAAAAACCTGTTGCCGCGGCTGAGCGCTGGACAAACGGATGGGGACAGCGCCGTCAGGCGCCGACTTTCAATCCGCAGCGAGGCATTCACTGCCGGGCATGCTGGCCCGCCCAGTCGCGCGCGAACTGCCAGGCGACACGGCCGCTGCGCGAGCCGCGTTCCAGCGTCCAGCGCAGCGCATCGGCGCGACATGCTTCGATCTGGTCTGGCGGCACACCGAGCTTCTTCAGCCAGTGGCGCACGATGTCCAGATACGCTTCCTGATCGAAGGGGTAGAAGGACAGCCACAGGCCGAAGCGCTCGGACAGCGAAATCTTCTCCTCGGTCGCTTCGCCCGGATGCACTTCGCCGTCGACATGCTTCGCTTCGTTGTTTTCGGAGAAGTATTCCGGCATCAGGTGACGCCGGTTCGACGTGGCGTAGATGAGCACGTTGTCGAGCACCGCCGACACCGAGCCGTCGAGAATGCTCTTCAACGCCTTGTAGCCCGGCTCGCCGGATTCGAACGACAGGTCGTCGCAATAGATGATGAAGCGCTCGGGCCGGTTGGCGATCAGGTCGGTGATGTCGGGCAGGTCGACCAGATCGTCGCGGTCGACCTCGATCAGGCGCAGGCCTTTCTTCGAAAAATCATTCAGCAGCGCCTTCACCAGCGAACTCTTGCCGGTGCCGCGCGCACCGGTCAGCAGCACATTGTTGGCCGGCTTGCCGTCGACGAACTGCTTGGTGTTGGTGGTGATGCGCGCCTTCTGCACGTCGATGTCCTTCAGGTCGGACAGGCGCAGCTTGTGCGGGTGGGCGACCGGTTCCAGCCGGCCGCGACCGTTGCTGCGTCGCCAGCGGTAGGCGGTCGCCTTCCAGTCGGGTGGCGCCGGCGGCGCCGGGATCATGTGTTCGAGGCGATCGAACAGCGCATGCGCGCGGGCGATCAGGCTTTCGAAACCGTCACGGTCTGTCATGGTCATCCTTCTTGTCGGTGAGCGCCTTCGGCGGCTCGGTGTCGGAGGCGTCCTTTTCCTTGCGCGGCAGCGTCCACCACAGGATGAACAGAAGCAGCGCCAGCGCAACGCCGGCTTCGAGGAGGAATATCCACATGGGTGAAGTGTCTGCGAAACGTCCGTCTTGAATGCAGCCGTCCGGCAGGACCGCTGCTCGTTATCATTGCACCCTCAGCGTCTGCGGGCGCGCCAATCTAAAGCACATCACGATGTTCCAGCAAATCCGCCGCGGCGTCCGGCTTGCCGTGCTCGCTTCGGCCACCGCATTGCTCGCCGCCTGCGGCTCGGCCCCGAGGCCCGGGCCGGCGAGCCCTGCCGTCATGACGTCCTGCCCCGATGTGCAGCCAGCCGCCGCGACGCCGCAAGTCTGCCCGACCTGCCCGGCGTGCGCCGCCTGCCCGGTCTGCCCACCCGCCGTACCGGTGCCCGAGGCGAAGCTGCCGCCGAAGTTGATCGCCGCCGAGTGGTCCGCGCTCGAAGGCTGGGCCGACGACGATCTGCGCGAAGCCTTGCCGGCGATGCGTGCCAGCTGCAGCGCGCTGGCCAGCCGTGCCGAGTGGCGCGCGCCGTGTGCCGCGCTCGCGTCGCTCGTTCAGGAAGACAGCGCTGCGGTGCGCGCGTTCTTTGAATCCACCTTCCGTCCGTGGCAACTCCTCAATGGCGACGGTACCGACCAGGGCCTGGTGACCGGCTATTACGAACCGCTGCTGCGCGCGAGCCGCACGCGTGGCGGTATCTATATGCACCCGATACACGGTGTGCCGGACGACCTGCTGGTGATCGACGTCGCCAGCCTGCACCCGGATCTGAAGCACCTGCGGCTGCGCGGTCGCGTCGAGGGACGCAAGGTGGTGCCTTACTGGTCGCGCAGCGAACTAGACGCGCGCGCGGCTGAACTCGACCGCAAGGTGCTGTTCTGGGCGGCCGACGCGCTCGATGTGTTCTTCCTGCAGGTTCAGGGTTCCGGCCAGGTGGAACTGCCGGATGGCAGCCGGGTACGCGTGGGCTATGCCGACCAGAATGGCCACAGCTATCAGTCGATTGGTCGCTGGCTGGTCGATCAGGGCGAGCTGAAACTCGAACAGGCGTCGATGCAGGGCATCCGGCAGTGGGCGCGCGCCAATCCTTCGCGTGTCGCGACAATGATGGCGGCCAACCCGAGCTATGTGTTCTTTCGTGAGCTGCCGATCGGCAAGCAGGCGCCCGGGCTACCGGAAGGACCGCTCGGTGCGCTCGGCGTGCCGATCGCCGGCGAGCGGGTGATCGCGGTCGATCCGCGCAGCGTGCCGCTGGGCGCGCCGGTGTGGCTGGACACGACGCGCCCGAACAGCGCCGATCCGCTGCGTCGGCTCATGATGGCGCAGGACACCGGTGGCGCGATCAAGGGAGGCGTGCGCGCCGATTTCTTCTGGGGCTTCGGTCCGGAGGCCGGCGCGCTGGCAGGTCGCATGCGCCAGCAGGGCCGCATGTGGGTGCTGCTGCCGGTCGGCGTCACGCCGCCCTGAGCGGCGGGATGACAGGGAGGGTTCGATGAAGGATCAGGTAGACGGCCACATACTCAGTGCGTGCGAAAAGGGCATTGCGACGATCACCATTTCGAATCCGGCACGACGCAACGCGTTTTCGGTGGCCATGCTGCAGGCCATGCGCCGGGCGGTGGACACGAGCCTGGCCGACCCGGACTGCCGCGTGCTGGTGTTGCGCGGTGCGGGCGGCTGCTTCAGCGCCGGCGGCGACATCAACGATTTCCGCGCCACCCTGTATCTGGAGGCGCCGGCGCGGCTTGATGCCTATCGTGCCTTGATCGAGAACTGGGTCAATCCGGTCATCCTTGCGCTGCGCCGCGCGCACCAGCCCGTGCTGTCGCTGGTGCAGGGTGCCTGTGCCGGCTACGGGCTGTCGCTCGCGCTGGCATCCGACTGCGTGATCGCCGCCGACGATGCGGTATTCAGTACCGCTTATACCGGGCTGGCGCTGCCGTGTGATGGTGGCCAGTCAGTGTTCCTGATGCAGGCGCTGGGCGAGCGGCGGGCGCGCGAACTGATGTGGTCGGCGCGGCGGGTTGCTGCGCCGGAAGCGCTGGCGCTCGGTCTGGTCGAACAGGTGGTGCCGGCCGCCGGGCTGGATGGCGCAGCGCAGGCGCGCATTGCGCACTTCGCCCAGGGACCGCGTCACGCACTGGCGGAAATCAAGCGCCTGCTGGTGGCTGCCGGCCCATCACTTGAAGCGCAGCTCGCGGCCGAGGCGCTGGCGTTTGCGCGCTGCGCGGCGACGATGGATTTCGTCGAAGGGGTGACGGCGTTCGCAGACAGACGCGCACCGGTGTTTCGCGGGCGCTGAACGTTCCGTCACTGGGGACATCCGTTGTCCCATCGGTCCCATGGCGGACTCAAGCTGGTTCGGCCTGAGTCGATATCACTCGCGGGCCATAATGAAGGTCGCTGCTTGCCCACGTCGCCGTCAGGTTTTCCGATCTCGGCATGGCCGGATATCTGCCGGATCAGCATGCATTTCGAGACACAGTTCCGAAAGGAATCGACATTCCTGACCGTTATCGATAAAGAATTTGTTGTGCTGACCTGAGCGGGTGCGGCGTGCGCCGTGCCCGGGTTCCGAATTTCCGATGCTGCGCGGCATCGACCACTGATTCCGGCAAAACGATGAACAACAGCGAAGCGGGCATGATCGAGGCGGTGGCGCAGGGCGTCAATGCGCCCGGTGTCGTCAAGGACGTGCTGTTCAAGGACATCGGTCTCAAGATCGGCGACCGGCTCATTCTTGAACCGCCGCCGAAGCTTGGCGAACAGCTTGGCATGGTCAAGCTGATCGGCTATGTCAACGATGTGAGCGTGCTGGTCACGATGCCCGACACCCGCGCCTGGGCCGGCCCGCCGATCGAAGGCGACGAATTCGCGGTGCGCGCGTTCTCGGGCCGTCATGCCTACGGCTTCTCGACCACGGTCGGCAAGCGCTCGGTCAACCCCTTCGAGTACCTGCACCTTCAGTTTCCGCGCCGCATCACGATGCGCCAGATCCGCAATGCGGAGCGAATTGCCACAACCATCAGCGCGCGCGTGCTCGACGGTGCCGAGCCGGTATCGACCACGGTGACCAATCTCAGTGCCACCGGTGCCGAAGTGCGCGCCTGGGACCCGCCGCGTGCCATCGGGGAAACGATTTCCCTGGAGTTGATTCTCGACATCCACAAGGTGCGGACCCGGGTGGTGGTCAGCGCAACCATCCGCAATACGCACGACATCGTCGACACCGGCGAGGCCGCGTACGGCGTCGAGTTTTCCGACGTCAACGCGCAGACCAACATCTTCCTGAAGAGCTTCGTCTACCAGAATCTGGTGGAACAGCCGCACAAGCGCCTGTAGCCGGCGTGACCGGTGCCCTGCGCATGACAGGCGTCAGCGGGCGCCGATAGGCGAGAACCGCGCTTGCGATGTACTGTCCTGTCTGTAGCAGACAACAGGAATCGCAGTCATGGAACGTAACAGGCACACTCCGCGTGCGCGTGGCGCGTCGGCAGGCCTTCAGCCGGCGGGACCGTTGGGCAAGATATTCGCCGCACTGATTGGTTCTATCCTGCTGGTGCTCGGCCTGATGTTTTCCGTCGTGATCATTGCGGTCGCGATCGCATTCGGCCTGATCATCTGGGGCTGGATCTGGTGGAAGACGCGTGCGCTGCGCCAGCAGATGCGCGCGCAGATGGAAGCCGGCATGGCGGCCGGAGCGGGCGCTTCGGCGACGTATTCCGACGGTGAAGGGGCACCATCCAGCGGACGCGTGATCGAGGGAGAGGTCATCCGCGCCGACGATCCGCCGCCGCCGGAGCGCTGATGGCACCCTTGCTTCTCTGGAGCGCCTGTTTCGGCGCTCGTTTTTCTTCAATTTCCGTCCGGAACAGTCCATGACAGAGTTCGTCCATCGCGTCGGCCTGGGTTTTCTCGCCGAGCCCTGGATTACCCGCATCATCATCATTCTGGCGGTTACGGCGGCGGCCAATCTGCTGGCCGAATTCCTGCTGCGTCACGTCCGTCGTGTCACGGTGCGCACGGTCACCGTATGGGATGACGCGCTGGTGGGCTGCGCCAGCCGGCCCATGCTGGTCGTGATCTGGCTCATCGGGCTGTCGCTGGCCGTTGACATCCTGCGACGCCACGTCGACGAACCCTTCCTTGAATATGTCGTGCCGTTGCGCAACATCGGCATCGTCATCTGCCTTGCCTGGTTCCTGCTGCGCTTCATCGGACGGGTCAGCGAAAACATCGTTGCCGCGCGACTGGTGCGCGGCGACGAGATCGATCGCACCACGGTCGATGCGCTGAGCAAGCTCGGCCGGCTGGTGGTGGTGGTGTCGGCGCTGCTGCTGTGCCTGCAGACGCTCGGGGTGAGCATCGCAGGGGTGCTGACGCTGGGTGGCATCGGCGGCATCGCGGTGGGTTTTGCCGCCAAGGACCTGCTGGCCAATTTCTTCGGCGGGCTGACCATCTACCTCGACCGGCCCTTCAGTGTCGGCGAATGGATACGCTCGCCCGACAAGGCGATCGAAGGCACCGTGGAGTACATCAGCTGGCGGCACACGCGCGTGCGCGCCTTCAACAAGAATCCGATCTACGTGCCGAATGCGCTGTTCACCACCATCGTGGTGGAAAACCCCTCGCGCATGACCAACCGGCGCATCCGCGAAGTGATCGGTGTGCGCTATGACGACCTGCCGAAGGTGGCCGCCATCGTCAGCGACATCCGGGCCATGCTGCAGGCACATCCCGACATCGACAACGCGCAGACGCTGATCGTCAATTTCACCGCCTTCGCCGCGTCGTCGCTCGACATCCTGATCTACACCTTCACCCGCACCACGGTGTGGACCGAGTACCACATGGTCAAGCAGGATGTACTGCTTGAGATCGCCGACATCGTTGCCCGGCACGGCGCGCAGATCGCCTTTCCGACGCAGACGCTGCATGTCGACCTGGAGCCGCCGCCGCCGGACGTCGCACGGGCTTGATCCGGATCAAGCAGGTTTTGAAGACGGGCTTTGAAGATATACATAGAATATATGTTAAAACCTGTCTTCAATACTCAATTCCCGGAGCCCGATCATGGCCACCCTGCTGTCGATACAGGAAGCGGAACAGCCCCTGGCCCCTGCGCCGTCGTGGGGCGCCTTTCTCGAACTCGGATTTCGCCCGGTCTATCTGGCCGGTGCGCTGTGGGCGCTGATCGCGGTCGGGCTGTGGATTTTTGCGCCGCACTGGCTGAGCGGCCCGCTTGCCGGGGTGGCCTGGCATGCACATGAAATGCTGTGGGGCTTCGTGGCCACCATTGCGGTCGGCTTCCTGATGACGGCCGGCGCCGCCTGGACCGGCATCAATCCGGTGCAGGGTCGCGCGCTGGCGATCCTGTGCGCGCTGTGGCTGGTCGCGCGGCTGGGCTTTCTCGCCGGTGCCGGGACACCGTTCCTGATCGCCACCCTCGCCGAACTGCTGTTCTTCACCCTGGCTGCCGCGGCGCTGCTGCGCGCCGTGGTCGTGTCGCGCAATGCGCGCAACTATGCCGTCCCCGTTCTGCTGCTGGCACTGGGCGTGTCCGATGCCCTGTTCCTGCTGGCCGCGCATGACGGCGACTACGCGCTGCTGATGCGCCAGTTCAATGCCGGCCTGCTGATCATGACGCTGATCGCCTTGCTGGTGGCGCGCCGGGTCATTCCGTTCTTCGCCATGCGCGCCGTGCCGGGCCTGCAGATTCCGATGCAGCTGCGCAGCGGCCACATCCAGCTTGGCGCCAGCGGCATCGCCGTTGCGTGCCTGCTGGCCGATCTGCCGATCGCACAGGCGCTGGCCCTAGCGGTGGCCGGCGTCCTGTCGCTGCAGCACTGGGTCAGCTGGAAGCCGCAGGCCGTGCTGCACAAGCCGCTGCTGTGGATACTGTATCTGGGCTACCTGTCGCTCGGCATCGGCCTGCTGCTCGCCGCGGCCTCCGTCGCGGGCGTCGGCGTGCGTCCGGCGCTGCACATTCACGTGATCGCGATGGGCGGCTTTTCGCTGCTCATCATCGGCATGATCACGCGCACCGCGCTCGGCCATCTCGGACGGCCGCTGGAAGCCGACCGCAGCATGGTCGCCAGCTACGCGCTGGTGATCGCGGCCACCGTGTTCAGACTGCTGGCACTGCAGCCGTCCGCCCTCGCCATCCACCTGCTGCATGTTGCCGCGTTCCTTTGGGTGGCGGCCTTCGCGCTCTATCTGTGGCGCTTCGTGCCGATGATGATCCGGCCGCGTGCCGATCGTCCGGCGCCAGCCGCCGCGCCGGTGGCCACGCCTGCGACCATCGTCCGCCCGGGGCGCTGAGTCATGCGCCTGACCACGATGACCGACTACGCGCTGCGCCTGCTGATGCACGTGGGTCAGCATCCGGACCGCCTGTGCACGATTGCCGAAGTCGCGCACGTGCATCAGGTGTCGGTGGCGCATCTGATGAAGGTGACCCACCAGCTCGGGCTGGCCGGCTGGATCGAAACCGTCCGCGGCAAGGGTGGCGGCATGCGGCTCGCGCACGCGCCGGAAGCGATCGGTCTCGGTGCGGTGGTGCGCAGCGTGGAACCCGACTTCAGACTGGTTGAATGCCTCGATGGCGGTGGTCACTGCCGGCTGCAGGGCGGTTGCCGCCTGGCCGGGATATTCGATGACGCCCTGCACGATTTCCTGGCCCGCCTGGACCGCCACACGCTGGCCGACATCCTGCCGCCGGGCGGGCCGCCTGCCGCGCCCGGGGTCGCCCCGCTGACATGGCAGAAGGTGTCGTGATGCCCACCGAAGAGACGCTGCGGGCCGCGCTGCACACGGTTGCGGACCCGGAACTCGTCGAAAGCATCGTCGAACTGGGGCTCGTCAAGTCGATTGCCATCGGTGAGGCGCGCGTCGACGTGGTGCTGATTCCGACCAGCGCGACCTGCCCGATGGGCGAGCTGATCATCGAAGATGCGACCTCGGCGCTGCGCGCGGTCTGCCCGCCGGGCTGGATTGTCCAGGTCGAGTTCGACTGGGATTGCGAGTGGCACCCCGGCCGCATGAGTCCTGCCCTGCGGGAGCGATTCGGATGGTGAGCGTGACGACGCCAGCGCTCTGGCGCACCGGCATCGCGGTCTGTGCGCTGCTCGCACTGTCGGGCATGCTGGTCGGCATCGCCACCGGGCTGGCACGTTTCGGCGTGCCGATACCGGCGGTGCCGGTCGCGCTGCACGGGGCGATGATGATCTGCGCCGTCTTCGGCACCGTCATATCGCTCGAGCGCGCGGTCGCGCTGCAGCGTCTGCCCGGCCTGCTGTCACCCCTGGCGGCGGGGCTCGGCGGGCTTGTCGCGTGGACGATCGGCTCGGTGGTCGCGGCACAGCTGCTCTGGGCCTTTGCCGCCGCGGTGCTGGTGCTGCTCTACATCCATGCCGGACGTAGCCGCGCGTGGTCGCTGCATCTCATGGTCGAAATGGCGGGTGCTGCGTGCTGGCTGATCGGCGTGCTCGTGTGGGCGGCGGGTGACCTGTCGGCTGCCGTCATCTGCTGGGTCGCCTTTCTCGTGCTGACCATCGCCGGAGAACGGCGCGAACTGATGCAGATGATCCGCCTTCCGCGCGTCGCCCGCGTTCTGTTCGGGCTGGCGGTGGCGATGGTGCTGCTGGCGGTCGTCCTGTCACCGCTCAGGGCAGGTCCGGCAGCGCTGCTGCTGTGGCTGGCCTGCGCGCTGCTCGCGCTGTGGCTGTTGCGTTGGGACATGGCGCCGCGCAAGTGGGCGGCACCCGGCTGGCCTGGCCATGTCGCTCAGTGCCTGACGGTCGGCTATGTGTGGTTGCTGGTCGGTGCGCTGCTCGGGCTCTACGGTGCTCTGTCGCCCGGTGCGCTGCCCGCGGCAGGTCTGCATGCAGTGCTGCTCGGCTTCGTGCTGGCCATGGTGTTCGGTCACGCGCCCATCATGCTGCCGGCGCTGCTGCGCCTGCGACCCGTGTATTCGGCCTGGGCGCGGGTGCCGCTGTGGCTGCTGGCGGCCAGCCTGCTGCTGCGCCTGGGCGCCAGCAGCGCCGGCGACCTGCCTGCGCTGGCGCTGGCCGGCGTCGGGCATGCGGTGGCCATCGTGCTGTTCGGCGTCGTCATGGTCGCAGCCGTCCGGCGCAAACTGTCATGATCCGGTCCGGGCGGCCCTGTCGCGTTCCCGTTGTTCCTTTCCTTCCCACACCATCTTGCGGAGACCTGCCTTGACAGCAACTTTCGACGGCCTGATCGCGGCCATGCGCGAAGAAACCGAACCGCAGCGACTGCTGATGGTATTCACCGTGGCCGAACTGCCTGACGATGCCTCGCCCGAGGAGCATGCGCGCTTCGAGGCGGGGCAGGGCGGCGCGCTGGTGCCCTATGTATGCGTGGACAAGACGCTCGACGAGTTGCCGGGCTTCGCCGCCCTGCTCGAAGAGACGGCGTCTTTCGATACGCAGTGGGCCATCGTGTTCGTGGCCGCGCTGGCAGGACGCGACGGCCGGGCGCCCGCCAGCGCGGATGCGGATGCGCCGCTGGAAAGCATGATCAGCGCGATCCGCACCGGCCGCCTCGACAAGCTGATCGCCTTCGACCGCACGGGTGAAGCCGTAGATGTCGGCTGAGCGAAATGCCGACACACCGGACGCATGGACCTGATCGATACCTATCCACTGACGCGACAGGCCCATATCGGACTGGTCATCGCCAGCGGAACGCTGTTCGCGCTGCGTGGTGTCGGCGTGCTGTCGGGCGCACGCTGGAGCATGCAGCGCAGCGTGCGCATCGCGAGCCAGATCATCGATTCCGGTCTGTTGATCGCCGCGATGTTGCTGCTCGCCATGCTGCAGCTGAATCCGTTCGTCGTGCCCTGGCTGGCGACCAAGCTCGCATTGCTGGTGGTCTACATCGTGCTGGGCAGCCTTGCGCTGAAGCGCGCGCGCAGCGCGCGGGCGCGCCTCGCGTGCTTCATCGCTGCGCTGCTGACCTTCGCCTTCATGCTGGGCGTGGCGCGCGCGCACCATCCGCTCGGGCTGCTGCACGGGGTATCGTGAGACCGGATCTGCTCGGGAGTTGAATGTGGATGCACAGACCGATCTGCCGGCCTGGCGGCGCACCGAAAGGCAGCGACTGATCGCCGCACGCGAAGGCTTGTCGGCCGAGCAGCGTGCCGCGCGCAATGGGGTGATCACCGCCTTGCTGGAACACGGATTCCCGGTGCTGCGCCGGCTGATCATCGGCTTCTGCTGGCCTTACCGCGGCGAATTCGATGCGCGCTTCGTGATCCGTACGCTGCGCAGCGCCGGCGCACGCGCTGCACTGCCCGACGTGGTGGCGCGCGCCACGCCGCTGGTGTTCCGCGAATGGTGGCCCGGCGTGGCCATGACGAAGCGGGTGTTCGACCTGCCGGTGCCGGACGGCACGGCTATCGTGCAGCCGCAGGCGCTGCTGATTCCGCTGGTCGGGTTCGACGCATGCGGCTACCGGCTCGGCTACGGCGGCGGATACTTCGACCGCACGCTGGCGGCGCAGGCCACTCAGCCACTCAGGATCGGTGTCGGCTTCGAGTCGTCGCGCATGCCGACCATCCATCCGCAGCCGCACGATGTGGCAATGGATTTCATCGTCACCGAAGCCGGCATTCATGTCGTCACGGCCGGCGGATTGCAGCGCATCGACGCGAGCGAAAGTGCGCGTTGTGCGCAGGCCCTCATCGAAGAACGTTTTCCCTGCTGACTTGCCATCGACTGTCATGAATCCTCTGATACCCCCGTCGCTGTCCGATCGTCTGCGTGCGCTGGCCGGGCAACTCGAATGCGGGCTGGTCGAACGCCGTGTCGTCGTTCGCCGCTGCCTGCTGACCGCGCTGGCCGGCGAGCACACCTTGCTGATCGGCCCGCCCGGTACGGCCAAGAGCGAACTGGCGCGCCGCCTGCGCAGTGCCTTCCGCGATGCGCGCTATTTCGAGCGCCTGCTGACCCGCTTCACCGTGCCCGAAGAGCTGTTCGGTCCGTTGTCGATCCGCGCGCTGGAAGAGGATCGCTACGAGCGGCACACCGCCGGTTTCCTGCCCGACGCGTCAATCGCCTTCATCGACGAGGTGTTCAAGGCGAACAGCGCCATCCTGAATGCCCTGCTGACTTTGCTCAACGAACGCGAATTCGACAACGGCGCCGGCCGCCAGCGCTGTCCGCTGGTCAGCGTGATCGGCGCCACCAACGATGTGCCCGAAGACGAGGTGGGCGAAGCCTTCTTCGACCGCTTCCTGACCCGCCTGCCGGTCGCGCCGGTCAGTGCCGACGGGTTTGCCGCGCTGCTCGACACCGGTTGCGCCGACCCCTGGTCGCTGGCGGATGACGCGCTGGCGCTGGCTGACGCAGACCTCGCCGCACTCGCGGCCGCTGCGCGCCAGGTGGCGCTGCCGGCCGGGGTCGTGGCGGTGCTGTCGGCACTGCGCACGCATCTCGCGGCGCAAGGCGGCTACGTGTCCGACCGGCGCTGGGTCAAGACGCTGTGGTTGCTGCGCGTGGCCGCTGCGAGCGAAAGGCGCACTGCCGTCGGCGCGTGGGACCTGCTGCTGCTGCCCGCCTGCGTCGCCCCGGATGCCGCGCGCCAGGGTGCCGTCGCCGACTGGCTGACCCACCACCTCGGCGTGCGCGAGGCCTGCGCACCGGCCCGCCTCACGCGCGTCGTGCAGGCTTTCGAAGCGCAGCTTGAAGCCGAACGGAAAGCCAATGATCTTGACTACGACGACGCCGGCCGGCTGCGTTTTTCCGCATCGGACATATCGGCCGGAATGACCAGCGATTTCGCGACCGACCTGGCGGAAAAGATCGGCGACGCCAAGGGCGGGGCCGGAGCGTTGCGCATGAGCTACAGCCGGCAGCGTCGTTACGGCCCTGCGCACATCGGTGCGCGGACCGCGCAGATCGATGACCTGCTCGTCCGCATCGCCGGCTATCAGACAGAACTGGACGCCGAACGCGCCAGTCTGGCCGACTGCCGGCGCACCACGCTCTGGCTGGACGACGCGGAACTGGCGCAGGTCGAGCGCCATCTCGCGGCGACCGCGTCCGCCCTCGCCGATCTCGCCGTCCGCGCCCGCGATGCCCAGCGCGGCTTCGAAAACCTGCCGCGCCTGCCGGCCGATGTCGCGACCGCGGTCGGCGACGCGGTACCGGAGCCGGTGCTGCACGAGCCGCTGATGTGAGCGCAGATCCGCAGCGTCTGTTCGCGGCACGCGAGGCGCGTCTGGCGGCGCTTGAAGCGCTGCCGCGCACGCTGTGGCTGTCCGGCCTGACGCATGCGCAGGGCATTCTGGAGCCGCGACTGGCCGCACTGGTCGCGCTGCGCGACGCACTGATCGATGGCCGTGTGCCGGCGTCCGATGCCTGGGGCTGGCCGTCACCCGACATCGTCGCGGCGTTGTGCGACACCTTCCGTACGCTCGATCTCGCCGCGTACTGCAGCGCGCGTCGGGAACTGACCGACACCGTCTTGCTGAGCCTGCTGTTCCATCTCGATTTCATCGACGACTATCGCGATCGTGGCGCCACGGCGGCGCGCGCCATCCGGATGGCCGTCGAGGCCTTCGAGTCCGACTGGCAGGACCGGCGCGGTCAGATGGACGAACTGATCGATGTCTTCGGCAAGCTGCCGGACGATGGCAAGAACGCGCGCTGGGACCTCATTCCCGGTCTGCTGCGCAGCGAGGGCTGGCGCGAGGTGGTGCGCATCCGCCGGCTGCTTGAACGACTGCCTGAACTGGCGCGATGCATCCGCCGGCTCGGGCGTGCCCAACCGGCGGACGAGATCGATGCCGCGCAGCGTGACCCGGTGACGGTGCTGGAGGACGCCATCGCACGTCGCACGGAATCGCGCAGCGTGCGCGTGCCCGACATGCCGGGCGAGACGCGCGGCATTCATCGCGCCGATCGCATTGCCCGCATGCTGCCCGCCGAAGCCGTGCTGCTCGGTCACCCGGTGCTGCGCCTCGTGTGGCACGCGCGCCGCGCCGAGCGCACGCTGCTCTGTTACGAAGACGACGACCGGCTGCACGAGGTGCATCAGCTCGATGCGCCGGTGCTGCAGGCGCGCCCCGACCTGCAAGCCGATCGCCGGCTCGAAATGGGCCCGCTGCTGGTGTGTGTCGATACGTCCGGTTCGATGCAGGGTGGCGCCGGTCAGGTCGCCAAGGCAGTGGTGCTCGAAGCGGTGCGCACCGCGCATGACCAGGGTCGCGCCTGCCACGTGTTCGCCTTCGGCGGTCCGGACGAGGTAGTGGAACTGGACGTCGCCGTCGATGCGTCGGGCATCGAGCGGCTGATCCATTTTCTCGGCCAGGGCTTTCGCGGTGGCACCGACATCTGCGGCCCGCTCGACCGCGCCCTCGCGCGGCTGGAACAGCAGGCCTGGCAACGGGCCGACCTGCTGATCGCGTCCGACGGCGAATTCGGCGCCACGCCCGAACTGGTCGCGCGGCTCGACGCAGCCAAGGCGGCGCTCGGCCTGCGCGCGCAGGGCGTGCTGATCGGCGACCGCGAAACCATCGGCTTGCTCGAAGTGGCGGACGACATCCATCCGGTGCGCGACTGGCGTCGCTACGGCGACGATGCCCACGCCCACGGCAGCGGCGACTCGCCGCTGCACACCCACCGCCTCACCGCACTGTATTTCCCGGGCGCCTTGCGCACGCCGGAAAACCGCGACGCCACGGTCAGCGGCGAAGCGGCCTCGTCCGCGGTACGCGCCGGGCTGCGCCGCGATCAGGTGCAGCCCGGATCCATCCAGAAACCCGACCCGGCCGACACACCATGAGCTTCGCCACCGATTACCTCGCACAGATCGAAACCATCGCGGCTCGCATGTCGTTGCCGCGCGTGCGCGCGCTGCACCTGCCGCTGGCGCGTCCCGACGAACCGTGTCGCGATGGTGCAAGTGGTCATGCTCGTGGCGAGTTCTGCGCGCTCGAACTGGACGACGGCAGCATCGGCTTGTCGTATGTACTGCTCGACGATACGCTGGAGCGCCTGCGCAACGGCCCCGGCCTCACCGACCTGAAAGGCGCCGACGCACTCGCGCTGGCGCGTCGCTACGTGAGCGGGCAGGGCGTGGACCGCACCCTGGGCTTCGTCTGCGCCAACGCCATCACCCGCTGCCTGTACGACCGCGCCGGCTACCGGCCGGACGGCAGCAGCGATTCCATCGGCCGGATGGATCCGCAGCCGGATGAAGCCATCGGCATGATCGGCCTGTTCGGCCCGCTGGTGGAGCGCATCGTCGCCGCCGGCGCCCGGCTCACCGTGATCGAACTGGACGAGCGCGCCGTCGGCGAGCGCGAAGGCTGGCGCGTCACCACCGACGCCACAGCGCTGGAATCCTGCGGCAAGGTGCTGTCCACCAGCACGCTGCTGCTCAACGACACGCTCGACCGCATGCTCGCCCACTGCCACGCCGCCCGCTGGTTCGCCATGGTCGGCCCCAGCGCCGGCTGCCTGCCCGACGCCCTCTTCGCGCGCGGTGTCACCCTGCTCGGCGGCAGCTGGGTCGAGGATAGTGCGGCCTTCATCGAAGGGCTCACATCGGGTGACAAGGACAACCGGAAGGGGCGCAAGGCGACCAGCAAGTTCGCGCTGACGGCCGATGCCTATCCGGGGTTTGACGCGTTGCTGGAGCGGGCAGCGGGCTGATGCTCGCCCAGGCGCTCCAGGCGCACCGAAGTTGCCGTCCGCCCGACTTCGTTGGCCGTCGTCCCTGTTAGACTCGCGCGATCCGTGCTTGCGGGCAGTTATGACAGACGACAGGAATGAGCAGCGCCGATAACAATCCCATCCTGAACTCGCCCTACGACGAGCCAGCCCGACATTACGCGACCGACAACGGCGGCAACCTGAATTACCGGGATGTCCGCAAGGGAAGGCGCCTGTTCGTGCCCGATGTACCGCAGGTGCCGCTTGGGCAGCAGCCGCAGGGCAGCATGTTCGACCTGAATGATTTCCAGGCTGAGTACGGAACGCATCTGGTCAATCGGCTGAGAGACGAGGTACGCCGCTGGCGCCAGTCCGGCTATCAAGGTACGACCAGCCGCGTGACCCGCGACCTGCTCGATTTCTGGTTTTGCAACCCGGAACGTCAAGCTCACCAGAGCCTGTTCTTTGCCCAGCGCGAAGCGGTCGAAACCGCCATCTGGCTCAACGAGCAGGCTGCGCTGTGCAATGCGGGCAACCGCACGCTGAAGGAGTTGCGCGATGTGCACGTCGATCAATCCGACGGCCTTCACCGCATCGCATTCAAGATGGCGACCGGCAGCGGCAAGACCGTGGTCATGGCCTGCCTCGTGCTGTATCACTTCCTGAATCGGCGCGAGTATCGCAACGACACCCGCTTTGCCGACTACTTTCTGGTGCTGGCACCGGGTATCACCATCCGTGACCGGCTGTCGGTGCTGTTTCCCGACGCTGGCGATCTGCGCCCTCACGAAGCGCACGACTACTACCGTGCCCGTCATCTGGTGCCGCCCGCTTACGAGGGCGCGTTGCACGAACTCGCTCACCGGCTGGTCGTGACCAACTATCACGACTTCCTGCCGCGGGTGCTGTCCGGTAACAAGCGCGCACCCACCGACGGCAAGATCGGTCTGGACGGCAGCAAGACCGAAGCACGCGAGGACGCGGCGCTGGTGGTGCGCCGTGTACTCAAGGGCTTCAAGGCCGGGCGGCGCATTCTCGTCATCAATGACGAGGCGCATCATTGCTATCTGCCGCGCGCCAGGGGCAAGGACACCGAACTGGACAATTCGGAAACCGAAAACGCGCGTGCCGCCGTGTGGTTCTCGGGTGTGCGCGCCGTGGCGCAGCGATTCAAACTTCAGGCGGTCTATGACCTTTCGGCCACGCCCTATTACCTGTCGGGCTCCGGCTACACCGCGTATTCGCTGTTCCCCTGGGTGGTCAGCGACTTTGGCCTGATCGAAGCCATCGAGGCGGGTCTGGTCAAGATTCCCTACCTGCCGGTCGAAGACAGCAGTCACGCCATCGACGAACCGGTGCTGCGCAATCTTTACGAGAACTGCCGCGACCAGTTGCCGAAGAAGGGCGCGCGCGGGCAGCGCAAGGCGGAGAAGGGCAAGGCGGGCGAACCTGCTGCACCGGGGGTCGGCGAAGCCGAACCGAATCTGCCGCCGCTCGTGCGCTCGGCGCTGGAGCAGTTCTATCGCCACTACGCCGACTACGACGAAGGGCTGAGAAAGAAGGGCGAGCAGCGCGTCGACCTGTTCTCGGAACCGCCCGTGTTCATCGTCGTCTGCAGCAACACCCAGGTGTCGCGCGAAGTGTTCAAGCACATCGCCGGTTATGAAACCGTGGATGACAGCGGTGAGCCCTATGTCGTACCGGGCCGCCTCGATCTGTTCTCCAATTTCGATCCGGTCACCCGCCTGCCGCGCAGCCGTCCGCCAACGTTGCTCATCGACAGCGACGCGCTGGAACATTCCGGCCAGATCGACGACAGCTTCCGCAAGATATTCGCGCCCGAGATCGAGCGCTTCAAGCGCGACTACCGGCTGCGTCATCCGGAGCGCAGCGTCGAGCTGCTGACCGACGGCGACCTGCTGCGCGAGGTCGTGAACACCGTCGGCAAGCCGGATGCGCTTGGCAGCCACATCCGTTGCGTGGTCAGCGTATCCATGCTCACCGAAGGCTGGGACGCCAACACCGTCACCCATGTCATGGGGTTGCGCGCCTTCGGTTCGCAACTGCTGTGCGAACAGGTGGCCGGGCGCGCGCTGCGCAGGCGCCAGTACTTCATCGATCCGAAGACCGGAAAGTTTCCGCCGGAGTACGCCCACATCATCGGTGTGCCGTTCAAGCTCTACCAGGGCGGCGATGCCGCCTATGCCGAACCGCCCGAATACGCCACGTTGCGCGCGCTGCCCGAGCGCGGCGAACTGGAAATTCGTTTTCCCAACCTGATCGGCTATCGCGTCGAGACCGAACCGGCAAGGCTTCGCGCCGATTTTTCCGCAGTGCCGAAGTTCGGCATCGACACCACGAAACTGCCGGTGCAGAGCATCCTGGGTACCGCGGTCTCCGGCGACCAGCAGGCACTCGAACTGCGGGTAGACGAACTGCGCGACCAGCAGGTGGTGTTCGACCTCGTCCGCATCTTCATGCGCGGCATGGCCGACGATGCGCCCGGTCGCGCCGACCTGCGCGTGTTCAGTGCGGTGCGTGCCATCGTGCAGCATTGGTACGACGAGGTGCTCACCGTCATCGGCGAGGCGGATGCGAAGTGGAAACGTCTGGTCATCCACGAAAACCCGGTTGCCATCGTCGAGAGCATCAACCGCGGCATCATTGCCCATGCAGCCGAACGCGAGCGCGTGCTGCCGCTGCTCAACCACTACAACCCGACCGGCAGCACGGCCAACGTATTCGGCCACACCGCGAAGCCCACCTATCCGGGGCGCAAGAGCCACGTCAATCTGGTGGTGGCCGACACCGACCTGTGGGAACAGGTGGCGGCCAAGCATCTCGACCGCATCAAGGAAGTCGAGAGCTACGTCAAGAACGCCTTTCTCGGCTTCGTCATTCCTTATGTGCAGGATGGCAAGGAACACAAATACCTGCCCGACTACATCGTGCGGCTGCGCACGCCCAAGTTGCGGCGGGCGAACCTCATTCTCGAAATCACCGGCTTCAACAAGGACAAGGCGATCAAGCGCTGGTATGTGCGCGAGCGCTGGCTGCCCGCGGTGAACAACGCCCGCGTCAAGCTCGGTCTGCCCCCGTGGTATTTCGAGGAGGTCGAGGACATCGATAACCTCAAGCCCCAGCTTGAAGCCGCCATCCGCCGCATCGTTGCGGAAGTCGATGCGGCACCGGACAGCGTGGGCGAGGCGCTCGATCTGCTCGCCCGCCTGCCGGCCGATTTCTATGTCGAGGGCCGCGAGGACAGGCCCGTCTTTGAACAGCGAGAGCCCTTCGAATGAGTGCCACACCGCGTTACCTGCTCGATACCAATATCTGCATCGCCTACAAGAAGCAGCGGCTGGGTGTTCCTGAACGCATAAGGGCGCTGTCAGCCGGTGAAGCCGCCATGTCGGTCGTCACCTGGGGCGAACTGGTGCTCGGTGCCGAGAAGTCGCAACATCGCGCCGCGAGCTTCGACATCCTGAAGCGCATACGCGAAATCATCCCGGTGCTTGGCATGGACGACGACACCGGCAGCCACTACGGCGCCATCCGCGGCACGCTCGAAAAGCAGGGCACGATCATCGGCCCGAACGATCTGTGGATTGCCGCGCATGCCCGCGCGCATGGCCTGAACCTCGTCACCAACAATACCCGCGAGTTCCAGCGTGTGCCCGATCTGGCACTTGAAGACTGGACCCGGCCCGATCCCGCCACGGAAGCACCATGAGCGACGACAAGAAGATAGACAGCCTCAAGCACCGGCGCGATACGCGGCGCCGCATTCCGTCGCGCGAGGAAGCCGGCATGGAAGACGCCGCGCCCGACGCGAAGCGTGGCAAGGCCGACTACCCGCTGAACCCGGTCGTGCATCGCGGGCAGGACCCGGAACTGTTCTGGCTCGGCAAGTACGGCGACGACGACCGCGACGACGTACTGAGCACCGACATCCGCTCGCTCTACCGCGTCGAGCACATCGGCCCGGAAAAGCTCATCCAGCGCCTGTACAGGCTCAAGGTCGAGGAAAGCGCGCAGTCCGGCCTGTTCGCACCCAGCGTGGACGAACTGTTCAACAACTACACCGACGTCGATGAACTCGACAAGCCCACCTACTACTACAAGCAGGCGGACAAATGGAGCAACCGCCTGATCCAGGGCGACAGCCTGCTGGTGATGGCCAGTCTGCTGGAACGCGAAGGCATGCGCGGTGCCGTGCAGACGATCTACATCGACCCGCCCTACGGTATTAAGTATGGTTCGAATTGGCAGCTTCGGTTAGATGAACCAAACATGCCGGACAATGACCCTGATGATTCGTTGACAGGGGAGCCGGAGGTTATTCGAGCGTTCCGCGATACTTGGGAATATGGCATTCATTCGTATTTGTCCTATTTGCACCAGCGTCTTCTATTGGCGCGGGATCTGCTGAATCCATCGGGTTCTGTTTTTGTTCAGATTTCATCTGAAAACGTACATCTCGCCAGGGGGCTGCTTGATGAGGTGTTTGGTTCGTCGTGCTTCGTTGCTGAAATTCTCGTGAAGAAAAAGGGGTTTCAGAAGGGTGATTATATTCAGCCGGTAAATGATTTTGTCTTGTGGTACGGACGGGAGCCAAAAGACGAAGGGCGGATTAAATTTAGGCCGTTTTATACTCGCAGGGAAATTGATTCGGATGCGCTTGGTGAATTCAAGTTTTTCGAATTAGAGGATGGTTCAATTTACAAGGTGTCAAATGCTCTGACTCCGGGAGGTGAGTGGTTTGATTACAGGCTAAGTCCTAAGAGGCTGAATCTGGATTATCCGAGAGCGCGGCTATTTCGCGCAAACCCTATGACTAGTGGTGGTGAGCGAAAAAACCAGAGCTTGCCCTTCGTTCTAGACGGAAAAGAATATTCTCCGGGTAAAGGAAACTGCTGGAAGACAACGGTTCGTTCGGATGATGGACGTAAGCCTGGGATGACCCGTCTTCAGGAACTCGGACGACTTATTGGAGGGGCAGGGCAACTTCGGTTTAAATCATATTTTGATGATTTTGGATTTAATCGAATTTCTAATTGGTGGGATGGGCTGGGTGGAGCAAGTGATCCCGTTTATGTCGTTCAAACCAACGAGGAAATCATAAAACGTTGCATCCTCATGACATCCGACCCCGGCGACCTCGTACTTGATCCGACCTGCGGTTCGGGCACGACCGCCCATGTGGCCGAACAGTGGGGCCGTCGCTGGATCACCATCGATACCTCGCGCGTGGCGCTGAACATCGCCAAGACCCGGCTCATGACGGCCACCTATCCGTGGTACACGCTGGCCGACGAGAAGAACGGCGTGGCTCGCGCCGACTGGGATGTGCGCCACGGCTTCGACTACAAGACCGTGCAGCGGGTGACGCTGGGTTCGCTCGCCAACGACGAACCGCCGGAAACCGTCACGCTGTTCGACCAGCCAGCGCTGGACAGGAAGAAATTGCGCGTGGCCGGGCCGTTCACCGTGGAAACGCTGCAGGCCTGGGAGCCGCTGTCGCCGGATGCGGTCGAGGACGCCAGCCTGGATCACGAACAGCTTGAGGTTTTCCAGGCGCGCATTTTCGAGCATCTGAAGTCGGCCGGCGTGAAGAACGGCGCGCGCAACGAAAACGCGGTGTTCGTGCGCATCGATGCGCTCGCCGGCAGCGATCTGCATGCCGAAGGTTATTACGAAGGCGCCGGCGGCGAACAGAAAGCCTATCTGCACATCGGTCCGCAGTTCGCGCCGGTGAGTAAGTTGGCGGTCAATGCCGCGGTGAAGGCCTGCCGCCAGCGTGGCGATGCGCAGTGGCTGATCCTGCTCGGTTTCGCCTTCGAAAGCGATGTCGAGAACTCCACGCAGAACCAGCGCGCCGGCAGTTTCGAAGTGACCAAGGTGCGCATGCACGACGATCTGCTGCAGGCCGGCCTGACCAAGAAGGACAGGAAGGCCGCCAGCTTCGTCACCATAGGCGAGCCGGACATCGCCATCGAGCGCGACGGCGACCACGCCATCGTGGAAATACGCGGCCTGGACATTTACGACCCGGTGCGCGACGAAGTGCGTCCCCGCTCGGTGGCTGACATCGCCTACTGGATGCTCGATGACGACTACGACGGCGCCAGCTTCATGGTGCGCCAGGTGTTCTTCTGCGGCGGCGACCGCGACGAGTTCGACAGATGGAAGAAGGGCCTGTCCGATCTTGCGAAGTCAGGCACGAAGAAAAAGGTCGAGCGCACGCTGAAGATCGAACTCGACGACGACGTGTTCGACCGCCTGTACGGTCACCGTTCGCACCCTCTCCCCTGGCGCAAGGGCAAGCGCGTGGCGGTGCGTGTGGTCAGCCAGTTCGGCGAGGAAAGTACCAAGGTGCTGGTGCTCTAGAACTGCCAGAGCACCGTCGTGCGGTCTTCGGTAATTTTGGCGGGGATGGCCTGCAGGGTGGCGAAGTGACGAATGAAAACGCTTACACGACACTCGCCTCAACAAGCTCGCCTGCGCCTCCTGCGTTAAAGCAGCCGGGATCTGTCCGCATTCAAGCTGGCTGCCCATGCCTTTACGTCCGGATGGCTCACGCCCTTGCCGGCCTCGACGTCCGCCATGGCGTCGAGCGTCAGACGGTAGCGGTCGGCTTCCCGTTCGACGTAGGCGGCGAGGGCTTGCTTCACCCCCCAGCTGCGTGAACGCTCTAGACGCGCCGCGAGATGGTCAACCTGTTCGGCCAGCGTCACGGGCAGGTGGGCGGTCATTACGCGGGTGTCGGCTGAAGACATGAATCGCTCCCAATCATTTTCAATCAAGGTAGTGTGATCCAGCGGCCCTGTCCACCTGGCTCGTCAGCGGGAACGGGGCGCCCCGTATCGCCATGTGCTGCAGGCTGTCGGAGCAATGCAAAGCACGAAAGCAGTCAGACACAGGGCGCACGATGCGCTGCGGCGTGACGGCTGCCCGGACCTGGCTGAGCTCCCGAAGCGAGCGGTGTGTTCCGGTTCAGTGACGCGCGCCGCGTGGTCGATCAGCCGCGTTCAGCGCGCGCTGCCGTTACCCTGAGTCATCCCCGGCAGACTGAGCCGGCCTTCCTCGCTGAAACGCACGGTGCCGAAGGCGCCGCCAGCGAGTTTGCCGCGCAGCGCGAAGGGCAGGTTTTCCAGCGTGCTGCCCTCAGTCATGCCGAGCGCCTGGCGCAGGGCCGACAGGGCCGATACCGTGACCGGCACGCTGATGACCGTTTCGCCGAAGCGCGGCACGCTGCCTCTGGCGTCGCTGACGCCGGTTGCGAATGACCGGTTGTTCACGTCGAGTTCGAGTGCGAGGCCGTCGTAGTCGATCACGCTGTCATTCGGGTTCTGCACCCGCAGCTTGACGGCAAAGCGCAATTCGAAGCCTTCGCCCTGCAGCGGCTCGACGCCGACCAGATTGACCCGGACCGGATCGCGCGCGGTGAGACCTGCGCAGCCGGTCAGCGCGCACAGCAGCGCAAGGCCGAGCGTGACGAGGAGCAGGCGTAGCGAGAGGGCCGGAGTAAGGTGCGGCGACATGGGTGGGGAAAGAATGGCAGGCACGCGGGTCACCTCGGTGTTGATCGATGAGGGTGGGGCGTAAACGGACCAGGGCCTGTGGATGCTCAATCATTGTCTACACGATCAAGCATCTACAGGCCCCGGGCGATCTTGCGGTCGCTCCATTCACGCTGCAGGCGCAAGCGGGTCAGCCACCCGCTTGCGACGTTCAGGTGCGCGGTTCGGCGACGAAGATTTCGACCCGGCGGTTCTGTGCGCGACCCTGTTCGCTGCCGTTGTCGGCCACCGGTTCGCGCGAGCCGCGGCCATCGATGATGATGCGGTTCTGCGCGACGCCGCGGTCGGTCAGGTACTGGCGGGTGCTGGCGGCGCGGTTCACCGACAGCGGATTGTTCACCGCGTCGCTGCCGGTGCTGTCGGTGTGGCCGATGATGCGGACTTCAGTATTCGGGTTCGCGTTGAGCGTCTGCGCGAAGCGTTCGAGCACCGGGCGGAAGTTCGACTTGATGTCGGCGCGGCCGACATCGAATGAAATATCGCTCGGGATTTCCAGCTTCAGCTGGTTGTCGGCGGTCTGTACGACGGCGACGCCGGTGCCGGCCGTGGCCTGTTCCATCGTCCGCTTCTGTTCTTCCATCCGGTTCGACCAGATGTAGGTGCCGATGCCGCCGACCGCTGCGCCGAGCAAGGCGCCGGTGCGCGTCGCGCCGCCGCTTCCGCCGAGTGAGCTGCCCAGTGCTGCGCCGGCGGCTGCGCCGACACCGGTGCCGATGGCCGTGCGCTGCTGCGTTTCCGACAGGTTTGCGCAACCGGTGGCCACAAGGGCACCGATCGAAATGAGTGCGAGGGTTTTCTTCATGATGTTGTTTCCGGGTGAACCGCCGTGTTCTCAAGGTCGTCGGGGTGACGACCATTCAGACGCTTGCCTGATGCGTTCAGGATCGGCCGCGGCTGCATGTCTCCAGCCGCGTGCGACAAGTCAGTGTGGCAGACGAGACGCCCCGAGACGGTGCGCCAGCACACGCAGTAACAAATGAGACACCGTGCCTGTTCGCGGGCACTGGCTCCGCAGCCAGGCTGTTTCTTCCTTGTCATCGGGCTGCCTGTGATTCGCCTGCGGCCATCGGGCAGTGCATCGCCTCATTGATCCGCGTCATGTATCCGGGCGTACCGACGGACCATCATTGGTCTGCGACCTTCTGTCGCAACGTACTTGAATCGTGGGTCGGCGCAGTCGTCAAAAGGGGAGCGCGTACGTGGACTTCAAGGACTACTACCAGACACTGGGCGTCGCGCGCGACGCCAGCGCGGACGACATCAAGAAGGCCTTCCGCAAGCTGGCGCGCAAGTACCACCCGGACGTGAGCAAGGAGCCGGGCGCGGAAGCGCGCATGAAGGACATCAACGAAGCCAACGCGGTGCTGTCCGACCCGGAAAAGCGCGCGCTCTACGATCAGATGGGCAGCGGGCATCAGCCGGGCCAGCCCTTCCAGCCGCAGCCGGGCTGGGACAGCAATTTCGAGTTCTCCGGCGCCGACGCGGCGGACAGCAGCGATTTCTTCGCCAGCCTGTTCGGTCGTGCCGGCGGTGCGCGCCGTTCGGGGGCTTACCGCATGCGCGGCGAGGATCACCACGCGAAGGTGGAGATCGGGCTGCAGGACGCCTATCGGGGCGCGAGCAGAACGATCAGCCTGCGCCGGCCGCGCGTCGATGAACACGGTCAGGTCGTGCTCGAGGATCACACGCTCGACGTGCGCATTCCCAAGGGCGTGAAGGAAGGCCAGCACATCCGCCTGAGCGGGCAGGGAGCGCCCGGCGAAGGCGGCGCACCGGCGGGCGATCTTTACCTCGAGATTCGCTTCACCCCCGACGCCCGCTATCGCGTCGACGGCCGGGACGTCCATGAAACCGTACCGGTCACGCCGTGGGAGGCCGCGCTGGGCGGACCGATAGACGTGCCGACGCCGTCGGGCGCGGTGACGCTGACGGTGCCGGCGGGGTCGCAGACGGGCCGCAAGCTGCGCCTGAAGTCGCGCGGCATTCCGGGTGATCCGCCGGGCGATCTGTACGTCGTGCTCGAAGTGGTGCTGCCGCCGGCCGACAATGACGCCGCACGCCGCCTTTACGAAACCATGGCACGCGACCTGCACTTCGATCCGCGCCGCACAGCAGGAGCCTGAGCGATGACACACGACGACATCCTGACCGGCGAACTGCTCGATGACGCACGCCTCACCCTCGACGAACTGGCGCGGGCCTGCGCAGCCGAACCCGGTTGGATCATCGAGCGCGTCGAAGCCGGTTACCTGTGCCGCATGGACGCCGGACAACCCGAGGCGTGGCGCTTCGCCAGCGCGGAGCTGGTGCGCGCCCGACAGCTGCGTGCGATGGAGCGCGACTTCGATGCCAACCCCGAACTGGCCGCGCTGGTGGTGGACCTGATCGAAGAGGTCAGGCTGCTCAGGCAGCAGCTCTCGCGCACACGGCGATGAGGGCGACGCCATGGCGATGAAACTGCTGTCCGGCGCGACGCGCTATCTGTTCTTCACCGGCAAGGGCGGCGTGGGCAAGACTTCGCTGTCCACGGCAACGGCGATCGCGCTGGCCGATGCCGGCCGGCGCGTGCTGCTGGTCAGCACCGATGCGGCGTCCAATCTCGATGAAATGCTCGGTGTGCTGTTGAGCAACCAGGCCACGCCGGTGCCCGGCGCACCCGGCCTGTCGGTGCTCAACATCGACCCGGATGCCGCAGCAGAATCGTATCGTCAGCGGGTGCAGGACCGGATGGCGCCTGACACGACCGATGCCGAACGCGCCACCGTGCGCGAACAGCTGTCCGGTGCGTGCACGACCGAAATCGCCGCGTTCGACGAGTTTTCCGGCCTGCTCGCAGGTGCCGCCGACGGCTTCGATCATGTCGTGTTCGACACCGCGCCCACCGGCCACACCTTGCGACTGCTCAGCCTGCCGAAGGCGTGGAGCGGTTTCCTGCGCGGTAACGACCGGGGGGCATCGTGTCTCGGCCCGCACTCCGGACTGAAGATGCAGGAAGCGCGCTTCAACACCGCGCTGGCCACGCTGAGCGATGCCGGCCAGACCACGGTGGTGCTGGTGACGCGGCCCGACCACGGCGCCATCGGCGAGGCGGCGCGCACCTCGGACGAATTGCGCACGCTCGGTCTGGGCAACCAGCGACTGGTGATCAACGGCCTGTTCCGGGCGACTGATCCAGGTGACAAGGTGGCGGCCGCCATCGAAGCGCTGGGGCGCCAGGCGCTGCGCGACATGCCGGACAGCCTGCGCGCGCTGGCGCAGGACGTGGTGCCGCTGCGCGCGTTCGACACCGTCGGCCTGCCGGCACTGCGCGCGCTGCTGTCCGACACGCCGGCGCTTCCGACGCAAGCGGCACGGACTGTGGCCGATCTGGTGGCCGATCGGCCGCCGCCCGCCGACTATCTGGCAAAGCTGGTCGATGAACTGGCCGCCGGCGATCGCGGACTCATCATGGTGATGGGCAAGGGCGGCGTCGGCAAGACCACGATTGCCGCCGCGCTGGCACTGGGTCTGGTGCAGCGGGGCAAGTCGGTGCATCTGAGCACGACCGATCCGGCTGCGCATCTGGCGGCGACACTCGGCACCGGGGTGCCCGGGCTGAAGGTGGATCGCATCGACCCGGTGGCGGAGACGCGACGCTATGTCGACAAGATCATGGCGGCACGCTCGCCCGGGCTGGACGAACAGGAACGTGCGCTGCTGCAGGAAGACCTGCGTTCGCCATGTACCGAGGAGGTGGCCGTCTTTCATGCGTTTTCACGCATCGTCGCCGTGGCGCGCAGCGCATTCGTTGTGCTGGACACCGCACCGACCGGGCATTCGCTGCTGCTGATGGATGCCACCGGCGCCTACCACCGGCAGACCGTGCGCGAATACGAAGGCCGCACGAGCGCGCACTTCGTTACGCCGCTGATGCGCCTGCAGGATGCGACCTACACCCGCATCATTCTGGTCACGCTGCCCGAGGTGACGCCGGTGTCGCAGGCCGCCGCGCTGCAGGACGATCTGCGCCGCGCGCAGATCGAACCCCTTGCCTGGGTGGTCAACAAGTCGATTCTCGCGGCAGGCACCCGTGACCCGCTGCTGTCCGCGCGCCTCGACGGAGAACGCGCGCAGATGGCGCGCATTGCCGCCGGTCTGGCGCGGCATACCTACGTGGTGCCGTGGGTGACCGAAGCGCCGGTCGGTGTGGCCGCGCTGTCTGCACTGCTCGGTGCCGCGGTCCGCACTACTGCGGCGTGAGTTCGATCTTCGGAATGTCGAAGCCCTTTGCAGCCAGTCGTTCGAGCAGCGCCTGATAGCGTACCGGATCGACGCGCGGCGTTTTCGACAGCACCCACAGGTAGTCGCGGCCGGGTTCGCTGACGGCGGCAAGCTGATAGTCGGCGTCGATGTCGATCACCCAGTAGTCGCCCCACAGGAAGGGGATGAAGGACAGCCAGGCCGGCGCGAAGCTCACCTTCAGCCGGGCCGAGGCTGGGCCGCCCTGTTGCAGCGCCGTGCCCTTGGCTTCGTCGAATTCGTCATCGGCCAGCCGGCAGCGGTTCAGCACCTTCAGGCTGCCGTCGCTGTCGAGCGCATAGTCGGCCGTCACCTGGCCGACGCATTTGCGCTGGAACCAGTTGGGATACCGTGCGATTTCGTGCCAGGTGCCGAGGTAACGCTGTACGTCCAGCGTGTCGACGGCGGTCAGCGGGGCGGTGGATGCTGCGCGGTTCTGTGAGTTCGGACTGGTGGACGGGCGATCCTGCGCACTGGCTCCGCCGCATGCCAGGCAGGCGGACACAGCGAGCATGGACAGCAGACGAGCATTCATGAGGTGGTTTCCGGCTGTGCGCACGGCGGCCGCCATCGTCCGGAGAGGCGGCCGCGTCAGCTGCATCAGCGGCGGATGCCGCCTTCTTCCAGCACGAAATACTGCGGCTTCATGGCGGTCAGCGGATCGCGCAGCTTTGCGATTTCCGCCGCCGGTGCGTGGACTTCGAGCTTGATCAGGTAGGCGATCGCGAGGGCTTCCTGCAGCAGCCCGCCGACGTTTTCGAGGTGATGCAGGATGGCCTCTGCGTTGTCATAGCCTTCGCGGCAGTGCGCGGTGCAGCCGCTGAATGAAAATGCGTAATGCACGCAGCCCGGTTCGCTGCGCGTGCGCTCTACAAAGCGCTTGCCGAGCGCCTTGAATTCATCGACCTTGTCGGCCGGCACATCGAAGTAGGGGACAAGGGTGCACACGGTGTCTTGGTTCATGTCTGTTTCCTCCTGAAATTCGAAATCTGCACGATATGGCTCATGCTCGCTGCCGCAACCCGCCCGTCGGGTCGCGGAGTGGCCGGAGTATGCCTGAGCCGGGCAGCATCGGGCAGCGCCCGGCGGCCACGACGTTGCGCCACGCGTGCGCGACGGCGGCTGAGGCCGGTGCAGCCTGTCGGGATTTTTGACATCACCGCTGCGCCTGCATGTCATTTCCAAGAAAAAACAACGATATGTCCGGATGGTCCCGAATTTGCTCGCAGCCTGCGTCGAGTGACCGATTCCCGAAAGGCTGACGCAATGAAACTGCTTGCCCTGACCGTGGCTTCCGCGATGCTGAGTGCAGCATCGCTGGCGCACGCCGCTGCACCGGCTGCTGTGGCGACCTGGAATTTCAACAACACGCTGTCCGCAGACGAAGCAGGCAAGCCGGCGCTCTCCGCCATCGATCCGCTGTCGGCCAGCGGTTTCGTGATGGACACGGTGTTCGGCGAAACGCGCTGGGTGTATCGCTTTGATGGCGACGCCATGCCCAGCCAGCAGGCGGGGCTGTTCGTCGACACCAGCGGCCTGCTCGATGCCGACGACGCCTACTCGGTCGACATCGTGTTCCAGTTCGAAGCCGATGACGCAAGCTGGGAAAACATCTTCGGTGTGTCCAACCGGCAGAGCGACAATGCGCTCTACATCGATCCGGGCCAGCGCCTGGAGGTGTGGCCCAGCGGCGACGGCCCGACGCCCTTCACCTACGGCGAGTACCACCGCGTCACGCTGACCAACAACGGCAACGACACGGTGACCGGCTATATGGACGGCATCTTCCAGTTCACGCTGAGTTCGACTTCGCTGAACTTCAGCGCCTACGCGGCGGCAAACCCGTCACGCCTGATCCACTTCTTCGCCGACAACCTGGTGGGGGGCGGCCAGGGCGAATTCGCCGACGGGCGCGTGGCGTCGATCCGGCTGTACGACATCGAGCTCGACGGCGATCAGGTCGGCGAACTGCCGCCGCTGCCGGCAGTGCCGGAACCGTCGGCCGTCGCGCTGATGCTGGCGGGCCTCGGCGTGATCGCGGCAGCTGCCCGCCGTCGCGAATGGTGTTGAACACGTATTCCGCCTCCAGCCCCGCGCGTTCGACGAACAGCGCCGGCTTGTGGCCGTGATAATAGTCGGCGCAGGTTGAATGGCCGCAGCTTGATGCAGGGCCGGGTCGGCGAGGTCGAAGGGTGGGTCGGGCGCAGAGACGGCTGTATCGCCGCGCGGGCGTTGTCTCACAGCGATTTACCGATGCGCGACGCCAGGCCGGCAGCACTTTCCGCCAGCCTTGTCGTACGGATTCGGTGAACCGGCTTCGGGTCTCCCACCATCTGACCGGAGACTGTGTCGCAGAGCAACCGTGTTGGCGGTGATGACGATCGCGTTGGGCATCGCTGCGCTCACTCCAACCTGCCTGCTGCACCGGGCGCAGGCACGGCACGGTCTTGTGGCGAGCGCAGCGATGCCCAACAGGGTCCCTCCGCCGCGCCCGCCGGAGACCCGGTTCAGCTGCGTTTGCCGGGGCGCAGGTGGCGAAAGCCGGCAGGCGCGTGCGACACGATGGAGGAGGCGACCAGCAGCAGCCAGAAGATGGCGGCGGCCAGCTGGGGCAGCACGATCATGGCGGCTACGCCTGCCAGCTTGAGCGGGATGAACAGGCCGGCCAGTTCGAGCGCATGGCGCGGCTTGCTCCACACTTCGATACCGTACAGGCCGATGCCGGTCACCAGCATCAGTGCGGCCGCTGCGGGCCGGTATGCGTCGTGATCACCGAGCAGTGCGGCGCCGACCAGTACGACGCCGATCAGATGCACCGAACGCAGCGCGACCAGCAGCCAGCGGCGGCCGGGAAAGTCGCGCCGGTTGCTGGGCGTGAAGTCGTGGGGCAGGTCGTTGATCGCCATGGCGCGAGTATGACCGAGCGCCGGGCTCACCATGCATCCACCGGGCTGATGGCGTCGCCCGCGAAAGGCAGGAAAGGGCCGGTACCGCTGTGTGCGGCGCTGGACGCCGGCACGAAGGCGCCCTGGTGCACGTCGAACACATGCACTTCGCCTTCCTCGATCACGTAATGCCAGCCATGCAGCGCGAGCTGCCCGGCGTCGACCTGCCGGCGCACCATCGGGTAGTCCATCAGCCGTTCCAGCTGCAGCACGACCGCGCGTTGCTCGGTGCGGCGCAGCGCCTCGTCGGTGAGCTGCACCGGCAGCACCGCCTCGCGGCCGAGGTCGAGCCAGGCGGCCAGGTTGGGTGCTGTGTCGGGGTCGACACCTTCGTACAGCGCGCGCACGCCGCCGCAGTGGCTGTGACCGCACACGATGATGTGCGCCACCTTCAGGTTCAGGACCGCATATTCGATGGCCGCAGTGGTGCCGTGGAAACCGGCCAGCTGTCCATGCTGGGCGCGGATGTCGTAGGGCGGCACGAAGGCGCCGACATTGCGCACGATGAACAGCTCGCCCGGTCCGGTGCCGGTCAGCAGATAGGGCACGAGGCGCGAGTCCGAACAGCCGATGAACAGGATGGTCGGGTGCTGCCCGTCGCGCACCAGATCCTGGAAACGCTCCCGCGCGCCGGGAAAGGTGTGGTCGTGAAAGCGCTGCAGGCGGGCCAGCAACTCGTCGGGCATGTCGGTCTATTGCACCAGAGGCGAGTCGGCGCGATCCAGGTCGATGCCTTCGATCACCGCCGCGCCGGCCAGCAGGCTCAGATACTGGCGCAAGGCCGTGACGAAGCTCTGCTGGCGCAGCGTGCCTGCCACCGCACCGCGTACCGACTCGTAGCTTTGAGCGATGCCCGGATCGCGTTCCAGCACCTCGACCACATGCAGGCCGAAGCGGCTATGCACCAGACGGGGCAGCACGCCGACCTCGACATGACCGAACACCTCGCGTGCGAACTCGGGCGCGCAGTCGTCGGCGGTGAGCCAGTCGAGTTCGCCGCCGCGCGCGCCGCTCGGGCAATTCGAAAACTGCTCGGCGGCGTGTGCGAACGTGTCCTGCTCCGAGCCGTCATGGCAGCGTACATCGAGCAGCACGCCTTCCGCCCGCTTGCGCAGTGCCACCACGTCGACGCCTTCGGTGACCGCAAACAGGATGTGCCGCACGCGCACCTTTTCACCGGTGCGGTAGCTCGCTTCATGAGCCGCGTAATGCCTGCGGCAGGCATCTTCGGACGGCTCGGGTACCTGAACAGATCGTTCGACCAGTGCATCGATCGCCGACGCGGCCGACTCGCTGATCACGCCATCCGGCGTCGTCTTCTCTTCGGCCGCCAACAGGCCGGCGCTCTGCGCCGCCTGACGCAGCAGTTCGGTGTAGGCGCGCTGCTGCAGTGTCTCCGCGGTCAGCGCTTCGTCCTCGTTGCTGATCTGCACACCGTTGACGCGTGCCACGCGGGAAAGGGTTTCGATTGTCATGGCTATCTCCTCAGACGCTGGCGTCGGGTTGACGCGGCTGGTTGTGGCCGGCCGGCAGATTGAGGCGGCGGGCACGTACCACCTGGTAGGGGCGGAAAGCGTAGAACACCGATGCGAAGCCGCTCCACACGTGCACCAGACGTGTGAAGGGGAAGATCAGGAAGATGCTCATGCCGAGGAACATGTGTGTCTTGAACACCCAGCCTGCTTCGGCCAGCAGTTCCGGCGCACCGGCGCGGAAGGTGACGATGCGCTGGGCCCATTCGGCCAGCTTCATCATCATGCTGCCGTCGAGGTGCTGCGCCGACATCGGGATCGTGGCGAGACCCAGCAGCAACTGCAGCCAAAGCAGCGCGGCGATCAGGATGTCGCTGGTTTTCGAGGTGGCGCGGATGCGCGGCTCGGTCAGGCGGCGATGCAGCAGCAGCGTGAGCCCGACGAATGCAATCAGCCCTGCAATGCCGCCCGAAACCATCGCCACGACCTGCTTGGCACCGGCGCCGATGAAGTGCTCATAGACGAAGTGCGGCGTAAGCATGCCGAAGAAGTGGCCGAAGAACAGGAACAGCACGCCGATGTGGAACAGGTTGCTGCCGAGCCGCAACTGTCCGCGGCGCAGCAGCTGCGACGAATCGCTCTTCCAGGTGTACTGGTCGCGGTCGAAGCGCAGCAAGCTGCCGATGAAGAACACGGCGAGGCAGATGTACGGGTAGTAACCGAACAGCAGGGTGTCGAGCCAGGGGGTCATGGTTGTACTCCTTCGGTGGCGGAGGACTTGCGAACGATGTGGATGGGGTGTGGCGTGCCGGGCTTGGCCTGACCGTTCGATGAGCAGCCGTCGAAGGCCAGCGGTTCGGCCCAGCTTTCGTCGATCGGCTCATCGGGTGCGATGGTGACCGCCTGAGCTTTCTCTCCGGCCATTTCTATCAGGGCGCCGAGCACGCTGGCGTAGGGACTTTCACGCTGCAGCAGTGCCGAAAAGATGACGTTCAGGATGTGCGCCATCTCGGCTAGCAGTGCGCAGGCTTCCTTCGGCGGCTGGGTGGAAGCGAACTCCAGTACCGCCGGCAGATAGTCGGGCAGCTCGTCCGGACCGAGATAGAGTCCCGCTTTCTCGTAGGTCTGCGCCAGATCGATCATGGCTGGTCCGCGATCACGCGAATCGCCATGAACATGCTCGAACAGGTGCAGCGAGGTGCGCCGGCCGCGGTCGAACAGTTCGACGTAGTCCGCTTCGGTCTCGAGGGCGTCACCCCGTTCGAGCGAACCGATCAGCGCGTCGAGTTCGGCCAGTCGGGACGAAGACAGCGCCCGTTCGCTGCGCAGCGCGTCGCGCAGTTCCGGCAGATGCTCGCGCAGTGTGGCATCCGGGTAGGACAGCAGGTGCGCCATCACGCGCAGCGTGAGCGTCATGCGCTCGGGGGCGGGTGCATTGAACAGTCCCATGATCACACCACCGCCTTGATCGGAATCGTGCGCCGTTTCGAACCCCCGAACAGGCTGGTGTCGGAACTGCCTTCCGAGCAGCCGTTGCCGAACGTGAAGCCGCAGCCACCGCGCACATCGAAGGCGTCCTCGGCGTATTCGCGGTGCGCCGTCGGAATGACGAAGCGGTCCTCGTAATTGGCGATGGCCATCACGTGGTACATGTCTTCGACCTCGGCCTGCGTGAGGCCGACCTGATTCAGCGCCGCCATGTTGGTTTCGCCATCGACGTGCTTGGCGCGCTGGTAGGCACGCATCGCCAGCATGCGTTCGAGTGCGCGCACCACCGGCTGCGTGTCGCCGGCGGTCAGCAGGTTGGCCAGATACTTGACCGGGATGCGCAGCTGATTCACGTCCGGGATTTCGCCATTCACTCCGACCTGGCCGGCGTTTGCAGCGGCGGTGATCGGCGACAGCGGCGGCACGTACCAGACCATCGGCAGCGTGCGGTATTCCGGGTGCAGCGGCAGCGCCACCTTCCACTCGACAGCCATCTTGTACACCGGGCTGCGACGCGCCGATTCCATCCACGAATCGGGTATGCCGTCGGCACGTGCCTGCTCGATCACCTTCGGATCGTTCGGGTCGAGGAAGATGTCGAGCTGTGCCTGATACAGATCGCGATCGTGTTCGACCGATGCCGCTTCCTGAATGCAGTCTGCGTCATACAGCAGTACGCCGAGATAGCGGATGCGCCCGACACAGGTTTCCGAACACACCGTGGGCTGGCCCGCTTCGATGCGCGGGTAGCAGAAGATGCACTTTTCCGCCTTGCCCGACTGCCAGTTGTAATAGATCTTCTTGTACGGGCAGCCGCTGACGCACATGCGCCAGCCGCGGCACTTGTCCTGGTCGATCAGCACGATGCCGTCCTCCTCGCGCTTGTAGATCGAACCCGACGGGCAGGAGGCGACGCATGCCGGATTCAGGCAGTGCTCGCACAGCCGCGGCAGATACATCATGAAGGTGTTCTCGAACTCGCCGTAGATCTCCTTCTGCACCTCGTCGAAGTTCTTGTCCTTCGAGCGTTTGCTGAATTCGCCGCCGAGAATTTCCTCCCAGTTCGGGCCCCACTCGATCTTTTCCATGCGCTTGCCGGTGATAAGGCTGCGCGGGCGTGCGGTCGGCGTGGCCTTCGACTCGGGTGCCGACTGCAGGTGGTCGTAGTCGAAGGTGAAGGGCTCGTAGTAGTCATCGATTTCCGGCAGGTGCGGATTGGCGAAGATCTTCATCAGCAGCTGCCACTTGCCACCCTGGCGCGGCACGATCGAGCCGTCGGCCCGGCGGACCCAGCCGCCCTGCCACTTGTCCTGGTTTTCCCATTCCTTCGGGTAGCCGATGCCGGGCTTGGTTTCCACGTTGTTGAACCACGCGTATTCCATGCCGGGGCGGCTGGTCCACACGTTCTTGCAGGTAACCGAGCAGGTGTGGCAACCGATGCACTTGTCGAGGTTGAGCACCATGCCGATCTGAGCGCGTATTTTCATGGTCAGTATCCTTAGGCGTGTGACGTGTCGGCGGCCGACTTTTCGTTGTCGAGCCAGTCGATGCGCTTCATCTTGCGTACCACCACGAACTCGTCGCGGTTGGTGCCGATCGTGCCGTAGTAGTTGAAGCCGTAGCTGAACTGCGCATAGCCACCGATCATGTGCGTCGGCTTGAGCACGATGCGCGTCACCGAGTTGTGGATGCCGCCGCGTGCGCCGGTGATTTCCGACCCCGGCGTGTTCACGATCTTTTCCTGCGCGTGATACATCATCACCATGCCCGGCTTGACCCGCTGGCTGACCACGGCCCGTGCGGCGATGGCGCCGTTGATGTTGAACAGCTCAATCCAGTCGTTGTCGATGATGTCGGCGCGCTTCGCGTCGTCCTCGCTCATCCACACGCAGGGGCCGCCACGGCTCAGCGTGAGCATCAGCAGGTTGTCCGTGTAGGTCGAGTGGATGCCCCACTTCTGGTGCGGCGTGATGAAGTTGAGCGCGATCTCCGGATTGCCATTCGGCTTGATGTTATGGATGCCGGCGGTGGTCTTCAGATCGACCGGCGGACGGTAGCTGGTGAAACCTTCTCCGAAGGCGATCATCCAGGGGTGGTCCATGTAGAACTGCTGACGGCCGGTCAGGGTGCGCCATGGGATCAGTTCATGCACATTGGTGTAGCCGGCGTTGTACGACACGGTTTCCGACTCGATGCCGCTCCAGGTCGGGCTCGAAATGATCTTGCGCGGCTGCGCCTGGATGTCGCGGAAGCGGATCTTTTCGTCTTCGCGGTACAGCGCGAGATGTTCGTGCTTCAGGCCAGTCTGCTTGCCCAGTGCCTGCCACGCCTTCACCGCAACGTGACCGTTGGTTTCAGGCGCCAGCTGCAGCACCACTTCGCAGGCGTCGATGTCGGTATCGATCTTCGGCATGCCGCAGGTGACGCCTTCCGCCGTGACCAGGCCATTCAGCTCGCCCAGCTGCTTCACTTCCGTCTGCGTGTTCCAGCTGATGCCCTTGCCACCGTTGCCGACCTTGTTCATCAGCGGGCCGAGTGCGGTGAAGCGCTTGTACACGTTCGGATAATCGCGTTCCACCACCACCAGATTCGGTGCCGTCTTGCCGGGAATCAGTTCGCATTCGCCGCGCTTCCAGTCCTTTACGTCGAAGGGCTGTGCCAGTTCGGACGGGCTGTCGTGCATCAGTGGTGACAGCACCAGCTCGCGTTCGACGCCGAGATGGCCGACGCAGACTTCGCTGAATTTCCGCGCGAAGCCCTTGTAGATATCCCAGTCGCTGCGTGACTGCCAGGCCGGGTCCACCGCGGTCGACAGCGGGTGGATGAAGGGGTGCATGTCGCTGGTGTTGAGGTCGTTCTTCTCGTACCAGGTGGCGGTCGGCAGCACGATGTCGGAGTACAGGCAGGTCGTGCTCATGCGGAAGTCGAGGGTCACCAGCAGATCGAGCTTGCCCTCGGGCGCCGTGTCGTGCCAGACGACTTCAGTCGGCTTCGCTTCTTCCTTTCCGAGATCCTTGCCCTGCACGCCATTGCTGGTGCCCAGCAGGTGCTTGAGGAAGTACTCGTGACCCTTGCCCGACGAACCGAGAATGTTGGAACGCCATACGAACATGTTGCGCGGCCAGTTGTCCGGATGATCAGGGTCGGTACAGCTCATCTTCAGCGAGCCGTCCTTGAGCCCGCGTACGGCATAGTCCTTCGGATCCATGCCCGCGCTGGCGGCGTCACGCACCACCTGCAGCGGGTTGGTCTGCAGCTGCGGAGCCGACGGCAGCCAGCCCATGCGTTCGGCGCGCACGTTGTAATCGATCATGCTTCCGCCATACATCTTCTTGTCGGCCAGCGGTGAAATCACTTCTTCCATGCCCAGCTTTTCATAGCGCCACTGGTCGGTGTGCGCATAGAAGAAACTGGTGCTGTTCATCTGCCGCGGTGGGCGGATCCAGTCGAGCGCGAAGGCAAGTGCCGTCCAGCCGGTCTGCGGACGCAGCTTTTCCTGACCGACATAGTGCGCCCAGCCACCGCCGCTCTGGCCGATGCAGCCGCACATCATCAGCATGTTGATGACGCCGCGGTAGTTCATGTCGCTGTGATACCAGTGGTTCATCGCGGCGCCGATGATCACCATCGACTTGCCCTTGGTCTTGTGCGCGTTTTCGGCGAACTGGCGGGCGACCGTGATCAGCTGTTCGCGCGGCGTGCCGGTGATGCACTCCTGCCAGGCCGGCGTGTAGGGCGTGTCGTCGTTGAAGTCCTTTGCCGCGAGTTCGCCCGGCAGACCGCGTGCGATCCCGTAGTTCGCCACCTGCAGGTCGAACACAGTGGCCACCAGTGCGTCGCGCTTCTCGCCGGCCTTGCCCAGTGCAATGCGCTGAACCGGCACGGTACGCACCAGTACATCGGTCTGCGCGTTGTTCGGGAAGTGTTCGCTGACAATGCCGCCGAAGTAGGGGAAGCCGACGCGCGCCGTTTCGCTGCTCGGGGCTTCGCCCTCAAGCAGGGACAGCTTGAGTTTCACGTTCGCGCCGTGGCGCGCTTCCTTGGCCTCGAGATTCCACTGGCCTTCGTCGGCACGGCCGTCGGCACCCCAGCGGAAGCCGATGGCGCCGTTCGGGAGCACGACCTTTCCGCTGTCGTCGAAGGCGACGGTCTTCCATTCCGGATTGTTGGCCTGGCCGAGCTTGCCGTTGAAGTCGGATGCGCGCACATAACGGTCCGGCACGAGGATCATGTCGCCATTGGGCAGCTTGTGCTCCTTGAGCATCACCAGCATGGGCATGTCGGTGTAGCGGCGCACGTAGTCGTCGAAGTAGGCGCTGCGTTCGCCGCTGTCCGGGAAGTAGAACTCCTTCAGGATGACGTGGCCCATGGCCATGGCGACGGCAGCGTCGGTGCCCTGCTTGGGTTTCATCCAGATATCGGAGAGCTTGGCGACTTCGGAGTAGTCGGGTGTGACCGCCACCGTCTTCGCGCCCTTGTAGCGCACCTCGGTGAAGAAGTGCGCGTCCGGCGTGCGCGTCTGCGGCACATTGCTGCCCCAGGCGATGATGTAGGTCGAGTTGTACCAGTCGGCCGACTCCGGCACGTCGGTCTGTTCGCCCCAGATCTGCGGGCTGGACGGCGGCAGGTCGCAGTACCAGTCGTAGAAGCTCATGCAGACGCCGCCGATCAGGCTCAGGTAGCGGCTGCCCGCGGCATAGCTGATCATCGACATCGCCGGGATGGGCGAAAAGCCGATGACGCGGTCCGGGCCGTGCTTCTTGATGGTGTAGACGTTGGCAGCGGCGACGATTTCATTCACTTCGTCCCAGCTCGAGCGGACGAAGCCGCCGAGACCGCGCACCTGCTGGTAGTCGCGACGTTTCGCGTCGTTCTCGACGATCGAGGCCCAGGCTTCGACCGGACCGTGCGCGAGGCGCGCTTCGCGCCAGCTCTTCAGCAGGCGGCCGCGCACCATCGGGTATTTCACGCGGTTGGCGCTGTACAGGTACCAGCTGTAGCTGGCACCGCGCGCACAGCCGCGCGGCTCGTGGTTGGGCATGTCCCAGCGCGTGCGCGGGTAATCCGTCTGCTGGGTTTCCCAGGTGACAATGCCGCCCTTTACGTAGATCTTCCACGAGCAGGAACCCGTGCAATTGACGCCGTGCGTGGAGCGCACGATCTTGTCGTGTGCCCAGCGGTTGCGGTAGGCGTCTTCCCAGCTGCGGTCCTCGCCGGTGGTGATGCCGTGGTCGCCCGAAAAGGCTTCCTTCGGGTTCGAGAAGTGACTCAGGCGGTCTAGAAAGTGGCTCATGTGTAGTCTCCGTGATGCTTCGGAATGGGCGCTGTGCGGGCGTTGTTTCGGTGGTCAGGGGTTCTTCACGTACGCGTTGCCGCGCAGGTAGAACCACCAGTTGAGGACAATGCATATCGCATAGAAGATGGCGAAGCCATACATCGCGAGTTCAGGTGTTCCGGCCTTGATCTGCTCGCCGATGACCACCGGTGCGATGAAGGCACCGTAGGCGGCGACGGCCGAAGTCCAGCCCAGCACGGGACCGGCCTGCGTGCGGTCGAAGATGACGCCGATGGTGCGGAAGGTCGAGCCGTTGCCGATGCCGCTGGCGAAGAACAGCACCATGAAGAGACCGAGGAACATCGGGAAGTACTCTTCCGGCGTGGCCGAGCCGTAGGCCTGCATCATCACGTAGCCCACGGCCACCGAAGCGATGGCCATCACGATCGAAATCACCTGGGTGACGATGGAGCCGCCGAGCTTGTCGGAAATCCAGCCACCCAGTGGCCGCACGGCGGCGCCGACGAAGGGGCCGATCCAGGCGTAGGTCAGAGCCGACGGCGCGTTCGGATTCTTCAGCGTGTGCTGCATGACGCCGGTCGCATCGGGTACGTGACTGGTGCCGAAGATGACGGTGATGGCCAGCGGCAGCGCCATCGAAAAGCCGATGAAGGAGCCGAAGGTGACGATGTAGAGCGCCGTCATCGACCAGGTGTGCTTGTTCTTGAAGATCGCGAACTGCTTCGTCACGCCTTCCTTCATTTCGCCGAAGGCAGCGACCTTCATGACCAGCAGGGCTAGGATGATGTCGAGCGGAATCGCGACCCACATGCTCAGCACGCCAAGGCCGGTCGGTGCGGGCAGATACAGCCACAGCATGAAGATGGCGGGCACGAAGGCCAGCGTGTACAGATAGGTGATCTTGGAGAACGCAACCATCGGGTTGCCGGTGTTCGGCGACACCGTCTTCAGGTTGTTCATGCCGAACCAGCAGAGGATGGACAGCGGAACCAGCGACAGCACCCAGGCGAAGCCGGCGTTCTGTATCCAAGTGGGCGTGCCGGCAAGTATCTTGCCGCCGATCCAGCCGCTGTCCTTGACCAGCACCATCGATTCGCCGCCGAAGGCACCGAACAGCCCGACCGTCATGACCAGCGGGATGACGATCTGCATCGTCGTCACGCCGAAGTTGCCCAGTCCCGCGTTCAGCCCGAGCGCAGTGCCCTGAAGTTTCTTCGGGAAGAAGGTGCTGATGTTCGACATCGAACTGGCGAAGTTGCCGCCGCCCACGCCCGACCACAGCGCCATCAACTGGAACACCCAGAGCGGCCACTCGGGATGCTGCAGCGCGATGCCGGTGCCGATGGCAGGTGCCAGCAGCATGGCGGTGGTCAGGAAGATGGTGTTGCGGCCGCCGGCCAGACGGATCAGGAATGAAGCCGGAATGCGCATCGTGGCGCCGGCGATGCCGGCGATGGCGGTCAGCGTGAACAACTCTTCCTTGGCGAACGGGAAGCCCAGGTTCAGCATCTGCACGGTGATGATGCCCCACATGCCCCACACGGCGAATCCGCACAGCAAGGCAGGCACCGATATCCAGAGATTACGGTAGGCGATTTTCTTGCCGGTGGATTCCCAGATCTGCTCGTCCTCCGGACGCCAGTCGGCGATATCGGAGCCGGCTGCGGGAGTGGCCGGTGGTGTCCCGGCGCGGCTGTTGGTGGTCACGTTTGTCCTCTCGTCGGAAGTGAGATGCCAGCCCTGCACAAGGGCTGTTTCCCGTAGGTTTGGGTGAGCGCAGCGATGCCCAACGCATCAGCCCTGTGCATGGGTCGGTTCATCGTGGGTTGGGGTGAGCGCAGCGATGCCCGACAGATCAGCCCTGCACACCGGACGGTTCCCCCATGAGTCGCGTGCGACGGACTTCGGTGAAGTACATCCAGATGAGGGACACCCACACCACGGCGTACATCAGCATGAAGGCGCTGGAACGGATGCCGGTCAGATCGACCAGGGCGCCGAACATGATGGGCAGCACGAAGCCGCCGAGACCGCCGGCCAGGCCGACGATGCCGCTGATGGTGCCGATGTTGGCCGGGTAGTCGTCGCTGATGTACTTGAACACGCTGGCCTTGCCGAAGGCCCAGGCGATGCCGAGGATGAACATCAGCGCGGTGAAGGCATACACGTTCAGGCCGATGTCGAAGGTCTTCGGGCCGTCGACCGTGACGATGGTGAAGTGCGTCTGCGGATAGCTCAGCAGGAACAGGCAGATCCAGCTCACCCACAGCACCCACCAGGTGACGCTGTGTGCGCCGTACTTGTCGCTGAGCCAGCCACCAGCCGCGCGCAGCACACCGCCGGGCAGCGAGAAACAGGCGGCGAGCAGCGCCGCGGACCGGATTTCCATGCCGTACTCGCCGACGTAGTACTGCACCATCCACAGGCTCAATGCGACATAACCGCCGAACACGATGCTGTAGTACTGGCAGTACTTCATCACGCGCGGATCCTTGAGCGCCTTGAGCTGATCCATGAAGCGCACGTTGCTCGGCACCAGATGTGCCGGATCGCTGTGGCTGAACAGCCAGAAGATGACGACCGTGCCGAGCATGATGGCTGCGTAGGCCTGGGGCACCATGGTCCAGCCGAAGGCGACCAGCAGGGCCGGAGCGACGAACTTGTTGACTGCGGCGCCCGAGTTGCCGGCACCGTAGATGCCCATGGCAAAACCCTGCTGACCCTTGGGAAACCAGCGTGCGACATAGGGTGTGCCGACCGAAAAGGAGCCGCCGGCCAGGCCCACGAACAGGCCGATGACGAGGAAGTGCCAGTATTCGGTGGCATAGCTCATCATCCAGATGGCCGGCACGGTGGCCGCCATCAGCAGGGTCATGACGATGCGGCCGCCGTACTTGTCGGTCCAGATTCCCAGCGGCACCCGCACCAGCGAGCCGGTCAGTACCGGTGTCGCGGTCAGCAGACCGAACTGCGTGGCATTCAGATCGAGCGCCTTCTTGATCGGGATGCCGATCACGCCGAACATCATCCACACCATGAAACACACGGTGAACGCCAGGGTGCTGACGATCAGCACCGATAGCGCCTGCCCTTTCCTGGTCATGACTGAACCCTCCCTTGTCGTTGCGACGATGGTAGGCAGCCGACCCGGATGACAACATCCTTCCGTCGGGTATGAATCAGGCGGCAGAAGAACGATGGCGTGAGCGCGCGTCATCGTTCGAAAGAACTATCGGGCGAAAAACTCGCAGGATGTTGCGCAGGGTCAACCCGGTGGAGCCGGCGGGTGGGCCGGATCGACCGGCACAGGCGTCAGGCGACGCCCACCGCAGCAGCCCGGCTCAGGTCAGGCCGCGTTCGACCGCGATGACGGCGACCTGTACCCGAGAGGAAACGCCCAGTTTGCGCAGGATGTGCTGTACGTGAATCTTCACCGTGGTTTCGGCGATGCCCAGATCGCGGGCGATCTGCTTGTTGCTGTCGCCGCGGGCGATGCCACGCAGAATGTCGGTTTCGCGCGGCGACAATGCGCCATTGCCGGCGATGTCGGCGCCAGCTGGCGCGTCGCTGGCTGGCGTCGGCGCGGCAGCGGCCTGGCGATAGACCGCCACCAGCTTGCCGGTCATTTCGTTCGCGACGACGCTTTCCCCGCGCATCGCGCGGTGGATGGCGCTGGCCAGTGCTTCGCCTTCCATGGTTTTCAGCAGGTAGCCGCAGGCCCCCGCGCGAAGCGCGGCGGCCAGATCGTTTTCGTCCTCGCTGATGGTGAGCATCAGCACGCTCGCGTGCGGCGCGGCTTCGCGCAACGCCGGCAGTGCATCAATGCCGCTGACACCGGGCAGATGGTTGTCGAGCAGGATGATGTCCGGCTGCAGGCTTGCGGCACGCCGCTGTGCTTCGCCCGCATCGGCGGCATCGCCGACCACCTGCAGCCCGGGGTCGCGCGACAGCAGCGCCGTGAGGCCGCGCCGGAACAAGGTGTGGTCGTCTACCAGCAGGATGCGGATCGGCAAGTCTGCATCACGCGATGTGCGGTCATTCATGATTCAGAAGTTTCCGCGGCAGTTGCCCGCTCGAAGAGCTCGGTCGAGGGTGGCAGGGTGAGCACCACGGAGGTACCGCGTTGCGGCGTCGAAAATACCTCCACCCGAGCGCCGATGCGTTCGGCGCGCTCCGTCATGATGCGCAGCCCTACGTGTGTTTCATCTGCAGCGCCATGGCTGACGTCGAATCCACTGCCGTCATCGCGAACCTCGAAAACCCACAGCGGCTGCTGCTTCACGTCGAGCCAGACCTGGCTCGCGCGGGCATGCTTGCGCACGTTGGAAAGCGCTTCCTGCACGATGTGCAGCACCTGGATCTGGATGTCCGGTGGCAATGGTATGCCATGATCATGCATGTTGAGCGTTGCATGGACTCCGCTCTGATGTTCGAACTTGCGCAGCGTACCCAGCAGCGCGCCCTCGATGTCTTCGGCGTTGGTGCGGGTGCGGAAGTGCAGCAGCAGTTCGCGCACATCGCCTGTACTTTCGCGCAGCCCGGCGTCCAGCTCACCCAGTATGCGCTCCGTCTGCAGGGTATCCCTCTCGGCCAGTGCGCCACGCATCATTTCCAGTTGCATCTTCATGAAGGCCAGCGACTGGGCGATCGAGTCGTGCAGTTCGCTGGCCAGGAAGTTGCGCTCCTGCGATACCGCTGCTTCGTTACGCAGTGCGGTCAGGCGCAGGTTTTCCATGCCGCTCGCCAGATGGGTGGTCAGTGCCTCGAGCAGTGACCGCGCGGAGGGTGTCAGATCGATTTCGGCATGGAAGAACAGATCGATCTCACCCATCACCCGTTCCTTCAGACGCACCGGTACCGACACCAGTGTTTCAAAGCCGGCTTCGGCGCAGTACTGCAGGCCACCCTGGGTCATCGAACGGATCGGGATGATGCGCGCGTTTGGCGAAGCATCCGGCACACCGCAGTGGCATTCGTTTGCCTTCAGGCAGCGCTCGCCCTCGGTCATGTAGGCGGGCAGGCCCTGCGAGGCCAGCATCAGGTAACGCTGGTTCGATTCGTCGGACCAGCGCAGGCCCACACCATCCGCGTGGAGCGCCCGAGCGACATAGCCGACGAAGCCCTGCGCCAGTTCGTCCAGCGAGCGGGCGGTGGCGATCAGCGAGGTGACCTCGTAAAGCGCTTCGAGGCGCTCCTGCTTTTCCTGCAGTTCCGCGGTCTTGGCATTCACCTTGGCTTCGAGATTTCGATACATGGCCTGAATCTGGTCGGCCATGCCGTTGAAACCATCGGCCAGCGTACCGAATTCGTCATCCGTCGCACGCTCGACCCGGGCACCCAGATCGCCCGACTGGATGCGCTCGATGGCCTGCTTGAGGTGCCCGACGGGTTCCAGCACGAACAGGTAGCCAACGTACAGCAATACGCTGGAACCCAGTACTGCAATGGCAATAGTTGCAAGCTGCAACAGATGCAGCAGCGCTGTCCAGCGCGACATGTGCGCTTCGATGCCCGATACCAGGGCGTCGATGTCTGCACTGAAGGCCGCCGTGTCGGTGCCCAGTGCCTGCAGTCGTAACGGTGGCGCATCCAGCCAGGTTGTGCGGTACTGTTGCCAGCCGGACTCGACGCGCGCGAAGCGGAGCCGGACATCGTCGTCCCACGGCACGAAAAGCGGGCGTTCCGGATCACCGTTGCGCAGCAGTGCGAGACTGCGCTCGAATGTCTCGATGGCACCGGACAGCGCGTCCTGTTCGTGACGGCTGACCTGCAGTGACAGGCGGTAGGCCTGCATGCGCATGCGGCCCGCCTCGTTGACCGCGGCCGCTCCGCCGTCGAGTTGCCACGAGACCCACAAGGTCAGCGTGACCGACAGCAGTGCCAGCAGCGCGAACGGCGCAGCAGACAGGGCGAGTTTGGCGCCAAGGCCCCGAAGTTTGCGAACGTTCATTCGATACAGTGTAGTCAAGCGGGCGCGCAAAGGGGATTGTCGCAGCGCAAGCCTGCGGCGTGCAGTCATTCGGGCAATTGCGTACGCTTGCCTGCTCTGTTCCAGTCTTTCGGCATGGCGACAGTCGGTAGTCTTCAGGTTTGCCCGATGTCCCGGCCGCAATGGAGCGGATGCATTTGAAGGACAGCCCTCAATCAAGACTGCAGGCGGCGACCATGCTGCGCGGTCCGTCCGGCGCAGCGCTGGGGTGCGTGTGCGCGCTGTGGCTGCCGGCTGCGTGGTGGATCGGGCCCGATGCGCTGCTGCTTCAGGCTGCCTGGGCGATCTGGTGTGCGGCCTGCGCCGCGCTGCTGCTGCGGGTGCATCGCCGCACGCCCGTGGCGACGCAGGAAGAGGTGCCGGCGCCCGCCGGGGCCGATTCGGCCGACCACGACATCGTGCAGGCGATTCCGCTGTCGATCTGCGTCTGCGCGCTGCCGGGGGGCGAAATCCTGTTTGCCAACGATGCCATGGTTGATCTGGCGGGCGAACCGCGCGGCAGCCTGCTTGGCCGTGCGCTGGGCGAGTTCTGCGCCCAGACGCATGACCGGGAACGCCTCGGGCTTGCATTGGCGACCGGTCACGGCTTCGACGACGTCGAACTTCCGGTGCGCCGTGCCGACGGCAATGTACGCTGGCTGTCGGTATGCGGCCGCCCGGACGAATTCGCCGGCCGGGCCGCGCTGTTCGTCGTCTGCCACGACGTCACCGTACACAAGCAGGCGCAGCGCTCGCTGATCGCCAGCGAAGAGCGTTTCCGCGTGCTGCTCGGCGCGCTGTCCGAATCGGTGGTGCTGTACGACGCGCAGGCTAAGGTGCTGACCCGCAATCGTGCCGCCGAGGGCTGCACCTGGCTGGATGACGCGCACGCCGGTCTGCCCGGCGGGCATGACGAGGCGCGGTTGTTCGATGAACAGGGGCGGGCGTTGTCGAATGCCCGCCATCCGGTGATGCGTTCGCTGAGCGACGGCCAGCCGCTGCGCGAGGTGGTGATCGGTACCGGTCGTGCGGGCAGCCCGATGCGCTGGCTGTCGGTCACGACGCAGCCGCTGTTTCACGCCGGCGCCAGCCGGCCGTATGCCGTAGTGGCGTCCTATTCCGACCTGACGGCGCGCATCCGTGCAGAACGCGCGCTTCGGGCCAGCGAACAGCGCTACGCCCTGGCACTGCGCGGCATGAATGAAGGGCTGGCGGAATGGATCAACGGCAGCGAGGAGCTGTACGTATCGCCTCGCCTGTCTCACATCATGGGCTATGACGGCGGCGGTCGCCGCATGCCGGTGAAGGATTTCGTTGCGGGCATCCATCCGGCGGACAAGCCGGGCTGGGACGCGATGATGGATGACCTGCTGGGTGGCGGTCACGACGTGTTCCAGCTCGAACTGCGCATGCGCCATGCCGACAGCACCCACCACTGGTTCATGGTGCGCGGCGTTGCGCAGCGTGATGCGACAGGCCGCAGCACGCGGGTGGTCGGCACCATCGGCGACATTTCACTGCGCAAGCGCCTGGAGCAGGTCGATCTGGCAGAACGGGAACTGCTGGCGCGCATCGCTTCCGGTGTACCCCTGGCCGACGTGACCTCGCGGCTGGCCGTGCTGGTCGAAGGGCTTCTGAACGAAGATTCGCGGGTGGCTGTGCTCACCTGCGGTGCATCGGCGGCCGACAGCGTCGACGTGGTGGCGCCCGGTCTGTCCGCCGCCTTCCGGGCTGCGCTGACCCGGTTGCCGCTGCCATCCGGCGCCCTTTCCTCGCCGCTGGTGATCGCCGATCCGGACGGTGCGCCGGGGGCGGACGCGCATCGTTCCGCGCTGGCTGAAGAAGGCCTCCGTGCGCTGTGGGCTTTGCCGCTGGCCGGGCAGGGCGGCATCGCGTTGGGTGCGCTGGTGATCTGTCACCGCCGGCCCTGGCGACCGGGACGGTCGGACGAGAATCTGGTGCAGCGGCTGGTCGACATTGCGCAACTGGCGATCGAACGGGCGCGCGGCGAACGCCAGGTCAGGGAGCTGAACGAGTCGCTGGAACGGCGCGTCGCGGAACGCACGGCCTTGCTGGAACAGGCCAACAACGAACTGGAGGCCTTCTCGTATTCGGTGTCGCACGACCTGCGCAGCCCGCTGCGCGCCATCAATGGTTTCGCCCATCTGCTGACCGAGCACGCCGCCGCAACGCTCGATGACGAAGGCCGGGACATGCTGCAGCGCATCCAGCGCGGGTCGAACCGCATGGGCCAGCTGATCGACGACATCCTGCGTTTTTCACGCATGGCGCGCATCGACATGGCGCACGCTGAGGTCGGGCTGGACAAGCTGGCGCGTTCGGTCGCTGCAGAGCTGCGCGAACAGTATCCGGTCGCGCGCATCACCGTCGCGCCGCTGGGGCAGGTCAGCGGCGATCATGCGATGCTGCGGCAGGTGTTCGCGAACCTGATCGGCAACGCATTGAAATTCTCGGTGCATGCGGAACCGCCGCTCATCGAGCTGTTCGTGGCATTGCAGGACGGCGGGCCGGCGATCTGCGTGCGCGACAACGGGGTCGGTTTCGATCCGCTCTACGCCGACCGTCTGTTCGGGGTGTTTCAGCGCATGCATGGCGCCGAGGAATTTCCCGGCACCGGCGTGGGGCTGGCCATCGTCAAGCGCATTGTCGAGCGCCACGGTGGCCGCGTCAGCGTTCAGGCGGCGCCCGGCAAGGGCGCGACCTTCTGTTTCACCCTGCGGGGTTTCGTGCCGACCGAACCGCTGGGCGGCCCGGTCGGCGAGACGCGGACCGGGACCTGATGGAACCCGATCAGCCGATGAGGCGGGTCAGCGCTTCGCGGTACTTGTCGCCGGTGCGCTGGATGATGTCGGCCGGCAGCGATGGGCCGGGGGCGCTCTTGTTCCAGTCCAGCGTTTCCAGGTAATCGCGCACGAACTGCTTGTCGAAGGACGGCGGATTGACGCCTTCCCGGTACTGGTCGGCCGGCCAGAAGCGTGACGAATCCGGGGTCAGCGCCTCGTCGATCAGAATGAGCTTGCCATCCGGATCGAGACCGAATTCGAACTTGGTGTCGGCGATGATGATGCCGCGGCTCTTGGCGTAGTCGGACGCGGCGCTGTACAGCGCGATCGCGGTGTCGCGCACCTGCGCCGCGAGCGCTGCGCCGATCAGCGCCTCGGTCTGCGCGTAGCTGATGTTTTCGTCGTGATCCCCGGCTGCCGCCTTGGTGGCCGGCGTGAAGATCGGAGCCGGCAGCTTCGACGCCATGCGCAGCCCGTGCGGCAGCGCCACGCCGCATACCGAGCCGGTGCGGGAATAGTCGCCCCAGCCGGAACCGATCAGGTAGCCGCGCACAACCGCTTCGATGGGCAGCGGCTTGAGGCGCCGCACGACGATGGCGCGGCCTTCGACCTGATCGCGCTCGTCGGCGCTCACCACCGATTCCGGCGCGATGCCGGTCAGGTGGTTGGGCGATACGCCGGCCAGCCTGTCGAACCAGAAGTTCGACACGGCAGTCAGCACCTTGCCCTTGCCGGGTATCGGGTCGGGCAGGATGACGTCGAACGCCGACAGGCGGTCGGTGGTCACGATGAGCATCGTCGCGTCGTCGATGGCGTAGATGTCGCGCACCTTGCCGCGGGCGATCAGCGGCAGGCTCTTGATGCGGGATTCGAACAGTGCGTCGGCCATGGTCGTGTTCAGATCACCTGCTGGGCGAGCTTTCCGCTGGCGTAGTTCTGTGCCACCTGCACCAGCGGGATGGCCTTGATCTTGCCGGCCTGGCCTTCGCAGCCGAATTCGATGTAGCGCTGTTTGCAGATGCCCTTGGCGGCTTCGCGCGCCGGCTTCAGGTAGTCGCGCGGGTCGAACTTGCTCGGGTTCTCGAACATGTACTTGCGGATGGCGGCGGTCATCGCCAGGCGGATGTCGGTGTCGATGTTGATCTTGCGCACGCCGTGCTTGATCGCCTCCTGGATTTCCGACACCGGCACGCCGTAGGTTTCCTTCATGTCGCCGCCGTACTGGCGGATGATCGCCAGCAGATCCTGCGGCACGCTGGACGAGCCATGCATCACCAGATGGGTATTGGGGATGCGCTTGTTGATTTCCTTGATGCGGCTGATCGCGAGGATGTCGCCGGTGGGCTTGCGCGTGAACTTGTAGGCGCCGTGGCTGGTGCCGATGGCGATGGCCAGCGCGTCGAGCTGGGTACGCTTGACGAAGTCGGCCGCTTCTTCCGGATCGGTCAGCAGCTGGTCCATGGTCATCGTCGCCTCGGTGCCGTGGCCGTCTTCCTTGTCGCCCTTCATCGTTTCCAGCGAGCCGAGGCAGCCCAGTTCGCCTTCGACCGTCACGCCGAGCGCATGCGCCATGTCGACCACCTTGCGCGTCACTTCGACGTTGTAGTCGTAGCTGGCAATGGTCTTGCCGTCGGCCTGCAGCGAGCCGTCCATCATGACCGAACTGAAACCGAGGTCGATTGCGCCCTTGCACACGTCCGGACTCTGGCCGTGATCCTGGTGCATGACCAGCGGAATGTGCGGCCAGCTTTCGATGGCGGCTTCGATCAGGTGCTTGATGAAAGGCTCGCCGGCATACTTGCGGGCACCTGCGCTGGCCTGCAGGATGACGGGCGCGCCGACTTCATCGGCGGCGCTCATCACGGCCTGCACCTGCTCGAGGTTGTTCACGTTGAAGGCGGGGATGCCGTAGCCGTTTTCGGCGGCGTGGTCGAGCAACTGGCGCATGGAAACCATGGGCATGGCAATTCTCCTGGCTGGATCAGATAACGGTAGAGAGTTGACGATACTCCCCGACCTTGACGATTTTCAGTGTATTGGTGCCGCCCGGCACGCCGATCGGCTCGCCGAACGACAGTACGATGAGGTCACCGACCTGCACGGCGCCGCTGCGCAGCAGTTCGGCTTCGGCATCGACCAGCATGCGGTCGCGGTCGGCGTCCGGGTCGAGCTTGATCATCAGCGGCGTCACGCCGCGATACATCGACAGCTTGTAGCGGGTGCGCACTTCCGGTGTCAGCGCGTAGATCGGCACGCCGCTGTTCAGGCGCGACATCCACAGCGAGGTCGAGCCGGACTGGGTCAGCGTGGCGATCGCCTTCACCTTGAGGTGGAAGGCCGAAAACAGCGCAGCCATCGCGATCGACTGGTCGATGCGGGTGAATACGCGGGTCAGGAACTCCTGGTCCAGCTTCACTTCGGCCGATTTCTCGGCTTCGATGCAGATGCGCGCCATGGCTTCGACCGTTTCGACCGGGTAGGCGCCCGACGCGGTTTCGGCCGACAGCATGACCGCGTCCGTGCCGTCGAGCACCGCATTGGCGACGTCGGACACTTCAGCGCGCGTCGGCACCGGGCTGTGGATCATCGATTCCATCATCTGGGTGGCGGTGATCACCAGCTTGTTCATTTCGCGCGACACCCTGATGATGCGCTTCTGCATCGCCGGTACGGCTGCATCGCCCACCTCGACCGCGAGGTCGCCGCGCGCCACCATGGCGCCGTCGGACGCGTCGAGAATTTCTTCCAGCGCCGGAATGGCTTCCACGCGCTCGATCTTGGCGATCAACAGCGCGTTTGACCCGGCCGCGCGCAGCAGCTCGCGCGCCTGGCGCATGTCGGCGCCGCTCTTCGGGAAGCTGACCGCGACGTAGTCGACATTCAGCGACGCCGCGATCTTGATGTCTTCCATGTCCTTGGGCGTGAGCGCCGGCGCCGACAGACCGCCGCCCTGGCGGTTGATGCCCTTGTTGTTCGACAGCTCACCGCCGTGGCGCACCGTGCAGTGGATCTGCGTGGCGTTGACCGACTTCACGTCCATCACGATGCGGCCATCGTCGAGCAGCAACACGGCGCCCGGCTCGACGTCATTCACCAGTTCCGGATAGTCGAGGCCGACACGGCCCGCGTCGCCCAGCGTGCATTCGATGTCGAATACGAAGGCCTGGCCGCCCTTGAGCATCACCTTGTTGTCGGCGAACTTGCCGACCCGGATCTTCGGGCCCTGCAGGTCGGCCATCACGCCCACCGTACGGCCCGCCTTGGCGGCGGCGACAGCGAGGGTTTCCACGCGTGCGCGGTGGTCATCCGCCTTGCCATGCGAAAAATTGAGCCGCACCACGTCGACGCCGGCCTCGACGAGGCGGGTCAGGGTGGCGAGATCGCTCGAAGCGGGGCCGAGCGTGGCGACGATCTTGGTGAAGCGATGCATGGCAGACGAACTCCTCGTGATGTCGTTGTTGTTGTGGTTTGCTGTGCTTTGCGCGGTATCAGCCGTGGGCGCGCCGCAGCAGGATGTCGACCGCCGGCAGCGTCTTGCCTTCGAGAAACTCCAGAAAGGCGCCGCCGCCGGTCGAGATGTAGCTCACCTGGTCGGCGATGCCGTATTTTGCGATGGCGGCCAACGTATCGCCACCACCGGCGATCGAGTAAGCACTCGATGCAGCAATGGCGCGCGCCACGGTTTCGGTGCCGTGACCGAAGGCGTCGAATTCGAAAACGCCGACCGGGCCGTTCCACACGATGGTGCCAGCCTTGGCCAGCAGGTCGGCCAGTTCGGTCGCCGACTTCGGACCGATGTCGAGAATCATGTCGTCGTCGGCGACAGCATCCACCGACTTCACCGTTGCCGGGGCGTCGGCCGCGAAGGACTTCGCGCACACCACGTCCTGCGGCAGAGGTACCTTGGTCTTGGCCATGACGCGTTTCGCCGCGTCGAGCAGGTCGGGTTCGGCAAGCGATTTGCCGATGTTCTTGCCGGCGGCGAGCAGGAAGGTGTTCGCGATGCCGCCGCCGACGATGAGCTGATCGACCTTGTCGGCCAGATTTTCCAGTAGCGTGAGCTTGGTCGATACCTTGGAACCGGCGACGATGGCGGCCAGCGGGCGTGCCGGCTGGCCGAGCGCCTTGCCCAGCGCATCCAGTTCGCTCGCCATCAGCGGACCGGCGCAGGCGATGGGGGCGTACTGGCCCATGCCGTAGGTCGTCGCTTCAGCGCGGTGGGCGGTGCCGAAGGCGTCGTTCACCCACACGTCGCACAATGCGGCGAGCTTTTTCGACAGCGCGTCGTCGCACTTCTTCTCGCCCTTGTTGGCGCGGCAGTTTTCCAGCAGCACGACTTCGCCCGGGGCGACCGTGACGCCATCGACCCAGTCCGCGACCAGCTTCACGTCGAAGCCGAGCAGTTCCGACATGCGGCGGGCGATCGGTGCCAGCGAATCTTCCGGCTTCAGCTCGCCTTCGGTCGGCCGTCCGAGGTGCGACGTCACCATGACCGCAGCGCCGGCGTCACGCGCGGTGCGGATGGCCGGCAGCGAGGCGCGGATGCGGGTGTCTTCGGTGATGTTGCCGGCGTCGTCCTGCGGCACGTTCAGGTCGGAGCGGATGAACACCCGTTTGCCCTTGAGGTCGAGATCGGAAAGTCGTGTGAACTGCATCGTGTGTCCTCTGCGAAGGCGCGTGAAGGGATTCTGACGGAGCGGATACGAGGTGGGGCGTGTGCAGCGGGGAAAAACGATGCGGGGCGGACGAAGCGGGGCAGGGACGCTGCCGCCATGAACCCCGCCCCGGATCCGGAAGTCCTTACTTGGCCGCCATCAGTGCAACCGTCGTGTCCAGCATGCGGTTCGAGAAACCCCACTCGTTGTCGTACCAGGACAGCACCTTCACCAGCGTGCCACCCATGACTCGCGTCTGCGTCGAGTCGAAGATCGACGAGCGGGCGTCGTGGTTGAAATCGATCGACACCAGCGGCTCGACGTTGTAACCCAGAACCCCCTTCAGTTCGCCTTCCGAGGCGGCTTTCAGGATGCCATTCACTTCGTCTGTCGTCGTCGCGCGTGCGGCCGTGAAGGTGAGGTCGACGATGGATACGTTGATCGTCGGTACGCGCATCGCGAACCCGTCCAGCTTGCCGTTCAGGTCCGGCAGCACCAGACCGACCGCTGCGGCGGCGCCGGTCTTGGTCGGGATCATCGACATCGTGGCACTGCGCGCACGGCGCAGGTCTTCGTGATAGACGTCGGTCAGCACCTGGTCGTTCGTGTAGGCATGGATGGTGGTCATCAGGCCGTGCACGACGCCGATCTTGTCATGCAGCGGCTTGACCAGTGGTGCCAGGCAGTTGGTGGTGCAGCTGGCGTTCGAAATGACCGTGTCGGTCGCCTTCAGCACGCCGTGATTCACGCCATAGACGATCGTGGCATCGACATCCTTGCCGCCGGGTGCGGAAATGATCACCTTCTTCGCGCCGCCCTTGATGTGGGCTGACGCCTTTTCCTTGGTCGTGAAGAAGCCGGTGCATTCGAGCACGACATCGACGCCCAGCTCGCCCCACGGCAGCTCGGCAGGGTTGCGGTTGGCCAGCACGCGGATGCGGTCGCCGTTGACCACCATGTAGTCGCCGTCGACGCTCACTTCGCCCGGAAACCTGCCGTGCGCGGTGTCGTAACGGGTCAGGTGGGCATTGGTCTTGGGGTCGCCAAGATCGTTGATCGCGACGATCTGGATGTCGTGGCGCTTGCCGCCTTCGTAGTGCGCGCGGAGCACATTGCGGCCGATGCGCCCGTATCCGTTGATGGCAACCTTGATCGTCATGTCTGCAACTTCCTTTCCAGTGGGTATGGATTCAATGAAACCTGCGGATTGTGCAGCGCAACTTGTGGTGGCGCTGCGCCGTAGTTGGCACCGTCCGCCGCGCGGTGCCCGGAGTGTGACGACTTACCTGCCGAGCACCTTGCGGGCGGCCGCGGCAACCGCTTCGGCGGTGATGCCGAAAGCCTTGTACAGCTCGCCGGCCGGCGCCGATTCGCCGAAGTGATCGAGACCGATGACGGCGCCGTCGAGACCGACATATTTGCGCCACAGATCGGTCACGCCGGCTTCGACCGCCACGCGCGGCAGCGCGCGCGGCAGGACCTTGTCGCGCCAGGCGGCGTCCTGTCGGTCGAACACCGTGGTCGATGGCATGGACACCACGCGCGCGGCGATGCCGTCGGCTGCCAGCGTCTTCTGCGCAGCGAGCGCAAGTGACACCTCCGAGCCGGTTCCGATCAGCACGACCTGCGCGTCATCGGCGTCCGACAGCACGTAGCCGCCGCGGGCGATGGCCGCAATCGTCGAGGCATCGCGCGCGGTGTGCGGCAGGTTCTGGCGCGAAAACATCATCGAGGTCGGGCCGTCGTCGCGCCTGAGTGCGCTTGCCCAGGCGACTGCGGATTCGACCGTGTCGGCCGGACGCCACACGTCCATGTTCGGCATCAGGCGCAGCGTGGCGGTCTGTTCCACCGGCTGATGCGTCGGGCCGTCTTCGCCGAGGCCGATCGAGTCGTGCGTGAACACGAATACCTGGCGCAGCTTCATCAGCGCCGCCATGCGCAGTGCGTTGCGCGCGTACTCGGAGAACATCAGGAAGGTGGCGGTGTAGGGGATGAAACCGCCGTGCAGCGCGATGCCGTTGGCGATGGCCGACATGCCGAATTCGCGCACGCCGTAGTAGAGGTAATTGCCGCCCGGATTGTCGGCCGATATGCCCTTCGAGCCCGACCACAGCGTCAGGTTCGAGCCGGCGAGGTCGGCGGAGCCGCCGAGCAGTTCCGGCAGCGCCGGCGCGAAGGCTTCGATGCAGTTCTGGCTGGCCTTGCGGCTGGCGATGTTGTCGGCCTTGCCGTCGAACTTTGCGATCGTGTCTGCAACAGTCTGATCGAAATGACCCGGCAACGTACCGTGCATGCGGCGCTTGAACTCAGCCGCGAGATCGGGATGGGCGGCCGCGTAGGCGGCAAACCGGTCGTTCCAGCCGGCCTCGGCCGCTTTGCCGGCGGGCCGGGCATCCCATGCCTCATAGACGTCTGCCGGAATGTCGAATGGCGCGTACGACCAGCCGATGAAGGCACGTGCCGCTTCGATTTCCGCCGCCCCCAGCGGTGCGCCGTGTACGTCGTGGCCGCCCGCCTTGTTCGGCGAACCGAGGCCGATGACCGTACGGCAGCAGATGAGCGTCGGCCGCGACAGGTCGGCCTTCGCCGCGATCACTGCGGCGTTGAGGGCTGTGCTGTCGTGACCGTCGACCGCCGGGATGACCTGCCAGCCATAGGCTTCGAAGCGTTTCGGCGTGTCGTCCGCGAACCAGCCCTCGACGTGACCGTCAATCGAAATACCGTTGTCGTCGTAGAACACGATGAGCTTGCCAAGGCCCTGGGTGCCGGCCAGCGAGCACGCTTCGTGCGATACGCCTTCCATCAGGCAACCGTCACCCGCGAAGGCGTAGGTGAAATGATCGACGATGGTATGGCCGGGGCGATTGAATTGCGCTGCCATGCCGCGTTCCGCGAGTGCCATGCCGACCGCATTGGCCAGACCCTGGCCGAGCGGGCCTGTGGTGGTTTCGACGCCCGGTGCGTAGCCGCGCTCCGGGTGGCCCGGTGTCTTCGAATGCAACTGACGGAATGACTTAAGGTCGTCAATCGACAGGTCGTAGCCGGTCAGGTGCAGCAGTGCGTACAACAGCATCGAACCATGTCCGTTCGACAGCACGAAGCGGTCACGGTCGGCCCAGTCAGGATTGGCTGGATTGTGCTTCAGGTGGTGGCGCCACAGCACTTCGGCGATTTCCGCCATGCCCATCGGAGCGCCCGGGTGGCCGGAGTTGGCTTTCTGGACGGCATCCATCGCCAGCGCACGGATGGCACCGGTGATCGGGTTGAAGCCCCCGCGGGGTGTGATGGTCGGGGTGGCGGTCGAGGCGGTCATAAGGCAGGTTCCGGCCGGAAAAACCCATAATTATCCGCGAAAACAAGGCCTCTGGATAGCGCGCTGCGGTGCGCAAGTCGGCTGCAAGTCACCTTCGCTGACCCCGATCATGCACAGAAGGCCGCGTGATGCAGCGCGGATCGCACGCGCAGGCGCTGACGCCCGGTTGCCGAATGCGCAGAATCTGCGGCCATCCGGACCTTCGGCGCGATCAGCGACAGAAAATCAGTAACGCGCCCGCGCCTTGCGGCCGTTTTCCACCAGCCGCAGGATCAGAGGCGTGAAGATGAGCTGCATGGCCAGTTCGATCTTGCCACCCGGTATCACGATGGTGTTGGCGCGCGACATGAAGGAGCCTTGCAGCATGCTCAGCAGGTACTGGAAGTCGATGCCGCGCGGATTGGCGAAGCGGATCACCACCATCGATTCTTCCGGCGTCGGGATGGCGCGTGCAATGAAGGGGTTCGAGGTATCGACCATCGGTACCCGCTGGAAATTGATGTGTGTGTTTTCGAACTGCGAACAGATGTAGTGCACGTATTCCGGCATGCGGCGCAGGATGGTGTCGGTCACCGCATCGGTCGTGTAGCCGCGCTGCTCGCGATCGCGGTGCAGTTTCTGTATCCACTCCAGATTGATGATGGGTACGACGCCGATGCGCAGGTCGGCATGCTGTCCGACATCGATGCGGTCGGTTTTCACTGCGCCATGCAAACCTTCGTAGAACAGGATGTCGGTGCCCGTCGGAATGTCCTCCCAGGGCGTGAATGTCCCGGGCGGCTGACCAAAAGGTGCGGCTTCCTTGTCGTTGTGCAGATAGGCGCGGGAACGCCCGGTGCCTTCGGCGCCATACTGCCGGAACAGGGCCTCAAGTTCTTCGAACAGGTTGGCATCGGGGCCGAAATGGCTGAAATGTTCGTTGCCGGCCGCCGCTTCGCGCGCCATGACGACCTTCATCTCTTCCCGGTCGTAACGATGAAAGGCATCGCCTTCGACAATGACCGGGTTCACCCCTTCGCGCCGGAAGATGTGCTGGAAGGTTCGCGTGACCGTGCTGGTGCCGGCGCCCGATGATCCGGTGATGGCGATGACAGGATGACGTACCGACATCCGTCAGGCCTCAGAGCGTGGAAAACAGGCCACGGATATTGAAAAGTGGCGAAGTGTATTCACGGTCCAGTCCCTGGTCATTTTCGTGGTGATACTGGGCAATGCGACGCACTTCTTCGCTCGAACCGAAGATCAGTGGCGTGCGCATCTGCAGACTGCGCGGCGGCAGTTCAAGGATGCGGGTGCGGCCGTTGGTCGCCTCGCCACCCGCCTGTTCGATCAGAAAGGCGATCGGATTGGCTTCGTACATCAGCGAAATGCGGCCTGGCGGCTGCGACGGCATGGTGTCGGCCGGATACATGATGACGCCGCCGCGCGTCAGCACGCGATGGGTTTCAGCCACCAGCGAGGCGATCCAGCGCATGTTGAAGTCCGTGTTGCGCGGTCCGGTCTGGCCGGCCAGACATTCCTCGACATAGCGCTTGACCGGCGGTTCCCAGAAACGCGATTTCGACGCATTGATCGCGAATTCGTTCGTCTGCGCCGGAATGCGCATCTTCGGATGGGTCAGGATGAAGGCGCCAATGTCGCGGTCGAGCGTGAATCCGTCAACGCCTTCGCCGGTGGTCAGCACCAGCATGGTCGAAGGGCCGTACAGCGCATAGCCGGCGCACACCTGTTCGGTTCCGGGCTGCAGAAAATCCGACAACTGCGGCTCGGCACCCGGGTTGGGTGCGTGCAGCACCGAAAAAAGCGTGCCGACAGTCAGATTCACGTCGATGTTGTTGCTGCAGTCCAGCGCATCGAACAGCAAAAGGTATTTGCCGCGCGGCGACTGTTCCGGCGTCGGGATGAAGCCGTCGAGGCCATCCGGTGCGAGCGCCGCAAGATGACCGCCCCATTCGCATTCGCGCTGCATCGCCTCGTTGGCGATGGTGTCGAGCTTCTGCGTGACGTCGCCTGCCAGATTGATGGCGGCGCCGCTGCCAATCGCTTCGAAGCTGCCGAGCGAGCCGACCAGCGCGCCCTTGTTAACGTTGTTGGCGATGATTTTCACCGCCGTCGCAACCGCATTCAACAGACTCGAAAAGATCCCGCTCGCTTGCGGGTGTCTCTGCTGGGCCTCGATGGTGTAACGCGTGAGGGTCTTGCGCCCTTCGATCATGGCAACCTCCTTCGCAACCGGTGTCGATTTATCCTAGCTGTCGCCCGCCGCGCTGTCACATCGGCTTGTCGCGCTCCGACAGGTCATCGTGACAGCAAATGATGTGCTGCAACCATGGAACGGTGTGTTCCACTGCAAGCAACACAGTGTGCAAACGCAAAAAAATACCCCGGACTCTTGCGAGCCGGGGTATGAATCCACAAACAAGGTTGTGGAGGAGGAGCCTGGGTCACCTGTCAATTCTTGTTGAGCAGACAGGCTTTGACGCTAAAATCGTGAGCTCTCGAAAACTGCCTTTGTTGCTTCCGGGCTTTGTTTTCTACCGCTGTTGCAGTGCAATATATCTGGAATCCGTCTTGGTTCAAAATAAGTTGTTTTGATACGATCAATTAAATTTCCTGATACCGACTGATATGACGACCCAGTGGACACGAGGAGTGTCGCTACGCCAGCTGCGGATATTCGAAGCGGTCGCCCGCCTCGGATCGATTTCGCGCGCCGCCGAAGAACTGCATCTGACACAACCCGCAGTCTCGATGCAGGTGAAGGCGCTCGACGGGCTGATCGGGCTGCCGCTGATCGAAACCCTGGGCAAGAAGCTGCGAGTGACCGATGTCGGCATGGAAATCGCCCGCCACGCGCGTGCGATCGAACACCAGCTGGCCGAAGCGGAAGCAGCGCTCGCCCAGATGGCGAGCGGTCATGCCGGTCTGGTGTCGGTCGGCGTGGTCAGCACCGCGAAGTACATCGCGCCGAAGCTGCTGATGGCGTTCCGCGAGCGCTTTCCGGATGTGCAGGTCCGCATTTCACTGCACAACCGCGACGACATCTTCCGCCAGCTGGAAGACAACCTGATCGACCTCGCGATCATGGGGCGTCCGCCGGCTGCGCTGGGTTGCGAGGCGCATGTGTTCGCCGAGCATCCGCTTTCCATCCTCGCCTGCGAAGGTCACCCGCTGACCGGCGGCGGCATGGCCAGCGCGGAGGATCTGGGGCGCGAAGCCTTCCTGATCCGCGAGCGCGGATCCGGCACGCGGGTGACCCAGGAAAGCTTTTTGATCGAACACGGCATTCGCCCGACCGAAATCATCGAGTTGCCCAGCAATGAGATCATCAAGCAGGCGGCAATTGCGGGAATGGGGCTGGCGTTCCTGTCGGAACACACCTGCCAGCTCGAACTGCGTACCGGCGTGCTGCGCCGGATCGCTGCACCGGGTACGCCGGTGATCCGTAATTGGCATGTGGTCTATCGCGACCGCAAGAACCTGCTGCCGGCCGCCCAGGCACTGCGCGACTTCCTGCTGGCAAAGGGCGGCGGGCTGGTCAACGCACAGGTCACGTCCGCGCAGCCGGTGTGATGCGGGTTCTGCGCGTGTGGCTCAGCGCGCGCCGTGCGCGTTGAGCCAGTCCATCCATTCCCGATACAGCGCCGCGTTGGCGCCGACAACGACCGGTGTCTTTTGGCCGGGCGACATGTTCAGCGGCTCGCCGTCGAGCATCGAGCACTGTGCGCCTGCTTCGGCGGCAATCAGGGTGCCGGCAGCGAAATCCCACATCATCTGGCCGCCGTGCAGGTAGACATCCAGTCGCGCCGCCGCGACGAAGCACCACTCGAGCGCGCTGGAGCCGAAGTTGCGCTGCGAATAGAACGGTGACTGCGTGGCGAGCGCATCGGCCAGCGGCTTGGGAATGCGCTTGAAATCGACGCCAGCGACCGCGTCCAGCAGATGGCGGGCCGGCGTGCGCAGCGGCAGTGCCGTGCCGTTCAGGAAGGCACCGCCTCCTTCTTCGGCGTAGAAGGCCTCGTCGGTCATCGGGTTGTACACCACACCGTAGCGCGTCCGGCCTTCGGCGATGTAGGCGATCGCCACGCCGAAGAACGGAATGCCGTTGATGAAATTCGTGGTGCCGTCGATCGGATCGATGCACCAGATGCCGTCCTGGCCTTCGTGCCACAGACGCAGCTGCAGCGATTCCGGCATTTCTTCGCCCAGTACCGGACGATCGATGATGCGGGGCAGGCGTTCGATCAGCGCTTCCTGCGCCGCAAGATCGACCACCGTGAACAGGCTGCCATCGTCCTTGGTGTTGCGTTGCGCCGTCAGGAAGTGCGGCATGATGACCTCGCGTGCGACGTCGCGCGCGGTGTCGACGATCTGGATGAGGGTGGGTGAGCTCATGAATTCAATCCTGACGCCATTTGATGGAACAGCCAATGCCGGGCGTCTGCACGCGCGGGCCGTCGCCGGTCAGCGCAACGAGGCGCATGGCCTCGAAAAGATCGCGCGGCGTATCGGGTGGGGCGGCCTCCTTGCGGGAGGCGTCGAAGCGACCGCGGTACTGCAGCTGCAATGCGTTGTTGTAGCCGAAGAAATCCGGCGTGCACACCGCACCATAGGCGCGCGCCACCGACTGGTCGGCGTCCAGCAGATACGGGAAGGAAAACGCCCTGTCTCGCGCCAGTGCCTGCATCGCGTCCGGGCCGTCCTCCGGATATTGGACCGTATCGTTCGACATGATGGCCACCACGCCGATGCCGAGCGCCTGCAGCTCACGCACCGTTACGACCAGCCGTGGCAGTATCGCCTGCACATAGGGGCAGTGGTTGCAGATGAACATCACCAGCAGACCGGCCGGTCCGCGCAATGTGTCCGGCGCATGTTCGCGCCCGTCGGCGTCGCGCAGCCGGAAGCCGGGCGCCGCCAGGCCGAAGTCACAGACAGGTGTAGAAGTGCTGACCATCATGCTTCCATGGGTTTGCCCGCCGTGGCGGGGCACGGGCCGTTATCCTTTCGCGGTGCACCAATGATAATACGATGAATCCACGCTTCTTTTGCCCTCTGCCCGATGAACCGCAGGGCGCGCTGCTGCTGCCGGCGGCAGTGGCCCACCACGTTGAACGCGTGCTGCGTCTGTCGTCGGGCGATTCGCTGACCCTTTTCGACGGTCGCGGTTTCGAAGTCGACGCCCGACTCGAAGGCAAGGGCCGCGACCTCCGGGCAGTGCTCGGCGAACGCCGCGAGCCGCTGCGCGAGCCGGCGCTGCGGATCACGCTGATGCAGTGTCTGGCCGCGTCGGACAAGATGGACTGGATCGTGCAGAAGGCGGTCGAACTGGGCGTTGGGCGGGTGCAGCCGGTGAGTTCCCGGCGCGCTGTCGTGCGGCTGGCCGGCGAACGTGCCCAGCGCCGGGTGGAACACTGGCGCCAGATTGCCGTGGCTGCCTGCGAACAGTGCGGCCGCAACGTCGTGCCCGAAGTGCGGCCGCTGCTTTCTTTCGAACAGGCCGTCGCGGGTGCAGACGGGCAGCGACTGCTGCTGCATCCGGAAGGTGGGGTGCCGTTGCGCGAGGCGGGTCTGAAAGCCGATCAGCCGATCAGCCTGCTGATCGGTCCGGAAGGCGGTTTCGACCACGACGAACTGCAGGCCGCGCGCGGCAGCGGGTTTGCCGCGCTCACCCTCGGCCCGCGCGTATTGCGCACTGAAACTGCAGGTGCGGCCGTGGTGGCTGCGCTCAACGCCCTGATCGGAGATTTCTGATGTTCGATTCGCTGCCCCCGCTCGAAGCGATGGATGAAGACCGGTTCGATCGGGCCGTGGCGCGGCTGCGTGCCGACCTGCTTGATGCGCAGTACTCGATCCTGGAACAGGCGCGCACGCCGGTCATTCTGCTGATCGCCGGCGTGGCCGGCGCCGGACGCGGCGTGGTGGTCAATACGTTGAACGAGTGGATGGACCCGCGCCATATCCGCACCAGTGCGTTCGGGGCGCGCGACGAAGCCGCACGTCTGCGACCCCACATGTGGCGTTTCTGGCAGGCCTTGCCGTCGCGCGGGCGTACCGCCATCGTGTTCGAAGCCTGGTACAGCGAGGTCATCCGCGACCGCGTCGACCGCCGCATCAAGCGACAGGCGTTCGGCCACACACTGCAGTCGATACGCCGTTTCGAGCACTTGCTGGCGATGGAAGACGCCGTCGTGCTCAAGTTCTGGCTGCATCTGGACGCCGATACGCAGCGTGCCCGCTTCAAGGCGCTCGAAAAGGACGCGGCAACGCGCTGGCGCGTCACGTCGGAGGACTGGCACGAACACCGTCATCACCGCAGGCTGTGCAAGGTGGCGGAAGAGGCGATCCGGCAGACCGACGACCCGCATGCACCGTGGCATCTGATCGACGCTCGGGACACCCGCCTGTGCGAATTGGCGGTCGGTCGCACCGTGCTGCGCGCGCTGCGTGCCACGCTGGCCGGGCGACCGCCCCGTCCGGCGCCGTTGCCGCCGCCTTCAATGGCCGTTGCCGAGGCGCCGGCGGCACCGGTCGGCGAAGCAGCGGCCCCGTCGAAGCCGATGACCAAGGCGCAATACCAGCCAGCGCTGGAAGTCCTGCAGGGGCGGTTGAACCTGTTGCTGCGCCAGCCGGCTTTCGAAGATCGCGCGCTCGTGCTGGTGTTCGAAGGCATGGATGCAGCCGGCAAGGGCGGTGCCATCCGTCGCATCACTCATGCACTCGATGCGCGGTTTTACCGCGTTCATCCGGTCGCGGCGCCGTCCGAACATGAGCGCAAGTACCCGTGGTTGTGGCGCTTCTGGCGCGATGTGCCGCGCAATGGCCGGGCGGCACTGTTCGACCGCTCCTGGTACGGCCGGGTGCTGGTCGAACGGGTCGAAGGCTTTGCCGAGCCGGAGGACTGGGCGCGCGCCTACGACGAAATCAACGCCTTCGAGCAGGAATGGGTAGCGCATGGCGCCATCGTCTGCAAGTTCTGGCTCGATGTCAGTCCCGAAGAACAGCTGAAGCGCTTCAACGAGCGCAGTCGCACCCGGTTCAAGCGTTTCAAGATCACGCCGGATGACTGGCGCAACCGCGAGAAGTGGCCGGCCTATCTTCCGGCGGTACGTGAAATGCTGGCGCGCACGCACACCGAGGCGGCGCCGTGGGCATTGATCGGCTCGGACGACAAGTACCGCGCCCGCCTCGACATCCTGCAAACCGTCTGCGACCGTCTCGAATCCGCGATCGGCTGAGCGTTCCGGCGGGTCGCGCTCGGATAGAATCGGGAACTTACCGGACGGAACCTGCATGCACGCTGATCCCGATTCACCGCGCTTCGTCGCCTGGGTGCGCAGCGCCGCACCTTACATCCATGCCTTTGGCGGCCGAACCTTCGTGGTCGCGGTCGGCGGCGAGGTGCTGAAGAGCCCGTTCGCCAATTCGCTGGTGCAGGATTGCAACCTGCTCGCCGCGCTCGGCATCAAGCTGGTGCTGGTGGTCGGCGCACGCCCGCAGATCGAGGAAGAACTGGCGGCGCGTGGCCTGGAACCCCGCTATCACAAGGGTTTGCGCGTGACCGACGCGCCTGCCATGGATTGCGTGAAGCGCGCCAACGGCGCCATCCGCATCGACGTCGAAGCGCTGTTTTCGCAGGGTCTGCCCAATACGCCGATGGCGGGCAGCACGATCGAGGTCGCGTCGGGCAATTTCCTCACGGCGCGTCCGGTGGGCGTGGTGGATGGCATCGACCATGGTTACACGGGTGCCGTGCGCAAGGTCGACGTCGAAGCGCTGAACGACGCACTGGTCGACAGCGACATCGTGCTGATGCAGCCCTATGGCTACTCGCTGACCGGCGAGGTGTTCAATCTGTGCATGGAAGAAGTGGCCGAATCGGTGGCCATCGGGCTGCAGGCAACGAAGCTGATCTACCTGTGCGACGCGCCGGGCATCGTCGATGAAGCCGGAGAGCTGGTGCCGGAACTCACCGCCGACGAAGCATCGCAATGGCTGAAGGCGGGTCGCGGCATCACCGAAGACCTGGGCCTCTACCTGCCGCGGGCGATCCGTGCCGTGAAGATGGGTGTGGCGCGGGCGCACATGATCGATCGCGACCTCGATGGCGCGCTGCTGCTCGAATTCTTCACTACGCAAGGTGTCGGCAGCGTCATTTCGCGCGAACGCCTCGCGCTGATGCGCAATGCGCGCATGGACGATGTGCCGGCAGTGGCGGGCCTGATCGCGCCGATGGAAGCGGATGGCACGCTGGTCAGTCGCGGCCGCGAAAGGCTCGAACGCGAGATCGATCGTTTCAGCGTGCTCGAACACGACGAAGTCATCATGGGCTGTGCCGCCTTCTACCCGTATGCGGAAGAAGAAATGGCCGAACTGGCCTGTCTTGCGGTCATGCCCGAATACCGTCGCCACGGCTATGGGGAACAGATACTCAGCTTCGTCGAGGGGCGGGCGCGTGCCGAGCGCATGAAGCGCCTGTTCGTGCTCACCACCGTGACGGCACACTGGTTCGTCGAGCGCGGTTTCGTCGAAGCCGGCGTCGATGTGCTGCCGCGCGTGAAGCGCGAGAACTACAACCCGCAGCGTCGCAGCAAGGTTCTGGTGAAGGTGCTCTGATGCCGCGGCGGCCGCTCCACTGACATGAAACCGGCCCTGCTTGCACGCATCGGCACGCTGAAGGCACGCCTCATCGGGTCGGCGGTCGTGCTGGGCCTGCTGCTGATGGCAGGCCTCGGGCTCACCCACCACCTGCTGGCCGGCCACCTGATTGCGCAGGAAGATTCGCGTATCGATGCGCTGGCCGCCGACATGCAGACCCGGCTGGCCGATATCGTGATGCACGATCAGGCGCGGCTCGCGGCCGAAGCGGGTGCATTGCGCAGGCTGGGTGGCCTCGGTTACATCGAGGTTCGCGATGCCGCCGGGCGCGTACTGGTGGCGGACGGTGGGCCGGCCGTGCTCGGTGCGCCGCATGCGAATCTGCGTGCCGCACTGGCGGCCGGACGCAGTCGTCACGATTTCCGCATCGCGCTGAGGTCGGCCGACGCCAGCGCGTCGGTTGGTGTGCTGCGCGCCAGTGCGAGCCTGGTTCGTCTCGAAGCTGCACTCGCCACACTGACGACGTCAATGCTGCTGCTGGGCGTCCTGATTCTGTCGCTGCATGTGCTGCTGACCCGCTGGGTGCTCGGCGGTGTGCTTGATGGTGTGACCGCGATCGAAACGCGTGCGATCGCGCTGCGCCGAGCAGAGGTCGTCAATCCGCTTCCGGTGGTCGGCGACGATGCGCTGGCCCGTCTGACCCGCGCCTTCAATCAGATGGTGCAGGCGCTCGATGAGCGGGTCATGGCGTTGCGCAAGAGTGAATCGCGCTTTCATGCGATTGCCGATTTCACCTTTGGCGTCGAAGCCTGGTTCGGACCGCAGGGGCGCCTGATCTGGGTCAATCGTTCGATCGAGCGGGTGACCGGTCACAGCCCGCTGGACTGCCTGCTGAGCGAAAATCTTGCAGGCATGCTGGTCCATGAGAAGGACCGCAAGATATTCGCCACCCGCGCGCAGGAGGCGCTGGCCGGTGCCAGCGGCGAAAATTTCGAAGTGCGGCTGCTGCGTCGCGACGGCGGGGTGGTGTGGGTGTCCCTGAACTGGCAGCCCATCTACGACGAGGCGGGTGTTTGCCTGGGCGTGCGGGTGTCTGCTGACGACATCCAGAGCCGCAAGGAAGCCGAACTGAAGCTGCTCGACACAGTGACCGCGCTGCGTCGCGAACAGGGCCTGCGCGATTACTACCTGACGCGCAGCGAGGAAGAGCGTTCGCGGCTGGAGGCGCTGCTCGACCTGATCAAGCTGGGCGTGCTGTTCGTCGATCGCGACGGGCGCGCGCAGCACGCCAACCGGATGCTGAAGCTGATCTGGGGCATGGCGCTGGACGAAAACCTTTCCGGCATGCGGGACAGTGTGCTGATCGAACGCACCGCGGCGCTGCGTGCGGACGAAGACGGCTACCGGGAGCGCATGACACAGATTCTTGCAACGCGACTGCCGACCGAGCCGATGGACATCCTGCTGCGTGATGGGCGCATCATCCGCGAACAGTCGGCGCTGGTGCCGTCGGCCACGCCCGGGCGTTTCCTCGGGCGCGTGTGGATCTACGAAGACGTTACGGCCGAGCGACGTGCAGCCGAGGCACTCGTTCAGATGGCCGAACGCGATCCGCTGACCAATCTTTACAATCGCCGCCGCTTCCATGAAGAGCTCGAACGCATGATTGCAGACGCCAGCCGGCGACACACGCAACTTGGCCTGCTGCTGTTCGACCTCGATGGCTTCAAGCCGGTCAACGACCGGCACGGTCATCAGGCCGGCGATCAGGTGCTGATGAAGCTGGCGCGCGAGGTCGGCGCCGTCGTGCGCCGGAACGAAATCTTCTTCCGGCTCGGCGGTGACGAATTCGGTGTGCTCGCTCCGGACACCGACGAACAGGCCATCACCGGTCTGGCGCGACGCATCGGCGAGCGTGTGTCGGGCATGAACTTCGAATTTGACGGCGAGCGCGCCTATGTGACCGTAAGTACGGGCATCGGCATCTATCCGGTTCATGCATCGACCGGCGAAGCCTTGCTGGGCGCGGCGGACGCTGCGATGTACGCGGCCAAGAACGATGGCAAGAACGCTTTCCGGATGTACCAACGCCGCCATGGCACCTGACGATCGTCGCAGGCCTTGAGCGGCTGACACGCCTTTTCCGAACCTCATTTTTTGAAGGAGTTACACGATGGCACGCATGGTCAATTGCATCAAACTGGGTCGCGAAGCGGAAGGTCTGGACTTTCCGCCGGTGCCCGGCCCGCTCGGCGCGCGGATTTTCGAGTCGGTATCCAAGGAGGCCTGGCAGCAGTGGGTGAAGTACCAGACCATGCTGATCAACGAAAACCGCCTCAGCCTGATGGACGTGCGCGCGCGCAAATACCTTGCCGAGCAGATGGAGAAGCATTTCTTCGGCGAGGGCGCTGACGGCGTGTCGGGATACGTTCCGCCCGCTGCCTGATTTGACGTGTACCTGCCCGCGCCACAGTAATTCACGGCAAGTCCTTGCGCCGTCATGCTAATTTCGCGCCGATGAATGTTTCCACCCGTACTTCCGGCATCCTGCAGGGCACACGTGGCTGCCCCTACTGCATGAGTCGGAACACCAAAGACTCCAGCTGGAGGAACGCGGCCGAGAAAGCGGGCCGCTTCTGGTTGCGTCCGGTGCGCTGTCGCAACTGTCACAAGCGCTTCGTGCGCTTCCGGCGCGTGCCGCTGGCGGCGTTTGCGGGTCTGGTGTTTCTCGGAATTTCAGCCCTTGTGTTCATCACCGTGCAGAGCGCAGGTTCGCGCATTCCCAGTGAGCACGAGAGGAAGCTGGCCGAGCTCGATCCGCGTGATGTCGCTCGCATCCGGGCCGAAGCGGGCAGTTCGCTGGCACAGTTCGAATACGCGATGCTGTTGTCGCAGGGCGGAACCGGCGAACGCGAAGACCTGGTCGAATCGATCAAGTGGTTTGAAAAGGCTGCGGAGCAGGGGCATGCGCAGGCGCAGTACGAACTTGCACAGGTTTACAAGCTTGGCCGTGGCACGCTGCAGGACTACGACGCAGCCGCCAGATGGTTCTTGGAAGCTGCGCGCAAGGGCCATGTCGCAGCGCAATACCACATGGGACGTCTGCACCGCATCGGCGAGGGGGTGGATCTCGACCTGATCCGGGCCTATGCCTGGTTCAATCGCGCGGCGGCCCTGGGACATGGCGCTGCACGCGGTGCGCGGGACGAAATCGCTGCTTCGCTCAAACCGGAGCAGGTCGAAGCGGCGCAAAAATTGTCGCGCGATCTGCTCTCTGTGCCCACTGGCGCACCCACTGCATCCGGTCCTGCGGCAAACGCGTCCACCCGTGCGGAGCCGGAAGGGACGGCGGAGGTGCCCTCGGAGAACGGTCGGGTCATCGGCGTGACGGTCAGGCCCTAGACTGAATTCAGACGCACGGGGGCGCACATGCAGACCCGATGCCAACCCGTAGTGATCGTGCATCCGTACTCATGGCGCGCGCGCCTTACCGTGGCCGCAAGCCGCCATCGCTGCAATGGCGAGGCAAGGACAGCTGCGCAGCGTTCAACACGTATCGAGTCGCGGACATCCCGGGCTGTTTGCGGGTGCCGGCGGTATTCCGCCGTTTCCGAACGCCTTGTCGAGACGGCTGGCGAGGTCCGTGTCGGCCAGCGCCAGTTCGTTGCGGATATCTTCGGCCTCGCCGCTGCGCCCGATGCGCGACAGCGCAAGTGCGGTGTGGAACAGTATCTGTGGGTGTCCCGGCGACAGGGTGATCGCTTTTTGCAGCGCAGCCAGCGCCTCCGCATGGCGATCGAGTCGCGACAGCGCCACGCCTGACTGATGCCAGGCGTCGGCATTGTCAGGCTGTGCCTGTGTCCATTCGCCTGCCAGTTCGGCGGCGGCTTGCCAGCGCGCCTGGGTGCCCATGCGTGCGACACGCAGGAACCACGGCTGCGCCGTATCCGGTTGTTCCCAGATGGCCAGGCCGTCGATCGGCGCCACATCGCTCTCGGGCAGCGTGCGGACGCGCCGGATCATCTCCGCCGGCATGGCGAAGTAGCCACCGGCGTGGCCGGACGCCAGAAACGTGGTGATGCCCATCAGCCTGCCGCGGGCGTCGAACAGCCCGCCGCCGCTGCCGCCCAGCGCGAAGCCGCTCGAGGTTTCGATTACCGCCATGCCGTCATGCGGATGCGTGGTGGCCACGCGCCCGGGCGCGAAGAAGGCTTCGATCCCGCCCGAATAGCCGTAGTAAAAGGACTTCTCGCCTGCTTTCACTGAAGCCGCGTCGCGCAGCTCGGCGACGCGCAGCGGCATCGGTCCGGTGCGCAGCAGGCACAGGTCATTGGCCATGTCGGCCTTCTGGCCGAATACCGGATACACCAGCGCGCCCTTGGCCACCTCGATGCGCACCGCCTGTCGTGTGACGTGGCAGTTGGTGATGACCTCGTTCTCCGCCACCACGACGCCCGACCCGAAATAGCCCTTGCCGGCGGCATTGAGCACGCGCACCTGCACCACGCTGATCGACAGACCCGTGTAGAAGGCCGAGCCGAATTCGTCCGCCACATCGTTTGCCGTGGCGGCGGAGGAGAGACCCAGACAACAGGCGAACAGGGTGGTCAAGCGGATCATGGGCGGCCTCGCAACGGGTGGCGGTGGGACGATGGACGATCGAACGGCTGCTATCGGAACGTCGTGACCGCAGAAAAGTTCGCGCTGCCGGCGAGCAGTCAGGCGGCGCTGTTGTCCAGCATCGGTCCGGTCACGAAAAATGCGCCACCGGCCACATGGTGGATCGTGCGAAGCGCGTCATGTTCCGGGCCGAAATGCCAGCGCCCAGCGCTGAACACCCGGCTGTCGGCATGCGCCGCGACCACTTCGCCGATGAACAGGTCGTAACGGTTCTGGTTGTGTGCTTCGGGTACGACGCGACATTCCAGCCAGGCCACGCAGCCCTCGATCAGCGGTGCCGCGACCCGGTCGCCGGCGAATGTCGTGATGTCCAGTGCGGTGAACTTGTCCCGCTCGCGGCCGGAATCGCTGCCGACCGCGACAGCAAGCGCGCGCTGCGCCTGCGTCGGCACATTGATGACGAACTCACCCGACGCTTCGATCAGCTCGCGCGTGAAGGTCGACTTGTCGATCACCACCAGCAGCTTGGGCGGATCGAAATCGAGCGGCATGCACCAGGCTGCAGCCATCACGTTGCGCCGTGCCCCGTGCGCGCTGCTGACCAGCACGGTCGGGCCGTGGTTGAGCAGACGATACGACTTTGCCAGCTCCACCGGTTCGATCTGCGGCGCGTGTGTCATCCGCTCATTTTCCCCAACTGTCCTTGAGCGTCACCGCGCGGTTGAACACCGGCTTGCCCGGCGTCGAATCCTTGCGGTCGGCGACGAAGTAACCGTGGCGTTCGAACTGGAACCGGTCATCGGGCGCGGCAGTGGCGAGCCCGGGCTCGACGATGGCCTGCACCGATGTCACCGAATCGGGGTTCATAACGGTCAGGAAGTCGCGTCCGCCAGCGTCCGGATGGGCTTCCGTGAACAGCCGGTCGTACAGCCGTACCTCGGTCGTCACGCCATCCAGTGCGCCGACCCAGGTGATGACGCCCTTCACCTTGACGCTGTCGGCACCCGGGGTACCGCTTTTCGTGTCCGGTACGATGGTCGCCAGCACCGCGGTGATGTGGCCGTCGGCGTCCTTTTCGCAGCCGGTGCATTCGATGACGTAGCCGTACTTGAGCCGCGTGCGGTTGCCCGGGAACAGGCGGTGGTAGCCCTTGGGGGCCACCTCCATGAAGTCTTCACGCTCTATCCACACTTCGCGTGCCAGGTTGAAGCTGCGCTGACCATGTTCGGGGTGGTGCGGATGCACAGGTGCGGAGCAGGCTTCGGTTTCGCGACCGGCGAACAGTGCGTCCCAGTTGGTGAGCTTGAGCTTCAGTGGATCAAGCACCACCATCGCCCGTGCGGCGCGACCGTCGAGATCGTCGCGCAGCGCGCCTTCGAGCGTCGAGTAGTCGATCCATGAATCGGCCTTCGATACGCCGATGCGCTCAGCGAACAGCCTGATCGCCTCTGGTGTATAGCCGCGCCGGCGCAGGCCGACGATGGTGGGCATGCGCGGGTCGTCCCAGCCGCTGACGTGGCCTTCGGTCACCAGCTGCATCAGCTTGCGCTTGCTGGTGACGACGTAGGTCAGGTTCAGGCGGGCGAATTCGTACTGCTTGGGCAAAGGGTGGGCGAGCAGGCCCCCTTCAGCGAGGCGTTCCAGCACCCAGTCATAGAACGGCCGCTGATCTTCGAATTCCAGCGTGCAGATCGAGTGGGTGATGCCTTCGAGCGCATCTTCCAGCGGGTGGGCGTAGGTGTACATCGGATAGATGCACCAGGTGTCGCCTGTGTTGTGATGATGCGCGCGCTTGATGCGGTAGATCGCCGGGTCGCGCAGATTGATGTTGGGGCTGGTCATGTCGATCTTCGCCCGCAGCACCATCGAACCGTCGGCGTGCTTTCCGTCGCGCATTTCGCGGAACAGCGCCAGCGATTCGTCGGCCGGGCGGTTGCGCCACGGCGAATCCCTGCCCGCTTCGGTCAGTGTGCCGCGGCTGGCGCGCATCTCGTCCGGCGTCTGCTCATCTACATAGGCGTGGCCGGCGGTGATCAGGTGTTCCGCTGCGCGGTACATGAAGTCGAAGTAGTCGCTGGCGAAATACAGGTGCGAAGCGCCGAAGGCCTCCCAGCCGAAGCCCAGCCACTGCACCGAATCCTTGATCGATTCGACGTATTCGACGCTTTCCTTCTCCGGATTGGTGTCGTCGAAACGCATGTGGCACACGCCGTCATAGTCGCGCGCCAGACCGAAATTCAGGCAGATCGACTTGGCATGGCCGATGTGCAGATAGCCGTTGGGCTCAGGCGGGAAGCGGGTGCGGATCTTCGCCGGATCGGGCTCGCCTGCAGCATGGTGGGCGGCATCGCCCGGGCTGCGCGCCCAGCGGCGGCTGGCGTAGGTGTGGGAACCGAGATCCTTCTCGATCACGGCACGCAGAAAATTCGAGGCGGGAGCAGCGGAACTGCGATCTGACATGGTGTCCGGGTCTGAAAGTGGCGGTCGACACGAATTCTATCCGGTCGCTGCCGCGCCCGACGGCAGGCAGGCGATTTCAGTCGCGACGAGTCAGCGCCTGACAGCCGCGACCCGCCCTGACACTTTGCGCAAGGGTGGCTTGCGGCCAGCCTCAACCGCTCAGGCCGTACCGCCACCCTGGCAAACCTGTGGCTGCAGCTGGGTCCGCCAATGGCGAGCCAGCAGACGCGAGCCGAGGTGACCGGAAAACAGCCCGCTGCCGCCGCACAGCACGATGGCGATGTCGGGCAATACGAGTGCGCTGCCCGCGGAAATGCCAGCGAGCAGGCCGCCCAGCGGCAGCAGATAGGCTGCCACTATGGCTCGCATGGTCGCTCCGTCGGCGATCGTGACCGACACCTGGTCGCCGGTGCGCAGCCGGCGCGCCAGATCGGCCGCAACCTCGATCTGATGCGTACTGCCATCGCCGGTGCCGCAGGCAGACTTCGACCGGCAGCCGCCGCAGGCTGCCGGGGCATCGACGGCGACGGTGAGGCGGTTGCCTTCAATGGCGATGACGCGTGTTGGCTGCGCTTTCATGTCCCGCTCCGGCCTGTGCAGTGAGGAACACTCTGCAAACGTCGTGCCATTTCGCGATCCACTGCGGCAATACGGCGTCGCGCCGGTCGGGCACGGCGATTGTGGCCGGGCCGGACGTCGTGCGGCAGGTATGTAGCGTGTGACAGGGTTTGTCGGCTTTGCAGCATCAGCGACAGCCTGCGCGCGCACTGTTTTGGTATTGCGCCGCACCAACCCGGACGGCATTGAACAGCGGCTGAACGGCAAGCGAGCGGGGTCGTGCTCGCGGGTCTCACGCAAATGGCGTCCTGCCGGCATTCGTGCTTTCGGCCGCCATCGTGCACCATAACCCTGCTCCGGGTACGGGCTTTGCTTGGAGGTATCCGGGCGGAGACAAATGCGGGCTAACCCACCATCTGGAGCAAGCCGCCGGACGGTCGCCAGCGTCGGCGACAAGGTCGCTCGCCCGCCTTTCCCCACCATAACAAGACCTCCAGGGGCCACTGCACAGTGGGAACCCGACGCGACCGCACAGGCGTCGCTTCGGATTTCCGGACCAACCGCCGGGGGCTGCATCATGGGTGTCAATGGAATCGAGCTGAACGCTCGTGCCAATGTAGAACTGGTGACGGTCTACGAGATCAGCAAGATCCTGAGCTCGTCGCTTGACGTCACCAAGACGCTGCGAGAAGCGCTCAATGTGCTTGCGCATCATCTCGATTTCCGACGCGCAATGATTGCGCTGGCTGACGAGGACGGCGAATCGCTGAGCCTCGCGGCGGCGGTCGGGCTGAGCGCCAAGGAGTGGGCGAGCGGACGCTATCGGGCGGGCGAAGGGATACTCGGACGCATCTACAGATCGGGTTCGCCCATGGTCGTGCCCGACATTTCGGTCGAACCGCTGTTCCTTAACCGCACCGGCGCCCTGGATGAAGCCGACGGCCACACGATCGCCTTCATCGGTGTGCCGATACGCGGCAGCAGCGAAGCCCTTGGCGTGTTGTGCGTGGATCGTGCCGTGACGCCGCGCGGCAGTTTCAGCAGCGATGTTCGCGTGCTGACCATGGCGGCCAATCTGGTCGGACAGTCGGTGGCGCTGCGCCGCGTCGTCCATGAAGAACATGAACGTCTGCTGAACCAGGCCAAGCTGGCGCGGCGGGAAACGCGCGGCCGCTTCAAGCTGGACAATGTGGTCGGTTCTTCGCCCCGCATGCAGGAAGTATTTGCCGAAGCGCACCAGGTGGCGCCGTCGCGCGCCACCGTCCTGTTGCGCGGCGAGAGCGGTACCGGCAAGGAAGTCATTGCGCGCGCGATCCATGAATTGTCGACCCGCAAGGGCGGTCCGTTCATCAAGCTGAACTGTGCGGCGCTGTCCGAATCGCTGCTCGAGTCGGAATTGTTCGGCCACGAAAAGGGGTCGTTCACCGGCGCCAGCGGCGAGCGCAAGGGGCGCTTCGAACTGGCCGACGGCGGCACGCTGTTTCTGGACGAGATCGGCGACATATCGCCGGCGTTCCAGACCAAGCTGCTGCGCGTGCTGCAGGAGCGCGAATTCGAGCGGGTCGGCGGCTCGCGTCCGATCAAGGTCGATGTGCGGCTGGTCTGCGCCACCAACCGGAATCTGGAAAAGATGGTGGCGGCCGGTACCTTCCGCGCCGACCTGTATTTCCGGATCAATGTGGTGAGCATCTTCCTGCCGTCGCTGCGCGAACGGCGCGAGGACATCCCGGCACTGACCCGGCACTTCCTCGAGCGCTTCAATCGCGAGAACGATCGCACCATGAAGCTGGCACCGAGCGGGCAGACGGTGATGATGCAATGCTACTGGCCAGGCAATGTTCGCGAGCTGGAAAACTGCATCGAGCGCACCGCGACGATGGCGCACCACGATTCGATCGAGGCGTCTGACTTTCCCTGTTCATCAAACCGATGTCTCACCCAGGTGCTGCATTTCGTCAAGAAGGACGACGCCGTGTCGCCGGTACTGGTGAGCGCGGCACTGCATCATCCTGACGACTCTTCTGCGGACGATACGGTGGAGGCTGCCGCGCAGCCGGCACGCGGGGAGGCCGGCGCATCGGCAGCGCGGCCGACTGATGACGACAAGCCGCAAGGCGAGCGTGAACGGCTGGTGTGGGCGATGGAACAATGCGGCTGGGTGCAGGCCAAGGCGGCCCGGTTGCTCAACATCACGCCGCGCCAGATGGGCTATGCGCTGAAGAAGTACGACATCGAAGTCAGGCGCTTCTAACCTGTGATGACAGCCGGTCATGGCGCGCGCGCCCCTGTTCCTCCCCTGTTGCAAACGACACAAAGCCGACAGGCGCGCTGCGCCGCTTTGTTTCACTGCGGACGGGCGAGTGGGAGCGGCTTGGAAAACCCCTTTTGTCTCATGGTGTTGCGATCAGATCGGATGATGGCATAGCGCTTGCTGAATGACTGTCGGGAGGAATCGCGACATGGCAGCCGACTTCATCATCAATGACACCACGCTGCGCGACGGCGAACAGACTGCCGGCGTTGCGTTCACGGCAAACGAAAAATGCACCATCGCCCGTGCCCTGGCGCTGGCCGGCGTGCCCGAGATGGAAATCGGCATTCCGACGATGGGTGAAGCGGAGATCGAAGTCATCCAGGACATCGCTTCGCAACATCTTTCGTCGCAGCTGATGGTGTGGGCGCGCATGGTCGATGCGGATCTCGATGCCGCGCTGCGCTGTCCGGTGGACATCGTGCACATGTCGCTGCCGGTGTCCGACCTGCAACTCGAATCCAAGCTGCGGCGCAGCCGCGAATGGGTGCTGGCGCAGATCGTGCCGCACGTCGCACGTGCGCTCGATGCCGGCGTCGACGTCAGCGTCGGCATGGAAGACGCGTCGCGTGCCGACATCGACTTCCTGTGCCGCGTAGCCGAAGAAGCGCAGCGGGCCGGCGCACGCCGCGTGCGCTTCGCCGACACGCTGGGCATGCTCGATCCCTTCGGCACCTGGATGATGGTGTCGCGCCTGCGCCGCGCGGTCGACATCGAAATCGAAATGCATGCCCACAACGATCTCGGGCTGGCTACCGCCAACACGCTGGCCGCGTTCCGCGCTGGGGCGACACATGCCAACACGACCGTAAACGGGCTGGGCGAACGCGCCGGCAATGCGCCGCTGGAAGAGGTGGTGATGGCGATGCGCCACATTCACGGAGCCGATGCCGGCATCACGACGCAGTCGCTGTTGCAGATATCGCATCTGGTCGAGCGCGCATCGGGTCGGCGCATTGCCGCCAACAAGAGCATCGTGGGTTCCGACGTGTTCACGCATGAGTCGGGCATCCATGTCGATGGCCTGATCAAGAACCCGCGCAACTACCAGAGCTTCGACCCGGCCGAACTGGGCCGTTCGCACCGCATGGTGCTGGGCAAGCATTCGGGCTCGCACGCGGTGCTCGCCGCCTATGCGCAGCTCGGCATGTATCCGTCGGTGCCGGAGGTAGCGCAGATCATCGAGCGCATCCGCGCCTACGCCACGCGCAACAAGTGCGAACCGGACGCGACCCAGCTCGCCGATTTCTACCTCGAGGTCATGCGCACGCAGCGGGAGACTTCATGAACACGGACAACGCCACCTTGGATTCCTGCATCGATCCCTCGCCGCCGCCCGCAACGCTGGGGCTGTTCGCCATGCTGCGCGAAGATGTGGCCTGCGTATTCAAGCGCGACCCGGCGGCACGCAGCACGCTCGAACTGCTGACCATCTACCCCGGCATCCAGGCGCTGGTGATGCATCGACTGGCACACGCGATGTGGCTGCGCGGCCTGCGCTATCTGCCGCGCCTGCTGTCCTTCGTCACGCGCTTCCTGACCAATGTGGACATCCATCCGGCCGCCTGCATCGGCCGGCGCTTCTTCATCGATCACGGTGCCTGCGTGGTGATCGGCGAGACCGCGGAAATCGGCGACGACGTGACGCTGTATCACGGCGTCACGCTGGGCGGCACCACCTGGAGTGCCGGCAAGCGCCACCCTACGCTGGGTTCCGGCGTCATTGTCGGCGCCGGCGCCAAGATACTTGGGGCGATCACGGTCGGTGACTGCGCGCGTGTGGCCGCCAATTCGGTGGTGATTGAAGACGTGTCGCCCGGAATGACCGTGGTCGGCATTCCCGGCCGCATGGTGCTGCCGAAGAGTCAGCGCCGCATCACCGACGGCGGCATCGACCTCGACCACCACCAGATGCCCGATCCGGTGGGCAAGGCACTCGCCTGCCTGCTCGAACGCATCGCCGATCTCGAATGCGAGATCGGCCGCCTCAAAGGCGACCTGCCCGCCATGCAGGGCGCCTGTCGCGACTGCGACGACACCTGTTCTCAACCCGCCTTCGACGGCAGCCTGCACGCCGCCGACATCCCACAAGGAGTGAAACGTCATGGATGAACTGACCCAGCGTCTGGCCACACTTTCGTCGGCCGAAGATTTCCTGGAATTCTTCGCACTGCCCTTCGACCAGTCGGTCGTCAATGTGAACCGGCTGCACATCCTCAAGCGCTTCTACCAGTATCTGCGCGGCGAGCAGGGCGTCGCCGAAGGGGAGGCTGGGGTTGTCTATGCACGCTATCGAGCGCTTCTGGCCCGTGCCTATGAGGACTTCGTGAAGTCCACGCCGGCGCAGGAGAAGGTGTTCAAGGTGTTCCAGGACGCGGACGGACAGCAGCGCGTATCGCTCGCCAGCCTGCGCTCGACGCTGCCCTCGGTGGTCTGACGTGTCGACGAAGGAGCACAGCCATGGACGACAGCGATACCTTCCTCGCCTGCGTCGGCGCGCTTGAAAGCGAAGCCGCCGCGCATTACGCAGTGGCCGCACGGCACGCGCTGAACGCCGGCGACGCCGACCTCGAAGCCTTCTTCCAGGATCTCGCCGAGCTGGCGCGAATGGAGGCGAGCGAGGCGCTGCCCGGCAAGCCCTTGTCGGCGGCCGCCGCACTGCCGCGCATCCGTCCGATCGAAGTCGAAAAGCCGCGCACCGCCATCAAGGTGATTTCCGACGAGGTGCTCGACCTGCATCGCGCACTTGAACGCGCGCTCGACCTGAAACGTCGCAGCCACAGCTATTACGCGACGATGGCCGTGCTCGCGCCGGATCCCGGATTGCGCAAGATGGCGCGCGCCTTCGCACACGACGACGCCGCCCATCTGAACGAAATCGAACGCTGGATTTCGCGCCACACCGCCTGACCGCCACCCTGAAGGACACATCATGCCCAAGCCGCACAAACACGTTTTCGTATGCAGTCAGCAGCGCCCGAACGGCCATCCGCGCGGATCGTGTGCACAGAAGGGCGGCGCTGAAGTGCTGCAGACCTTCTGGGCTGAACTGCAGGCACGCAACTGCTTCGACAGGATTGCCGTGACCTACTCGGGCTGCCTCGGCCCGTGCGACCAGGGCACCAATGTCGTCGTCTATCCGGAAGGCGTCATGTACTCGAACGTGACCAAGGGCGACGTCGCCGAAATCTTCGACCGGCATCTGCTGGGCGATGCGCCGGTCGAACGCCTGCTTGCCGGCGAGGCAATCTGGTGAATCTGTTCACCGGCGAAAGCGCCGACGAGTACTTCGGCGGCAGCGTGCCGCCCGCGGTGCGGCGTCTGCTCGACGAAGCGGTCGGCGCGCCACCACCACGGGTCGAAGCGCTGCTATGGACCGCGCAGGCCAGCGCGCCGGAATGTCTGCCCGTGTACTACCTGCTGTACAAGTTTCACGCCGGGCGGCGCCAGTTCGAGCTGGCCGAAAAGGCCGCCCGCAAGGGTGTCGACATGGCCGGCAGGCAGGCGAAGTTGAATGTCGACTGGACGCAGGTGCACCCCGGCGACGGCGATTTTTCGTCGACCGGTCCGGCTCGCTTCTGGCTGTTCAGCCTGAAGGCGCTGGCCTTCATCTGCCTGCGTTCCGGCCGCAGCGACGAAGCCCACGCGCTGGTCGGACACATCACCCGTCTGGATCCCACGCAGGGGCTGGGCGGTGAAGTCCTCACGTCCCTGCTCGACGGCAGCGCCGCCAGCGACTGAGTCCGGACGCGTTTGTCGTCCTTCCGGCGCGCACCGCGGGAAATGTTGGGCATCGCTGCGCTCACCCCAACCTACGGGCTCGTCGCGCACTTGTAGGTTGGGGTGAGCGCAGCGATGCCCGACAAGCGCCCGCAGCAACCCGCACCCCGGAGCGAGCCCCCATTCAAGAATCCCGCACGTCGGCCCGAGCGATGCGCCATCCCGTCCCGCGGCGAGTCCGTAGGTTGGGGTGAGCGCAGCGATGCCCGACAACGACTTCATGCTTGCGCTGCAACCCGATTGCATGTCACGAGGCGCCCTTTGTGAGCCGCCACATGACACACCTGTTGTTGGCCGGCATTTCGTGATCCTCGATCAGCTGCAGCCCGGCGTTCCTTGCCAGCGCATCGACTGCCTCGAAATCACGGATGCCCCGGTGCGGCGCGCCCGCCTTGAGCGAGCGGTCGAAATCGGCATTGCTTTCGCTGGTGAAGCGCCCGTCGTAGTTGAACGGACCGTAGATCACCAGCACGCCACCCGGCGACAGCACGGCCGGCAGCGCGGCAAACAGGGCGACGACCTCTTCCCACGCCATGATGTGCAGCGTATTGGCGCTGAACACGGCGTCATGCCAGGCATCCGGCCAGAACCGGCTGACGTCGAGCGGCAGCGGTGGCGGCGTGTTGGGCAACGCCGCCTCATCGAGCCACATGCGGATGCCCGGCAGCATGTCTTCGCGATCGCTGCATTGCCAGCACAGATGGGGCAGTGCGGCCGCGAAGTGCACGGCGTGCTGGCCGGTGCCACTGCCGATCTCCAGCACCGTCCGCCGATCGGCGAAGTGGATGCGCAGGCGCTCGAGGATGACGTCGCGGTTGCGATCGCAGGAAGGCGCGTACGGCTTGTCGGGTGACGGGCTGTTCATGTCCGTACTTTGGCATGAACGAGCACGTCGCGCGGCGCCGGTGATACGTTGGGATGCAGGATGTAGCGGCGCAGCAGCCCCTCTGTCTGCATGCCGACGCGTTCGAGCGTGCGCGCCGAACGCGTGTTGTCGATGTCGCTCACCGCCTCGATCCGGTACAGCGATTGATGGCTGAATGCTTCGTCGAGGATGGCCGCGAGGGCTTCCGAGGCGAGGCCGCGGCCCCACAGATCATGTGCCAGCGCGAACCCGAGCCGCATCGAATGCCCTTGTCCGAGCAGTTGCAGCAGGCCGCCGGGTTCGCCGTCATCGCTCACCAGCACCCAGGTGCGCGCCGCGTTGCGCTGCCAGCGCGCGAGGTCGTGCGAAATCTGACGCTGTGTCTGTGCCAGTTCGGTGTGAGCGGTCCAGCCGAGAAAGCGCGTCACGCGTGCATCGCCGCTGACGCGCGCAAACAATGCCGGGGCGTCATACGGCAGTGGCTTGCGCAGCAGGCAGCGCGCGGTGTGCAGCGTCGGTGCCCAGTCAGCCATGTGTCAGCCGGCCCGTCCTGTGTTTGCCCGCCAGCATCGCGCTCATGATCGGACGCGCGTGGCCACACTGTCGGGAGTGTCCGGTTGTGGTGTCATGTTTGTTGCGTTGGTGCGGGCCTTGGAGTGCTGCACACCACAGTGCATGTTCCGGGCCAGCGGCCCATCAACGGTCAGGCATCTCGCCGGGCCATACGCACTGAAGGTTGCGGTCGCCGACCGGGCCGCGCAGCCCCTGCCTGCACGCCGCAGGCAGGGGCGATTTTCGGCGAGCCGCATGCCTGTCTCTCGTGGTTCGCCCGCACGATGTATGTGCCTGACAGCCGGGAGCTGCGCTCGACATGGAGCGAAGGACGTGCGAATTCCGCGCCAGGTCAGGCCGGTCCAGGACCTCTTCTTGCTTTGTACCTCGCAGGTCCAAAAAGGAGAATCACTGCGATGCCGCTGCATGACTTTCACTGTCGCAAATGCGAAATGAACTTCGAACGCCTCGTTCGCGGCGACACGCCGATCACCTGTCCGGGGTGCGGCAGCGACCAGGTGGACAAACTCCTGTCGGCACCGCAAGCCCCTGGCCGCAGCAAGGACATCATCGCAGCCGGTCGCGCCGCCGCTGCGCGAGAAGGGCACTTCAGCAACTACTCGGCGAGCGACCAGGCCAGGACGCGACGCAAGTGACGAGCTGCTTGTTGGGCATCGCTGCGCTCACCCCAACCTACGGACTCGTCACACCATTGTAGGTTGGGGTGAGCGCAGCGATGCCCAACAAGCGCCCGTGGCGAACCTTCACCTCGGGTCGCGTCCTCGGAAAAACGCGAAAAGGACCACACCGAGCAGCGCCTATTCTTCCGGGCCGAAGCAGGCGACGTAGTCGGTACAGGCGCCGCAACTGGGCGACTTGCACACGCGGATGTCGGCGCGTTCGCACAACTGCAGATAGAGGAATTTCTTCCACTTCATGTCCTGCGTGTTGCGTACCGCTAGCGTCGTGAAATGGTCGTGCATGAGTGCGGACAGCATGCTGCGGTCCGGCAGGTCCATGTCCTGCCACAGGTGGTCGGCGCCGACGCAGGCCGTGGCGACCGCGTGGGCGAGCCACAGATTGTCTTCGTCGGCCTGCGTACGGTGATCGGCAAGCAGCGTCACGACGTCGTCGATCTCGATGGCTTCGACGAAGTCTTCGGGCGTGTCGAGCCACAGGTCGGGCAGCCATTCCGCCCCGGGAAAATGGCGCGTAAGCAGGCGACGCGTGGTTGCCGTGTCGAGGCCATGCAGCGGCAGCCTGTGCAGGCCATGCTGTCGCCAGCGCCGTCCGATCACGCCGGCCAGCGCATGCGTCAGCGTGCTTTCCGGATCGCGCGCGAGGCGCATCAGCAGGCTGCGGAAGCTGACGGCGCCGGGCCGCGTTGCGGAGACGGCACAGTCTTTCAGCGGTTCGGTGCGAGTGTCCATGTCGGCCTCCGGTTCGCGTCGGGTCGCCGGATCTAGACTTCGGCCGGCTCGTGCGTGTAGCACTTCTTCGGGCACACCTTCGAACAGGCCTGGCAGCCGATGCAGTTGGCCTGATGCCCGATCGTCATGACCTTTCTTTCGTACTCGTCGTCGTCATCGTCGTTCTCGGGATCGACCACGACGAGGTCACCGTCTTCGGTCATGCCGGCCAGCGCGAGCACGTTGTTGGCACACACCTTGACGCAGCGCGCACAGCCGATGCAGTTGTCCTGGTTCAGCTTGCTGACGAACTTCGGGGTCCAGATTTCGCCGCTGGGCAGCGTGACGGAAAAGGTGGCCATGATGTGTCCTTCTGTCAGGAGGTCCATCCGGAAGCACGATGAACATCGCGCCTTCGGCGTCAGTCGTATTCAGGCGCTCGCGGCCGCCAGTTCCTTGCGCGCCGCCATCAGCGACTGGTGTGCGTCGTACGCCGTCTGCGCCACGTCGAGGATCTTTTCCCAGTTGGTCGGCAGGTCTTCCGACAGATCGTGCAGATCCATCTTGGCCTGCGTGGCCCGTGCGTTGAGCTTCTTCACTTCGGCTTTCAGCGTTTCGATGTCAGGCATGGCGTGCTCCTCAACCCCAGTTGGCAACTTCGTTGTACTTGGTCACCATGCCGACGCCCTCTTCGACGTACTTCTGTCCCGCCTCGGCCAGCTTGGCGTAGCTGGGGAAGCCGAATCGGTGGGCGTCGCGCAGCTGCTTGTTCACCGCGATCAGGCGACCGGCGATCAGCACCATGCGGCCGAAGCCCTCGTGCGACATTTTCATCATCGGCGTCACCATGACCTTGGTTTCGCGTTCGATGGTGAGGCCGACGGCGTTGAAGAACAGCTCGATGCGCCACAGCGTTTCCGGGTCGGGGTCGCCCATCAGCGGCAGCGCGCGGCGTGCCTCGGCGCTCAGGATGTAGGGTTCGAGCAGTTGCGCATCGCTCTTGCCTTCCCACGCGCCGTGCATGTCTTGCGCGCGGAACTGCTTGATCAGCTCGCTCAGGAAGGGGGTTGCCAGTGCCGCACTGTCTTCGGCGGTGATGTCCAGGGTTTCAGCCATTTTGTTCAACCTCGTCTTCAAAATCGAAATCGCGCCGCGCATCCTTGTCCAGTGCCTTGCGCAGCCACGGCGGCGGCGTACCGCGCAGCACTTCCTGCAGCTTGTCCAGAATGTCCATGATGGGTTCCGGCTGGTTCACCTTGATCGGGTGGATCTTGCTGGCCACCACGCGCGCGGCCGCCGAGCCGCCGATGGCGGCGACATAGACGATGGCGACGTCCTTGATCGCTTCGAGCTTGGGCGCGAGCTTGTCCTCGTCGCCGTCTTCGTCGAGCTTGCCGCCGAAGTCGAAGCTTTCGAGAAAGTGGTAGCCGTCGCGGTCGATTTCGTACACCGCGAGGTGTTTGGCCCAGCCGAAGTGCGCATCGACGCACTGCTTGTCCTGGGTGGCGAAGGCGATCTTCATCATCTGCTCCTCATGGTTTCGGTCGATGGTTGGCGTCAGGCGCCGACCGCATCGGGTACGACGTCGATCGGTGCGACGTTACTGGCGCAGCCACTGCTGCCACACGCCGCGGTGCTTTCGCCACTGGCCGCGCGCCGGCTTTCTTCCGGCAGCGGCCAGTCCTGCGGCGTGTTCTGGTGTTCGTCGGCGAGGAAGGTGTTGGCCCAGCCGTTGATCAGTTCGCGCGTGCCGCGGTAGCCCACCATCAGCATGTGCGCCGCCCCGAGGCGGTCGAACATCGGGATGCCGACGCGCGCCAGCGGCACGCCGAGCCGTTCGGCCGCCTGGCGGCCGTGCGAGTGGGTGATCAGCAGTTGCGCGCCGCCCGCCTTCGCCCGCATTTCGAGGTCTTCGAGGTCGCCCACCAGCACTTCGTTACAGGGCACGCCTTGGAGCACGCGCGAGTGCGTCGTGGTGACCGCGGCCACCACGTGCGCACCCATTTCGGCGGCGGTGGTCGTCAGCGCGTACAGCAGGTCGGGTTCGGCGGCGAAGGCCATGTTCTTGCTGCCGACCCAGAAGTGGGCGTCGAGCATCACGTCCTGCAGCTGGCTGCGCTGGCGCCGGTACTTGGGCGGCACCGGCCGGCCCGACAGCTGCGACAGGTATTGCAGGAAGTCGTCCACCGCGGCCAGCCCGGTCAGCCGGTCGAACACGCGGTAGGGCACGCCGCAGCGTTCTTCGATCGCCGCCGCGGCGGCGTCCATGCGTGCGCCGACGGCCAGCGTGGCCTTGGCCGCACCCAGCTGGCGCAACGCGTCGGGCGTGGTGCCGCCGAGCGTGGTCGGCGTGAAGTTTTCCGGAATGTGGCCGTCCATCGAGCCCGATATGTCGGGCATCACGCGTGCCTGCAGGCCGAAGGCCTCGATCATTTCGCGCAGTTCGTCGATGTCGGCAGGCGTCAGGTGGGCGCCCGGCAGCAGGTTCACCAGATGATCGTCGCGCACCGCACAGGGCTGGGCGAAGGCGTCGACCACGGCCAGCACGGCCTTGCCCCAGCCGTCTTCGAAGGCGCCGACGTAGTCGGGGGTCGATACGTAGACGATGTCGGTGCCGGTCAGCGTTTCGCCGTGCTTCTTGCGGATCAGGTTCAGGTAGCCGTCGACGTCGTCACCCTTGGTTTCAGTGAGCCCGGTCGAGGCGATGGCGATGAGCGACGGATTGGCGCGCTTCTTGATGTTGAGGATGGCCTGCTCGATGTTCTCCAGGCCGCCGAGGATGGTGCTCACCTCGTTCATCGCCGTGGTCTGCATCGGGATCGCCTCTTTGAAATGGCGCACCAGCAGTACCAGGCCGAAGGAGGTGCAGCCCTGCGAGCCGTGCATCATCGGCATGCAGTTGTCCAGCCCCATGAAGGCATAGCACGCGCCCAGCGGCTGGCTCATCTTCAGCGGATTGACGGTGCAGGCTTTCTTCGAATCGATGACGGTGGCCATGGCGTGATCCTCAGGCGGCGACCACGTCCCAGGGCGCCGGACGGCGCACCTGTTCCCAGATCGGGTTGTGCAGCGCCTTGTCGATCTCGCGCACCAGATCGACCATGCCTTCGTAGCCGGCGTAGGCGTGGTGGCGTTCCTGGTTGATGTCCAGCCAGGGCATCTTGGCCTTGAGCGCGATGAACTGGCTGCGGCCACCGGACAGCATGATGTCCGCCTTGGCGTCCTTGAGCATCGCGTACATTTCGCGCGGCGTCATGTCGTCGATCATGTGCGCGTCCTGCCCCATCAGCTCCTTGATCTTTTCCTTGTCTTCCTTGGTCGATTTCTTGACGCTGGTGCCGACGATTTCCAGCCCGGCTTCCTGCAGCGCGGCCACCACCGACCAGCTCTTCACGCCGCCGGTGATGAGCAGCACTTTCTTGCCTTCGAGCCGCGGCCGATAGGCGACGATGCGTTCGAAGGCGCGCTTTTCCTCGACCGCGATCAGCGCTTCTGTGCGCGCCTTCAGCTCTTCCGGCGCGCCCTTCTCGACCAGCAGGCGGGCGATTTCGCGCAGCGTTTCCGACATGTCGCCGATGCCGTAGAACGAGCCTTCGAAGAACGGGATGTCGTAGCGCTCTTCCATCTTGCGCGCGATGTTGATCATCGACTTCGAGCACACCATCATCGCTGCCTTCGCGCGGTGGCTGTAGGCGACTTCGCGATAGCGGCCGTCGCCCGAAATGCAGGACAGGATGCGCACGCCGAGCGCGTCGAGCAGCGGCTTGATCTGCCACAGTTCGCCGGCCAGGTTGTATTCGCCGATGATGTTGATGTCGTAGGGCGTGACGAAGTCGGGCTCTTCGGTACCGATCACGTAATCGAGCAGCGCCTCGGCGCCGAGCTTGTTGCCGAGGTTCTTCGGCCCGACGAAGCCGGGCGCGTTGACCGGAATGACCGGCTTGCCGAACTTTTCGGTCGCCCGCTTGCACACCGCCTCGATGTCGTCGCCGATCAGCGCGGTGACGCAGGTCTGATAGACGAACACCGCCGGCGGGTCGTATTTCTCGATGATTTCCTTCACCGACCTGAACAGGCGCTTCTCGCCGCCGTAGATGACGTCCAGTTCATTGATGTCGGTGGTGAAGCCGGTGCGGTAGAGCTGCGAGGTGCTGGACGACGAATTGCGGTTGTCCCACGAATTGCCTTCGCAGGCGATCGGGCCGTGCACCAGATGGGCCACGTCGACGATGGGTTGCAGCGCGACCTTGGCGCCGTCGAAGGCACAGCCGCCAGCGGCCGCACCGGGCGACAGCTGCTTGGTGCAGCCCTTCTTCTTTTCCTTGGCCGACTTGTTCTGGTTGTGCTCGCAGGCGGGTTCTTCGAACACGTCCTGGATCTTGGCGGATACACGGGCATCCATTGCACACCTCCCATTCGGTCACTGCATCCGTCGCAGGCGACGGCCCTGCATCCACTTCAGCAGGAATGATGCCAAGCCGCTGCAGCGCACAAAGCGGCCATCTAATCAGCGCAGTAGCGGCGCAACACGTTCCGGCCCGACAAACAGTGAGCGGTTTGCGACACGTCTTTGTCGGGTTTGGCAGGGTTCGCGTCGCGCGCCTACTCGATGCCGTCCATCCGCGCCTTGTTGTAGATGGCGGCCTGCAGACGGCGCGCGATGCCGCCCGGGCTGGCGTCGAAGTCGCGGCTGGCCGCATTGAGGGCGTCCTGTGCCACGGCTGATTCGGCCAGCGTCAGCGCAATGCGTCCCGCCATGTGGGTGGCGTCCGGCAGCGCCCGCAGGATGGCCTGACGGTTCGGATGCTCGATCAGCGGCACCAGTTTCGTGGCTTCCGGCCGGCCGTCAAGGCATACGGCATCGTCGATCACTTCGACCTTGCGGCCGTCTTGCGTCGTTTTCACATGGATCGTCATTTCGCTTCTCCCGTCAGGATGGGTTGCACACGGGGGGCTCGAAGCAGGAGACGTGCCGCGACGGGAACGAAGCTTGCTCATGGGTCGGCAGACACCCATCGACACGGAGGCACCCAGCATGCAGATCGGCGTAGACAGCCAGCGCGCGGTGGAGAACAAGCGCGTATTCGTGGTCGACAACGACGACGTCGTCAGCATGGCGCTGCAGTTCATGCTGGCCGACGAGATGGAAACGCATGTGCTCGCCGACAGCGCCGAAGCGCTGGCCAAGGGCCGCGGCGCCCCACCCGACCTGCTGCTGCTCGGTGCCGGCGTGCTGGCGAGCGAAGGCGTGGACGTGGTCACCCGCCTGAAGGAAGGCCTGGGCGGCGTGAAGATGCTCGTGGTGTGCACCGATGCCGACGACGAGGACGTCAGAGCGGCGCTGGCGCTGGGTGCGGAGAGCACCTTGCTGCGCCCGCTCAAGGTGGAAACCGTGCGGCGCAAGGTCGACACCCAACTGGGTCGGCGCGCGCCGCTCGAAATCCCGGTCGTGCTGCGCTGAGCGCCCGGCGATGAAAGTCCTGATCGACGCCCCGCACGTCGAGAGCATGATCGACGCCTTCCCCGATCTGGCGACGCTGCGCGAGCAGCTGCGCTTCGGCAACCGGGTCGAAGTGCCGGTGTCGCGGCTGTCGATCGATGCCATGCGCTTCCTCGGCAAGCTCTACAGCGAGGCGGGGCCGGCCATGCAGGCGCGCGCCGCGCACCTGGCGACGCTGCAGCGCGCGCTGGAAGGCGACGGTCGCCGCTTTGCTGCCGGCGACCTCGAATCGCTGGTGCCGGCGCTGGCGCGCCACCTGGCGACCGACGCCATTCGCGGCTGGCTGTTCACCGCCAACCTGATGACGCGGCCGCTGCCCTGGGTGGTCAGCCGGCTCGATTACACGCCGGCCGGCAACGACGAAACCGGCAAGGTGTTCATCGAGCTGAAGGCCAACGTGAAGGCCACGCTGGCAACCGCCGTCATCCGCATCTACGGTGCCGACGTGGTCGACCGCACGGTCGGCGAAATACTGGCCGCCAAGGGCTTCCTCAAGGAGACGCCGGAACTGATCGCCGCCTACGACGACACCATCGGCCGCTACTTCGACTGGCGCGGCCGCTACGGCGAACAGTTCTCGGGCACCGGCACCGGCTTCCACGCCGAAGATCCGGCTGCCAGCCACCGCGACACCGACTGGACGCGCAAGGACATCGTCGTGCTGTCGGCCAGTGGCGGTGCAGCGCGCCTGGTCAACGACGAAGGCATCCTGCCGGCGCGCACGCTCCTGCTCGACGCGCCGGGCGACATCCTCGGCCCCTATCTGCGCAAGGCGGCAAAGAGCAACCGCTACGACGCCGAAGAAGAGGTCGGCGCGTCGCGCGATGCGATGCCCGAGGGCCTGTTTTCGCAGCTGCCGGTGCACCCCTACATCCTGATGTTCCACCTCGACCTGCACCACTACCTGTGGGTGCACGTCGACGACATCACGCCGTACGCCTATCAGCCGGCGCTGAAGCAGAAGCTGGTGCTGCCGCCGGAACAGACCGACCTGATCGACATCCTGACCGCCGAGATGGACGTGCTGATGGACGACATCATCGCCGGCAAATCGGGCGGCACCACCGTGCTGTGCGCCGGCCCGGCCGGCGTCGGCAAGACGCTGACTGCCGAGGTGTATTCGGAAATCATCCGCCGCCCGCTGTACCGCGTGCACTCGGGCCAGCTCGGGCTGAACGTCGCGGCGATGGAAACCGCGCTGAAGGACGTGCTCACCCGCGCCCAGCGCTGGGGCGCGGTGATGCTGATCGACGAGGCCGACGTCTACATCAAGCGGCGCGACGACAACATCACGATGAACGCCGTGGTCGGCGTGTTCCTGCGCGTGCTCGAGTACTTCAACGGCCTGCTCTTTCTGACCACCAACCGCGTCGACGACATCGACGAGGCCATCGTGTCGCGCTGCATCGCGCTGATCAAGTACGTGCCGCCCGATCATGCGGCGCGCGCCCGCATCTGGCAGGTGATGGCGGCGCAGTTCGCGCTCGACATCGACGACGCGCTGATCGAACAACTGACCGTGCTGTTCCCCGCCGCCACCGGCCGCGACATCAAGGGCCTGTCGAAGCTGGCGGCCAAGTACTGCCAGCACAAGGCCTGTTCGCCCACGCTCGACGTGTTCAAGCGCTGCGCGATCTTCCGCGGCATGGACCAGGCGCAGGAAACCGAAACCGCTTACTGACCCACCTCATCTGAATGGAAACCACCATGGCACGCATCGGACTTTTCTTCGGCACCAACAGCGGCAGCACGCGCAAGATCGCCAAGCAGATCAAGAAACGCTTCGACGACGACACGATGGCCGAGCCGGTCAACATCAACAAGGCGACGCCGGCCGATCTGGCCGCCTACGATTTCCTGATCCTCGGCACGCCCACGCTGGGCGACGGCCTGCTGCCCGGGCTGGAAGCCGAGTGCGACGACGAGAGCTGGGCCGAGGCGCTCGACAAGCTCAAGGGCACCAGCTTCGCCGGCAAGACGGTAGCGCTGTACGGCCTCGGCGATCAGGACACCTATGCGCACGAATTCGTCGACGGCCTGATCCTGCTGTACGACTTCTTCAAGGGTGCCGGCGCAAGGATCGTCGGTGCATGGCCGACCGACGGCTACAAGTTCGACGTGTCGCAATCGATCATCGACGGCAAGTTCGTCGGTCTGGCCATCGACCAGGACATCCAGCCCGACCTCACCGCCGAGCGCCTCGACGCCTGGCTGAAGCTGATCGCTCCGGACTTCGGCCTGCCGCTCTGATCGAGGCCGCGTGTTGGGTAACGCTGCGTTCCCCCCAACCTACGCGCTGAGTGGGACGTTCGGTGATTGGGACGATGTAGTGTTGGGCATCGCCGTTGGCTGACCCCAACCTACGGGTCGGTCGGGCGGGGACGCGGGGGTGACGGTTCGGTGTCGGGCATCGCCTTCGGCTCACCCCAACCAACGTGATGCTCCGTAGGTTGGGGTGAGCGCAGCGATGCCCAACAGCCACAGCCGAAAAATACGCCATGCGTTTATCATCGACGCATGCGCTACCGTCGTTCGTCCGCGCCCGGCGCGACCTTCTTCTTTACGCTCGTGTTGGCCGACCGGTCGTCCGGTCTGCTGCTTCGCCACATCGGGGCGCTGCGCTCGGCCGTTCGGGTCACGGCGCTGCACCACCCCTTCCACATCGATGCTGCTGTCGTTCTGCCTGACCATCTGCACATGTTGTGGACGCTCCCGGCCGGCGATGCCGACTACGCGACACGCTGGATGCTGGTCAAGGCGGCCTTCTCGCGCGCGCTGCCACGCGACGAAACGATCGATGCAAGCCGCGCCCGCAAGGGCGAACGCGGAGTGTGGCAGCGGCGCTACTGGGAACACCTCGTTCGCGACGACGACGATTACGCGCGCCACGTCGACTACATCCACTTCAATCCGGTGAAACACGGTCTGGTCGCCCGCGTCGTCGACTGGCCGCATTCGTCATTCCACCGCTACGTCGAGCAGGGCGTTCTGCCGGCTGACTGGGCCGGAGGCAGCACGATGATCGAAGGCGGGTTCGGGGAATGAGGCGGGTGTCCGCCGGATCAGGTTCCGGTGTTGGGCATCGCTGCGCTCACCCCAACCTACGGGTGGGTCGGGTGGGACGCGGGGTGACGGTGCGGTGTTGGGCATCGGCTTCGGCGCACGCCAGGCCGCATGAGGTTCCGGTGTTGGGCATCGCTGCGCTCGCCCCAACCTACGGGTGGGTCGGGTGGGACGCGGGGTGACGGTTCGGTGTTGGGCATCGGCTTCGGCGCACGCCAGGCCGCATGAGGTTTCGGTGTTGGGCATCGCTGCGCTCACCCCAACCTACGGGTGGGTCGGGTGGGTCGGGTGGGACGTGGGGTGACGGTTCGGTGTTGGCAATCGCCTTCGATTCGCCCCAAGCCGCGTGAGGTTCCGTAGGTTGGGGTGAGCCGAAGGCGATGCCCAACAGCAGCCGCAGCTTCGTCGTGATGCAGAACGGGCTGCCCGGTTTCCCGGGCAGCCCGTCGGGACTGCTCTGAGCGGACCAGGGTTGCCCCCGGTGCCGGTGCTCAGCGGATGATGTCGTACGAGTAGTCGGTCTTGCCCGGAACGATGGTGTTCACATCGATGGACTCGAAGAACTCGTCCAGCAGCATGACCAGCACGCGCAGGCCGCCCTCGTAACCCCAGATCGGGTAACGGTGGTAGTGGTGGCGATCGAAGATCGGGAACACCATGCGGATCAGCGGAGTGCCGGTGTCGCGTTCCAGGTACTTGCCGTAGGTGTTGCCGATCAGGAAATCCACTGGCTCCGTGTAGAGCAGCGAACGCATATGCCACAGGTCGCGCTTCGGGTACACCTTGCAGCCGGCGCCGTAGGGCGACGCGTCGAGCACGTCCTGAACCTTCTTCGCCCATTCCTTTTCACCGTTGGTGGCCAGGATGTGGACCGGCTCCGCACCCAGTTCGAGCAGGAATTCGGTCATGCCGAGCATCATGTCCGGATCACCGTACATGGCGTAGCGCTTGCCGTGCAGGTGAGCCTGGCTGTCGGCCATTGCGTCCACCAGCTGTCCGCGCTCCAGCTCGAGCTCGGCCGGGATCGGCTTGCCGGTGATGCGCGACAGTTCCATCAGGAACTTGTCGGTGCCGGCGACGCCGATCGGGCTGTGCAGCACGACGACTTCCTGGCCATGCTCGGCGATGAACTTGCTGGTCTTCTCGCAGCAGTAGCCCTGGAAGATGATGGTTGCCTTGGCGTTCAGCGCGCGCTCGACCGTGGCTTTGGTCGTGCCGCCTTCGTACATCCTGAATTCGCCGTCGGTCGGTGTGTTCCACACTTCCGACGGATCGCACAGGATGTTGTAGTCGATGCCGAACAGACCGAGGATGCGCTTCATTTCCTTCATGTTGCCGACGACGAAACCATCGAAGCCGAAGATGAAGTTGATCGACTCGTCCGGCACACGCTCGAGCTTCGGTGCGGTGTCTGCCTTGCCGTCCCAGAAGTGGCGCAGGATGCCCAGCAGCGCGTTGTCGTAGCCGGTGATGTGGCTGCCGACGAAGGCCGGGGTGTGGGCGAACGGCACGTCGAAGTCGGCCGGCACGCTACCCTTTTCCTTCGACGTCTTGATGAAGGCGTTCAGGTCGTCACCGATGACTTCCGCCATGCAGGTGGTCGACACGGCGATCATTTCCGGCTTGTACAGGTTGAGCGTGTTGGCCAGACCGTCGATCATGTTGTTCAGGCCGCCGAACACGGCCGCGTCTTCCGTCATCGAGGACGACACGCACGAGGTCGGTTCCTTGAAGTGGCGCGAGAAGTGCGAGCGGTAGTAGGCCACGCAGCCCTGCGAGCCGTGAACGAAGGACAGCGTCTTGGCGAAGCCGTTGGCGACATACACCGCGCCCAGCGGCTGGCAGGCCTTGGCCGGATTGACGGTGAGTGCCTCACGGGCGAAGTTCTTCTGCTTGTAATCCTCGGTCTTCGTCCATTCGACGATTTCCTGGATCTTGCTGTCGGCATGGTTGAACTCGAACTCGGACTTCTTTTCGGCGAGCATCTTCTGGTACTCGGGCTCGCGGAACAGCAGTTCGTGATCGAGAATCTTTTCGGCTGATTGAGGCATGGTTGATTGCTCCTTGATGTAGGGTGGGCCGGCAGCATCAAGCCACCCGGCCCGTCGACACGCGGGTCGTTCGTGGTGGGTTTCGGTGCCCTCAACCCACCCTACGTTTCACTGCAGATGCTTACTTCTTCCAGGGCGTCTTCGACAGGCCCCAGATAGGCGAGCTGATCGCCATGTCCATGTCGCGGGCGAAGATCGCGAAACCGTCGTAGCCGTGATACGGGCCCGAGTAGTCCCAGCTGTGCATCTGGCGGAAGGGCACGCCCATCTTCTGGAACACGTACTTTTCCTTGATGCCCGAGCCGACCAGGTCAGGCTTCACCTTCTCGACGAACTTCTCGAATTCGTGACCGGTCACGTCGTCGTAGATCAGCGTGCCGTCTTTCACGTAGTGCGTGGTGCGCTGGTAGTCGTCGTTGTGGCCGAATTCATAGCCGGTACCGACCACTTCCATGCCCAGATCCTCGTAGGCGCCAATGACGTGACGCGGGCGCAGACCGCCGACGAACAGCATCACCTTCTTGCCTTCGAGGCGCGGGCGGTACTTGTCGATGACGGCCTGCATCAGCGGCTTGTACTTGGCGATCACCTTCTCGGCGTTGGCCTTGATCGTGTCGTCGAAGTGCGCAGCGATCTCGCGCAGCGACTCTTCGATCTTGGTCGGGCCGAAGAAGTTGTACTCGACCCAGGGCACCCCGTACTTCTCTTCCATGTGCCGGCTGATGTAATTCATCGAGCGGTAGCAGTGGAGTACGTTGAGCTTGGCCTTCGGCGTGTTTTCCAGCTCGGCGATGGTGCCGTCGCCCGACCACTGGGCGATCACTCGCAGACCCATCTCTTCGAGCAGGATGCGGCTCGACCAGGCGTCGCCGCCGATGTTGTAGTCGCCGATGATGGCAACGTCGTAAGGCGTCGACACGAAGTCGGGGCGCTTGTCTTCGGTCTTGTCGAACACCCAGTCACGGATCGCGTCATTGGCGATGTGGTGGCCGAGCGACTGGCTCACGCCGCGGAAGCCTTCGCAGCGCACCGGCACGATCGTGTGCCCGTCGTACTGCTTCGATTTCTTCTTCGACACCGCTTCGATGTCGTCGCCGATCAGGCCGATCGGGCATTCCGACTGCACGGTGATGCCCTTGTTCAGCGGGAACAGGTTCTGGATCTCGTCCATGATGACTTCCAGCTTCTTGTCGCCGCCGAATACGATGTCCTTCTCCTGGAAGTCGGAGGTGAATTGCATCGTCACGAAGGTGTCCACACCGGTCACACCGATGTAGTAGTTGCGTCGCGCAGCCCACGAATACTGGCCGCAACCGACCGGGCCGTGCGAAATGTGGATCATGTCCTTGATCGGACCCCACACCACGCCCTTGGAACCGGCATAGGCACAGCCGCGGATGGTCATCACGCCGGGCAGCGACTTGATGTTCGACTTGACGCCACAGTCAGGCTTGCCTTCCTCGTGCACATTGAGGTGCTTGGCCCGCTTCTTGGCGGTCTTTTCCGGGTAGGCCTTCAGCACCTCTTCGATGAGAGCTGCGTTCTGGGCCTTCTTTTCGTCAATCGTCATGCTCATTTGAGTACTCCTGTACGTATCGAGAGCGGAGGGAGGAGAACCGTGGGTCGCCGGCGGAGGCCGGGAGCCTGCGGCCCTTTCGACCCGCGGCTCCCGACCCTCGACTCTCGGTTTCTCAGGCGACTTCGGTTGCCTTCTTGCCGACCTGCGACTCGTCGATCTGCTTCATGATGCCGTGCTCCATCAGCAGGTCTTCGAGCTGGTCCATCGTGATCGGCGTCGGGATCGTGCCGTTGCCGGCGTTGGCGTGGATCTTCTCGGCCAGTGTGCGGTACTCGCCCGCCTGCTTCGAATCCGGTGCGTACTCGAGCACCGTCATGCGACGCAGTTCGGCGTGCTGCACGATGTTGTCGCGCGGCACGAAGTGGATCAGACGCGACCCGAGCATCTTGGCCAGCGACTCGGCAAGCTCCAGCTCCTTGTCGGTCTGGCGCTCGTTGCACACCAGGCCACCCAGGCGTACGCCGCCCGAATTGGCGTACTTCAGAATGCCCTTCGAAATGTTGTTGGCCGCGTACATGGCCATCATTTCGCCCGACATCACGATGTAGATTTCCTGCGCCTTGTTTTCGCGGATGGGCATCGCGAAGCCGCCGCACACCACGTCGCCCAGCACGTCGTAGCTGACGTAGTCGACGCCGTCATAGGCACCGTTTTCCTCGAGGAAGTTGATCGAGGTGATGACACCGCGGCCGGCGCAGCCGACGCCGGGTTCCGGGCCGCCGGACTCGACGCAGCGGATGTCCTTGTAGCCGATCTTCATGACGTCCTCGAGCTCGAGGTCTTCCACCGAACCGGCTTCAGCGGCCAGCGACAGGATGGTGTCCTGTGCCTTGGCGTGCAGGATCAGGCGGGTCGAGTCGGCCTTGGGGTCGCAGCCGACGATGAGGATCTTCTGGCCCAGATCCGACAGCGCGGCCAGTGTGTTTTGCGAAGTGGTCGATTTGCCGATGCCACCCTTGCCATAGAAGGCGATTTGCCGAAGTTTTGCCATTTCGATGTCACTCCTGAGTCGATGAACAGTTGGATGCCGCCGACCGTGTGGTCTTTGGCGCTTACCGTGCCACCGGATGCAGCCCCTCGTGCCTTTATTGGTCTTCGTGGTTGCCACTGCGGCGAGTCATGGTCGGTGCGAGGTCACTTCAGCAACTGCCGTGCCACTCGCGTTCAACATCCCCCAAAGCCTTCCCACACGCCGTTTCGTGGCGTCGTGCCGTGGTCTGTACGGTGGACGGACGGATGTGACAAACACGACATTCGGCGCAGGGCTGTGTGGAATGGCCGGGTCGGTGCAAGGTCTGTCGTGAATGCTGCAAACGGCATGCAGGCGGGCATTCGGCGCTTCAGGCAGCGAGCGGGTACGGGGCTTGCTGTATGCCTGCACCCACCTGCGTAGCCGATGCCATGAACACCCGCCCGCCTGCAGCCAAGCCTGTCGCCCCCTCGGTCAGCTCAACCGCTGCCGGCGGCAATCCCCACTTCGACCGCATCGGTGGCGAAGCCGCCATCGAACGTCTGGTGGAGCGCTTCTATCACCACATGAGCACGCAGCCGGCGGCCGCCGGCATCCGTGCAATGCATCCGGACGACCTTCGATCGGTGCGCCAGATACTGGTGAACTACCTGGTCGAGTGGACCGGCGGTCCGCAGCGCTATTCGACCGAACGCGGTCATCCGCGGCTGCGCCGCAAACACCTGGCATTTCCGATCGGCTCTGCCGAACGGGATGCCTGGATGGACTGCATGCGACAGGCGCTGCAGGAAGTCGTGAACGATGCCGCGTTGCGGCAGCAGCTCGAGCAGGCTTTTTTCAAGACCGCGGATTTCATCCGCAATGATCAGGGGAACCACCATGAGCATCACCATAGCTAGCTCCGCATTTGCCACGCTGGAAAACGAGAAGCGGATGCTCAATGCCGTCTTCAAGGGACCGACCCACAAGGCCGATCGGGTCGGCTTCCGCGGCGACATCGCGCTGAAGTTCGCGCAGCAGTTCGCCGACGAGGCGCGTCCGCCGGAAATCAGCATGGACCAGGTCATCGCCGCCGCGCACGAGGGCGAGCAGCAGATCCCCTTCCTGACCGGCTTCCTGCTGTCGTTCGAATACCTGAAGTTGCTGGCCGACGTGCTCGGCGAGGCGCTGTCGCCGACCGGCAAGTACTTCCTGTTCTGCGACAACATCGACCTGTCGAAGAAGTACCAGGTGCAGTACGGCGGCGCGACCTTCTACATCCTGCCGATCGACGAGGCGACGGTGTACAACGAGCTGCTCGAACTGCTCTATCTGGAAAAGACCGAACTGAAGAAGTTCGACACTGCCGGCAAGGTCGATGCCGTGGCCGACGCCGCACTCAAGTTCACCGGCAAGTTCCCGGAAATCACGTTCGAAGAAGGCCTGAAGCTGATGGGTCCGATCCGCAACCTGTACGAGAACCGCCCGGTCTGACGCGACTGCGCCCGGCGGCAGCGCCGGGCGCGTGCATTGCCATGAGTCACATCGTCTTCTTCGAAAAACCCGGCTGCGGCGGCAACGCGAAGCAGAAGCAGTGGCTGCTCGACGCCGGCCACACGCTGGACGTGCGCAGCCTGCTCGCCGAGCCGTGGACGGCCGACGCCCTGCTCGCATGGCTCGCTCCGCTGCCGGTTGCCGACTGGTTCAATCGCGCCGCCCCGCGCGTGAAGTCGGGCGAAGTCGTGCCGGAAGCGGTCGATCGCGACACGGCGCTCGCGCTGCTGCTGGCCGAACCGCTGCTGATCCGGCGGCCGCTGATGCAGGTCGGCGACGAACGCCGGGTGGGCTTCGATCCAGCCGTCGTGGACGCGTGGGTCGGGCTCGACAGTCAAGCGGCGCAGCGCTCTCGCGCGCAGTCGGAAGGCTGTGCTGCCGGCATGAGCGAAGGCGGGTGTGCGGCACCGTGACCGGGGGCGCATCAATCGTGCGCTCGAATTGTCCGTCCCCGCATGTTCGAGCTTGGGGTGTTGGGCATCGCTGCGCTCACCCCAACCTACGATATGCACCAGCCCCGGTAGGTTGGGGTGAGCGCAGCGATGCCCAACAATCCCCCCGAAAAAGCCGTACCGACTGCTCAGTCGGGCGTCATGTCCGGCTGCAGCACCGCCTCGTCCGGCAGACCATTGTCGTTGTGCTGCACATCGATGCCGCCCAGCGGCGAGTATCCCTCGTCGCTCTCGAGCAGCACGGTCGCCTCGGATGGCAGCGTGCGCAGTTTCTCCATCAGTTGTCCGACATTCATCGCGGGCGACTCCCTTCACTTGACGACAGTGGCGACGACGTGACATGAATGCCACGACCACGCTGCAACGCTACTTCCTGACCTATCGCGGCGTGAAGCTGCCGCTGCAGTTCGCCGAAGAACTGGCAGCCGACGCGCTGAGCAACCGCAACACCTATTTCGTCGCCTCCTACGATGACGCCGGGCGCATGCTGCGTTGCGAGAAGCGCGTGTACGGCGAAGTCGAAATGAGCCATCTGTATACCTATGACGACGCCGGCCGGCTGGTGAGTGCCTGCATCACCATCGGCGACGACGAGCCGCAGTGGATGCATTTCTGACGCTGCACTTGTTGGGCATCGCTGCGCTCACCCCAACCTACGAGGGGTGAGGCGCGGTGCGTGCGTTTCGCCGCGCTTGTCGGGTGTCGCTGCGCGCACCGCAACGTACGGTGTGGTGGGCGGTTTGGCCGTGTGCTCGTGGCTTGTTGGGCATCGCTGCGCTCACCCCAACCTGCGAGCCTGGCGCATATCGTAGGTTGGGGTGAGCGCAGCGATGCCCAACACCCGGCCGGCGACCGAAGTGCCGTCAATCGGGGCATGCGGTGAAGGCGAACAGCGCGGGCTGTTCCTGGCGATAGACGCGCAGCCACATCAGCGTGGCGGGCACGAGCGAACCGACCGCGAACCACAGGGCGTCGTCGGTCCCCGGGCCGCCGGCAAGCGCGCGGGCGGTGAGATCCCAGCCGTCCCGGTCCAGTTCGGGCAGCCGCGTACGCGCGTCGGCGGGCAGGCACTGCAGGCAGTCGACAATGATGCGCAACTGGCGGCAGATCTCTGCCCGGGTCAGCCTCGAGCGCAGGAATTCGTCACGCTCGAGACCCTCGCCGAGAATGAGCACGCCACCGCAGGCCTCTTCGAGAATCGCCAGCGATGCAGCACTGAACAGGGCATCGGGCAAGGTTCAGGCGCCGATGCGGTTCTCGAAGTTCAGCGCTTCGACCTTGCCGACGGCGCCGCACTTCACGCAGCGCCAGCCGGCCGAAAAGGCCTGGCCGGTACAGGCGTCGTCGTAGGTTTGACGGCAGCCGACCTGACCGCATTCGCAGCGAAATGTCTGGCCATTGCACTTGCCGTTCAGGCCGGTGCGGTTGCCGAGGCACAGGCCGCGTTCGGTCTTGATGAGGTCATAGCTCATGATGTTCTTCCTGTAATCGGTTCTTGAGAGGTTCAGACGAAGCTGAGGATTTCCACGGTCACGTTCTCTTCGCCCATCTGGGCCTGACAGGCCAGGCGCGACTTGGAACTGACGCCGACGATTTCGTCGAGCTTCGCGTTCTCGGCGCGCTGGATCTTCGACAGGCTCTTGCGTCCTTCATTGATGGCGACGTGGCATTCGCCGCATTTCGCTTCGCCTTCGCACTTGCTGACCAGCTTTTCGCCGGCGGCCAGAATGGCGGCCAGCAGCGTGGTGCCGGCGGCAACTTCGCTGGTACGCCCGGACGGCATGATGGTGAGGGTGGCCATGGGGTGTTTCTCCTTTTATGTGAGGGGTGAAGAATCAGGCGGCTTCGCTGAGCGGGGCCACGCGTGTCGCGAATTCGGCCAGCGACATGTCGATGCGGGTGATGTTCTGCTCCGCCAGGAACTTCGCTTCCATGCGCGTCGGCTCCTCGGATAGCAGCGCCCAGTGCGTGTCGCTCGAACGCTTCATGATCTGGCGTGCGAAGGTGCGTGTGAGCTGGTCGTTGAAGCGGCAGCCGATGAACAGGAAGTGGCGGCCGCTGCGCAATGCCTGGATCTCGGCCGGAATCGGCGTCTGGATGTCGATCTCCGTCAGTACCTCGACATAGTCGGAATCGGACACCAGGTAGTTGCCGGCCGGGCTGCTGCCACCGATCGGCTTGTACAGGATGGTCTGCCAGTCAGGCGTGCGGTCGGGCAGCGGATTGCCGTCGCTGTCGTACCAGCCGGTCCACGTGCCGAAGTGTTCCGATTGCGACAGACCCTGCACCTCGCCCCACTTGACGCCCGCCGCCTGCAGCGCCGCCGCCATCGCTTCGTCGTACCAGGTGTCGACGATCAGTGGCACGCCGAGCGAAGCCAGCCAGCTGTGCATGGCCGAGTAGTGCGGCGCCGCAGCGAATGCGGTATTCATCTGGTCGACCAGCGTCTTGCGGTGCTTGAAGTTCTCGATGAACTGCGCCGCCTGGGTAAGTCGGCCGCGGATCTTGTGCGGCACCGATACCTTCGCCGTGAGCAGCGCAACCAGTGCGTCGGGCGAACCGGGCACCGCGTAATCGGGTACCAGCGACAGTACGTGCTGGCCCAGGTAGGGCACGATGCGGCCGGCGCGCAGGCCCTGTTCGAGTTCGGCGGGCAGGTCGGTGAGAGTGCGGGTCATGATGGGTCCTTGAGCGATGCGTCGGGTTCAGTAGATGGCGGCGCCGGCGCCGACATTGGTCGCCGCGTCCTTCAGCGTCTTCACCACGAAGCGCACTTCGTCCTCTTCGATGAAGCCGTGGAAGGGCAGCGCCAGCGAGCGGTCGCCGATGCGGTCGGTGTTCTTGAGCTGGCCGCGTTTGTAGCCGTACTGCTGGTAGTGGAACTGGTGGTGCAGTGGCCGGCAGTAGGCGGCCACCTCGATCGCTTCGGTGTCGAGGTCCTCGACCAGTTGCGCGCGCGCGCTCAGCGTGAAGCGCTTGCCCAGGTGCACGACGTAGAGCATCCAGTGGACCTCGTCGACGTCCTGCGCCAGATAGGGCGGCTTGATGCCTTCGAAGGTCTGCATCTGCTGGTGGTACCA